>CALHUI010000014.1 GCA_938039675.1 uncultured Cytophagales bacterium
ACTGAAAATCAATTGCTTGAAAATTTTAATTTGTAATTAGTACAAGCCTGCGGTTCATTGGAAATTTTCTAATATCTGCTCTTTTTGCTTCCCTCTGCTTCTGGTCTGATTTACCAAAAAATGCTTACAACCTGCTATAATATGTTCTACTTTTACTCTAAAACTTGAAAATATTTTATTAATCCCTTTTTTTCAAAAGCATCTAAGGGTTTTCCCTTAGGCTTTTTATGAGGTATCACAACCCGTGCATTACATATCAGACTTTTGATACCTTGAAAACCTAAATCTACTTTACTTACAAAAACATTCTGCACTTCTAAGACTGCTTTTAAGCTGATAATCAGAAACCGTGCTTATATCTATGTCAAAATATAAAGCCATATTTTCCGGTGTTGGATAGGACTTTAAATAGTGCAACACGAAGAAAAGCGCCTTTTTGGGATTGGTAAAAACAGGTGGTTTGGAATACTAATGACCTGATTGGGGCTTGCAGTATTGGCTGAAAACTTCTGCTGAGGCTTCAAATTGTGCGAGAGTTAAGCCCGTAGCGGCTTTGCATTTTTTATCGCTGTTTAAATTAAAAAATACTTGCCATGTTTATGTAAATCTGATGGGATTTATCAGCAAATTTAAGCAACTTGCTGATAATCAGCAAACAAAAGGTCTAATGTATCATCATATAAACAAGGCACAACCAAGTGTCCTTTTTATTGGCAAAGCCCCATTTGCCGTCTTTTTTACCCTTGCCAAACCTTCATTAAAGTTCCATGCCTCATCATACTCACAAAGAATGATAATTTTCTTATCGGGGGTGCAAAAGGCGTGCAACAGGGACATGTTGAAATGTGATTCAATTTACTTAACTGCTTACTATATTGCCGATTGATAAACATCTGTCTTTAACGCATATGAAAAACGCAAAACACATGCTGCTGCTCGCCTTTTGTTGCTTCGGGGCGATGTCTGCAACAGCACAAGACAAAGCCAAAGCCGCGCCGGCTCCTGATATGCCGCTTTCGGTAACGCAGCATCAAATTACACTCAACGGACAGCCGTTGCGCTACAAGGTAACAACAGGCTACCTCACGCTACGCGAAGAAGACGGGAAAGCCCGTGCCAATATTTTCTTCATGGCATATACCAAAGAAGGTGTTGCCGATACGCGCACTCGCCCCGTAACATTCACCTTTAACGGGGGCCCCGGCTCTTCGTCGGTGTGGCTGCACATGGGCACTGCCGGGCCTAAGCGCATCCTGATGAGCGATAAAGGCGAAGCACTTGCACCGCCCTACCAAATTGTGGACAACCCGCACACATGGTTAGATGATACCGATTTGGTGTTTATTGACCCCGTGATGACGGGCTACAGCCGCCCTGCGGAAGGCGTGGATAGAAAAGAGTTTTTGGGATATAACGAAGATATTGCCGCCGTGGGCGATTTTATTCGCCTATGGACAACACGCTTCCAACGCTGGCATTCGCCCAAATATCTGGCAGGGGAGAGCTACGGAACTACCCGCGCCGCAGGGTTGAGCGGCTATTTGCAAGACCGCCACGGCATGTATCTCAACGGGCTGATTCTCATTTCTGCCATCATGAACTTTCAGACTGCCCGCTTTGAAAAAGGCAACGACCTGCCTTACGCGCTGTTTCTGCCGACTTATGCAACCATTGCATGGTATCACAAGCAATTGGGCAGCGAATTTCCCGACCTGAAAACGCTGTTGCCGCAGGTGGAAAACTTTGCCATGAACGAGTACACGCTGGCATTGATGAAAGGCGACCGCCTGACAGATGCAGAACAGAAAGCCATTGCCGAAAAGTTGAGCAAATTTACAGGACTAAGCGTAGAATATTTACTACAAACCAATTTGCGCATCAACATTCAGCGTTTTTGCAAAGAATTGCTGCGCCGCGAACGCAAAACAGTCGGTAGGTTAGACGGGCGAATTACAGGCTTTGACTATGACTACGCAGGCGAAACCAACGAGTTTGACCCCAGCTATAATGCGGCTATCTACGGACCTTATACTATGGCAATCAACGACTACGTGCGCCGCGAGCTGAAATATGAAAACGATTTGCCCTACGAAATCCTGACAGGGCGCGTGCAGCCTTGGAACTACAACAATGTGCAAAACCAATACCTGAACGTATCGGAAACGCTGCGGCAGGCTATCAGCAAGAACCCGTACCTGCGCGTGCTGATTGCCAATGGCTACTACGACCTTGCCACGCCGTACTTTGCCACCGACTATACGATTCATCACATGTTTTTAGACCCTTCGCTGCGCAACAATATCCGCATGACCTACTACGAATCGGGGCACATGATGTATATTCACCAGCCTTCGTTGGTGCAGTTGGATAAGGATATTTCGGCATTTTTGAGTGGGAAGTAGGTAAGTAATTGATGTGGTAAACCTGACAGGTCTAAAACACCTGTCAGGTTTAAATATTTGATTTTGAATGGTTTATGAAAAAATTGCGATGTTGTATAAAACGCATGGACATAAGGTAGTCAGATTCCGGCGGATAATGCAGATAAACGCTAATAAGAAAGAAAAATCTGTGTAAACTCGCATTATTCGCCTGAAATCAGTGTTCAAAAAAGGAACTTTGCTCAACCGCTTCATCCATTACAGTCCATGGCTCAATTCAAGGTATATCGCTCATCTGCCGGGTCGGGCAAGACCTACACGCTGACTAAGGAATTTCTGAAGTTGGCACTGGCTGCCCCTGCCAACGGCGAATTTTTCAGAGGCGATTATTATCGGCATATTCTGGCAATAACTTTTACCAAAGATGCTGCCAAGGAAATGAAAGAGCGGATTATTTCCGCTTTGCGGCAAATCAGTGAGTTGCCCGAAGGTACAAGTTCTGCCTTTCTGGACGAACTCACTGCGGAAATATCTGCCGAGTATCCTGCGGGGAACTGGACGGTTGAAAAAGTACACAGCCGTGCAACAGCTACCTTCACGCACATGCTACACCACTATTCCGACCTTTCGGTAAGCACCATAGATTCCTTCAACAACCGCGTAGTGCAGTCTTTCACCAAAGACTTAGACCTGCCCTATAACTATGAAATAGAGTTGGAAGCCGATGAACTGTTGGAAGCGGCGGTCAATCGCCTGCTGGAGCGTGTGGGCACACACGGCGATGCCACACTGACGCGCCTGATGCAAGGATTTACCCGACAAGAAACCGAAGGAGGCAGGCGATGGCATGCCGACAAGGTATTGATAGAATTCGGTGAACATTTGTTCAAAGAAGACAGCCGCTTAATAGTGGAACTGCTGTCGCAAATTCCTCTCGAGCGGTTTTCACACATGCATAATCAATTGCATATTTTTTGTCAAAACATTGAAAATCAACTGTTTGAACTTGGAAAGAAAGCCATCAGCCTGATAAAACAACACCAAATTGGCGATGAGGCACTGGCAGGCGGCAGTCGCGGCATTTTATCCTATTTCCGTAAACTATCCGAAAAAGACTTTACGGCATTTATTAATGGAGCAAGTGATACTACACGCAACAACGTCCGTACCGGCAAATGGACTTCAACCAAGGCAAAAGCCTACGACAAACAAGCGATTGAAAATATTGCAGATGATTTAACTTGGATTTTTTATGAGATAGACCACCTGCGCGACCAACATCTGATGGCTTATAACGAATCCAAACTGGCGCTGCGCTGCATCTATCAGTTGGCCGTTTTAGGCGAGTTGCGCCGCGAAGTAGATATGCTCATGCTGGAGCGCAACAAAGTGCATATCAGCGAGTTTAACTATCGGATTAACCGCATCATTGAGTCGGAGCCTGTGCCCTATCTCTACGAACGCATGGGTGAACGCTATCATCACCTGCTCATAGATGAGTTTCAGGATACTTCACAAATGCAATGGCACAATCTGATTCCATTGATAACCAATGCATTAAGCGGTCAATATACGAACATGGTGGTAGGTGATGCTAAGCAATCCATTTACCGCTGGCGCGGTGGCAATGCCGAGCTGATGGTGCAACTGCCCGATGTCCCCACCGTGCTGCCCGATTCGCCTATTGCAGAAGAAATCGGCGTTTTTAGGCAATATTATCAACCGTATCATTTGGAATACAACTTTCGCAGCGTTTTTTCTATTGTCAATTTCAACAATGAACTTTTTGATTGGACAATAGAAAAGTTCAGTGCCGAGTACCCCAATCTGCCGCGCTACTATGAAAAAGGCCGACAGCAGCCGCGTAAAAAGGAAACCGGACATGTGGAACTGCTATTGCTGGGAGAAGACCACAAGATAAAAGCGGCAGCATATGCCGATAAAACATTCCAAACCTGTCAAGAAATTATCAATCGGGCAGTAGCCGATGGTTTCCGCCCGGGAGAAATTGCTATCATCTGTCGTACCAATCGGGCGGCTATAGAACTGGCAGGCAGGCTGGTAGAGGCGGGCTATCGCGTTGTTTCGCCGGAGTCGCTGCTCATCAGCAATTCGGCACGGGTGCGTTTCGTTGTCGGCTTTATGCAGATTATGGTGCAGCCGCTTAACCCGATTATCAAGTCGGAAGTACTGTATTTTCTCTACAAACACCTGAAAATTGACGGCATAAACGGCGACTATTCAGGCGAAACGCACCGCGAAGTAGCGGAAAATGCCAAAAAGCCGCGTGTCAGCGAATTTCTGCAATTCATTCGCGACCGATTTGGTAAACGTCTTATTTTCAGGGCTTTGCAATATCTTTCGCTGTACGAAATTGGCGAGGAGCTCATCCGTATTTTTGAGTTGAACGACGACCCTTCCGAGCAGATTTTCCTGCAAAGACTGCTGGATGAACTGCTGGCTTTCAGCCAAAACCGCAGCAATAATCTGGCTGATTTTGTGGAATATTGGAGCAAAAAAGCCGATAAAATTTCGGTTTCCATGCCTCCTTCGGGGGAAGATGCCATCCGTTTGATGACCATCCACAGCGCCAAAGGGCTGCAATTCCCGATTGTGATAGTGCCTTTTGCCGACTGGAAACTTACTGCCGACGGCAAGTCGTATATTTGGATACCTTGGCGTAACGAGCAACTTGCTCCCGAATTGCCCGCACTTTGGGTGCCGGCTACACAAAAACTGGAACAGACTTCTTTTGCCGATTATTTCCTGTTGGAAAAACAGGCTATACTCACCGATGCACTCAATGTATTGTATGTAGCTTTGACAAGACCTGAAAATCGGCTTTACATCATTGGCAAAGCACAAAAATCCGGCGAGAAGCCAAGCAATGTCAGTGCACTTTTGCTGGCTTTTGCCGAACAGATGGCAGCCAACAAGATAGTGGCAAACGACTCGGTGCGCTATCTGTTTGCCGAAGAAACCGCTCCCGTACAGCGAAAAGTTACTGCCCCTGATGTAAAATCCTACACGATGACAACCTTCCTTAGCACGGAAAGCCGCGATAAACTGCGCATGAGACGCAGCGACAAGGGTGAAGGTCAGAATCGCATTGACATTCAGGCATTGTACGATGCCCGCAAACAGGGTTTACTGCTGCACTATGCCTTTGAAAAAGTGCGCTATGCAGCAGATGTACCGCTGGCCGCTGCTGCCCTGCTGCATGAAGGGCTGATTACCGCACAGGAAAAAGCCATTTTACAGGAGAAAATGCTCAAGTTGCTGGCTTTGCCCGAAATTGCACCGCTGTTTGAAGTGCTGCCCGGGCGCGTAGTTCTCAACGAAAAAGAGTTAATTGCTAAAAAAGAAGGCGAGTGCGACAGCAAGACCCTCCGCCCCGACCGACTGGTGATAGACCCGCAACAAATCACCATTCTTGACTACAAAACAGGCATTGAGTTGCAGCAAAAACATGCCGAGCAAATCAGAGGATATGCCCGCCTGATTGCACAAATTCCTGTATATGCCAACCGCCCCGTGCGTGCACTGCTGCTCTACACCGAAGAAGAGAAAGTGGTAGCAGCTTTATAGGTACTTTGAAATAGAACGCTCTTCGCGTGCTCAGTTGGTGTACAGACAATACAAGTGCAATTCGCGTTACTTATTTTTCATCGCTTACAATGGCATCACTGCATTGCCCAAAGTACCAGATAAAATCCGTTCAGGCAAATGGCCGATAGCAGATTGAGTCTCATGGTATTTTTGAAATCAGCACGTGCGGGCGAAGCAAATGACTGCCGCATCCACCACAAAAAAAACAGCAGCACCGGTGAAAGAGCCGCCACAAAACCTATGGCAACAACGAGTGAAAAATACTGTCGGAAATAGCCGATAAAACATAGTGTAGCAATCGTAAACACAAGCATTGTGTAAATAAAAGTACCCCTGATACCCAACAAAAGGCTGATGGTTTGGTCGCCGCGGCGGGCATCTTCCTCATGCTGATAAATCTGGGTCATTGGGTAAGAACCAATCAGCATCAGACAGGAAAGCGCAGCAGGAATCAGCCATTGCGCCGTCATCAATTCTGCCCAGCCTTTGCCCGTGAGCACCTGTGCAGAGCTGATAAACACAAAAAAGCCCTGAAAAATACCAACAGTCAGCAGGCTGACAATCGGATATTTTTTCAATCGCACTCGGGGGTGGCTGTAGGCTTTGGAAACCAGACCATAGACCAGCAGCGCAAGGGCAAACTGCCAACTGACAAGCGCCCCCAGCGCAACACCCACGGCATCGAATAAAAGTGCGGTTATGTATAACTCGCAGCTGACAGGGGGCGGTTTTTCCAACCCGCCGATAGCACCTTTGTCTTTATCAAAGTAAGAGTTATACCCGTTACTGGCAGGATAGACGAATACATGCCATGCAATAAAGGCAATGACAGCAGGGAAAGGCATCAGTGCAGGGGCGCTTACCGCACAGGAAAAAAGAAAAACCGGCAACAGGAAAAAAGAAAACGGCAGCCGCAGGTGCAGCAAAGTAGAACGGTGCATGTCATCAGGTTTTCGGTAAATATACGCGGAAAACGGAACCTTTGCCGGGCGTACTTTCTACCTCAATGCTGCCGCCCATAATTTCTATCTGATATTTGGTGAGGAATAGCCCCAGCCCTTTTCCTTCCTTGTCGGTATGCAGGCGGCTACCCATGCGGAAAAGTTTATCGCCATCTTTCATCAGGTCTATGCCTACGCCATTGTCTGCCACTGCAATAACCACAAAATCACCTTCTTCATAGGCTTGTATATCTATCTGACAAGGTGTGTCGGGGCAGCTGTACTTCATCGCATTACTCAACAGGTTATGCAAGATGCTGTCTATGTATGCCGGCAGCGCAGCAACCGTCAGTTGCGGCGGAACAGCAAGGCTGACTTTGGTATCATTTGTACAACGGTTGCGGAGCAATTCAAGATTGTCCTCAATAGCGTTTAATAGGTTTACAGGCTCTTTTTTATTGGTTTCTGCGATGCTATCTACATCCACCAGCCTATTCATCTTAAAAATAGTACTGTCTAACTGGCGAGTAACCGATTGCAGCATATTGAGAAGTTCTGCATCGTTGGGCATTGTGTAAAGCAAGTCGGAAAGTGACAAAATATTGGCTACTGAAGAGCGCAGATTATGAGAGGTGATGTAGGTGTACTCCTTCAAGCGCTCATTTTGCCGCTGGGTCAGTTCAATAAGTTGTTCCAGTTGCTTATTGCGTTGCAGTAATATCTGCTCACTTTTTTGAAGAGCTATCTGAATTTTTTTCTGCTCGTCAATATCCTGAAAAGCACCGTAGAGCCTTACACATCTACCATTTTGCCACTCGGCAATACCGATAGTACGCACCCAGATAACTCTTTGTGCAGCTGTAACTAATTCCAGTTCCAAGTCATAAGATATTCCCTCGCTAATTGCTCTATTTACAGCCTCTGTTATCTTCTGACGGCTTTCTCCTTCTTTGTAAAAATTAATAGCCGTGGCTACATCAGGCTGAAAACTCAGCGGCACTTCGTGCAGCATACGCGTTACATCGCTCCAATTCAGTTGCTGACGAATTACATCAAATTCCCATGTTCCTATGCGGGCGGCTCTACCGGTTTGCTCGAGCAGGTCTTTGGTATGCAGCAAGGCTATTGCTGACTCTTTTTCTGTAGTGATATCCTTTATTGCACCAATAATGTAGCCTTTTGTATCACTCTCTCGCCTGACAATACGATTGTAATCCCGCATCCAGCGTATTTCTCCGGCTTTGGTAGTAACGCGATATTCATTGATTTTTTCTTCACCGTCTTGCAGGCGCTCTCCTCTGATAATGTATTGGGAATCTTCCTTCCACACGATTCTTTCCCATGTTCCGGGTACTTTGAGCTCTTCAAAAGAGTACCCCAATACGCGTTGCATATTGTCTGAAACCCATTCCAAATAAAGTTGGTCTCCCTCAATGCGTGCAGCATATACATAGTCGGAAACCAATTCGGTCAGCATTCGGTAGCGCTCTTCGCTGCGCTGCATATTTTCACATGCCTCCAGTTCTCTTGTTATGTCCTTGCTGGAAGCAAATACGGTTTTACCGATAGCTCTGGCGTTCCACTCTAAGCTACGATAGTTGCCATCGTGGCTGCGGTAGCGATTTACAAAGCCGTTAACAATTTGCCCCTTGTCTAACTCATCAAGTGCCGCTTGGGTAGGTGCTATGTCATCGGGATGGATGAATAATAATAAGTTTTTATCTATCAAATCTTCGCTTTTGTAGCGCAATATGTTTTCCCATGCCGGATTGACCCGCATAAAATGCCCTTGTGTATCTACCATACAAAGCATTTCGGGGACAATCTCGAAAAACTCTTGGTAAACTTCTTTGTGCGCACGCAATTGTATAACATCCATTGCCTCCTGAGCCAGCAGTCGCAAGGCTTCGCGCTGGCATTCTGTCAAGCTGCGCGGCTGCCGGTCAATGACGCAAAGCGTACCAAGCGCAAAGCCGTTTTTGTCTATCAGCGGATAGCCTGCATAAAAGCGAATATTAGGAGAACCTGTTACCAGCGGATTATCGGCAAACCGCTTGTCTTTTGTTGCGTCCGTTATTTCAAAAATATCTGATTGACGAACAGTATGATTACAAAATGCATATTCAATGGGCGTACTGTCAATCTCTATTCCTATTTTGGACTTAAACCACTGTTTTTCGTTTGTCAGAATACTAATCAGTGAAATAGGGGTTTCGCAAATGAGGGCAGCCAGTTGTGTCAAGCGATCGAACTCCGGCTTGCTTAAAGTGTCGAGGATTTGGTATTCCTCTAATTTTTTGGAATGACAAGGGTACGGTTGCTGCATACAATCATTTGCTAATTAAACGGCTTAATGTAACAATTTTTTGGAAAAAGCCATTTATGGTTACCTGTCAAGATATTTGGTGCGTGCGGTAGTGCGTCCATCTTCTTGATACATCTCCATTTGCATACCGTCAGGAGTTGATGTAATGGCAAACGTATAAACCGTGGGCGCATCATAATACTGCATGCGAGTAGGGTCTAATGCAAAAGTATAGCCTTTTGCTTTTGCATTTTCAAAGGCAGGGCGTATGTCTTTGTACATAAAACCCAGATGGTCAATGCCATAACGGAAGAAATCGGGGCTGCGGCGGGCTACCTTGCTTCGGTCGAGCCCCATACCTTCGGGAGTGGCCAGCACAAACGTATGACCGCCCACCAGCATAGTGGCTACCTGCTCACTGCGATTAATAACCTTCCCCTGATATACTTCGGAGAAAAATTTAATATTAGCTTCCAAGTCTTCCACTATGTATTGCAAGTGGTCAATGCCGAAAGGGGTAATGCCGCTGTCATTCTTGCGCTCCACGATGACAATGCGGTTATAGTCAGGCCCCCACAGTATCACTGCTTTAACAGAAGGCTCGCCGGGCAACTTGAAATTTTCGTTGATGAATACGATGTCCTCTTTTTTAAGTTTAGCAATGGCCTTTTTGAGGTTTTTGGTGCTGAATGCCAGCCAGTCCATGCCATACATAGGCGGCAGGTCGGGAGAAGGTTCTATTTGCGTGCGATTCCAGCGCTTGGGGTCGCGCACCCGCATACCCGGAAAGGGTCCTCTTGATGACACGTTAATAGTGGACTGCCCCGGGCGCACCAGCAGAAAATCAATAAACTGAAAAGGGTTGATTGGTTGTTGTGCCATCGGGCGCGCACCAAAATGCTTAATAAAAAAGCGATTGGTAGAATCTCTGTCGCTGATGTAATAGTGAATATCATCAAGCATAATTGGTGCAATATCATTTTGTGCTGCTGCGCCAAAAGCCAGCAAGGTTGCCAAAATTGTGTAGGATAGCCTTTTCATATGGTTTTAGGTAAGACGGTCAACGACAAAATAATTAACTAATTTAACTAATTTGTGTTAAAACTTCTATGCCCAAAAGCGGAGAAAATTTTGTGTTATGTTTGCCCCAGCACGTTAAAACTCTTCTGCAAGCCTATGTTGCGCTTTCCGATTTGTCTGTTGCTCTTAGTGTCGGGCAGGGTGCTGTCTGTTAGTGCACAAGATGTATTTTTGGTACAGCAAATGCCGTTTTCGGTGCGCTGGCAACAATTGCAAACACCTGAGTTCAGGCTGATTTTTCCTGCCGAAGCCGAACGGGAGGCGCAGCGGACTGCCAATGTGCTCAATGCCCTCCTCCACCCGGGCGCACAGACTTTTGCCCCCGTGGGGCGAAGCCTTGGCATGCAGCCCGGGCGCATCAGCATTTTGCTGCAAAATCGCACCACGTTTACCAACGGCTTTGTCAATCTGGCACCGCGCCGTTCGGAGTTTTTTACCATGCCACCGCAAAACAACAATGACTTTGGCACCGCCGATTGGCTTTCACTGCTTTCTGTGCACGAAATGCGCCACGTGGTGCAATACGACAAAGCAAAAACAGGGCTGAGCCGTTTAGTCTATTGGTTAAGCGGTTATAACGGATTGGGGGCAGTGGCCAACTTGGCGGCTCCATGGTGGTTTTTTGAAGGCGATGCAGTAGTTACGGAAACACTCATGCTGCCAGGGGGCAGAGGCAGAGTGCCTAACTTTGACCTGCTCTACCGCACGCAATTGCTCAGCAGCAGCCGATGGGGTTATCACAAAGCGCATCAGCGTTCGTTCCGCGATGCCGTACCCGACCACTATGTACTGGGCTATCACCTGACCACTTACCTTCGTCGCAAAGCAGGCGCACAAGCATTAGACCGCATTACCAAGCAGGCTTTTGCATGGCCTATTGTACCCTTTACGTTCAGTAATGGCATCCGCAAAGTAACAGGACGCTATTTGATAGCTACCTACCGCGACATGAATCGCGAATTGGACAGCCTCTGGCGCAATCAGCAGCAGCAACTGTTCAAAGAACAACCATTGACCAACCTTCCTGCCAAGCGGCACAAGCACTATGGCAGACCAACTTATACCGACTTTTCATTTCCGCAACCGCTGCCCGACGGCCGCGTAATTGCCTTGCGGCAAGGCATGAGCGATATTCTGCAAATAGTGGAAATGCCTGCCAACAGCAGCCTACAACAGGCAAAGGTGCTTTTTACGCCCGGGCTGGCAGTAAACAACGGCATGTTTTCCGTTGAGTCGGGTAAAGCCACATGGGTAGAATACGAATTTGACCCGCGCTGGCAAATGCGCAATTATCAGGTGGTAAAGGTGCTGGATTTGAAGAAAGGAAAAGTGCAATCGCTTTCGCGAAAAAGTCGCTATGTAGCAGCGGCACTTTCGCCACAGGCAGACCAAGTAGCTACCATAGAAGTAGCAGAAAACGGCTTTCAGCAAATTCTGATACTGGACAGCAGCAGCGGCGAAGTGCTGCAAAGGCTGCCCAATACCGACAGCCTCCGGTACTCCATGCTACGCTATGACACAGACGGCCAACACCTGCTCTGCCTCCGACATAAAAGCGACGGCAGCACTGCCCTTTCGCGCATTTCGACAGCAACCAATATTATACAAGACCTTCTGCCCTTTGGCTATGAAAACATTGGCGCTCCGGCAGCTTCGGCAGAATGGGTATTTTTCCATTCCTCGTACAGTGGCATAGACAATATTTATGCCCTGCACAAGTCAAGCGGTAAACGCTGGCAGGTTACGGCACGTCCCTTTGGCGCATACCATCCCAAGGCTTCGCCCGATGGCAAATACCTGTATTTCAACGACTTTACTTTGTATGGCATGGATATCTCCCGCATTGCCACCGATACAGCTCTATGGATACCCTTTGAGCAGGTAAAACCCATGCCTGTCGATTACTTCCGCCCTTTGCTGCATCAGGAGCCCGAACTTGCCCAAACACAGCAAATACTGAAAAATCCGCCGCGCCGGAGCTATCCTATGCGCAAGTATGGCAGGTTTAGCGAGCTGTTCAACATTTACAGTTGGTCGCCGTTTATCAACCCCAACAATTGGGAACAGTTGGAAGTAGCCCTCTATTCCCGCAATCTGTTGAGTACAGCCATTACTACGGTCGGCTATCGGTTCAATGCCAACGAACAAACAGGTAACTGGTTCGGGCAGTTCAGTTATCAGGGCTTCTATCCCGTCATAGATATAAACCTAAGCAGTATTGAGCGCCGCGGCAATGTGCGCGTAAACAATCAGGTCAGCGAATTGCGGTTTACCGAAAATATAGCAACGCTGGGCGCTCGCATCCCGTTGGTGCTGACCAATTCGCGCTTTTTGCGAAGTGCCCATCTGGGGGCATCGGCTTCTTACAGGCAGACAGGCAATTTCCGCGGGCAGTTCGCCGACCGTTTTCGCAGCGGTGAACTCTGGAGCGGCAGCCTGAATTTCAGCTATGCCGCCACTCTGCGCCGCGCCGAGCGCGACCTTGTGAGCAGGTTAGGCTTTACTTATGCCGCCTTCGCGCGTCAGGTAATCGCCGGCCGCGATTTTGAAGGCGGACAGTTTGCTACACAAGGGCAGATTTTCCTGCCGGGCGCACTGCGCCACCATGCCCTTACCCTGCGCGGTGCCATGCAATACGACCAGCAAAGCAACTATCGGTTTACAAGCCCTATTCTGTTTGCGCGCGGCTATGCCTACCGAAGCCATAAGTGGTATTACGGCAGCGCCATTGAGTACCGCATGCCCCTGTGGTATCCCGATATATCGCTGGGGCCGATTGCCAACCTACAACGCATCAAAACCATGCTCTTTTACGACTATGCCGCAGGCGACCATACCACCAACTACCAAACCATTGGTATTGACCTGACGATGGATTTTAATGTAGGCAGAATGGCTCAATTGCTTTTTGATGCAGGGGTGCGACTGATGTACTTTCCGCAAACCCAAACAACTGGTGTAGAACTGGTTGTCGGGCGTGTGGGCATCCGTTAAAAAATTAAACAAGATGACTTTTGTCATTTTTTTCACAGACAAAAATAGTCAAATTGCCATTGAATAAACCAATAAACAGCATGGAAACGCTATTCCCACGCCGCAATAATCCCTTTCATCGTTTTGGCGAGCGCTATGGTCATTATTTTGGTGATAACGAATTTTTAGGCCGCTCCCCATTGGGCGACCATATATCCATCGCACCGCACACGGCTGCCAACATCAGCAAAAACGGCGAGGCTTATGAAATAGAAGTCGTAGCGCCGGGTTTTGACAAAGATGATATAGAAATCAGTGTGCATCAGGGTATTCTGACCGTAAAAGCCGATAAAAAGGTAAAGCACGGCAAACAGGAAAAGGAATACATCTTGCACGAATACAACCACGAGATGCTGGAGCGCTCATTCAAATTACCTGACAACGTGAATGCAGATGCCATCAGCGCACGCTATGAAAACGGCATTTTGTACTTGCAACTGCCCTACAAAAAGGTTACAAGCACCAACAAGCAGATTACTATTCAATAAACCTCCGAAGCTTACCAACCTGACGGGAATCCCAAACCCGTCAGATTTAAAATTTTGTTCTCCAACAAATTACATAAAACATCTTTTGCAAAATCACTTTGCGACTTGCATTATTTTCCCGCCTGTAAGCGCGTGCATAGGCCGAAAATTTTATGAGGTCCTTTTTTGGAAGGCTTCTTCATTAGAATATCGCGCTTGCCACCCAGTAGCTACTCCTTGCAAGGGCACATCTGTTTTCGCTATTTGATGGACATATCTGCCGAAAGATGTAATTTCAAGCCCTGAAAAATTATAAGCTATGAAACAAGTTCTTGCTGAAATTATCACCATTGGCGACGAAATACTTTACGGGCAGATAACCGATACTAACTCTCAATGGATAAGCGCCGAGTTAGATAAAATCGGCGTGCGTACCATTCGCAAAACCTCCATAGGCGATAGCCAAAGTGCCATTATAAATGCCTTGCAGGCTGCCGAAGCAGTGGCCGACATCATTCTGATAACGGGGGGGTTAGGCCCTACCAAAGACGATGTCACCAAGCGTACACTGGCAGATTATTTCGGTACGGAACTGGTATTTGACCAGTCAGTATTAGACAACATTACGCACCTGTTCAGTGCCCGCGGACGTGAAGTTACACCTACCAATCGGCAACAAGCCTACGTGCCGGCCAACTGTAAGGTATTGCAAAACCTGATTGGCACAGCTCCGGGCATGTGGTTTGAGCGCCACGGCAAGGTGTTCGTTTCTATGGCAGGCGTACCTTATGAAATGAAAAAAATGATGAAAGAGGCGGTGCTGCCCATGTTGCAGGAACGATTTGAAACGCCCCACATCATTCATCGGATGATTAAAACCATTAACATTCCCGAATCTACGCTTTCCGATATGATAGAGAAATGGGAACTGGCACTGCCGCCGCATCTGAAACTGGCCTATCTGCCGCGCATGGGACAGGTGCGCCTGCGCATCACAGGTATAGGCAAAGACCGCGATGCCCTGCTGGCCGATATCAACCGCGAAACGGAAAAAGTAGTAGCCATTATCGGCAAACACTTCTACGGCTACGATGATGACGAAATAGAAACTACCGTAGCTGCGCTACTGCTCGAGAAGGGCAAAACCATTGCCACTGCCGAAAGTTGTACAGGCGGCTACATTGCCCATCAGTTTACGCAACACGCTGGCGCGAGCCGTTATTTTGTAGGCGGTATTGTGGCATACAGCAACGAGGTAAAGATTTCACAATTGGGCGTGCTACCCGAAACACTGGCAGCACACGGGGCGGTCAGTGAAGAGACCGTTCGCCAAATGGCGGAAAACGTGCGAGTGCGCTACAAAGCCAGTATCGGCATTGCTACCACAGGCATTGCAGGCCCCGACGGCGGCACCCCTGAAAAACCCGTAGGAACGGTATGGATTGGTTATGCCGACGGCACACAGGTAATCGCCAAAAAATTAGCCCTTTCACGGGAGCGCAGCCTGAATATCAGCCTAACCTCTAACGCCGTTCTCGATTTGGTAAGAAAGCAACTTTCTTTATAACGCAACGTTCACTCTGCCTCAACAAGGCGGTAACATGTGCCTCATAGTTTTGCAGAAATTTTATCTGCAAAACTTATGAAAAGTTTTTTTATTCTTTCTTTGATAAGCGCAATGCTGGTACTGGCGAACGGCTGCGGCAATAAAAATATTGACCCTGTTGCAGAAGACGTTGCCTCGTTCAAAGAAGTAGGACAAATTGATTTAGGCAATCTGGGCGCTTCGGAAATTGCCGCTTTTGACCCGCGCACAAACCGTTTGTTTGTGGTCAACAACGACAACGGCTCGCGCATAGACATAGTGGATTTACGCAATCCCGCTGCACCCGTAAAACTCCAATCCATTGATATCAACGCGCTGGGTGGCGGTAGTATCAACAGCGTAGCCGTCAGCAACGGCTTGCTGGCAGCAGCCGTAGAAGCCCCCGCTAAAACAGATAACGGACGAGTGATTGTTTTTAATACCGAAAATCTTTCAGTCATCCGCCAAATTACTGTTGGTGCACTGCCCGACATGGTAACGTTCAGCCCCAATGGTAATTTTATCCTCACTGCTAACGAGGCTGAGCCCAACGAAGCCTATACAACTGACCCTGTCGGTTCGGTTTCTATCATTGCCGTCAATCAGAATTATGCCGTTACTACGCTAGATTTTTCACAGTTTGCAGGTAACCGCACTGCCTTAGAACAACAAGGACTGCGCGTTTTCGGAAGAAATGCTTCTTTTGCACAAGACATGGAGCCGGAATACATCGCCGTTGCGGATGATTCCCGCACTGCATGGGTTACTTTGCAGGAAAACAATGCCATCGCACGCATAGACCTGACTACGCGCACCTTTACAGGGCTCTTTCCGCTTGGCACCAAAGACCACAACACAGGTGAAAACAACCAGATAGATGCCAGCGACCGCGACAATATGGTGGGCAATTTCCAAAATTGGCCGGTGCGTGGCTTTTATCAACCCGATGCCATTGCCTTTTTCACCATTGGAGGCACGCCCTACGTTATCACTGCCAACGAGGGTGATGCACGCGCCTATGCAGGTTATAATGAAGAGCGCCGCGTAGGGGACAACAACTACCGCTTAGACCCTACCCGATTCCCCAACGCCAACGACCTGCGTCTGCCGACCAACATCGGCCGCCTGCGCACCACCGCTGCAAACGGAGACACAGACGGAGACGGAGATTATGACATCATTTACACTTTTGGCGCACGCTCTTTCAGCATTTGGAATGCTAATACCCTTACCTTAGTTAGCGATGTAGGAAAAGACATGGAGCAACGCACCGTTGCTGCCAACCTCTACGACGATTTGCGCAGCGATGACAAAGGCGTTGAACCCGAAGCTGTTACAGTAGCTCTCATTAACGGACGCACCATTGCTTTTGTAGGCTTGGAACGCGCCGATGCAGTTGCCATGTACGACATCACCAACCCTGCCGCACCGCAATTTGTAAAATTGCTTGCCACAGGCGATGCTCCCGAAGGCGTATTGTACATCAAACCGCAAGACAGCCCCAATGGCCGCAGCATATTAATTGTAACCTGTGAAGGTAACGGAGTAGTAAACATCTATCAACCCGATTTGCTCCCTTAGTAAAAATAATCGGCTGAAGCATTTATGCAAAATTTCGGTGGCTTGCAAAGAAACATTTGCATATACTTTTGCAAATCAACAACATGAGTCTGACAGGTCGTCAAGATTTGTCAGGCTTGTGTATAAGGCAAGCAACCTAAATCGCCTTCATCAAAGGCTGTTGTCAGGTTTGAAAAACGCCTTGTTTGTATTATTTTTGCACAAAAAAAGTAATGCTGGAATATTTCCGACAATACATTGGACGTCCGGCTTCTGAGATACCCGTCCCGCCATTTACCCAATGGCTGAATGGCACGCTGAGAATGGTGGAACAGGGAGAAATGGAAGCCGAGTTTATTGTTCGCAAAGAAATGACCAATCCGGCGGGGATGCTCCACGGCGGTATTCACTCGGCAATTTTGGATGATATCGTCGGCATGACAGTCGCCTTGTACGGACTTGAAAATCTGTATGTGTCGGTAAATTTGTCGGTGGATTTTCTTGCACCCGCAAAAGTTGGCGAAAAAGTTATCGCACGTTCAAAAGTTACCCGTGCAGGTAAAACAATTGTCAATGCGGTGGCAGAACTTTACAATGAATCGGGAACACTGTTGAGCCGTGCAACAACCAACATGGCCAATACAGGGTTGCCCGCCATTCGTTCGCAACAATTTTAAATTTGTAAACTCAATTATCTGATAACAATGAAAAAAATTCGCTTTGCATTATTCACGTTTATTTTGCTGACTGCTGCCTCTTGTGGCATAAAAAACCACAATCGCGCCGAGTTAGTACCTGTTAATGCTGACGACACACGCATCTACGGCAATATCGGCGGCCCTGCACTGCAATTGGCCAATAAATACGAAGACGATAAAACAGGTAAAACTCAGGAGCGGATAGGCGCTATTCGCGACAAGTTTTTCCCTAAATAGTACCGTAAATAATTTGTCCATTGCGCTTGCAGTTGTACGCAAGCGCTTTTTAATTTTTTATCTGATATGAACATCAAAATTACACTTCCCGACGGCAACGTTCGTGAGTTTGCCCAAGGTTCTTCCGGGATGGACATCGCACTAAGCATCAGTGAAGGTCTGGCGCGCAATGTGCTGGCTGCCAAAGTTAATGGTGAGGTATGGGACGCCACCCGCCCAATTATGCAAGATGCTACCGTGCAACTGCTGACATGGAACGACGCAGAAGGCAAAGCTACTTTCTGGCATTCATCGGCACACCTGATGGCAGAAGCGCTGGAAGCCCTCTATCCCGGCATCAAATTAGGTATCGGTCCGGCTATTGAAAATGGCTTTTACTACGACATCGATTTCAATGGCTACACCTTTACCCAAGATGCCTTTGAAAAAATCGAGGCAAAAATGCTGGAACTTGCCAAGCGGAAAAACACTTTCAAGCGTTCCGAAGTAAGTAAAGCCGATGCTGTTGCTTATTTTACCGAAAAAGGCGACCCGTATAAGTTAGAACTGATAGAAGGCCTGAATGACGGCGAAATTACTTTCTATCGGCAAGGTAATTTTACCGACCTGTGCCGCGGACCGCACATTCCTGACACAGGATTTATCAAAGCTGTTAAACTTTTGAACATAGCCGGTGCATATTGGCGTGGCAATGAGAAAAATAAGATGCTGACCCGCATTTACGGCATCACTTTCCCCAAAGACAAGGAACTGAAAGAATACCTCACCCTACTGGAAGAAGCCAAAAAACGCGACCACCGCAAACTGGGTAAAGAATTAGAACTCTTTACTTTCTCGGAAAAAGTAGGACAAGGTTTGCCGCTATGGTTGCCCAAAGGAGCTATCCTCCGCGACCGCTTGGAACAGTTCCTGAAAAAAGCACAAGTTAAATCGGGGTATCAGCAGGTGGTTACGCCACACATCGGCAGCAAGCAACTTTATGTAACTTCCGGACACTATGCCAAATACGGCAAGGATTCTTTCCAACCCATCTATACGCCCGATGAAGACGAGGAGTTCCTGCTCAAACCGATGAACTGCCCGCATCATTGCGAAATTTATAAAGCCAAACCGCGTTCCTACCGCGATTTGCCACTGCGTTTGGCAGAGTTTGGTACGGTTTACCGCTACGAGCAAAGTGGTGAGTTGCATGGTCTGACCCGTGTGCGCGGATTTACGCAAGACGATGCGCATATTTTCTGCCGCCCCGACCAAGTAAAAGAGGAGTTCAAAAAGGTAATTGACCTTGTACTCTATGTGTTTTCGACATTAGGATTTGAGGAGTACATCGCCCAAGTATCGCTCCGCGACCAACAAGACCGCAGCAAGTACATAGGCGATGATGAACTGTGGGAAAAAGCAGAAAGTGCCATTATTGAGGCCACACGGGAAAAAGGCATGAAAACCGTAGTGGAATATGGCGAAGCTGCATTCTACGGCCCTAAATTGGATTTCATGGTGAAAGATGCACTGGGGCGCAAGTGGCAACTGGGCACCATTCAGGTGGACTACAACCTGCCGAATCGCTTTGAGTTGGAGTATATCGGGGCTGATAATCAGCGGCACAGGCCGGTAATGATTCACCGCGCGCCTTTTGGCTCTATGGAGCGTTTTGTGGCCGTACTCACCGAACACTGCGCCGGCAATTTCCCGCTGTGGCTGTCGCCTGACCAAGTGGCAGTATTGCCAATTTCAGAAAAGTATCAGGACTATGCACAGCAATTATTTAATCTGTTGCAGGAAAATGACATCGCCGGATATTTGGACGAACGCGATGAAAAAATCGGACGTAAAATCCGCGATGCAGAGGTTAAAAAAGTACCCTTTATGCTGATTGTAGGCGAAAAAGAGCAGCAGGAACGCGCCGTAGCTGTCCGCAAAAAGGGCGAAGGCGACTTGGGAAGGATGCCGATTGATGGTTTCATAGCGTACTTCAAAGAACAAATTCATGCAGCTTTGAACCATTAGCAAGTGCTTATGAACGAAGTAAACTGATTGGAAGCCTCACATGCCAGCTATTGACATGCAGAGGCTTTCGATTTTTTTCAATTAACATCAAAATTTTAGGCTTAGCTTGAATAGCTCACTTACGCTATTGCTATATTCGTCGCCGTTTTGACAGATAGAACGGCAAAAGATAATTACATGATAAACATCGGGTTGATTGCCGTGTGTTTATGCAGCCTTGCCCTACAAGCAAAAGGACAGAACGAAACACTGGGCAGTTGGAATACAATCAACATTCGCTATGCCTACACGCCGCAGTTGAGCTTTTTTGCTGAGGCACAGTTGCGCTCACTGCGTTTCTACGACCATTTCCACTATCACGAATACAAAGGCGGTTTTACCTGTAAAGTTTACCCCAATGTATATGCAGGTATGGGCGGGGGGCAATATGACACCTACCGCGAAGGAGGAGATTTTGTGCGCCCGAAGAATAACAGCGAAATTCGCCTGTGGCCGCATCTTTCGCTAACACAATACATCGGCAATTTAAAAATAGAGCAGCGCTACCGAATGGAAATGCGTTTTTCTGCCAATAGCTACCGCAATCGTTTCCGCTATCGTTTGGGGGCAGCCTACCCTTTCGGGGATGATAAGAAAGGCTATCCGCTATATTTATTCAGTGTTACCAACGAATTGTTTTTCACTAACCGCGAGCCCTATTTTGAGCGCAACCGACTGGCTTTTACGCTCAATCGTCGGTTTTCGCCACAGGTTTCGCTGCAAGTCGGCTATTTGCACCAGTTTGACTATCGCATCAATGATGAAACAGGTGTTGATTTCCTGCAAATTGGATTATTTATAGAACTTTCGCGCAAAGCGACAACAAAAAGTACAACCACCGAATCGGAAATTAAGGAAAATTAGGAATCTTTTGCAAAGATTTAACGTCTTATTACTTTATATACATACACAAAAAATGACAGTACTTATCTTCATTGTTGTCCTGTGGTATTCAGGACTTTTTTTTCAAAGTTTTTTTCTTCATCGCTATGCTGCCCACCGGAGTTTCAGTATGTCCAAACTGACTGAAAGAATCTGTTTTGTGCTTACGTGGCTTACACAAGGTTCTAATTATCTGAGTGCTTACGCATACGGCGTGATGCACCGCATGCATCATGCTTTTGCAGATACCGAAAAAGACCCCCACTCGCCCAAGCATGACCACAACCCGATTCTGATGATGTGGCGCACCAAAAACCGCTATACAGATATTCTGAAAAAGCGGGTACAAGTAGATGAGCGATTCTTGAAAAATGTACCGCAGTGGCAGTCATTTGACCTATTTGCCAGTTCGTGGTTCTCACGCGTTGCGTGGGGGCTTGCCTATGCCGCTTTCTTTTACTTTTTTGCAACAGCGTGGTGGCAATGGATTTTTTTGCCTGTGGTATGGCTGATGGCACCCATTCACGGCATGATTATCAATTGGTTTGCACATAAATACGGCTACACTAATTTTAAAGTGAGCGATACTTCCAAAAACTTGTTCCATTTTGACTGGCTGATGATGGGCGAAGCCTACCACAACAATCACCATAGATTCGGGGGCAGACCCAACTTTGGCGGTGTGCGCTGGCATGAAATTGACATGACTTATGTTATCATGGTGATTCTGGAAAAATTTGGCATCATTCGCATCAACCGTGCAATGAGCCAAGTACACAGAGAAGTGTAAATCAGCCGATGGGCTGCAAATGGCGCGGTTTTCTGCTGATTTCTATGAACTAAGTCTGACGGATTAAAAAATCTGTTAGGCTTAATTATTTGATTTTTAATTACTTAGGCAAAATATTTCCTCAAACAAATTCTGCATTTTCAGGCTTATTATAAAATGGCGGTGTATCCTGTTTGTCTGCTCAAACACTCACCGCAAGCAAATGCCATACTGAAAACCGCCTGATAAATAACGAAAACCCTTCCAATGAGCATTGAAAGGGTTTTAAGCAAAATACACTTTGTAGCGAGGGCAGGACTCGAACCTACGACCTTCGGGTTATGAGCCCGACGAGCTACCAACTGCTCCACCTCGCGATTTTTGTGGCACAAAGTTAGAATAATAAAAAATAACATCCAATACCCAGCTCCAAAAAAATTAAAAACTCCTTCATTCGCTAAAAAAACTACTTTTGTGCTATGACTCATAAAGCAGGTTTTGTTAATCTCATCGGGAAACCCAATGTGGGCAAATCAACCCTGATGAACGCTATGGTGGGCGAACAGTTATCCATCATCTCCTCTAAAGCCCAAACCACGCGCCAGCGCATCATGGGTATTATCAGCGGAGAGGACTTCCAAGTTATCTACTCAGACACTCCGGGTATTCTGACACCTGCCTACGAGTTGCACAAGATAATGATGCAGTATGTGCAAACTGCGCTGGAAGATGCCGATATTGTAGTTTTTGTAACCGACCTTACCGATACATTAGACGACCATCCGCTACTGACGCGGCTGATATATCTGGAAATACCTTTGCTGGTAGTCATCAATAAAATAGACCTCTGCAAGCAGGACGATATTATTACCAAAATGCAATATTGGCAGGAAAAACTCCCCAAAGCCGAAATTATTCCTGTTTCGGCACTGGAAAAGTTCAATTTGGAACGCTTTTTTGCGGCTATCATGGAGCGCCTGCCCGAGCATCCCCCCTATTTTGACAAAGACGAACTCACCGATAAATCGGAACGCTTTTTTGCAGCTGAAATCATCCGCGAAAAAATATTTTTGAACTACTCCCAAGAAATCCCCTACTGTTGCGATGTAGGCATTATTTCATTTAAAGCATCGGATGATATTATTCGCATCAGTGCGGAAATTTATGTAGAACGCGAGTCGCAAAAGGGCATTATCATTGGCAAAGCCGGCAGTATGCTCAAAAAAGTAGGCACACAGGCACGCACCGATATGGAGCAGTTTTTCCGCAAAAAAGTATTTCTCGAGCAGCACGTTAAAGTAGTTCCCGACTGGCGCAACCAAAAAAACAAACTGGAGAAGTTAGGCTACGTAGCGTAGCATTGCACGTTTTTTGAACAGTGTAAGTTATCTTTCAACAAACTGTTTTTCGGATAATGTCTATGTTCAAACCATTGCTCGCTCTTCTGGCGCTTTCGTGGCTTATACAATCGGCCGATGCCCAAAACAATAAATACTGGGTTTATTTCAAGGATAAGCCGCTGGCTGCGGTACATGAGCCTGAAAAGGCACTCAGCCCTGCCGCCATTCAAAAACGCGACCTGCTGGCTATCAGCCGCTGGCAATGGACAGATGTAGCCGTTTCTTCTGACTATTTACAGGCACTTGCGGCAGCCGGAGCATCGGTGGAGGTAGCCTCCAAATGGCTCAATGCTGCAAGTTGCCATGCTGACGAGGCAACGATAGCACGCATCGGCGCTTTGCCCTTTGTTGCGCAGGTTATGCCTCTCGGGCAGCCGCTTGTAGCAGCACGAAAACCAACCGCCCACAAAAACACTCGGAAAGAGTTTGGCTTGGCAGTTAAGCAAATGAATGCCGCCATACTCATAGACCGCCAACTGACAGCTAAAGATGTACTGATTGGTGTGATTGATGCAGGGTTTTATGGTGCTTCTTCCAATGAGTTTTTGAGATATCTTTTTGAGCAAAATCGCATTTTGGGCATTCGCGACATGGTTTCGCCCCGACGCCGCACCGATTTTTTCAATGTCAGCGAAACATCGTCGGACGACCATGGCACTACGGTTTTGCAGATGATTGCCGGACTTTCTCCCGATAAAAAACAATACGGGCTGGCAACGGAAGCCAAATTCTACCTTGCCCGCACCGACCACGGCGACCGCGAATTTCGCGCCGAAGAGGACTACTGGATTGCCTCTATGGAGTGGATGGACAGCCTCGGAGTGCGCATCATCAATACATCGCTTGGCTATGCACAAGGGTTTGACAATCCGAACGAAAACTACAGCCCCGAGCAAATGGACGGTAAAACAACGGTCATCAGCCGCGCTGCACACATTGCCACCGAAGAAAAAGGCCTGTTGCTTGTGGTTGCGGCAGGCAATGAAGGCAGCACTCCTAACTGGAAAGTAGTTTCTGCACCGGCAGACGTACAAGGCGTACTCTCAGTGGGTGCAACAACCCCCAACGGCATCAAAACTTTTTATAGCAGCATAGGTCCTGATTTCCTGCCCTACCTGAAACCCAATGTATCTTGTGTGCCGCAAGTTTCGGCGGGCACTTCCTTTTCTGCGCCTATGATTACAGGCTTTGCTGCCTGCCTGATTCAAGCTACTCCTGACAAATCGGCCAAAGAAATTATCAAAGCTATTGAACAAAGCGGAAATTTGTACCCGTTAGGAAATAATTTTATCGGATACGGCATTCCCAATGCAGCACATGCTCTCAAAATTTTACAGGGCGAAGCTGTAGATAAAACACATCAAATCGTTAAAGCCAAAGAAAGCTACCTGATTGCAAAACAGGCAAAAAACGATGAACTCACCGCCGTTTTCCATAAAAGCAATGAAACCAAAGTTGTTGCACAAGAAGTACCATCAGGCAACAAAAACGGCTTTCTGATTAGAAAACAAAAGGATGCCGTTCGTACAACGGTGCTTATTGGCGATGAATTATGGGAAATTCTGTGGGAATAGGCAGTTCATTCATGCACTTAAAGTGCTTTTGGGGGCAACTCTTTGCTCCTGATTTGGAGCAAGGGCGACAGTTTAAGTTGTTGTTTTCTAACACAACCGAGTTGGCACAATAAGGCTTGAATCCTATGGGCGTTGTTGTGCCCCAAATGGAATAAACCGTCGGGTGGAATGCAGCGGCAATGTGCGTCAGTCCGGTATCATGACCGATGACCATTGCTGCCTGCGCTACTACGGAAGCCGAACGGCTGATGTTCATTTTGCCGCAAAGGTTGATAATTTTTTTATCGGATTGCAGAAATTTGTCAAGCAGTTGCTCGGCAGCGCTTGCATCTTCTTTGCCACCGATTAATACAATTTGCCGATAGGGCAACTTCCGACAAAGTTCAACCATTTTGTGCAGCGGCAGTTTTTTGGTTGGTTCGCTTCCTCCTATCACATAAGCACAGAAGGGCATATGATTTAACTCCGGTACATCCTGTTGTAAATCAACCTGATATTCAGGTGCTATAAAATAGTCTAAACCTTTGCCGTCGTTATGTATGCCAAGCGGCTCAACAGCTTTCATGTAGCGCTCAACTATGTGCAGCGGTTCGCCATCGGGTTTTCGGGGGAAACGGTCTATCTGAAACCGTGTCAGCAGGAAACGCTGCCAAGTGAGTTTATCATAAGTAAAACTTTTCTTCCGCAATGCCCAACGAATGCGAGTGCTGCGCAGATTTTTATGCAAATCAATTATATAATCAAAATTTTCTTGCCGCAACTCATCAATCAGTTTGCCCAAACTGTCATGAAACGGGTGGATTTTGTCCACATAAGGATTGGCCTCCCACATTTCTGCATAGTTGCTTTTGGTACACATATGCAACTCGCAATCGGGCAATTGCTGTTTGAGACAGCGCACTACAGGACTTGCCCATACAATATCGCCGATGGCGGAAAAACGAATGACTAATACTTTGGGCACAATCAGGCAGTTTTGCGCAAAATAGGACGCAGCAAGCGCGTTATCCAATAGAATATAACAAAAGACGCCATTTCGGCAGCACAGAACCCAAGCAGTGCCCTGCCAAAGTGGGGCACACCGACTTCAATACCAAAAGGCATCATAATCAGCCAAATGGGGGTAAGAATGCAGCCGAAGACAGTAATGGCCATCAAATTACCCGCCAAGCCTATCAACAGTGCTTTTACGAAAGACACATCGTCTGTTTTTAGCCCATAAAAGATACCGAACCCTACAAAGCAGATATAACCGAAAATTTCTTCGATATTCATTGTTTTTCCGTCAAAATAGTTCCTGTTAAACGCATCAGCAGCGTTTTGGCTTCCAGCAAGTTAAAAATTGCCTGTACTTCGCCAAAGGCAATGTCTGCAAAAGTATTTTGTAAAATGCGATACTCAAAAGCATTGATACTGCCGGTTCGGTAGCGCTCGGCCGAAAGGTTCAAATTGGTTTCAGCGGCAATCTTGTTCTCGCGTGCAATTTTTACTTGTTGGCGGCGCAAGTTGTACAAATCGTAAGCATCGGCAAGGTCACGCTCTAAGCTCAATTTCAGGTTGTCAAAAGCAAATTGCCCGGCCTGTTCTTGCATTTGCGCCGTCGCTACGGCGCGGCGCAGTTGTCCGCCATTAAAAATAGGCACGCTGAATGCAATACCTCCATTCAGCGTGCGTGTAGAAGCCGTATTGCTGGGGCGCGGCCTGCCGTCAATAAACTTTGCCGATTCCAGATTCTGACGGTTGCGGTTGTAGGTAAAACCGGCGAAGAGGCTCAAATTGGGCAACAGTTCGGCTTTGGCAAGCCCTACACTGTTGTGCAGCAGTTCCTGATTGTGCAATTGCGCCTCCAAATTGCTGTTAGAGGCCAACATCTTGTCTTTCAGCGCCTCATAGCTGTAGTCTATATCTTCAAACAGCAGCGAATCGGTCAGCGAATACTGTTTATTAATTTCAGGCACGGCCATTAGTACATTCAGGTTGCGAATCGCATTTTTGAACTGTACCTGCTGAGTAAGCAACGCGCTGCTGTCGGCTAAGTAGTTGTTTTTTTCCAGCAATACTTCTGTGATAACTGCTTTGCCAAGCTCTTGCTTCAAAAGGCTGTACTCGTAAATTTCGCGCGAGGTTTTCAGTACTTTTTCAGAAATTTTGATGCGCTCGCGCAGACGAACGGCATCATAATAGGCCACAATGACCGCCTGAATGGTATTTTCTACCACCACCCGCGCATTGCCTTGCGACAATCTTTCCAACTCTTCTAAGCGCTGTTTGGTCAAATTCACGCGAAAACCATCAAAAATTACCCAGTTTACGTTGGCAGTAGGCTGAATGCTGAAGTTGCGGATATCGCCCTGAATGAAGGACGCCGGGTTTACTATATTATTGAAAACATTGCTCTGGTTCAGGCTGAGGGAAATGTTAGGGTAGCGCCCTGCCTGACCTTGTGTGTTATTGAGCTGTGCAACAGCCACATTTTGGTTCTGAATCCGAATACCGAAGTTTTGATTCAGTGCGCAGGTAATTGCATCGGAAAGAGAGAGGAACTCCTGCGCACAAGCAACTAAGCACCAGCAAGAAACAAGCCAGAGGGTAGTAAATAATTTTTTCATTACAATCCGAATCAATGAGTAAA
Source organism: uncultured Cytophagales bacterium (assembly GCA_938039675.1). GTDB lineage: Bacteria > Bacteroidota > Bacteroidia > Cytophagales > Thermoflexibacteraceae > Rhodoflexus. The sequence goes on from CALHUI010000014.1 coordinate 27,200, forward strand.
AAAACGTTTCACGCAAAAAAGCGTAACAGAAAAGTGCTTGTATGGTTGATAGTTGCGCTTCCGGAAGAGGCTCTCAAAATTACAGGTAAAAATCGTAATAAGCATTACTCCGCATAAATGCTTAATTTTAACAGCCCAATAAATACGCCTCCAAAAAATCTGATGACTCCCAATTGGTTTGTAGCCTTGCCTGTGCGCGGCACGGAAACCCTGCTTGAAAAGTTGGCTGCCACTGCCCCGCCCGCAGTGCGACTGTTTGCTCCACAAGATACACACCTGACTATTGCCTTTATGGGTACAATGCCCAAAGAGCTTGTCGCCGAAGTGCTGAAAATTATGCAAAAAATTGATTTTGAGCCTTTTCAAATCTCATTGGCAAATCTTATTCCGCTGCCTTCGGCTAAACACGCAAGTGCTTTTTCTTACAAGTTAAACAAAGGCCATCGGCAAGTAGCAACTATTATAGAAGGCTGGCGCAATACCTTGTTGCAGGCAGGAGGAGCACCGCCCGACAATCGGTCGCCTCTACCTCATCTGACAATCGGCAGGCCGCAGCGCAAATGGGGCAGACAAGGGGCAGAACAAGGCATTCGGTGGGCAAACAATCTTCCGCCTGTTGGCTTTGAAGCACTGATTGACAGCGTGGCACTCTACACATGGTCAGATGACCGCCGACGCAATCAGTTCAAAATTGTGGAAGAGTTTGTAGTTTAGCAATTTGCTTCTGTTAATCATCGTGTTCTTTTTCGGAAGGACTGCCGTTGTTTTCAAGTGCATTGCTGGCATTGCGGATTTCGGTATGCCTGATTTCACCGCCGGTAGTACCTGTTTGCTTGGCAAAAAACAGCACAACAACGGCAAAAATTAGCACAACAACGGCTGCAGCAGTGGCATAAGGTTTTTGCTTCCAACTCGCCCAAAGGCTTGCCAAAGATAACCCACCTAAGATATAAGACAAAATTGCAAACAATTCTGCTGCCTCTTCATGCCTATGAATAAAATTTTCAGATATGCCGCCGATTTTTTCCACTACTTCTTCTGCTCCTTCGCCACTTGCCATAGCTACTCCCGCACTTATTGCACCAATGATAAAAAACAAATAGGCTGTCCGCTTGACAGCCTCCGATTGTGTAAAAAATCCCACCAAAAGGGCAATAATACCTGCCATCGGGAAAATAATGGGCAGGTGATTGACCACCAAATGAAAATGTGCATTGTTCATAGTTGAAGATGTTTAGTTGAGTTGATAATTGGAAATTGCTGTCAGGCGCTCCTAAGCGGTGTGGCATGGTAACGCTTCGCATGTATGCCCATAAACAGGCGCGCATACAACCGCAGCAGCGCTACGCAACCTACTACAAAACCAAGTGCAATAAAAAACGCGAGAAAATACTGGTCTTCATGTACATGGCTAAGCAACAAGTCCTCGCCGATGAATGTGAGCGTAATCGGGAAGCCCATCATACCCAGCGTAGCAAGGAAAAACACGAAACCGAGCGTTTTGTATTCATACACATGCCCGTAGTAGTCCTCCAAATCAAAATAATCCGGTTCTTGCCATTTCAGTATTTGCAAACAAACCAGCCCAATCAGCCCCGATAAAACCACTCCGCTGAGGTAAAATGCAGTGTGCATAATATCAAAAGCTTCGTTGAAAGAAACCGCCAGCGCTGTCCAAAAATGGTTAAGCACTACTAGCCCCCATGCCAGCCGCGGATATTTTCGCTCGGAGAACGCCTTAAAAACCATCAATAGCCCCACGAATGCAGCCAATGCCGGAATAGAAGAGCGCAACAAGTCGGGAATCCACTCGCGCTGCCAAAGGAACAACAACGCCAACAGGTAAGAAGGCACTACATACAGCAACACATTGCTCGGCGTGAGAAAATCTAACTGATACCCCAGCTTGCGAATGGGTTTGAACAACAGATTATTAATCAGTTTATCCAAATTCCACTCTTTCAGCGACAATAAGTATAAAGTATTTTGCAGTTTATGCGAAATACCTTTGTAAAAACGGAAACGATGCGGCACATAGTGATAAAACTGGTCGCGAATCAGGTAGCTGACTATTGAAGGCGACACCAGCAACTGATAGGTACGCAAAAATGCATTCCCTGCAAAGTGAATCAGCACGAGGGTGTTCCAACCCAATGCCAACTCTATAAACATTAACCCGATTTGGGTAACGGAAGCATAGGCTATCTGCGTTTTAATATTGGACTGCACCCGTGCAACAAAGTAGCCAACCACTGCCGTTACAAGTCCTGTCATGCCAATAAGCAGGCGCACAAATGGTTGATGTTCCCAAAAATGTTCCGTGCGCAACATGAGGTAAACGCCAAGATGCACCGAAAGCGACCCGTAGAAAATAGCACTGGAAGGTGTGGGGCCTTCCATTGCACGCGGCAACCACGAAGAGAACGGGAATTGTGCCGATTTGGCAGCTGCAGCCACCAGCAAAGTAACAGAGATAAAAACACCGATACCGCTGTGAGTCAGCAGGTGTTCGTGCACCAAATGGTAGTCGTTGAGCTTGAAGAAGGTGATGTTTTCATGCCACAAATGATGGCTTGCCCATGCTGCCAGCAAAATCCCCAAATCCCCAATCCGATAAATGGAAAACACCTTCAACGCATTGCGCACGGGCAGATATCGTTCTCTGTAAAAAGAAATTAACAAGAACGATGAAATACCCAACATTTCCCAGCCAATAAACAGCGTTTCAAAATTTCCTGCCAGAATAGTCAAATTATACGCCGTAAAAAAGAATAAAACTGTATTAAAAAACCGCTTGTAGCCATCCTCCATATGCAAATAATAGCTACAATAGCGGACAATCAGCAACGAAATAAAACTACCTATCCACAAATAAAACGCCGTAATATGGTCAAAATAGAAGTCTATCAGGAAAGTATAGTCAGACGAATCATATATGGTGATTTCTTTAACATTAACATAGGGCGCACCCCTATACAGCCAGAGTCCAATAAAAAAGGTAACGGTCAGCAAATGAAAAAGCACACCATAGTAAGAAATATTAGCCATTGTAAATTCTTTTCTCTCTGCAATGAACAGGCTGATGATGAATGTTGATAGTGGAATAAGTACAAAACTCAAAATAAAATAATTCGTCTCCATCGGATTACTGAATGAGATAAATAGGTAAATTATCGTTGATAGATTCAAATTCGGGCATAAGATTTTGCTTGAACTCAAGCCCTACCGTCTGCGGCTGATAAGGAATTAAATCCTCATCTTCAAAGCGATAAATCTGCTTGGTTTGCGGATGAATTACAGCCAAATGTACCCACTCGTTTGCAAACCACTCATAGGTTGGCGGATGTTGCCGAAGCACACGTATGACGATTTCCGGCTCTTGCTCTACAATCACCATCAAGCGCATCGGCTGATGAATGTTAATCATTTGTCGCGGCAGCCCTGTCCGCAAGTCGCCTTCCAAGCCATTGGAAACACCAATCAGCCCGACAACGTTATGAGGCAGTTTACTGCCTGCGCCTAGCCGTTCGTTATCAACCCGCGAAAAATAGTATTCCAGATTGATGCCGCCACAAACAGGTACCACCGCTTTCAACATATTCAACAAATATTTACCGTCTGGGTCAATTGAATAGTCATAAGAGTTTAAAAAGGCTCGCCTATCTAAAAAAAGGTGTTTATTGGAAGCCCTTCTACCTACAATACAAAGGGCATTGGTTGCATGATTCCACTCGGGGCGGGGCTCAAACAAAGACATTGCCCGACGCTGCACCTGCTTGTGTACTTTTTCGGCATCATTGTCCGAGTTAATTAGCAGAAAACGACGCGAACGTTCTTTGGCGTTCAAATCCAATGCTTTGTTAATCAGTTCTTTATACTCCTGATGTAAAGTTTGCAAATTAGCCGGCAGGGCTGATTCATCAAAAAAGTCGGCAAGGTCGCGAGTAGTATCGTGCAATCCGCCGACAAAACGGGTGGTATTGGGTATATGAATACCGCGCGCTGCCAACAGAGCACGAACCTCGGGCATGTTCGCCATGGCAGCGGCTGCCCGTGCATTAACCGAACCCGCCCTGCCGCTACATGCACCGCAGTCATAACCTGCATAATGTGTATTGTTTACACTGCTCGCACCGTGCCCAATAATGTATATCAAAGGTGCAAAGTCGGTTATCAGACCGATGCTGCGCAGCAAGCCCTCTATGCGGTCGGCCATTTCGGGAATGGTAAACCCAAATTGATAGCCTTCGGTATTTGGTACATCATTGGCACAGTAGATGTCCAGCACCCCGTTCCTGTCCATATGATTAAAAGAAGAAACCATGACAGAGGTTTCCATTGGTCTGAATATGCTGAGTGCCAACTTACCTGCTGCCAACAAGCCTACCGTTGCAGAGGCAATTAGCCCGCTAAGAAAACCGTGAGACCGCTTGCTCAAATGAGTATCTTTGCGATGGCGCTTTTGCGCCTCTCGCTCGCGAATGATGTGGCGCGGGTGCATAGGAGCAGGACAAGACTTGGTGATAAATGCACCGTGTGCAGGCTGAAAGAAAAATTCAACATTAAAAAAAACCGGCAGTACCAAAAGTTTGGCAACGCGGAGCGAGATTTTCTATGTGTCGGCGAATGGAACACTCGCGGTCATCAATGCAAAAAATTGCCTGAAAACTACTCTCCGATGCATGATGCAAGCCGTTCTCTGCCGTAAGTTGCATTCCGCGAAGCACTTGGTCGTAATAGGTCCACTCCATCGCTTCCTGCCAAAGTGCACATACTTCAAAGTATTCATTGGGCACGGGCGGGGCAAATAAATCAACTTGCGGCAACTGTATCGCCTCGGCAAACGGTTTCCAATTGCTGCCCAATTTGTATTCCAATACATCTATTTCCAGCAACAGTTCAAAAGCAATCAACTCGCGCAGAGTAATTTTTCGCTTATCAAACAATGTATCGGGGTGTTCCTCCAATACAACTACCATTCCCGACCACCCCGGATGTGCAAACTGTTGGTCAAACAGATATTGTGCATAGTAGCGCTCGTCGCCCACAACCAATTGCAGCAAATCGGGCAGTGCACATTCGGTAGAGAGTAACAACCTGCGCGCCGCAGGCTTGCGGAAAATACTGCTGAAATTATTGCGTTCCAGTTGGCGAAGCGATGCCAGAAAACCATGGCGGCTCATCGGAAACTTTTGCAGGGCTATTCCTTGGTCAAGGTAAGCTGCCAACATCCGAAAAAGCAGCGGATTAACTTCTTTATCTAAATTGATGTTATACAAATCTTTCCAGTAGCGGCGCAACTTGCCGATGCGCTGATGGAAAGTAATATCTAAGGGCTGCCGGTGCATTTTGTCTGACCACTGCACCAGTTGGTTGACTCCCTTGCGGTCAATAATGACACGCTGTATGATTGTATCGCTGATTTTACCGGCTTTGTACAAAGCACGGTATTCTTCTAATGGCAAATAGGTCTGATAACCAAATATTTCTGATGCCAAATGCAATGCTTGATGAAACTTTTGCTGCTGAAAAGCATGAAGCGTATTATGGTGTATAAAATCTTTTAAGGGAGCCTGTGAGGGTAAAAAGTGCTTTAACTCGTGTAATATGTGCGCTTCATTGAAAGAATGAGAAGATTTCATTGATAAATAAAAAATAATATTATTTTATTGAAATTAGACAAATTATAGAAAAATTATACTAAATCAATATCTTTTATAAGCGCCAATCACAATATAAGCGAAATAGTGGAACTGATTGCAATACTGGAGAACTGCAAATATTCAATACGCAACAATAATTTGACTCGATAAAAAAATATATCAGGTTAGAGTGAACCGTGTTCAAAAAAAAGTTAGTAGAAGCCTCTGAGGAAGAATATTCATTTGTTAGCGACTCTTGCAAATTACTATTGTTCAATACGATGTTCCACAGATTACAGGGAATAAAAGTTGAAGATTGTATATAAAAAACTTCTTCTACTCCCTTACAATAATGTGTGTAAGCTCTACGACTGATGACAATATTGCTATCAGCTAAAATCAGCGTAGCCATTGCCAAAATCACCAATCGTTCCAAGTAAGCGTGCATAATGCTACTAACTACCTACTAAGGTAACGAATTTTTATCAACTCTGTTGTTTAAATAAAAAATCCGGTGCATTAGAAATAATGCTACCAGATTTTTTTGTGCTTTTATGTGCAATTGTCGCTACTACCTACGCAATATCAATACTTTTGCCCTCCGGCATAGTTTCTTTGTTTATTTTAGGAAGAGTCAGGTGCAATATGCCGTTGTTGTATTCAGCTTTGATGTTGTCTTGGTCTACGTTTTCAGGCAAGACAAATGACCTGCGAAAAGAAGAATAATTAAACTCACGGCGGGTAAAGTTCTTTTCTTCCTCTTTCTTTTCTGTTTTCTTTTCTGCGGAAATAAGCAGTACGTTATCTCTTACATTGATTTTAAAGTCACTCTTTTCCATACCCGGAGAAGCTACTTCCATGCGAAAACTAGTTTCATCCTCATGCACGTTTACCGCGGGCATCGTACTTGGCATGTTCCACATTTGCAGCGCATCACTGAAAAATTTTTCAATGTTAAAAAGGTCAGAAACAGTTGAGGGAAAAGTCCTCATCAAAGATTTTGAGAGCATTGACATAGTTTTATCCTCCTATTGAATTGACAAAATTGGTTTTATTAATCTATTACTTGACAAATGTAAGAAGTTTTGTAAGTAAAAAAGATGGTATTTGTCATATTTTGCGATTTCTTTGATAAAAAATTATATCAATATGTGCGGAGGCAACCATTCGGTATTCACCCAATAATCGCTTTCGCGGCTGACGTTGATATGCACTTTAACCATTTTTCCCTCCCAATGGGGGGCAGGGTCTGCCATGAACCATTCACTGGTAAAGTGCAGCGTCTGTTCCTGAGGATAGCTGATTTGTGCGGTCAGTTTGGCACGGTAGAAGTGCAAACCGGCTATGGTAAAAGTTTCGGTAGTGTCATACGCAGCCAGTACCGTTCTTCCCGATACCTGCAACAATTGCCTGTGATTATGTTGCTGCCATTGTCGGAATAAAACAGCTAAGCCTACCGCTAACAGTACGGCTGCAAAGCTCACCCATTGGCTGTTATGCTGTATCGGGTGCTGGTGTACAGGCAGCATATCATCCGGGTTGGCAATGTCGTACAGCACCTGTACCGAATCGCCCACATGCACGGAAGCATCCGGCCGGCGGGAACGAATCTGCAGTTTCTGGTTATCCATTGCCCGAAAACTGATGACGGGAAAAAACTGTGTACTGTCTGCATTGGGCACAAGCTCTGCAACAACCCCTTGGGCAATTTCATAAATTTTAATGCGCTCGTTCCATTCGTAAACGTAATAGCCTGCCCGGGCAAGAAAAAAAACACCGCCCGCAACCAATATCCATGCAAAAATACGGAGGTAATGCCTCATAGTTTAACAAAATAAAGCCCTAAGAAACACTACATTTTCTTAGGGCTCGATATTGAAAGTTTGAGAAATATATGTACTGCTAAACTCCAAGCAAAATACGTGCAGGGTCTTCCAGCAACTGTTTCACACGCACCAAGAAGCTAACCGACTCGCGGCCGTCAATGATACGGTGGTCGTAAGATAACGCAATATACATCATTGGACGGATAACAACTTGACCATTTTCGGCAACAGGGCGCTCTACAATGTTGTGCATACCCAAAATGGCAACCTGCGGCGCATTGATAATCGGTGTGGACATCAACGACCCGAATACACCACCGTTGGTAATGGTAAACGTACCGCCTGTCATTTCCGGAATGCTCAGTTTGTTTTCGCGTGCGCGAGTTGCCAAACGAACAATTTCTTTTTCAATTTCGGCAAATGACATCTTCTCGGCATTGCGCACCACAGGTACTACCAGACCTTTCGGGGCAGAAACTGCAATGGAAATATCGCAAAAGTCGTGATAGATGATTTCATCACCGTCAATCTGGGCATTTACCGCAGGGAATTCTTTCAGGGCAATGCACACCGCTTTCACAAAGAAAGACATGAAACCAAGCCCGATTTCGTGTTTTTCTTTGAAGGAATCTTTGTATTTAGCGCGCAAGTCCATGATAGGCTTCATGTTCACCTCGTTAAATGTGGTGAGCATGGCCGTTTCGTTTTTCACAGAAACCAAACGGCGGGCAACCGTTTTGCGCAAAGAGCTCATCTTTTCGCGACGAGTACGGCGTTCGCCTTCGGCTGCGGGCTGCACCGACGGTGCAGATACGGTAGGAGATGAAGCAGTTACTACGGGTTGAGATTGAACCGTTTTCTGCGCATTCATCGCATCTTCTTTGGTAATGCGCCCTTCTTTGCCGCTGCCTTTCACCTCTTCGGGGCTGATGCCTTTTTCTGCAAGAATTTTGGAAGCCGCCGGCGAGGCATGACCTGTGGCGTAAGAAGATGTACTCGCGGCAACTGTTGTTTGCATTTGCGGAGCAGTGGCAGCAACTGTAACAGGCTGAGTTGCGCCTTCCGTTACCACAATCTCGCAAATAGGCTCGCCAATGGCAAGCGTTTTCTTGTCCAAAGCTATAATTCTTAGGATACCCGATGCCTTAGCGGCCACTTCAAAAGTAGCTTTATCCGACTCGATTTCGCAAATAGGCTCGTCCATCTTTACGAAATCGCCATCGCGTTTCAACCACTGCAACAGTGTTACTTCCGTGATTGACTCGCCCAACTGCGGCACATCCATCACGACAACTTGCTGCTTGCTGCCTGTTTGTGCCATTTGCTGCACTGTTACGGCCAAAGCATCTGCTGCTTTGCTGGCGGTGGCTTCCTCTGCCGTAGTGGCAATGCGACAGACAACGTCGCCAATATTTAAGGTTGTTCCCGTAGGTGCAACAATGTGCAGAATGCCGTCTGCCTCGGCGGGCAATTCAAAGGTGGCTTTGTCTGACTCTAATTCGCACAGAATCTCATCTGTTTTTACCTGCTCGCCTTCTTTCTTAATCCAGTTAGCAACCGTTACCTGCGTTACCGATTCGCCAACAGCAGGCACTTTAATGTCTATCATCATAAAGGTAGTATTTCAAGTGGTTAGCAAATTATTCAAAAACGCGTTTTATCAGATTTTCCTGCTCGGCGTTATGGACTTTGTAGTAGCCCGTTGCAGGCGATGCTGCCGGACGGCGTGCAATCAGTTCGGCCTGATGGTCATATTTGAAGTATGTGCGCAAGAGGTACGCCCAATAGCCCATGTTCTCGGGTTCTTCCTGTGCCCAGAACAACTTGGCGTTTTTATACTTTTTGAGCAACTCATCTACCTGCACGGCAGGGAAGGGATGCAACTGCTCAATGCGAACCAGTGCTACATCTTTGCATTTGTTTTCCAGTTGATATTCCAGCAAGTCATAATACAGTTTGCCTGTACAAAGCACTACTTTTTTCACTTTGCTGTCTGGCTTGGCGTAGTCATCGCCGATAACCTCTTGAAAACTACCTGTAGTAAACTCTTCCATTTTAGAAACCACGCGCGGATGGCGCAGCAATGACTTAGGCGACATTACTACCAGCGGCTTGCGGAACGACCATGCCAATTGGCGACGCAACAGGTGGAAGAAGTTGGCAGGCGTAGTAACGTTAGCAACAATCATGTTGTACTCGGCACTCAGTTGCAGGAATCGCTCGGGGCGTGCGCTGGAATGTTCCGGCCCTTGGCCTTCGTAGCCGTGCGGCAGCAGCAGCACAACGCCGCTTTGACGACCCCACTTGGTTTCCGTGCTGCTGATAAACTGGTCTATCATCACTTGTGCACCGTTGGCAAAGTCGCCAAACTGCGCTTCCCAAACTACCAATGCGTGCGGGTTGCACATGGCGTAACCAAATTCAAAACCCAATACGCCATATTCTGACAGCAGGGAGTTGTAAATCTGGAAATCGGCTTGTCTGCCTTCCATGTAGTCCAATGATGAATACGGCTGACTGGTAACTGCATCGTGCAGCACAGCATGGCGGTGCGAGAAAGTGCCGCGCTTCACGTCCTGCCCTGAAATGCGAACGGGCTTGCCTTCCAACAAAAGTGAACCGTATGCCAGCAATTCGGCACTTGCCCAGTTGAGTTCTTTGTCTTCAAAGAACATTTTCTGGCGGTCTTTCAACAGTTTTTCAATTTGCTTCAGCGGCTTGAAACCCTCCGGAATAGTCGTCAATGCCTTGCCAATGGCATTAATGGCATCTTCGGAAATGGCAGTTCTCGGAGACTGCAAGAAGTCTTCGGCAGTAGAGGGGCGCATGGCTGCCCATTCGCGCTCAAACTTGCGCATGGTGTAGCTCAAAGGCTGCTGCTTCACCTCGTTGAGGCGCTCTTGCAACAAGTTGCGGAACTCTTTATCCATTGCCTCGGCCAGCGAGGCATCTACAAAACCGCGCTCAATGAGCATTTGATTATAGATTTCACGCGGGTTGGGGTGCTTGCTAATGATATTGTAAAGTGTAGGCTGAGTGAATTTGGGTTCGTCGGACTCATTGTGCCCATGGCGACGGTAGCAAACCATGTCCACAAAAACATCGCGCCTGAACTTTTGGCGGAACTCGGTAGCAAGTTCTACGGCAAATACTACGGCTTCGGGGTTGTCGCCATTGACGTGGAATACAGGGCAGTCAATCATTTTGGCAACATCGGTGCAATAGATGCTCGAACGCGCATCTTCAAAGTCGGTAGTAAAGCCCACCTGATTGTTAATAACAAAGTGGATGGTGCCACCCGTATGATAGCCTGCCAATTGTGACATTTGGGCTACTTCGTAAACAATCCCTTGGCCGGCAACCGCCGCATCACCATGAATCAGAATCGGGAGCACTTTGGAATTATCTTTTCCATACTGGTCTATCAGTGCACGTGAGAAACCTTCTACCACAGGGTTGACCGCTTCTAAGTGGGAAGGGTTCGGGGTCAGTTGCAGGCGTACTTTGCGGCCTGATTGCGTAGTTACTTCGCTGCTGTAACCCAAGTGATACTTTACGTCGCCGTCTCCCATCGTATTCATCATGTCTTCGGGCACTTTACCTTCAAACTCTGTGAATACCTGCTCGTAGGTTTTACCGATAATGTTAGTCAGTACGTTCAAGCGGCCTCTGTGAGCCATGCCAATAACAACTTCTGCCACGCCAAGGTCGGCGGCTTTGTTGATGATGGCATCTAATGCCGGAATGGTTGATTCTCCGCCTTCCAACGAAAAGCGCTTTTGCCCTAAAAACTTGGTGTGTAGGAAGTTCTCAAAAACAACTGCTTCGTTCAACTTGGCAAGAATCCGCTTCTTGTGTTCAATGGTAGGAGAATAGCGGGGGTAGTCCTGTTCGATTTTTTGTTTCAGCCAATCGTAGGTCTCCGGCTCGCGGATGTAGGTAAACTCAAAGCCAATAGGGCCTAGATAAATTTTTTCCAAGCGGGCAATAATTTCTCGTAAAGTAGCCTCGCTGCCCAAACCCAGTGCTCGGCCTGCCATGAATTTGGTGTCTAAATCTGCCTCGCTCAACTTAAAGTCTTTCAGGTCGAGCAGCGCGCGGCGGTCGCGGCGCGGACGCACAGGGTTGGTTTTTGATTTTAGGTGACCACGCTGGCGGTATGCCTGAATCAAATTGCGGACACGCAGTTCTTTGTCGGTATTGCTGTCACTTGCGACAACCGCAATTGCAGCCTTGTTGTTGCCGTTCGTGCTTACATCGGGAAATACGGGCGCATTGGCATAGCGCAACGAAAACTCAAAACCATCAAAAAACTGCTGCCATGTAGCATCTACCGAGTTGCGGTCTGATTTGTATGACTGATACAATGTCTCTATAACAGACACATCAGCATTGGCTATGTACGAGAATTGATCCATAATTTTTGCTGAAACAAAGGTTATTTCAGCAAAAATAGGGTTTTAGTTAAATTTTCAAAATCTATATATTTGCATAAGCAAATATAATTGATTTTCAGAAAGATTTTTTCTTTTTCTCTACCCTGCAACGGTCGCTGCAATATTTGACCTCATCCCAGCATTTTTCCCATTTTTTACGCCAACTGAAAGGTCTGCCACAAGTTTGGCATATCTTCTCGGGCAGGTCAGATTTTTTGCGTATTTTAGGCATGGCTCTTTGCGGACAGATGGTTGATTTTTTTCGTATGCTGAAGCTATTTCCCCGCGTTACCTGTCATAACAGTCTTTTCCTCATTGCTTCCGGCAGTGCCTGCCGCAGCGGGCGCAGGAATTTTCAACCGATAAGTTTTGCCTTTGACCACCTCGAGGCGGTCGCCAACCAGCCACTCGTTCATGTTGCGGAAAGTACGGTAATTGACACCTTTTGAGGCGGCAAATTGTACCAAATCAGGAATATCCACTTTAACTTCTTCTATCTGAAAAAGGGGCACGGATTTGGGTGGATAGTAACTCAATTCATATTTTTCAGGATTTACCATAATTTCTTTCAACGCCATAGTGCGATAGACAAAGCGGGTGGTTTGGGTGTTGAGGTCGAGGTCGTAAAAGTTACGGCTTTTCTGGCGGCTCATGCTTTTCATAAAAGCTCCTGCACCGGTGTTATAAGCTGCCAATACGTTTATCCAACTGCCCAAATCTTTATATAACTGTTTCAGATATTTACAAGCAGCACGGGTGCTTTTTTCAACGTCTAAGCGTTCATCTACCAAATTATTGACTTCTAACCCCATTGCCTGTGCCGTTACGGGCATCAATTGCCAAAAACCTGCCGCTCCCAGGTTAGAAACGGAGTTGGTCAGCGAACTTTCTACTACGGCAATGTATTTCAAATCGTCGGGCAGATTTTCTTCTTTCAAAATTTGGCTGATTAAGGGCAGCCAATTAGAGGCGCGACGCATCAGCAGTTCGTTATTGGCGTGCCAATAGGCGTTGATGTGCAGCTCACGGTCAAAATATTCGCGAACTTCGCGTCGATGGAGAGGTACTTTTTCCCCGCAATATTCAAAAAAATCAGGTACGTGTACGTTAAAAACCTTTTCTGTGCGACGGTAACCAAATGAACGTCCTAAGTTTGAAAGTTCGTAAGTTGCCAGCCCTATAAGCAACAGCAGCGAAACGATGAGCAAGAAACCTTGGAACTTTTTCATACAATTACCTGCAAAATAAAAAATCCTTAGTGCAAGCCATGCACCAAGGAACTGAAAATAAGCAAATTAGAAATTCGGCGATAACAAGTATTTGGAGTAAAATTCTTCCACCACTGCCACGGCTTCATCGGCCGTATCTACCAGCGTAATCAGATTCAGGTCACCGGGGCTGATGTTGCGCTCTTGACCTAATACAACCTCTTTAATCCATTCTAACAAACCCGACCAGTATTTTTTGCCTACCAGTACAATCGGGAAACGGCCTATCTTGTGTGTCTGAATCAGCGTGTACGCTTCAAACAGTTCGTCTAATGTTCCCAAGCCACCCGGCATTACGATGAAGCCTTGCGAATATTTGACAAACATTACTTTGCGGACAAAGAAATAGTCAAAGTTGATGACCTTGTCGGGGTCTATGTATGGGTTGTGCGACTGCTCAAAAGGCAGTTCAATGTTCAAGCCTACGGAAGTGCCACCGGCGAAGTGTGCTCCTTTATTAGCTGCTTCCATAATACCCGGCCCGCCGCCTGTAATTACACCGTAACCTTTCCGCACCAATTTGGCTGCAATTTCTTCGGCCAGTTGATAATACGGATTTTCGGGTTTGGTGCGTGCTGAGCCGAAAATGCTGACGCAAGGCCCTATTTTTGCCATCTTTTCCAGACCTTCCACAAATTCTGCCATGATTTTAAAAATCATCCAAGAATTTACACTCTTTATCTCGCTCCAAGTTTTTTGGGTAAAGGCCTTGCGGATGCGCTCTTCATTAATAAGTTGTTGTTCAAAATTTTCCATGTTTTGCTGCTTGGTTTATTCACCGCCGACAAATGCCACATCCATTGGTGTCTATTTTTGTCTTGTCGGAACGGATTTCATTATACGAAACTGAGGTTGAAATGTTTCCGAGCCTACTTAATTTTTGCTTGCGTAGCGCCATAACCGAATTTTTCTTTGCGAACATCTTTGTAATAGGCAATGTTGGGGTGTTTGCTCAACCTTCTGTGAATTTGGTTGCGCAATATGCCGTTTCCGACTCCGTGAATGAAAACAATTTCGTCGTAGGCTTCCAAAATAGCTCTATCTAAGGCGGTTTCAAATGCTTTCAACTGCAATTCAAGCATTTGTGCGGCGTTCATCTTGCCGTAGTCTTTGGTGAGATGTTCTATGTGAAGGTCTATTTCCATCCGGCGCGGTTGCTTGGGAAGGCCTGCCGGAACAATGTTTTTGGCCGCAGGTGCACTCACATTGGCCGGTGCAGTTGCTGTCTGGCGCTCGGCAATGCTTTCCTTGATTTGCTCGGGATTGACGCTGATAATTTTCTGGTCTATTTGGAACAGGTGGCACTCTTTGTCTAACAGCGGCGCTTTACCTTTGCTTTTAAAGAAAGTGGCTGCCGAAAAGGTAAATTTGCGAATCAATGGCTCTTTGAGGCTCGTAAAACCTGCCTTGAAGAAAATTGCCTGCACCAGCAAGGGCGACCATTTGTCAAACTTATCTAAGTTGGCTTCGGTTACTTTTTGGCTGCTGCGCTTGGTCAAGTGGCCTGCCGCCAGCCCGTAGTAGTTGGTGTCGCGCACTTCGCCAAAGTTGAAGAGTATGTCAATGTCGGTATTGTTAATCAGGTAAACACTGAGTTGCTTGTCATTAATCGGCAAAAATGCCAGAAAGAAGCCCGTTTCCGCCGACACAACAGGTGTTGCACTGACTTGTTCTTCTTTGCGTCTTTCGCGGAAAACAATTTTTTCTTCTTTGGCAATCAGTACTACTTCTTGTTTGAGCACGGGAATTTTAAAACCATCCTCTATCTCAATTTCTACCAGATTGTCGGGCAAAAAATTGGTAATGATGCCTTCCTGCGTGTAGTGCAGCAAACGAACGCGGTCGCCTATGTTCATAAGTGTATGGCTTGTGTTACTGAATACTGTTTTTCGTGAAAGAAAACCTTGGCAGCAGATAAAACCTGCGGCTAAGGGCTGATGTTTAACAAAGTTAGGCAAAAACAAGGGAAAACCAGCCGGCACTAATTTGCAGCCTCTCAAAAGAAGAACTTTGAAACAGTTATCATAACGGAATACCTGTTTGTCGGGAAATATCCAGCAGGTCATCTACCACTGCCTGAATGAGCGGAATACCTTCTTTGCTTCGAATGGCTTCTGCTTCGCGCTCGGGGTCTCCGGGGATAAGCACGCCGCCTGTACCGGGAGCAGGTTTAGTAGCGCGGAAGGTGCGAATCCAATCATCAATCTGACGCTTGAATTCGGTTACATCCATAAATCCGTCAATCTGCATGGCACCGAAAAAGTGGCCGATGCCTTTACCAACCGACCGCGCGGGAATTTCCTGACGCAGAGCAAAGGGCGGAGCAAAAGGCCCCCAGTTTGCACCGCTCAGCACGCAGCATAAAATATCCACCATTGCAGAGAGGGCATACCCCTTGTGGCCGCCGTGCTCACGGTCTGAACCAAGCGGCAGCAATGCACCGCCGTTAATCATATCCATGGGGTTGGTGCTCATATTCCCCTGATTATCAATAATCCAGCCTTCGGGAACGGGTTTGCCTGCACGTCTGGCAATTTCAATTTTACCGTAAGCGGCGGCACTTGTGGCAAGGTCGATAACGATGGGGGGTTCTTCAAGGCCGGGGAATGCAATTGCAATCGGGTTGGTGCCCAACATACGCTCTGCCCCCCACAGCGGCGCTACAAGTTTGGTAGAGTTAGTCATAGACCAGCCAATCATATCGCGTTTGAGCGCTTCGAGCACATAGTATCCTGCAATGCCGTAGTGATTGGTGTTGCAAACGCTCACCCAGCCCGAGCCGGCTTTTTCGGCTTTTTCCATAGCAATTTCGTTGGCTTTCGGGCCGACTACCAAGCCCAGCCCGTTGTCGCCATCCACCGTGGCGGTAGAGATTTTCTCGCGCACAATGCGGATGTTGGGTTTAGGATTGATTCTGCCCAATTGCAACATATCAAAGTAGGTGTGTAGACGTGCTACGCCATGCGAATCGATACCGCGTAAGTCGGCAGCGGCCAGCACCTCGGCGGCCAGTTCGGCATCTGCTAAAGGCACGCCAAAGTACAAAAAGGTTTCAATGGTGAATGCCCGCAAGCGTTCCGCAGGAAAAAGGTGATATTGAGGTTCTGTCATCGTTTGGGTAGTTTTGCCGCAAAGTTAGAGAGAATAGACTCCAAATTTTTGAGGGGCAGCCTATTGGAAAATAACAAGCAGCAGGGCTAATCTGCAAATGATTGTGTACCTTAGTGTTCGGTTTCTAACCATACACTCATGCCCATAGACTTAGGAATAGTTAAACAATACGGCAACTTAGAACTGCTTGCCAAGCAAATGGTAGAGGGTTTTATTACGGGTCTGCACAAATCGCCCTATCATGGTTTTTCGGTGGAGTTTGCCGAACACCGCCTCTACAATACGGGCGAAGGGACTCGGCACATTGACTGGAAAGTATTTGCCAAAACCGACCGCCTTTATACCAAGCGCTACGAAGAAGAAACCAACCTGCGTTGTCAGATACTGATAGATAATTCTTCTTCCATGTACTATCCCGAAAAGGATTGGGGCAAAATCCGATTCAGCATTGTGGCAGCAGCCTGCCTTGCCTATATGCTCCAGCGCCAGCGCGATGCCGTAGGAGTAGCGGCTTTTTCCGATACCATTGAATGGGAAACCCCCATCAAGTCCACACCTACGCACATTCACAATGTTTTTTTGCATTTGCAGCAAATGCTCGACCAACCTGTTCCAAATAAAAAGACGGACACAGCAAAAATTATTCACCAAATAGCGGATAAAATACATCGCCGTTCATTGATTATCATTTTCAGCGATATGCTGGAAAATTCGGAAAACCAGCAAGAGTTGTTCTCGGCGCTGCAACATTTGAAACACAACCGACATGAGGTGCTGCTGTTCCATACTATTGACAAAAAAACGGAAGACGCATTTGAATTTGCCGACCGTCCTTACGTTTTTGTTGATTTGGAAAGCGGAGAGCGGGTTAAGTTACAACCCTCGCAAATACGGGAATATTACAGAGAGCAGATTGCGCGGCAGTTTCAAGACCTGAAACTCAAATGCGGACAGTATAAAATTGACTTTATTGAGGCAGATATTGCCCAATCCATAGACCAGGTTTTGCTTGCTTATCTGATTAAGCGCACCAAAATGAAATAAACACGCATTATGCCTGTTTCCCACACTCGTTTACTCAAACAAAAGCACGGTTTCGGTTCTCTTCCGGTTTTCTTTTTGTCGCTCTGTACGTTGCAGGGCGCACTGATGATTCTTTGGCTCGGCTATGCGGTCGGCAACTTGGGCATGTTAGCAGCCATTGGCATGGTGACGGTGGCTCATGCCATTACCATTCCTACGGCAATGGCATTTTCGGAAATTGCCACTAACCAAAAGGTAGAAGGCGGCGGCGAATATTTTATTATTTCGCGCTCCTTTGGCATTACGATAGGTGTACCTATTGGCGTTACACTTTACATGGCACAAACTATTTTGACAGCCTTGTATCTGATTGCTTTCTCGCGCGCCTTTCAGCCCTTTTTTGACTACCTGCTGGCTTCTCCGCTAAGCATCTACGTGTACGATTACCGCGTGGCAAGCATACCCGCTTTCTTGTTGCTAACCTTGCTGTTGCTGCGCTTTGGCTCGGAAATACTGATTAAGTTGCTCTATCTGGCAGTACCACTAATGGTTTTTGGCTACGGGCTTTTTCTGGGCAGTCCTCCCACACATCGCGAAGAGTTGCTGCTCAGCGATTTGACCCAACACATAGAGCAGCCGCTGAGTTTCTTTGGTGTGCTTGCGCTTAGCTTTCCCATGTTTGGCGGCATGACTGCAGGGCTTAGCTTTTCCAAAAAACTCCGCGAACCGCGTCATTCGCTGCCGCGCGGTATCATTGGTGCTGTCGTTGCAGGTTTTTTTGCCTACATCATTTTTATTTTCAAACTGCACATGATTGCCTCACCGGACGAATTGGTGCAAAATCCACTGGTAATGGCAGACAATACGCCTTTCGGCGTTGAAATCATCATCGTGCTGGGTGTAGCAAGTCTGCTGTCGGCAGCAGGCTCTTTTCTGATGGCAAGCCGAACCTTGCAGGCACTCGCAGCCGACCGCGTATTGCCCAATCTGGTATGGGACAGATGGCTTTCGCGTATGAATCGCGACGATGTGAACAACCCGCTGCCTATTCATGCCATTCAAGCAACGGCCGTGCTGGTGCTGATAGCACTGATTTACGACAACATGCCCTACATGCTGGAAGCAGTGTCGGTATTGCTTTGCCTGACATTCGGCTCTATCTGCCTCATTTCATTTCTGGAACATTTTGCAGCCGACCCTGCCTATCGGCCTGTATTCCGCACGCGCTGGTATATTTCGCTGACAGGTGCGATGTCCTGCATAATTGTTATGATTAACATCAATCTCCGATTTTCGCTGCTGGTGCTGGTGCTTATGATTTTCACCTACCTGCTGGTAAGCCGCTATCAACATCGCAAACAGGGCTTATCGGCTATTTTTCAGGGGGTTATCTTCCAATTGAGTCGCACACTGCAAATTTTTCTGCAAAAAGTACGCAAAGAGCCCGAAGCAGAACACTGGCGACCCTCCATTATCTGCATTTCAACCCACTCTTTTGACCGCGTATCGGGCTTCCAATTTCTGCGCTGGATTTCCTACAAATACGGGTTCGGCACTTATATCCACCTGATTGAAGGGTATTTGTCCAAAGAAACGCACCGACAATCTAAGGAATGCTACAATCAGCTGATTCAAATTTCGGATGCTACGCACAGCAATGTGTACATAGATACGCTGGTGAGTCCTTCGGCAACTTCGGCCATTTCGCAAGTCATTCAGTTGCCGGGTATTTCGGGCAAAGAAAATAACGTTATCATGTTTGAGTTTTCCAAAGCTAACCCCGAGGGTTTGGAAAACATCGCAGCCAACTTCCAATTGGTGCGTGCCACCGACTTTGATGCTATCGTGCTGGGCAGTTCCGACCGCAACTTTGGCTATCACAGCGAAATAGACATTTGGATTACTTCTAACGACTATGAAAACGCCACACTGATGATTTTGCTTGGCTATATTATTCTGGGACATCCTGAGTGGAGCAATGCCAGCATCAAGATTTTTGCCATTTACCCCGAAGATGAGTTGGTAGAACAAAAACAAAACCTGATGGAGTTAATTAACTCCGGAAGGCTGCCCATTTCCCCTTCTAACATAGAGTTGATACCGCAAAAAGAAAACGTGGATACCAAAACCATTATTAACCAAAAGTCCAAACGCGCCGACCTGACTATTATCGGTGTACGCTCCGAAGCGGTTAAACACAGCGGAGGGGCTGTTTTCATGGGTTATGATGGCATCGGCGACGTGCTTTTTGTGAATACCAAAACTATGAAATCGTTGCGCTGATGCTCTTGCCGAGTCCTTTGGTTCTCAATTGGTGCTCTATGGCTTTGCTGGGCAAAGTAGTCGCTCATTTTCCCAAACTGATGCAGCAAGGCAACGCCATTTGTGCCAATATCGTGCGCCTGCCCTTGCCGCAAGACAAGCCGCAGGGCAGTTTCGGCAACGGCAAACATCCTTTCAAACTACTGGCCTTTGGCGAATCTACAGTGGTAGGCATGGGCATTGGGTCTTATGCCAATACACCAGGAGGAGTTTTTTCACAATCTTTTGCTACACAAAACCCTGATTTACAGGTAGATTGGCTATCTATCGGAAAAAACGGCCTGAGAGTGAGCGAGGCAATCTCTTACTTTCGGGAGCAGGTTCTCCCTACCCGATTTGACTTGTTGCTAATCGGCTTGGGCGCAAACGATATTTTCAAGTTTACACCTGTTCGGCAATGGCGCAAACAGGTGCGTGCCTTGCTGCAAACATCCTCAGCATACAGCACGCGTATTATCCGGGCAATGCTGCCCTGGTCGGTCGTTTCCCGATTTTCAATACGCCGGACAGGCAACTGTTGAGGCAACTATTTGACCATCAGCGGCTTTTGCTTGAAATTGCCATCCATCGGGAAGAACGATGCTCGCCCGTTCCTTTCATCTATCGCAAAGTGGCTTTTGAGCTTTCGGAAGATATGTTCGTATCCGACGGTGTGCATCTGTCTGCAAAAGGTAGTCGGGTATGGGTCAATGCCATGATGCAATACATGGCTACGCTTTAACGGATTGTGCCGCATGTTTGTAAAAATCTTCCATTAGGCGGCTGAGTTGCAGCAAGTCGCTATCGGCAATTTCTTTCAATTGCGTGGACTCTATCCATGCAATTTGCTGAAATAATTGGCGCACTACGGCTTCCTCTACGCCTGCCTTGCGTGCTATGTAGTTCAGCCAGTTGTCGTCAAATGTGGCACGCTTGGGCGGCAAAGGAAAATGACCTGCCGTTGCGATGCCGTATCTGTTGCGCAACTGTTCCATAAAGAATCGGATTTTGCGCTTAGCCATTGCCTTGTGATTGGGATTGAAGAAATACAACCGCCCCACAGCTTTGACAAATTCCAGCGATGTATTGGCGGGCGGACGAATGATAGGAATAGCCTTTTGACGGCGCTTAGTGCCAAAAACGGCAAAAACAAATAAAGTAAACAATAGCAGTCGCCATGCCCATGCCAAAGGCGGCTGACTCAATAAAAAACGCACCGGAGAGCGACTCTCAATTTGCCCCGATTTGTAGTACTCATCCCAAAACGTTTTTCGTTTGGGTAAATAGGAAAACGCTGCGGCAATATAGTCCCGATGTTCTCTGTACAACATATAGTAGTTGGTAAACATCAGGGGTACGCTGTGCAGCCAAAAGTTACCCTTGCCGTAAGGCACTTTAATAAAAACCGGTGCGCAGTAGGTATTCAACCCCAAAATGGTAGCGGATTTTGCGCTTGCAAAATGATAGGGTGCACTTCCTTTTTTCAAAAAATAGGGAGTCGGGGATTTCAGTTGTGGATTTACCATGAACAGCCCTACGGAATCGGTCAATTCTTTGAGTAAGGGTTCATGGTCTAAGTAATAATTGTCGTACAGTTCTAATTGCAGGCTGTCGCGCAGTTTGGCATCTACATAGCGGGCGGCAATGAAAACATCACTCCCCGCATAGACCAATTTCAGCAATGCCTGTACGTCCAGTGAATCCATATTCAGGTCGTCTTGTATAAGCAGATAATTGGCGGCAGTTGTGTCGTTTACTAATTGGCGTTCATAGAAAGTCTGCGTATTTTCAACCACAGGCTGCTGCAAAAGGCGGGGCAGTTCTCTGTAAAGTATGTAATTGCCGTAAGGAATTTTATCTTCCCGCCGATAGGTCTGACTCCAATTAATCGGCTTGGGGGTCAGATACTCTATCAGCAACAACAAAGCGAAACTTCCCGGCACAATGATGATATATCGGGTATTTCCTTTCATACTTTAACCGTTTGTTGTTTGGCTGCACCGGCAAGCATGGCCTGTTGTTTTTCCTTAAATCCGTCATAAACCGTTGGTGTTACCTCAAAGTGGCCGTACCAAATATAGGTAAAGGAACGGGTAAGTGCCGCAAAATCGTCCTTGAAGGGAACTTGCAACATCTCGGCTACATATTGCATATTGGTTTTTTGTGGCTCCCAGCGAATCATACCTCTGTCGGCTAGTGCTTTAAGCAATTGGAGATAGCGCAGGCGAACGGCATAGCGGAAATCTCCCTTGGCTTCGGCTTTTACAATAGCCTTTTCAAACTCAATCGCATGGATATTTTCATCGCCGATAATAAACTCCTGAGGCACTTGTCCTTTTTTGCGTATGAATAATTGTGGTTGCAACCCCATCAGGCGCGCTATGACAAAGGCAATAATGATGACTGCCAGCGCATAAAACAAATTATCTGCCCATGACTCCCCATTACCATCGCCAAGTAAATCTCTAAGCCAATTGCGCAACCATAGCCTGAAACGGTACAATATGTTCTGAGAGGTAATTTGAGGCCTGTCATAAAGAAATTCGCTGTCGGCCAGATAGTTATTGATGGCGGCAGTGTCAAATTTCAGCACCTCTATTTTGCTGTTGTCTTGCTTTTTCGGGTCAATCGGTGCACTGACTTTATCGGAAGAATAAGCGGGTTGAGAAGCAGGCAATTGTTTCCAAATGTCATCATCCTTTTTCTTTGCATAACTGCCCGCAGCGGAAATTGCAAGTAATATTCCGCTGATTATCAGCTTGTAAAACCAATAGCGA
This sequence comes from uncultured Cytophagales bacterium, assembly GCA_938039675.1. Taxonomy (GTDB): domain Bacteria; phylum Bacteroidota; class Bacteroidia; order Cytophagales; family Thermoflexibacteraceae; genus Rhodoflexus. The sequence continues at coordinate 49,584 of CALHUI010000014.1, forward strand.
CTCATCATAAAGTTTCTTCGTCGTCAATGTCGGCTGTGCGCTGCCGAGCCGTGGCGTTGCCCCAATTGGCAATGCGTGTCATCATACCTGTGCCCTCTTTTATCTCTACCAGATGATGATAATGAACAGCATAAATGGTCAATGAAATGGCCTGTACGATAAAATTTCCTGCCATGTAAATTAAGGCCGATAGAATACCCCAAAAACCAAGTGTCATAAAACCACCAGAGTTGGCAATAAACGGCGATGCACCTACAAGAATTATAAACGGCAATTGGAACACATAACTGAAAAGCGAACCAATGATGATAGCCACAATGATAATTCCGAAGGTTTCCCACCAATTGTTGCGCACCATTTGGAAAGCACGGGACATTGCATCAAAGAATGACAAGTCCTCCGCTACTATGATATAAGGAATCAAAGCCATTGGTATGGCAAGGTAAATACCGGGAATAAGAAAGAGTACAAAAGCAGGCACTAATATGAGGTAGGTCAGTATCATAGCCCCCAGTAGCCGCAACCAGTACTTTTTCAGTTCACCCAGCACTTGCTCCACCGTAAATACCGACTCAGGTCGTTCACGATAGAGTTTTATGTAAGAATAAACAACTGTTGCGGGTAAAAAACTTATCACCAACAGATAAAGAACAAAAACATTTAACCCTACAATGACCATCCCGATGCTTTCGCCGGAATCAGCGGAAATATCATTGGCTTGCAGGTAGTGGTAAAAAATCAGTCCGAGCACACCGCCAAGAGCCAGCAAGGGCATTAAAATAACTAACATGGCAGTTATCAGTGGTACGAAGTTGCGACGAATAAAATCAAAGGCAACATTGAGGCGGCTTCCAAAGTCGCGCTCTGCCTGAAATTCTATTTTATCGGTCGGGTAGGTCATATATTGCTTTCTTGATACTCTTCTTCGCTGTTGTAGCCAAATTCTTTAACTAATTGTATGGGGTAAATTACAAAATACCATGCAATAAATGCAGCAGAAGCCAAAATAATTGCTGCTTTGAACCAATCCGGCATTTCGGTTAAGCGGGTGATGTAGCTTTCCAGAAAGCCTGCCGCAATAAAAACGGGTACCAGCCCCACAATAATTTTCAAGCCTTTTTTTGCTCCTATTTTAAAAGCCTCGCGGCGCGGATAGGTGCCGGGAAACAGAAAACTGCTCCCCATCACAATACCGGCCGTTCCTGCAATAATGATTGCCGATATTTCAAGCGTTCCGTGTATCCAAATTGTTAAGAAAGAGGTCAAAAAAAGCCCTCTTTCGTAAAAAAAGTATTGGAAAGCACCCAACATGATGCCGTTTTGCAACAATATCCAAAGGGTCATGACAGGGGTCATCAGACCACCCGCAAATGCGTAGAACGATACCCGCACATTGTTGAAAGTTATCGCCATGAACATATCAGCCCGCCCCATGCTTTTGTAAACAGCCATCGGGTCATTCTTTTGGATGTTGTTCAGTGTCATGTTTACGTAGGCATCGCCCAAAATCAGTCGGTAAAAATTTTCATCATGTGCCGATGAAATAACACCAATACCGACGGCAAGCCCAAAAAAAACGGCAGCCAACAACAATTGCTTGTGGACACTCTGAAATAATAGCGGCAACTCGGTTTTCCAAAATCGGATAATTCTGCCCGCATCTTCGCGCTTGTTGCGATACAATAGGCGGTGTACCCGACCGGCCATTTGGTTCAGATAGGCGGTCGTGCGGCTTTCGGGATAGAACGTGCGGGCATACGCCAAATCGTCGGTCAGTTGGATGAACATTTCGGAAAGTGCATCAGGATTGGTCGCGGCTTTTCCCGCACCCAACCGTACATCCAACTCTTGCTCAAATTTTTGCCATCGGGCGGTATTTCGCTGAATAAAAACGGCTTCACGTAACATAATGGCGTAAAATGCTATTTTTTCAGAGCATTTGCAAACAATGCTGCCACTTGTTGCCAGTCGGCAGCGAAGAAATCGGGGCGTAAATCGGTGGGCAGTTTTTCGTTGCCAAACAACAGAGTGCGCATACCCGCATTTTTACCGAAACGAATATCGCCTTCGGTATCTCCTATCATCAACGAATCGGCCAGAGAGATTTCGGGGAAATCGCGTGCAGCGCGCAGCGCCATTCCTATGGCAGGTTTGCGGTCGGGGTGATTGTCGGCAGCCAACGCCGGGCAATGATACACGCAGTCTATCATTGGCAGTTGTTGCAACATCAGGTCATGTATGGCTGCCAAATCCGCTTCGGTCATCAGCCCTTTGCCAATCCCTTGCTGATTGGTAACGACTACAACGCGGGCAAACATCGGGCGCAATTGCGCAAGCACCTCCGCCACATCGGGCAGCAGGACAAACTCGTCAGTGGTTTTGACATAATCGCCCACGATGCGGCAGTTGATAACACCGTCGCGGTCGAGAAAAAGGGCGCTTTTGGCAGGATTGAACATGGGCTTTTTCAGGACACCAGATTTTTGGGCAGATGACGCAGATTTGCGTTGATTTTTTACATTTCAACCCGTGTAAGCGGGTGGTCAAATTAAAACGTTCCAAATTATTTACGCCTTAGGTGTTGTATATCGGTAGCAGCAGCAAGCATTCTCCCCTCTTCTCGCTACGCCGTTAGGCGTTGCATATTGGCATAAGAACATGAATATGCAGCCTCTACGAGGCAGGAAAAGAGGAGGGATTATCGCTTTTCTACCGATATGCAGCCCCTAACGGGGCAAGATGTCAAGGATAGTTTTAATTTGACCAGGTGCTTACTTATGATCTATCGGCTCAAATACAAATTCCGTTCCGCATAGAGTTCGAGGAATTTATCGTCATCCAAATCTTCAATGAAGTAAATGGCCTCTCCTGTGGACTTCATTTCAGGGCCTAACTCCTTGTTTACATTTGGAAACTTGTTGAACGAAAACACCGGAATTTTGATGGCATAACCTTCGCGATGCGGATTGAACGTAAAATCTTTGATTTTTTTCGTTCCCAGCATCACCTTGGTTGCATAGTTCACGTAAGGCTCGCGGTAGGCTTTGCAGATGAACGGCACGGTGCGGCTGGCACGCGGGTTGGCCTCTATCACATACACAATGTCGTTTTTAATGGCAAACTGAATATTAATCAGCCCGACGGTTTTCAGTGCCAATGCAATGGTGCGCGTATGGTCGCGGATTTGCTTCATCACCAAGTCGCCGAGGTTGAACGGCGGCAGCACGGCGTTGGAATCGCCCGAATGGATGCCCGCAGGCTCAATGTGCTCCATGATACCGATGATGTACACGTCTTCGCCGTCGCAAATGGCATCGGCTTCGGCTTCAATCGCACCGTCCAAGAAGTGGTCAAGCAGTACGCGGTTGTCGGGGTCTTGGTTCAAAATATTAACCACGTGTTGCTCCAATTCTTGGTCATTGATAACGATTTTCATACTCTGTCCGCCCAATACGTAGCTGGGGCGTACCAACAGCGGATAGCCCAACTCTTTGGCAAGGTCGGAGGCTTGGTCGGCATCTTCAATCACTCCGTAGGCAGGGTAAGGAATTTTGTGTGCTTTCAGCAAATCGGAAAACTTGCCGCGGTCTTCGGCCAAGTCAAGGCTCTCAAAGTCTGTTCCGATGATTTTGATGCCGTAGCGATGCAGTTTTTCGGCTAATTTGAGCGCAGTTTGTCCGCCTAACTGTACAATTACGCCTTCGGGTTTTTCATGCTCAATCAGGTCAATGAGGTGCTCCCAGAAAACGGGTTCAAAATAGAGTTTGTCGGAAATATCGGGGTCTGTGGAAACCGTTTCAGGGTTGCAGTTCATCATAATGGTTTCGTAGCCTTCTTCGCGGGCTGCCAGTACACCGTGCACACAGGAGTAGTCAAACTCAATGCCCTGCCCAATGCGGTTAGGCCCTGAACCCAATACAATGATTTTTTTGCGGTCGGAAACAACCGATTCGTTTTCACCCTCTTCAAAAGTGCTGTAGTAATAAGGAGTTTTGGCTTCAAACTCCGCGGCGCAAGTATCCACGCACTTATATACGCGGTTGATATTCAGTGCTTTGCGATGCGCCCGCACTTCGCTTTCCAAACATCTCAGAATATGCCCCAACTGGCGGTCGGAGTAGCCTTTTTGTTTGGCTGAGAGCAAAAGGTGGCGCGGCAAGGTTTCCAGCGTATATTTCTGAAGTTCTTTTTCCAGCAGTACCAACTCTTCAATTTGGCTCAGGAACCAGCGGTCAATTTTGGTCAGTTTCTGGATTGTCTTGAAGGCGATACCCATTTTGAAAGCATCATAGATATGGAACAGGCGATTCCAGCTCGGATGCTCAAGGCTTTTCAGGATAGCAGCTTGGTCGGTGAGCTCCTTGCCGTCTGCTCCCAGCCCGTTGCGGCGGATTTCCAACGACTGACAGGCTTTTTGCAATGCTTCCTGAAAGTTTCTGCCGATGCCCATGGCTTCGCCCACGGACTTCATCTGCAAGCCGAGTTCGGTATTGGCACCGCGGAATTTGTCAAAGTTCCAGCGCGGGATTTTTACGATGACATAGTCCAGTGCAGGTTCAAAGTATGCAGAGGTAGTTTTAGTAATGGGGTTGATGAGCTCATCCAAATTGTAGCCAATGGCAAGTTTGGCAGCAATTTTGGCAATCGGATAGCCCGTTGCTTTGGAAGCCAGTGCTGAAGAGCGGCTTACACGCGGGTTAATTTCAATGGCTACAATGGTGTCGTCCACAGGGTTCACGGCAAACTGAACGTTGCAGCCGCCGGCAAACTGACCAATGCCGTTCATCATTTTGATGGCAAGGTCGCGCATTTGCTGATAGACCGTATCGGGCAGGGTCATGGCAGGGGCTACGGTGATGGAGTCGCCCGTGTGGATGCCCATCGGGTCGAAATTTTCGATAGAGCAAATGATGATAATGTTTTGGTTGTTGTCGCGCAGGAGTTCCAACTCATACTCGCGCCAGCCAAGAATACTTTGCTCTACCAGCACCTCATGAACAGGCGAAGTTTGCAAACCGCGTTGCAGCGCCTTGTCAAATTCTTCGGGGCTATTTACAAAACCACCCCCCGAGCCGCCCAATGTAAAAGACGGACGAATCACCAGCGGAAAGCCGATTTCCTGTGCAATTTCCTTACCTTCCAAAAATGACTTTGCGGTTCGACCCTTGCAGACGTTCACTCCAAGTTCTAACATTTTTTTGCGGAAAAGCTCGCGGTCTTCGGTGGTATTGATGGCGTTGATGTCCACGCCGATAATTTTCACGCCGTATTTTTTCCAGATACCTGCCTTATCGCATTCAATGGCCAAATTGAGGGCAGTTTGTCCGCCCATTGTGGGCAACACTGCATCAATTTTATGCTTTTCAAGAATTTTGATGATGGATTTTTTTTCTAACGGCATCAAATACACATTGTCGGCAGTAACAGGGTCGGTCATGATGGTCGCCGGGTTGGAGTTAATCAGCGTAACTTCAATGCCTTCCTCGCGCAAAGAACGCGCTGCCTGTGAACCGGAGTAGTCAAATTCACAAGCCTGTCCAATAACAATAGGCCCACTACCGATAATGAGCACGGATTTGATGTCTTGATTTTTCGGCATCTCAAATCAGATTTTTACTTGGAAAAATGGATGAAAAGGAACTTTCTCGGGCAGTAAAAACAGGCGCTGTTGATACAAGCCCAAAAATTGGGCGAAATTAAACCATAATCGAGTGGTTTGTGCGGTTTGGCAGATTAAATTTATTGAAGCTCGCAAAACAAAACTCCTGTCCGGCCTTGGCAACCAGACAGGAGTTCATAAGCAAAAAGATTGATTTATTCAACTACCACTTTGGCAGTAAAGGCCTTATCCCTGCCAATGGCACGGATGATGTATGCCCCGTTAGTCAGTTTGCCCTGTATTTCTTCGGGAATAATTTCCAACTGAGTCTGCCCTTCTTCTATCCGCTCGCGGTATATCTCACGGCCTGCCATATCCCAAAGCACTAACCAGCCTACCCCTATACCACCAGCAGGAAGCACCACTTTCAGGCTTTGTCTGTTGCTTGCCAACGGATTGGGGTAAACTTCCATTTTGCCTGCCGTTGATGCAAGCGCGCTCCGCTCAAAAATGACTACCTCTATTTTTGAATAGGTCGTCGTGCCGTCAAAATCTACCTGCTTTAAGCGGTAATAGTTTTTGCCCAACCATGGTTGTTGGTCGTAGTGTACGTAGTTTTGGATACTGTTGCTGAAGCCATTGTTGCCTTTGGACGATACGCGGGCGATGCTTTGGAAGTTTACGCCGTCGCGGCTCTTTTCTACTTCAAAGTAGTCGTTGTCGCGCTCCCATGCCGTCTGCCAAGTAATTTCCACTTGTCCAAGGTCGCCTTCCGATGCTATCGCACGCGCTTTAAAGCTTACTAATTCTATCGGCAGAATGGATATGGCATCGTCGGCATTATTGAAAGGCCCGTTGTAGGTAGTGGATAGCGACACCTGCACGCCTCTGCCGTCCACCTCTGTGCCCAGAGCAGCTGAACGACCTTCATCGTACCACATTAGGCCGCCACCTTTGTTGGTCCAGTGCGCCACTTTCAGCGGTGCAGATAAGAAACTTGTATTGACTGCGGTGCGGTTCGGGCTGCTGTCCCAACTTAATTTGGCACGAAAGGCAAGGCCTGATGGCGTAGCAGGGCCTGTTTTGTTGCTGTAATCAATTGTCCAAAATTCGCTCTCATTGATAAAGCGGAGCGATGGCTGCTTTACATTGGTTGGGTAGTGGCTGCCTGCACCCGCATTGGTCAAGTCCTGCGGACGAATGCCTGCCGGAATGGTTGTTCCTGCCAAATTGGCATTGGTGCCGTAGTAACGCCCCACAAAATCATGATTGGCGGTCAGGTCTAACACACCCGAAGGAGCGTAGTAGTAGCCACGTCCCAACCATGTATCGGGCAGCGTGCCTGTTACAAACGGGGTATGACCTATCGGAAAGTCAAAGGTATTGTTACCGCCTACCACACTGGCTGTTGTAGCTGACGTACCAATTTTGCGGACTGCTCCTACCACATAGCTGTTGTTATGAGGCCCTTGCGCGCCTGCAAAAGTGCCCGGCCCCAATACCTGTATGACGCCGGGATTGTTCAGAAAGGTAATTTGGTTGTCATCGTCCTGACGGTTCACTGTGCCGTTGTTTTCTGTCCCATCGGCATTGCTCCAAAAGAAACCGTTGGTAAAAGTTACGCTCTGCTCAATGAGCGTGGGGTCTTCGCGCAGATAAACCGTACGACCGTTGACTGAACCTACAGTACCTTTGTTGATGATTATGTTATAGAACCGATTAGAAACAGTTTGCGTAAAGCCTGTACCCGTGCCGCTTACTACGCTGCCGGAAGCTAATATTTGCGCGCGATTGCCGCCTTCAAAAGTTACAGTACCTGTGCCGGCATTGAAAAGGTTATTGACGGCATTGGTTGTTCCCGAAAAATCAAATGTACTGTTCAGCGTATTGCGGTTGCCAGTGCTGAATACTATCCAGTTGCCCTGAATGTTGATATTGTGGTTAGCTGTCGCAAGTTCGTTGGCCTGCCCGAAAGAAGCATAGTTGATGGTTGTCAAGAATCGGTTGCCGGCTACTCTGCCACCTACCATCAGATTGCCGCGAATGCGCATATTGCCGTTCAGAGTTTTTACCGCCGTGCCCGTTGCCGCAGGGTTCACCAGTTCAACGTTGGCATAGTTGTTTAATGCGCCTAAGGTTGTACCAAACAATCCTCGAATGGTTTGAGCAACACCTGCATTGTAGCGCACATAGGTATCCGTATCCATTTGGATATTTGCATCCACAAAGCCGTTTGTACCCGTAAAGGTTGGGAACAGGGTTGCCGTGGTTGCATTGCCTAAGGTCAGTGCCGATGCACCGTCGGAGGCTGCTGCGGGTGCGCCGGTTGCCCCATATAAGGTACTGCTCATGCCATAGGCAATAGACTCAAACACAGCAGTAGGTGCATAGCTGGCAGGCAAGGAGGCAAGCCCGTGAGCTGCTGCGGTGTTCATATAGGCGATAGTTGAGGCTATGGTAGCAAACATACGGAAATCCTGTGCGGTGCTGCCTGTACCGTTGATTTGAATGCCATTATCTACCAGATTGACCAATGGTGCTATCACTAATGAACCGCGTACCCGATTTTGGGTGAAGCCCGTAGCACCGCCGCCTGTTACCGTACCTGCTACTATGGTTTTGGAAACCACTTCGTTGGGACGGTTGGCGACAGTCTGCGGCGCAATTAACCATAGGTTGGCATACGTTGCCTGTGCATCGGTAGTGTTGCCCAGTGCCTGTATATTCTGGTTGGAAGGTGTGGCAACCGTGCTTGAATTATTTCCAAAGTTATAGGCAATAGTAGTGCCCTGCTCTAAAAATAAGTGCGTGGCATTGTAGGCGGGGAATATGGGGAAAGTTGCAAGCCCATTATCTCTGTTACCAAGTGTAAAAATGGCAGGCCCATCGACCGCGCCTAAACCGCCAATGTTTTGGTCATTATGAGGAATAGCTACACCACTTGTTGCTGTAGCCACTGACGAAAACATATGCAGCCGTGGTACACTTCCAGATGCCACCACTGGAGTTATCACATGCCCATTAATCAACCGTAAGTTATTATTGGGGTTAATGGTAATAGTGCCCCGTACACGCAATGAACCAGCTGAGTTTTTTGGCACAGGGCCGTTGGGAACATCGCTCGGATTGGTCAGTGTTAGGTTAGCATAAGTGCGTACATTACCACCTGATGTCTGATTAAGAGCTCTAATGGTTTGGCGGCGACCGCTGTTATAAACAACATTACCATAAAGACCATCGGCGGGGCTGATTTCAAAATAGATTTCAACATCATTATTACCGCCGAAATTGACAGGAAATGCCGTGGCAATATTAGCAGTACCCAGTATAATACGGCTCACTCCGTTGGCACCTGTTGAGTTACTGCCACCTATCAATGTTGTACGTCCTCCCGTCGGAGTAATTGCGTCGGCGGTGGCTTTCAACACAGGCATACGGAAAAAGCCTTCATTATTTACGTTCTTTGCATCACGCACCTGATAACCATTATCCCAAAAACTATTATTAGGTGCAATAATTAAATCGCCTTTCAATTGGAATCCAAGCGTGGCGCTACTGGTTGCATCACCGGCAACATTAGCTGCCTGTGCGGCAGCACCCGAACCTGCTTCTTGTACGGCAGTTTTATTGATGGGCGCCGTAGCACTTGCAGAAGGATTTACCAGTACCAAATTGGAATAAATGCGGGTAGTATCCGAAGCATCGGTAAAGGTGCGAATATTTTGCGGTACGCCTGCATTGTAAACAATGGTTGTACGGCCCTGTAAAAATACATTGCTGTTGAGAACATTGGCGGGGAAAGTTGTAGCCGTTGTAGCGTTGCCCAAACTCATGCGGCTTTCGCTATCAACCATCGTATGCAATGTAGGTGTATTAACTACTGCATCAGTAACGAGCATAGAACGCAAGTCATACAAATCGCGCCAGCCGTTGAGGTCGGCAGCAATAGTATCAGTAGCTGTATGTCCATTATTTCGGGCGGGCAATACGCGGTACATATGCAATCTGCCTGCGGCAGTCATCGTAATCTGATTGCCATTATCCACTAAATGGGCATTCGGATAGATACGTAACTGACCACGTACATTGGCCGGTGCATCCAGTGTTTTGCTAACCAATGAAGGCGGCGGCGCTGTTGAGCGGTCGCGGTTGGCTATTAACAAATGTCCATAGTCAGCATTTCCACCGCCATTTAATCCTTTGACTGTTTGGTCTGCCCCTGCGTTGTAATTCACAATGCTGTTGTTATCAAGCACAAGTGTTGGCGTGCCCGTAGGGAAAGTAGTGGCGTGGTTTACCAAAGGCACAGTCCGGTCTAAAGCATCCCGAGATAATGCGTCTAAGCCAGAGCCTAAGGTTAGGATTGCCCACGCTCCTACGGTGAACGTAGGGTTAGCACCTGTTAGGTTAATCTGATTGCCGTTATCAAGAAAATCAATACCACCGTTTTGTATCCAATTGCCTTGTATAGTAAGAGTGCCGCCGTTGGTTGGTGTAAATACAGGCACAGATGCTGCACCGGGCGAGTGATTACCACCGGCATAGTTTACGTTACCTGTAACATTCTCCCGTATCAGATGACGCTTGCGCAAACGCAACCAGTTGGTACTGAATCCGGTAGGTGTTGTATAGCTGTTTAGTCCAAATTCAATATTGCCGTAATCGGGCACAATAGAAACATTTTGATGGCCATTTTGCCAGTATCGCACGTTACTGGTAGCTGCCAATGTAATGTCGGCTTTTGTGTAACCTAACGGGAAGGTGGTCGGATAACCATTGACCGCCGCAGGGAATTCCGTTCCCCAGTTGTAAACAGGTGCCCCGTAACGATTGGTTAGCCCCGCCCACGTGCTGCTGCCCAGATTTAACGTAGTACCTCCATCCATGCGGAAAGTACCTGTACCGCTGATTTTGCCTTTAATCTGCATAGGAACAGAACCGCCTTCATCATTGTCCCATAAGCGACCTTGTTTCACATAAATGTTGTGCAATACCGATACAGGAGAGTTTAATACGCGTACGTCCCAGTCGTTTTGGCGCTTATTAATGGTTAAGTCATAGAAACGACGACGGGTAGGGTCGTATGCAGCGTTGGGGTCATTCACGGGCTGTATAACAGGCTGCACCGGTGCAGGAACGCGAATATTTTCGTTCATAATGATATTAGCATTATTGGCATCAGCTCCATCATTCACCGAGCCGTCAAATACTACTTCACTAGTAGATGCGTCGAAGTGTGCATGGTCAAACAGAGCACTGATTGTCCAATCACCTTCCAGATTAATTCTGCGAGGATTTCCTGGCTTGTAAGCGGTACTGCCCATATCTAAAGCCCCCTGATTGATAATAATGCTTGCTCGCGACCATGGCGTACCGCCGCCGGCTACCGTGCTAGGAGGTGTAGGATAAGAGGTTGCATGCCGATGACTGTTCAAATCCATCGGGTCTATGGGTGTCCAAGTGCTATAGCGGTTGTCGAACATTACCTCGCCAGCAAAGCGCTGCCCGTTAGACTCTATCTTGTGCACGGTAGGCCCGGTTCCCGGTCCGGTGTGGGGCATTCCTGAGCCAATGAAACTGAAACGACTAATAAAGTCATTGCGCAAGATGGTTTCCATTGTTGTCAGATTAGGATTTGCCACCGCATTGGTGCTTAGCGGTCCGCCGGGAGATGCCCAGCGTAAGTCGCCCGCAATTTGCATTTCCGTTGTAGGCAAAATGGGCTGTTGCTCGTTGGTAAAAATTGCCGGACCGGTGGCGGCAGTTCCCGTAACAAAGTTGCCTGCTGTAACTACCTTACCGGGCGCATTCATAGCAGCTGCAGAGGTCAGGTTCCAGATAAAATCGCGTGCTTGCGCTTGCGGAATATCCACAATCACGCGGCGGCGATGACGAATGAAATTAGTGTTTTGTATACTGCCGCGGAACGAATCGTCCAGAAAATATACATTGTCAATAATTGTAGGCACACACTGGTTATTTTGCATGATTTGTGCTTCTGTTAAAGAAGTAAGCACAGGATTGGTCGCCGGCTCGGTGTACCAGTTAGCAGGATTTGTCCAGAGCACGTTGTCGCCGTCGTCGTCCGGAATGCCATCGTAGTCCGTATCGGCGATTTTTCGGAAGATGTTTTTGGTTTTGTCTTTGTTAGTTCCACCCACCCAATAGAAATTTCGCCCCGAACGCACACCGGTAAATATCAGACTGGTGGCACCTGAATTGTTGCCTGCGTCTGCTCCCGCATTCACCGTTAGGTCAATACCGGCGACATTCTCTACCACGTTTACGTCTTTTACTGTCAGAGCATTGACAGTTTGCGCATTATTAAGAATTAAATCAGCTTGCTGACCATCAACAATGGAAAAAAGCGAGGCCCAGCTTGAGCAAACACCCGGAAAACTGGTCGTTAAAGTTCCGGTAATACGTGTACGGGGAGTACTTGCAGGCGGGTTAGCATCAACAGCCGTATTGAGCTCTACGGTTGAAAATTCACCCATAGTTAGGTTAGCAATAATGTTATTCTCTACTATTCCGCCGCCGCCTTTGCCGTTGTTCAAAACTAAGCGTGCCTGATTTTGCAACACGATATTCTGCCAAGTATTATCGCCGTATTCTATCGGGAAAATAATCGTAGAAGGCACAATACCTACATAAGCCAGTGCCTCCTCGCCAAGAAGCATTGTTTTACCCGCCACAGGCCAGTCCACACGGGCATAGAAATAAGCAATAGAAGCTTTACCAAGTGTTAAGTCGTTGTTGAAACGATATTGATTACCTGCTGGTGCAGTGAGCTCTCCCCCGTTACGTCTGGAGAACCACACACGAGAAAGGTCACCAACTGTTACAGGCCCATCAAACCGGAAATTACCCCAAAAAGGTATAAATGAGTTGTTACCAATAATTACTGCTTTCTCAAAACGGTTGATATTGCTCCATGCAGCATCAGCAGGAGCAGCACGCGGGCCTCTAATAACCGTACCGACATCATTATTAGGATTGCCTTTTGTATTATTGCCAAAATCTACTACTCCTTTGAAAATCAATTGTGTACTAAAATCATTCCATGTTTGGATGTATATTTGACGCTCTGGCGGAGCAGCAGGTGTATTGCTCAAACGCAACTCACGGAAGTGAAAAGGAATTCCCCAACCATCTACTTGAAAATCGATATCTGTATGACGCCAACCTATCCCAATATTAGGAACTTCACGCGCCACATTGGCACTTCTTCCTAAGTTAATATCCACCCATAAACCTTCCGTATTAGCAGTACTATCATTATTAGCACCTGAGAAATACCAGTAGGACGCAGGAGAAGGCGTATTGAATGTGAAGTTAACACCACGCAAGTCCATTGCCTGATTGTCCGGTACAGAGCCGGGCGTAATATTTCCACTACGCCCTTGTATTGTCCAATGAGAATTGCCGCTTATAATTAGTTCACGCGGGGAGCTAAAGTTGATAGTAACGTAAGAACCTCCGTTGCTGCCAAAACGGTTAGTATTGAACCTGCCCACTACTAAATTCTGTCCGTTGGTATCGAATACGCCGCGCCGCAAATACACTGAACCATTATTAACAGGATTAGCCCCTGCATCTATGCGCGCACTAAAATTGTCAATTAACCGCCAGCGGGTGTTATCGGCATTTCCATTAAATATCACTTCGCGGGGGAAGTTTGCTCCTCCGCTCCGAATTTCGTTCCAACCGTTGGCAGGTGTTCTTCTTGCGCCTGTAAAAGTAAAGTTTAAACGATTAGTCGCAGTTTCGTTCTGAAAAGTAACCGCACCGGCTGGGCGATAACAATCAAATGCACCGGCTATGGTCAGCATACGTGTAGCACCACCTATGCTACGCAAAATCGGGTTAGCAGGTGTTACGTCGGTAACAGACCAGCGCATACCGGCTACAGCATAGTTACCATCCACATCTACCGTAGGATTAGTGGCAGAAAACGAAATATCGTGATGTCCAAAAACCACTGAATCGCTCACCGTCGGGATACATACGGCAGGAATAAATTCGTCAGGCTCAAAAGACCAGTTGTTAGCATTGCTCCAAAGCGTATTAGTACCCGCTTGCGGTCCGCCTGCTACCCAATAGAGCGTACGGTTAGTTGAAGTACTATTATTTTTAAAGTCAATACCGCTATTGCCGCCGCCATCCGTGTAGGCATAAGCACGAATATTGTTGGTAATTGAGGATGCGTCAAGATTTGACACATTCACGCGTACCCAGTTGCGATTAGGCGGAGCAGCCGTTAAGTTAAGCGTAGCACTGCCCGAACCTGTTCTGCTCAGTGTAATTAAGTTGTCGCAAGCTCCGGTAACCGTAAAATTAGCACTAATGTTAGCTGTTTTGCCACCGGCAAAAAGATATGTGATGCTGTTTCCCGGACCGGCAGCAGTAGTAAGGGTTACGGCATCGTTATAGTCTGTGCTGCCACCGTTGGCAAAAGTTACGGCGAGCGTACCCGTAATACCTGTGCCTGTTACTGTTCCACCAAAATTAACCACGCCGCCATTTTTGTATTGAATGTTGCTGCCGCCGCCATTGTAGGTTACATCTCCATAGACGTCAACTTTTCCTGCATTGCTAAACGTTGCTTTGTTGTTGCTTCCTAAACTCAAATTACCGGAAAGCACCGCATTGGTAACAGTACCTCCAAAATTGATATTGGCATTATCGTGGAAAGTAGTATGCTGACCAATGGTAAAAGCACCGTTATTGTTCATGGTGAAAGTTGCATCCTTAGAGAAAATTACATCCCTTCCGATGGATACATTTTTCACATTGGCATTGGTAGTAAACGACACTGTATTGCCTACCAACACATCTTGGTCAATTTGCAAATTACCGACTTGCTGAAAGTTAAATGTGGTGTTATTGTCCGTAGTACTACTGGTAATATCACCCCAGAATCGTACATTCTGAACAGTGGCATTTACATTCAATGTTGAGTTATTTTGCAAACGGAAAGTTTCAACAGCTGTATCGCTGTCGCCAAAGTCTACATCACCCGTATTGTTGCAAGTAAGGACACTATTTATACCAAAATTAACGTTGCCTGAGACAACAAAGTTACCGGTATTGTTTAAAGTAACTTGAGTATTTGCTCCTGCATTAAAATTGACACCTGATGTGAGTGCCATTGTTTTCACTTGAACAATATTACTATTGTTGTAATTGACAATTGCGCGGTTGTTGAATGATAAGTTGCTTATGTGAGAAACCGTAGTTACGCTATTCCCAAAAGTCAAATTATTAAAATTCGGTGAACTGGCACTAATCAAGGTGGTTGTACCATTAAATGATACTGAACCTGTATTATTATATTGCACAGTGCTGCCTGCAATTCCTCCAAAAGTAACATTACCCATATGCGTTACGTTAGTAACCGTACCGGCGAAAGTTAGCGTAGATGGTGGCGTAGTTGCTGTGGTGGCAGTCAATGTAGTGGTATTGCTAAAAACAACTGTACCTGAGTTCTGAAAAGACACCGTGTTACCATTGCCGAAAGAAACAGCACCTGTCAGAGAAATATTTCCTCCTTTGAAAGTAACGGCATTGAGATTGCCAACTGTAGTCGCTCCTGTTACGGCAGTCGTTGATTCAAAATTTACACCTGCGCCTGCTACAGTAGATGCTGCTACGATAATGCTGCTATATGTGTAGTTAAACCCTGCCGTACTTTGAGAGAAATCCACGTTGCTGCCAATATTCAAAGCCTCTATCTGGTGATTGCTAGCACCTTCTATGATAGCATGTTTCAAAGCAGCAGCCCCTGCAATGGTGATATTGCCATTGTTGCGGGCATTGGCACCCAATACAAGTCGGGTGGTTGTTCCTCCCGTTGTATTGCTGAAATTCAAAGTAGCATTTGCAAGGTTAATAGTACCGCTGCCCGACAAATCAAGGCTGGGCGGCGTATTAGAAGCGCCGGTAATATTAATAGTACTCGTACCCATATTGGCCGTGCCTACACTTATTATCTCAAAACGCTGGCAGGCGATATTCTGGTTAGCACTGGCAAAATCACCGCCTTGGTTCAAAACAAACGCTCCATAGGTGGTAAAGGCATCGGCAAGCGTAGCAGTTGAGCCGATACCTTTTGTCCAAAACACATTGCCGCCAAATGCTTGGCCTGCCATTGTAATCGTTTGCGGATTAGCCCCGGTAAATGTTACTGTTCCCGTACCGCTTACTGTCATGCTCGTAATAAAAGTCAGATTGCCATGGATAGTAAGCGGATTGTTGATGGCAAACGTAGGAGAGTTGGTTGCCCCTGTCCAAATCATATGAGCACATGTAGCGGGTAAATCTACTTCAACGGTTAAACCTGTTGTCGTAAATGAATTGTTATCAAAAAACACGTTGTCTGCGGCTGTGGGCGGCGCAGCATGAGCAATAGCTCCCCCCGAAGTGGTGCGCCAATTGGCTGCATCGCTCCAATTGGCTGATGGAGTGCCCGGATGAACCCAGTAATAATCAGCAGCTGATATTTGATTTGCCAGAAATGAGACAACAAATAACAGCATACTTGAAAGTGCTGTACTTTTCATAGTATAAGTAATAAATCGATAGCAAAGAGAATTAATTAAATTTAAGTGTGTTGCCTAAGGGGTCTTATCATACAATACTAACGTAAAAATATGCAACTAGATATAGCAAAATAAATGCATTATAAGTCATTTAAAAACATATGTAATTGAAAAATCAAAATTCTTATTCTTTTTAGAAAAAAATTGGTTTTACTAAAAAATCATACGCCTTATTAAACCCGTAAATAGCTCTTTAAAAGATGAAAAAGCATTATTTATATTGTTAAATACGAGTAAAAAAGCATATAAACTACATATTAATAAAAAGCTTTGAAAATTTGTAATAATTGAAAGAAAGTACAGATTTTTACTTAAAAAGCACTTTTAAAGAGGTTTTATTACATAGTCCTATATTCCATGAAGGTGTTTACACCACCGATGAGCTGCAAAAACAAGCCTCTTTTTTATAACTAATTGATTAGCAAAATAATAATTAGAACAACATCAAAACTGCCTAATCTTAAAACTTTACAATCAAATTCAGTAATAAAAACAAAAAAATAACGTCGGTTGAGAAATAACTCAACCGACGGCTTATTCTGTAAACGGTGGCTTATACCGTCTGCGTTTCATACATTTCAATAGGCAGGCAACTGCATACCAAGTTTCTGTCGCCAAAGGCATTGTCTATACGGCTGACTGACGGCCAGAATTTCGCCGTGCGGATATACGGCAGCGGATAGGCGGCTTTTTCACGCGAATAAGGCCTGTCCCAACTGTCGGACATGATAACTTCCGCCGTATGCGGTGCGTGATGCAACACGTTGTTTGTGCGGTCGGCTTTGCCCGATTCTATTTCGGCAATCTCGGCGCGAATGGCTATCATCGCATCACAGAAGCGGTCAAGTTCTTCCTGTGTTTCGCTTTCTGTCGGCTCTATCATCATCGTACCTGCCACAGGGAAAGATACCGTAGGAGCGTGGAAACCATAATCCATTAAGCGCTTGGCTATATCTTCCACTTCTACGCCTACCTGCTTAAACGGACGGCAGTCAATAATCATTTCATGTGCGCAGCGACCGTTTTTGCCCAGATACAAGACAGGATAGTGCTCTGCCAAACGGTCTTTGATATAGTTAGCATTCAGGATAGCAATTTCTGTTGAACGAGTGATGCCTTCTGCGCCCATCATGGCAATGTAGGCGTAGGATATTGCCAAAATGCTGGCACTTCCAAAAGGCGCGGCTGAAACTGCGGTAATGGCTTTCTCCCCACCTGTCTTTACCAATACATGACCGGGCAAGTAAGGCGCTAAGTGTTTTGACACACCAATAGGCCCCATGCCGGGACCGCCGCCGCCATGCGGAATACAGAATGTTTTATGGAGGTTCAGGTGGCAAACGTCGGCGCCAATGTTGGCAGGACTTGTCAGGCCTACCTGTGCGTTCATATTGGCACCATCCATGTAAACTTGCCCGCCATTGCGGTGGATAATATCGCAAATTTGCTTAATTTCTTCTTCAAATACACCGTGCGTAGAAGGATACGTAACCATCAGGCAGGCAAGTTCTTTGCTGTGTGCCGCTGCCTTTTCTTTCAAGTCTTCTACGTCAATGTTGCCGTTTTCATCACACTTCACCAGTACTACCTTCATACCGGCCATTACGGCGCTGGCAGGGTTTGTTCCATGTGCCGAAGTTGGAATAAGGGCCACATTGCGGTGATAGTCGCCCCTGTCGTGGTGATAAGCGCGAATAACCATCAGGCCGGTATATTCACCCTGTGCACCCGAATTGGGCTGCAAAGAAACCGCATCAAAACCTGTTACCTCGCACAACCACTTTTCAAGGTCTTTAAAAATCTGCGCATAGCCCCGTGCTTGCTCGACGGGTGCAAAAGGATGTAGATTGCCCATTTCCGGCCATGTTATGGGTATCATTTCAGCCGTAGCGTTCAACTTCATGGTGCATGAACCCAGCGGAATCATAGAGTGAACCAGAGATAAATCCTTGTTTTCCAGCATTTTCAGGTAGCGCAACATCTCATGTTCCGAGTGGTGCGTATTAAACACCGGATGGGTCAGGTAAGGCGTATGGCGCAGCAATTCGGGCTTTATGGGCGAATACATTTCGTCTTGCTTGCTTTCAATGTCGTAAATATAGCTTAAATCGCGAGAGCCCGAGAAAATGCGAATTAGGTCGGCAACGTCCTCTATGGTAGTCGTCTCATTCAAGGAAATACCGATATGCGGCGGTGCTAAGTCGTACTGCAAATTGATGTGTAGTTTTTCGGCAAACTCCCGAATGCTCTCCGTGAAGTCGGGAGTACTGGTAATTTGCAGCGTATCAAAAAACTGGTCATGCTTCACCTGAAAACCGATGGAACGAAGCGCATCGGCAAGCAGTACAGTCAGCCCATGAATACGGGTTGCAATTGCTTTCAGGCCTTCGGGTCCATGGTAAATAGCATAAGCTGCCGACATAACGGCCAGCAATACTTGCGCAGTACAAATATTGGAGGTGGCTTTTTCGCGGCGGATGTGCTGCTCGCGGGTTTGCAGTGCCATGCGGTAAGCAACTTTACCGTTGGCATCTTTGGAAACCCCGATGATGCGTCCCGGAATCTGACGCTTATATTCTTCTTTTGTGGCAAAGAAGGCCGCATGAGGGCCGCCGTAGCCCATAGGTACGCCAAAGCGTTGGGCAGAGCCCACAACCACATCCGCACCCATTTCACCCGGGGATTTCAGCAGCGTGAGCGCCATTAAATCAGCTGCAACGGCAACTTTCACATGCTGCTCGTGCAGGGCGGTGATAAAGTCGGTATAGTCTTCTACCTTGCCGTTTGCCCCCGGATATTGCAACAAAATCCCAAATAGCAGCGGGTCGGTAATATCGTAAGTAGAATGGTCGCCAATCACCAACTCAATACCCAGCGGATATGCACGGGTTTTCAACACATCAATGGTTTGCGGCAGGCAATTGTCGGACACAAAAAATTTATGTGCATTTTTCTTTTCTTTAGGGCGAACCGCATAAAGCAATGCCATGGCTTCTGCTGCCGCCGTAGCTTCATCCAGCAATGACGCATTGGCTATTTCCATGCCTGTCAGGTCAATCACCATGGTTTGGAAATTGAGCAGCATCTCCAAACGTCCCTGTGCAATTTCGGCCTGATAGGGCGTATAAGCAGTGTACCATGCCGGATTTTCCAAAATATTCCGCAAAATCACATTGGGAGTGATGCAAGGATGATAGCCCAAACCGATAAAAGACTTGAAAATGCGATTTTTAGAGGCGATTTCTTTGAACGATGCCAAAAATTCCGCCTCGGTTTGCGGCTGCGGCAAATTTATTGCCTTACGGCTGCGAATACCTCCGGGGATGGTTTCATTTATCAAAACATCTACCGAAGATGCTTTAATCACACGCAGCATACTCTCGATTTGTGCCGCATCGGGCCCAATATGGCGACTACTGAACGACTCTTTGTATTGTAAATTGATTTTCATGAAAAGTGGTAAAAAAAGGCTTCACAAAATTACTTTGTATTTAATAATTTGCTATGAAGCACTTTTGTTTTACCCGCCCGATAAATGATGTGCACTATTTTTGCAAAAAGTAGCAAAATATGATAAGCAACCGCTTTTGCCGTATGCGTTACTTCCTGTCAATTACGCCAAAAATCTGTCAGCATTTCTCATTAGTAACAGCCGCCTCATTAGGCTGCCTATGGTTATCTACAGTTGCTTTTGCGCAAACAGGTGTGCAGCCATGCTTCCGACTGCCTGCAACGGTTGTTTGTGCCCCTGCCACTGTTACACCAACCGACTGCTCAGGGGCGCCTCCCAATCTTGTGGTTTATGACTATGGCGATGGGCAACTGCGGCTCGATAAAAGCTTCACATTCACCCGTCCGGGTAAATATCTCATCAGGCAAGGACTAAATACACTTGGTTCGGGTGGCAATATTTCGCAACCCATCGAACTGACCGTTATTGAACCGCGCAGCCCTACTTTCCGCATAAGTACTTGCAGCAATCGGAGCGTCAGCGTAGAAATTACCGATACGGTTTTCCCCGATTATGAAATTGAATGGGGCGATGGCGCAACAACCAACGCCAAAGGCGGCGATACAAAACAACACAATTACAACGCAGAAGGTAGTTTCAACATAACCGTTAAAGGCATTACAGGGCAAAATATTGCTTGCGGAAGCGCTTCGCAACTCGTCAATGTGGTAACGCAAATACCCGCACCTACGCTCAGTGCCGTAACCGTACTGCCCGATGGGCGCGCCCGCGTCAATTACACACTGCCGGCAGGGTTCAATTACAGGCTGCGGCAGGTTAATTCGGCAGACAACAGCGTGAAAACCTTTAATCTGGCAGCAGGCAGCACTTCCTTTACTTCTCCGGATATTACTTCGGCTTTTGACCGCTACATCTATTCCATAGAAGCCGTTAATCCCTGCATACCTAATACACCGGTCAATTATTTTAACCTCTTGGGTACACATACGGTGCAGGTAACACCGCTGCGCGAACTGAACCGCATCAATTGGAGCGCACCGCCGCATGTAGGCTTTACCTCTTATACTCTGTTCAAAAACGGCGTGAAGATTGGCGAGTGGACAGGACAGAACACCCTGCAATTTGAGGACCGCGACATCACCTGCGGCACGCAATATTGCTATCGCTTAGAAACCCGTTACTACAACGGCACAGCCTTGTCGGTATCGCAAGAGGTCTGCATTACTACCAGCCGCGACTCCAACCCCCAAAGGTTTACGGAAGCACTGGCTACGGTTACCAACGAACAAGTTTTGATTACTTGGCGGCAGCCAGAACGCACCCGTATAGCAAGCGTACTGTTGCGCAAAACAGCACCCGGTCAACCGACACAGCAAATCACCCTCAATCAAACCAGCCCGCCCTACATAGACAACAACGTGTTCACTACCGGCGATGCTTATTGTTACCAATTGTCTTATGTAGATAATTGCGGCAATCAAGCCCCTTGGACAGAGCCTTTCTGTACCACCGTTCTTAACGGAAAAATCAGCGGCGACAGCGTTTTATTCAACTGGCAGGAACTGCGCGGCTATGGCACGGTAAACTATATGATTGAACAGTTGGACGAAAACGACAGAACCGTTAATGTCTTTCACCCTAACTCACGAACTTCCATGTTTTTGCCCGTCAGCAATTTCAGCGACCAAATGCTGCGTTTTCGCCTGATTGCATGGGTCAATGTGCAAGGGAGCGTTGTGGCATTATACACCAATATTATACGGCTGCGCATTAATGCGACTCTCATCTATCCCACGGCCTTCAGCCCCAACAGCGACGGCCTGAACGATACATTCGGCGTAACTGCCCGATTTATAGACAAGTTTCATCTCCAAATTTTCAACCGCTGGGGAGAACTAATTTACTACTCCGAAAACCCCGACGAGCGATGGGACGGCACCTACAAAGGCGTTACAGTAGCCACCGGAATCTATGCCCTTGTAATTCAGGCAGAAGACAAAACCGGCAGTAAAATAGAGCAAAAAGCCATGCTGCTGATTACAAAATAGTCCAAGAAAAATTTGGAACTTCTTCAGCAGAACCTTAGTTTTGGCATTGAAGGCTATTATTTACTGTTTAACACCGAAAAAATATGTCTGTAGCACTCATTATCGGAGTATCAATCGTCGCACTCATTGTGGGATTGATATTCTTGTTCAACAAAATCATGGACAATAACAGGCGGAAAATTATCACCTCTAATATTGTGCATGATGGCGTCACCAAGAAGTATGAAGATGTGGACATCCACAAATCTTACGCCGGCCCGATTTTTACCATCGGCATGGCTATCAGCCTTGGTATCATTTTGACCGCTTTTGAGTGGAAAACCTACGATGAAGCCAAAGTTGCAAGCCTTGGTACATTGCAGGACGTAGCGGAAGAAGTAATGGAAATCCCTCCTACCGAGCAAAAACCACCTCCACCCCCTAAAATTGTCGCCCCTGAAATCGTGGAAGTTCCTGATGAAGAGGACATCAAGCAGGATTTGGAAGTGGATTTGAACGTAGAGGTGAACCAAAACACTGTTGTTCAAAAGCAAGAAGTAGTGAAAGTTGTTGAGGCGGTTCCCGTAAAAGAGGAGGAAGTAGAAGAGATTTTTACTATTGTAGAAGAAGGTGCCGAGCCTATTGGCGGCATGGAAACCTTCCTTAAATATGTTAGTAAAAACCTGAAATACCCTGCACAAGCTCGTCGTATGGGTGTGGAAGGTAAAGTATTTGTGCAATTCGTTGTAGAAAAAGACGGCAGCATCACCGACGTTAAAGTCGTAAAAGGCATTGGCGCAGGTTGTGACGAAGAAGCCATTCGTGTACTCGAAAATGCACCCAAATGGAAGCCTGGTAAGCAACGCGGTCGCCCTGTGAAGCAGCGTATCGTACTTCCGATTGTTTTCAAATTGGGATAATTTAAGCCTTCTTTCTTTATGCAAAGCGCCGATGAAACAATGACATCGGCGCTTTTTTATATTCTTGCTCTCCATGAAAATGAAACCACTGTATGAACAATCAACTCTTACTGACACCAAGAGGCCATTTCTTCGTTCGGGATACAAACGAACCTGATAAGCCTGTCGTTATACTGTTACACGGATGGCCGGAAACCTCTTACACTTGGGAAGCCCTGTTGCCTCAACTCAGCACCTTCCGTGTTATACGCCCCGACCTGCGCGGAATGGGCGAATCGGAGCGCACAATGGAACTTTCAGCTTACACCAAAGAAAACCTTGCACAGGATGTGCTTGCCATTGCGGATGCACTCAACGTTGGTAATTTTTTCCTCGCAGGACATGATTGGGGAGGCGTAATAGCACAAGAAGTCGCACTGGCAGCCCCCAAACGTGTGGAAGTCCTTTGCTTAATGAATATCAACATCATCAACAATGCTATTGGCAACAATGCTGCCCGCGAGGCCATCAAGGAAAAAGGCATGACTTTTTACTGGTATCAATCCTTCATGCAGCAGCCCCAACTGCCCGAAGCCATGATTACGGGCAATGAAGAAATCTGGCTGCGACACTTTTTGCGGCTGGTACATCGCCAACCTTTCCCCGAAGATGTGTTGCAGGAATATGTGCGTACTTTCAAAATATCGGGAACAGCTGCCACAAGCTCGAACTACTACCGCACCATGTACGCCCACGACCTGCCGCGCTGGCAGCAACTCATGGAATCGCGCACGATTATTCCCGTGGACTGCCTCTACATTCACGGCAGCCGCGATATTGTCATCATAGCCGACTACCTGAAAGGTGCAGAACAATGTTTTCAATCTTTTGAGTTGGTAAGTTTGGATGCCGGACACTTTATTCAGGCAGAAATGCCGTCAGAAGTCGGTATGCGCATGGCAGAATTTTTCCACAAACAATCATTTCCTCTCTAACAATGAAAAGACTTCTGAAATGGCTTCTCCGTCTGATTGGCGGATTGGCAGTTCTTATCTTGCTGTTGCTGGTATGGTTTTGGAAAAACGATTTACCCAAAGAAACGCTGCGGCAAAAATATGCACAGCCGCCTTCAGCCTTCGTTGAAGTACAGGGCATGGAAGTACATTACCGCTCCGAAGGGAATACGCAAGACACTACGCCCATTGTATTGTTGCATGGAACGGGGGCAAGCCTGCACACATGGGATGGTTGGGCGGCATCGCTCACAGCCAATCGTCGGGTGGTGCGTTTAGACTTGCCGGCCTACGGGCTCACAGGGCCCCATCCCAAAGGCGATTATTCCGTAGCCGCCTATGTGTCTTTCCTCAATAATTTTTTAAATCAACTCCGCATTGATAAATGTATTTTGGGCGGTAATTCGCTTGGTGGGAGCATTGCATGGAATTATGCCTCGCAACACCCCAACCGCGTAGCTGCTTTGATTTTGGTAGATGCAGGCGGCTATCCGGCAAGCAAAACTACCCGCAGAGAGTCGCCCGTAGCTTTCAGGCTGGCAACTGTGCCCGTAGTAAAAGACCTTCTCCGCTATGTACTGCCGCGTTCGATTGTTGAAAAAAGTGTAGCCAATGTTTATGGCGACCCTTCCTTAGTTACCAATGAGGTAATTGACCGCTATTATGAGCTGAGCTTGCACCCGGGAAACCGCCGCGCTTTTGTTGATAGAATCGGCAGCATAAGCAAACCTACTGATACACTGTTAGTGAAAAAATTAAACATACCAACATTGATTATGTGGGGCGACTGCGATTTGCTGATTCCCGTTGAGTGCGCCTACAAGTTTCACCGCGATTTACCGAACAATACGCTTGTCATATTTAAAGGACTGGGGCATGTGCCTATGGAAGAAAACCCAAATTTGACCGTTAAGGCTGTGCAAAAATTTCTGATGGAAATCAGATAAACAATTTACAGCGGATTTTTGAAATACAGATTCAGGCACATTAGGCGGATTTATGCGAATTACCTGCCTCATCCACCAAAAGCCGTGTACTGATGTATCACTAAAAAAATAAACTGATAGTCCTTAGAAGCCGGTGAGGCTTAGATAATTTATATATGTATGCCGCTTAAATTTTTGCATAATGCAATTAAGTCCGCCAATTTTCTACGTCAAATGCGCTGAATGCTTGCTGCTAACGATTATTTTTTGGCGTACTTCTCAATTGAGTCTTTGCGAATTTTGTAGTAGTACTAAACTGTTCATTTACTTATTTCAGCATGTTGAAAAGCAGGGTCAGTTTGGTTTTGAGTTGCCTTCTGTCCACAATAAAATCAAGGAAGCCGTGCTCTAACAGGAATTCGGCTGTTTGAAAGCCTTTGGGAAGGTCTTTACCGATTGTTTCGCGAATGACACGCGGCCCTGCAAAGCCAATCAATGCTCCCGGCTCGGCAATATTAAAGTCGCCCAGCATGGCAAAAGACGCAGAAACCCCACCTGTGGTGGGGTCTGTCATCAGCGACACATAAGGCACACCCGCCTCGTGCAACAAGGCAAGTTTGGCAGAGGTTTTTGCCATTTGCATCAACGAAAATCCCGCTTCCATCATGCGTGCACCGCCCGAGCGGGAGATGACCAGCAATGGCCACCTGTTTTCTAATGCCACATCAATTGCGCGAGCAATTTTTTCGCCTACCACCGAACCCATAGAGCCGCCAATGAACTCAAAATCCATACAGGCAATAACAATATGGATACCGTTCATTTTGCCATAGGCAGAGCGGGCAGCATCGTTAAGGCCGGTTTTCGCACGGCTTTCCTGCAGACGTAAGAGGTAAGACTTGGTGTCGGAGAAATTGAGCGGGTCGCCCGCAATCAGTTCTGGAGCGATTTCAGTAAATTCATTTTTATCAAATAGTATTTCAAAATACTCACGCGAACCGATTTTAACATGATAACCGTCTTCGGGGCTGACATAACAGTTGTTTTTCAGCTCTTTCATGTGGATAATTTTACCCGTAGGTGTTTTAAACCACAAACCGTTGGGCGCATCTTTCTTTTCTGCCGTAGGGGTTGTTATGTTTTTTTCGGAACGTTTAAACCAACTCATTTCTCTTCTCTGCTTGCTTTGTCTAAAAATTAAATGGGAATGGGATAAAAAACCTGTGGAGATGAAGCGACATATCCACAAGCAAAACATTGTTAGGCAACAGTAATTTCAGGGGACAGATATACGTCCTGAACCGTATGCAACAGTTCCACACCTTCTGCAAACGGACGCTGGAAGGCTTTGCGACCTAAAATCAGCCCCATGCCGCCGGCGCGTTTGTTAATAACCGCCGTGCGTACGGATTCGGCCAAGTCGCTTGCGCCGGCCGACTCGCCGCCGGAGTTAATCAAACCTGCACGACCCATGAAGCAGTTCGCCACCTGATAACGACACAAGTCAATCGGATGGTCGGTGGTCAGCTCTGAGTACATTTTCGGATGCGATTTGCCGAAATTGAGTGCTTTAAAGCCGCCGTTATTCACAGGCAATTTTTGCTTGATGATGTCTGCCTGAATGGTAGCACCGATATGAGTAGCTTGCGAAGAAATGTCGGTAGCATTATGATAATCCACCCCATCTTTTTTGAATGCATTATTGCGAGTGTAGCACCACAAAATGGTAGCCATGCCAAGTTCATGAGCCATCTCGAAGGCTTCTGCCACTTCCACTAACTGACGGTTAGACTCTTCCGAGCCAAAGTAGATGGTAGCGCCGACTGCCACAGCACCCAGATTCCATGCCTCTTTTACGCTGCCGAACATAATTTGGTCAAACTTGTTAGGGTAGGTCAGCAATTCATTGTGATTAATTTTTACAATGAATGGTATTTTGTGCGCATACTTGCGCGACATCATGCCCAATACGCCAAAGGTTGTAGCTACACCGTTGCAACCCGCTTCAATTGCCAAGCGAATAATGTTTTCGGGGTCAAAATAAATCGGGTTGGGGGCAAACGATGCACCGGCCGAATGCTCAATGCCTTGGTCTACTGGTAAGATGGACAGGTAGCCGGTATTTGCCAAGCGACCTGCGCCAAAAAGTTGCCCAAGGCTGCGCAAAACCTGCGGCGAACGGTTTGACTGACCAAAAACCTTATGTACAAACTGCGGATTAGGAAGTTGCAGATATTCTTTACTGATAGTTTTGCTTTCGTGATTCAGCAATGAATCGGCTTCAGAGCCAAGCAGCGATACAAGTTTGTTGTAAGATGACATAGTTGATAGTGGGTGATGAAACCGTGCAAATTTATAATTATTTTACATATATCCCGAAACTTTTGAACAAGCATTCACATCAATATTTTGCCGACAGCATAGATAGTAGTCGGATTTATCTGTACAAAAAGCCATATCAGCTTGCGGCTGTCAAAGGCTCGGTTAGCACCCATATCGAGGATTACATAAGACCTGTCAAAAATTTTATTCAATTGGAAAAGTGCCTGTTTAATATCGCGATGATAGTAGCGGCGATGTGTTTCCAGAAAGTTATTGCCAATAACCGTTTTTATTTTTGAATGTCGTATCAAAGAGGGGTTGGCATAAATTATCTCAAAAGTTTTTGCCCGGATAATGGCAAAAAAATTTTCCGCATCATCAAAAAATGCACGGATTTGCCAATCGTTTTCTTTGTTCACCTGCACCTCGCTGATGGCCAGCCAAAATGCGGCGTTCTTGCCTGCAACGGGTGGTAAAGGTCTGTAATAACAAGCCAACGGCATCGGTTTACCATTGCGATGACTGAACATAATAAAATCCTTAACCTCCCGATTATCAAGCAGTTGTTGTTCGGTTGCTTTGTAGCGAAGCATCTGCGCTTCATAGGATATCCAACCTCTGTTTTGACGCGAGGCCATATTGAACTGTTCCATCGTATAACCCAAAGCAGCAGTAAAGGTTGATGATACCCACTCCATAATGTAGTGCGTGCCGTGCATGTAACCTTTGCAGACAATAGTGGTCATAAAAACTTCCGTAATCTGATAGCGGGCTATCTCTTCGCTGAGTTTTTGCTGTATGCGGATATAGTCCGTTACATCCCTGATAATGCCTATACCGCCAACAATGTGCCCTTCTTCATCAAATAACGGACTGATATACAACTCGTTCCAATGATGTTCTTTGTCTGGATAAATATATGTTTTGGCCGGAAACGAAAAGGAATCTCCTGCCAGAACGCGGTTTTTGTAAGAAGCATCGCACTCAATATCAATCAGATGAGATATTTTATCAAATATTTCGCTTGGCGTTTTGCCTATGCAAACATCCGCAGGAACGCCGGTGATTTGCTCCATCTTAGGATTCCATAGGATGTATTGCAGTTGTCTGTTAAACGCAAATATTCCATCCTGATGGCTGCCAATCAGGCTGCCCGATAGTAAATTTTTAATTACCGAATGGCTGCTTTTGCTGCTGCCGTAAGCAATTGACAAAGGTTTTTGCATATTATCGGGGCTTTCGGCTGCCTGAATTTGCAAACTTGCGTTTTGCTCTTGACGTAGTTTGGCCAATTTTTTTATTTTTTGCTGCAAGGCCGTATTTCTAACCCCGCGTTCGCCTTTTAAAACATGACGAACCTGCCTTTTGGTGCATCCAACAATATTTGCTATCATTTCAATATCTGATGCAGTAAGTTCTATCTGCATAAGTAATTCATTTGTTCCTTTTTAGGGAACAAATTAAAAAATAAAAGGGATTTAGAAAAATTTTTGCTTAAAATTTTGCTCAAAATGTAAAATCCTCTAAACTTAGAAATAAAAATGACGTATCATAAATACCTAAATCAATGATTAATTTAGCAAACAACATCAAGTTCCTAAGAGACTTGAATAATTTGAGCCAATACGGCTTTGCCAAGTTGTTTAATCTGACAAGAGGTAAAGTTGCTTCTTACGAAGTCGGTACTGAACCTGCGCTGAAAACGCTGGTGGCAATGGCTAAACATTTCAACCTGACCTTGGATGAGTTGATTATGGCAGACCTGAGCACAATGGCTCCGCGCCCAAGCGAAGCGCAACTCGCTCAGGAAAGACTGGCAGAAGAAACCAAGTGGGAACGTGTTACAGCCGAACTTGAGTTGCTGCGCAAGGAAAATGCAGAACTCAAAAAAGATAAGGCGCATTTGCAGGCTTGGTTAGACCAAATTATGAAACGCGGTCTATAACCACTCCCAAGCACTTTTGTAATAAGATTTTTCAATTGTAAAGTCAATTAACGACTGGTAGTAGGGATGATAGCTCAAAGTTGCGCTGTCGCCAATGATTACCAGTCGTTTTTTTGCGCGGGTGATGGCTACATTGCTTCGCCTGAGGTCGTTTAAGAAGCCGATTTGCCCTTCGGTATTGGAGCGAACCAAACTGATGTAAATCACCTCGCGCTCCTGCCCCTGAAAACTGTCAATCGTATTGACTTCTATGTATGGATACACACTGCATTTATCGCGCAGTAGTTTCACCTGTGCCTGATACGGGCTGATAACCGCTACCGGACGCCGTAATAATTCTTGCTCCCGTAAAATAATTTTCAACAGCAAATCGGCTTCGGCTTCATTGGATGTGCTGCCTGTGGCTTCATTGGTGTACTCCTCAAAACCGCAACCTGCTGTGTCTATAAAAGCAAGCGGAGGCAGTTGCGGGTCTAACCACTCGCTGCCAATGCTATCGGCTGCCTGCAACTCGTTGTAATAGAACCAGCGCGAAGGAAATGCCATAATATCGGGATGCATACGGTATTGAACGGTAAGCATAACGCTCATCCATTTCCCGTAGCGACCGTTCATGCAGCGCTCCATTAGGCTGACAGCCAAGCCCTTACGTGCAGCCTCTTCCGATTTGACTACTGCGGGCAGTTGGCAATGGTCGCCCGCCATTACTACGCGGTCGGCTTTGGCAATTGCTATCCATGCGGCGGGTTCGAGTGCCTGTGCGGCTTCGTCTATAAAAACTGTTTTAAAATGGTATTGCCTCAGCGATGCGTGTGCAGCACCTGTAACCGTACTTACAATTGCCTGTGCGTTGGCAAATACGTCATTGACGATATAACCCTCTGTTTTATTGGCCAGTTGCAAATAATCTTTAGCTTCGGCACGCAGCAACTTGCGTTCTTCGTGGGCTTTCTGGTCAAAGTTGCGCTTAAATTTGCCTGCCTGTAAAAACAGTTGCATAGCCGTGCGTCGCCATTGCAGCATCTGCTTATAGTCGGGGTGGCGTTCTATTTGCCCGTCGAGAGTAAGCGTCTGCAACTCCTCTCCTACCCTTGCAGGATTACCTACTCGCACTACTCTCATGCCTTTATGTGCCAATTTTTCTGCCAACAAGTCAGCAGCAGCATTGTTGGGTGCTGTAACCAACACTCGTTTTTCATGGGCAACGGTTTGGTGAATAATTTCTATCAGAGTAGTAGTTTTACCCGTACCCGGCGGCCCGTGCACAATGGCCACATCCTGTGCCCGATGTACTAACGCAAGCGCATCTAACTGCCTTTGGTTGAGCGACTGCGGTGCCGTTATGTGTTCGTTGGTTGTGAACGAAGGCGCGCTGTTACCTGCCAATATTTCGCGCAGCTCTGCCAAGCGGTTGCCGCGAGCTTCAATCACTGCCTGCAAAGCCTTCGCCATTTCCTGATAAGTGGTTGCGTCGTACATCAGCGTCAGCCCCAGCGATGTTCCTTCTGCCCATTCGGGAAGTTCCTCTTCGTCTAACACAATGGTCAGTTTATCCTGTGTGGCTTTGGTTACGACACCGCGTGTGCGTTCGGTGATTTTTCCGTTTTTCCAAACGGCCAGTACTACTGCCGCATTGGGCTGAAATACCTGCGGCGCATCGGTGGCAGTTGTGCGGGCAACCTCCAACCGCAAGCGATTGCCCGTTGTTGTGTCGCTGCTCAGGATTTGCAGCGGATGCCATGTATAACCGCTTTTGCACTGTTCGCCCAGCGGCACTTCTCCTATGCGCTGCTTAAATAATTGCTCTTCTGCCCTTTGCTCTAAGCCAATGAGGGCAAGCATCTGCTGCAAATGTGCCAGAGATTCGGACATACAGGGTAGAAATATTGTGCAATTTTACGTTTAATTCGGATGGAATTTAGTGCAAAATCATTTCCTGAGTTACCCATGCCTGATTGATTGTAATTAATCGGTAACTTTGTAGTAAACTAACCTAACGTATGAATGCCAACTCTTCTTGACATAAAGGCTTTATTTGCAAAGCTACTCAGGTGCTTTCCAGCATTTCCAAAAGCATCAAAGAATATCATTTAAGTAAGTAAGTAAGTGAGTGGTTTACTGCGTTCTTTTCTTTCGCTTATTAAACTGGCGGCAAGGACTTCGTCCGCTGACAGAGTTTTCTTACATGCCTTCCAGTGGGCGAAGCCCCCGTCAGCGGATTTAGATAAAACATTTTACATTGCTCACTTGCTTACGATATTAAATCAGAGCTCAACAAAAAGCTGTCAATAATGAAATATTTCATGCCAACACCACCACCCGATTTTGATAAAAGCAATGGCCTGCTGCCTGCAATTGTGCAAGATGCAGTAACAGGCAAAGTCCTGATGTTGGGCTATATGAACGCAGAAGCCTACCAAAAAACACTCTCCGAACGAGTTGTAACCTTTTTCAGCCGTTCCAAAAATCGTCTTTGGACAAAAGGCGAAACCTCAGGCCGTTTTTTACATGTTACCGATGTGCTGATAGACTGCGACCGCGATACGGTGCTTGTCAAAGCACGTCCGCAGGGACCTACCTGCCACACCGGCGCAGACACCTGCTTTGACGAAGCCAACGAAAGCCATGTGCTGTTCCTTGAACATTTGAAGCAAACTATCCGCAGCCGCAAGAACGCTTCGCCCGAAACCTCCTATACGGCAAAACTTTTTGCCAAAGGAATTAACAAAATTGCACAGAAAGTAGGCGAAGAGGCAGTAGAGTTAGTCATTGAAGCAAAAGACGATAACAAAGAACTGTTTTTAGGAGAGGCTGCTGACCTGCTGTTCCACTATTTAGTCTTACTGGAAGCAAAATCCATTGATTTAAACGAGGTAATAGAGGTACTCCGCCGGAGACACAGGTAACATTTGTGCGTTTTCAGCGCAGTTATTGTCCGCCAATGAACAGACTCATTGGCAAACTTCTATTTTTTCAAACACAAAACTCTGAAAATCAAAAACTTACAAATCATGGCATTTCATTGGTGCAAGCAGAGGTGTCAAGTTAATCATCGTATTTAAACTTAAACGTTGTTTCAGCAATGAAAAAATCGTTCATTAAATTCGCCTTGGTTGCGTTGCCTTTTTTGCCGTAGAGCCTCCTTCGATGAAGGCACTCGAGAAGTTTGCTTACGACGCCTATGTGCCTCAGGGACAAAAAAATCCGTATGGCATTTGAAAACAGCACAGGCAAAGCCATCAGCCTGCGAATCTATGACCAAAGCAATCGGTTGGTGTACTCCAAAAGCTGAACAACATTGATAAAATGCGTCGTAATTATATTTTCGCAGATGACCTTGCCAAGGGTGTTTATCACATGGGCTTGCGTGCAGGAGAATTTACTGGCAGCAGCAAGGCATGGTCTCCGGCAAAAATTCTCTGCCTATGTATCGCCTGAAATTACAGACGGGCTCATCAAAGCAGCTTATGAAGGTAATAACGAAGGTGTATATCTGAGCATTACAAACAAAAACGGTGCAGTGATTTACTCCGAAAGAACTGGCATCCAAAGCAATTTTACCCGCCGCTATGACCTGAGCAAATTACCTAAAGGCAAATGCACCTTGCAGGTTTTACATGGTGAAAAGAACATTGAGCAGACGTACGAAGTAAAGTAATCGGCAGTTACGGGTAAAAAACAGCTGCTCGTTCCTCAACAGAAGAGCGGCTTTTGTATTTCCACGATTGTTATTTCTTTATTTCGGGTTTCAGGTCGCGGAAAGAGGATGTTACTAATCTGGCCAATCCTTTGCCTTTTTGGGCAAATGCCACTACGCCACGACTTTTTTCAGACGGAAAAACCACGTTGCTGATGGTATAACGCCCATCTTGGGCAAATACCTCTACGTTATTGCGGTCAAACAACACGCGCAGTTTAAGATTTTCGCCGTTTGTATCAATCGCTACACTGTCCAAAACAGTAAACTTCGGGCTAAACGATACATTGCCCGACTTGCTGCGGTCTAAATAGAGCATCTTACGGGCTGCATCGTAGCGAATCACCGTTTCTTCCGTATCAGTTTTGAAAATTTTAAAACCAAAAACTGCATCGTTAGCAAATTCAAAAGTGCCTTCAATATCGTAGAGGTCTCCGCCTTTGTCCTGATTACCAACGACTAACTCTCCTGCCCGTTGGAGTTCTATGTTTTCATAGCGTGTAGTAGATTTAGCCATGTCATTGACCATTTCTACGGGTTGTTGCAGCAAACGGTAGCCTTCCGGTTCTTTGCGTAAATACAACATGCGCGGAATAGCCATTCCGTTGCGCCAAGGATGCGTAGGCACTTGATTAGCATATGCCCAGTTGCTTATCCAACCCAGCAATACGCGGCGGTCGTTGGGTATATGGTTGAACGTAACAGCAGCAAAATAATCGCGCCCGTAGTCTAAATACAGCGGCTTATTGGCAGGGTTGTCGTTCTTGAATCGCTTGCCGTCAAACTCACCGATGAAATATTGCACCCCCTGAAAGCCGGGATAAGGCCCTTCGGCAGAAATAAGCAGTACCCATTTTTGCTTGCCGGGTTCGTTTTCTACAGGTAAAGAGAACAAATCCGGGCATTCCCAAGGGATGGCTACGTTCCCTTCCGGTCCGAACTCGCTCAGCAACTCCCAGTTTTTCAGGTTGGCAGAGCCGTAAAACTGCGTTTTATGTTCATTGGGCAGATTGACCGCCATAATCCATTTTTTACTTTCCTCGTGCCAAAAAACTTTAGGGTCGCGAAAGTCTTTTTTGCCTAAATCTATGACAGGGTTTTTGTCGTACTTTGTCCATGTCCGCCCTTTGTCGGTGCTGTATGCCATGTGCTGCGTTTGCAGATACACATCGGGGTTTTTAGGGTCTAAAATGCGGTGAGCGGTATAAAATGCCACAAAAGCATTTTCGCCAAATCCTGCAGTGTTGTTTTTATCTACAACGGCACTGCCGGAAAAAATCATGGCAGTATCCTCTGCAATGGCGATGGGCAGTTCTTCCCAATGCAGCAGGTCGTGGCTGACGGCATGCCCCCAGTGCATATGTCCCCATACTTTATCAAAAGGATTGTGCTGGAAGAAAAGATGAAATTCGCCGTTGTGGTACAACAGCCCATTGGGGTCGTTTGTCCAGAATTTCCGCGGTGTAAAATGGAATTGCGGACGCAAATGCGCCGTTGTACTGTCAGTAAGTTGGCTGTTTTGCTCCCCTTCTTTGGCGGCAGGATTGCAGGCAGCCACTGCTGCAAGGGTCAATAGGCCAAGCAAGTGTGATTTTATCTTCATTGTGCAGTGGTTGAGTTAATTTTTGTGCGTAAAAGTACCCAATTGCCTACTTTTTTGCCTTGTTCGGCGCTTAGCTTGAGTGTGCTCCGGTAGTGAATCCCGCCGTACAGTCGGCTGATGGAACACTCCTCGGCGGCCTGCCTGAATGAGCTGAAACTTCTTACCGAACGGCCGTAGGGCACTTCCGTACTGTCATTGAAGGCAAAACTATCACCGTAAAGGGCAGTCAGCACTTCGGCCACGGCAGAAGAAATTACGCTGTGCCCGCTGGTATATTCGGGGAAAGGAGGGGTTTGCAAAAACGGCTCCCATGTTTCGTCCATGTATTTGTTGATGACGGCAATAGGGCGCGGCATGTTGCTGTAAAATTTTTCTTCCCAGCAGGAAATAAAACCATCAAATAAAGCAATACTGACTATAGCGAAACATTGAGCAGTACGGGCAGCATCGGCATTAGTATTGCGGACTATTTGCGAAGTTAGCATCATCCAGTGCCCGCCGGGGGTCATTTTTTTAGAATTGAAAACCACGTGCCCTTTGTGGTGCGATACGAAAGGGTTATCATCCCAAAAAGATGCGATTTCCTGTTGTTCTTTGGTAAGTTGCCTGCTCACATCAAACACATCCTGTACTTCTTTGAAGTAGGGGCTGTTTTTTTTGTTGGAATAAGGAATCGGGCGCGGCGGTTTGAACTGTGCGGCAGAGTCCAGCACTAGCGTTGCAATGGTACACCAATAAGGCTCTAAGGCATCGGCATAATCGGGCGGCGTAGGATTCCACACATCCTCCCGAGGGGTTACATTGTATCGCTCATAGCCCCGCGACTCTTTGTAGTTGTCTTTGGCAGCACGGGCAAGAATAGCTTTACCCACAGCCTCGCCAAACTCGGTTGCCTTTGCAATGGTTTCCTTGGGCATACCGCTTTTTTCTACGGCAGCCATCACTTCCTTTTCGCAGCCGTTGAGCGAATCGTGCGAAAAGGTAACATTTCTTGCCACCGTAAACATGGCTTTCAAACCTGCCAGTGCTGCCGCCTTACTGATGTCGGTTGAAGGAACGGGCATAGGGTCAAACCCGCGCAGACGAGCAGTAAGCGAAGGATATTTTGCCGTATCTGCCCAACGGGTGGCTTCATAGGCTGCCAGTGAGGTGTAGGCATAAATCCGACTGGCAACTGGCGGCGAAAAGATGTCGTAAATAACTACATCGGTAACTTCTTGCAAACCTTTGTGCAATAGCACGGGCGAATCGGCGGCAATAGATTGCATATTGCCAGCAGATGCCTCTTGCGTGCCTTTCTGCGTGCCGTTACATGCTTGCAAACCTGCAAAAAGTCCCGACAGGCTGCACAGGAGCAAACAAAAACGAAGAGAAATTGTCATTGTTTTTGCGGCAAAAAGTTGATTGTTTTCACGGATGAACTTTGCCATATAGAGCGGCTGCTTTGTGAAAGAAACGATGAGCCGATGTACAATTCATGGCGACGGATTTTGCCATTAGCAAGTGTCAGCAAAGCCACATAAGCGCGGGCAGGCGGCAGTTCCTTGCGGCGATTGACGCGGCTGCGGAAGGTGAGCAGGGTATTGCGGTTGCGGCTTACCACATACAGCGGCTGACCGTTTGCCCCGCTGATTTGTACCAATGCCTTCGCATCTTGGGGAGCAAACCAGCCGCTCTGTGCTAAATTGGCGGCTTCAAATTCCCCGTTGCCTTTACCTTTCAGCAGTAAGCCGTAAAAAGCATCCTGTCTGCCTGTCATTACCTCAGTGCCGTAATCATTGCCCACAAGTAAAACATCCAAATTGCCGTCATCGTCCACGTCGTCGGCTAATAAGCCGAAAACAGGGCTGTACTGGGCTTCCAACGGCAGTTGCCGAATTTCAAACTGCCCATTGCCTTTATTTTCAACATAGGCCGATGCCAAAAAGTTGGCCATATGTACGGTTGCCATTTTCAGCGTATCTGCACCCAACGACTCGGCCATGCCTGCCGAAGCAAAGGCTTTGTAGCTGGTAAATCGGGCTTTGATAGAAATCATTTGTTTCATCATGTCATCTCGGCCAAAAAACGGAAACTCGCGAAGCACGCCGGCATCGTCGGGGAAATAGGCAGTCGGTATGGCATCGTAGCTGCCGTTTTTGTCAAAATCGGCGGAGTAGAGCCGCACGGGTCGTTCTGCAGTAGGACGAAACAGGTTGTTCAGTCCAAAATTACCTGCAATGTAATCAATATCGCCGTCGTTGTCAAAGTCAGCGCCTGTAAGGCTGTTCCACCAGCCTGTGAGTTGGTCTAAACCGTTGCCTCTTTGGCGGGTCAGTTTGCCCTTGTCGTTGCGAAACAACGTCAGCGGCATCCACTCGCCTGCCAGCAGCAGGTCATGGTCGCCGTCATTGTCAGAATCTGTCCACAGTGCATCGCAAATCATGCCTATGTCTATCAGCTCAGGGGCTGTTTGGGCGGTAACATCGGTGAATTTTACCGTACCGATTTGCGTGTCGTTGCGAAGCAGAAAACTGCTCACCGATTTGGGATAAAACTGCGGGCAGTTGCGTCCGCCAATAAACAAGTCAAGGTCGCCGTCTTGGTCAAAATCGGCAGCCTTCACGCATGATTTGCTGACCAGCAATTTGGGGATGGCCTGTAGCTGCAAAATAAACCTGCCTTTTTCGTTCAGATAGAATCGGTCTTGGTAAGCACCTGTTCCCTGCGGTTGCTCATTGCTGCCGCTGGCGATGTATAGGTCATCGTCGCCGTCGCTGTCGGCATCAAAAAAGAGTACACCCATATCTTCGTGGATTTTGGCGCTACTGTCCGCATCGGCAATCAGGTCTTGCATCTCAAATTTGCCGTCGGGCTTTTGTATAAAAAATCGTCCTTTGCGCTGATTGCTTCCGCCAATGAAAAGGTCTTCCAACCCGTCGCCGTTTGCATCGGTAACTGCCAGTGCGGGGCCGTATTGCGACAACTTGTGCGGCAATAGTTTTTGCAAATTGAAGTCCACATAATCCAGTTCATCGTGGCGGTATTGGATGGTCTCATCGCCGCTGAGAGCCTGAAACAAGGGCTGTTCAGCTGCTGTAT
Organism: uncultured Cytophagales bacterium; assembly: GCA_938039675.1. Taxonomy (GTDB): domain Bacteria; phylum Bacteroidota; class Bacteroidia; order Cytophagales; family Thermoflexibacteraceae; genus Rhodoflexus. The sequence goes on from CALHUI010000014.1 coordinate 86,769, forward strand.
CGGCAGGTGCAATTGGTGCACCTGCTTTGGCATATTCTGCCACAATTACTTGATTAGCAGATACATCTTTCAAAGTTTGGGTTTTGCCATCCGGCCAGGTGATGCGCACCTCATCCACCTTTTGCACAGCTCCCAAGCCGAAGTGAGCCACATTTTCCATGGTGGAAAGATAGCCGCGATACAGGCTGTTTTCGTGTATTTGCTTTTCGCCGTTGCCATAGCGCAACTCAACAATGGTTCCTACACCCATCGGATTTTTATCCGACCCTTTAAAGCGGATGCGGAGATAATTGCGGTCGGTGCGTTTCTGCTCGGTCAGGTTATTGCGGTACACATGCGCAGAATCGTCAATATTATTGACAATATAATCCAAATCGCCGTCGTTGTCCAAATCGGCGTAGGCGGCACCGTTAGAAAAGCTCGGCTGCTCTATCCCCCACGCTTCCATCACTTTTTCAAATAAGCCGTTGCCTTTATTGCGAAAAGCATAGTTTTTCAGCTTCACGCGCGGAATTTCTTCCAGCAACATTTCTTTAGGCGCATAAATAGCCATTGCGGCGCGGTAAGCGGCAAAGTCGCGGTCGGTGATGTCTTTCGGGAAACCGTTGGTAACTATCAGGTCGCGGAGACCGTCGCCATCAAAATCTGCCACCAAGGGTGTCCAACTCCAATCGGTTTCCGCAATGCCCGCCAGCATGGAGATATCGGAGAAAACGGGCAGAGAGATTCCCGGCCTGTTGCCACGATTGAGTTGCAGTGTATTGCGCACAAACTGGTACTGATACCCAAACTGGTCGTTGTTGATGTAGTGATAGTAATTGGCGGGCGCAAGCATCTGCTTTTTGCGGCGGTTGTCTTCGGGCAGCATATCCAGCGCAATAATATCGGCAAGACCGTCATTGTTTATATCGGCTACATCATTGCCCATGGCCGAGTAGCAGGTGTGCATGAACATTTCGGGTGCATGGTCGGTAAACGTGCCATTGCGGTTGTTGATGTAAAAAATGTCGTTGGTCAAGTAGTCATTGGTGATGTAAATATCCTTCCAGCCGTCGCGGTTGATGTCGCAAATATTGATGCCTAAGCCAAAACCCTCAATGGTAATGCCTGCCTGTTTAGAAACATCGGTGAAGCGGGCATGGCCAAGCGCACTGTCGTAGTCGTTGCGATAAAGCCGGTCGGTAATTACGGCGCTGCCGTCGGTAATTTTTTTGCGGTACTTGTTGGGGTAAGCGGTTTGCGACATCTCATTGACCAGAATATATAGGTCTAAATCGCCGTCGTTGTCATAGTCAAAAAAGGCGGCGTTGGTGGTGTGTGTGGTGTCGGCAATGCCATATTCGGCAGCCATTTCCCTAAAAACGGGTACACCATTTTTAATTCCTTGATTTACAAACAGTTGATTGGCTCTTTTAACAGGTTCGGGGTGTGCGGTTGCACATACGTACAAATCGGTCCATCCATCGGTGTTGATATCTACCACAGCCACTCCCGATGACCAGCAGTCGGCTGCCGTTACACCTGCGCGGTCGGTGATGTCTTCAAACTGCCATCCGCCTTTATTCAGGTATAACTGATTGGCGACCATGTTGCCCGTAAAGTACACGTCCTGTAAGCCGTCGTTGTTGAAATCGGCAATGGCAACACCACCCCCGTTGTAAATGTATTCAAAGTCCAAGATATTCATAGTGTCGGTTTCCGTAATTCGGTTGGAAAAACGGATGCCCGAATCTCCCGCAGGAATAGCCGTAAACTGTTTGTTGTAGTGGTTGCAAGCCGTCAATACTGTAAGAACCACATAAGCTGACCATCTGTAAATCGGGTTCATAGGCAATCAAGTTTCTTCATTTAGCAGTAAAATAGAAAAATTTTTGCCATCCGCAACAAATTGCTACATCACCCGGCACGGCAGATTTGTTTACAAAAACACCTAAAATTACACAAAAAAAACCGTAATTAACAGTCGTATTGAAATGTTACACGCAAATGAAAACACTACATTACTACCTTAGGCTGCTGCTGATGATGATGATAGCCAGTAACAGCCTGAACGTTTGGGCACAACGCAGCAACCGTTCAGCAGAAGCGGCAACAACGGTCGCTAACAACTCACTGCCTGAAAAATTTGTTTACTGGCGCAGTATTGGCCCCTTCCGTGGTGGGCGCTCTTGTGCTGTAACAGGCGTAAATGGCCAGCCAAATTTGTTTTACATGGGTGCTACCGGCGGCGGCGTATGGAAAACCACTGACGGCGGCAACAGTTGGACAAACATTTCCGACGGATTTTTTGGGGGCTCTATCGGTGCAATTGCAGTGGCAGAATCTGACCCGAACGTGATTTATGTAGGCGGCGGCGAAAAAACTGTGCGCGGTAACGTATCTCATGGATATGGTATGTGGAAAAGTATGGACGCAGGCAAAACCTGGCAGTCCATCGGCTTGGAAGACAGCCGCCACATCGGGCGCATCCGCGTGCATCCTAAAAACCCCGATTTGGTGTATGTGGCAGTAATGGGGCACTTGTTCGGACCGCATGAACAGCGCGGTGTTTACCGCAGCAAAGACGGCGGCAAAACGTGGGAACGCATCCTGTTTGCCAACAATCAGGCGGGCGCAGTGGACTTAATTTTAGACCCTAACAACCCGCGCATTATGTATGCCTCCACTTGGCGCGTTATCCGCACGCCTTACAGCATGGAAAGCGGCGGCGAAGGTTCGGCACTTTGGAAAAGTACCGACGGCGGCGATACGTGGAAAAATATTTCGGGCAACAAAGGCCTACCCAAAGGCACACTGGGCATTATTGGTGTTACGGTTTCTCCGAAAAACTCCAACCGCGTATGGGCTATTATAGAAGCTAATGAAGGCGGCGTTTTCCGCTCCGATGACGGCGGCGAAACATGGATGAAAACCAATGAAGACCGTGCCTTGCGCCAACGCGCATGGTACTATACGCGCATTTATGCCGACACACAAAACGAAGACATGGTCTATGTCCTAAACGTTAGCTATCACCGCAGCAAAGACGGCGGGCGAACCTTCCAAGCATTCAACGCTCCTCACGGCGACCACCACGACCTCTGGATTTCATCTGTCAATAACCAAAGCATGATTATTGGCGATGACGGCGGCGCACAAGTCAGCCAAGACGGCGGCACGAACTGGACAACCTACCACAACCAGCCAACCGCGCAATTTTACCGCGTAACGACCGATAATCATTTCCCGTATCGCATCTACGTTGCCCAGCAGGACAATTCTACCTTGCGCATTGCGCATCGCAGTTTTTCCAACGGCGGCATCACCGAAAAAGACTGGGAAGAAACCGCAGGCGGTGAAAGCGGACACATTGCTGTTAATCCGCAAAATAACGACATCGTATTCGGCGGCTCCTACGGCGGCTTCTTAGAGCGATTAGACCACAGTACGGGCGAATCGCGCAATGTAAACATTTATCCCGAAAACCCGATGGGCAGCGGCGCAGAAGGCATGAAATACCGCTTCCAGTGGAACTTCCCGATTTTCTACTCTCCGCATGACCCCAATACACTCTATGCAGCGGGCAATCACCTGTTCAAAACCACCAACGAAGGCCAAAGTTGGCAGATAATTAGCCCCGATTTGACGCGCAACGTAGCCGACCGCATGAAGGCATCAGGCGGGCCTATCACCAAAGACAACACAGGCGTAGAATACTACTGCACCATTTTTGCCGCCTGTGAGTCGCCATACGAAAAAGACCTGCTCTGGGCAGGCAGCGACGACGGCCTAATCCATATCAGCCGCGACGGTGGCAAAAACTGGGAAAACGTAACACCCCCCGCCTCCATCATGCCCGAATGGATGATGATTAACAGCATAGAGCCGCATCCTTTCGTTAAAGGAGGCGCTTATGTGGCAGGCACGCGCTATAAAATGGACGATTTCCAGCCCTACCTGTTCGTAACTACTGACTACGGCAAAACCTGGCGAAAAATCACCAACGGTATCAAAAAAGACCACTTCACCCGCGTGCTGCGTGCCGACCCCGTACGTAAAGGATTGCTCTTTGCCGGAACGGAAAGCGGCATGTACATTTCTTTTGACGACGGCGCAAATTGGCAAAGTCTGCAATTCAACCTGCCTATTGTACCCATCACCGACCTGACCATCAAAGACGGCGACCTGATTGCCGCTACGCAAGGCCGCAGCCTCTGGCTCATTGACGACCTAACACCACTCCGCAACTGGCAACCTGCCACTGCCCAAAAAGCGTTTGAGTTGTACCAGCCGCGCCCTGCCTACCGCATAGGAGGAGGCAACGCTTACAGAAATCCTAAACTACACGGCGAAAACCTCAACAGTGGCGTTATGGTACAGTTTTTCCTGAAAAATGCACCCGATTCGGCCAATGTGGTAACGCTGGAATTTATGGACAAAGACCAAAAACTGATTAAGCGCTATGCAAGCAATGCCAAAGAACGCCGCGAGCAATTAGAAGCGCAAGCAGGCGGCAACCGTTTCTTTTGGAACATGCGCTACCCCGATGCCGAAGGTTTTGATGGGCTGATTTTGTGGGGTGGTGGCTTGCAAGGGCCGCCGGCTGTTCCCGGCAACTACTTTGTCAAACTGAAAGTCGGTAAAGATTCTGCCGTGCAGGCGTTTGAAATCAGCAAAGACCCGCGCTCTAAGGCTACGCAAGAAGATTTGCAGGCACAGTTTACTTTCCTTACCGAAGTGCGCGACAAACTAACCGAAACGCACAAAGCCATCAAAAACATCCGCGCCATGCGCGAGCAACTCAATGCCTACACCAAACGCTTAGACAAAACCAAAGACAAAGATTTGCTTGACCAAATCGGCCACACACAGAAGCAAATGACCGAAATAGAGGAAGCGCTTTATCAAACCAAAAACCGCAGCGGACAAGACCCACTCAACTTCCCGATTCGCCTCAATAACAAACTGAGCGACTTGGCGGGGGTAGTAGGTTCGGGCAACTTCCGCCCTACCGACCAAGCAGTAGCGGTTAAAAATGACATCACAGCCAAAATTGATGCGGAACTGGTAAAACTGAAAGCCATTTTCAGCAATGAGTTACCTAAGCTCAATGAGGCTATCAAAGCGAAAAATCTGGATGCCATTGTGCTGCCCTAACCGATAAGCAGACAAAAATCAACCCCCTGACAGTTTTCAAAGCCTGTCAGGGGGGTTATGGCCATTCATCATTTTTATTTACACGTACTTCCGCACATCATCTGCCGTAATTTCTGTGCCGCTCATAATCACCAAGCGTTCAATCACATTGCGCAATTCGCGGATATTGCCCGTCCATTCGTAATTTTTAAGCATTTCCATCGCTTCAGGGGTGATGGTCTTTTTGGCTGCACCGTAGTCATCGGCAATGTCTTGCAAAAAGTAATCTGCCAGTAATGGAATATCCTCCTTGCGGTCTTTCAGCGGTGGCACATGAATCACAATTACGCTAAGGCGATGGTACAAGTCTTCACGGAAACGCCCCTGTTTAATTTCCTCTTTCAAATCTTTGTTGGTAGCTGCCAGCACGCGCACGTTCACTTTGATTTCCTTGTCGCCGCCGACACGGGATATTTTGTTTTCCTGCAAAGCGCGCAGCACTTTTGCCTGTGCCGAAAGGCTCATATCGCCGATTTCGTCGAGGAACAGCGTGCCGCCGTTGGCCAATTCAAACTTGCCGATGCGTTGCTTCACGGCAGAAGTAAAAGAGCCTTTTTCGTGGCCAAACAACTCACTTTCAATTAGTTCTGAGGGAATAGCGGCACAGTTTACCTCTATCAGCGGGCCTTTGGCGCGGTTGCTGAGGGCATGTATGGCCTTTGCAACCAATTCTTTGCCCGAACCGTTGGAGCCTGTAATCAGTACGCGGGCATCGGTAGGTGCCACTTTGGCAATCATCTCTTTCACATGGCGCAACGCCTCCGACTCCCCAATCATCCGGCTGCCCTTGTTAATAATTTTTTTGCGCAACACGCGGGTCTCCTCTACCAGTGAAGATTTATCCAACGCATTGCGAAGCGTTACCAGCAGACGGTTCAAGTCGGGTGGTTTGGAAATAAAATCGTACGCACCTTTTTTGGTAGCCTCTACGGCAGTTTCAATAGAGCCATGTGCCGAAATCATAATGAATTGTGTATTCTTGCCCAGTTCCATTGCTTTTTCCAGCACCTCAATACCGTCCATTTTAGGCATTTTTATATCGCAAAGGCAGATGTCAAAATCTTGGGCTTTTAGCTTTTCTAATCCTTCTTCGCCGTCTTTGGCTTCATCCACCTCATATTTTTCATATTCCAAAATCTCCCGCAGCGAATAGCGGATACTTTTTTCATCGTCAATAATCAGAACCTTTGGCATATTGGGGTGGTTGTTAGAGTGTACTTGCGGCATTTAAACAGAAATTTGCGGCAATTTTATGAATTTTGCAAACAAGCAACTCTTTGTTCTTATGGAAATAACAAGCCCTTCAAACGATATTATCATCAACCGCGTAGCCAACAGCGGCCTGATTACCATAGATTTAGAAGATTTTTACCACCCGGGAGAACGCATTGTGTACGACCTGAAACAAAATCTGTTTCAGGAGCTGTTGCTGCGCGAAAAAGACTTCCGTGAGTTCCTGAAAACACACGACTGGACACAATATGCAGGCAAAAATGTAGCCGTAACCTGTACGGCAGATGCCATTGTACCCTCGTGGGCTTACATGCTGCTGGCAGTACACTTGACACCACATGCGCACATGGTGGTTTTTGGAACACTTGATGACTTAGAAGATGCGCTTTTTCGCGATGCACTGGCAGCCATCAACCCCAAAGACTACCGCGATGCCAGAGTGGTGGTAAAAGGATGCAGCAAATATTCCGTGCCGCTTTCCGCTTATGTAGAAATCAGTCGCAAGTTGCAGCCCGTTGTTGCCTCATTGATGTACGGCGAACCATGCAGCACCGTGCCCATCTATAAGCGCAAGAAATCGTAAAGTAAACGCATCAAAGCGCTCTATCCGAAATGCCAATTTTTGGGCTCGCTTATTTCCCTCAGAATTTTCAGCCAAGCCGATGTCTCTATAATGAGCAGCGAACCTTTTTTCAGCCTTACCTACTTTGCAGAGCTTGTTGCATTGCCACACCGATTGCAGCACCTCAAATCCTAATACCTGACTGTAAAAATTAACTATTTGTGCCGAATTTTTGACCGTCAGTTGAAGTATCACACTGCCTGCAACAGACGCGGGCGCATTGCAACAAATGCTTTTTCCTGCCCTATTGCTGTCAAAAAAAGTTAAAAACACGGAATAAGTGCGCTGATTGATGGCTTCATTGTTCTACATACTTTATGTATATGCAGCAATGTAGTAGATTTACCCTCAAATCAATCCTTCACACCATGAAAAACACAGTTGTTTTTTTCTTTTTATGCCTGCTGATGAGCTTTGCTGCTCAGGCACAAGACAAGCAACCTGCAAGCCCTGCGGCTTCGGTTTCTGAAAAGATTGGCGATGTGGTCGTTACGATAAATTATTCTCAGCCCTCTGTAAAAGGTCGCAAAATTTGGGGCGGACTTGTTCCCTACGGGCAAGTGTGGCGCACAGGAGCCAACAAGGCAACAACCTTTGAAGTAAGCGAAGATGTTACCATTGAAGGTAAAAAATTAACTAAAGGTAAGTATGCACTGTTTACTATTCCCGGCGAAAATGAGTGGACAATCATTTTCAACAGCAAACACGACCAGTGGGGTGCTTACGACTACAAAGAAGCAGAAGATGTACTGCGCGTACAAGTAAAACCTGCCCCTGCCGATGAGCATTTTGAGGCCATGACTTTTGACATTAATAAAGATGGCATTGTCAGCCTGTTGTGGGAAAAAATGCGGGTAAGTTTTCAGGTAAAATAAGCCTTTGTCGGTTGTTTCAAGACGGGCACTGCCGATATTTTGCGGTGTCCGTTTTAATTTTCAAGGGAGTTGGTTGCATCCACAATTTTATGGATAATACCATCCAATTCTTTTGCCGTAATGTTAAGATAATTGACATATTGCCTTTTGTCTTCTTCTGTCTGATTGGGGTAGTTGTTCAGCAAGTTGCACAGTCCCAAAATATTAGCCACCGGACGGCGCAAATTGTGCGACTGTTGCCAAGCGATATCTTGCAGGATTTTGTTCTGTTGCAGAATACTATCCTGATATTTTTTCTGAGCGGTTACATCCTGTAAAATTACAACAATAAATCGCCGGTTATTAGAAGTAAAAGAGTTCAGGCTTGCATCAATTGTGATTTCTCTACTGTCTTTGGTGAGTGCGGCTAAAAACCTGCCCATACGGATAGGTTTCCCCCCTTCTTCCATATACCTTCTTTGCAACTGATTGTGGCCGCTCCTGAACCTTTCGGGAATCAGAAAATCAACAGCTCTACCCAGCACTTCATCTGCTGCATAGCCGAAAACTTTTTCAAATTCGCTGTTTACGTATTGAATCATTCCCTCTTTATTGGTAATCAGCAATGGATGAGGAATAGTCTCAATAATTTTTTGCAGTTGCTGGCGCCTTTCTTCCAAATTTTGCTCCCTTTCTTTCTGCAAGGTTATGTCTTGTACATTATATGCAATGCCTATGACATGCCGTTGCTCATCATGAACAGGTAAAAAAGAAAATCGCCAACATTTAGCCCCGTCTGTGCGTTCTAGCACAATACTTTCGCCTTGCAATACGCGCAGATAAACCGATTTAAATTCATCTCTGTATTGGGGCAACACAAATCTAACGAATAATCACCTACTTGAGGGACTTTACCAAAAACCTCTTGGGCAACTTGCTGCGCTACCCGATTGCTATAACGAATCTTTAATTGAGTATCAATAAAGGCACTTGCTTCGGTGGTGCTGTTATAAATTGCCTGCAACATATGCTCTTGCTGCTCCAACTGACGGATGTTTTTCTTTTCCTACGTAATATCCCTGAAAAATACGCTTAAACCTTCGGCAGAAGGATAAACAATGGCACTGAACCACTTGTCCAAATCGGGGTGGTAATCTTCAAACGTAGTACTGATACCGCTTTGTATGGCTTTGCGAAACTGTGGCGGGATAATTGTAATCAGGGGTATCGGGAAACAAATCCCACAAGCACTTACCCAATAACTTTTCGCGCGGCATGCCCAAGATTTTCTCGGCTACTTTGTTGATGCGTGTAAAGCACCATTGATTATCTAACTGGTAAAATCCGTCCTTGATTTGCTCAATAATAGTATCTATTTTTTGTGCAAATGTTTCAGTTTGCCGGCTTGCTCTTTCGGTTTCGGTAATGTCATAGCCTAAACAGAGGATGCCTACGGGCACATTGTCTTTGTTTCTAAAAACAGAAAACTCACACGGAATCCGATGAAAATCGGTCTGCGAAGTATCGGGCTTGCGCAAATCTACCTTGACAATTTTTTCGGGATTAGCCAAGCATTGCTCTACGGCTTGGCTGTAAATGGCATAATCTTCGGGATAAATAACAATAAGAGCAGATTTGCCAATAAAATTTTCCGTAATAAACGAAAAACGCTTTTTGAAAACCTCGTTCACAAAAATATATTTACCCTCTAAGTCGATAGTAACCAAAAAGTAAGTCTCTGAACTTTTTAAACAGTGTGGCAACAGTGCGGCTATATTATCCTTACTCATGAGACCCAAAAGTTAAATAAGTTGTATAAGGGTTGATGGATTCAATACCAAATGTACCTATTTTCAGCAAAAAGACACAACAGGCAATCGCATTTTGTCTTGCTAAGACTGCCTGTTGTAATGGTTGAATTAGTGAGTGAGCAGATTTTAAATACAAAGCGCGTTGCACGAGCCGTGCACTGTGGCAGATAACACGAATAAACGCCGATTCAGTTATTTTTACAACCTAATCTGCATAAAATCGCGTCATTTGCGCTTAAAAAAACGCCAAAAATCTTATTTATTTATATCACACTGTCGCGCAGCAGCGGCATACTCATACAGTGCGAACCGCCACGAGCACGGGAAAGTTCGGCAGAAGGCAGCATAATCAGCGTGTCGGTGATGGTTTCGGGCGAAAGTATGCCGCTTTCAAATTGTTGCAACAAGTCCGCAGCCTTGATGATGTGGAAACCGTGCTTGGCGAAGGCTTCGGCAGTTTTGTCGTTGCGGTCGTAGCCAATAACAACACCGTCTTTCAGAGCCAGCAAGTTGCAGGAGTCTGTCCACTGCTCGCGCAGGCTGTACGGAAACTCATAATCGCCCGAATAGATAAATTGCGTAGGCTCGGTAGCGTGCAAATCGTTGCGGCTGATGTCGTCCAGCAGGTCTTCCATGTTATCGAACTCATGCGAATTCGTATCGCCGTTTACAAACTGTACAATTTTTAACTTGTTTTCATCGCCCTTTTTGTAAAACTTTTCCAACAAATCCTTTTCTTCCAAATTTCGCTTGGAAAATTTGCCGTACAACACCCACATATTGCGTTTTACCTGCGTAAATACTGTATCAATGTGCATGAAATCGCGCTTGGCAGGTATTCGAATAACGGTAACTTTCTGCAACACATTGCGGCTGAACAGCGCCTGAATAATTTTATTAACAGCGTGCACGCTTGTCCGCTCGCTGATGCCGACCAGCAAATGGTTCGGGGCAACCATCATAATATCGCCGCCTTCCAGCGTAACCTGACGATTTTCGCGCTCTACACCGTCTAAGAGAAAAAACTGCTCATCATCAGGGATTTCAATAATGTTTTTGCGGATGCTTTCAAATGCCGGATGGTAGTAAAACACATAGCGGGCAATGAATGACTCGCGGCGGCGGGCTTCTTTGGCCGGACGGTTCAGCAAAATATGATTATTAATGGTAATGCCGATATCGCGCGTGAAGATAAAATTGGGAACAGGTGCAAAAATCATTTTTTCGTTGGGCAACGCGCCCGAAATGATGGTTTTTGCCAACAATCGCGGCTCTAATTGCAGCAATTCGCTTTGCAAGGCGAAAGAACACCGTTCTAGCGCTGCAACAGAAGCCACCAGCTCGCGGCGGATATCCGCATCCGCCAAAATATCGCCCAGCAGGTATTCAATATCCATCACCTTGTCAGAGGCATGAAAATGCGGGTCGTCGGGTTTATAAAATGCACGATTTTTACGCGGGTCGTCAATTTCAGCCAACTTGCCGCGTATCTTTTCGGGGTCTAAAAAATACAATAGCGTTTTCACGTAATAGTCGTACTCGTCGCGGCGCATGGTTTTCAGGTGAACGATGTCTTCAAAAAGCCAATCCTGTGCTTTTGAAGGGACGACCTTTGCCAGCCCACTGTCGGGGCTGTGGATAATGAGTCGGCGGAGTGTGCCGATTTCAGAGTTTACATGAACCATAAAATCAAAAATCTTCATTTCAGCGGCAATTTGGCAAATCACAACTAATATTTCTACATTTGCCGCACCAATTCCAATAAATCAACAGTTGTTATGGCTAATCAATCGCAGTACATAGAGCCTGCACCGATTAAGGACAAAGAGAATCCGTTTGAATCCATGATGTCTCGCTTCAACGATGCGGCCGATATTCTTGGGTTAGATGATGAAACGTATGAGGTTTTGAAACGTCCGCACCGGCAGGTAATAGTTTCATTACCTATAACGATGGACAACGGCAAAATAAAAGTTTTTGAAGGCTACCGCGTAATTCACTCTAACATTCTTGGCCCTGCCAAAGGCGGTATCCGTTATGACATGGGCGTAAACTTAGACGAGGTAAAAGCCCTTGCCGCATGGATGACTTGGAAATGCGCCGTTGTGGATATTCCTTACGGCGGCGGTAAAGGCGGTATCGTCTGCGACCCGCGCAACATGTCGGCCGGTGAACTGGAACGCCTCACCCGTGCCTATACTTCTGCATTGGTAGATGTTTTCGGCCCTGATAAAGACATTCCTGCACCGGATATGGGCACAAGCGAGCGCGAAATGGCTTGGCTGATGGACGAATACTCAAAGGCACAGGGCAGAACAGAACCTGCCGTGGTAACAGGCAAGCCGCTTGTGTTAGGAGGGTCGTTGGGTCGAGCCGCAGCTACCGGTCGGGGTGTAATGGTAACAGCACTTGCCGCCATGGAAAAACTGAAACTGAACCCTGCCAAATCTACCTGTGCTGTGCAAGGCTTTGGCAACGTGGGTTCTCATGCGGCTATTCTGATGGAAGAGCGTGGGCTGAAAATCTGCGGCATCAGCGACCATACAGCCGCCTATTGGAACGATACGGGCATTGATATTCAAAAAGCCATTGAGTATAAAAACAAAAACAACGGCATTCTGCAAGGCTTTGACGGCGGCGACCTGATTACTAACGCCGAGTTGTTGGAAGCAAAAGTGGATGTACTGATTCCTGCTGCTAAGGAAGACGTTATTACACAAAGTAATGCGGCAAAAATTCGCGCTAAACTAATCGTAGAGGGTGCTAACGGACCAACCTCAGCCAAAGCAGACAGCACCCTGTACAACAACGAAGTTTCCGTTGTGCCCGATATTTTAGCTAATGCCGGCGGTGTAACGGTTTCTTACTTTGAATGGGTACAAAACCGCATCGGTTATAAATGGCCGCTTGACCGCATCAACCGCCGTACTGACCGTGCAATGAAAGATGCCTTTGAGCGCGTTTACAAAACCGCACAGAAGCACAATATTTCGCTGCGTTTGGCAGCTTACGTGGTGGCTATTGCCAAAGTAGCCGAAACTTACAAATACCGCGGCGGCTATTAATATGCTGTGCAATAGTAATACAGCCTTTTGCAGGCTGGTTAAAAACCCTAAAAGCCTGAAAACTTTTAGGGTTTTTTTCGCTCATCAGATATGCTCAACCCTTGTTGCCCAAAGCATTGAAAAAAATATTGCTCATAGAAGACGACTTTACGCTCAGCAGAAACATTAAGGAAGCCCTTACCGATGCCGATTGGCACGTAGAGGTAGCCTATCAGGGGGCTATTGCCGAAAAACTGCTGCAAAGGGAAGTTTACGACTGTATCATATTAGACATCAACCTACCCGATAAAAACGGCTACGACATCTGCCGGAACTTTCGGTGTTACAACCAGTCCACCCCCGTGCTGATGCTGACCGCCTTCGGCGAATTGGAAGACAAAGTGCAAGGCTTTGAATGCGGCGCCGATGACTACTTAACCAAACCGTTTTACATTCGAGAACTACTCTTGCGGATACAATCGCTGTTGAAACGCAGTGAAAAAACATCAACGGTTAGCCAAACATTGGCAGCAGGCGATATTTTCATTGACCTTTTGGCAAAAACAGTAAGCAGGCAAGGCACAACCATAGAGCTCACCCCGCGCGAATTTCAGATATTGGTTAAATTGGCTGAAAATCGAGGTGAAGTTCTTTCTAAAAAAGAACTGATTGAAGCAATTTGGGGGTACGCCGTAGATGTAAACACCAATACAGTGGAAGTCTATATCAACTTTTTGCGCAATAAAATTGACAAACCCTTTGGCAAAAACTCCATCCGCACCAAACCCGGCTACGGCTACTATTTAGACACCCAATGAGCATCCGCAACAAAATACAGTTGTATGTCTCCTCTTCGGTTACCATACTTACCGGGGCAGTGCTGTTTTTTATCTATCAACTTTTTGCCAACTATCGCGAAGAAGAGTTTCAGCAGCGACAAAAGGAACGAATAACCACTACCTTGCGCTTTATCACCGAAATAGAAAAAGCCGACAACGAACTCATTGAAACATTAGACCAACTGAGCATTCACCAATTTTACGATGAAAAGCTACTGATTTTCAATAAGAACAAAGAACTGATTTACACCAGCATTGACGATACACCCATTCCGTACCCGGAAAGAATCTTGCAACAACTTTCTGCCCAAAAAACATGGGTAGAACAAAAAGACGGCAAATACGATGTCATCGGCATCTACATTGAAAAAGACAAAAAAGCCTATTATGGCATCAGCAAAGCCTACGACCAGTTCGGTTACTCAAAGCTCAACTACCTGCGCAATGTGTTGATAAGTGCTTTTTTTGTCATTATTGCCGTTCTGTTAGCAACAACCTATTGGATTGCCCGCAGCATTACGCGCCCGCTGACTGCCATTACCCAACAGGTCGCCGCTTATTCCATTGGTCAGTCGGCACCTGAACAATCTTCTCCGCCGGGCAACGACGAAATCGCCATTTTGGCAAATAAGTTTGCACTTTTGATGCAACGCACCAATGAGGCTTTTTTGTTTCAAAAGCACTTCATTCACCATCTTTCTCACGAATTAAAAACGCCTATCAGCATTTTGGTTTCCAATTTTGAGCGGATGGAAAAAGAAACCTCTCCCGAAATCCTGTGCGCCATGCTACAAGAGCAAAAAGAAAATACTAAGGTTTTGAGTGAAATCATAGATGCGTTGCTGGCTATCTCCAAATCTGAAGCAGGGAACAGCTTACCTTCGGTGGAAACCTTGCGCATTGATGAGTTGCTTTTTGATATTGCCGAAGAAGTAAAACCCATGTTTTCAAAGTTTTTGATGTCTGTAAATTATGCCCCCGACAGCGAAAAAGTTTTGTCTGTTCGAGGAAGCAAACCATTGTTGAGTATCGTTTTTCGCAACTTGCTATACAATGCGGCACAGTACAGCCCCGAACAAAAAGTAGGCGTAGAAATTGCTGCTGAAAGCAACCACCTTTCCCTCATCTTTCGCAATCAGGGGGCTGTAATTGCTGCTAACGAACAACCTTTTTTATTTCGGCATTTTTTTAGAGGTGCTAACAGTCGCGGGAAACGCGGCTTAGGATTAGGCCTGGTATTGGCACACAAAATCATCACGCTGCACGGCGGCACTATCAGCTATCGGATAGATAAGGCAGGCATGAATACATTTCAACTGCTCTTGCCTTTAAGCTAAACTTTAACGGCTTTAAGGTGTTTTTAAGATTTTTTGAATGTGTTTTGTAGGCATGAAGCACATTGGAAGGTTCATTTTTTTGCTTGTAGTCGGCGGCTTGTCTGTTCACTATACCTATGCTGCGGATACGCTTCGGGTTAGCCTTCGACAAGCTGACAGCATCTTTCAAGCGCGCAGCTATTACCTGTTGGCAGCTGCCCTCAACGTAGAAGCGCAGCGGGCGCAGTTGTTGCAGGCAAGCCTCTACCCCAACCCCGTGTTCACGGCAGACCTCAATGCCTTTAATCCCGAACGCCGCCAATGGGCAGATATAGGTTCGCAGGGGCAAAAAGTTTTTCAAATAGAACAACTCATTTTGTTAGGCGGCAAGAAAAGAGCCGAAATACAACTGGCACGCACCAACGCCCTGATTGCGGAAACCGAACTGCAACGGCTGAGCCGCGAACTGAAATTTCGGCTACATACGCAACTTTTTGTCTCCGGGCAACAGCGAATACTCCTTGCCAAATACAATAGCCAAGTGGCACTATTAGATACTCTGCTGAACACCTACGGCGAACAGGCAGCCAAAGGCAACATCCCACTCAAAGAGGTAGTGCGCCTCAAAAGCGCCTATTTGAAATTGGGCAACGACCGTGCAGCCCTCTATCAGGATTTTTACGAAACGCAAGCGCAGTTGCAAACCCTGCTGCAAACCGATAAAATCATTCGGTTTGAGTTTGCCGAAAGCGAAATTACGGGCTACATCAAAGATGTTACCTTGCACCAACTCCAACAAGAAGCACTCAACTCCCGCCCCGATTGGCTGATGATGCAACAACAAAAAACTTTTGCCGAACAATACCTGACGTATCAGCAAAAATTAGCCGTTCCAAATGTCAATTTATTTGCCAATTATGACCAACGTGGCGGCGCTTTTAACGACCAACTCAATTGGGGGCTGAACATAGAACTCCCATTATTCAATCGTAATCAGGGCAATATTCGCAGCGCCCGCTACAAGTTGCAGGAAACCGAACAACTAATAAAAGCCTTTGAAAATGAGATGATAAGCCGCTTACAAACAACTTATAACAGCTATCAGCAAGCCATATCGGAATACAACAGAGCTTCGCGCCTCTACAATGCTGACTTTGAAATCATTCTACAAGGCATGACCAATAACTTCCGCAAGCGGAACGTATCCATTATCGAGTTTATTGATTTTTTTGAGTCGTACAACGATGCGCTTTCCGAACTGATGCGCACCAAAATCCAATTAGTAACCTCTGCCGAACAGCTCAATCTCCTTACCGGAAAAGACATTTATTGATATGCAACGTCCTTTTTTTGTCTCTGCCATTAGCCTGCTGCTCATTGTGGCAGCCATAGTAGCAGGTTGCACAAACAACCCTCCTGCCGAAGCGGAACAAATCGCTTTTTCAATGAGCGATACGATGCTCAAAAAAGTAACTTTTCAGAAAGCCGATAGCAGCGAAGTAAAAAACGAAATGCGCTTTTTTGGCAAAATAGCTGCCGACAACAACAAACTTGCGCAAGTATATCCGATTGTGAGCGGCGTGGTAAAATCCATTGCCGTAGAACTGGGCGACTACGTACAGCAAGGACAAATACTGGCAAGTATAGAAAGCGGCGAAGTGGCTGAATTTCAAAAAGAAATGCTCAATGCGCTTAGTGAAGTGGCTATTGCCGAAAAAAATTTAACAGTTGCCCGCGACCTGTTTGCAGGCAAATTGAATTCGGAAAAAGACGTAGCCGTTGCCGAAAAAGAATTGGAAAAAGCCAAAGCCGAACTTACGCGGATTACGGAAGTCTATAAAATTTACAGCCTCAAAAATGGCTCTATTTACAACATTACCGCCCCTATCAGCGGATTCATTGTGAGCAAAAAAATCAACCAAAACGAACAAATCCGCTCCGATATTTCCGAACCGCTGTTTTCTATTGCTGAAATTAACGAAGTATGGGCACTTGCCAACATCACCGAAAGTGACATTGCCAAAGTGCAGGTAGGCTATGAAGCTGATGTAAGAACGCTTGCTTTCCCCGACTCCGTTTATTGCGGCAAAATTGACAAAATATTTAATGCCATAGACCCGGCAACTAAATCCATGAGAGTGCGAGTGCGCATCCCAAACAAAAATTTTATGCTCAAACCCGAAATGAATTGCACCGTATCGATTCGCTTTTCGGAAAAGAAAAAAATGCTTAGCGTACCCTCCGATGCAGTCATCTTTGATAAAAACAAGTATTGGGTGATGGTATTTAAAGACCGCTACAACATAGAAACACGTCAAGTAGAAATATACAGGCAACTGCCCAACATTACCTATCTGTCAGCAGGGCTGAATGCCGGCGAAAACGTGATTGTTAAAAATGCGCTGCTGGTTTACGATGCCCTGAACGACTAAACCAAGTACCTTATACATTTCCTCGATAACAACCATGAACGCTATTGTAAAAAATATCATCATTTTTTCACTCAAAAATCGACTGTTTACCTTTATCTGGGTAGTGCTGCTCTTTATCGCCGGTATTATCAGTTTTGTCAAAATACCCATAGAAGCATTTCCCGATGTTACCAATACACAAATTATTATTGTAACCGAATGGCGCGGGCGCAGCGCCGAAGAAGTTGAACGCTTTGTAACCACACCCATTGAAATTGCTTTAAACAGTGTGCAGCGAAAAACCAGCGTACGCAGCATCACTATGTTCGGTTTAAGCGTTATCAAAGTCATTTTTGATGACGATGTGGAAGATTTTTTTGCCCGCCAACAGGTAAATAACCAACTGTTCAACGTGCAACTGCCCGACGGCGTAGAGCCGGAAGTACAACCGCCTTACGGACCTACCGGTGAAATTTTCCGCTACATTCTGCAAAGCCCCCAGCGCGACTCCCGCGAACTGCTCACACTGCAAAACTGGACGATAGACCGCGAGCTGCGCAGCGTACCGGGCGTAGCTGATGTAGTTGCTTTCGGCGGACAGGAAAAAATTTACGAAATAACCATTGACCCAGTCAAACTGCAACGCTACGACCTGACCCCGTTAGAACTTTACGAAGCCGTCAGCAAAGCTAACCTCAACGTAGGGGGCGATGTGATTGAGAAAAATGGACAAGCCTATGTAGTGCGCGGCATTGGGCTTTTAGACAGCCGACGCGATATTGAAAACACCATTGTAGATATTTTTAACGATAACCCGCTACTGGTAAAAGACGTGGCAACCGTGCAAGAAACAAGCGCACCACGCGTAGGGCAAGCAGGTTTCAACGACCAAAACGATATTGTAGAAGGCATTGTCGTTATGCGGAAAGGTGAAAACCCAAGTACTGTATTGGAACGGGTCAAAACCAAAATTGAGGAACTCAATACCCAAATTTTGCCCTCCGATGTCAAAATAGTAACTTTTTATGACCGCAATAATCTGATACAATACTGCACTATAACCGTTATGCACAATTTAGTGGAAGGTATCGTGCTGGTTACGGTCGTTGTATTTTTGTTTATGGCAGACTGGCGCACTACCGCTATTGTTGCCCTTGTCATTCCGCTGTCGCTTTTGTTTGCATTTTTTATGCTCCAACTCAAAGGCATGAGCGCCAACCTCATTTCGCTGGGTGCCATTGACTTTGGTATCATCATAGACGGGGCAGTGGTGATGGTGGAAGGCATTTTCGTTGCCCTTGACCACAAAGCCCATCAAGTAGGGATGCAACGCTTTAACCGCCTTGCCAAGCTGGGACTGATTAAAAATACGGGCATCCAAATGGGCAAAGCCATTTTCTTCTCCAAGCTGATTATTATTTCGGCATTACTGCCTATTTTTTCGTTTGAAAAAGTAGAAGGCAAAATGTTTTCGCCGCTTGCATGGACTTTGGGGTTTGCCCTGCTGGGTGCGCTCATATTTACGCTGACCTTAGTACCTGTGCTTGCCTCGTTTTTGTTAAGGCAAAACGTTCGGGAAAAAGAGTATTTTTTTACCCGTTGGATTAACTATTCCGTTGAACGAGCTTTTCGCTTCACGTTTAGCAACAAACCCCTTACACTTAGCTTGGCAGCCGTCAGTTTTTCGCTGACCGTGCTTTCCACACGATGGCTGGGCACAGAGTTTTTACCCCAACTCAACGAAGGTGCACTTTGGGTAACAGCCGAACTCCCCATGAGCATGTCTTTAACCGAAAGTGTGGCACTCACTAACGAACTGCGTCAAAAATTGCGCACCTTCCCCGAAGTAAAAGACGTGTTGTCGCAAACTGGACGCAGCAACGACGGCACCGACCCCAACGGCTTCTATTTTGTTCAATTTCAGGTAGATTTGATTCCCAAAGACCGTTGGCGAGAAGGCATCACCACCGACGACATTATCGCCGAAATGGACGCACAACTGTCTCTTTATCAAGGTATTCTCTACAACTACTCTCAGCCGATTATTGACAATGTGGCAGAGGCTGCCGCCGGTATTAAAGCTGCCAATGCCATTAAAATTTACGGCAACAGTTTAGAGCAGTTAGACGAACTGGCTAATTTGGTGATGGATAAAATCAAAGACATACCGGGCATTAAAGATGTCGGTATTTTGCGCAATATCGGCCAACCCGAAATGAGCGTCATTCTTGATGAGGAAAAAATGGCCATGTACGGCGTTACCAAAGCCGATGCACAAACCGTTATTGAGATGGCTGTCGGGGGCAAAACTGCCACAGTCAAATATGAAGGCGAACGCAAGTTTGACATCCGCATTCGTTACCGAAAAGATTTCCGCAACAACGAAAACGACATTATGATGCTCATGATACCTACTATCACGGGCAACAAAATACCCTTAAAGGAAATAGCAAGTATCAAAAAAGTTACAGGGCCTGCATTCATTTATCGAGATAATACTAAACGCTTTATTGGTGTTAAGTTCTCTGTCCGTGAACGCGACTTGGGAAGCACCATCGCCGAAGCACGCGAAAAAGTACAAGAGATAGAACTACCCACGGGCTATCGCATCAGTTGGACGGGGGAGTTTGAAAATCAGGTGCGTGCTACTCAACGTTTAGGTCAGGTTACGCCTGCCAGCCTTTTACTGATTTTCCTGCTGCTATTCGTCATGTTTGGCAATGTAAGAGATGCAGCTTTTGTACTGATTAATGTGCCTTTTGCCCTTATTGGTGGCATTTTGGCACTGCACCTAACAGGCATCAATTTCGGAATTTCCGCAGGGGTTGGCTTTATTGCTCTTTTCGGTATTTGCGTGCAAAATGGCGTTATCCTGATTTCCGAATTTCAAAAGCAACACAAAGTCCTAAAAAATGCTGCGGAGGCAATTTTACAATCGGTCAGAGTCAGAACGCGCCCTGTTGTGATGACTGCGCTCATGGCGGCTATCGGGCTCTTACCCGCCGCTATCAGCACGGGCATCGGTTCGGAAAGCCAAAAGCCGTTAGCCATTGTCATTATCGGCGGCTTGGTTACGGCTACGCTTTTTACCCTACTGGTTTTCCCTATTATCTATCATCCTGTACTGAAACGCCACGACAAAAGAATGGCATAAAGTGAATGGTACAAGGCAAGAGCTTACTGCGCCCCAACTACTACTTTCAACTGTTGGCGTTTGATGTTGCCGTCCAAGTCAAAGAGTTCAATCATGAGCAAATAAGGACCAATGCGGGCTTTTGCGCCGTTGTCGGTTGTGCCGTCCCACGAAAGGAACATGCCCGGTGCTACGGTTTGTTGATTGAGCAGGGTGCGCATCGGTCTGCCCGCCGTATCAAAAACCTTGATAGTAGCCACTCCGCCTGTTGCCGCACAGTCCAAATGCAAGAGCATAAAATCCTGAAAGCCGTCGCCATCAGGGGTAAACACCTGATTTTCAATGCGGAAACAATCTTTCAGCGTGCTTAGTGCGCTTTGCCGTTCCGATTGAGAGTTCAGGTAAGTAGGCGTACCGAAAAACGGTGCGGCAGCTGAAAACCAATTGTTGTGGTCTTGCGTAGGCGCGTTGAATGAAATTCGCTCTAAGGATACACCCTCTTTGCGCTCCAAGAGTGGAAAATGCCAACGTTCTTCATAGTCTAACCTGTCCATCATCACACCTTGCGGGGTGAGCAAGCGCACCGAACCGTCACGGTCGTTGAAAGAAGGTAGGTTTACCGTTTGCACCAAAGAGTCAATCGTGCGGCTGTATTGCTGTTTCAACTTAGATAAATCGGGTGTCAGCACCAAGTAGCTCTGCGGCTGCATGATGCGCATCTCCGTTGTGATGACGCGATTAGTGGTTGCGTTGGCAATCACCCAATTTTGCAGGTTAATGAACTTGTCGGACTTGTTGTAAATTTCTACAAAGTCCACCCCGTTGGGCGGCGGATTGAAGAGTATTTCGTTGATAATCAGGTCGCCTAAGGCTGCCTCTTGCGGCACAACAAACGGAGCAACGGGCGAATTGAACAGTGTATTGCCCGCACAATCGCGCAGGTTGCGGATTTGCAGGGCAGCCCGTTCGCCCGGGGCAAGCACTTGCGGCAAGGTGAGTACCACCTCATCGGGCTGTGCATAGCGGAAAGTAATCGCACTGATAATCAGCGAATTATTAAGCAGATAAACTGCCTGTACGGCTGCCAAACTGTCAATGGCTTCGCTGAAAACCACGCGCACGGTGCGACCGTCCGCTGTTTCTACACGCTGAATCTGCGGCGGTTGGCTGTCGGTCAGAGTGCTGCGGATGCTGTTTGGGGCAGCAGGCGTACCCCCCGACGGATGTTCGGAAGCCTCCCAGTTCGCACTCCCCGCACAAGGGTTGTTTGTGTCGCGCATTTCCAAGCTCCAACCGCCGTCGCGTTTTTGTGCATCGCTTATCCAAGTGGCGCGGTAGGCAACCTGATGCAAGAGCAAGCCTTGTGCATTGCGCAATTGTATCACGTCGGAAGTGTTGCTCAATGCTGCCCAGCGGTTCGGGGCAACTACGCGGTCTTCGGGCAAAAAGGCACGGAAAGCCGCCGCCGAACTGCTCGGGCATACCATCATGTAGCTTTGCGGCAGGATGTTCATATCGGGCAGCACGCCCGTTGTGCCATTGGCATTGCTCAAACGCAAGCCGTTGATGCTCAATACTTTATTGCTTGCATTAAAAATTTCCACATATTCCGATTCGGGCAAACCCACAACGGGCGAAGGGTCGGGCATGAGTTCGGTTATCAACAGCTCAAACTTTTGCGGCGTTGCGCCCAAACCGAAGTTAAAGCCTGCCTGCACAATCGCATTGCCGGAACAGTCGCGCACATGGCGGATGGTGAGGCGATTCAGTGCGCCGCGCTCCATAGGGCGAAACAGTTGCAGTATGACGGTTTGCTCGTTCAAAACCTGCACAGAATCCGTAAGCAAGCCGTTGGTAAACAGGTAGTTAGCTCGCGACAACAGACTTGCGCTGTCCATCGGCTCGTTGAAGGTGATGCGCAACAACCGTTCGTTGAGCATGCGTACTTCCTGCACTTGCGGTGGCGTTTGGTCGGGGTTCGGGCGGCGCACGCTGTTTGTGCTGCCGGGCGTACCGCCTCTTTCATCAACGGATGACGCCCAATTGCTCG
This sequence comes from uncultured Cytophagales bacterium, assembly GCA_938039675.1. GTDB lineage: Bacteria > Bacteroidota > Bacteroidia > Cytophagales > Thermoflexibacteraceae > Rhodoflexus. The sequence continues at coordinate 109,257 of CALHUI010000014.1, forward strand.
CTTGTTGGCAAGGTTGGTCGGTGTCAATCATTTCTAAGCTCCAACCTCCGTCGCGTTTGGCTGACTCGTGCCAACCGACTTGATAGTTGATGCCGTGAATCAGGTTGCCTAAATGCCTGATTTCCAGCAATTCGCCACTGTTAGAAAGGGCAGGAAAATTGGCAACACCCACCACCCGCGCCGAAGGAACGGCGGCGGCAATCTGCGCGGCGGCACTCGTATTTGCCAATACGATATAGCCGCGGGCGGCAATGACTATCGGCGGCAAGCGCAAACTGAAATTGCTCTCGGGCTTGGTGAAAGACACGCCCGCTAAGCTAATGAGCGCATCGGTATTGTTGTAAAGCTCAATGTACTCACGGTCAGGCAGTTGAACGGGCGGCGAAGGGTCAGACATGATTTCCGTGATGAGCAACTCGTGGCGAACAGGCGCACGACCGATGCCGAAAGTCGTTCGCAAACTGCTCGCGCTCAGCAGGTTGCCTGCACAATCGCGCAAATTTTCCGAAAGGATGACTTGGTACAAACGTCCCGCTTGCGGGGATTCCGCCAAAGTCAGTCGCACGGTGCGGTTGTTTTGCAGTTCCAAACTGCGAATTGCAATGGCAGGTTCTATGCGATAATGAGCAAGCACAGCCAGCGCGGTGCTGTCCATTGTTTCGCTGAAAGTCAGCGTCAAGTTGCTGCCTGTTAATTGTACGTTTACAAGTTCGGGCGATGTGCGGTCGGGATTGGAAGCTGCCACCGAATTGGGCTGCCCGGGCGTTCCTCCGCTCGGATGCACCGATGCCGTCCAGTTTTCCGATTCGCTGCAAAGGTTTTCGGTATCAATCATTTCTAAGCTCCAACCGCCATTTCGCTTCACGGGGTCGGTGTACCAATCTGCCCGATAGTTGACTTCGTGCAGCACTAACCCGTTGACGGACAGCGCCAAACGTTCGCCCGTATTGCTGAGCGAAGGAAAACTCGTAACGCCAATTACGCGCTGCGGCTCGGGGCGATGTAACAGGAAACTGTCCACTCGTGAAGTGGCACACAGTACGGCATATTGCCTCGGCGACAAGAACACATTCGGCAGACGGACGGTTGCATTGTCATCGCTCAATTGTACATTTTGAAGAGCGATGAGGTCATCGGAATTGTTGTAAATCTCAATAAATTCCGCCAACGGCAAGCCTACTTTGGGCGTTTCATCTGCCAAAATTTCAGTGATGAGCAACTCGCCGCGACGGGGATTGCGCCCGATGCCTAAGTTTTGAGCAAAAGGAATCAACAGATTGCCCGCACAGTCGCGCAAGTTATTGATTTGCAGGCGATAAGTCAGTGCAGGGTTCAGCGGCTGCGCCAACAGCAAACGCACCTGACGGCGGTTTACAACCTGTATCTCGCGGATTTGCGCGCCTTGCGTAAGCGTGTAGGAAGCCGTTTGACGGATGGTTTCCGCCGAAATCAGTTCGGAAAACTGCACTTCAATTTCGCGCTCGTTGCGCGGCGTTGCCGATGTTACACGGGGCGGCGTGTTGTCTTGCACCGTGCCGCGTACCGAATTGGGCTGCCCGGGCGTGCCTCCGCTCGGATGCACCGAAGCCCGCCAATTTTGTTCCTCGGCGCAAAAGTTGGTCAGGTCAATCATTTCCAAGCTCCAACCGCTGCGTTGCTTGTCCGCATCGCCGTACCAAGCCGAAGAGTAGCGCACCGCGTCAATTTCAAAGCCTGCCGTATCGGTCAGGGAAAGTTGTGCGCCGCCGTCGGCTAAAACGGGAAAGCTCGTAACACCTACGCCGCGACTGCCGAAATTGGCGGCGCGGGTCGTGCTTGTCAGCACCAGCGATTCATTCGGCGCGATGCTGCGGCTTGGCAGCGGGAATAGGCGCGTTTCATAGCCTAACTGAATGGTATTCAGGCGGATAAGGTCGCCCGTGAGGTTGGTAATTTCTATGTATTCGCCGCGATTGACCGTAATCGGGCTGCCCGCAGGCGGAACAGGGTTCGCCATGATTTCGCTGATGCGCAAATCGCGGGGGCGCACTCTTCTGCCAATGCCAATGCGTGTCGTATCGGGCGCAACATTGCCGATGCAGTCTGCTATGTTGTTGATAATCAACAGATATTGTTTTGCGCTGTCCAAAGGTGTCGAGAGGCGCAGGCGCACATTCAAAGTATCGGAAGGGGTAGCCGTTTGGATGTTTGGCGCACCTTCGCCCGAAAGGCGATAGTTGGCAGTGCGGGATAAAATCGTGCGGCTCACAGGCTCACTCATGCGGATTTGCAGCGTTTGCGCATCGGCAACCGTGAAAGAGGCAATGCGCGGCGGGGTCTTGTCGGGATGGTTGCCAAACAGTGAATTTTGCTCGCCGGGCGTGCCGCCGCGTTCGTCGGTTGAGGCATACCAATTGTTGGCAGCCTCGCAGCTATTTTCCTGTAAATCAATGCGTTCTAACGTCCAGCCGCCGTTGCGTTTCACCGCATCGCGATACCATGTATCGCTGTAACGCAGCGAATCAATCACATTGTCGTCCATGTCCAACAGGCGAATGCTTTCGCCCGAATTAGTCAGCGCACGCCACGAACTTAACCCAATGACGCGCCCGAAGGGCTCAAAAGATGCAACCGCATTGGCAGGGCAAAGGATGATGTACTCGCCCGGCGCAATGATGCCTTCGCCTAATGCTGTCGCATCCGACTCATCGGCGAACTTGATGCCCAGCAGGTCAAAAGGCGTAGAGGAAGCGTTATAAATTTCTATAAATTCGCTTTCAGGCAGTGCCACAACGGGCGTAGGGTCTGCCATAATTTCGTTGATAATCAACTCGTTGGGGCGCGGTTGCGGTGGTCGGCGGAAGGTCAGCGTAGCGGCAGGCATAGTATTGCGCAAAACATCCTGCACATTTTGCACCGTCAGCGTGTAGCTGATACCGTCTTGCAAGCGGCTGCTCAACCTAAGTTCTACCTGTGCACCACGCAGTACGGCACTTGTCGGTCTGCCGATGCCGCTCGAAATATTGTAATGGTTCAAGGCTTCGGCAGTGGCGCGGTCTAAGGCTTTATTGAAAACAACCAAAATGCGGTCGGGGGCAAGCACGCGCACGGCAGTAGCCTGCGGCGGTCGGCGGTCTAAACTGAACTCATGCACCGACTGCGGCACATAGCGGCGACAAGCCGCCTCAAATCCACCCAGCGTAACGGTATAGTTCTGATTTTCAATGAAATCATCGGCAAAAAACAGCGTTACAACGGCAGGATTTTGCGTACTGCGCACGGCAGAAACAGGCTTCCGATTTATATCGCCGTTGAGGAAATAGTTGTTTTCATCCTGTACCGCAGCGGCAGGCATTTCTTCAGAAAATACAATTTCTAACAACTTGGAAGTACGCGGAAAAACCTGTGTAACGTAGGTTTTGAAAGTCAGGTTTTGAGCGGTAGGCTGCATGGTGTTGCCGTTCAAATCTGCCACATTGCGCACAGTCAGCGTATAGCTTTGCCCCTGCACCATCGGGTTGGGGTAGGTCAGCCGCACAATTTCGGGGGAAACCACCTGCACCGTAGGCACACCGCTGATGCCCGCAAGCGCATAACTACTTGCCAATGAAGCAGTTGCCACCTGTACGGGTTCGGTAAATCGCACCTCAATTTGGCGACTGTTGAGAATAAAGGCTTCGCCGACTTTGGGGGCAACGGTGTTAAAGGTGCGCGATTGAACCGTTACCCGATTACCGCCCAAATCGGCTATGTTACTGATTTGCAGGCTGAAATTCTTATCATCGGGCAATGGTGCGGCGGTTGTCAAGTAAGCTATCGTCGGGTTTACGGGGCAAATCGCTGCCGATGCAAGGCTAATTACCTGACTATCTGTTGTATTGGTTAATTCAAAATTTGCCGGAACGATGCTTGTTGCGTCTAAGGCTTCGCTGAATTGCAATTTTAAAACGGTTGATGAGCAATGCAAAAGTTGCTGCCATTCGGGCGCGTCAGGGTCGTAGCGAACGGCTATATTGTTGGTACTCATTGTATTGCCTGTCAAATCGCGCACACCTGCGATGCGCAACGTCAGCGGCATATTGGCAGGTACAGGTTGGACAAAAGTGATGACCACAATGTGGGTATTAACAGGGTCGCGCTCTGCCCGTAACGGAAAACCGATGCCGTTGCTCAAAGAATAGTTATTGACCAATTGCGCCGTAATCGGCTCTACGGGTTCGGAAAAAGTAATTTCAATTTGTGTAGCCGAAAGAAACCGCCAGCCGGTTAGGTCATTGACCGTCGGGGCGCGGGTGTCGCGCTGAAAGATGATGCTTGCACTGCTCATTGCATTGCCCCAAAGGTCGCGCACGCCGTTGATTATCAGCGTCTGATTGCTGTTTTCGGGAAAGTTGGTATTAAAGAGCAAATGTACTAACGCAAGATTGGCAGCATCGCGGACGGCTGCCCGCGGCGGATTGCCGTTCCAAGAGTAATTGGCTAAGATGGTGGCACTTGTCTGTTCTACGGGTTCATCAAAGAGCACATCCAGTGACTGCGGCGCAACTACGGTCGCCCGCAGCACTTTGGGAGCTAAATTATCGGTGAAGGTAAAGGTAAAGTCGGGGATACTTGCCGATACGTTGCCGTAAATATCAGTGAGGTTTTGGCTTTGCAGCGTGTAGGTGTCGCCTGCCGCAAAGTCAAACGGGAAACTCACATACACGGAAAATTCGTCTTCGGCGGGCAGTACCTGCGTAGCCGCCACGCCCCCGATGGAAAACACAGCCGACTGCCGCAGCGCGCCGATGTCCATCAATTCATTGAACCGCACCCGAATCTGGCGAATGTTTGAGCCATTGACGACGGTTACTGTTGTAGGAACGCCATCTGCATACGTCTGAATCGCCAAGTTATCTACCTGAAACATGGCATTGCGTCCTGCCGCACTGTATCGGTGATGAAAGCCGAAAAATTGCGTGGCGGTGTGGGTCTCGTCGGTTGCACTGCCTTGGTAAATATCATTGACAAAAACCAACCAACGCCCGCCCACCAAGCGAATCACCCGCACCCGAATCGGTTGCGGAAGCGTGCTTAGGTTGGTCAGCGTGCCACCCGATATATTCAAATTGCTATTTGCAGATATTCCGCTTCGCCACAACTCAATGTTATCCAACAGGCGCAGGTGATAGCCGTTGAGTGCGCCGTCTATATCAGCCGCATTACTCACCAAAAACACGCGCCCGTGGTTGTCGGCATTGACGTTGGTGGTATTCCAAGCCACACCATTGTACCAAAAATCAAAACGCCACTCTAAAGGCTGGGCATTGAGGTTGCCTATGTTGAGCGGCGTTTGTGCATAAATGCGGCGTGTACCCGTACCCGTAGTCAGACCGTTTGCCCGCAGTACACGGTTGCTGCCCGAAAGTATCGGTGTTGTGAAAAACGGCGGCATTCCCGTAACAGGGTTTACCGTAACCGTTGTCCACACGGGGGCAGGGTTGCCCGATGTATAGCCGTCAAAATTATCGCTGAAAGGAATTTGAGCATAAGCTGCTGCGGACAGAGCAGTCATTATTACCACAACCAACCAAAGGGATTTTTTCAGGATAGCAGTTAGTACCATGTTAATTGAATTGAGACTCAAAAATACGCTATTGGGCGCAAACCGGCAATCCAAAAGCGAGTCTTGATTGTTTATCTTTGTAAAGAAGCCTTCCCGAGCCATGCAACAACTGCAACCGCTTTCTACCGGACAACAGGAATTTTCCGTTATCAGAACACAAGGGATGACCTATGTGAATAAAACCGCATTCATCCTGCGCATCTTGCAAACCATGCAGTCTTTCTTCTTCCTTTCCCGTGCCCGAAGGCTCGGCAAGTCGTTGTTTATCAACACGTTGAAGGAACTTTTCTTGGGCAAAAAAGAACTTTTTGAGGGGCTGTACATCTACGATAAAATCCAATGGGAAACCTACCCCGTCCTGCATTTTGATTTCAACAACATAGATTTCAAAAATAAAGGACTCGGGCAGGCAATATACGACCGCTTGACAGCCATTGCAGCAAGCTACGGCATTGAACTTCAAGAAAAAACCATCGGCAGCATGTTCGCCGAACTGATGGCAACCCTGCACGAAAAAACGGGCAAACAGGTAGTCATTCTCATTGACGAATACGACAAACCCACCACCGACGTGCTGGAAGTAGGCAACAACGCCAAAGCACACGAACACCGAAACATCCTGCGCAGCTTTTACGGAGTGGTCAAAGGCTCTTCGGCGCATATTCGCCTGTTTTTCATGACCGGTATTTCGCGCTTTTCCAAACTCTCGCTGTTATCTGACCTGAACAACCTGACCGACCTGACCTACTTTTCCGACTTCCACAACATCTGCGGCTATACGCAAGAGGAACTTGAAACCAACTTTACCCCGCATCTGCAACACGTTGCCGATTATCAGGGTGTTTCTTTGGAAGAATTGTTGCAACAGGTCAAACGATGGTACAACGGCTACTCGTGGAACGGCAAGGCAAGGGTTTACAACCCTTATTCCGTGTTGCGTTTTTTGGATGCCAAAGAGTTTCGCAACTACTGGTTCGACAGTGGCACGCCCAAGTTTTTGATTGAAATACTCAAAAGCCGCATGGTGTACGATATTTCCGAAACGCAGGTAACCATGGCGGAAGCCGATAATTTCGACATCGACAATTTGAGTCCGGAAACCCTGCTCTTCCAAACGGGCTACCTGACCGTTAAGGAAATTGACGAATTCAGGATTTACACGCTTGCTTACCCCAACTTGGAAGTGGAAGAATCCATGACGCAGTACATTCCGGCGGCTTATGCAGGCAATAACAAGACTTCGCTGGCTTATGAAATTGTCATAGTCGCAGAAAAAAACGACATAGAAGAACTCATTCAAACGATTAACACGCCGTTTGCCGCCATTCCGTACCAATTGCTTGACCAACACCGCGAACGGTATTTTCATGCCATCATTTTCCTTGCCTTCAAACTGTGCGGGTTTTACATCCAATCCGAAATCAGCATGGCGGCGGGGTGCATTGACGCGGTGATGCACTACGAAAACCGCATCTACGTGTTTGAGTTCAAGCTCAACGATTCGGCAGAAAATGCCCTGCAACAGATTCGCCAAAAGGGCTGTTACAACGCTTATCGGAATGAGGGCAAAGAAATTTACCTGCTCGGAATCGGCTTTGACGGGCAAACAAAATGGAACAAATAGGATGACATGAAAGCCTTCGCCGAACTTTTTGCTGAATTGGACACCACCAACAAGACCAACGCTAAGTTAGATATTTTGAAAAAATATTTGGCAGAAGCACCTGATGAAGATAAACTTTGGTTGTTGGCATTGTTTGGCGGCAAGCGTCCGCGCAGGCAGGTAACGACCACGCAATTGCGCCAATGGGCGGCAGAGGCGGCAGGCATTCCCGATTGGCTGTTTGAGGAAAGCTACCACATCACGGGCGACTTGGCGGAAACCCTTTCGCTGATTCTTCCCCCGCCCGTAAGAACTCACAATCAGACACTTAGCCAATGGATTGACTTTCTGCAATCCTTAGGCGAACCGGATGAGGAAAGCAAAAAAGCCAACTTGATGGAAGCCTTTGAACAGCTTTCCGAACGGGAACGCTTTGTGTTCATCAAATTGATGACGGGCGGTTTTCGCATCGGTATTTCGCAGCAACTCATCACCCGCGCCGTTGCCGAAGTCTGCCAATTGGACAAGGCAGAGGTAGCCCACCGCCTCGCGGGCGACTGGCATCCGCAGCAAACAACGTTCCGCCAACTGATTTTTGGCGAAAATATTACCGAAGCCGCTTCTAAACCCTATCCTTTTTGTTTGGCGCATCCGCTGGATGAAGAAAAAATCGGCGAATTGGGCGTACCCGACGAATGGCTGGCAGAGTGGAAATGGGACGGCATCCGCGGGCAACTCATTGTGCGTCAAGGTCAAATTTTCATCTGGACGCGGGGCGAAGAACTTGTTACCGACAAATACCCCGAACTTATGCCGCTCGCCGCCATGCCCGTTTCCTGCGTACTGGACGGCGAACTGATGGCATGGCAGAACGATGCCCCCCTGCCCTTTGCCGAACTGCAAAGGCGCATCGGCAGAAAAACCATCAGCAAAAAACTGCTCTTGGAAGTGCCCATTGTGTTTATAGCTTACGACCTGTTGGAATACGAAGGCAGCGACATCCGCAACCGACCGCTGGCAGAACGGCGGCAACTGTTGGAACAACTCATTGCACAAAGCGCACATCCCGCATTGCACATTTCGCCGACCGTCGGTTTTCAATCGTGGGACGAGTTGGCAGCTATACGCCAAACCGCCCGCGAATATGCCACCGAAGGGTTGATGCTGAAAAAATTGTCAAGCACCTACCAAACGGGGCGCGTACGCGGGCATTGGTGGAAATGGAAAGTGCAGCCGCTCAGCATTGACGGCGTGTTGATTTACGCCCAAAAAGGACACGGCAGGCGTGCCACACTTTACACCGATTATACCTTCGGCGTTTGGGACGGCGATAAACTCGTTACTTTTGCCAAAGCCTATTCAGGTTTGACCGACCAAGAAATCGCCCAAGTGGATGCCTTCATCAAAAAAAACACTCTGGAAAAGTTCGGTCCGGTGCGAACCGTTAAGCCCGAACTTGTATTTGAAATCGGATTTGAGGGCATTCAGCCTTCTAACCGCCACAAGAGCGGCGTAGCCTTGCGTTTTCCGCGTATTTTGCGCTGGCGCACCGACAAAAAGCCCGAAGATGCCAACACGCTGGCAGATTTGCAGGCACTGGCGGCTGCGTTTAAGTAATGAAATACAAGCACACGAACACAGGCAGATACACGCAAACCCGACAGGTTTTAGAAACCTTCTGGGTTTTAAATAGCTGTTTTTCAATAATTTACCAAACATTTTTCACAAACAACTTGCGCTTTCGTACAACACGGGATGTACGCGGAGTACAAATAACAAAATCGGCGTTTATCTGCTGACATCCTCGTGCTTGTCAATCACCCTTGCCCTTCTTGTTCGGCAAACTGCACAATTTCCATGCGTTGGATGGTATCGCCTGCGCACAGGCGGCTCATCACAGTGCCGCCTGCCGTAATTTTGGCAAAGGCGGGGCACGAACCTTCCAAATAGGCAGCATTGCGCCTGCTCAAACAGATAAAAAATTGAGAACCAATCAGATGCGGGGCAGTGTGCGGCATGGCAAGTACGCCGTCATCCAGCGGAATATTGCAGGACTCTTGGCTGATATGCCCAATGCCCGGGGCTGTTCCCATGCCGTTGTTATAGGGGCAACCTGCCTGTATGAGTACTTCGGGAATATGCCGAAAAAATTGCAAACCGTTGTAAAACTCACTCTGCACCAAGCGTATAAAATGTGCTGTTGTAACAGGCATGTCATCGGTTAGCAAATCGGCTTCCATCATCCCTTTGGAGGTATAAATACGCACAACGGTGCGCATTGTGCCGCTGCCGCCTGATTCTTCTTTTTTGAACAGTCCGAACATAGGTCTTGCAAAATTTTATCGGATGAATGGTAAAACTCTCACTCTGTATATTAGGATTTGCGAACCCTTTGTTATGCAGTATGCAAATTTGAACATATAATCTCAACTTTTCGGACAGGCTTTTCGGGCGACCGCCGTAATTTTGCCGCCCAATCGCGATTTATCATGCTGTTTTTGCTGCTTTCCGCGCTGTGTTCTGCTGCTTTAATGCTGGTTTTCAAGGCTTTTGAAAAATGGGGCGTAAACGTTTGGCAGGGCGTTACCTTTAACTACATTGTTTGCGTACTGACGGGCAGTCTTGTGTTTATGACGCAATTCGGAGAGCCTGCCGCAGTTTTGAGCGGCTCTTGGCATTGGCTTTACCCTTCGGGGATTTTGGGCGCACTTTTTTTTACAGGCTTCTCATTATCAGGCTTTTCTACGCAAAAAGCAGGCGTAACCGTTACCACGCTGGCAGCCAAAATGTCATTGATTGTACCCGTTCTTTTCAACGTGCTGTTTGTGCCGGGCAATCAACTTACGCCTTTGGCATATACAGGCATCGCACTGACGTTTCCTGCCTTATGGCTGGCAAGTGCCAAAAAAGAAGAGGCGCACTCAAAAAATTTACAATCGACAGGTATAGCAGCCGTTATATTGCCTGTACTGGTTTTCATAGCGGGCGGAGTTGTAGATACAACCATCAATTGGTCTAACGGAGGGCTGCAAGGCGAAGCACAACAGGCAATGTTTTCTATTGCCTCTTTTGGCGCGGCAGCTGTATCCGGGCTTATCGTGCTGATTTTCAGAGTCATAAAAACGAGTGAGCGCATTCATTGGCGCAATGTATTCGGCGGAATTGCGCTGGGCGTGCCCAACTATTTTTCTATTTACCTGCTTTTGCAGGCACTTTCAGCCTTTGACAACAACGGCGCATGGTTATTTCCTCTCTACAACATCCTTATCATCCTGACAGCCTCTGCCGCCTCTGTCTGGCTGTTTGGCGAAAAACTGACACGCACGAACCTCATTGGAATGGCATTGGCAATGCTTGCACTGACATTACTGGCAGCGTGAAACGAAATCTGTCAGGCAAAAGTTTCCTAAAACTGCAAAAATGTCAGGTTTTTGACCTAAAAATTTGAGTGGCATTAAAACTGATAAATATGAGCATGGATAGCAAGTTCGACAAAGGCTATCCGACCGTTATTTCGTTTTTGTTATCACTCAAATATCTAAAACTATGGCAGAAATTAAAATCAGACCTCTGGCAGACCGCGTGCTGGTAGAGCCTGCACCGGCAGAAGAGAAAACCGCTTCGGGTATCATCATCCCTGACACTGCAAAAGAGAAGCCTCAGCGCGGCTCTGTAGTGGCAGTAGGTACAGGCAAGAAAGATGAGCCAATGACCGTAAAAGTTGGTGATTCTGTATTGTACGGAAAATATGCCGGCACCGAAATCACCGTGGACGGCAAAGAGTACCTCATCATGCGTGAGTCTGATATTTTTGCAATCCTCTAATCTTTAAACAACAGTTTTTCAATTTCATTGAAGTTGAACCTTAAAAACTAATCACAAAAACAATTATGGCTAAGAAAATTTTGTTCGATACCGATGCTCGCGACCGTTTGAAAAAAGGTGTAGATGCGTTGGCCGATGCAGTAAAAGTTACTTTGGGTCCAAAAGGTCGCAACGTTATTCTGGACAAGAAATTTGGTTCTCCTACCGTTACCAAAGACGGTGTAACTGTTGCAAAAGATATTGAGCTGAAAGATGCCGTGGAAAACATGGGTGCTCAATTGGTAAAAGAAGTAGCTTCTAAAACTGCTGACAGCGCAGGTGACGGTACAACAACAGCTACCGTTTTGGCACAGGCTATCTTTTCAAGTGGTATCCGCAACGTAGCTGCCGGTGCCAACCCAATGGATTTGAAGCGCGGTATTGATAAGGCTGTTGCCAAAGTAGTTGAGCATCTGAAATCTCAATCTAAAACCATCACTACTTCTGCCGAAATTGCTCAAGTAGCTACTATTTCTGCTAACAACGACGAAGAAATCGGCAAAATGATTGCCAACGCTATGGAAAAAGTTGGCAAAGACGGTGTAATTACAGTTGAAGAAGCCAAAGGTACTGAAACCGAAGTGAAAACTGTAGAAGGTATGCAGTTTGACCGCGGTTATCTGTCGCCTTACTTTGTAACCAACACCGAAAAAATGGAAGCAGAATTGGACAATGCGCTGATTCTGATTTACGACAAGAAAGTTTCTTCTATGAAAGAACTGCTGCCTATTCTGGAGCAGTCTGCACAATCAGGTCGTCCGCTGTTAATTATTGCCGAAGACGTGGAAGGTGAAGCACTGGCTACCTTGGTTGTAAACAAAATCCGTGGTGCATTACGCGTAGCTGCCGTTAAAGCTCCGGGCTTCGGCGACCGCCGCAAAGCTATGCTGGAAGATATTGCTATCCTGACAGGCGGTACCGTAATTTCCGAAGAGCGCGGCTACAAGTTGGAAAACGCTACTTTGGACTATCTTGGTCGTGCCGAAAAAGTTATCATTGACAAAGATAACACCACTATTGTAAATGGCGCAGGCAGAAAAGAAGACATTCAAGCTCGCGTGAACCAAATCAAGGCGCAAATTGAAGTTACTACTTCTGACTACGACAAGGAAAAACTGCAAGAGCGTTTGGCTAAACTCTCAGGCGGCGTAGCTATCCTGTACGTAGGTGCTGCTACCGAAGTAGAAATGAAAGAGAAAAAAGACCGCATTGATGATGCCCTGCATGCAACCCGTGCCGCTGTTCAGGAAGGTGTCGTGGCAGGTGGCGGCGTAGCCTTGATTCGCGCCATTGAAGCATTAGACAAAGTAGAGGTTGCTAACGAAGACCAAGCTACCGGTGTAAACATTGTCCGTCAGGCATTGGAAGCTCCGTTGCGCACCATTGTAGCTAATGCAGGCGGCGAAGGTTCTGTTGTAGTACAAAAAGTAAAAGAAGGCAAGGCTGACTTTGGTTACAACGCTCGCGAAGACCGCTACGAGTCTATGTTTGCCGCAGGTGTAATTGACCCAACTAAAGTAACTCGCTTAGCCTTGGAAAACGCTGCTTCTATCTCTTCTCTGCTGCTCACTACCGAGTGCGTAGTAGCTGACGAGCCGGAAGAAGCTCCTGCCGGTGCACAAGGCGGTATGCCGGGCGGCATGGGCGGCATGATGTAAGCCGTAAAAGCAACAATAAATAATAACAAAAAGCCATCCTGTTTTGGGGTGGCTTTTTTATTTGCAATTGCCAAAGTGACAAACAGTTTTGCGCGCTTCAATACTTTGGCAGTTGCACAGCTATTCCATTGAAAATCAACAATTTTTGGAATGGCGGGAGAAAATATGTCAGACCAATGCTTTCACGGCTGTTTCTATGCGGCGAATGGTTTCTTCTCGCCCGCAAATAGCGAGTATCTCCATTAGGTCGGGGCCGCCACCGCTGCCTGTCATTGCCAGCCGCAGCGCAGGCATTACAGGCCCGGGCTTCATACCCAATTGCGCCAGCAGGTCATTCAGAGCAGTTTTAACAGCTGTTGGAGTAAACGCTCCTTGCCAGCCTTTCAGCAACTCTGCAAAAGCAGTGAGTGCTTTTGCCGCATCGGCAGTCCATTTTTTAGCAACAGTTTCCGCATCGTAGGCAACGGGTGCCTCGAAGAAAAAGCGCCCTGCACTTACCAACTCATGGATAAAAGTAATGCGTTCCTTCATCGCTCGGGCTACCAACACAGCTTTTTCATTGGAGCATATAAGCCCTTGTTTGTCGAGCTCTTGCAATAAAAATCCTGCCAGTTGCTCATCACTCATCGCTTTGATGTATTGCTGATTGTACCACTTGGCTTTGTTGATATCGAACTTGGCACCGGACTTATTCACGCGTTCCAGCGAGAAGGCAGCGATGAGTTCTTCCATGCTGAATATTTCTTGTTCTGTACCCGGATTCCAGCCCAAAAGTGCAAGAAAGTTTACCAATGCCTCGGGTAGGTAGCCGTCTTCGCGGAAACCTCGCGAGCTTTCGCCTGTTTCGGGGTTATTCCATTGCAACGGGAATACGGCAAAACCGTGCTTGTCGCCATCGCGTTTGCTGAGCTTGCCTTCACCTTCGGGTTTGAGCAGCAGCGGCAGATGCGCAAATTGGGGCATGGTACTTTCCCAACCGAAAGCGCGGTAAAGCAGCACGTGCAACGGTGCAGAGGGCAACCACTCTTCGCCGCGAATGACGTGCGAAATCTCCATCAGGTGGTCATCTACTACGTTGGCCAAATGGTAAGTCGGCATACCGTCCGATTTCATCAACACTTTATCATCTATCGTGCTGGATTGCACAACCACGTGCCCGCGAATAAGGTCTGTAAAGCGAATCTCTTCTTTTAAAGGCACTTTCAGGCGAATTACGTAAGGTTCGCCCGATGCAATGCGCCGACGGACTTCATCGGCTGGAAGCGTAAGAGAGTTCTTCATCTGCATACGCATCACACTATTGTACTGAAAATCAACCTTCTCAGCCTTGAGGCGTTTGCGCATGGCTTCCAACTCTTCGGGGGTGTCAAAAGCATAATAGGCATTTCCGGTGTTGAGTAACTGCTGTGCATATTGCATGTACAGTGCTTTGCGCTCGCTCTGCCGATAAGGCGCATAAGCGCCGCCGTGCCAGGGGCTTTCGTCTAACTGAATGCCGCACCACTCCAACGAACGAAGGATGTAATCTTCCGCACCGGGAACAAAACGGGTTTGGTCGGTATCTTCTATCCGCAAAATCATCGTGCCGCCTGTGTGGCGTGCCAGCAGATAGTTATAAAGAGCAGTGCGTACACCGCCAATATGCAAAGGCCCCGTCGGACTGGGGGCAAAACGGACTCTTACCGGACGGTCTGTCATAGGATGAACCAATCAAAGTTGAGGGGCAAATTTAGGGCGAAAAGTTGTTATATGTTGAGTCTTCGTCTGCATGCCGTTATTTCCCAAAGACCAGTCATTTGTCTGTTTTCAATGCAAAAAGCCTCATCGTACAGATTTACCGTCGGGCATATGTGGTAACAACACATCACCAACCTTCGGCAATAGTGGCACATTTGAATGAGGTAATGCCCTTGCGACCATCATTTGCACAACGGCAGGCATTTTATTGGTTTTGACATGGACAAAAAGTCGCTCAGCACTGCCTTCCAGCGCAATCATATGCGCAATATTGCGCTGCATCTGTTCTTTGTAAATCAGTGGCGAGGGGCTTTCTAATGCGGAGGTATTCACTATTTCAAACCACTGGGGCATAAATGAGTCAGTTTTATTGACACGGCAACAGATTCATGCAGGTTTCCGCGCTTGTAATTGGTTGCAGCGCCGAAAATAGTCCTTGTGAGATGATTCCATTTTTTAAAGTCTTAAGCCGCTTAATCTTTACAAATAGAATTGCGACTATGTAACTGAATTTTGCAAATCTGCAAAAAATTATTGGCTATGGTCCTACTCCACCGCCTTTGTCCAGTTCATAGTACGCTTGACAGCCTCTTGCCAGCCGATATAGCGTTTGTCGGCTTCGTAGCTGTTGAGTTGCGGGCGGAAATTTCGTTCTACTTTCCACAGGGCAGCGATTTGTTCTTTCGTCCACAGGTCGATGCCGATACCTGCCAGAAAGGCTGCGCCACGAGCTGCACTTTCAATAACATCGGGGCGCTGCACTTCTACACTCAGCACATCTGCCTGAAACTGCATGAGCAAGTTATTGGCAGAAGCGCCGCCGTCCACTCGGAGAGCTTTCAGCGAAACTTTGTCGTCTTTGGTCATAGCGTCCAACACATCGCGGGTCTGATAGGCCAGCGATTCCAGTGTGGCACGCACAATGTGCGATTTGGTTGTGCCGCGGGTCAGTCCGAAAATGGCACCGCGTGCATACATATCCCAGTAGGGCGTACCTAAGCCTGCAAAGGCCGGCACTACATACACGCCGTCGGAATGAGGGACTTTGGCTGCAAAGTATTCAGAATCAGCGGCTTCATCAAGCAGTTTGAGGCCGTCGCGCAGCCATTGGATGGCCGCACCCGCTATGAAAATGCTGCCTTCCAGTGCGTATTCTACCTGATTATCAATGCCCCATGCAATGGTGGTAATTAGCCCGTGTTTTGATTTGACCGGTTGCTTGCCTGTATTTTTTAGTAGGAAGCAGCCTGTTCCGTAGGTGTTTTTTGCCATGCCGGGCTGGAAACAAGCATGACCGAAAAGCGCTGCCTGCTGGTCGCCTGCCACGCCCGTAATCGGTATTTCGGCACCGTCAAACAGCGATTTGTCAGTTGTGTCAAAGCTGCCTGCCGATGGGCGAACCTCAGGCAGCATCGCACGGGGAATATTCAAATGGTCTAACAGGGTTTGGTCCCAATCTAAGCTGCGGATGTTGTATAACATTGTGCGCGAAGCATTGGAGTAGTCGGTGGCATGTACCCAGCCCTTGGTCAAGTTCCAGATAAGCCAAGTGTCTATGGTGCCGAAAAGAATTTCTCCTGCTTCTGCTTTTTGCCTGAGTTCGGGGTAGGTATCCAGAATCCAAGCGAGTTTGGTGGCAGAAAAATATGCATCGGCAACCAATCCGGTGTTTTCGCGGATATAAGACTCTATGCCTTCGTTTTTGAGGCGGTCGCAAAGTTCTGCGGTGCGGCGGTCTTGCCAAACGATGGCGTTGTAAACAGGCTCTCCGGTTGTCTTATTCCACACAACGGTGGTTTCGCGCTGGTTAGTGATGCCAATGGCGCTGATGTCGGAAAATTGCAGCATTGACTGTTGCACTGCGTCTTTCATGGTCTGCAACTGCGTGTTCCAGATTTCAATGGGGTCGTGTTCTACCCATCCGGGGCGAGGGTAAATCTGGCGGAACTCTTTCTGTCCGATGCCAATCATGCGCCCGTTTTCATCAAAAATGATGCTTCGGCAACTGGTTGTACCTTGGTCAATGCTGAGGACATACTTCATATTACAAGCGGCGAATCATTTCTTTTTTGTCCAGAACGATACTCCACATACCGATAAATTTGCCTTGGTGGTGTATCGGAGAGGTGTACAGCAACTGTTTGTTGTCTAATTTCTGAATATTTTCCGCAATTGCAATATTTTGCTGCACATTGTAGTTGTATGCCTCCCAAATTTCTTGCGCCTTTGGATGCAGGTCGGGCGTTTGGCGGCAGACAAAGCGGTACTCTACCACTACTTTGTTAGTTAGAGTACCGTTAATGCGGATACTGTCGCAATTGCCACTTGCCGGTATTATCAGCAGCGGTTGCAACTGCGAAACGGCGCGAATGCCTTCTTCGGCGGCCAGCCCCATAATTTGTGCCTCGGTAACGCGTTTGAGTTTGCGTCCGCGCATTTCTTGGGCAAGCGCATTACGGTCTGTGCGGTCTTCTCTTTCACCGCAGGCAACTAAAAAAACGAGGATAAGCCATGCAAATTTGCAGGCATCAGACAATAGGCGCGGCATTGACTGCTATAACAGATTTAATTTCGGGAACATCTTTGATAATCGCCTGTTCTACACCTGCTTTGAGTGTCATCATAGACATCGGGCAGGAGCTGCACGAGCCGAGCAGTTCCAGAATAACGGTATTTTCAGAAGTGATTTCCAAAATTTTGACATTGCCACCGTCTGCTTCCAAATAGGGGCGAATGGAATCCAGCGCTTTGTCCACCCTTTCCAGTAAGTCTGTATTTGCTGATGTTTCCATAATTGAAAAGTTATGCTTTTGCCAGTTCCATCTGTGCGTTGCGCATGGCTACGTATCTTGCCAGACTTTCCGCCAGTTCTTTAAACGATGCAGCCATAATATCGTTGCTCATAACTACCGGCCTGCCGTTGTCGCCTGCTTCGCGGATGCTTTGCACCAACGGTATTTCGCCGAGAAAGGGCACTTCGTTACGTTTGGCAAGTATTTTACCGCCGTCTTTGCCAAACAGGTAATATTTATTTTCGGGTAATTCTTCCGGAGTGAAATAGGCCATATTCTCAATTACGCCCAAAATAGGTACGTTAATCATTTTTTGGCGGAACATGGCAAGCCCTTTTTGTGCATCGGCAAGCGCTACTTTTTGGGGAGTAGTAACAATTACCGCACCTGTTACCGGTACGGTTTGTACCAGCGTAAGGTGGATATCGCTTGTGCCCGGAGGCAGGTCTACCAACAGGTAGTCCAAATCGCCCCAGTCGGCATCGCTGATGAATTGGCGTAGCGCCGAGCTCGCCATCGGTCCGCGCCATACAAGGGCATCTTCGGGCGGCGCCAGAAAACCGATGGAAAGCAATTTAACACCGTATTGCTCAATCGGGACAATCAGATTGCGCTCGTTTTTTTTGATGACACCCGGGCGCGCACTTTCGCAGTTAAACATAGTAGGCAAGGAAGGGCCAAAAATATCGGCATCTATAATGCCCACTTTGGCACCGCTCTGCGCCAGTGCAATGGCAAGGTTAGCTGTTACGGTAGATTTACCCACTCCGCCTTTGCCCGATGCAATGGCGATAATGTTTTTCACGCCGGGTAGCAGTTGCTCATTGTTGCGGAGGCTGGTAACGTTTGCCGTCATATGGATTTGCACCGCAAGGTCGGGCGATACGTGCTCGGCAATTGCTTTTTCGCAGTTCTGACGAATCAATTCTTTCAGCGGGCAGGCCGGAGTAGTCAGCACCACAGTGAAACTCACGCGGTTACCCGCAACCTGCACGTCGCGAATCATATTCAAGGATACTAAATCGCGCTTCAAATCAGGCTCTTCCACATGTGAAAGTGCCTGTAAAATATCTTCATTTGTATAGGTCATACTTTGATAAGGTTCAAAAAGTGTTGCAATTTACGCCCAAATTGTCTTAGCTTAACGTTTTGACGAAACGATTGGTTTACACTGCGGGTACAAGTGTCCGATTACGAACACCTGCCTGTTCGTTAGAAGTACAATATCGGGAAATAATTTTTGCAATCTACTCATTTTGAACGAGTTACTAAATGGTACTAAATTAGCTTAGAAAGTGGACGTATGAACCCTATTATTCGCACGGTAAATCTGACAAAGGTATATGCCAGCGGCAACGTAGATACGGTTGCTCTGCGGGATATTAATTTAACCGTGCAGGAGGGTGAGTTTGTCAGCATCATGGGCCCTTCGGGTTGCGGCAAATCATCGCTGCTGAACCTGTTATCGCTAATGGATAAGCCGACTTTGGGAGAGTTGTATTTTATGGACAAGCCAACCTCTCAACTCAGCGACAGGCAGCGCGCAGAGTTGCGTCGCTATCATATTGGCTTTGTTTTTCAGAGTTTTAACCTGATTGAAGAATTGACCGTAGCTGAAAATATAGCACTGCCTTTGATTTATCAGCGAGTCCCTGAGGCAGAGCGGATGCATCGGGTCAATCAGGTTATGAAGCAGTTGGATGTTTTGCACAAAGGCCATTTTTATCCGATGCAGTTGTCCGGCGGGCATCAGCAGCGTGTGGCCGTGGCTCGTGCGATTGTAACCCGCCCCCGCATCCTGTTTGCTGACGAACCCACAGGCAATTTGGATTCGCAGCACGGTCAGGAAGTCATGGAAATTCTTTCCGACCTCAACGACAAGGGCACTACCATTGTAATGGTAACTCACTCGCCTCAGTATGCGGAGTTCAGCCAGCGCACCATCCACCTGTTCGACGGGCAGGTAGTCAGCGGTGCGATTAGTCAATTTCGTTAAAATTCAATCCGTGAAGGCAAGTGCTGAAAGACTGGTTTAAACTTTCCCTAAGTAATTTGTTGAAAAACAGGCTCTATACGTTTCTGAACGTACTTGGTCTGTCTATTGGGGTTGCAGCCTTTACAGTGCTGTTTTTGTTGTTTATCCACGAAACACAATACGATAATTTTCACCCCAATATTGATAAACTCTACCGCATTACGCAAGAAATTAACCAAAGCGGTGTAGGTGAACATTCGGCCAGTGTGCCGTTTCCTTTGGGGCCTACTTTGGCTGCCGATTATCCGGAAAAAATAAAAACTTTTGTTCGCCTGTTCAATTTTCAATCTCCGTCGCTTTCTGTCAGCTACGACGAACGTAAATTTAACGAACAGCGGTTTTTCTTTGCCGACAGCAGTTTTTTGCAAGTATTCGGCTTCGCCCTGTCGAAAGGCAATGCGGCAACCGCATTGCGTGAGTCCAACAGCGTGATTTTGACAGAGGCCACAGCCCGCCGCTATTTTGGCAAAGAAAATGCTCTTGGGCGCCAACTACTGTTTCAGGGCAGCATCCCGCTGAAAGTTACGGGGGTTGTAGCCGAAAGCCCGCGCCGTTCGCATATTGATTTTGACTTTATTGCTTCATTTACCACCTTAGACCGGATGAGCGTAAGCACATTCCGCGACAACTGGGTGTGGAATCCCTGCTGGACGTATGTAGTACTGCAACCCGATGTTAAGCAAAGCGATATTGCTACTTTGTTTGGCGATTTGATAGACAATTATTTCCCTGAAAGTATTGCCGCCAATGTCCGCCTGTATTTGCAACCTGTATCGGCCATTCACCTAACCTCCAATCTGGACTATGAAATCAGTGCCAACGGAGACATTCGCTATGTCTATATTTTTGGAGGAATGGCAGTATTTATTTTACTAATTTCGGTAATTAATTTTACCAATATCAGTACGGCCATGGCATCGGCACGTGTGCGTTCGGTCATGGTGATTAAAGCGATAGGTGCTTCTCGCAGCGAGCTGTTCTGGTTTTACCTGACCGAATCGGCAATTATCGGCGGCTTTGCCGTCATTGCAGGCTTTATTTTGGTAGAGATTATTTCGCCTTTTCTGACCGACCTTTCCGGCAATCCGCTGCAAGGTTCTGTTTTGAGCGAACAAAACATGCTCATCGGTATTTTGGGTGCGGGTATTCTGTCGGGTTTTTTGGCCGGTATCTATCCTGCCTATTACCTCTCGTCTTTTGAAATCGGTAATCTGTATCACGGACGCTTGCTCAAAGTGCGCAGCGGCAGGCGTTCCCGAAGCATATTGGTTGTTGTGCAGTTCAGCATTTCCCTTCTTCTTTTTGTTACTACCATCGTGAGCAGCAGGCAGTTAGAGTTTTTGCGCAATGCCAAACTGGGCTTTGACCAAGAACAGATTGTGGTTGTGCCGGTTGCTAACAGCCGCATCGCACAGGTATTTCCCGAATTTAAGGAGAAGTTATTGAATACGCCTGCTATTGCTTCGGTAACTGCCATGGAAGAAGTATTAGGCAAGAGTTACCAAACGCACGAGTTCTACAACGAAGAAAAAGGCAGCAGTTTTTACCCTTCTATTATTGTCAGCCACGACTTTATCCGCACCTTCAACATTGAAATTATTGAAGGCCGCGATTTTATTTCGCGCAGCGGCAAGCCACAGGGCTATGATAGCGACTTTGGCGTAGTAGAAGATATGTTCGATTACTTTGATGAAGATGAGCGGAATGCGGTCATCATCAACGAAGCAATGGTGGAATACATGGGCTGGGGAAGCCCGATAAACGCCATCGGCAAAACCCTGAGCCGCCGAACGGGTAATGAAAAAGTAATCGGCGTGGTGAAAAATTTCCACTTTTCATCGTTGCATAAACACGTAGCCCCGTTTGTGATTGATTTGGCAGGTGAAAACATCAACCGAAACTACATTAAGTATGTGGCAGTGAAAATCAAGCCCGACCAAATCAGTCAGGGCATACAAGCCATAGGAAGGGCATGGGCGGCACTCAATCCTTTGCAGGCATTTGATTATTTTTTCCTCAAAGAAAAATTAGACAAGCTCTACATCAAGGAGCAGCAGTTGAAGCATATCAGCATTTGGCTGACTGCCATTGCCATTCTGCTAGCTTGTATGGGGCTTTTTGGCTTGTCCTCGTTTGTGGTGGAGCAGCAACGCCGCGAAATCGGCATCCGCAAAGCCATTGGCGCATATGATTACCAGTTGGTAGCTTATCTGGGTATGCGCTTCCTGTGGATGATTCTGTTGAGCATAGCTGTTACGCTTCCGGCGAGCTACTTACTGATGCGCCAATGGCTGTCTTCTTTCCCTTACCACATTGAACTTTCCCCCGATATCTTCTTAATATCGGGAGGTATTATCTTGATAGTCAGTGCAATAGCCATCGCTTACCACACCATTCGTGCGGCTCGGTTTACGCCGATGGAAACCATTGTACGGACGTGGTAAGGTTTAAATATCTCCCAGCTGCGGACGGAGCAGCAATTCCTCTACAACGGTATAGCGGGAAAGTTGCCATGCACCTACAACGGCTTTACCAATATCGTGGGCAGGCATAAAGCGCGATTCGGGCAAGTCCACACCTGCCCAACTGTCAGTAAGGGTTGCCCCCGGCAGAATAGCCGTTACGCGCACGTTGTGAGGTTTCATTTCTTCGCGCAGCACTTTGGTCATGCCCAGCAGCGCAAATTTGGAAATGCAATAGCTGCCACCGTTAGTATAAGGAATAATACTTGCCGTGGAGCAAATATTGAAAATATGACCATCCTTACGGGTCATCATGGCGGGCAACAGGGCACGCGTCAGATGGTAGGCACTGTAAAGGTTGGTTTTCATTTGCTGCTCTAATACGCCTTCTGCTTCATTGTGGATTTGCCCGGGCATAAAAACGCCTGTATTATTAACCAATACATCAATAGGCTGTTGCAGGCTGTTGATAAAATCGGCAAAAGCTGCCACTGATGCCTGCTGCGAAAGGTCGGCGGCAAACGCATGTACCTGTACGCCATATTGCTTACCAATGGCATCGGCTGTTGCCTGCAAAGTAGCCTGATTACGTGCGCAGAGAATCAGCCGAAAGCCAATGGCGGCAAACTGCTCTGCTATAGCCTTGCCGATGCCTCGGCTGCTGCCTGTAATAACTGCGATGGGTTGCGACATTAGTTAAGTGGTTAAAAGTGATTCAGTGGTTGAACGGGATAGGATAGTTAACCGGTAATTTAAAGTAAACCTTAAATTTGCAGCCGTAAAGTTTACATAAGTTTTATGCAAAACATTTTTTCTCTGTGCACTTCGTGATTGAACCTTTGTGCTCCCTGCGGTAAAAACTGCTCTGGGTTTACTTGTGCAAAATAAACAATTAAGGCTTATCTGCTGTTCATTAGGTCTTCTATTTCTTCGGCCAAAATTGGAATATGTGCCATCAAGTCTGTATTGCCGTTTTCGGTGATGAGGATATTGTTTTCTAAACGAATACCGAATCCTTCTTCAGGGATATAAATACCCGGCTCGCAGGTAAACACCATACCCGGCTCAAATACGTGGTAGCGGCTGCCATAGTCGTGCACATCCAGCCCTAAGTGATGGGAAGTGCCGTGCATAAAGTACTTTTTGTACAGCGGATTTTCGGGGTCTTGTCGGGCGACTTCGTGCCTGTCCAACAGCCCCAGCCCGATTAGTTCCGATTCCATTAACTTGCCTACTTCTTTGTGGTAATCTATCCAGTTATTGCCCGTAACGAGCATAGCCTTGGCTTCCAGCATGACGCGGTGAACGGCACTGTAAACTGCTTTCTGGCGTTCGGTAAAGCGTCCGCTCACGGGCAGTACTCGTGTCAGGTCGGCGTTGTAGTTGGCATATTGTGCCGCCACATCGAGCAGCAGTACATCGCCCGCATGGCATTGTCGATTGTTTTCTATGTAGTGCAATACACAGGAATTAGCTCCCGAAGCAATAATGGGCATGTAGGCAAAACCATTAGAGCGGTTGCGAATAAATTCGTGAATGAGTTCGGCTTCAATTTCGTACTCCCAAACGCCCGGGCGCACAAAACCCAGCAGGCGACGGAAACCTTTGGCGGTAATATCAATAGCCGTTTGCAGTTGTTCTACTTCGCGGACAGATTTTACGGCACGCAAACGGTGCATAATAGGCTGCAAGCGCTCATATTTGTGTAAGGGGTATTTTTCCTTGCAGTAACGAATAAAACGGTCATCGCGAGTTTGTACTTCGCTGCTGTTGCGCAGGTGCTCGTTCGTATTCAGGTACAAATACTCGGCTTCAAAGGCTAATCCGTTAAAAATATTGGCGAACTGATGCGTCCAGTAAATAGTTTGAATGCCCGACAGTTGACGGGCTTCTTCTTTGGTAAGTTTATGTCCTTCCCAAATGGCGATGTGTTCGTTGGTTTCGCGCAGAAACAGAATTTCGCGGTGCTTTGCTTCCTTAGCATCGGGGAAGATAAGTAAAATGGTCTCTTCTTGGTCTATTCCGCTCAGGTAAAACAGGTCGGTTTGTTGCTTGAAGCCCATCGTGCCGTCGGCATTGGTAGGCATAATATCATTGGCATTGAACACTGCCAGCCCGCCCGGTTTGAGGTGGCGACGGAATTTTTCGCGATTATGAATAAACAAGTCGGAGGGTATCGGTTTGTAACGCATAGTTTCGTTTGAGAAGATAAATGGGCAACAAGTCTATGCAATTTGGTAATTTTGCACAAATGTTTCGTTCATCCTTAAGCTAAAGCATGAAAATTTATAAGCTCATTCCGGTTGTTATACTGTTAGGTATGATGGCTGCCTGTGGCGAGCCAAAAGAGGAGGTGATTCCTGAGCCAACCGAAGAAGTCATGACAGCCACTATCAATGATAGGGCGTGGAGGGCAAGCGTTGCCGATTTGTTTATTTTTGATACGGATTTTGTGTTGAATGCTCAGGAGTTAGATGAAAATAATGTTCCGATTCGCACGATTACTATTCAGAGTCCTTTTTCTCGCCCCGGTACCTATGGCATTGGTGCGGTCAATGGTAACGAAGTGGGTTATTTTGAAAGTACTGAGCAGGGTGATATTAGCCGCGGTGCCTTGGTGATCAGCCGTGTTACAGAGCGTTGGGTAGAAGGTACGTTTAATTTTGAAGGCAGTATTGGCAGAGGGTTAGACAACCGCCGAGTTTCTGTTACCAACGGTAGATTTGCTCTTAGAAGAAATTAAATCCGATTCGTCTTATGCCTACCATCTTTACGCGTATCATTAACGGTGAAATACCTTGTCATAAAATTGCGGAAAATGAGCACTTTATTGCTTTTTTGGACATTCGCCCCGTAGCCGAGGGACATACGCTTGTTGTTCCCAAGAAAGAAATTGACTATATTTTTGACCACGACGACCAAACTTTGGCAGACATGATGGTTTTTGCCAAAACAGTTGCCAAGGCCATAGAAAAAGCTATTCCCTGCCTGCGCGTAGGTTTAGCCGTCATTGGTTTGGAAGTACCTCATACCCATTTGCATTTGATTCCGCTGCATCAACCGCATATAGACTTCCGCCATACGCTGCAGCAAAGCCCCGAGCAGTTGGCGGCAACTGCGCAAAAAATAGCAGCACAACTATGAGAAGCGATGAGCCGGCTACTGTTAAGCGCATCGTCATATTCGGGCCGGAGTGCAGCGGTAAAACCACACTGGCACGCCAGTTGGCAGCTCACTTCGGAACAAGTTGGTCGCCCGAATACGCCAGACCATACCTGACTTATAAAAATGATATTGAACATCGCTGGCAGCGCGGTTTCATCTCTATGTACGATGATGTCGAGCCTATGGCCATCGGGCAATTAGCCGTAGAAGACCATGCAGTGGCTTGTGCTGCCAATGGGATGGTTTTTCACGATACCAACCTGCTAACCAATCTGGTGTATGCGGAGTACTATTTTGGGCAAACTCCCGAATGGCTGCCGCTGATGGTAAATAACCGTGTTTACGACGGTTATCTGCTGATGAAACCTAATTTGCCTTGGCATGCCGATGGCCTCCGCGACCGCCCGAGGCAGCGCAATTTACTGCTTGAAATATTTAAAAATGCGCTCCATTTGCACAAATGCAGGTATGCGCAAATTTCTGCAACGGGCGAAGGCCGCATGCAACAGGCTCTCGAGGTGCTTAGCCAATGGGGTATCAGCTTGCCGGTAAAGCCTTGAATTGCTCCCGATTGAATTGCCAAACATCATCGGGCGGTTCGGGGCTGTAAAAGGATGTCTGCTGAATGCGTTGCAGTAAAATTTCCGCATCTACTTGCTGAAAATCAACAACTAAGGCCGCATTGTACGGATGAGCTACCGATTCCCACAAAGGATTGGCAGGCATCAGGAAGGGCAGCCTGAAAGCCATATACTCGTAAATCTTGGTAGGCACACAACGCTCTGTGCTGCGATTGGGCAAGTAGGGCATCAGTGCCAAATCGGCATCGGGTAAGGCATTAATAATTAACTGATGATTGACGGGTTGTGTACTTACTTGCCAAAGAATAAAAGAACAGTCGGCAATCAGTTGCTCTAATTCTTGCAAATAGTCAGCATCTGTACACGAGCCTATCACCAAGAGAGAAGTTTGTGGCGCAATTTGGTGCAGCTTTTTCGCCAAATCGATAGCTAAGTGAGTGCCGTAGGCGCGTGAAACCGTTCCTGTATAAATCAGACGCATTTTGCTGCTGTCGGATAAAGGCTTGCCGATTTTAATAGCCTGCAAAGGTGCAAATTTGTTGGGAATCAAGTCAAATTTGTCTTTTACGAAAGGTAACTCCTCTGCATAGCTTGCTTCTGCCAACCAGTAGCGATTGACGCGCAAGCTGCCGATTAATTCGGCTGTACGTACTGCCCCCGCAAGTATGTGCTTACTGATACCGCAATAATAACCTTGGTACAGCATATTGAGCATGTAGTTTTCCCGTATATCATAAATTAGCCGACAGGGTCTAAAAATTGCGTAAGCAGCGGCAAACAGCAGCAGGTCCGGGCTTTGTATAATCAATGTATCAGGTTGGATTTGTCGCAGTTGTTTAAAAAATCGGATACAGGCAATGAAGCGTTGCTTCAGCCTGCGCGGAAAAAAATCATACGGCAAAAAGTGAATGTTAGGTATTTTCGGCAAAGAGGAAAGGCTGGGCGCACCAACCATAAACACCTCAAAATCAGGTGCTAATGAAAGTGCGAACCGCTCAAAACCACGTACGTCGTCCACGGGTTTGAGTAAAGAAGCTATTAGTACTTTGCAGGGCATTGTATGAAAAAAACCTGTCAGGTTTGAAAAGCTGACAGGTTTCGGTGTATGTATAATGAAGTGATTAGTTCAAAACAGTTGCTACATCGTGGTAAGGCAAACTCCATGCGTCTGCTACGTTTTTGTAAACTACTTTCCCTTGTACCACATTCAACCCCAGCATCAATTCGCGGTTGTCCAAACAGGCTTTTTTCCAGCCTTTGTCGGCCAGTTGGGTAACATAAGGCAGTGTAGCATTGGTCAGACCCAGCGTAGAAGTATAAGGCACTGCACCGGGCATGTTGGCTACGCAATAGTGCACGACGTCATCAATAACATACGTAGGGTTTTCGTGGGTAGTGGCGCGGGTAGTTTCAAAACAACCCCCTTGGTCTACCGCTACGTCCACCATTACCGTACCCGGACGCATCATTTTCAGCATTTCGCGGGTGATGAGTTTCGGGGCCTTTGCTCCCGGAATCAGTACCGCACCAATAATCAGGTCGGTGTGAGGCAGTTCCTGCATAATGTTGTAACGGCTGGACATCATCGTGTCTACATTAGCAGGCATAATATCGTCTAATACACGCAAGCGCGGCAGGCTTACGTCCATAATGGTAACATGTGCGCCCAAGCCAGCTGCCATCTTAGCTGCCTGCGTACCCACAATACCGCCGCCCAGAATCAACACTTTGGCAGGTTTTACGCCGGGAATACCGCCCAATAAAATGCCGCGTCCTTTAATTGGCTTCTCAAGGTATTTCGCACCTTGCTGAATGGACATGCGTCCGGCAACTTCCGACATGGGAATGAGCAATGGCAAACTGCGGTCGGCTCTTTCAACGGTTTCGTAGGCACAGCAAACCGCACCGCTGCGAATCATGGCATGGGTCAGTTCTTCGGAAGAGGCAAAGTGAAAATATGTAAACAGCAACTGATCTTTGCGAATTAGGTCGTATTCGGATTCAATCGGTTCTTTTACCTTTACAATCATTTCGGCAATGCCGTACACATCCTCAATGGTTGGCAAAATTTTGGCGCCTGCCGCTATGTATTCTTCATTTTCAAAACCGCTGCCTATGCCGGCAGTACTCTGTACATACACCTGATGGCCACGTTCGGTCAGTTCTGCCGCACCTGCGGGCGTGAGAGCTACACGGTTTTCATTATTTTTGATTTCTTTTGGAACACCGATAATCATTTTTTTGCTTAATTTAATTGGGCAACAAAGGTACTAAATAGAACGAAGTTTTTATACTTGATTTCTCATGAGCTACAACCCCGCCAACGAAGCCCACTGGATTGACCAATACCGCGCGTTTGCTGCACTTTACGAAGTTGAGAAGTTTGACGAGTTGGTCAGTCTGTACAACATTTACGACCTTACCTGTTTCCTGCCTGCCAATCCTACGGCGGAAGACAAGCAAATCCTCAATCAACTCATCGGCGTTACGGCCGAATCGGGTTATATGGACTACCAGCACTCCAATAACACCTTTGAACTGATTATGCAGTGGCAAGAGCGGCGCGGCAATTACGACAGCCATGCTATTTCTTTCCATCGGTAAGCAGTTGAGCAAAACAAACGCATACATTACATATCTTTACAGCTATGATACTGGAAACCATTACTTCGCCTTTTCAGGTAGATGAAAAAGGCTACTACGGGCAGTTTGGCGGGGCGTACATCCCCGAATTGCTTTATCCGAACATTTCGGAATTGGCAGAGAATTATCTCCGCTACATCCAATCTCCTGATTTTCAGGAAGAGTTTAACAATTTGCTGCGCGACTACGTAGGCAGACCGACCCCATTGTATTTTGCTTGGCGTCTGTCTGAAAAATACAATACTCGTGTCTATCTGAAACGAGAAGATTTATGCCATACAGGTGCTCATAAGATTAACAATACCATCGGGCAAATTTTGTTAGCCAAACGATTGGGTAAACGCAAAATCGTAGCCGAAACGGGCGCAGGGCAGCATGGAGTAGCCACCGCCACCGTTTGCGCACTGATGGGGCTGGACTGCATCGTTTATATGGGTGCGGTTGATATTGAACGCCAAGCCCCTAATGTTGCCCGTATGCGTATGCTGGGTGCAGAAGTTCGGGCGGCTATGAGCGGCAGCCGCACGCTGAAAGATGCTACCAACGAGGCTATGCGCCACTGGATTAACAACCCAACTGACACACACTACATTATTGGTTCTGTTGTAGGGCCACACCCCTACCCTGACATGGTGGCGCGTTTCCAGTCGGTCATTAGTGCAGAAATTCGCAAGCAGTTGGCAGAAAAAACAGGCAGCGAATTGCCCGATTACGTACTGGCTTGTGTAGGTGGAGGCAGCAATGCCGCAGGTGCTTTCTATCATTTTATGGATGAACCTTCCGTAAAACTCATTGCGCTGGAAGCGGCTGGCAAAGGAGTAAACAGCGGCCATTCGGCTGCCACTACTGCCTTAGGCAAGCCGGGCATCTTACACGGCAGCAAGTCGCTGCTCATGCAAACCCCCGACGGGCAGGTCATTGAACCTTATTCCATTTCCGCAGGTTTGGATTATCCGGGCATCGGGCCGCTTCACGCACACCTGTTTACAACAGGCAGAGCTATCTTTGTGCCTGTTACCGATGAGGAGGCCATGGAAGCAGGTCTGCTTTGCAGCCGATTAGAGGGCATTATTCCTGCCATTGAAACGGCACACGCTTTGGCTTATTTGGAAAAACTGAACGCCGCACCCAATGAAACAGTCGTTATCTGCCTTTCAGGAAGAGGCGACAAAGACCTGCAAACTTACATCAACTGGTTTGGCGACAGATTAAAAAAATGACGTTACTCCCATTAGAAGCGTGGAAACACGCTTGACATTCGGGATTGGTCATTGCAAACATTTCGGAAGTCCCGCCAAGTATGCCACATTCATATACTTGGGATATTACTACGCAGCCCGATGCTTTCTGAACGGTATCGGGCTACATTTTCCGCATGATTATACGCAAACCCGAGAAGGCTTAAAATTTTATCAGGTTTAAATGCTTGTTTTTCACCGATTTAAACAAAACATTTTTCACAAAACACTTGTGCTTTTGTATAAACCAATCAATTTTATAGTCTGCAATAAACCGCTATCCTCATCCATATGCTATTAGAAGTTGCCTATCAATTGCCCCATAAGCACATCATTGACTTTACCTTACACATACCGACAAAAGAGGCAGCTGTACTGCGCCTGCAATTACCCGCTTGGCGGCCGGGACGCTACGAGCTGCAAAATTTTGCCCGAAACATACAGCACATCTATGCAGTATCGGACACGGGCAAACCGCTGAATTTAAAGCGAATTGCACGCAACACGTGGGAAGTGGCAACCGAAAGCGCAAAAGAGATAACGCTGCACTATAACTACTTTGCCAAACAGTTAGATGCGGGCGGCAGTTGGTTAGACGAGCGGCTGCTTTACATCAACTGGATTAACTGCACATTTTACGTTGAAGGGCGCATCTACGAGCCTTATGAAGTACAACTACACCTGCCCGAAGACTACCGCATCAGTTGCGGGATGGCAATGCCTGCACCGCACCGCTTACATGCTGCCGATTTCTACGAATTGGTAGATGCTCCGTTGCTTGCTTCGGCACATTTGCAGCATCGCAGCTATCGAGTGGAAGGTTGCAACGCCGATTTCCACATTTGGCTGTATGGTGAGTGCCTGCCCGACTGGAACGAACTGATTGCTGATTTTCAAGGGCTTACAAGACCACAAGTGGCGCTTTTCGGCGATTTCCCCGCATCGGATTTCCATTTTCAGCTCATTATTGTCCCTTGGCAGGTTTATCACGGCGTAGAACACCGCAACTCTACCGTTATAGTGCTTGGCCCTAATGCCGATTTTAAGGAACAGTATTTTTATGACAATATTTTAGGCATCGCTTCGCACGAATTGTTCCACTTCTGGAATGTCATCCGCATTCGCCCGAAAGAACTGACACCGTATGACCTGACAAAAGAAGTCTATTTTCCTACAGGTTTCGTAATAGAAGGGCTGACGACATTCTATGGTGATTGGATGCTCTATAAGGGCGGCATATGGAGTTTTGAGCGCTACTTAGAAGAAGTCAATGCACAATTGAAAAAATATGCCGGAAATTTCGGCAGAAAAACCATGTCGCTGACAGCGGCAAGCTATGACCTTTGGACAGATGGCTACTCAGCAGGCATACCGCATCGCAAAGTGTCTATCTATAACGAAGGAGCACTGGCGGCACTGCTGCTGCACTTGTGGCTGCTGGACTGTACGCAGGGTGAGCGTTCGCTAAATGATGTAATGCAACTACTCTGGCAACGCTACGGCACCAACAGCAGCGGCTACACACTTGCCGACTATAAACAGTTAGTCGCACAAGTAGCCTCCCAACCAATGGATGATTATTTTGACCGCTACATTGAAGGAACAGACGATATAGCAGAAGCCATCGCCCGATTGGCACATCGCATCTATTGTGAAGCAGAAATCGTACCTGCTACCCACAGCTGGGAGAGGCGCTTTGGTATGGAACTGCAAAAGCAGGGCAACTACATACTCATTACGCACATCATTCCCGGTTCACCTGCCGACAAGGTCGTTTCAGTAAAAGATAAAATCCTGTCGGTTAATGATTTAGTTATTCAAAATCTGACAGAAACCGCCCTTATTATGGAGCACTTCCCGATGGTCAAACTAACGGTGAATCGCGATGAGCGCATCCATCAGGTCTTATTGGAGACCGATGGAGCGCAATATTTTACTCATACAAAGTTGCGTGTATTAACTACTTAAAGTTCTTGTTTTATACAAGCACCACTCATAAGAAAGTTCTTTTTTCGGATGAGTAGCCGATTGATAATTTCGTGTAATGCGTGTTAAGTCCACAAAGCTGCTTTATCAGTCTCCTATCCCCAACGACTTTTCGATACACACATGCAAATTCATTTTGACAAATGAATCCGAAACCTCTAATCCGAATTTCTGAAAGGCCTCACTTGGCTTTTACTGAACGACTAACCTCACAGTCTGAACATCGCCTGATTTGAGCATAATTTGAACCAGATAAACACCACTACTCATATTGACCGGCACGTAAGCATCTTGCACCTCAGCGGCAGTTTGTGGAACACCTTGATAGATTAACTGTCCAATCAAGTTATATACTGCAATGTGGCTGATTTTATTAACCGATTCGTTTACAAAGAAGCCATTGCCTTTGGTAAGCGGATTAGGATAAGCCTGTAACTCTTTTTGCCAATCATCAAATACAACTGCAACAATTTTTGAGTATTCAAAAGTACTATCCGTATTTACCATTTTAAGACGGTAGTAGTTAAGTTGGCGCGGCTCTGTATCTATCCACTCATAGGCAGCGCCATTTACACTTTTACCATTGACTTTTGCCAGTTCAAAAAAGTTATAGTCATCGCGGCTTTTTTCCAGTACAAAATGACTAAATCCTTTTTCGCTGATGGTTTTCCATTGCACCAGAATAGATTTTTCCTGCTTGCGGGCACTGAAATCTATCAACTCAACGGGCAACAATGCCAAATTAGGTGATTGTCCGATACCAAAATCGGAAAAGCCTGTCATGTTGAGTTGGGCTGTTTTATTCGGGTCGTCATCCAAACACAAACCGCCACCGGGCACCCATGGGCTTGACCCGTCTGCCCGACGGACAATAGTAGTGCTAATGGTGTTACCCGTGCCACAAATAATCCCGAAGTTGCTGTAATGGCGGTTGTACAATCTCATGATATATTTACCGGAAGTGGTAATCTGGCTATTAGCTGTATTAAAGGCATTAATCGTCCAGTAACCATGATTCAACATTTGGCAATTGAAATCAGCACTACAGATGTTTGGCAACCCTGTCAAAGTGGGCGGTGTGAAGGTATTAAAATAGGCAAGCAGATTATCTACTCCCGAATTAGTCGTAAAGTTAACATTTGCTAACTGATACTGCTTTTCAACACTACAAACAGCAGTTTTATGGTTTATATCAGAGCCTGAGCCTTCCTCAAAATCATAGTAAGCCACTAAACCGACAGGCGGATTGCAACGGTCTATGAGTTGGTTACGCCATTCATCTATCTGTGCTTGCGTGCGGGCTATGCTCCAAATACGCACTTCGTCTATTTGACAATTAATGTAACTGTTATTCCAGCGTCCTAAAAAGTTTTGCAAACCTATTTGCGTATTTAAGTTACGAGCAGCTTGTGCGGCTAATTGCCCATTAATGTAGAACCTTACAGTGCTACCATCATAGGTTACGGCATAATGTGCCCATGTATCGAACACGGGAAATGGCGGATTGTCAACATTAATATCGTTAGAACCTAATTCTATGGTGTATCTGTAGTTCGTGTTACTACCGTTGTTGAGGCGCAGCGAAAAATCATTAAGGGCACTGCTGGAAGTCGTACCTAAGGCGAATAGACCGCCTTGCCCTGAGAAACTGCGTATACGAGCCCACATTTCTACCGTACGCGGTGCATTACCTGCAATAGCGACTGCGGCAGGCAGCTCAACATGTTGGTTATGAGCAGGATTGAAATCAAGCACTGTGGTTGTACCTATGCCTGTGCTGTAATTAGCTGTCTGCCAAGTAGGTAAATTGCTGCCATTACCTTTCAGTGTACCTTTTTTGGTAAGGTCTGTAGTAATCACGGTATTTTCTTTTACAATACCTACGGGTAAATCGTAACCTCCCAGCAGGTTTGTGTAACGGCGCAGTCTTCCGGCAACAAAGCGCTTATTTGCCTCATCGTGCCCCTGCACGGCATTGGAATCTCTATTTTTGATGACTAATTCACGCTGCCCTTGTGTACGTATATAACCGTTTTGAAAGGTAAAAGTACAGTTATTTTGCACAATCAGGTTGCCGCGTGTATTGGCACTGTCCAAAATTTGCAGGTAGTTGTCCTTCTGAAAGCTGTGCGGCAAAGGTGTAGTGTTGTTCAAAACAACATTGGGAAATTCGCCGGAAGCACTGGCGAAGAATTCATAATTCTGCGGCACAGTTCCAATGAACCGTATCGTTGATGAAGGATGTGCGTTGATAGAGCCTTCATGTCTGAAATGGCGACAGATATTAAACGTACTGTTGGCATTCATAGTCATTTGCCCTGTAGCAAACAACAATATGTCGCGACAGGAAAATGTTTGATTGTTGTTTAATACAGGCCAGTGAGAGCCCAAACGTTTTGAAAGTGGCGGAATAACAATATCATAGTTACAGTTAGGAACTCCTGACAGCCCGCATGGAATACTCCAGTTGTCAGGGTCGTTGATATTAGTATCTTTGCCTCCTTCCCATACATACTCAAATGTTCCGATACAAATCGTATCGCGCAGTACGCAATCGTTGCCTTCTACTTCAACACGGTAATAACCACGCGAAAACACAGAAAGAGTCAGTGTTTGATTCGTGCCAAGCACTGTAACATCATCAGGAATACGATACCACTTATAACTGATACCGTTAGGGCCGGCATCCAACGTGATACTGGTATTAAAGGCTACATTAATATCTGCCCCAAGATTTACTGAGTTGAAGCTGGAAAAATAACCATAGCGCGTACCACCACCAGTAGCACTGCCATTAATAATACCTACATGAAAAAGCCCTGAGGAGTTGCTGATAGAGCCTGTTCCACCGGTCGGAAGGCTTGCCGTAGAAATATTATCATAGCGTGCCGCTACCCATCCGGGCAGGTTGGGCAGCGGATGAAAATGTGCGGGACTAATAGTCAGGAAGTTAGAAGTAAAATTAGCAATATGTGTATTTTTCACTAAGATAAACACACCGAAGAACTCATTGGTAGAGCGCGTAAAACGCACTGTGCGCGAGCCTGTACACTCTAAGGGAGGCACCAGTGCGCCACCTGTTTCGCAACCAAAACCACCAAAATGGAATACATAAATAGGCTTATCGGCAATAATGGAAGCATGTATTTGTGTATCGTTCAAACTGATGATAGTAAATGCTCCCGGTGTTGCCAAGTTGACGACCGTAGCCGCAGCATCTCCGGTACGTTGCCACGTTACTTGCGTACTTGCTTGCGTAGCCATCACTACTACACGCTCCGGATTATCAGTATAAGTGGTGCCGTTGAAACCTAAAAATGAACGCACAATGCCATATTCTTTTCCCAAAATATCAATAGGTACTAACTGGTCGCCTACCAAATCGTAACAACTGCCAGACGATGTTTTGATAGAATCGTGAAACATGGTAACAGCCACCGGCTTATTGGAGGTAATTTTTGTACCGGCCGGCATACCAGGCCCTGTTGCCCCCGCTACGGTTCCTGAATAACTCTCCCCTCGATTGAGCGTTACCGTATAAGGTACGTTTGCAGCCCTACCCCCTTCTAATGTCTTGGTAGGTGTAATGGTAACTACCGTGTTATCTTCGGTTGCCACTACAACGAAACCTGAGCGTCCTTGAATTGCTAATGGTTGATGATTCCACACATTTTGCAGGGGCAGGTAAAACTCCTTCCCCAAAGCATTTTTGCCTTTCAAAGCAAAAATATCGGGGTTGATGTTCCTATTTACCTCGTAGTAAGCAGCAATATCTGCCGTAGATTCTAAAAGAATACCTGTTGTATGGGCTGTTACGGGTAATCCTCCTGCATCAAAGGGCGTTTCAATTTGCGCCAGCCATGGGGTCATATTTTGACTAATGGTTGTGTTGGCCGGCACACTTAAAACAAATGGCGTAAATAAAGGATTGGACGGCATACTGACCGTTACTGAGGCGGGAGTACCAAAGGCTGTTACTCGAATAAATATTGGGTCATGTCCATGGCTTTGTGATACATCAGGTGCTGCAAACCAAAAGGTACGATCTATCTGCGCAAACAGAGCCGATGCATTCAGTAATATTGCCGTAAACAGCAAAAAGACAGACGCTCGTAATGAATTTCCCATAATTTTTTTATTTGATATTCCAATAAAATACGGCAAATAGAGTATGTAAAGTTCAAAGGGTGAAAGTTTTGAAACTTGATTCAATGTAACTTAACTGTTGTATCACATCAAATCAAAACCGCTTAACTCACATTATTGACGCAAGATATTGTATTGTTAAATTGTATTTATACTATATCAACTTGTTTTATTTAAAGCATAACAACGATTACATATTTCATGTATTCCGTTTAATAGAAAAAGCTTAATATAACTTACACGTGCAAGTTTTATTAAGCTTTTATCTTTTATTTGGTCGATTAACCTATTGAAGTGTTGTTCTGCTTACCTTCTTCTACGGCTGCCGCCTAAGGAACGGCTCGGCGAAGAACTTGACTTGCGGCTGCCGCTGCTGCTGCCTACCGAAGATGATGAGGAACGACCCGAAGAACTGCTGCGCGTTACACGGCTGTTCACTTTGTCCTTAAAGGCCGTAGCACCACCCGTACGATTATAAAAATCGGGATTAGCGCGCTGACCATGCGGAGAATATGTGCCATAGGCGGGGCGACCGTCGGGCAATGCGCCGTAGTAAGGGCGACGACCGTAGTAATTATCCCGATAGTCGTAGTAGCTGTTGCGGTTAATCATACTTCCCACCAGCCCCAGCATACTGCTCATCATCGCATATTTGCCGTAGAATTCCCAGAATGAGCTGCCGTCTGAGCTGGTGCGCCACTGCCCGTATTGCGGGTTGCCAACATAGTTAGAGTAGCCCGGAGGCGCAACAACTTTGCTCAATTTGCCGTCTTTTTTGCTGGCAATCTCCATGCCCATGTTTTTTTCATGCTCAAAGAAAAACTGCTCACTTACGGGCATCCAATCGGTAATGCGTTCCTGTGGCACACTGTCTTTCATGGTAATTATCTTGTACTTGTGTTTGTACTCATCGCTGCCGATATTATCTTCCATTTCCATATCGTACAGGATAATGGTAAAGTTCTTTTCTGAATCTAAGTCGCGAATAAGATTATCCAGTGGCGATTTGACAAACTTGCGCTCGCTACTGCCGCAAGAGGTTAACCAAAGCAAGGCAACGGGAAGTATTAAAAGAATGCGTTTCATGTGCGTATTTTTGATTTACAGGTATCTTTGATAGATACCTGTTTCTTAAACGTTTATAAGTGAAATAAAGTTTAGCGCGGCAAAATGTTGTTGATAGCATCTGCCGTTTCTACAACACCCACAGACAATTCAAAATCTTGTGTATCCCATTGGTGGATAACCAACATGTGTTTGCCGCTATCATCCAAGTAATCCC
Organism: uncultured Cytophagales bacterium; assembly: GCA_938039675.1. Taxonomy (GTDB): domain Bacteria; phylum Bacteroidota; class Bacteroidia; order Cytophagales; family Thermoflexibacteraceae; genus Rhodoflexus. Next base: position 146,033 of record CALHUI010000014.1, read on the forward strand.
ATTGTATCATCTCCACGGAATCTTCGTCTTGCGTGCTGCGGAAAAAGCCCGGATTTTCGCGCTCCAAGTAGAAGGTTATCCCTTCAAACTCAATCGAAGATGGAGCTGTCTGATGCTCTTTAAAATACTGCGCTGCATCGCCTAACTTACCGAAAGGCATCTTTTGCGTAAAAATACAGTATACTCGGTCGTCTTCCTCTACACGCATATACAGCGTTTCAGAACCGCTGACAATTTTATACTCATAAGTAAAAAAATTATCGCCCCAATCATACTCAAACTCATCTATTACTTCCCACGTTTTAAGGTCGTAGTCAAACAGAAAACCGATGCGAAGGTCTGTAACCTTCATGTTGGTAGGGTCATAGTGCGGTTTTGGCGGATTTTGGTCTTTTTTCTTAAACAGATTGAACATAGCTTTGATAGTAATAAAGTGATTCTGTTATGAAAACGGTACTTTTGCCGTTAAGTTACAATCATTGCGCATGAAGAAAATATTTTATCTGCCCATACTGCTGCTGTTATTGAGCAATTGTAAGCCCAATGCCGGTCCGGAAGGATTTGACGATGAGAGCTGGCGCAATGACCCGATGGGCTGCCAAAACAAACGCGCCAACCAAATAAATGATTTCTTAAAAATAGCTAAGCCTTATTTGCTGGAAAAATCGCTGCGGGAAATAGAGGTTCGGCAACTGCTCGGCAAGGCAGATGCCATAGAAATAGCCGAACGCGGCATGAAATTTTACAAATACTACATTGACAAAGGCAGACAATGCGAAAACGACAGCAGCAGCAGACAAGGCCGATACATTCAAATTCGCTTTAACGCACTCAATCAAGTCAATGAAGTGGCTATTATCACTCCTAACGCTTAACCCAAACACTGTAAATGCTCCCTATACAAGCACTCACACCGGTCGCTTGGCCTGATTATGAACTGATAGACTGTGGTAATTTTGAGAAGTTGGAACGCTTCGGCAAGTACATTGTTGCAAGGCCTGAACCACAGGCAGTTTGGGACAAATCGCTGCCGGAACAGGAGTGGAACAAACTGGCAGGGGCATGGTTTCGCCGCGAGGAGGGCGACAAAGACCGCAACAGCGAACGAGGCAAATGGCATACCCGCCCGGGGCAACCCGATAAGTGGTGGATGCACTACCAACGCGGCAAAATGGATTTGCAATTAAAGTTGTCGCTTTCTTCGTTCAAACACGTAGGCATATTCCCCGAACAGGCCGTAAACTGGGATTATCTGACCAAGAAAATTCGGTCTATGAAAGTGCCTCATCCGCGCCTGCTGAATCTGTTTGCCTACACCGGCGTAGCATCGCTGGCTGCACGCCATGCAGGTGCAGAGGTTACTCATGTGGACTCCGTGAAACAGGTAATCACTTGGGCACGCGAAAGCATGGAAGCCTCCCGATTAGACGGCATCCGCTGGATGGTAGAAGATGCTCCCAAGTTCGTAGTCCGCGAAATCAGGCGCGGCAACCGCTACCAAGGACTGATTTTAGACCCTCCTGCCTACGGAAGAGGCCCCAACGGCGAAAAGTGGGTACTCGAGGAGCAAATTAACGAGCTTTTGAAGAATTGCGCCCAAATACTCGACCCCGACAATTATTTTTGTATCATTAATTTGTATTCCATCGGCTTTTCGCCTCTGATTGTGGAAAATCTGGTAAACGGCATTTTCGGCAAAGTAGCCCACATGGAAATCGGCGAACTATACCTGCCCGACCGCTTTAGTAAACGCCTGCCGCTGGGTATCTTTTGTCGTTTTGCGAGTTGTTAATCAAGCAAACTCATGCAGTGGTTTAGCGAATTCGGTATTACGGAAATCATACTCGTCAGCAGTTTTTTGCTGCTGTACGGGCTGTATATCGTGCGTACTTATCGGTTAGCAAAGCGTCTGCAAACGAATGCCCGCCGCGTATGGATAAAATTTGCCCTCCGCTCGGCTTATTTCAGCCTGCTGATTATAGCCCTGATGGGACCTTCGTTTGGCGAATTGATACGCAAGGAAGTCAAATCCGTAGGCAAGGATATTTACATCGCCGTAGATTTGTCCCTTTCCATGAACGCTACCGACATTCAGCCTTCGCGCCTTTCCAAAGTCAAATTTGAACTCAAAAGGCTGGTAGATAACCTGACCAACGACCGCATCGGGCTGATTATTTTTTCGTCGGAAGCCTTCATTCAATGCCCACTGACCTACGACAAAGGCGCTATTTACACTTGGATTGAATCGCTGAAAACCTCGTTGCTCACCACCGGTGGCACCGATTTTGCACAACCGCTTGCATTAGCACATCGCAAACTGACTGACACAACCGAAGTGCAAAAGAAAATGCCGCAGTCCAAAATGCTTATCCTTATCAGCGATGGCGAAGATTTTGGCGACGAAACCGAGCAAATGGTCAAAAAATTTGAACAAGATGAAATTCGCATTTTCACTGTAGGGGTAGGCACAAAAGAGGGCGGTAAAATTCCTTTCCGCGACAACAGTTTCAAGCGCGATGTATCAGGCCGTGAGGTCATCACAAAACTCAACTCCGAATTGCTGCAAAGCATTGCTGACCAAACCGGCGGACGTTATTTTGAAATTAATGCCAGCACGGTTGAAACCAACCGCCTGATTGAAACTATCAATCAGATAGAAGGCGAACTGATGGATAAAAAACAGTTAGACGTTACTGCCAACAACTACTCCTACTTTCTGTTTGTGGCAATCCTTCTGTTAATGGCAGATATACTTTTCACCGTTAATATTCTCCGTATTTAATCCATATACTTATGAAAAAACACCTTCTATATTGGCTATCAGCATTTTACCTGATAGCAGCAGCCTGTACCGGACAAAATAAGACCGGTGGCGAATCGTTAGACGCTATTGCTTTCCACCAAAAGATGAAAAGCACTGCAAACCCTGTTGTACTGGATGTGCGCACCAAAGGTGAATTTGTCAAGGGGCATCTGGCAAATGCCAACTGTATGGACTACAACGACGACAAGTTTCCCGATATGGTAGCCAATCTGGATAAAAATAAAACTTATTTTGTTTATTGCCTCTCGGGGGCAAGAAGCGCAGCTGCCGCCAACTATATGCGCAAGAACGGCTTTACGCAGGTGTATGACATGAAAGGCGGTATTTTGGCATGGCAAAAAAATAACCTGCCCATAGAAATGCCCAAAGTTGCCGCACAGGACAAAATTTCACAGCAAGAATACCAACGGCTGATTAACAGCCAAAAAGTTGTACTGGTTGATTTTTACGCGCCTTGGTGTGCACCTTGCAAACAAATGGAACCCATGCTGGACGAATTAGCAAAAAAACACAAAGGGCATGTTGAAATTATTCGCATCAACATAGACGAAAACCGCCAATTGGCAAAATCATTGCAAGTAGAAGAAATTCCGGTACTGAAAGTTTTCAAAAATGGACAGCAAACTTGGCATCACAAAGGCTTGGCAAGTAAAGTTGAAATTGAAAAGGCGCTTTAACCTGTTGGGGCAACCTTAGTTATTGATGCTTAGCAACGAACCACTCAACGATGTGCGGTATCGCACCATTGGGAAGTTGGCAGGGCCGTTAATCGGGTTGCCCTCAAAATCAAACGCCGAACGACAGCAGGGACAGCGCATAAAAAAACCCGTAGGTTCTATCTCTACCACCCCGCAAGGATTAGACGGGTGATGCGTGCATACCCTGTCAAAGGCGATGAAAGCATTAGACGCACGCCGATAAATAATCAAGCCGCGAATGCCTCCTGTTTCGTACACAAATCCTCTGTCAAAGCGCAGCGCCTGATAGGATGTATTGTTCAGGTCTATCAGTTTTTGTACAAAAACATAGGGCATAGGGTCTGTAACTTGTTGTTTTTCACATCCCAACAAGCCTATTATCAATAAGCAACCGCTACAAACGGCTCCAATATTTTTCAATATTATTTGCAAAGCGTTACAGCTAAAAGGTACTATATTTGCTCCAATTGTTGCAAAAATACGACTTTTTATGAAGCAAGGTTTCACGCTCGTCGCAGGCATTTTCCTGTTACTATTCGCAACTTCAAACGCTTTTGCGCAGTTTAGCGTCAGCATTGGTGGCGGAACAGCGAAATATTTCGGGAAAACAATTGGTATCTATCCACAAGTAAACCCTAATGAATTCCCTTTTATTTTTGGTGGCAGGTTGCGGGTCGGATACGGATTTTTGGAACAAAATAGTATCAATGTAAGCTTTGGCTATTATGCTCCCTCTTCACCGTTATACAACTATGGTAACTATGTGCTCACCTCACTCCGTGTGCAAAATATGGAACTGGAACTGAACTATCACCGCTATCTGTCGGGGCGTTACAGTTTCCCAGAAGCAAAAACATATGCATTGGTAGGTTTTAGTGCCATTATGTCTAATCATATTCCGGATGCAGTTATTGAACTGGTTGCACCGGGCGAACGCAAATTCTTTGAAAACCGCCGCATAGAAACAGGTCATGTAAATATTGGCTTGGGTGGTGAAGTACCCGTACGTGGGGCTTTTCTCTTTTTGGAAGCCAAGGCAGCTATTCATATGAATGCCTTCCTTAATAAAACCACTATTTGGGAAACCAGCCTGATTAATTTCGGTGCTGCCACGGCAGGCATTCGCTTCCTTGTGGGCGGCGGCCGAAGCCGTGCACCAAGAGGCCGTTAAAAGCATCGTTTGCTAGCTGCTTACTACTACCCCATAAGCAACAGAAAATCCCCGACAATTTTTTCATGAATGTCGGGGATTTTTGTTTTATCAGAATCCGATGCCTAATCGGAAGGCATTGGCTATCGGTTGGTCGCGTTGGAAAGCCATTACATAATCCACGCGCAGAATCTTAAAAATTTTCTCAATACCTAACGTCAGTTCGGCATACTGTTTCAGTTGCTCCGTGTACAGCACGTGTAAACCTGCCACCTCCTGCCAGCGTAACTTTTTCAACAGCGGAATTTTGTTAAACAGAAAGCCGTTGAAGTGGTGTTCGGCGTGTCCTTCAAAGAATGTTCCCGAGGTGCTGTATTGGTAATAAGGTAAGGCGCGAAAACTCCGCAGCGCCAATGGGTTAAAGATGGTTTGCGTGGTATTAAAATGTTTAAAATCCATGAACTGCAAACGGTTGGTATTCAGAAAAGTACCTACCGAAAAGTCATATTCGGTGCTGCCCAGCATTCCCAGATTCAGCTCATCTTCTACCGAAAAGTGCACGTAGTCATAGTCCACATCTGCCATGCCCTTCTTATAAGCCAGCGTGAATACAGGCCATTTAGAGCCCAGAAAAACGCGGCGATTGGGGAAACTGCGGTATTGGCTGCCGGGCTGATAACGCATCCTGAATCCTAAAACAACTGCCTGATGGGCTTCAAATGCCGGGCTGTTGTTCAGTGGATTTTGCGGGTCGTTACCGGTATATTCACGGTCGGTAATATCGCGCCGCCAGAAAGTGGGCAATGCCTCTGCGTTCGTAAGCGGACTGCGGCGCTCCCACTGAACAGATGCCCATAAATTCAGGTCGCGGGCAACCTGCATACCGTTTTGTACAATCGCATAGGCTTTCTCGTACAGTTTCATGAAGTTCTGCTCTGTCCAAAGCGTATAGCTGGTGTTGTGGGTAAACGGAATAGCATCGGGGTTGAACTGTAAGGCTTTGTTGCCTGCTTCTGCAAGAACATAAAGCCTGTTGATAGCATTGAACCGATGGGACACGCCAAGTCCGCCATAAGGCCGTTGCAGATTAAACCCGTAATGCAAATTGCTGTAAACAGAGGTGTTGCCCGTACGGGCACTATCGTAGCGGTTCATTTGCAGGTTCATATCTAATGCCCAGCCTTCTACGGTATTGAACTGAATGCCATTAATAGGTGCAGATATATTAAAATTAACCCTTTGGGACGATTTATTATACCGATAACCCGTCAGTATATTAATAGGCTTAAACTTATTGCGAATTTCATCTACCGAATCTTTGTAAGATACCGACTCTACTACCTGCCGAATGCTATCCTTCAGCATATAGTCCGCGCGTTCCTCATCGGTCAGGGGAATGGGGCGAACCTGTGCCCAGTAGTTGGTATCGGCCATGTTGGCTTCTTTTTCTACCCGTATCAGCTCTCCTTTGAAAAAATATTTGCCATAGGGTTGGTCTAATTTGTTCGACATAGACTGTGCAACCGATACGCTGTCAGATTTATTAACAGGTGGTTTTTCCATTATTTTGGTAGTTGCAATAGGCTGCTTGCTGCGGGCTTTTCGGGGTGGTGCCGTTTTAGCAAGAGCAGGCGTTTGTTTTTCCTGCGCAACGGATGTGGTGGAAGTATAATACTTGGAAGGCAGTACATAAGAGGAAAACACACCCGTATAACTGCCTGCAAACTTGAGCTTAATACCCAGTATTTCAATGCCGCCGCTTCCATCAATTACCTGCGAACCCAGCATCCAGACTTGGTCGCTGACGGGTATGTACTGTTGGCGAACGCGCACGGTATCTACAAAATCCACACCTGCGTCTTTGGTAATATAAAGGTCGGTGCTGTGAATGCGCCAAGTGCTGTCCTGTATGTAGATATAGCCACTGAACAGCGGTGCACCCTTGGCGCGGGGTATTACCTTTATCTTGTTGATTGTCAAACCCTTGTCTTTATACTCCCCGATGTATTGGAAGCGATAATGTACAAATGAGGTTGCGGCTATGGGCGATATGAAGTTGCGCTCGGCAAAACTCTCCATTGAGTTTTCATAAAAGTTGAATTTGAAGGCCATGGCACTGTTCCAACTGAATCCGCGATTATTGCCACTGACTTTGGAGGATAGCATGACTTCTTTCTGCTTATTCGGAGCCTCAAAATAGTAGCGCGAAAGCGACTCTGAGAGGTAGATAATGCCCGAACGATTTTTATCTAACCCGGGAAGAATGACATCTTGCCCCAGAATTTTCTTGGGCGCATTCAAGATTCGCTGCAAACCTTTGATATATACCTGACACTCAAACCTGTCTACCTGATTGAGATAAAACTTACGGTTGCGCTGCGCAGCGCGAATAATGGCATAGGCGGGGTCTTCATCTTTGCTACTCACCTGTACTTCTTTCAGAACAACCGGCTGTGGCTTCATCTGTAAGTCTAATGTCAGCGTTTGTCCTTTGCTTATTTCTATCTCGCGAGTTTCGGTCTGATAGCCTAAGTAACGAAAAACGATACGCCTTTTACCTGAACCTATTTCCAAGAAGTACTCCCCCTCGGCATTAGTGGTTGTACCATTAGATGTTCCTTCCTCAAAAACCGTCAGATACGGCATCGGTTGGTTTTGCTCGTCGGTAACGCGCCCACGAACTTTTTGTGCCTGAACGGTAAACACCAGCAAGCAAGACAATATCGGCAACGGTAAGTTTTTCATGTATGCAACAGATGAAATGCTGACAGTTCAAACTGATTATATCTCAAAGATGTTGCATTGCCGGCAAAGGTTGCTGCGCATGGGTGGAAATGTGTATGGCTATATAAATAGACATTGTCCCTGCATGTATGCTCCCTACCCCTTCAGTGACACCCGTGCTATTGCAGAGAGTATTATTTGCCTACCTGAATGGTTTTATAAAAGAGCTGCTCACCTGTAATCAATCACTACCTCTTGCGAAGGGGGTGCATCGGTGGCGGAGAAATTTTGAGTAGCAACAATGGCATTTGCCCATTCGTCAAACTTGCCGGTATAAGCACCGCAACCAATGTATTGGTAAGAACTGTTGAGTATATTACGACGGTGGCCGGGCGAATTCATCCAACCTAAAATAATCTTCTTTGCCTGATCGAGGTAAGAACCGGCAATATGTGAATGATAAATAATATTTTCTCCCGTATAGCTATTATTTATACCTTCTGCCGCTATGCGTTTGCCGGACGTTTCCTTTCCTTGAACGGGGCTTTTATGCGAGAAAAAGTTCAGCCGCATCATGTCTTTGGAATGTTCAAAAGCAGCTTTTTCAAGTGCAGCCGAGTGCTTAAAAGGTTTTTGTTGATGCATATCGCGTTGCCAATTGGTTGCATAAAAGATGGCAGCATTGAGCAGCGCGTAGTCAATATTTTTGCTATCAATCGGCTGATGCGCCATAGGCAATTGGGCAAAACTCTTGTAGTCGTGCTTGGCATACATTTCACGTGTCCATTTTGTCTGTACAGGTGCATGAGCCATCGTAATGAATCCTACTACAAGGCTGTAAACGATTGGATGCGATTTTTTCATGGTTTCAACACTTAGGATTTAGGCAATCAAACAACTTAAACACATGCATAAGCGGAGATTTCACGAATGAATGCCGATTGGGATGCTCTATAAAAAAATCTGCGCTATCCACATTCAACAGAAGAACGTCAAAACTTGCTTTTGTAATTTTAATATCCTTTCGCCGAAAACTTTCCAATTTTATTGCCAATTTCTGACGGGTACATCCAACATGCGCAGCACGCGGCGGTCGTGTCCGTAAACATCGCGGCGCAGGATGAGCAACTGTCGACGGTCGGGGAATGCAGTAAAGTAATGAATATGCACCGGTTCGCGGTGGGGTAGCATTACGTTGCGCGTAGTGTCGGGGGCAAGCAGTTTGTCAAAAGCTGTTTTGTTCCATTGAGTAGTATCGCCCATGAGCAAGCTAGCCAAAATGAATGGATTCCATACGCGAATACACCCGTGGCTGAATGCACGTTCTTGGAACTGAAATTTGCTCAAATTGGGTGTATCGTGCAGATAGATAGCGTGCGGATTGACGCAGAAAAACTTGATTTTTCCTAATTGATTTCCCTCGCCGGGCGGCTGGTAAACATGGTAGCGAACTCTGCCACTGCGCACGTCGTTCCAATTAACCGTAGAAGCATCTACCTCTTCACCTGTACTATTGATAATTTTAAAGCGGTTGCGCGCAATGTAGTTGCTTTTTTTGGCTGCATCAACTGCCACTTCTTTGGTAATAATACTTTGCGGGATGTTCCATACGGGGTTCAGTTCCAAGTGCGAGATATAGGTTTCAAACATGGGCGTTTGATTGACGCGCGTACCCGCTGTAACAGGTGTTTCCCAAACAACCTCGCCATTGCGGAAAAGGAATAGGCGAAAATCTGCTACATTGACCAAAATAAAATTCGGGGTCAGTGTATCGGGTAGCCAGCGCATACGCTCCATGTTCACGCGGATGGTAGCAATGCGCTGCTCTACCGGGACGTTGAGTGCGTTGCGCGTCATCGTATCTAAAATGCCCGTCTGTTTCAAGCCATGCCTGTATTGCCATATTTTGAGTGCCTCGCTCAGCGAATCATCCAAGACCGTTGTATCCAAAGCATGAAGGTAAACTTTTTCGGCACGCAGCCGCTTGCGCAGGATGCCAATGGCTTCATGACTTCCGCCTTTTTTGATAGCTGTATCGCATTTAATAGGCTGAAAAACACCGGCTGCAGCCATCTGCCGATAAAAAGCCAATTGATTTTTCAAGAACACATAGTACGGATGCCGACGCAAGTAGCGGAAGGTCTGTGCGGTGGAATCGGCCGCAACGTATTTTTCCAATATCTCACCCTGATTTTTCCACACAAAATCGCGCGAGGGATAATTCCATAAAGTATGGAATATATGAGGTTTGAGTTTGCCTGCCAACAAATGTGAAGCATATTGCAACAGCCCTGTTGTCAGGTACAGTTCCATTATTGCCAGTGTTTGCGGATTTCGGTACTCCTCGCGGGCAACCGTGCGTTTCAAGGTCAGAATCTCTTCTGTCAAATAATCTGTGGCTGCCAAACCGTTCTCATCGGCATTGAGCAACACATTGGCCGCTTCTTCTATCTTGACAGGCCTATTCCACAAGGTTTTAAAGTCGCGTTTCCGATAAAAATCTCTCAGGACACTGCCCTTTTGCAATAGCAGCGAATCTATTTGCCGATGTGCAGACAAGGTACTGTCATGGCGGGAAAGCAATAATTGGAGGGCTTCTGCATACGCTGCCACTCGCAGTTGTTCGGGTTCTTCCGAGCTGAAAATTATAGCGGTTGCTTCCGACACTTCAGGCTGTTTTTCGCAGCCTGTGATTGTCCAGAGCAACGTACAATAGAGCCAGAAAAAATAGGTTGCGTTCATTGGCAGCAGTAAGTTTGTTACTACTATTACCATACGAAATTTTTGCCAATTTAGCTGTCTTTAAAAGGGTTTTAGTAATAAAAGTCTCTTTTGCCTTACAATTTATTTCGTCGGGCAAACTCACCTTTTCCTGACTGTCTGCTTTAACGACCACGACATGAGTCATGGAGATAATTCTGCATCGGCTTGATGCAAAAGTTTAATCAAAAAAATTAACTCAATCAGTAATCAATTTAATAAAAACGGCTTTTTAGATGAAAAAAGCTAAAAAATTATTAATGAAAATCAACCAAAAGAGTTTTTACTCTTTAAAAACCGAAAATTCACAGTTTTTCGCCACAAGGTATAATTAAAAAATTTACAGTAAAAAAGCAAGTCTTCCGAAAGAATTTTTAAAACCTACTAAACTCGCAAGCTTAGGGTATCGTATTGACTCTTAGAAATATTTTCTCATTTTCTTTCATTAAATTTTGTTAAGCTATGATTAGGCAATTACGGCGACTTTTTTTAGTCGCATGGATTTGTTTTATATCGGCAAATGCAACAGCACAATCTGCAAGTGAATTGTGGCTTAGCGGCGGATGGGGGTTGCTCAATTCCGAACAGTCCAATCGACAATATGTAAAGTCAGGCATCCAGTTTTCAGGTGGTTACAACCGCTTTTTAGGCAAATCGCAAAAACCTTTCAGCGTAGGATTGCAAACACGCGTACAACACAGCATAGGCGGCAGAAGCGCAACAAACATTGAGCCGCTGTTTCAAGTTGCTGGCGTAGCAGATTTATCGGCAGCATTGAATCAACCTTACAGCCAATCGCTCACTTTCTTGGGTGTCGGCCCGTTGGCACGAGTGCAAATAGGTAAATCGCTGCAATTGACTGCCGGCGTTGTTGGTGGATTGAACCTGTTCAAGCAAGATTCTTTTGCTATTGTGCAACGTTTTAGCGTCGGGCAAGGCGGGGCATTAGTAGTACCTACTACGAAAGATGTATTGCGACAAAGCCCGGTAAGTTCATCGACACTCGGATGGTTGCCAACTGCCCGCATTAACTGGCTACTTAACCAGCGGATAAGTTTATGGGCGGAGGCTAACTACTTCCTATCAAATTACACAACAAGGCAGCGCGAGCTTATACCTTTGGGAGGGCCCGACGCAAGCAGCGTGTATAAAATTGAGCAACTACTCCGCAGCAATGAATTTCGAACGACGGAACGTACTTTTTCGCTCAATCACATGCAGTTCAATGCAGGCTTAGGCATTCATTTAGGTAAAATAAGAACCCAAACCCCAGATGCAATACCCGAAAAACCGCAACTTTCTCCTCGCCCTGCCGCAACGGTCAAATTTGACAAAAAACCGACCCAAACCGATAAACCCAGACCTTCTGACCAATCAAGTGATGCACCTGCTTGGCATACCTACGAACACAAGCCGCTGCCTGTCGGTACTGACATAATCGCCCAATCAGCCGTAGCGGATATACTCATCCCTCAACAACAACAGCAACAAAACGACTATCGCATTATATTGGTCGCTCCGTTGAAACAGCATTTTGAGGACATCCGCAACCTGAAAGAGTTCAGGTGGAAAATTGCAGGGCAGCCCCGCACCAAACCTGAGTTTATGCTAGAAATCATTGCCGAGCAACGAATGCCCAACGGGCGAACCACTCCCACGGTGATTTATCGCAAAGAAGGATTAGGCGCTGCCGAGTCGTGGCGCACCGATGAGAATTTTTACAGAGCCATTGACAACAGCAAACAACTGCAATTTACGTGGCGCGTGATTGATAGGGCTAATAAAAAAGACTCAGAAACGGGTTCATTTTCAAGGAGCAACTGTAACTTCAATTTGGGGATAACTGTTAACTCTGTTCGTTGCTTAGGTTTCCAAAACGGAAAGTTTCGCTATGAGATATGTTTTAGTTCCAAGTATGAAGCCATCGACCCGCAAACGCCGCTTACTTTCAATCAGGTGGGCTCAGGGTTATTTATCATGCAAACCAATGGTTCGTCGTTTCCTCCGGGCACTATCACCAATCTAATAACGCCTGTGCTTAATACTCAAGGGCCTCCTTATCCCAATACACAAAACTATTGCCTGAGTTTTGACGCACCGACTTCCGTTACGGACGTACTGCTTATCTTCCAAGGCGATAACCTGTTAACGTATGCCAATTGCAGACCGGGTGTTGAAGACACCATCAGATTGGAGGCTTGCCAATGCAAAGATTGCGACAACTTTAACGCTCGGTTTAACTTAACCGGTGTTTCGCAAACCTCTCCTTCCGCGCCATTCAAACTGACAGGCAATTTTGTAACCAATGCCAACGTGCGCCGCATTAACATGACCATTACGCACATGAGTTTTACGGATGCACAACAATGTAGCAACGGTGTTACCAATCACCAAACAGCCGGCGTATTTATCAACAATGCTCCGTTCCTTTCTACGGTCAATAGTCAGGCTGTAACCCTATTGGAAGCCGCTCCGGCAAATGGCACCGCCAAATCCTTAACGGTGCAATGGAATGTGCCGACCATGAACATCCCCGTTCAACTTCACTTGGGTTTACCCGTGCCTTTCGGCAATGCCTCTGCCGACTGCTGCCCGATAAATTATAAAGTTTGCTTTAAAGGAGAATTTTTCATTGACGACGGCAACGGCAATTTCTGTACCCGCTGCGTGCGTGAGTTCTGTGTAGAATTTTCCAACGTCTCATTCTAAACACTTAAACTAAGACTTGACCATGAAAAAGATATTATTTTTTGTTTGTTTCCTCTGTTTGTGCGCCATTCAGCCCATACAGGCGCAACTTTCTGCCAATTTATCGCAAAACGGCTCTTCAAATATTACTCAGGTTTATTCGGGTACGCCCTTCGATTTAGTTTTGACCAATTTAGAATGCAACTGCCCCGACCAAACGCTGACCATTACTTATAACAATGTGGTAACTTTTCAAGGCAACAGTCTGCTGCCTCTCACCACACCGCTCCCCGGCACCTTGCAGGTGGATTTTGCCGCCCTGCAAAACAGTAATAATTGCAACGGGGCTCTGCAATACACGCTGCCGTTCATATTTCCGGCAGGTATTACCTGCGACGCTGCAATCGCAACATTCAACATACAATACAGCGGTTGCGGGAACAATCACAACCAGAAGCTTGAAGTAAGAGCACGCACGCTCAACCTGTGGAGAGCCTCTAAGGAACCGGTAGAGCCAACAGCCTGTGCCGGAGAAAAAATCTTGTGGCGCGTGAAAATATTTAAAGATTTCACCAATGTAACCGCCATTAACGGCCTTATGCCGAGCAACTCCAATAATATCGGGACTTACCACTTGGTATTAACCGATTTTGCAGACCAAATAACGACTACTTGTACAGACGTTACCAACAATTTGGGTACTTTTTCCGCCGGTATTATCGGTTATACACCGCCTATTTATTTTAATCCTAACACACCCAATACACCTTTTATTTCGTTGCCTTCAAATAGCAGCCAATCTGTCAATCTTAACAATACTCAGCCCATCACAGCAAACACAATATACATGTTCATTTGTACGCAGGCTTTTACCTGTGACAACAGTTGTACGCTAAACAACTCTATCCAATTGAACGGCGTTTTGGGCAGCCTGAACAATCCCTGTGGCAACATTACGCTAAATGCGCAAAGCCGGCAACCCGCGCAGGTGAATTATTGCGGCTCTACATTAACCCAGCAAGGTGCTTTAACCAAATCCATACAATTTCAACCCTTTACCCAACTTTCCCCCGGTTGTAGCGGCAGATATATTATCAAATTCACAAATACCGGCAATGTACCCATCACACAACTGACCATTACCGACCCTTTCCCGACAGGTCTGACTCATATCAACCACGTCATTTATCCTAATAATGCGGGCGTGCTGAACACCAATAGTTCGCCTTTTCAGTTCAACATGACGCAAAGCAGCTTAGCACCCAACGCAAGCATCTTGATTGAAATCAATTTTCAGGTAAATACGGCAGTCAGCCCCGGCACGCTGATAACCAACTGTGCCACAGCCAATTTTAACGCAAACATTCCCATTAATCCGGGCAATGATTTTTGCAACAATCCTGTGCAAACCGTTGTCAGCAATACCGCGCAGGGCTGTGTCTCATTCAACGTAAAACAACCTTCACCGCTTGTTTCTATTAAAAAATGCGTTACAGGGCCATCTGCCGTAGCTGTCGGAGGGCAACAAAGTTTTGCTATCTTCATTGCCAACAACGGCGACCAAGCCTTTAACGGTACACTTACCGACCCGATAGCAGCACACAACCTAAGCAACGTTCAAAACGTGCAGGTTTTTGCAGGCACCGTGCCAAATATTCAATCAGTGAATTATAACAGTTGTAATTTCCTCAACAGTCCGACGGTGCAAAATCACCTGCAACTATTAACCGCTCCTACCAACGGGTTTAGCGTTACCACATCGGTAAGCAACACGGCACTGACTGCCAACCTGACCATACCGCCCAACTGCAACTTTATGCAAACCAACGTGGTGATGATTACTTTCACGGCTACGCAAATGCCGGCATTAATGGGTACTAACCTTGCTACGGTTACGCTTGGTTCAGGACAGACTATCAGTAGCCAAGTAACTTACAACATTTTGAGAATGGCGGCAATAAACGGCGAAAAACAGGTCAATTCGGGCATTAACCAAAGTAATTGGAGCAATTCGCAGATAGTGCCGGTAGGAGGAACGTTCCAGTATCGCATCAGAATCAGCAACGTGGGCAGTTTGCCGCTGTCCGAAATTCAGGTGCATGACAACCTGCCAAGTTGCGTTCAAATGGTAAATCCTGCCAATATTACGGTGGTAGATGCTAACAACAACACGCTTACAAACGCATTGCCGGTCAACTTCGGTGGAAGCGTATTTGTACTGCCTACAAATTTCACCTTAAATCCGGGTGAGAATGTATTCTTGGTGTTTAATGTACAGCGCACAGTTGCTACACCCGAACCTTGCGTAAACTGTGCAACCGTAAGTGCCGTTTCGTCACTTTCTGCTAACTTACTGACATGGAATGCCGGCTGCGCTAATATTCTTCAACCTTTGAATTGCCAAGATGCCGCCTGCGAAGAACTGAGAGTAGAAATTAAGCCTATCGGAATTCTTACTAACACGGGTAACAGTCAGCCGATGTTATTGCAACTGAGCCACCCTGTCCCGATTCAGGAGCTTTCCGTTCACGTGGACGATTTCTTTATCCAATACCTCCCGGGCGACTGCAAACCTGCCAATATTGGCAATGCCGTAGGGCATATTGCTACGGCAAGCTCTCTAATCGGCGGAGCAAACGGTTTGCTGCTCCAACAGCCGCATTCGCCTATGAATAACAACTTGACATGGATGGGTAACCCTACGCCGGTAAATACGGGCTTCGGTATTCTTGGAGGCATCCGATTCAATCTTTCTCTGCCTGATATTCTCAACCTGAAATGTTGTGAGGGTAGAATGAATATCTGTTTCACAGTGCGGATTAAAGACGTAAACTGTGTAGTTTGCGAAAGAAGGATATGTAAAGAGCTGAAATTTCCCAATGCGGTCATTGTAACACCATCGCCGTTGCCAAGCATCAATCAAAAGCAATAACCCGCGCTTTATTGAAAAAACTCTGACGGGCTTTAAGTCTGTCAGGGTTTTTTGTAGCCTGATTAAGCATCGCAGTATTTCAATTACTTACAACTGCGCTAAATTGAAGCGCACTTGGAAACCAAAGGCTGTATTTGTTCGGCGGAAAGAGTTCGAAACCAGTGGATTGTTAATCTGACGGTCAAAGTATAATTGCACGCTTACCTGCTGATTTACCACGTAGTTGATAGTAGGCCGCAATTGCAAATTGTAGTTGCCCATAGTGGCAATACTTTCCTGCACCCCGTCCTGAATACGTCTTTGCAGCGTGCGCGTATCGCGGATGGTGAACGACATACGGAAGGTCAGGTCGTTTTTCAGCACCGTGTAGCCGCCGTTAATCTTAAACGGAATTTTCAGATTAGCTTTTGTGAACCCCACATCCACTGTAACATCATCGTTGCGCATTTCGCTGATTTGTGCATTGTTCAGTGTCAGTCCCAAAGTACGGCGTTTGTTGTAGTTCACCGTGATGGTCATATTTTGGGTCGTGCGCATTGTTACACCCAGCAGCGGCGCAAAGTTTTCGTCAATCGTTACCTGATTCATTACGAAAATAGGTACAATAGCCTGTGTAACAGGGTCAATAATAGGGAACGGCAAGGCATGTTCGCGGATATCTAACCGCAGAAAATCGGGGCCGTAGAGTAGCGAAGAAGTAAAGTTGCCTACGTTATAGTCGTTTTTGTAGCTGTGCTTAATCTGAATCTGACGGAAATTTTGCTTGAAAAACGACAATTGTGTCAGGCCGGTGTAGGTCAGTTGCCAGTTGGGCAATGGAATTTGTGGAAACGCTGAAAGCGCCTGATTGTTGGCATCTCTGCCTGCGTAAGCGGCCAAAAATGCAGGAATCAGCACATCTTGTCCGTTTAAATCAAAGTTGGCACCGGGTACTTCTCTTTCCATGCGCTGGCGGATGATGTTGCGATTTCTGATAAAATTATCAAATACAGGCGACTGATTCGCTGAGTTATCACCGCGAAAAGCCGTGCGAAGCGTGTTAAAACTGATGCTGTACTGCCCATTGCGCATAGGTGACTGCGACTCATGCACCCCCAGTGCTGTATTGAAGCGGAATACTTCGCTGTAACTGCCGGTAGTAATTTTGCGCCAATCCATGCGCAGGTCAAAGTCTTTGACGGGTGAAATATTGGCAATAATCCCCAGATTGCTGTTGCGCCCCTGCATGAATGAGTTGTTCTGTAAAGGACTGATAGACAGTGCATTGCCTTGTGCCAAACGGTCTTTGATGCCGCTGTCCTGACTACCGAATACGAAGCCCCAACCGGGATTATTAAAGTCTTTGTCCATACCCAGAAAGCGGGGTACAGTGAGCACGCCCGGAATCATGGTATTGCGGGTAACATCGTAGTTCAGTTGCACATTCTGAATAGAGGTCAGCAGGCGCGCAATGGTAGCAGGCGCACCTGTTGGTTTCAGAGGAACAGATTTTTTGGCGGCTTGTCGGGCTTCCACTGCGGCTATTTTGGCTTGCAAACGCTTAATTCGTGCGTCAATTTTTGCCAGTTTCTTCTCCAATCGGGCAGAATCCATTGGCTTTACTTTGGCTGCCTGACGAATCTGGCGGATGCTGTCTTTCAGGCGCAGCAACTCCGAAGGGTTCATCTTGATTTTCCATGCCGCAATCTTATTGCGGTAGCGGCTGATGCGTTTACCGTAACGCACCGAATCAAACTGTATTTCCAGAATTTTACCTTCGTAGCGGTCTATTTTGGCCTGATAGCGCAATTGGCGCGGGGTGAGGGTGGTTGGCAATTGCCCTCCCATTGGCATAATGCTGTTGGCAGTTGGCTTGGCATTTGTCAATTTATTTTTGCGTTTATTATTGCGCTCTATGCGTGCCTGCAAGCGGCGCTTTTTGGCTTCACCCCACTGCTCTGCCTGCCCGTTTTGCCGGTTAGAGCTTAACAGCGCCTTCAATACACGGCTTTTGTTGTAGAGTGTTCGCATATTCATCTGCCCTGCTACCCGCAGTGCACTGTTGTTTTGCATGGTATTGCCTAAGGTATCGGCTATGCCCACTGCACCTGCTGTCCATGTATAGCCTGCCTGATAGCGAGCATTGGCGTTGAGCCAGTCGGTAGCAGGAAACATTTTGAAGGGTACTTCGTACTGCACGCCTACGGTTTGCACATAGTTCTTCATCCGCCCTAAACGGAAGATGTTATTAATTACCGAATCGCGGCGGGTGATATTTCGGCGCGGGTCAATCAGTTCGTTGTTGATTTCGCCCGCCGGTTCGTCTATAATACTGAACGCCTGTGCGTTATAGTCCAGTCCCAGCGATTTTGTCAGGCTCCAACGCACATTGTAAGTGCGATTGAAGGTAAATGCCTTTTCATACAGCGGTGCTACGCCAACTGTATTGAGGTCTGAATTGCGCAGTTGTGTTTTAATAAACCGTCTGTCCACATCGCCTGTGATGGTAACACTGGCAGGCATGGGGTTAATGTTGAAATCTTTCAGGAATTTGAGATAGGGTGCATCCAGTAACACCACATTTTTGAAAGGCTCTAACGGCGTGGCTGAAGTATTGTTAAAGTTGTATTGCAAGCCGACTTTGGTAAACCGCTCAATGTATTCGGCTGTTCGAATGTTAGTATTGCGTGCATCGGCAAAAGAGAAGTTCAGTGTCAGATTCTCCACATCCCACAAATGAGATTTAGCCCCTTGCTTTACTTTGTTTTTGCGCACGTTGGTAAAGTTTAGGCTGCGCCGAATCATGTCTTCCCGCACCAAGTTGCGCAAACCGATAGCCTCGGCACCGGGGCGCGTTTTCAAGGCAAGTTCCAGCGG
The DNA here is from genome assembly GCA_938039675.1 of uncultured Cytophagales bacterium. GTDB lineage: Bacteria > Bacteroidota > Bacteroidia > Cytophagales > Thermoflexibacteraceae > Rhodoflexus. The sequence goes on from CALHUI010000014.1 coordinate 164,665, forward strand.
CATATCTGGGTCTAAGGGGTTAAAATACGGTGTCATCAGGCGGCGTTCGTAGCCTACAAACATGGGCAGGTTGAGGCCGATGCGCTCCAAACCGAACTTGTGCAGTTGTATGGTAGAGGCCAAATCATACTCTAAGGAATGTTCGCGGGTACGCTGCGAAATTTTATCTTGTATCCCGCCAAAGAACGGCGAAGAGTAGCCAATAGAGGCGTTTACCACTGCCAAGTCGGCAAGGGTAGCATTCAGGCGTGCTTGCGCTGCCCATCCCGAACGGCGGTTAAAGCCTGTTACGCGCAGTTCGTTTACCCAAATACAAGCCGAATGAGGTCTTCCGTCTGTAGTTTCAGGGTTGCGAATACCAATCATGATGGTTTGCACACTGCTCAAATCGGGGTTGCCCACTATCGTAACCTGAAAACGACCTATTTGGGTAATGTAGGGCAGCCGCAGCGAAAGCCCCAAGCGGTTGCGTTCGGCTTTGGCATTAATCAAATCCATTATGGCGATATCTAAACTGTTCTCCTCCGGCCAGATTCCTTCGGCAGTGGTAGTGCCGGGCGGGGTAACCTGCGAAGGCATTTGCACTTCGTAGTAGTTCTCGGTAAAGTCTGTACCGAAGCGGACAAATACGTTGATATCATTGTCATTAAGTGGTTTGAGGCGATTGAAGGGGCTTACATGAACGAACATTTTAATGCGTTCGTAATTGACCATATCTACCACATAATTTTTGTAAACGGCACGGGCATCGCGGTCGGTAAGGTTGTCCACGCACAAACGCAAGGATTGTTCATTGCGGCGTGCCTGTGTGTTACTTGCAAAATCTAAGTCGCGAACGAAGCCCGGCGGCAACACATAAGGCGTACGCCCCGACTCTGTCTTTTCAGGACCGTTTTCTTCGATATTTACCGACGAAACAGTAAATGTGGTTTGGGCAGGCTCGCGCGGCACTTGGAGGCCGGGCTGCTCCAAACTCTCCAAAAATGGCCGCCACTGTGCACCTACCAACTGAAAGTGTGCCATACGCAATACAACAGGCTGCTCCCAATCGGTCATGTAGGTACGAATAAAACGGATGGACTTAAAGTCATTGATATCGCCCACTTTGCGGGTAAAGTCGCGGATAGGGATGCGGAACAGATACCATGTAACGTCTTCATTACAGCTTGTTCGTGAGGAAGTTACGACTCTGTCCACTACATAAGGGTTGTTGTCTAATTTGCCGGGGCGCAAGTCAATTTCATATTCGTAGTATGCGTCAATATCGTTGAGCGTATTGTCGCGGTTCAAATCTTCATTATCAGGCAAAAAACTGTTGGATTGCGTACCTGCTCCCTCAGGAGAGTTGCCCTCCATACCGTTGAAAAACTTGTAGCGGTCAAATACTTTCAAGTCCTGTGTAGTAGCCTCATCGGAGAGGTAATAGTTAAAATTATCGGCAGAAGGGTCGCGTTCGATGGCTGCATAAGCTGCACCGCTTACCCTGCTGCGCACCTGATTGAGATAACTGCGAAAAAACTGCCGCTCGCCTTCATCGTTCAGGCCGTCCATACCGACATCCTGACGTGCCCTTGCGCCGGGTTCGGCAGCAAAGGCATTGGTAAGATAGGGCTTGCGCGTAACAACGCCCCAATCGGTACGCACCGTATCGCGGTCGGTGTCATTGGTGGGTAAACCGTTTTCAAAGCCGTGTCGCCCGTCGGGGATGTAGTCTTCCGAAATGCTGCCTAAGTTAAAGTACAACTTACCGCCGGTTGTATTGTTGATACCCACATTCCGCCCGTTCACATTGGTAATAATTTGGCCGTTTACGCCACGTATGAAGGGGTCTAACAACCAAAACTCTATGTACTGAATGTTGATGTTGTCAAAGTCAATGTCATAGGTAATGCCTTTGGTAATTGCGCCGAAGTTCTGCCGCGGATTGGGCAAGCGACCGTCAGGAGTCAGGTTGGGGTTATAGTTGTACATCCCCCGCTCTTGGGGGTAAAATGCCAAATCCATCGTCAGGTCAGGATTATTTAACATTTGCGGGTCGCGACCGCGAAAGATTTCATCAAAAGCAATTGGTCGCACATAATGGTTGCAGCGGTCTTGCTGGCTGATATTGGAAGGTGGTGCTTGCCCCAGCCCACGATTGAAAAACACAGTATTGTCCACCGTGTACCATGCCATTCGCGCTCTGCGGTAGGCATACTCCAAAGGATTATTGCGACCAACGGGTCGAAACTGGTTAGGCGTACTGCCCAATGCCCAACTTTGTGGTTGTCGGCCTAACTCGTAAGGCACTTCTGCACCTTCAAAGTCATCCACAAATGAAGTGCCGCCGTCTGTACCGATGAGTTGATTGGCACCGGGAATAATCTGTGCAAAATCGCCACTGAAAGCAATGGTAGAAGGCGCTTTGGTGCTTACCAGCGGCAATTTGTCCACCATTCGCGTCAGCCGGCGGCTTTCTTTGCGGTAGTTCAGCCCGAAGCCCCACAGGGTATTGCGGGTAGGCTCGGCACCAATGCTGACTCGCGAAATGTTCGGGCGCTCGTTCATGTGCATTAGCGTAGTATGCACGCGAAAATCATTGCTGAAACGGTATTCCAAATCTGTACCTACCAAGTTGCGGGTTTGGAAGTTGAATAAATCCTGTCGCTCGTACTGAATGACGATTTCCTTACCCGAACTAAGAATCCCCGTATTGGTAATGCGCACCGTACCCATCTGATAATCAACGGTATAATCTATTCCTTCGGTAAGCATGGTACCACCGGCACGGACTTGCACCGAGTTGCGGGCAATGTTAATGCCGTTTAGGCGTATTTCGGAAGAACTTACCGACTGAAAACTACCTTTGAGGAAAAACTTGCTTTTGCTTGTCAGCAGTATCGCATCGGCACGCGTACCGCGATACAACTCATTGAATACGTACTTGTTGATAAGTTGCTGTTCCAATTGCGGAATAAACTGCCGCTCTAAATGTGAACCGAACGGCTCTAACACAGGAAAAATAACCCGTCCGTTGCGCGAATCTACTGTAATACCTTCAATGAAATCAATGTTGCCGTCGGGTTGCGGGTCGTTGTTTGGGTTGAGCAGGTCTAAGCGCATGACTTGCACCAGCGGAATGTCTTTCAAATTGGCACCTTCCTGCAAATTGGGGTTGTCAATCCCTGTGGCATCGTCGCGGTAAATTATGCGCAACTGAAAATTAGTGCGCTCCAATTGTTGTGTTTGCAGGGAGTAAATATTTTTCATCATCAAATCCCAAGAGGGAATGTCTTTCCGAATGGTAGAAGGTTTGAGCATTTTCATGATGATGATATCGTTGTTAGGGCGACTCTGGTAGTTCTCGGTCAGCTCGCCCACCCGATAAACCTGACCATTGTAAGTATATTCAAAAGATACGGCCAAAATTTCATCATTACGCAGTGGTGTAATGAGTGAGATATAGCCCAAATTGGGATGCAATACAAACTCATTAGGCTGCAATCGGCGTGCGCCGCGCAGCATTTCATAATCAGAGCCTTTAACCAGCCCGAAGGTCTGTTCCATAACGCTCGTCAGGCGGTCGGGGTCTCGCACGGCAGAATTAGCTTCCAGATTGGCAAACAAGCGGTTAGCAGCATTGCCGGCAGGCCCTCGCCCTGTTGCCGGCGCAATATTGGGATTATTAGCACGAAAGGGTTCTCCTTCGCCCAAATCTAACAGAGCTACAATGTTTCGCAGTGTTTGCGTGTTGTTGTTGCGGTTAGTAACGTACACCTCTACACGCGTTACCACTACCCCCGATGTAATAACAGGAATAGTACGCAACGAGGGCTCGTAGTTATGACGGAAAAACTGCCCCAAAAAAAAGTGGCGGTTTTCGTCATAAGAATCGGCGCGGATTTCAAAAGGGCGCACTTGTGCCCCGCCCCGAATGCGCATAGATTCTACTGTTCCGCGCGACTGTGAGGCGATGGCATTAATCCACAACTTGCCAAAGCGCAAGCGGGTTTTGATGCCAAACAGGTTCTGCGCACCGGTAATCAGGCCATTGCTAACCGGCATACTAACGTTTCCTACTTTGACCTCTTGTATGATGTCTTCTTCCTGTGCGGTGTAGCCTGTCAGGAACGTATTTTCAAATTGGAAAGAACTCTTGGTATCCCAGTTAAAATTCAGGTTGAGCTTAGTGCCTATTTTTCCGACCATGTTCAACTGAATTTGCTGGTCAAAAAAGAGGCCGCCGTTGCGCTGCTGCCGCAAAAGAATCTGCGGGTTTTCGATGCGCTGCCACTTGCCGCCCAAATCCAGCAGGATAGTGCCATTGGGCTGGATGTCTAAGTTGCTGCCACCGAACAGCCTGTCGGCCAAAGGCGGCAATTTAATCAGCGGAATCAGTCGCCCCGACTTTACGGGGTCTGTACCATCGGCAGCCCGCGAAAGGGTGCGGTAGTAATCGCGTAAAAGTTCCGTATTGCGTGCCCGCTCTACCTGTCCGAAAGGGGCGCGTGCAGGCGTGCGATAATTGAAGTTGCCGATTTGCTGGCGCAGATTATAAAACTGCCCGTCAGGGTCTAATTCTATTTTCGGATTAAAGGGTTTGCCCAACAGCGGCGAGGTGCGCTGGCGGTAAGGTGTGAAAAAACCAGAGTAGCGCCCCATTTCGCGGTCGCTCAGTGAAAAGGGGCGAGTAGCTGCTTTTCGGTCTATACCGCTGCCCAAACGGGTCGTATCCGGCTCTTCCAAGTCGGTAGTATCCGAGGATAATGAAATATCGGCAGTCGGGTTGGCAGGTCTTGTCTGGGTAGGTCGGGTGGTTGGGTTGCGCCCCGGTTTTCCTTGCGCACAGGCTTCTGCTATCCAGCCCGGCACGCAAAAGAACAACAGACAACAAAAACCTGCGACAGAACTATTTTTAAACATCATTCCCTGATTATTGTACCAATCGGGTAAATTTGAGTCATAGGCGATTATACACAGATTACAAATTAAGCAAAAAAAGTATGGACTTTACAAGTGTAAGAAGTTGCCGACGGCATAATAATTACGACTCCAACACCTGCCGCAACAGCTCGCCTGCTTTTTTGGGGTCTATCTTAACGGAGGAAGCCTTCATTACTTCACCCATAAACATGCCCAACAAATTTTTCTTGCCCTTTCTGTAAGCCGCGGCTTCGTTTGGAAATTTCGCCACAATTTCCCGAATGAATGGCAATAGTGTATCAGTGTTGCTTTCCTGCAATAAATTCAATCGGCGCGCGGTGGCCTCTGCAACTGCTTCGGGCTGATTGACAAGGGCTGCAAAGAGTTCTTTGGAGGCTACCGAAAAACTGAGCGCTCCCTGCTCGGTCAGTTCTACGGCATCGGCCAACTGACGAACGGTAAGCGGCATTTCGGCTGCTGTTTTTCCTGTTTCGTTCAGGTAGGATTTCACAGGCCCCATCAGCCAGTTAGAAACCGCCTTGTAGTGCTTGGTAAGAGCGCAGACCTGCTCGAAATACACGGCCATTTCGCGCTCATCGGTCAGCACGACGGAATCGTATTCCGGCAATTGATATACTTGCTGGAACTTTTCTACCAGTTGCTCGGGCAACTCAGGCATTGCCGCACGAATGCGCGACAGGTCTTCATCCGTTACTACAAAAGGTGCTAAGTCCGGCTCTGGAAAATAGCGATAGTCGTTGAGTTCCTCTTTGGTGCGCATGGCAAAAGTACGCCCGCTGTTTACATCGAACAGGCGCGTTTCGGAAGTTATTTTTGCGCCGCTTTCCAACACTTGGACTTGGCGCACAAACTCGTACTCAATGGCACGCTGTACGTTGCGCATCGAGTTCATGTTTTTTATCTCTACTTTTTGTCCCAGTTTAGTATCGCCCTTTTTGCGAACGGAAACGTTGGCATCGCAGCGCATAGAACCTTCTTCCATATTGCCGTCGCAAATACCTAAGTAGCGCACAATGCGGCGCACAACGGCCAGATAGGCGGCAGCTTCTTCCGGCTGCCGAATATCGGGTTCGGTAACAATTTCAATCAGCGGCGTTCCGGCGCGGTTCAGGTCTATGAGGGTGTAATCAGCATCGGCAGGATGGATAGACTTGCCTGCATCTTCCTCCAAATGGATGCGATTCAGGCGAATGCGCTTTACCCAATAGTCTTTGCTGTTGCCTTTGCGGGCTTTTACATCCAAATAACCGCCTTTGCAGATGGGGGTTTTGTCTTGTGTGGTTTGAAAACCTTTGGGTAGGTCGGGATAAAAATAGTTTTTCCGGTCAAAGATATTGTAGCGCGAAATTTCGCAATGGCAGGCAAGCCCCATTTTAATGGCCATTTCTACCACTGCTTCGTTCAACATGGGCAAAGTGCCCGGATGCCCCAGTGTAATCACACTTACGTTCGTGTTGGGTGCATCACCGAACCGGTTGGCATCTGCGGCAAAAATTTTACTCTGTGCGCTCAACTGCGCATGTACTTCCAATCCGACAACTAATTCGTATTGGGATAAAATAGCTTCTGAAACTGTCTTCATAGTTTTTAATGCCTGCGAATTTAGGGAAAAGCGCGGATACTCCTCAGACAGATGCCGATTATTAGCTAAAACAATTCACACGCAATAATGAAAAACATACACATGATAGCTTATCTGACAAAACATGCAATAATTGAATTTTAAGTACTTAAAAACAAGGCTTTCATTAACAAATAATCATCAACAGTTAATCAATCGAATTAGAAAAACGGCGAATGCGCTGCAAATCATACAAGGTAGTTGTTAAAAACCTTTGCAGCATATATACGAATTTGCATTTTTTGGCGTTTTTTAATAAAATATATAACTATTCTAAGGTATATGAAAATTGCTCTACCGCTTACAGTCCTGCTGATTTTCTTTTACTTGCTTTTATATGCTGAAGGTACGCCTCAGATGCGCCCTACATATAACGATGGCGGTTTCTTGCACCTGTTAGACCCTGCCACTACAAACGACTTTGCTGCCTATGGTGCTACCGATGAGCGCCGGATTTATTTTCGTATCAGAAATACCAATGAGAGAGTTTATTTTGGGTTTGGTCGCTATAAAACCACCAATATGGGGAATAATGCCAACATTAACCCTGTAAATCAGCCACTGCCTTTGCCTACCGCAGCCGCTAACCCGCAACGCGAGTTGCGTTTCCGTATTCTCGACCCGAGCGGTGCAGTTGTATGGCCTGAACAAGCCATTCCCGTAAGCGGTCAGGGATTTATAGGCGCGGAAAATCTGGCTGACTATAATCGTTGTGTAGCAGGTCCTGCACAGTTAGTAGGTACCAGTGGCTACTATGCCTATGTTTTCACACCTGCTACAACAGGCGATTTTCGCATTGAATTTGAAACTTACAATATAGCAACCAATACTGTTACTGTGCCTGCAAACAATCGCAAGGCTATGCTCCAACTATTTGACCTGACCATTGCAACGGGCGTAGGAGGTTTTACGGTTACAACACAAAACGCAACTACGGGCGCAGTTACCGCCGTAACGGGCAGCGCAACGGCTACAGCCATTCCCGGTCGTTTGTGGTCGCGGGCATGGAGCCTTAGTACGGGCAACGGAAATGTACCCTATAACGGTCGTGCTTACCCATATGCCAATGACGGCATTGTAACGGAAATCAATTTTAACGGCATGCAACCTTTTGGGTTTGTCATTAGTTGTAACCGTGATGGTATTAACACTATTGCTGCTACGCCTGCCAACAATTTCATTGTTAATCGCCGTTCGCGTTGGGGATTAAGTGCCCCTGTGGCACTGCATACGCCGCTTTATCGCATTTTTTTACAAAATCCCGACATTAATGAATTCCCCAACGGTATTATTGGATGCTTACATTCTGCTTCGGCAAAACAATGCGATCAGAACTCACCTTATTGTATTAACATAACAGCACAAGCCAACGGAGAGGTAGAGGTTATAATAGATTTGCATCCGGCAATACCTGACGGCATCTATACAGCAGGTACTCGAGATGTGCGCCTAATGACTGAGTTTAACACTCCGGGGGTGCCAGAAACTAAATGTGTTCCATGGGATGGCTTAGACGGTCTGGGAGTGCAAGTGCCTACCGGTAATATTTCCATTATCGTCAATTTTCAGGCGGGCAGAACTAATTTGCCTATTTATGACATAGAAGACCACCCGAATGGCTTCGTAGTTCGCTTGGTGCGCCCACTCACCAATGTTTGCGGCAACCCTTTGACTCCTCCCAAACTCTACTGGGATGATACTAACGGAACAATCAACATGCCGACAGGTACTGCCATTGATGGACATATTAACCTGGCAGGCTGTACCTCTTCACCTGTACCGCCGGCTTATCCTGCTGCTATTCCTTCCGGAACAACCGGTTGCCATCGCTTTACGGGCAGAGGGGCCAACGGCAATTCCGAAACCATCAACACATGGTGGTACGTAGCCGAAGACAAATTGACCGTTCCGTTTTTCAACGATAATTCGTTGTTCGATATCAGCGGCCTGTTCCCGAATGCAAACCCTTGCATATTTACCGATGGGTCGTTTCTTGATGTAAATGTAGTTTACAGCGATGCTAAATTTTCATTACCTGCACTGTTTTTTACCATAACCCCCACGTTGAGTGGTTACAGCTTTGCCAGCCCGATAACCAACAATCCGGTAGTTGCTAATGCTGCCGCCAACGCCGCTAATGGGCCACAGGTAGTAAGCGATATACTAATAGGTGGCTCACCTGTCAAACGACAAGTTACTTTGCGTTATAAAGTTGATACCGGCGGAGGCACTGTGAACGATATGGGCTATAATCTGACAGTTACCACCAATGCCTGCGGAAACAACCAGAGTACGGCGAGTGTACTTTGCAGCCAGCTAATGCCTGTTGAACTAGCAGAGTTCAGTGGCAGTAACAAAGTTAATATCAATTTGCTCACATGGACAACCGCATCAGAAAAGAACAACCAAGGATTTGGCATAGAACGCAGCATGGACGGCATTAATTTTAGAGAAATTGCTTTTGTCGAGGGCGTAGGCAACAGCAACCGCCTGCAGCGATACAGCTACGAAGACCACTTGGAAGCACCGCAAACATTCTATTACCGCTTGCGTCAGGTAGATTATGACGGTATATTTACTTATTCCAAAATAATTGTGCTCACAGTAGATGCCACAAGCAGCAACTATGTAGAAGTTTACTGCGACGGAAGCAGTGCCGATATTGCCATTCGCACCCAATTTGATAAGCAAGACAAAGCTACACTTACTATCTACTCGCTGACAGGTGCTGTCATCAGCCGTCAGAGATTAGAAATTCCCGTCGGCAATTATTTGCAACGCATCTGTCTCCCACAAACAGCCAAAGGCGTTTACATATTAGAAATCAACACTTTGGGCGGCACGTGGAAACGGCATAAGATTGTGCACTAAAAGATTCTTCAAAAAAATGCGGCAAAGTATTGCAAGATAAAATTAGCCGCCCTACCTTTGTGCCACATTTAAAATAAATGCACCGTTCGTCTAGGGGTTAGGACGTATCCCTTTCACGGATAAAACACGGGTTCGATTCCCGTACGGTGTACCAAAGTTTTCAAAGGTGCCGGAAAAATCAGCGCCTTTTCTTGTTTTTCCCCAAGCTAAGGAATGCTAATCTGATTTACATTTTTAGTTGCCCTACATCCTCCATTTGCCTTACAGCAGCCCCCGCAAAATAAAAAAGCCCTGCGGAGTATACAGGGCGAAAATAACTGCGGCATATATCAGGTATCGTACCGACCATGAAAGTGCCGATATGCATACCTTATGAGTAGAACAAATGATACCACCCCAAGGCATGGTAAGCATCTTGCCAATTACCGACAAGCTGTTCGGAAACATCCGAAACTTTTAGAGCAATGCAGCACAGACGCCACCACCCAGCCCGCCGCAACTCGAGTTGTTTTAACAGCCAAAAAAACGGACAAAGACCCTTTAAAAGCGAGGTGTTGTCCGTTTTTTAAAGCCCTTATTACAAGATAAGCATTTGATAATCAGCAAAACGCATCAAGCAATAAAAGTTAGTCAATCCGGTTTTGTAATCAAACCACAACGGAAGAACCAAAGATTAGCGCGTAACTTTCTGATTAGCAAAAGTTTGCTCTTTAATACAACCATTTTCAAACTCTACTAACACTTTCAGGTCAAATGTAAACTCTTCATTACAACCCTGTACTCTGGGCGGCAAGTAGAACATTGCATTCCAGAGTTTATCACCTTTTCCGGTAGCTGAAAAGTCACGCCCGCCCGGATAAAGCAGTTGTGCACTGCTCATGCTAATCCATTTATAATCGGCAGGTATTTTTTGAAAGTGTTCGTGCATCAGAGGTGTCAAATTCCAGTCTAAAACTTTATCGGGCTGACCGAGGCACTTGATAATCCTTTTGACATTGCTAACCTCATAAGTGATACCTCTTACTTTGTCATTGCCCGGCCCGGTTTGTAATCCGGCTATAAAGCTGACGGTTTGTTCATTCCGTAATGAGGCTAAAGCATCTGTTACTACTGATGCCATAACAGGTGCAAATGATACGGTTTGATTACAATTTACACTGGCACAAGGTGTCAAATTAAAGTTGCTGACAGCACGGCAAACTTCATTTTGTCCATTAGTAGGGGCTAATCGCAAAGTGAGTGAAGAAGCAACGGCAGCTTCATCGTAGGTAAACGATATGTTGGCTTGGTTGTTCTGTAGCGGTACTTGGCTTACGCTGATTGTTCCACCGCTCATGGAAGCAATATTAACAGCAACAAGTGGAGGCGTAGTGGTGGGGGGATTTACTTTAAAAGTAAATGAAATCGTAAACTTACGACTGGGAGCAGATTGCGTACAAACAGACTGAAAGTTTTCCACAATGTAACATGGTGTAGTAACTTGCGAGTAAAGGGGGGCAATAACCAGCAACAGGCAACAGATAAAAACAACCTGCCACCGTTGCATTTGTTGTTTGAGAGTATCCATAAACTCATATTAGGTTGATAATGAAAATAAAGACAAGATACGTGCCAAAATCAGCCCTATAATGCCCATAGGTGGTTATCAGCGTATTGTTCATACACAGCCGGTTGTACAGGTTGCTTGCCCTGTAATATCTGAATGGCTAATGGAGTTTATACATGGTTGAACGTAGCACCGGTAGCGCACTATCGGTTGATTATTCTGCAAAAACCTGATAAATATCGGAATTTATCAGGTTTTTGTACAAACGTAGAGACTCAAAGCCGCCTGATTGTTTTTTGTTGAGAGAGAAAATAAATTTTCTTATGCTCTTGTTTAAACAAGAGTTGGTTTATTCTATTAGCCGCTCTTTTTCGCGGAAACTGATGCCCATTGCGGAAAGTTCTGCCAGCACGGGCTCATACACACTGCGCACGACCGGAATTTGTACGCCTTTTAACGGCAATTGATTGTTTAACAACAGTTTAGCCCCAATACCTAAAGGCAGCCCTACTGTTTTTGCCATGGCTGTATGATGGCTGTCGTCGCCGTAAACTATCAAATCAGACACTATTTCAAATTTGCCTTCCGCTTTGTGGTACTCGAAGCGATGTTGCAGAATGACCATGTCGCGATCGCCTTCTTCCAGTTTCCATTTTTTCTCCAGCAGGTGTTGCAGAATTTGGGCGGGTGTGGCGCGTTCCAACCCGATTTTGTCATGACTGAACAAGCCCAACCATTTGATTTTTTCAATCAAATCCGACTTGGGCGTTACGTTCATCATTTTGGCAAGTTTTTCTTCTACCAAATACATACGGCTGTACTGCAAAAACATATTGACAAACTCGCGATAGGTCATATCGGCAGAGTTCTCAATAATGATTTCATCATCGGTAAGCCCTAATTGAACGAACGTATCCCATGCGGCACAGAATCCTTTCCGACGCAGCGTGCCGCGCAGAATGGTCGGTATTTGCCGCAAACCGTACAACTCCTTGTAAATAATGGAGTCGCGGTTGGGGTAGCCTTCGTAGTCTCCCAAGCCTTCTATAAAAACGTCTTCGGTATGGCTGAACAAACGATGATAAGGTACATATTTGACCTGCCCGTTAATCATGTATTTGGCCGTACCTTTGCCTGCCAACACTACGTTGCGCGGATTCCATGTAAACTTATAGTGCCATGGGTTATTATCGTATTTGGGTGCAACCAAGCCGCCAGCATAGGAACGAAAGGCTGTAATGACGGCATCTTCGGCATGTAAGCGGTCAATAATTTGCATGGCCGACATGTGGTCTATGCCCGGGTCAAAGCCCAGTTCATTGAGCAGAAGTACGCCCTTTGCCTGTGCTTCCTCGTGCAGCTCACGCATTTCGGGCGATACGTAGGAGGCAGTCAGCAGCGGTTTGCCAAACTCCACGCAGGCTTTGGCAACGGTCAAATGCGCAGCGGGAGGCAACAGCGAAATAACCACATCTGCATCCTGTACTACACTGCGGCATTGTTCCTGATTATTTCCATCCAATGCAATAGCTTTGGCAGACGTATCATCACCACCGTTGGCGATAATTTTGGCATGTGCCGCTTCTTGTACGGCATCAGCGACGGTAAGCCTGTAGCCTTCGCTTCGGCATAATTTCAACAAATAATGAATCAGAACATCGGAAGAACGCCCTGCGCCGAGCAAAAGGATATGTTTCATGGTAGGAAAAAAGAAAAATCTATCTTCGGGCAAAGATAGATTTTCCTGATGAGAGTTGGTACTGTTTCCCTATTCGTCCTTCAAAGCAACCACCGGATTGACGGCAGCGGCTTTGGCGGCAGGAATAATACCGGCAAGAGCCCCCGAAATAATCAGCATTACCAACGCAGAGAGTGCAACCGTCATGTTTACTTCAGGATTGGCAAAAAATTCACCTTCTGCCTCAAATTTTTTCAGTAAATAGTTAATCAGCTCAATTAGCCCGATGCCGCACATCAGTCCGATATAGCCTGCCGCGGCAGTAATCAAGATGGATTCCTGCACAATCAGGCTGATGATGCTCCACGGGGTTGCGCCCAGTGCCTTGCGAATGCCTATTTCTTTGGTGCGCTCCCGCACAACGATGAGCATAATGTTGCTGACACCGATAATGCCCGCAATGATGGTTCCCAAGCTCACCAACCAGCTAAAACCGGCTATACCGATAAACAGACCGTTGATGCGCTGAAATTCTTCTTCCACATTGGCAGAACCAAAGGCTTTGAGGTCGTTGGGGGCTACTTTGTGGCGTTGTGCCAGCAACTTTTTGGCTTCCTGTTCAATCTCGGCGGCAGGTACGCCCGGCTTGGGCAGCATCGCCAGCCAGAAAACGCGATTGCCTTGATTAAATGCCTGTTGCATAGTGGTTTGCGGCAAGTAAATCGTATGGCGGTCTTCGCGCATATCCTCGCCGCGTGTGCCCAGCCCGCGCTGAATACCTACAACTTTGAAGAAAATGCCCTTGATGTCAAGATATTGACCAATAGGGTCTTCGTCTGCGGCAAAAAGTACATTGACAACTTCTTCGCCAATGACGCAGACTTTGCGACGCTCCCGGATGTCCATATGGTTAATAAAACGACCTTTTACCATTTCCATTTTTTTCAGGTAGAAAAAGTCGGGATAATCGCCAAAAATGCGAAAAGCAGTAGAGTTTTTCAGCCCGCGAGTTACGGTTCCATCTAAACTGTTGCGCGGGGCAAGTACCTCTATGCCTTTCACCTGTTCGCGCAGGGCTTGCATATCCTCTGTGTTGAGTTGGATGAACCTGCCCGGTTTCAGCCCCATGTAGGGTTCGCTGGTGCGCTGCGTCCACATAAATACCGAACGCGGCGAAATATCAATGCTCTGCATGATGCCGTTTTCAAAACCTTTGCCCGAACCCAGAAGTACAATCAGCATAAAAATGCCCCAAAAAACGCCAAAGGCGGTCAGTGCCGTCCGCAACTTGTGTTTGCTTACGGTGGCATATATTTCTTTCCATTTGTCTATGTCAAACATGGCGGTAAGGTTTTAAGTGTTGGTTGATTTGACTTTTCCATACACTTACTTTCGTTGGTTGAGTTCAATCAAATACCCGTCGGGGTCTGCCAGATATATCTGACGCACGCCGTCAAATCGCGTCTGTGCATGATAGGGTATTTTTTGCGATTGGAGAAAACGCTCCGCCGCCGCAATATCGGCAACGAACAGGGCAAAATGGCTGCCGTCTTTGTCGTTTACTACCGGCTGTGTGCGCCCTGCCAGCAAATGAATCTGGTGTTGCTCGCTCACCTGAAACCATGCGCGAATCGCTTGTAAGTCGTCGGGCACAGGCACGGATTTCAAGCCGAGTATATTGCCGTAAAACTGCTTAGAAGCCTCAATATCAGCTACTTGCAAGGCAATGTGATTGTGCGCCGTAATGCCTATTCCTTGCGCCTGCACCGCCGGCCCTGAAAAGAGCAGCAGCCATGCAATAGTGAAACTATAAAAGCGATTGGGTGATAGCATGGTATAACGAGTTTGTATTTTCAAAAATAGCTGTGTTTTAAAAGGTGGTTCGTGGGGACACAAACCACGGCGACAAAATCCGCGTGCTTAAAATCAAACCTAATCTGCCCGCAATGCTTCAATCGGCTTGACGCGGGCTGCTTGCACGGCAGGAATCAGCCCTGCCAGCACACCTGCTACCACCAACACCAGCGTTGCGGATATTGCCACGCCCAAATCAACTTCGGGGCGCGTAAAGTAGGGCAGTTGCGCACCGCTGGCATCTATCAGAAACCTGAGCGCATCCAGCAGCCCGATGCCAATCAACATACCGATATAACCGGCAATTCCGGTAATAAAAACCGACTCTTGGATAATCAGGCTGACAATGCTTGCAGGGGTAGCCCCCAAAGCCTTGCGAACACCGATTTCGCGGGTGCGTTCTTTGACGATAATCATCATGATATTGCTCACGCCTACCACGCCCGCAATGAGCGTACCGATGCCTACCACCCAAATAAACATCCGAATACCTTTAAACAAGCCCTGAAAGCGTTTGTAGTTTTCTTCGTTATTCCAAATTTCTACTGCCTGTTTGTCTTCGGGTGAAAAATTGTGCCGACGAGCCAGCGTAGCGCGGATTTCGTTTTCCAATTCAATGGCAGGTTTGTTGTCGCGAGGCGTTACCACGAAAGTTTGCACCTGATTGGGCTGATTAAACACGTTTTGCAGCGTACTGAACGGAATATAGGCGCGTTCTTCGTTGCGTCCGTTGTTGCCGTTGCTGGTGAAGATGCCTACTACTTTGAACGGAATCCCTTTTACGTTGATGTATTCGCCGATGCCGATATTTTCATCTTCACCGAAAAGTACTTTGCGAACTTTTTCGCCCAAAATAATGACTTTGCGCTGTTCCGCAATATCGGACTTGTTGAGCAAACGTCCGGTTTTCAACTTCTCACCATTGATGCGGAAGAAGTCGCCTTGTGCACCAAATACCTGATAAGACCCGTTTTTGTGCTGATAGTTGAGCGTAAACTCACCCATGAGGCGGTTGCGCGGAGAGATTTTTTCCACGTCGTCCAGCCCTGTTTCCAACGTGCGGAGGTCGTCGTTGGTAAATTTAATATACCGACCGGGCTTTGTGCCGTTGTGCGGAACGGTGGTTTTGCCTGCCCATATCCAGATACTGTTTTTGGCTTCTTCAGCAAATTCGGCTTCTACGCCGTTTTGCATCCCGTTGCCTGCACCCAGCAGCAGCATGAGCATAAAAATTCCCCAGAAAACACCAAAAGCTGTTAAAAAAGTCCGCAGTTTATTCTTGCGAATCGTGCCGAATATTTCCTGCCATTTATCAAAATCAAACATGGTTGCGGTGGAGATTGATTTAATAATGCACTGCCGTATGCTTCACCATGTCTTCCTGCCCGAAGTGCGTATCTGCATGTGAAATAATTTGACCGTCGCGCAGTCGGATGATGCGGTTGGTTTGGTTGGCTACGTCGTTTTCGTGGGTTACGATAACGACCGTCATGCCTTGTGCGTTCACTTGCTTAAAAATATCCATCACTTCCTGTGAAGTTTTGGAATCCAGCGCACCTGTCGGCTCATCGGCGAGGATGATTTTGGGCTGACTAATCAGGGCGCGGGCAATGGCAACGCGCTGCCGCTGACCACCCGACATTTCGTTGGGGCTGTGCTCTGCCCAGTCGCGCAGACCGACCATTTCTAAGTATTCCAAAGCCTTTTTGTTGCGCTCTTTGCGGCTTACCTGCTGGTAATACAACGGCAAAGCCACGTTTTCCATCGCATTTTTAAAATTCAACAAATTGAAGGACTGAAACACAAAACCGATGAAGCGGTTGCGATAGTAGGCGGCTTTGGTCGCTGACAAGTTTTTCATCAGCGTATTGTTCAGGTAATATTCACCGGTGTCGTAATCATCCAAAATACCCAGAATATTGAGCAACGTGGACTTTCCCGAACCCGAAGAACCCATGATAGACACGAGTTCGCCCTCTTCAATGGTGGCTTCCAGGCCTTTCAGCACGTGCAAGCGGCTGTTGCCTACCGAGTAGTATTTGTGGATGTTATTGAGTTGAATCATCATACCGGCGTTTTTAATTTGACTTGCCTACTCATTGCCAAATGCAGTACCAAAAGATACAATCATCTGACAATCAACAGCTTAAACGAAAATAGCATAAAAAAGTTGTTCACATATGAACACCTGTGCGTACAGAATGGAACAAAAAAGCCACCTTGCATGTAATAAGGTGGCTTTCTGTATTCTCAGGATTGAAAATCTTAGCTCAATTTAGCCAGCGCTTCGCCGATGCGACGCACAGCCTCTTTGATTTGCTCATCGGCAGCGGCAGTGGAGATGCGCACACAAGGCGGTGCACCAAAACTGTCGCCGTCCACGATGGAAACGTGGGCTTCGTTGAGCAGATAAATGCACAAGTCGTATGAATTTTTGATGTGATAATCGCCGTGAGACTTGCCGAAATACGCACTCACATCCGGGAAAATGTAGAATGCGCCTTCGGGGTTATTGGTTTTGATGCCCGGAATTTGGTCTAACAACTGTTTGGCAAGGTCGCGGCGACGCAGGTAGGCCGCTGCCATTTCGCGGGTAGGGGTCATATCGCCCGTGATAGCGGCCACGGAAGCCTTTTGTGCGATGGAGCAAGTGCCCGAAGTTACCTGCCCCTGCATTTTGTCGCAGGCATCGGCAATCCATTTGGCGGCTGCAATGTAGCCCACGCGCCAGCCCGTCATGGCAAAACCTTTGGAAAAGCCATTGACAGTAATTACGTTATCTTTGATGAAATCCAGTGAACCGATGCTGAAATGTTCGCCCGTGAAATTGATGTATTCGTAAATTTCGTCGGCAATAATGTAAATCGGATTGCCACCATTGTCTTCGTGTGCTTTTACCACTTTGGCAATTTCGGTCAGTTCTTCGCGGGAAAATACTGCGCCCGTTGGGTTGCAGGGCGAAGAAAACATAATCGCCTTGGTTTTTGGCGTGATGGCGGCACGTACTTGCTCGGCTGTTACTTTGTATTCGTTTTCCAATGAACCGCTGATAATGACGGGCGTTCCTTCGGCCAATTTGACCATTTCCATATAGGAAACCCAAAAAGGTGCAAAAATGATAACCTCATCGCCCGGATTGACCAAACAAAGCAACACGTTGGCAAGCGATTGCTTGGCACCTGTGGAAACCACAATGTTTTCGGGTTTCACATCCAAGCCGTTTTCGCGGTTGAGCTTGTCGGCAATTCCCTTGCGCAATTCAGGAATACCGGCTACGGGTGTGTAGAAGGTAAAGCCCTCGTCAATGGCCTTTTTGGCTGCATCTTTGATGTGCTGCGGTGTCTGAAAATCAGGCTCGCCAAGGTTCAGGCTGATTACATCAATGCCCTTGGCTTTCAGCTCGCGGGCTTTCTTTGCCATTTCAAGGGTTTGAGATTCGGCCAATGAGTTGATGCGGTCTGAAAGGCTTTGCGGGCCTGCATGTACTTGGTGTATAACAAGGGAACTCATAGAAAAAAGAATTTTTAAGCTGCCAAATTTACGCCGTTTTTTTGCGAAAATCGCATGAAAACGCATGTTTATTTGAATAAATAGCGTTTTGCGACACTATTTTTTTAAACTCTGTTACTGCTGCCGCCTGTTGCGAAGATACCATTCGCGGAAACTTTCCTTAGGCGGTTCGGGCATTTGGCGGTTTTTTGCCCAAACATTCAGCGGATGATTCACCAAAAATTCGGGGGCAAATCGCAGCGTGCCTCTGCCGACTTTTCCCGCCATCCGATAAAGTGCAGGATTGGCAAAAATTTTACCCAACACTTTCATTCCCAGCCGCTTAGAGGCAGGCAGCAACCCTTCGCGGGCAATCACTTGCCGCCATTTGTAGAGTTGTTGGTGGATGTCAATTTTTACGGGGCAAACGTCGGTGCAAGAGCCGCAGAGGGTGGAGGCAAAGGGTAGCGAGGCATATTCCCGCATATCTACGTTGGGCGAAAGAATAGAACCAATCGGGCCGGGGACGGCATAGCCGTAGCTGTGCCCGCCACTGCGTCGGTAAACGGGGCAGGTGTTCATGCAAGCCCCGCAGCGGATGCAATAGAGCGATTTGCGGAAAGCTGCTCTACCCAACAGTTCAGAGCGCCCGTTGTCTACCAGAATCACATGGATTTCTCCGCCTTTTTTAGGTTTGAAAAAGTGAGAAGTGTAGGTTGTAATGGCCTGTCCGGTAGCGCTACGCGCCAAAAGTCGCAGAAAAACGCCCAGATGTTCTTGCTTGGGAATTATTTTTTCAATGCCCATGCTGGCAATGTGCACGTCGGCAATGTGTGCGCCCATGTCGGCGTTGCCTTCGTTGGTACATACTACAAAGCCGCCTGTTTCAGCAATGGCAAAATTTACGCCTGTCAATGCTATTTTATTTTGCAAAAACACCTCGCGCAGGTGCTGCCTTGCCGCTTCGGTGAGGTATTTGGGGTCGCTTGCGCCTTTTTCAGTGCCTAATTTTTCATAGAAAAGTTCGCCGATTTCCTCTTTTTTCATGTGGATGGCGGGCAACACAATATGACTTGGCGGTTGATTGGCAAACTGCACCACGCGCTCGCCAAGGTCGGTATCCACTACTTGAATGCCGTTTTGTGCCAGAAATTGATTCAGGTGGCACTCTTCGGTGAGCATGGACTTGCTTTTTGCCATGCGCTTTACGCCTTTTGCCTGTAAAATACCAAGCACAATGCGATTGTGTTCGGCTGCATCTTTCGCCCAGTGTACGCATATGCCGTTACGTGTAGCCTTCTCCTCAAAAGCAATCAAATACTCATCTAAGTTAGCCAACACATTCGCTTTGATTTGCGAAGCCAATTCACGGAGTTGCTCCCACTCGGGTACTGCTTTAACGGCCGCGTCGCGTTTGTTGCGTACAAACCAGAGCGTTTCATCGTGCCAGTTAGTCCGTGGCACATCCTGATTGAATTTAGCTGCTTCAAGGGCGTGGTTCATATCGGCAAAAGCATTAAAGCAACTGCAAATTAACCCAAAAATAGGAATTTTACAGGAAACAAGAAGCACAACCCTGACAAGCGTTTGTAAACCTGCCGGGATTGTTTTTTTCAAATGGCCGAAAATCCATGCTGTGCTTATCTGAAATCTTCCAAGTCGTCCATAGCCTCATCGGCTGCCCCACCTTGATTGCGACCTCTGCCGCCGTGTTTGCCGCCGCGCTTGTGCATCCTGTCTTTCATCTGTTCTTTGCGCTTGGCCTGAAATTGTTCAAACTTCGCGTGTTGCTCGGCGTTCAAGATTCCTTTCATAGATGCCTTGAAGTTCTGCTGAATGGCAAGGGCTCTGTTTATGCGCTCTTGACGGTCGGCGGCTGTTTGTGCACGCAGTTCATCTGCTGCTTTTATGCGCTCTTGCAAGGCTGCTTTTACCTGTTCCTGTTGTTTGTTATCTAATTGTAATTCTGCCGTAAGTTTCTTGGCTTGTGCTTCTACGCGCTGTTCAAGTGTCATTTTTTGACCCTGACCACGGCGACCTTGCGCCTGTACTTGCAGCCCCATGAATAAAAGCAGTGCAATCAATCCAAAAATTCTCATAATCGTGTTATTGTTTAAAAGTTTGTCAGTAAGACAAGATAGCAAACACAAGGTTTAATGGCAATTCTTATTCCTGCCAAATTTCCCATGCTTTTTCAGCCTGACGGTAGAGCATTTCCAAACCGTTTTTGACTTGCGCCCCCTGTTGGCTGCCCCGCTTCATAAATTCGGTTGCTTCGGGGTTATAAACCAAATCGTGCAGATAATGCGAAGCGGTCAGTTGCTCGTAGGGCAGCGGCGGAAACTCATGCACGTTCGGATACATGCCCAGCGGCGTCGTATTGACAATCAGCCGATAAGCATCCAGCCCCAGCAGTGGTAACTCGTCGTAGCTGATGCAATTATCGCCTGCGGGAGTTCGCGAAACAAAGGTGTATTCCATGCCCATGTCTTCCAGTACGGCCTGCACCGCTTTAGAAGCGCCGCCCGTTCCCAGAATCAATGCATCAAACATGTGCCCCTCGGGAAGGAAACGCTGCAAAGAATATCTAAAACCCTCATAGTCAGAATTATAACCCGCCAAACTACCGTCTGTACAAACTTTAATCACATTCACCGCACCTATTTGAGCCGCCTTAGGGTCTATGTAATCCAACAATGGCAGCACATCCAACTTGTAGGGAATCGTTACGTTCAATCCTTTGATATGCGGATTATTTTTAATCAGCATCCGCAACCCATCGGCAGAAGGCAGTTCGTACAGCTCATAAACAGCATCAATTTGCTCACGCTCAAATTTTTCGGTAAAAAATTTTTTGGAAAACGAATGAGAAAGTTTCCTTCCGATAAGTCCGTAGCCTTGCATGTCTAACAATTGGTTTCATGGCAATTCATACCAAAGGTAGCTAAAAAATTTCGCCGACGCCGTAACTTGTCGCTGCCGTAGGGAGTTATGGGGCAAAGTAAATGCGTGAGTGAATAAATTTGTTTTACGATTGGAATTTTTGAACAATAAATAACATGATGACATTGCGACAACTCATAGGAGTGGCAGTAGTAAGTACGCTCGGATGGGCATGCGGCAGCAGCGAAGGAGGCAGCCCAAATACGTCTAACCTACCGGCAGCACGCGGCAAAACGGGTGAAATTATTGTGGTAATGGATACCGCTCAGTGGAGCGGCGAAGTAGGAGAAGCCCTTCGCAGCGTTTACTCTGCTGAACTGCCGGGTACGCTTCGGGGCGAACGCATGTTTTCACTTCGCAAGGCACATGCCACCCAACTCAATAACGTACTGAAACAACACAAAAATTTGGTTTTTGTAGTTTCACTTGAACGCAACTCTCCTGCCTCGCAGCGAATAAAATCATTCTTTCCGCCCGAGGGGTTGCAGCAAATTGCACAAGACAGCAGCCTGTTCTATCAGGTAGTACCCAATCAGTTTGCAGTTGGCCAAATGGTGGTGTTTTTATTTGGTCAAACTGATAAACAATTAGCCAACCATTTGCGTGTCAATCGGCGCAAATTGCAGGATATTTTTGCAGAAACTGAACGCAAACGCATTACGCAAGGACTTTCTAAAGTACGCGCCAAAAACAATTTGGAAGAAAAAATTGCTAAAACCCACAACATACAACTCCTATTGCCTCGCGGCTTTGAGTTTGTCAAAGAAGAAATCAGCCCCGACAAGAAAAGCGGCTTTCTCTGGGTACGAATGCCCGATGCAGAAGTGGACAAAAGCCTGATATTAGCATACAAGCCGTATGAATCGGAAAAGCAGTTCTCTAACGACAGCCTGATTGCATGGCGCAACAGCTTAGGAAAAGCTCATCTGTACGGCGACCCCGAAAAGCCCGAGACTTACATGATTACGGAACCGCTGGAGCCTCCTACCCTGCGGGAAAGTACCGTAAACAACAACTACGCTAAGGAAATGCGTGGCCTGTGGCGCACCAATAATGCCATTATGGGCGGCTCTTTTCTGAGCTATAGTTTTGTTGATGCCAAAACAGGCAGGATGTACTACTACGAGGGTTTCGCCTATGCTCCATCGCGCAACAGCAAACGCGAAATCATCCGCGAACTGGAAGCTATTTTGCGAGCAGCCAAGTATTAAAACGCGGATTTGAGATTTAGGATTGTGGATTTTTTTAAAAAACACATCATCCGCAGATGTTGCCTGATAGTATGGCGGTTTATCACGGCAAAAAATAGAGAGTTATTCCAGAAGCCGGAATAACTCTCTTAACCATTAATAACCAATTGATAATCAAAAGCTGTATGTAACCGATAAGGTAATTTGACGACCCAAAATCGGACGTGCCCACACAGGGAAATCAGCAGCGTTTAAAGCCGTAATGTCGGAGTTGGAAAGTATTGTTCCGGCGGGAGTGCGGATACCGCCAACAGCAAGGTCTTCGGCAGTAGAACCGAACGCACCGTAGCTGCTGAAATTCAAAATACCTGTACTGTTGAGCAGGTTGCTGCCCTGCAAGGCAAAGTTGAAGCGGTTGATATCTGCCATAATGCCCCCACTCAATACACCATAAGCAGGCAACTCAATCGTATTGCGGCGGTTGCCATAGCGCTTGCCGAAATAACGGTAGTTTACGTAAGGGGTAAATTTACCGACTTTGTATGAAGGCGTAATGTCAAACATGACAACAGGCAAGAAATCCACGCGATTGCCCGAAAAATCTTCATCGAAAAAGTTGGCGGGGTTGGTGCTGCGCGCTGTGTTCTGATAGGTCAGACGGGCAAAGCGCGGGTCTTGCAGGGTAGAAGACAGGCGCACGTTAAAATTCTGTACGGGCTGCCAAATGGTTTCTATTTCTACGCCCATCGTGCAGGTAGCGTTGAAGGTCGGGTCGGTAAAGAAACTGTTCGCACCCTGAGTAATGAACAATTGCAGCAGTACATTGTCCTGATAGCTGTAAAAACCTGTAATAGTAGCCGAAACTTTCTGTGAGGTGATTTTGTAACCGACTTCTGCCTGCGTAATGGTTTCAACCACGCCGCGTTTGATGGGTACGTTTACGAAATTATTGGCGTAGTAGTCCAATTCTGGAGCTTTGTTGCCGCGTGAGAAGCGTACATAGGTAGCCGATTTATCACTGATTTTGTAATTGATACCCAGTGAGCCTGAGAAATAATTGTAGGTTTCGTTCCAATCGTAAGTAATGCCGTTGTAGAGGCGCGTGCCCAAATCGTAAGAAGTGAACGGGTTGCGGTCTAATCCACCCAGTGCCGCCAAGCCGGGCAGACCTGCCGTTACTGTGCTGCCGCCGCGCCAGCCTTCCTTCGTACCGCTGTGATTCACTGACTCAAAACGGATGCCCAAATCAATGTTCAACTTGTCATTCACTTTCCACAAATCGTTGGCAAAGAAGGCGTTAATATTAGACTTCATATCGGTAACAGTGTATGCCAAACCGCTCCAGAGCAGGAAGCCGTTGGGGTCGGTTGCTTGTACGGTCTGTCCTGCAAACGGGAAGGTGATGCGCACGGGGCGCCCGTCAAACGAAGCGGCGATACCGTCCACAAACCAGCGGGTTTGCATAGAAGTGCGCCCTGTGTACCAACCTAATGTCAGATTGTGTTTGCCTGCCTGCTTGTTGAGGCGTACGATGCCCTGCACGTCGCTGATTTGGTTGTTCATGTTCAGCGGCGCGGTGGCAAACAGGTAGCGACCCAGCCTGTTAGGCGTATTGGGGTCTAACTGACCATTGATAACGCGGGCGAGTACTTCGCCGGTGCGGGCATCAAAGTAGGTAGGCGACAAGAAGCCCGGAATCGGCGAACCGATGGCAGGATAAGCACCTGCACCAAACTGTGCATAACCCGGGTCGGCAGCGCTTGGTACAACCGACATGGTTACGTTGCCTTGGTATTGCAGATAGTTTTGGCCAAAGTCGCTGACTTTGGCGGCAAGGCTAAGTCCCCAATTGTTGCCCAAATCGTAGTCAAAGTTAGCACCAAAGGCAAACGATTTATTGCTGATGCCTTTGGAGGCATCAAAAGTACGGGTAGGCAGTTGGTCAAACGGAATTTCGGGGCGGAAACGCGAAGCGTCCGGAATAGTAGCTCTTACGTTAAGAAACGTAGTAGAGTTGATAATATCAAAGCCGCCGTAGCCACTCTTCATGTCGGCGGTGAGCGGAATTTCTTTGAAGAAAGTGTTGCGGTCGTTCAAGTACTTGCCATAGAGGCGGAACTGCCCGCGTGCAAAGTTCTTACTGATGTTGGCTTTGAACTGGCCGCCTTGATTGGCGTTGAAATCCATCGTGCGAGCACCTTCGTCGATGCGGTAGAAACCGCCTGCGTGGTATGACCAGCCGTCGGCAATCGGGCCGCCCACTTCCAAATCGGCGCGATAGAGCATCTTGCCGTTGTTGTGGATGCCTGTTTGCAACCGTACCGAGCCTGCGGTTTTCAGCCCGCCCGTTTTGGAAATAAAGTTGAAAATACCGCCGGGGGAATTGGCTACGGCAATAGACGCACTGCCGCCGCGAATGCCTTCCATGCGCGCAACAGTCAAATCGTTGCGGTGAAACATGTCAATCACGGCAAAACCAAGTTGCGAAGCCATTACGGGTAAGCCTTCTTCCTGCAAGGAAACATACTGAAAACCAATGTTTTGGTTGCCTACAGGAGTAACGCCGCGGGTAATGACCCGGTTGCCGACTTCGCCCGCCGAGTTATCTACCCATACGCCCGGAACGGCTTGCAACAGGTCGCCCGTACCGCGCGGGGCGCGCATGTCCATCAGTTTGGGGCTAAGGGTTGTAATGGCAACGCTGGATTCCAATTTGGTGCGTTCGTCGAAAGCGCCTGTTACCACTACCTCATCCAACGAAAGCAGGTCTTCTTCGGTGCTGATACTGACTGTTACGGGCTCTGTTCCTACTTCTACCTCTTGGCGAACGGTTTTGTAACCGATAAACGACATAACAAGAGTGTATTTACCCGGTGCAACGCCTGTAATTGTAAATTTACCAGAGGCATCGGTAAGTGCGCCTTTTACAGTGCCTTGTAATAACACGTTAGCACCAATCACTGCATTACCCGATTTGTCTTTGACTTCGCCCGAAATATTCTGCTGAGCGTAGGCCATAGTTGCCATTACCAAAAGCAGTATGAGCAACAGTAAAATTCTGCGTAGTGTGTAGTTGTTTTTCATTTTCATCTTTAAAGCGTTTGATTAAGTGATTGTTGAATAAGTTATATTGCTTGCAGAAAGCAGGGTACTGCTTACGGCGTAGAGAGAATGTGGTCAGCTATTTGGAACAGGTATGCCTGCCATTTGTCAGGGTTCACATGGTAAATGGTCGTATCTTGGCCGCCCATGCTGATGTTGAGTTTAACATAGCCGATGATGATTGCCCAAAGCGTTACGTAAATCATTTGAGGCTTTTGCCTATTTCGGATGCTGCCATCTTGTACGCCTTCTTTGATAGCACCAATGACTAAGGAAACAGGCTTGTTGTGAATGGATTTTATTTTTTGATAATAGGGGCTTTGTTTGGTTGTTTCCATGTTGAGAATACCCGTAGCACCTTTTTTTTCTTGTTCCAACGAAAGCCTAACAATAGACATATAGTTGAGAATTGCTTCGTGATAATAAAAATATTTTTGGCTAAATTCGGTATAAGCCTGCATAATAGCCAGTACTTTTTCCTTACCGGTTTTGTATTGTATAGAAGAGAGTACTTTCTGATAGGTGCTGATAATCCGTTCAAAAGCCTTGTAAGTAATTGCCATCAGCAAATCGTCTTTACTGTTAAAGTAGAAATACAGCAGCCCTTTGCTAAGTCCAGCTTTAGCAGCCACTTCCTCCATCTTGGCATTATAGAAACCTTTACTGAAAAATACTTCCTCCGCCGCACGGATGATAGCTTGCTCTTTTTCTTGTCGTTCCAATACGCCCATGTCTGTATATAACTTAGTTAAGAGTTAAATTATTTAACTTTCGGTCAAAATAAATCTTTTTCCAATAAACACCAAATCATTCGGGAAATTTCATTTTGCAGTTTTGCCTGTAAGCAAACGGCTTTTTTTATATTACAGAATTACCAACCTGTTCAATGACTATGATAGCATATGTGCGTTGTTTACTCTTTACTGTTTTTTGTTTGGGTTTGTACTGTTCCAACCTTGCAAATGCGCAGGTAAAAAAGGGGGCATCCGCCAAATCCAACACCCAAAAACCGACCAATGACGATACCGAAGCATGTATTCGGGTACTGAAAGATTTTGCCCAAGCCTATTCCGGCATTTCGGAGCATCGCAACCGCGATAAAGTACTTGCTTTTTTCACCCCCAATCTTGCCACAGAAATAACAACTATCAGTATTAAAGGCAATGTGCAAAATCGTTCCAGCGACTATCGGCAGTTTGCACAATATCTCGACGGGTTGATTAACACCCGTACATTAAAAATTCTTTATTCGGTTGATAAAATATTGCACACTGTCGTCAAAGGTAATTTCGGTGTAGTGGTTTATGAAACCTCTTATGAAATCCTGCGAGACGGCGAATCGCTCATTAAAGGCACGGAAGTGAACACCGCTAACCTGATTAAGACCAATAACCGCTGGTTGATTAGCTACTACACCATCTACGATATTGCCACCAATATGCAGCGGGGCAGTTGCCAATGCGAAATATTCAAAGGAGAAAACAACAAGTATGTGACCCGCACCAGCTATCCGAGCGGCACGCGCTACGAAGTAAACATGGATAACTTCACCATTGAATTTAACAATAAAATTGGCGGTCGGCTAATTCGTGTCAGGGACTTGTTTTTTGTTTGGAAGCGCACCGGTAATATTGTCCCACTCTCCATGGAAGGCAACCAATTCAAAGAAACAGGCGAGGAGTTGGGCGTTACTGACGACGACCAAGAGATGTTACTCATCATACTTCGCACCGTATTATTTGCCGATAGTTGTTTGTCTGTAAGAAAACGCTAAGCACAACCATGAAAAATATCTGTACCTACATCCATTGGCTGGCAGGCATAGTCATATTGCTGACAGGCCGCTCGGGATATGCTCAGGAAGCCCCCCCGAGCCTGAAAGACTTCTTTATGCGCTATGCACAGGTGCGAAGCCAAATGCACCAAATTGGTGCCGAGGCAATGCTTGCCAAGTTCTTTGACCTGCGCATGACAGGCGCACGGGCTGATTACGACATCAACAACCAGTTGACAATCAAAAAATTGGACTATAAAAGCACAAAGGAACGCTATTTAAGTGAGTTGGAAAGCGGTATTATCACGCAGATAAAGCCCATTAAAATTCTCCATGAATCCGTAAAGGACAATAAAGGACTGCTGACAGCCATTAACGAACAAAGTAAGATTAAAGACGGGCAGGTATTGGAAAAACACACCGTTATTTATACCATGCTGCTGCTGCTGGATGAACAACGCCAATGGAAAATTTACAACTATACAGCCAATTACCTGATTGATGAAAAAAACAAGGGCCTTTGTAGCTGTGAGCTGTACAACAGTTCCAACGGCAACGTTGTCAGCCGCCTGATATACCCCGAAGGCGAGTCTATGACAACAGCATTGGACTATTTCAGTTTTAACAGCGCTGCCAAAACCATTACCACCGGCAACGGACAAAGCTATTATTGGGACGGAAACACGGTAAGCACACCCGACAGAAAGCACCAGTTAGGGGCTGCCAAAACAGCCAAAGACGCTATCATGCTTATTATCTTAAAAGGCCTTTACGGCAATTTCTGCACCGAAATCAGGCTGAGGTAGTCGGCTTGTTAAACTATGTTAAGCAGTGAAGCCGCAACAGTAGTTTCACGTTAATATTGTATTGGCAAGCCATGAGTAAAAAACAAATTCGCTATATCATCGCCTTTATGTCCGGGGCAACGCTTGGGCTTATCATGCTCCAATTTTACTGGATGAAGGAAGATTTTAAATTGAATGCCGTTCAGTTCAAAAGCAAAGTCATAACCGCGATGGAAAACGTAGTGCGTACGTTAGAACGCCGCGAGATATTGGCAGCAATGGCCAAGCATAAAGAACTAATGGCGCAGCGAGATGCACTGGTGGCGCAGATTCTTGACCAAGTTAATACACAAACGCCCAAAAACAACCAGTCCTCTTCGTGGGAACATTCAAACATACAGTTGTATGGCTCCCATTCGCATACATGGTTAAATTATTCACAGGAACAATATTCCATCGGCAATCATTTGCGAAACGGAGGTACCATAGGGCATGAATGGAACAGAACTTCCATGCGCATTGGCGATTCGGCCGTTTACCTGCGGCAGTTGCAACAACAGCGCGTGTTGGAAAACTTGGAAGCGCTTGAAGTGGTGTGGAGCATTATCAATAACCGCCAAAACTTCAACCGCCCCCTTTCCGAGCGCCTCAGTGTTAAATTGCTCGACTCGCTGCTGTCGCACGAAATACGCGACAAAAACATTGATTTACCCTATCAGTTTGGTGTGTTGGTAAAAGATACGGCCAATGCCTATCAGTTTGTGTACACCAACGTTAAAGACGAAAAGACAAAATTGGAATTGTTACACAACGGACTGGTTATCAGACTTTTTCCCAATGATGACATCTCCCCTGCCAGTTTTCTGTACGTTTATTTCCCCGATAAATACAAGGCTATTTTCATGGAAATGATTGCCGTGCTGTTGTCTTCTGTCGTTTTTAATACCATTATCATTACCTGTTTTGCGTTTGCTATTTATACTATCATCCGACAGAAAAAACTTTCGGAGGTAACTCGTGATTTCATTAACAATATGACGCACGAGTTCAAAACCCCTATTTCTACCATTTCTTTAGCCTGTCAGGCTTTGCAAGAACCTGCCATGCGCGCCAATACCCGCATTTTAGACCGCTATCTGGGGATTATCAAAGATGAAAACAATCGGTTGGGGCATCAGGTAGAAAAAGTGCTGCAAATTGCCTCCTTGGAAAAAGGCGATTTTAAGTTAAAAATAGAGCCAGTGGATGTACATCAGTTGCTCCAAAAAGCAGGCGAAAACATGAAGTTGAGCATAGAGTCCCAAGGCGGGCAACTTTCTCAACAATTGGAAGCCACCAAAACCATTGTGCAGGCAGACAAAGTACATCTAACTAATATTTTTTACAATCTGTTAGACAATGCCATCAAATATTCACCCGAACGTCCGGAAATTGCCATTACTACCGAAGACGGACGCAGCGGAATCATTATTTCCATTGCCGACAAAGGCGTAGGGATTTCCAAAGATGTTATCAATCGGATTTTTGACAAGTTCTACCGCGTGCCTACCGGCAACATACACAACGTGAAAGGCTTCGGGCTTGGCCTGAGCTACGTAAAAACGATGATAGATGCTCATCACGGGCAAATTACTGTACAAAGCGAACCCGGAAAAGGCAGCATATTTACCATATTCTTACCATATCAGCATGAACCTCAACAAAATCTTACTGGTTGAAGATGACCCCAATCTCGGCCAGATTCTAAAAGACTATTTGGAAGTAAAGGGATTTGAACCGACGCTATACCGCGACGGCAGAAGTGCTCTGCGTGCATTCAAAAGCGAAGTGTTTCAGCTTTGCATTTTTGATGTGATGATGCCGATTATGGATGGCTTCACGCTGGCCGAAGAGGTGCGTAAAATAGAGAAAGATGTACCTATCATATTCCTGACAGCCAAATCAATGAAGGAAGATACCATCAGAGGCTTTCAGATAGGTGCTGACGACTACATCACCAAGCCATTCAGCATGGAAGAACTGTTGTTGCGCATCAATGCCGTCATGCGTCGTTCCATTAAAGCAGCACCGCCCGCGGCAGGAACTTACCAAATCGGAAATTTTACCTACGACACCAAATTGCACACTCTCACGGGCATGGGCGAAGAGATAAAACTGACTTCCAAAGAAGCGGAATTACTGGAAATGCTCTGCCAGTATAAAAATCAGGTATTAGAACGGTCTAAAGCCCTGCGCCAAATTTGGGGCGACGATAATTATTTCAACTCCCGCAGTATGGACGTTTACATTACCAAACTGCGCAAATACCTAAAAGCCGACGAGCGTATCCAGATTATGAACATCCACGGCACAGGCTACAAGCTGTTAGTACCGGAGTAGGCGCTACAACGCCACCAATTCAATAATTTCGCCGAGAGGCGCTCTGAACACTACCGCTTTGGGGGCTTCTTCGTTGCGGATAGGCAAGCCCACGCGGCTGATGATTTCATAGCCCGCTGCCGCGATTTTTTGTGCGGCTTGTTCCAAATCGGGTGATTGCCAGCAGGCGGAAGCTACACCCGTTTTTTCAAACGAGCAGGGGAAAGTTTGGTAGTCATAGGTAGGATTATGAGGCGCGTAAACGTGTTGTTCCATGCCTACGCGATGCGTGCCGTGCCCCATCAGGAGCATATCAAAGCCCATATCGGGAGGCCCTGCCATAATTTTGGCTGCAAGCGGTTGTTTCAGCAGCAGGTCGTTCACGGGCAAAATGCCCAGTACAGGCCGCCAAAACTCCTCTATCGGGCTGCGGTCTTTCATAGAAATCACCACGTTGGCAGGTGAATTAATACCCTCCACAGCAGACTCTTTCAACAGCGACACACCTCCTTTGCGGCGGACAATCTGTGTAACAAAGATTTGTTCGCCCGAAGGGCCGATAAACGCCGCACTCTTCATAACCACCATACCCAGTGGTTCGGGGCCTTCGGCATCAAACTCCGCCGGTTCGGAAACTGCACCAAATCGGTGGCGCAATACGCGGTAGTAGGCGCTGTCTATATCGGGTGTGCCTGCCTCAATTACAGCCATGCCTAAGTCCCATGGGCGGGCACCCAAGCGATTAGGCGGCGCTTCGGTAAGTGAGGTCTCCAACAAGCGCACAAGCGAGCCTTCCGCGTGCCCCAATAGCGCATAGCGTCCCAAGTGTTTGCCAAAATTTTGCCGTTGCACGGCATTGAGCACGCCTTCCTGCCGAATTTGATAGCCAAGTGCCTGCACATAAAATCGCATACTTTGCACCCAGCAATTGGTAACAACACTGACAGCCTGCAATGAACCCGTTAAAAGAGCCTGTTCCATAACCACATTTTTTTGATGTGCCCAAATGTAGATAGTTTTTAGCTTGCGGCAAGGGGTAACTTTTAACAGTTTTGTGCGTAAAATACTTGCAATAATCCGAATGCAGTCGCTTTACTCTCTATTGCTTCTTTCGGAAAGATTCATTTAATTTTGCGTCCATAAAATATCGGGCTAAACCATATGAAATCGGAAGAAAAACTTCGTTACTCTGAGTCAGAACTAAAAGAGTTTGAAGAGTTGATATTGAGCAAGTTGCAAAAATCGCGTGAGGAGTTACAACACTTAAAAGACTCTATCACACGCAAAAACACAGGAAGCGATGATAATATAAGCAGCCTGAAATCTTTGGAAGACGGAGCCGATGCCCTTGAAAAAGAACAATTGAACCAATTAGCTGCCCGTACACAAAAATACATCACCCAGCTTGAAAATGCGTTGATTCGCATCAAAAACGGCACTTATGGCATTTGTATCGACACGGGCAAGTTAATCCCCAAAGAACGTCTTAGAGCCGTACCGCACACGCAACAAACCATTGAGGCAAAACTGAATAAACTGCGATAATTATATTTTTCACTTGATACTATCCACAGCCCTAAAGGTAAGCACTGCCTTTAGGGTTTTCCGTTACAGCCATGTCCGCACCCTCCATCTTTTTAATGAACCACATTGAGGCCATGATTTTCTGTGCGACTACCCCTGTACGTGCCGATGAATTACGGCAGTGCCTCACCGAAATGCTGGCAACCGAAATACCCGCAGAAGACGTACAGGCAGCATTAGATGCGCTCCAAAACCGATATAATCGCGATGATACCGCCCTCCAACTGATACGCGTGGCAGGCGGTTATCAATTGCTCACCAAACCCGCCTACAAGCAAAGCGTAGGGCTTTTGCTGAAAAATACGTCTAAAAAACGATTGTCGCAGCCTGTTCTGGAAACGCTTGCCATTATTGCCTACAAACAGCCCATTACCAAAGCACAGGTTGAACAAATTAGAGGCGTGGCATGCGATTATGCCCTGCAAAAATTATTAGAAAAAGAATTGATAGAAATCAGAGGAAAATCTGACAGCCCCGGACGGCCTTTGCTGTATGGCACGAGCCCTGCCTTCATGCAATATTTTAACTTGAACGATTTAAAAGACCTGCCGCAACCCAAAGACTTACCGCAGGAGGAGAATCAAAATTTATTATCTCACGAAACCGAATAAAAAAGAAATCCGATAAAACAACTGTATCTTTGCAACCAAAGCAATTTATTTTTTCGGCCTGTCGTGAGATAGACCGTAAATTTGCCAATTACATTTATTTGCAATCAGTCATTTTTATGAACAAGAAACCAGCGAAGCCCGCAAAGTCAGGCTTCAAGCAGGACAAAGGTCGTGCACAAAGCGGTAAGAAGCCTTTCCGAAATGCATCATCGAGCGATGGCAACAAAGGCACTTTCCATGCGAAACCCTCTCTTCGCAAACAATTTGAAAGCAACAACAGCGGCGGCAACTTCCGCAGGGAAGGCGGCAAGAGCGAACGCCCTTCATTCCGCAAACGCTTTGATAACGACAGCAACAACAGCGGCGGCAACTTCCGCAGGGAAGGCGGCAGCCAAAACAAGGGCAGTTACTACTGGTGGAAAGATATTCCCGAGGGCTACGAGCGCAACTCAAAAAGCACCTCACCGCGCCGTAAAACCCAAAAAACTTTGCATACACCCGACTACGACATGTCCAAAATCAAGGGCATAGGAGAATCTAAAGGCATCAAGTTAAATCCGAGTGAAGGTATTCGCCTGAACCGATTTATTGCCAATGCCGGCATTTCCTCACGCAGAGAGGCTGATAAGATTATTGAAAGTGGGCGAGTGTCGGTCAATGGCAAGGTTATTACCCAAATGGGTTATCGTGTAAAGCCTTCCGACCGTGTAGAATTGGACGGCGAAATACTGAAACGCGAGCGCTTGGTCTATGTACTGTTAAACAAACCCAAAGATTACATTACAACAACAGATGACCCTCAGGAGCGCAAAACCGTTATGGAATTGGTAGAAGATGCCTGTGAGGAGCGCATCTATCCGGTAGGGCGTTTAGACCGCAATACAACCGGCTTACTATTGCTGACTAACGATGGCGCATTGGCTGAGAAGTTGTCGCATCCATCTAATCAGGTAAAGAAAAACTACCAGTTGGAGCTAAATAAGCCATTGGAAGAAAGCCATTTTGACCAAATCATGAATGGGATTGAGTTAGAAGATGGCTTTATCAAACCAGATAAACTTTCCTACATGACCGACGACCGCATGATTCTTTCCATTGACATTCACAGCGGCAGAAACCGCATCGTAAGACGGATTTTTGAACATTTCGGGTATGAAGTTGTGCGTTTGGACAGAGCAACCTACGCAGGACTTACCAAAAAAGGACTGCCGCGTGGTCACTGGCGTTATTTGACTCAACAGGAAGTCATTCGCCTGAAATTCTTTACGGGCAAGAGCAAGAAAACAACCTCGAAAGACTAAAACCAAGCATCAAAAAAACTGCTTCTCACAGGAGCGGTTTTTTTTGATTTTAAAGTTTAACACCGACTACGAGCATATCGTCCAATTGCTTTTCATGGCTTTGCTTTTGCCACTCTTCAATGAAGGTATGGAGTTGTTGTTTCTGCCTATCAACAGGCAACTGATGAATAACACCAAGCAATTTGATAAAGTTTTTAGAACCGAGTTTGCGCTTATGTTCACCGCCAATCTGGTCGCGGTAGCCATCGGTAAAAGCATAGGCAAACACTTTGTCGGCCAAGGGTTCTATATATTCATGGAATGTTTCACGCGATTTGTTATCGCCGATGCTCATTTTATCGCCTTTTAGGATTTTGCTGTTTCCCTTGTTATCGAACAGTACAATATTACTTTTAGCCCCTGCAAATAAGAGTGTCTGAGCAGTCGGGTCAATCACCATTATGCTGATATCCATGCCATCCTGATTGCCTGTGGTTTCCTGCTTCAGTGCATTATAAATTTTGACTCTCAAACTGTTCAAAATTTGGGCAGGCGAAAGCACATGTTCCGTCTTTACTATCTCATGAACAAAGTTGATGCCTATCAGGCTCATAAATGCGCCCGGCACACCGTGCCCTGTACAGTCGCCGACTATCAGGATTTTCTTTCCGCCTATTTGCTTTGCCCAGAAAAAATCGCCGCTGACAACATCGCGAGGTTTGTAGAAAACAAAATATTCATGAAAAATCTCCTGCATTTGCTCCTCATTGGGCAAAAGGGCTTCTTGTATGCGCTGAGCATACTGTATGCTTGATTTAATATCAAAATTTTGTTTTTGCAACAATTGATTAACTTTGAAAAGTTGTTCGTTGCTAGCGTGCAACTCTTCGGCTGTTTGTTTAATCTCCTCCATGTAGGCATCGCTGCGTTCAATAGTAACCATAAGTTCCTGTTGCTGCTCATTCAGAATTTTGGCATAGAGCGTATCTTTAAGGGTTTGCTTGTACAGCATGTATGCCCATGTTCCTGAAATGCCCGATACGGCTACCGCTAAAATACCGTGAAAGATGAAAGCCGTTAAGCTCATATAGTCAAGTTGTGTAAAGTAGATTTGTTTGTAGCCTATATATTGTAAATAAGCAAAGGTGGCGTGATGAATCAACACTATAATAATTAATGGAATCTGTAAGCGCCAGTTCCGGTAAATAATTAGCACGGTAGAGCTAATGAAAACCCAGAAGTGCATTTCAAACAAGCCGTGCATCTGGTAAATAAACTGGGCTGCAAAAATGGCAGATATGGCACTCAGCACGTACTGATATAACGAAGACTGCGGCAGTAGCCACTTTGTCGTATAATATAAGCCCAAACAACTCCCCCCTACTACTAAGGCAATCAGCCATGTGTCGTAAAAAGGTGCTATGGCAAGTCCAAACAGAAATTTGACTGCTAACAGGTAATTGACAATCGTGTCCGATTTTTTATTGAGATTGCTAAGAGCAGCCTTTATTTCCTGCTTGGAAAGTTGATTAGGGTCATTGGTATTCATTTAAAGACAATGTAATAGAACCGTATTTATTGTGTTGCCTCATCCCATTCAATAGCACAACCATAGGCAATGGTTGCCAACGAATCAAACGCAGGAAGTGGTTTTCTGGTTATGAGGCTGTACAAAGCCTGTTCTACATAATTGGTTGCCGGGTCTGTACAATAACGGGAACGGTTGTAGTTCCCCCTGAAATAGAGTGTATTATCTGCCTGAATAATGGCGGCCTGAGGCGTAGAATAGACCCCGCAGGCACGGGCTAAGGATTCATCTTTGTCATGGATAACGGTGATGCCTTCGGGCAAATAGCCTTTGGCCTTTTCAAGGTCTTGTACGTCGGGTATTACAGCAAAGAAATCTATCTGCTGCCTATATGCACGATACAGGGTATTAAAATGCTGCAAATTGAACCTTGAACAAGGGCAAGAAGGGCTGAAAAAGTGCAACAGCATGGGCCTACGGTGTTTTTGCGGTTGCAAAATGCTATCGCTAAATGCTATTACCTGACCGGGAGGCACGACCTTATAATTACTTGGAACAGGTGTAGGGAGCAGATACTGTATTTCTTGCTGCCAGAAAGTCCAAGCTATCAGCAACAATAGAGAAGTACTAACAACTAACCATGTTAAAAATCGCAAAAATTGTTTCATCGTAGATTGTATATTCAAATCCTGTTGTATCAGTACTCTCTGAGGAAAATACTTGCAATAGTTTTTGACTGTTTGATATGTATAGTTTAGAGGAAAGGAAACAAGCCAACTGTTGAAGTTGTCATGCTTTTTAAAACTTATTCAGCCTTCTAAGTGTTTTGCCATAAGTACATCAATTAGGGAACAAAATAAAACCAAAGTAAATTATTTAGCAATTGGCTTTTTTATCAAATCTTTTCAGCGATTATCTAACCACTATGCAACAGCCCCCCCGCTGGAAAATGGCGGTGCTCATTTGGATAGCCATTTATCCTACGCTTACTTTTTTATTGTTTCTGATAGGCGATTACATCAATCAAATTTCTTTTTTACCCTTTCGCACGCTGCTGCTAACACTGATTATTGTGCCGCTGATGGTTTTTGTGTTGTTACCTATGCTAAGCAAACTGCTGCGCCGATGGCTGCACGGTTAATTTGACTACTACATCATTTTTTATATTTTCACCAAAAAACTGATAGGGTTCTTATCTATTTTTTCTGCTGCTGTCCATACAAGATACATGGGTGAATACTCATGGGTCTGCCTGCACACCGGTTCGCCCAAAAATTGGTATGACGACTACGTGCACCTTGTCAAGCCGATTGCAGTAAAAAACGCGAAAAGAGGAAGAAGCACCGGGCAAATACAGGCAGTCTGATAGCAACTGCTGCATTTATCGGAGTTGCTGTCTTGGCATTGTTGGCGTAATGATTTCCGGTCGTAAAAAGGATAAATCGGGACGAGTGTGGGGCTCCGCTGGTATCATCCTTGGCGCAATGGTTGTTCTTATTAAACTTGCCGAACGCATTTTTGACTGAATTTTGGGCAGTCAAGCAAACTGCAACACAATGTGCAGAACAAATGTATGTCGGATTTCGGATGTAAAACGAAAGGTATAAATCTGTGCCCTCTACCGGTTTCCGTTTCAATTAGCATTTCCGTAATAAATCCCAACATTGAGGCCTATCCATTGCAGCGATGTATTATTTACCTCTTGCAATAAATTGCCTAACGGCAGGTTCAAATGAGGCTCTACCTGCAAAGTAGCCCCTTTCAGCGGCATGCGCACACCTCCGCCTAAGTAGATGGTTCGGAAAGGCTGCACAGTATTTTCTACCGATTGTTTGGGGGTTTGTACCCTGCCTAAGAAAGTATTTTGGGCTATTGTTTCAACATGCGTTCCATTAACAGCCAAATAGCTGACGCCGCCGGCATTGAAAAATATTTTTTTACCTATGAAATATTTGATTGTCAGAGGTATTTGCACAAGATTGAGCCTGATGCGCGAATACCGGGTTTCATCGACATAAACGGGTACTAATTGCTGCGTAGCAATAGGGTCGCGTTGCAAACTGTTAAATACGCGAAAGCGCTTTTCGGGCGTTTGGTAGGTGGTTTGCGCAAACTGAATGCTTGTTGAAACGGCGACCTTCTTTTGGATAAACAACTCCACACCCGCACCTACACCATAAAATGCCGCATGATTGTTCACGGTTTTACCGTCGGTAATGCCCGAAAGAATCTGAATACCCGGCTGAACTTTTATTACTGTTCCCGTTTGTGAGGGTGTCAAATTATTTACGGGCAGATGAACAACTGCAAGCATAGGAAATTGCCAAGAGAAACTATCGGCAAGGGGCAGTGGCAGCAAATCAACTTGGGCAAGCATCACAGGTTCAGCCGTTGAAGGCGGCAGTTGCCGTTTTTCCGAGTGCGAATTTTGCTGCGGGCTTGATTTTGAGGCAGTTATGATTAGTGTTGATTCCGTAGGGAGCGTTCTAACCGATGCTCCGTTTTTTTGCCGAGTTACGGATGGTGTATGTTTGGCCGAAGGCATTGTTTTTTGAGCCACCTCAGCATTCGGTTGCAAAGTGTTATCGGGAACGGCAGCAAGGGTGGTATTTTGCTCTGCATTTTGCGGCTGGTTATCTTGCGGAACTGTTTGTATAGAAACCATTTTGGTGGAAGCCGTTGGCGGCAACACACGCCAGTAGTACACAGCAGACAGCCCCACGGCTGCAATCAGTATGGTTGCCGCAATGCGCAAGGCAGGGTGCTGCCGCAGAACTGCCATGCGTGCAGGCGATTTGTGCAGGTGATTCCCGTTAAACTGTTCCCACGCCCCTTGCTCGTAGGCAACAGGATAATTTTCCAGACTTTCGCGGAATTTTTGGGCTAATTTATCGTCAAAATTATCGTCAAAATTATTTTCCATGCTGCTTGTCGGAAATCATTTGCCTTAACTTCATTTTTGCACGTGCCAAATGCGATTTGGAAGTTCCTATGGGAATTTCCAGCATTGCTCCAATTTCTTCGTGTGAGAACCCTTCAATTTCAAAAAGGTTGAAAACTGCCCGTTGTGCAGCGGAAAGGCTTTGTACCATTCGCATAATATCTTCTGCCGAAAGTTGCTGTAATACCCCTTCGTCAGGCGCTTCTATGTTGGTTTGCTGAATATCGGTCTGTCGCAGCTCGCGCTTGTTCTTGCGCAGCCTGTCCAATGCCGTATTAACTACGATGCGACGCATCCATGCCTTCAACGAACGTTGCTGGTCGTAGCAATTCAGGTGTTGAAATACTTTAACAAAACTGTCGTTAGTGATTTCTTTGGCTTCTTCCGAATGGTTGGAATAGCGCAGAGCAATACTCATTACATACCCGTAAAACCGTTTGTAGAACAACTCATGCGCGCCTCGCTTACCGGCTAAACAGTTGCGTATGAGTTGTATCTCGGCATTATCGAGTTGGTTAGTGTCTTTTATTTCCGCCGTTTGAACCGGATAAGTCATGTTAAGTTTGTATGCTGAAAACTAAACTTGTTTTTCATACGGTTTTGCTGCAATTAAGTTTGACTGTAAAGATGATAAAATAATTTGAAACTGCGCCTGCGCTCCAATGACACAAAATCAGAGTCGGTTTGCAAAGAAAATTCCAAGTAAGTCATTGATAATCAAAAGACTCAAATTAACAGTTTGTAAAAAAACATCAAGTTGTCATATCATTAGTCAGCTGATGCTTTTTCAATGCATATAATTTTGGCAACCTTGCCAATTGTCGGAATGCGTGTGCCACAAGGAATAATACCGTCTTTTATGGTATAAGCAAATCGTATGCGCTCGCCATCCTCTAACGTAACATTAAGGTGCGAAATATCAGCAAGCAGCCGTTCGCCGTTGTTCAAAACAAATTCTAAGCAGCCATCTACCGGGCGCTTGTCGCTAACGGTAGCTTCTGTGTTGGCACATGCCGTCTCTGTCAGGCAAGTCAGTTTGACAGGGGTTGCTTTTTCTACTCTTTCATCGTAAATCATACAGCGAATCAGGTCGTTGTAGCGGTTGTCGCGTCTAACTTTTTTGTAACCGATTACATAGCGTTTGCCGGGCGTTACCTGTACAGAGGCAAAAGTAGGGAACATCTCCCATGGTTGCAGGTATTCTCCTTCGTCGGTGAGGAAATAGACATTGCCGAAAGCGCCATAGCCCGCACAGGACATCCGCACGGCCGTAACAGTAATGCTGCAAGGAACTTCTTTGTCCTTCTGATTGTCGCAATCTTGCAGTACATCTTCTTGGAGCGGATAGTTACACCCTGCCATAGTAAGGCTCAGCATTGCTACAATGGCAAGGCTAAAAAGTTTAAGTGTTTGATACATGACGATTAAAAATTTGTTGGTTTTGCTGCCAGTACGCAGCCTGTTTGGCAGGCGTTGCAATTGCCAATAAAAAAATCCGAGCAGAAACTGTCCGGATTTTTTGCTTAGAATTGATGAGGCTCAATTATTATCTTGCGGCTATTGAATAACTACCTTTTCGAGGTATTCATCAGTGCCTACTTTTATCTTGAACAGATACATGCCCTGAGGCAGTTGCTGGCCGAATTGGATGTGGTATTCGTTGGTATTGCTTTTTTCTATAGCAGTATCCATCGGGCAACCTGCCAAGTCGAAACACACAACAGACATGGTCGCATCGGCTCTTTCTATGCGCAGATACAGGTGGTTTTGCGAAGTAGGACTCGGGAACAGGGTTGCACCGTTGGCTATGTTGATGTCTTTGAAGTAAACCACGACTATTTTAGAGAAGGTAACCGTACCGTCTTTGTCAATTTGTTTCAAGCGGTAATAGTTAGCGCCATAGTGAGGTTCTTGGTCAAATACTTCATAGTTGCGGGTGGAGAAACTGTCGCCGCTTTTGCCAAAAATAGCTGAAAATGTGGTAAAGTTGATACTATCGCGGCTTTTCTGTACTTCAAAACCGGCATTGTTTCTTTCAGACAATGTAGTCCAGAAGATACGGGTTTCTTTTTTGCCGCTGCGTTCTGCACCAAATCGGCTGATTTCTACGGGAAGCAGGTTGAGGTTGTCAAAAATAGCACCACCCAAACCTAATGCTTCGGCACAGAAGTAGGCGTTGCCTTGCAAAGCAAAGTCGGAGTTACTGCTGTTGCGGCTGCTGATACCGCCGTCGTTGTAAATGGTCATTGCGGGTGGCAATGGCATTGTCAGGCGTACCAGACCGCCGCCGCCATTGGCTAATTTAGAGCGCGCACGGTTATTGGTATTCTCTGCAATACCTTCGCCTTTACCGTCCCACTGTAAGTTGTTGGTAGCCCATGTAGCACTACTGCAGCTGGTATTAAGAGTGCTGACTTGCCCGCCACGGAAGCCCATGCCGGAAACATCTATATCCGAGTTCAGAGTTAGCGTACCTGTTACCCATAGTGCCAACACTCCACCCGTAGTACCGTTCCACGCCTGTGCGGTAAGCGGAGCAACAATAGTTACATCGGTATAATTAGGTACTCGTACAATCTGTATCCTGCCTGCGGGGTCAAAAATGTTAGTGGTGGCTGCCAATATATATATAATAGTAGTAGCATCAGGCACGGTGCTAATCGCAGCAAATTCGTACCTGCCTGCACTATTATAAGCCGTAATTGTTCCAAAGTTAGGATTGGTAGCCGGTGCAGTGGCATCTATGGTCGCACCCTTCATCTGAATAAAGTATTCGGTCGCCGGAGTTAAATCCTGCACTGCTGTTAACCGTGAAACTTGTGTGGGCTGTATTAATAGCTGTTACCTAAGCATAGCGGTTTACTACCCACGTCAAGGTTTGCGTACCGGACTGGTTAGTACTGGTAGTAGATGTGCCATCAGGATGAGTAATAGAAAACCGGTTGCCGTTTGCCAAGTTGATGCGTAGTCGGGCAATAGGCGCATGACGGGTCAGATTAGCCGCAAAGCCGTCATCTATCATCAACTCAGCTGCATTTGTTATATCACCAACAGTACGCGTGCTAATTTCTGCCTGAATAATTACAAATGTGGGAGCAGTAGTAAAGTTGGTCGTTTTAACGGCAAAAACTCCCTCCGGGCCGGGACCGCGCATAAAAGTAAACTCGCGGGATGAACTGCTGAAAGTAAATGTGTTGTTATCAATAATAGGCGTGGGGTTACCTGCGGCTTGTATTGCATCAAACTGGCCGGTGTAATAGTCCGTCGTATTAAACCCTGCTACTGCATTGTTTCTGGCCGTAGAAGTATAATCACATTTTGCATTGCGCCCGATGGATGAACGGGTTACTTTGAGCGTACCCGTTCCCGCTACTTCAAATCGTGCATTATAAATAGTTAGGATGCCATCTACTCTTAGTTCTCCTGCCGGTGTTGTCATTGTCTTGATATTAGAAAGACCTCTATTGAACAGACCTGAATTATAATAACTTACTGCCCTTACAGCCTGCGTACCATTGCGTGTATAATTTACAGCGCTCAAAAAATAATTCACATCAAATACACCCCCATATTCATAGGCCGGGTCGCATTGCCATGTTCTAATATACCGCCTGTCTCTTTGGTATCGGGTGTTCCAAATGGGTCAAAAGCGAGGTGATGCTTGCACCATCGGTTTTGTCGCTAAGTAGAAGCCGCATCAACACATCCAACGTACCTGTAATGCGCACCAATGCTTGACTGTTTATAACAGCACCTACCCCAACGACTACATTGTTGGCAAAATTCATGAATGTACGGCTGAATAAGTTCTGGCTGGCAGCAAAGGTGGCTGCACCTGCATTAAAGAAAGTTGCTGTCGGGCCTGCTACCGAAATAATGCCACCTTCGAATATCAACCTTGCAGGGTCGTTTACCGCAGTAGTCGTCCATGAGGCCAAAGAGTCCACCCGAACCATACCTTTAAAGTTGGTAATACCGCCGTTGTTATTGTCCACAAAACTTGCAGAGCTTGAAATGCGCATGTTGCCATTAACAGTAAATAATAGGAAGGTTTATAAAATATGCACTTATAAATTGCTTGAGTAATTTTTACAGGTGTATTTTAATAAAAACATGCAAGCAATTGTCCATCTGACACATGCCAATTATGAGCAACGATTGAGCGCAGCGCACTTTTTACTGATATTTAACAGAGTAAAAATTGTACTTTATTAAGACAACTTCATTGGGTCGGTGGCTGTTTTACCGGTGGCGTTTTCTTAAAAAATATCCCTAAAGCCATACCGATGACCAAGCCGATAGCAGCCATTTTAATCCACTCGTCTAAGGCAATATCGGAGGCTGTGATACTATTTACCGCTTGCAGATTGCTTTCATATACTGCTTTGCCGAACTGCTCTACCATAACAGCCTGATTGCTTGTCATCCATTTAGTCAGATTGGCCTTGTGCGCGGTCAGCATATCAGGCATGATGTAGGCCAATAATACATATATAAGCACGGCATAAAAAGCAGCGGCAAATACGGCGGTTAATGCCCCCAGAAACACCCCTTGCCAACCGTGTAACCAGCCTTCCATGTGTTTCATGCGGAAATACCACAGACCGCCCATCAGTACCATAGCATACAGCGGCATAAACATGAGTTTGTACTGCCCGAAAGGATTTAACCCAAAAGCATATAACAATATCAAAAACAGGCAGATAACCAAGGCAGCAACAATGCCCGTTAGCAATGCCGTTTGAAGAAGTTTTTGTCTCATACGCAAAACTACATATTCTTTTGGGTTTGGTTTTTCTATCTTTGCCCGTATGGAATTACTTGCATCGCTTGCATTTATTGACTGGAATGCAGACCCTGAGATTGTTTCACTGGGGCCATTTACTATCCGTTGGTACGGACTTTTGTTTGCGCTGGGCTTTTTTGTAGGCCAATTTATCATGGCGCGCATCTATAAACTGGAAGGCAAACCCGAAGCCGACCTTGAAAAGCTCATGCTCTACATGATTGTTTCTACGGTAGCAGGCGCACGGCTGGGGCACTGTCTGTTTTATCAGCCCGA
The DNA here is from genome assembly GCA_938039675.1 of uncultured Cytophagales bacterium. Lineage (GTDB taxonomy): Bacteria > Bacteroidota > Bacteroidia > Cytophagales > Thermoflexibacteraceae > Rhodoflexus. The sequence continues at coordinate 207,805 of CALHUI010000014.1, forward strand.
CTACTACCTTGCCCACCCGATAGATATCCTCAAAGTATGGGAAGGCGGGCTTGCCAGCCACGGGGCAACCATCGGCATATTGCTTGGCTTGTGGCTTTATACCCGCAAGCACCCCGACCAACCGTACATGTGGCTGCTCGACCGCATCGTGATTGTAGTGGCTCTCGGCGGCGGTTTCATTCGCTTAGGCAACCTGATGAACTCGGAAATTATCGGCAGCCCAACCAATGTGCCTTGGGCATTTATCTTCCATAAAGTAGATGAAGTACCTCGTCATCCGGCACAACTTTATGAGGCCATTTCCTGCTTCCTGTTGTTTGCCGCGCTCTATTTGAGTTATAATCAAACCAAAGAAAAAACACCAACGGGCAGACTGTTTGGGCTGTTCGTATGGGTACTTTTCAGCCTGCGTATTGCGTACGAATTTTTCAAAGAGAACCAAGTACCGTTTGAAGATGCGCTGCCGCTGAATATGGGGCAAATACTCAGCATCCCGCTTGTACTGATTGGACTGTGGATTTACATCCGTTCTTTTCAGTCCAAACCTACTACTGCCTGAAATTGGCAAAACATTTGAACCTTAGTTTTCACTCAACTTACCTATCGTGAACATGAATCGTCTGATTAAAACCTTTTCAATCCTGACTTTCCTATTGGTCGCTGCCTTCTTGCATGCACAGGCTCAATCCGTCAATATTACGCCGGAACGCAAACGTGCCATAGACTCGCTGGCATTAGAAAAAGTACGCGACCTGAGCAAATATATCAGCATCATTGGCGATAAAGCCACATCAATGACAGAATCGCAGCGCGTAATTGAGCGCACGATGGAACTGTTTATGGAAGGTGCGCAAATGGGCGTATCTTCGTTGAACCGCAAAGGGGTACGGTATTATCCCGTTCAAAAATACTTGGAACGCCTGCGTGCATTGAACTATCAGCGCATAAATATTGAGTGGTATAACATTCAGTATATCAGCGACTTGGTACAACAACCCGATGGCAAATTCGTAGGCGTTATCACCATCTATCAACGATTTGAAGGCTTAATGGAAGACGGTATGCGCTATGTGGACGTAACCAAAAAAGATATTACCGTTTATGTAGAGCGTAAGCAGCAGCAAATTGGTGGCCGCCTAATAGGCTTCTGGGATGTTCTTTTGGGCGACATTAAGGTTACTGAAACTAAGCGCGGTTAATGATTACCCGTTGTTTTGTATTTATTTGCCTTGCAGGGCTGACAGTAGCCGGCAGCAATAAGCTCTGTGCACAAAAAATTGCTGCTGGCGATATGATAGACCTGTACGCTGCCACCAAGCAGTTGTCGCAGTTTATCAAACGTTTTAACAACGAAGAAGACCGCCAAGGCATTGCCTACGACCCCACAAGCAAATTGTACCGCGAGCCTGAACAGCGCAAACAATACCTGAAATTACTGTTTGACGAACAAAGTATAACCATTCCGCAAAGCCTTCGCACAAGTTTTATTGCCGATGTTACCCGAAAAGAGCGCCCTGTATTCCTCGATTTTTTTGCAGGCGAATGGTTTGCAGAAGTGAAAATATCGGTTAGCTATAACGGGAAAGAAGAAGAAGCCATTTTATTTATGGCATTGGAAAAAGCTGGACAGGGCTACAAATGGGTGATAAACCGCATGTACTTTCGTCCCTATGCGCCGTACATCAGGCAAACAACCAAAAACCCCAACAACTTTCTGCATCCACAAAGCCATGAGCTGGGTTTTATGAACCTGAACAGGGTTTTTGAGTCGCCCGCAACAGCCGAGGATTACACGTCTAAAGACTACCGTTCGCCCGACTATCTGGATATTTTCATGTACGATTTGCGGCGCGGAGTCATTAAGTTCATTACTGTTAATGACACTCGTTTCCATTTTTTTCAAATCAAAGGCTGGTATTTCGAGGTAGCCAATTTCAACCGTCCGGGACTAAACAGTGGCTGGCTGATTAACAATCTGGTACAATTGCCGCCCGAACAAAAAAATGTGATGCTGAGTTACATTTACCGCGAAAACCGATAGTTTCGCATTATGAGTACATCGGTTAAGGCATGGATTAGCGCATTTCGCCTGCGCACGTTGCCGCTGGCACTGGCAAGCATCTTTTTGGGCAGTTGGCTTGCGGCAGCAGACAATGGCTTCCGTCAGGAAGTATTAGTTTTATGCGCACTCACGACTGTTCTGTTGCAAATCCTTTCCAATTTAGCCAATGACTACGGCGATTCCGTTCATGGTGCAGATTTGGTAAAAGAGCGCCAAGGCCCTTCGCGCGCCGTGCAGTCGGGCAAAATCAGCCTTGCCGACATGAAACGCGGTGTGATAATTTGCGGTGTACTGGCTTTTATTTCGGGTTTAACGTTGCTTTACGCAGCGTTTGGCGGCTTGCAACAGGCTTTCTGGATTTTTCTGCTGTTGGGACTTGCTGCCATTGCAGCGGCCGTAACCTATACTGCCGGAGCAAGACCCTACGGATATGCCGGCTTGGGCGATATTTCCGTGCTGATATTTTTTGGATGGGTGGGCGTAATAGGTACTTACTACCTCCACACGCTGCAATTCAATGCAATTTTGTTGCTGCCGGCTACGGCCTGCGGTTTGCTAGCAACAGCTGTGCTGAATATCAATAACATCCGCGACATAGCATCTGATGCCAAAGCGGGCAAGCGCTCTATTCCCGTGCGGTTAGGGGCAGACCACGCCGTACTCTATCACTGGTTACTGCTCTTTGGCGCAGTAGGCTGTGCGCTCATCTATGCCATCCTGCTTGGCAAAGGTTTCTATCCGTTGCTGTTTCTTGGGGCTGTGCCTGCGCTTATACGCAATGGATTGGCTATCAGCCGATTGCGCAAAAAACCCTCTATTGATGCCTACCTGAAGCAGATGGCACTTAGCACGCTGCTTTTTGTAACGATGCTGGGCATTGGTGTTTATCTGGCAAAATAACACGGCATTTCGGAATAAAATAAACCAACAGTGCCTCAACAGTACAACATTACAAAACAGAGAAGGCAACCAGTGCGACAGCTTTAAATCTTTTTCAAGCAATCCTGTATCCATTGCTGCACTATTTGCAGTGCTTCGCCGGTAAGCTCAGGCAGTTTTTCAGGCGGATATTGTAGGTATTTTTCCAGAATGACCGATTGGACATGCTGTCTTTCTGGCTCAATCAGCGCACGCCGTTTGCAGTAATCAACGTTAATGCGTCTTTGCAACTCTTCTGCCTGCCACCACAGCGACCCATCGGGTGCGGCAGCGGGTGTCAGCAAATGTTTGGGCACTTGTGCGCCAAAGAAAAAAGGAATAAAAACAGATACACAAGGATTAGAAGTACCTGTCAGCCAGACAGTTGGCGGCTTATCTGCACTGACTTCCGCAACCATGCTGCCCGTAGTGCGGCTGGGATTGAGCAAACCTGTGGGGTGCATACAAATATCTGCCGTTGTTGCTTGGGGAGGTTTAAACTGCGGATGCGGCAGATGATGCGTGGCCATAAAATCAAAGCAGTGTGCCGCCGTAATACGCCCTTGATGCGTTGCAAGCAGTCCTTTGGTACATGCCTGACGCACCTTACCCCTGCCAACCGTTGTATAAAGCCAATCACTGAAAGCGCGGCTGAAATCAAACGGCTGTTTGCCGTTCCACCACCCTTTGGCACGCGCAAAAGAGGCAGCGTGTTCACTTATCACATCAGCATCAGCCCCTATGCTCAGGCGGTTGGAAATGGTATGATACGTGTGAACTTGGCAATACGCCCAGTGCCTATCGGCCGTTTCCAGCACATAGGCTTGGCAGGCATCGGCAATCAGGAAACTGTTGTGGTAATAAAACGACCGGTTGCGATAGCCTCCGCAGGCATCCTGCCCGTATGTTTCCAGCAGGTTAATGATACAATGCAGGGCTTCCCGCGCGGTTTTCGTACGTTCCAATGCCAACCGCAACATATCCATACCCGTTAATCCCGTATTTTGTTTTTTAATTTTGACCCGTGTAAATACCGCCTCATTGCCAATGGCTACTCCCCATTCATTCACGCCCATTTCTGCGCCCCACATCTGAAACGGTCGGGAAAGAATGCCGGCATAGGTTTCCGCTGCCTGCGGAATACTGATAAAGGTTGTTTGGCAGGTTTTACTCTGCCATGTTTGGCGTGGCAACAGCGTAATTGCCTGTGCCTCATCGGGTTCACGGTCAGAGTTTTTGGCCAAAACAGTGCTGCCGTTGGCAGTAACCGCAGGCAGCGCAACAAGGGTATCGCACATAATGAGGCCATAATAAGAAAAATCAGCGAATTATCCGATGATATCTATAATCATCAGCGTTCTCAAACATTCAGATATAAATCCCCATTGTCGGGAATGCAGCACAAAAACTTGACATAAGCAGTTAAGCAGATTAGAGCGCATACTTTCCAATCATTACCACAAGAACAAAGAACGTAACAATCTTGTGTATGGGTGTTCTTGTGGTGAAATAAAGAGCATAAAATTACACCACTACATAACTAAACTTAAAACGATATAAATTCGCTGTATGATTCGCACAGAAGTTATTCATCAGGTTTTAGAAGATTTAAAACCTTATCATGCCACGCTGGTAGCCGTTACCAAAACGCGTCCACAGGAAGATTTGCAAGCTCTATACGATTTTGGGTTGCGTATTTTTGGCGAAAACCGAGTGCAAGAAATGGTGCCTAAACACGAAGTGCTGCCTGCCGATATTCAGTGGCATCTCATCGGGCATTTGCAAACCAACAAGGTGAAATACATTGCGCCGTTTGTGGAATTGATTCATTCGGTGGACAGTTTCAAACTGTTGCAGGAAATTAACAAACAAGCAGCAAAGCACAACCGCACAATCGCCTGCCTGTTGCAAATGCACATTGCACAGGAAGAAACCAAATTCGGGTTAGACGAGCGCGAACTTTTTGCCATGCTGGAATCGCCCGAACTACCGGAACTGGAAAATATCCGCATTGCAGGGCTGATGGGTATGGCTTCCAACACCGACGATATGGCACAAGTACGCTGCGAGTTTGCAGGCCTGCGCGAAACTTTTGAAAAATTGCGTTTTTGGCTGCCCGATATACAGGTGCTTTCTATGGGCATGAGCAATGACTACCGCATCGCATTGGAAGAAGGCAGCAATATGGTGCGCATCGGCAGCAAATTGTTTGCATAAAGCAGTCGGCTTAGTAATTAAGCCATTCAACACAACATTTCAAAATTGGATAAAAAATCAGCAAAACTGCCTTATCCAAAAAGTTACTTGATTAATATTTCCACAAAAAGGCACCATCCAGCGAAACCGCATGGCAAGAAATACCCAATTCTGCTGCCTCCTGTTTGAGTTGGCGTGCCGTGCGGATGCTGTTGCTGCTGTCTAACACCATGTGCCGAATCTTGTGCAATTGCTCCTTGGGAATCGTTTGCAGGCTACGCAAGGCATTGTTGGCTATCAGCAGCACATCACACGGAGGCAGTAATAAGTTACGCATGCGCTGCCGTACGTAAAATACCGTAAGGCCATTTTTTCTATAAAGAAATCCGCCCGACAAACTGCGCATAGAAACGCGTGTATCCGCATTACCCAGCGTTGTAACAGGCATATTTTCCCAATTGATACCTCTTCTGAGCAAAAAATCGGCAAAAGCATAGCGGATTTGCTGCGGCTGTGCCAACAAACCGCTGTCTGCTTGTAGCAGACTTTGTCCCTGCCCTATCCATAAAATAGACGAGTGTCGGGCTGTATGAAAAACTGCCAGCAAGCGTTCATTCTCCTGTCGCTGCATCAGCGTAGCAATGCTTACAACAAGTGCACATGTAAAAGCCGATGTGAGCCAAAATTGCCTTCTGACAACAAAAAATACGGCAATGGAAATAATTGCACCATAAATAGCTATCAACTCCGCCTGATTGATATACAATGCTTTGATTGTCGAAAAAGGCAGCGATTCTACCATGAAAGCCAAATAATTATTCAACCAAACCAACCATTTGAGCATCCATCCCAACAGTTCTGTCAAAAAACTATTCCAAGAAAAAAACAATACTGCCAGCCCGCTACTCAAAATAAGAAAGGCTAACGGAATGGCAAACAGATTGGACAGCAGGAAGTAATTGGGGAACTGATGGAAATAATACATCCCCAGAGCGAAAGTAGCCAATTGCGCCGCCACCGATACACACATGATTTGCCAGATTCTGTCTGTCAGCCAATAACGGGACTCCCAAAGGCAATAAAAGCGCGGGTAAAAGTACATGATACCGGCCACAGCGGCATAGGACAACTGAAAACCTACCTGAAACAACATCAGCGGGTCATATGCCAGTAAAATAACCGCCGAGAGTGCCAGCGTATTGAACGAGGAATTGCGCCGCCCGAACAGCAACTGCCCCACGTTGAGTAGCGAAAACATCAACGCCGCCCGCATAACCGAAGGAGAAAGCCCTGTAATAAGTGCATAACCCCACAGTACAACCAATACAACACCCACAAAAACATATTTGCCTTGCGGATGATTTTGCAAAGGCTTCAACACAAAGCCCAGAATGGTGAACAGAATACCCACATGCAGTCCGGAAACTGCCAGCACGTGCATAATGCCCGCAGCCGAATAAGCGCGCAGCAAGGTCTCATCCAACTCATCCTTCAGGCCGATAATGAGTGCCGATGCCAGCCCTGCTTCCATAGGGCTGTTCATGGCCTGTTCCAGCGTGTGGTCTGCCCATTTTTGTATGCGCAGCGCCAAACCGCGCAAACCGAATGAGGGCTCATGGGGCAACAACTGCCATTGCCCTACTTTTATAAAGTGCTGATAGGCAATGCCTTTGTTGCGCATCAGTTGCCTGTAATCAAAACCGTCAGGATTTTTAGGCGGCTCAATCGGTTGCGGTGCACCTGCGATGAGCAATCGGTTGCCATAGCTTAAAAGTCCCAAGTTAGCACTGTCGGCTTGTACAGAAAGTTGCACTTTGGCATTGGCAGGCAACCACCCCCTGTCGGTTTTTATACGCACCAATTGCACGGTTAAGTTGCGGTTGCCTTTGGCATTTGGCTTCACAGGAGAAATAACATCTGCCTCATATGCCTTCACAAGGCTGTCCGGCACATGCAGGCTTATGCACTCGTGAGGCTCAACTTGCCACATACGCAGTGCACCAAAGCTAAAAAAGGCTATGTAAACACTTACCGTCGCCCCTATGTAAAACAGGTTAGCTGCACGCGCACGACGCATAACCAACCTGTAAAACCATAAATATGCAATAACGGCTGTGGCAAAAGTGCCAGCATACCATATACCCGCAGGCATATATCGGGCACATATGATGCCTGCAATCACAAGCAATGCCACCCGTAGAAAAGGCAAGCTCTCCCAGTTGCTCTTAAATACCATTCGCCGTAGAGAGTGAATGGCTAAAGTTAAGCAACGGTAAAAATATTTTTATGCTGTGGCTTCTAAATTTATCATTCGGCCGTTTTCGTCAAATTTGGCAACAATGCTCACATCGTTTTTAAGCGCTGTAACCGTATCGCCGTCTTCGCTGTATTTCAGTCCTTTGGCTGCCAAATATTGCAGGAATGCACTGCGCTGATTCATCGGGAATAGGTTGCAGATAGCAGGAAAGATATCCGGTATAGCGCCAAGGTCTTCTTTGATTCTATTGGGTACTCTGGCGTTGTAAACGGTCAGCAACAGTGCGGTATCTCCCCGGTTGGCAATGAAATAGCCCATTGCTTTAAACATTCCCGAAGCTATCAAACCTAATTTATGTACATCGTTTTCGGTAGCTTGGAAGCCGTGATAACGCAAAAAATCGTTGTTATGGCGCTCGCCGTATTCTTTCAACTGTCGGGCATGAGACAGCACTGCTTTGGGAAAATTGCTGGCAGGATTTGCCCATGCATACAGCCACGCCTGAGAATCAGGAATGTAGGTGCCTATTACTTGGATAGGACATACCAGATTACTGCCGAAAATAACATGCGCCCCCTCTGCATTCATATGCCACGGCTGATTGCCAATGATTTGATAAAAAGCGATTTGTTTTTCAAGGGCAATTGCGCCGTAGCGCTCTATCAGTTCCTGCTCGGTTTGGCAGGGTGCTGTATGCAACGGTGTGTTTACTGTCATTTTTGTACAAAGTTAATCGCTGCTTTTGGGCAGCATCAGAGCGCAAAGCTATTGGTTTCTTGCCGATTTCCGTGTTGTTGGCGCTGCTACAAAAGAAAATAGCTTTAATGCTCAAATTGAAGGTTAGAGAAATTAAGTAAAGAAATACAACGTAAGCACTCAGATTATTAGAATTGTGTGTGCTATTTTTTTCAAAATCCCAACCTAATCAATCCTAAAATATTTTACACAAAAAAAGCCTGCACTCGGCAGAGGCAGGCTCCCGTAAATAAGGGTAAATACAACGCAAAAAACAGTCGCTTAGTCCACGTTATCGTGCAAAAATCGGTTGTTGCCGAGCATGTGGTCGCCATCGGTAATGTTCATTCGTGAAACCGGATTGACCGAAGAATGGTCTACATCGTTGAGTTTAACATTGCGGCGCAGGTAAGCCGGTATATCTTTCTTTTCGTTTAATTCCTGATTGCTCAGTTCGTGAATGGATTTGGCACTTTCTACACGCTGTAAGCGCGATTTATATTGCTCTTCCAGCAGACGGCGACGCAGCTCTTCGTCCGATTCCAACGCCATTGGCGGCGGCAACTCCTCCCCGTCTAAGCGATAAACTACTTTTTCAGGGGCTTTGGGCTGCACCGTCTTCATGGGTTTAGGCTGGGGTGCAATCACATCATCGTCTTTATCAAAAAAATCGGCTTCGTTGTCAAAAATAAGCGGTACTTTTTTGTTCAATTCCTTGACAGGATTCTGGATGCGCTTGCTTGTTGCCAAGTCATAAACGGCGCGCTGCTCGGGTTGGTAATGTTCTTGGAAACCGGTAGCAATAACCGTAACGCTGATGGCTTTGCCTAATGCCTCATCTACTGCTTGCCCGAAGATAATTTCGGCATTTTCGCCGGCCTGTTCCTGCACATACTGGGTGATTTCTTCCAACTCCTCGAATTGGAAAGTATCCTCATCGCCCACCATAATGCTGAGCAGAATATATTTTGCCCCAAAAATATCCGTATCGTTCAGCAGCGGCGAGGTGATGGCTGCCTCTACGGCACGGCGGGCGCGGTTGTCGCCTTCGGCACTTGCAGAACCCATCACGGCAACGCCCGAGTCTTTCATTACCGTGCGCACGTCTTCAAAGTCCACGTTGATAATCCCCGGCACGGTGATGATTTCTGCAATAGACTTAGCCGCTTTAGTCAGTACGTTATCGGCCTGATTAAACGCATCGCGCATGGTGGTATTGCCGTAAATCTCGCGCAGTTTGTTGTTCAAAATCACAATAACCGTATCGCAATGTTTGCGCAGTTCGGCAATGCCTTGCTCGGCTCGGGCTTGCTTGGGCTTTCCTTCAAACTGGAAAGGTGCAGTAACAATGCCAACCGTAAGAATGCCCATTTCCTTGGCAATTTCGGCAATGACGGGAGCAGCGCCCGTGCCTGTTCCGCCGCCCATGCCGGCGGTGATAAATACCATTTTGGTGTTGCCCGTCAGCATCTTGCGGATTTCGTCTTTGCTTTCAATGGCAGAATTGCGCCCTTTTTCGGGGTTTGCACCTGCGCCCAGCCCTGCGGTCAAGTTAGCACCCAACTGTACCTTGTTGGGTACGGGGCTGAGTTGCAACGCCTGAACATCTGTATTGCAAACGTAGAAATCTACGCCGCGAATACCCTGACGATACATGTGGTTTACCGCATTGCTGCCGCCACCGCCCACACCGATTACCTTAATAATGGAATCGTTATTGGTGAGCATATCAAATTCATATCTGAGTTCTTTCATAGTTGTATGTTGTTTGGTGTGAAAGGCTGGGATTAATATTTACCGTCATCAAAGTCATCAATCAGCAAGTCTTTGGTTTTCTGAAGGATGTCTCTAAAGAAACTGGAAGCGGAAGGGCGGCTGCTGCCGCTGCGATAAGAGTAGCCTTCCACACCGCTGATTTTCGGGCTCTTCAGATAGTTGTCTTCGCGCTCGTCTATGGTCATAAAGCCTGCCAGCACCAAACCGACGGAGGTAGCAAACATCGGGCTTTTCACGTTTTCGTGTTTGCTTTTGCCGAGGTGTTCGTTCGGATAGCCGATGCGCGTATCTAAGCCCGTTTTCAGCGAAAACAGTTCGCGGATGCCTTGCAACATAGCTCCGCCGCCTGTTAGCACGATACCTCCTGCCAACTTGTTGGCATAGCCCGAACGGACAATTTCCAGATAAACCATTTCCACAATTTCCTCTACGCGGGCTTCAATAATCCGCGCCAGATTCTTCACCGAAATTTCTTTTGCCGGACGGTCGCGCAGCCCCGGAATAGACACCATCACATTTTCGGGCGTAGCAGCAGGCAGCGAAGAACCAAAGAACACTTTGAGTTGCTCTGCCTGACTTTCCAAGACCGAACAGCCCTGCTTAATGTCGCTGGTGATAATTTCGCCGCCAAACGGAATTACGGCAGTGTGGCGGATGATGCCGTCGTGAAAAATGGCAATGTCGGTAGTGCCGCCGCCCATGTCCACAATGGCAATGCCCGCTTCTTTTTCCTCTTCGCTCAAAACGGCAAGGCTGGATGCCAACGGCTCTAAGATGATGTTTTCAATCTGCAAGCCTGCACGCTCTACGGCGCGTTTGATGTTTTTCACTGCATTGGTTTGCGCCGTGATGATGTGGAAATCGGCTTCCAACTTCACGCCTGCCATGCCTACGGGGTCTTTGATGTTTTCCTCGTAATCAACCGTATAGTGTTGCGGCATCACGTGGATAATTTCGCTGCCCGGCGTGGTTACGGTGCGGTACATATCGTTGGTGAGCCTGTTCACGTCTTCAATGGTAATTTCATCGTCGTTGCGGCTGCGGGTAATGCTGCCTTTGTGCAAGTAGCTGCGGATGTGCTTGCCTGCAATGCCCACGTTTACCACACGTATTTCAATCCCCGAATTTTTTTCTGCCTCTGCAATGGCTTCTGTAATGCTGACGGTCGTTTTGCTGATGTTGGATACCACGCCGTCTTTCACGCCTTGCGATTCGGCTTTGCCCATGCCGATAATTTCCAATTTGCCGAAGTTATCTAAGCGACCGACGATGGCACATATCTTGGTTGTTCCGATGTCCAATCCGACGATGATTTTGTCATTCATAATGGTAGATGTTTATTAATTTTTCATGCGTTTAATTTTGGGTTACTCGCAGACGATTTGGTTGTTGAAGCCTACCTTCACTTTTCGGTATGCCGTCCAGCCTTTGGCAGGGACAATCTTTTCGTAGAAAAGAGCCAGCCGTCGGAATTTCTTCTCCACATCGGCAGGTTCGCCGAACTCAATCAACTGTTCGCCTACAGTCGGATAAAGGGTCAAGTGTAAATCTTTGTCAATATCAATTTGCGCAATTTGTGCTTTCCAGAAAGGGTCTTTGTCAATAAAATTCAGCACTTCTACCAGCGCTTTGGCATAGGGCTGAACCAGCGTATCCAAATTGGACAGAGAGTCTGTACCTTCGCCGGTTACGATGGGCACGCGGGCGGTAAACTTATCCGAAGTGGGAATCATTTTGCCTTCGTCGGAAATGTAGTAGCTGCCGCCTTTGTTGCGCATTACACGGGCAACGGGCCTGCGCTGCGTAACGTTGATAACTAATGTACCTTTTAGGTCGCGGGAAACCTGACAATCTTCCACGAAGTTGTATTGCCTGATGCGGTTTTCTAATGCTACCAAGTTGATAGCCCCCGGCTCGGTTGCCAGCGAATCGCCGCGGCGGAAGTCGTTCACAATCGCTTCTATGTCGCTTTCGGTGAGCAGTTGCCCTTCTTCGGCATAGTTTAGCCGAATGAGTACCTGCCCGTTGGATACGCGGGCGTAATGCCTGCCCGCAAAGCCGACAGCCGCAAAAATGGCAATGGCTGTCAGTAAAATTTTTGCCCGTTTTTTGAGTCTGAATCTGCGCATCGGTCAAACGGTTTTTAGGGTGAATGTCTCTGTTATTTGCGGCACGAATCGGTCAATATCGCCTGCCCCGACTGTTGCCAGCAAGTTAATATCTAATTGCCGAAGCATCGGCAGCAGTTCCTGTTCGGTTATCAGGTGTTTGTCTTGCACGGTGGCACGGCGAAAAATCAGTTCCGATGTTACGCCTTCCATCGGCAGCTCGCGCGCCGGATAAATCGGCAGCAAGATGAGGCGGTCTGCACGGCTCAAACTTTCCGAAAAACCCGCCGCAAAGTCGCGGGTACGCGAAAACAAATGCGGCTGAAACACGACCGTCAAGTGGCGGTTCGGGTAGCGCATCCGCATGGCAGCAATGAAGGCATCTATTTCGGTCGGATGGTGGGCGTAGTCGTCCACATACACCAACTCATCGGTTTCTATGCAAATTTCAAAGCGACGCTTCACGCCTTTGTAAGTTGCCAAAGCCTCGCGTAGGCTTTCGGGCGCAATTTGTGCCACTTTCCAAGCCAGCGTAAGAGCCGCCAGCGCGTTATTGAGGCTGTGCATTCCCGGAACGGCAAGCACGGCATCTTTCAGCATCGTTTCGCCGCGAACCACCCAATTAAAAACGGTACGCCCGTTCACAAGGCGGATATTTTCCGCCCATACGTCCAAACCTGCGGCGGCTTGTGCGTCGTATCGCCAAACTTCCGTATTTGCAAAGTCGGCTTCGCGCACTTGTGCCAAGCGGTGCAGCAACAGGAACGATTTTACCTGTTTGCCAAAGTCGGTAAAACTTTCCAGCAATTGGTCGGCTTTGCCGTAGATGTCCAAATGGTCGGCATCGGTAGAGGTGATGACAGCCGCCAAAGGTTGCAGGTGCAGAAACGAGCGGTCGTATTCGTCGGCTTCCACCACTGCCCAAGCCTGTGCCGCCTCCCCGCGATTGAGCAGGAAATTGGTTTGATAATTTTGCGTAATGCCGCCCAAAAACGCCGCGCAGTCCGTGCCGCTGTGGTGTATCAGGTGCGCCAAAGTGCTGCTTGTGCTGGTTTTTCCGTGCGTTCCCGCTATGGCAAGGCAGCGCATTGCATTGGCAATCAGCCCCAACACGGCAGCGCGTTTGCGGCAGTCAAAACCGTTGGCAATCAAGTAGTTCAACTCCCGATGGTCTTTCGGAACGGCGGGCGTGTAAACCACCAAAGTCGCCTTCGGATTTTCAAGGAACGGCGCAGGAATCAGCGCAATATCGTCCGTAAAGTGTATGTCCATGCCTTCGGCTTGCAAGGCAGCCGTCAGTGGGGTAGCGGTGCGGTCATAGCCGGCAACCTCGTAGCCGTTGGCTTTACACCAACGCGCCAAGTTGCTCATCCCGATGCCGCCGATACCGACGAAATACACAAAACGAATGTTCGCTAACACCTTTTTTTACGCTTTATCAATTTCACTTACAATTACTTCGGCGATTTGCGCCGCCGCATCAGGTCGGGCAAATGCGCGAATGGCATTTTTTAATGCCGCCTGTTTGGCTTCGTCTGCCAGCAGTTGCATGAGCATATCGCCCAGCAGTGCCTCCGCCTCGCTGTCTTTTACCATCAGCACCGCACCTTTTTCTGCCAAGGCAAGGGCATTTTTGGTCTGATGGTCTTCCGCCACGTTGGGCGAAGGAATCAGAATGCAGGGCTTTTGCGCCACGCAAACTTCCGATACCGAAAGCGCGCCCGCACGCGAAACAACCACGTCGGCAAGGGAATAGGCGTAGTGCATTTCATACACAAAGTCGCTGATATACAGCCCCTTTTGCGGTGGAAACAATGCCCGCAGCGCATCGTAGTAACCTTTGCCCGTTTGCCAAATGAGCTGATAGCCGCCGGCAAGCAGCCGAAGAGCTTCTTTCTGTATGCAGCGGTTCACGGTGCGTGCGCCAAGGCTTCCGCCAAGCACCAGCACGGTTTTTCTGTCGGCAGCCAGCCCGAAGTGCGCCGCTGCTTTTTCGCGCAAGCCCTCCAAGTGTTGAATGTCTTGCCGCACGGGGTTGCCCGTCAGCACGATGCGCTCTTTGGGGAAAAATTTCTCCATACCCGAATAGGCTACGCAAATTTTCCGCGCATATTTTGCCAACAACTTGTTGGTCAGCCCTGCAAAGGCGTTTTGCTCTTGCAGGAAAATCGGCACGTTGTTCCAAACCGCTACTTGCCCAATAGCCCCGCTGGCATAGCCTCCTACGCCGATAACGGCATCGGGGCGAAACTCACGCAAGATTCGGCGGGCTTTCCAAAGGCTTGCCGCCAAGCGGAAAGGGAAAATCAAATTGGCTTTCCACTGCCCGCGCTGCAAGCCGCGAATCGGCAGCCCGACGATGGTATAACCTGCCTTCGGCACTTTTTCCATTTCCATTTTGCCCTCTGCACCCACGAAAAGCAGTTGCAGGTTGGGTATGCGTTGCTGCAAAGCCTGCGCAATGGCAATCGCCGGATAAATATGTCCGCCGGTGCCTCCTCCGCTGATGATGACTTTTCGCAAACGCATATGCTCTATATTTCGGATTTGGGATTTCGGAAGGTGCAATCACCTGCCGAAATCGGGATTAATTAGTGAAACCTTAACCTTGCTTGCCGCGCCTCCAAAGGTCGGATGGTGCGCACGCCTCGACTTACGCTAATAATTACTCCTATGGAAATTCCGGTGAATAACATGGACGTTCCGCCCATGCTAATCAGCGGTAAAGGCAAGCCTGTAATGGGTAGGATGCCTACGGCAACGCCCATATTGACAAATGCCTGCACGACCAAACTAAAACTCAAACCTGCTGAAAGCAGTCCGCCGAATGCCAATTCACTGTTAGCAGCTGCCAACATTCCTCGATAGAGCAAGGTCAGGTAAAGCCCTACGACCACTACTGCGCCAATGAATCCGTATTCTTCCACCAAAATGGCAAAAATGAAGTCCGAATAAGGGTGCGGAATGTAGTTGCGCTGGGTACTTTGCCCGGGTCCCTTGCCAATGAATCCGCCCGTAGCAATGGCAATATGCGATTGCTCGGCTTGGAAAGGCATATCATCCAAGTTAAAGAATGCCTGAATCCGATTTTTGGCAGTTTCGCCGCGCTGACCTACGGCTACGGCAAACATACCCGCCAGCAAACCAACGATGAACAAAGAGAATAGGTAGCGAGAAGGCACGCGCCCGATGAACATAAGCAGCATACAGGTTGCGAAGAGCAACACTGCCCCCGAAAGGTCGGAAAGACCAATGAGCCCGCAAATCACGCCGCACCATATTAATATAGGTGTAAAAGCCCGTTGCGTATCGGTGCGCAAGGTGTTTTGACGCTTCGCCAGCATACTTGCCACATTAACAATGAGCGCAAATTTTGCCAAGTCGGAAGGCTGAAATGTTTGGTTGAAATACGGAATCGTAATCCAGCGGGTCGCATCGTTGAGCGTAACGCCGTAGCGCCACGTAACCAACAGCAGCGGCACGGAAAGCAGCAGCGCAAACCGCGACAGGCGCGAATAGACGCGGTAGTCTATGCGGCTGCAAAACCACATGGCAATAAAGCCGACCAACACTAACAGCGAATGGCGCACCAAATAGACTTCCGTATCGCCCTCCATGCGGCGGAATGCCAGCGTACCCGTCGCGCTGTACACCAGCAGAATACCGATAACAGAAAGGGCAAAAACAACCCCCCAAAGCACCGGGTCGCCCTGAAAGATGTCTTTCAGCTCTACCCTGCGCTGCAAGGCAACGGTTTGCCCGCTGTCGTCTGCCGTTTGTTTTGCTGTGTTTTCCATGTCTTTTGTTCGTTTATGTCCAAACCGGACGGGTTTTAAAAACCCGTCCGGTTTACAAAGCGTACTAAATCGTTATGGTTTCCCCTAACTTTCGACAGGCAGCGGCGAATTGCAGCCCTCTGTCTTCGTAATTTTTGAACAAGTCAAAACTTGCGCAGGCAGGCGACAGCAGCACTACATCGCCGGGGGCGGCAAGGCGGTAAGCGGCAGCCACTGCCTCTTCCATGCTGTGCGTATCGGCTATTTGCGGCACAATCGGCGCAAAATAGCGGTACAACTTGCTGTTATCTGCGCCCATGCACACAAGGGCTTTTACCTTGCGTCGGACAAGGTCGCGCATCAGGTCGTAATCATTACCTTTGTCTTTGCCGCCTGCAATCCACACGATAGGTTCGCAGTAGGCATCCAGTGCGTACATGGCAGCGTCCACGTTTGTGGCTTTGGAATCGTTGATAAACGTAACCCCTTGATATATATGCACTTTCTGTAAGCGATGCGGGGCATTGACAAAGCCGGGCAGTGCTTCCTGAATGGCTTTTGCGCTCACTCCTGCCAGCAGAACCGCCTGAATGGCAACCGCCATGTTAATCATGTTGTGGCGACCGACTAAGGGCAGCCGCTCAAAGGTATAGCCGCCTATGGTCAGTGTACCGTTGCCGAATTGAGCATCGGTAATGGGGTATTGGCGGGCTGAGATGCTGCGCTTTGCCAACTCCGATGCAAGAATCGGGTCTTGGGCAAAATAGACGAAGGCATCTTCCGCCTCCATTTTTTGCAACAGTCGGAATTTAGCCGCCGCGTAGAGTTCCATGCTGTTGTCGTAGCGGTCTAAATGGTCGGGCGTGATGTTGAGCAGCACGGCAATGCTGGGGCGGAAAGTATAGCAGTTGTCCAATTGGAAACTGCTGATTTCCAGCACGTACCAATCAATTTTTCTGCCTTCGGAACGCTCTAATGCCACCTGCCGCGCAAAACTTTCGCCTACGTTGCCCGCCAATGCGGCGTTTTGCCCCGTGGCTTTCATCAGGTAATGCGTGAGCAGCGTGGTAGTGGTTTTGCCGTTTGTTCCCGTAATGGCAATGAATCGGGCGGTGGTATAACGCGCCGCAAATTCAATTTCGGACAGCACGGGGATGCCCTTGGCAAGGGCTGCGGCAACTACGGGCACTGCATCGGGGATGCCGGGGCTTTTTACAATTTGGTCGGCTGCCAAGATGCGCTCCAACGTATGAGTGCCTTCCTCAGAGGCAATGTCGTGTTGTTGCAACTCACGGCGGTAGCGTTCGGCAACAGTGCCGCCGTCGGATACGAATACCTCGTACCCTAACTGTCGGGCTAATACTGCCGCTCCTACGCCGCTTTCGGCTGCACCTAACACTGCAATTTTCATATCGCTATCTGATTTTCAGACTAATAACCGTGAACAATGCAAGTAACACTTGAACAATCAGGAAGCGGTTCACGATTTTTACCTCGTGAATGCCCTTCTTTTGGAAATGGTGATGCAACGGCGACATAAGGAAAATGCGCCGCCCTTCGCCGTATTTCTTTTTGGTGTATTTGAAATAGGACACCTGAATCATTACCGACAGATTTTCCACCAGAAAAACGCCGCACAGAACGGGAATCAACAACTCTTTGCGAATGGCTACGGAGATAACGGAAATCAACGCGCCCAGCATGAGGCTGCCCGTATCGCCCATGAACACCTGCGCGGGGTAGGAATTGTACCAAAGAAAACCTATGCACGCCCCCACGAAGGCAAGACAGAAAATACTCAACTCGCCCGTATGCGGTATGTACATGATGTTCAGGTACTTAGCAGTCATCACATTACCCGAAACGTATGCCAGCACAGCCAGCGTAACGCCTATAACGGCGGAGGTTCCCGCTGCCAGCCCGTCCAAGCCGTCGGTAATGTTTGCCCCGTTGGAAACGGCCGTGATAATGAAAGTTACCACTCCTACGTACAACACCCACAGGTAGGCATCATCGGCAAAAGGCCAGATGTCGGCATAGTCAAACTCGTTGTTTTTGACAAAAGGAATGGTGGTTTTGGTGGACTTTACATCTTCAAATTTGCCTTGTCGGGTTGCCAAAATAACGTTTTCAGTAGTTACCTGCTTGTCATAATCGCGCACAACTACGTAGCGGTTGAAGTAGAGCGTTGTGCCTACGATGATGCCCAGCGTAACCTGCCCCACAATTTTGAACCGTCCTTTGAGTCCTTCTTTATTTCTGAGGAACACCTTGATGTAATCATCGGCAAAGCCAATCAGCCCTGCAAAAACAGTAGTAATCAGCAGCAGTACGATGTACACGTTGGTCAGGCGCGTAAAGAGCAGCACGGGAATCAGGATGGCAGCCAGAATAATCAAACCACCCATGGTTGGCGTGCCTTTTTTCTCGGTTTGCCCCTCCAAGCCCAACTCGCGGATGGTTTCGCCGATTTGCTGACGACGCAGGTAGTTGATGATGCGTTCGCCGAAAGTCATCCCAATCAGCAGCGAAACAACCGCAGCCATACCTGCCCGGAAAGAAATATACTGGAACAAACCCGCCCCCGGCAGGTTGAATTGTTCGTCCAGATATTGAAACAGATAGTAGAGCACTTGTTCGCTTAGTTTAGGTTTTGTAGATATTCGGCTGCAATTTTTTTATCGTCGAAAGGGTATTTCACGCCTTCGATTTCCTGATAGTCTTCGTGTCCTTTGCCTGCAATGAGGATGATGTCACCTGCTTTTGCTTCGGCAACGGCTGTTGCGATTGCCTGCTTGCGGTCGGTGATGACCTGCACGCGGTCGGCGGCATGGGCAGGTACACCCTTTTCCATATCCGCCAGAATTGCCTCGGGCTTTTCAAAGCGCGGATTGTCGGAAGTGAGAACCACGCGGTCGCTAAATTGGCAGGCGATTGCCGCCATGACAGGTCGCTTGGCTGCATCGCGGTTGCCGCCGCAGCCTACCACGGTGATAATCGCTTCTTTGCCTTGTCCTCGCAGCGACTGAAGGGTTTGTAAAACGTTTTTCAGCGCGTCGGG
Source organism: uncultured Cytophagales bacterium (assembly GCA_938039675.1). GTDB lineage: Bacteria > Bacteroidota > Bacteroidia > Cytophagales > Thermoflexibacteraceae > Rhodoflexus. The sequence continues at coordinate 226,694 of CALHUI010000014.1, forward strand.
CGTATGTGCGTAGTCAATAATCGCAGTAGTGCCATTGGCAGCCACCATGCGGTCGAAGCGCCCTTGCGCACTGTCTAAATCGCTGAGGATGGTCAGAACGGGTTCGGGTTTTTCTCCGAGCAAAATGGCAGTGCCGTAAATAGCCAGCAGGTTGTAGGCGTTGAAATCACCTATGAGGCGGAACCATGCCTGCCTGCCGTTAATTTCCATTTGCAACCCGCGAACGGTATTTGCCAGCACCTTGCCTTTGAAGTCGGCAGGTGAATGCAGAGCAAAGGTGTTCACTTTGCCTGCGGTATTTTGCACCATCACCGCGCCGCGTTTATCATCCTTATTAATCAGTGCAAAAGCATTCTTGTCCAAGCCATCAAAAAACATTTTTTTGGCGCGGATATAGGCATCAAACGTACCGTGGTAATCCAAATGGTCGTGGGTGATGTTGGAAAAAATCGCTCCCGTGAAGGTCAGCCCGGCAGTGCGGTATTGCACCAGCGCATGGGAACTCACCTCCATAAATGCATGTGTACAACCCTCTGCCGCCATCTGCGCCAGCAGCGCATTGAGCGACACGGCATCGGGTGTGGTATGTGTAGCGGGGATTTCCGTTTCGCCAATCAGGTTGCGAATGGTGGAAATCAGCCCGACTTTACAGCCTAATTTGGTGAAAAGCCGATGCAAGAGCGTTACGGTAGTGGTTTTGCCGTTTGTGCCCGTAATACCTGTCAGTTTCAGCTTTTTGGAAGGGAAATCGTAGTAAGCCGCTGCCAATTTGCCAAGTGCCTCGGCACTGTTGGCTACTTGCACAAGGCAGCAATTGTCAGCTTCCGTTTCGGGAAGGGTTTCGCATACAATAGCCGCTGCACCGCGCTCCATTGCCGTTGGAATAAAGGCGTGCCCGTCGGATTGTGTGCCTTTTATCGCCACAAAAACATCGCCCGCTGCCACTTTTCGGGAATCAAAAACAATTTGCCCGATAGGAACGGCAGTGTTGCCCTGTACTTGCAGGGGCGTAACGGCGGTCAGTATATCAACTAAAGTTTTAATAGTCGTCAAAAGTTTGTGTATATGTCAATCACCTTAGTTTTTGTAGCTAAACCTGACGAGTTTTGAAAACCCATCAGGTTTAGTCAGTAAGTTCAAAATATCCTCTTTACAGCGCGTACTTGCCAATCAGGTACAGCACCAAGCCTAAGAACAATGCACCACCGCCGGCAGGATAACCGCCGCCAATGACCAGCACGCTCAGAATAATACCCACTAAACCGACAATAATCAGGATGATGCCGATGGTAGTCAGCAGGCCACTGAGGTCATCTGCGGGACGCTTTACTTTGCGCATTTTTTCCACCAACTTATCCATTTGTTGTTGTGCTTTCTCAATCAGGCGGAACTTGCGCTTATCAGACTTAGCCTCTGTCAGGGCCTGCGGCTGCATCAATTGTTCAATTTGTGTCTTAGCTGCATTGGCTTTCTCCACTTGTACGTTCATTGCCTTTGGCGCTGTTGCGGCAAAAGCATGCCCGAGCGATAAGCCCAACCATACGAGTGTAAAAATGAGTTTCTTTTTCATTGTTAAATAGTTTTTGAGTGAAAAATTGACCAATATACCGCAAAAATTAGCCCAGCCGCAAGAGTATTCTGTCTCCCTTATTAAATTTAGTTCCTGCCAATACGGACTGCTGTTTTACTTTGCCTTTGCCGGTGAAAAGCACTTTGAAGCCCTTATTCTCTAATATATAGACAGCATCACGCATGGTCATTCCTACAACATTAGGCACTACATGGGCTCCCATTTTATGTCCTAACATTTTCAATGTATCGCCGGCAGTGCGTACATATACCCACGGTTCTTTTGTTTGTACTGTTTTTTTAATGCCGAATTTCTCTGTTAGCAAGTTGAGGTCGGCCTGATACGCCGATTTAGGAACAGACGGCAATGCGTCTGCTATTTTTGCATCGGTAGTCAGCTCACGGGTCAGGCGCTGCGAATATGCAAAGTCGGCAATATCCCGAAATACGGGTGCGGCAGCTGTTCCGCCATAGCCTCCGTCAGGATTATCCACAATGACTATACAGCTGTATATGGGGTTTTCGGCAGGGAAATAGCCTACAAAAGAGGTGTAGTGTTGTTCGGTGTAAGAGCCGCCCACTACTTTTTCGGAAGTACCTGTTTTACCTGCCATTTTAAAATATTCGCTGCGAATACTTCTGGCCGTACCGTTTTCCACTACGCCTATCATCAACTCGCGCATCTTGGCCACCGTATTAGCAGATACGAGTCTGCTACCTCTGACACCCGTTTCAAATTCTTTCACTACGTTGTTGCCGTTCAGCACGCGCTTGACGATGTACGGCTTTACCATATAGCCGTCGTTGGCAAGGGCATTGCAAAAAGTCAGCGTATGCAGTGGCGTTAATTTCAACTCATAACCAATAGACATCCAAGGCAATGTAGCTCCGCTCCATGTAGGGTCGCTCGGGCGTTTTACAAATGGTGCAGGCTCGCCCAGCATCTGAAAATCCAACTTTTGCGTAAGCCCAAACTTATCTAAATACGCCACAAACTTTTCAGGATTCTTGCGGAAGTACTTAAAAACCAACTTAGACGTACCAATGTTGGAGGACAGCTCAAATACCTGCCTAACGGTCAGCCGACCGTGGCCTCCTTTTTTGGTATCCGTCATAACGGCATCCTCGTAGAATCGATAGATGCCATTACCCGTTTGAACAGTGTCATCAAGGTTGATATTGGCTTCTTCCAATAAGGCTGCCATGGTAGCAATTTTAAAAGTTGAACCCGGCTCGGCAAGGCCTGCAATTGCATAGTTATTATCTTCTACAAACTGTCCTTTTTTATCTTTGCTCAAATTGACGATAGCCTTAATGGCGCCCGTTTTAACTTCCATGACTATGACTGAACCAAAGTCAGCATTTTTGGCAGCCAACACTTTTTGCAATGCCTGCTCGGCATGTGCCTGCAAGTCCACATTGATGGTGGTTTGAATATCTAATCCGTCTTCGGGGCGGATGTAGGAGCCGTCGTTGATAGGTTTCCACTGTTCAGCACCCACTTTTTGGAAAATCGCCTGCCCATCGCGTCCGGCCAGCACATGCTGAAAACTGAACTCTAAACCGCGCCCGAAAACGTTTCTGCCGCTGTCTTGCTGTACAAAACCGATGGTACGGCGTGCCAAATTATCAAAAGGACGGAAACGGTGCTCTGTTTTTTCAAAGAAAATGCCGGCCTTTTTACCCATGCTAACCATTGGCCAAACACTGATTTCATCTTTCAGTAAATGGTCAAAAGGTTCTTTGGTCAAAATTTTATAACGTTTTTTGTCTGCACGTGCTATTTTGAGTTCCTTTACCCATTGCTCTTTTGACTTTTCTCCGAATCGCTGTGCCAACAGCGCAGCCAGTGTATCTACATACTGGTTGAAAACGGTATCTTTGGAAAAATAGGGGTCAATGGCAAGGCGGTAGTAGGGCAAACTGGTTGCCAGCAGGCTGCCGTCATCTGCCAGAATATTGCCTCTGTTGGCTTTAATGGTCTGGAAGGATACGCCGTTTTCATGAGCCTTTTTCTCCCAAAGTTCGCCCTGCCAAACCTGAATCACCAGAATTTTAAACAGGACGAGGGCCGCAATACCCACCATACCGTAAAAGGCAAGGCGTACACGCGACAAAATAGAATTGCGAATGCTTTTGCTCACTTTTTCCTGTTTTTAAAAGTACGAAAATTCGTCAGGCCTTTGTCAGGTCTTGGTCGGTTTTGAAACATATTTATTTGGTTAATTGGGTTGAAGCAGTACAACAATAAGGGGTAGATTTATCGCTACTTATCGGCCGCCAGTTCATAGGCGGGCTTTTCGTTTTCGGTCAATCCCAATTGATTAACCTTTGTCTTAATAATGCTTCGTTTACTGCCCAAAATGAATTGTGCACGAAGCATGGTATATTCGGTACGTAACTCGGCCACCTCCTTGCGTAAACGATTCAGTGTCCGTACACTTCGGTCGGCATAGTGCATGTTGGCGATGTAAAGAAGCCCGCACAAGGCGATGAGTAAAAAATAGCCCATCCACCCTCTGAAAAGTTTCCCTAATTTCACCGCCTGCATTTGCGCAAATAGGCTACCCTGAGTGCCTTGCCGTTGCCTTTTTGGCCTGTTTACTGCTACTGCCATATGCTCTAATTTTCTTATTTGTTCATACAAATGCTATAAGCACCATCCGCAAATTATATCTTAACTGCGACACGCATTTTTGCACTACGGGCGCGATTATTCATTTTTATTTCCTCTTCCGAAGGTTGTATTATCTGCCGGTTAAGTGCTTTGAATGGTTTAATATCATTTCCGTAAACATCTTTTTCTACTTCTCCTTCAAATTTTCCTTTGTTAATAAAATTTTTTACCAATCTATCTTCCAGCGAATGATAGGAAAGCACTACAAGCCTGCCACCCGGTTTGAGCAACTCTGCTGCCTGATGGAGCATGTCGCGCAATGCCCCCATTTCATCGTTCACCTCAATGCGTAACGCTTGAAAAACTTGTGCGTAATACTTGTACTTCCTAAATCGGGGGGCAAATTTTTCCAATACTGCCAGCAAATCGTTAATGGTCTGAATGGGCTTGCGCGCCCTTGCCGAAACGATGCCTTCTGCCAGTGTTTTGGCGTTGGTTACTTCGCCATAGCGCCCTAACATTTTATGCAGTGCCGTTGCATCATAATTAGCAATTATATCGGCTGCCGAAACGGGTTGTTCTCTGTCCATTCGCATGTCCAGCGGCGCATCAAATCGGATGGAAAAGCCCCGTTCTGATTCGTCGAGCTGGTGCGAAGAGACACCCAAGTCAGCCAAAATGCCGTCTAATGCTGTTACGCCATAGACCTTTAAGTAACGTTTGGCAAAACGAAAATTAGATTTAATGAAGGTAAAACCTTCAAAGTTGATTTTCGCTGCCTGTTCTGCTGCGTCTTGGTCTTGGTCAAAAGCGAAAAGCCGCCCCTTATCAAGTTTTTCAATAATCGCTCGGCTGTGGCCGCCGCCGCCAAAAGTAAAGTCTGCATAAGTGCCGTTCGGGTCAGTAACCAATGCCTCCACGCTTGGTTGCACAAGCACCGGAATATGATATTCACTCATAAATTACCCTCCCTACCAAAAACTCGCTCTGCCATTTGCGAAAACTGCTTGGAGTCCTGCACCAGCGCGGCCTCGTATGCATCGGGTTGCCAAATTTCTACGCGATTGCCCGCACCGACTACAATAGCGTCTTTCTCAATATTGGCATACTTCAACATGGTACGCGGTACCAAAAAACGCCCTGCCGAATCCAACTCCACTTCGGTATTGCCCCGAAAGAAATTCCGCTGGAACGTGCGGTATTCTTCCACAAATTCGTTGAGGGCAATGACCCGCTCGGAAAGTTCTTTCCAGTAAACCAATGAATACAAGATGATGCAAGGCTCAAAACCACGCGTCAGCACGATGGTTTCTGCCGATTCGGGAGGCAATGCCGCCTTGATTTTCGCTGGCAAAACCAATCGCCCTTTGGCATCTAACTTACATTCGTATTCGCCACTAAATGCAGGCATTTTTTTGCACTTAAAGCATTACTTGAACTTTTTAAGACAAAGCTAAGAATTCGTTCTTAAAAATCAACCACAATTTACCACTTTTTACCACTTTTTGCTCTTTTGATGCCACAATTGCAGTTTTAACGCCACTTTTATACTAAAAATAACCTTTTTATTGCCTCTGTATTAGCTTTTTTAATTTGCGAAAAATTAAAACTTTTAATATTAAACTATTGATTTACAGATATTTAAAAACTCAATTTTAAACTTAAAATTTAACCTTTGTATTCGTGGCAATGTATTTTTAATTTGTGGGGGTATTTCCCAAAAAATACACCCTCGCACAAGTTTTAGAATTGCTACTTGCAGTATGAAGCAGTTTATTTTACAGCTATGATTCGCTACTCGGGCTTTATGTACTTATTCAGGAAACGCAAGCGCTTTCGGATGATAGCAGCTCTGGTGGTCTTTTCGCTTGCTTTTCTTGTTGCAAAATGGATACAATCTTACACCGACCGACTGCTGGGACAGGCAATCGTAGCGCTGATTGTACAAGAAACACGGGGTAATTATGGCGTAAGCTATGAGGATTTGCAGTTTGAGGTATTAAAAAACAGGTTACAGCTCAGCGGGCTGGCTATTTTCCCTCATAAGCAGGACTCGAGCACCACCATTAACCGTTACGGGCTTCGTGTCAAATCGGTTTCATTAGAAACAGAAAGCCTGTGGCAAATCTATTTCACCAAAGAGTTGAAAATTATAGGCTTAACGCTTATCAAACCTGAAATAAAAGTAGAAAACTTCGCCGACCGCGAACAAAAGGGGTTTACTTTCTCTCGCCAAACAGGCAATCTGTACCTGCTCATCAGAAACTATTTAGACAAGTTTCAAATTCGCCACTTTGCCTTGTATCAGGCTTCGCTTGCTTTTGTGCACCATGGCGCAAACCGCACGTCCGACTACCAACTGCGGCACGTCAATTTCGTATTGCAAAATCTGGTTATTGACTCTGCCTCCGCACACAACAAAAAGAAAATTTTCTATGCCGATGGTTTTGACCTAAGCATTGACGGTCAGGAAATTATGTTACCGGACAGCCTTCATGCGTTTACTTTTGACAAGTTGGAAATCAGTACGCAAAAGGCGGCTATTACCTTCCGCAATTTTCGTTTATTGCCCCGCAACGGTTTGTCCGATTCCGAAAATGCTTACCGAATGAGTGTACCCGAATTAAGTTTTCAGGGGGTAGACTTCGCCATTGCTTACAATGATAACAAATTGCTTATCAAAAATTTAAATATTCAACAGCCAGATATTGCCATTGCACGGGCGACTCGCAAAAGCAAAAAGTCTGCGGGTAAGTCTTGGCAGGCAGACCGCACTTTTCTGAAAATCATGGCGGCAATTTTTGACAGCGTCGCCATAGAAAAATGCAGGCTTGCTAAGGGGGCATTTGTATTAAACGAAGGCAAGCAACCCAAGTTACTGTTGCCACAAGTAGATTTCGCGCTGGATTCATTCGCTTTTGCCGTGCCCGATACTTCTGAAACTGCCGGTTTTCCTGCTCTGCGCAATGCAGAATTAACACTGCACAACCAGCGCTTTTTTTTCGGAGACAGCCTCTACATGGTGCAGATGCGTTATTTTAAACTCACATCGCATCCGGCAGAGGTGCACGCTTCAGGCATCGCTTTCAAACAATGGTACGGCGACCGATTCTACAAGCAGTTCAGTACTGACTCGCTGGCAGCCCGATTGTATCGCTGGGAGCAACTTGCCACCGAAGAAGTACCTGATTTTCAGTATGTACATTTGATAAGACCTGCCGTTCGTCGACAGATAACCCTTGCAGGCCGACAAGAACCCAAACCAAAAAGCAACAAACTACGCAAAATCAAAAGCATCCTGATAGATGATTTCCGAATAACCGAAGGGGATGTATTGCTAACCGGCACAGGGCAGAGTCTGCACCTGAAAGGTTGTCGCTTGCATATGCGGAGGCTTTCTTTGTCCGACAGTCCGTCTTTGTGGGCAGAACAACTGCCACAGGCAACCGCCGACCTTTTCGTTCGTGAAACCATTTGGCAAAACGAACACCAAAATCTGCAATCGGCAGACATGCACATACGCACCCACAAAGGGCTGTTGCAGGCTGATGGCAAGGGCGTAGTCATTGCTCCGCGAACCGCGGAAACTGCGCCGATAGCAGGTTCTATTCGCCAATTTTTGCTGAAAAACCTGCTCATTAAAGACCTGACGAGCAAAGAGCTGCAGCCTGTATTTGATACATTGCGACTGACGGATGCGCATTTGCAATTGCTCATAGGGCGCGGACAATCGGCCTATCAGTCATTTGCTCGCAACTTACGGGGAACAATTGTTACCGCGCAATCCTCATTGACCCTTAAAGGGCAAGCAGGAGATATGGCAGAATTGTGGGGCATAAATGGTACGTTGTTTTTTCAACCCGATTCGCTGCCGGTGATACGTCAGGAGGCGACCGCGCTGCAAGGCACTTGGGCAGGCTACCGTTTTGCCGCTCACCTTCCGCTGATAGATACTGAAGACGGCAGTATTTTACTGCATCGATTTACACTCAATACCACCCGCAGCGATTCGGCTTTGGTTGCTTTGCAAAAGCTGTCCGTGTGCGGTTGGGATGCTGCCGCATGGAGCAATAAACACCTGAAAATTAACACCTTAGAGGTTCAACAACTCAACGGTTATTTCATCGGCAGGGCATTGCAGACAGCCCCCTCTTTTTTTGACAGCCTCCGTATAGATACGCTGACGGTAACAAGCGATAGTTTTGGTTTGGATTTACCCGCTAGTCGTTTGCAAGTACAACAGTTACACGGCCAACTGGCAGGGTTGTGCATAAGTCCTTCGGCTGTGGCCATTCATCAAATCAATGCTTTTCGAGCAGGGTTGGCAACAATTCGGCTGCAACCTGTTGAACTTCACTTTTCGGAAGCGCATCTGGCAGATACTGCCGCGCAACTGCTTACATTCAGCGATTTGCAACTGATACACAAGGACTTTGACGGCACTTTTCAACAGGCATCACTGGCATTACCCAATAAAGAATGGCTGCCAAACAGCCTGCCCGTAGTTGGCAACCTTGTGCTTGCCGACGGGGCAATCCGCCTGCATCCCGATTCAGTACGGCAATCACTCCCGCCCATTGCACATCCGCGCATTGGCAGCGTAGATATTCGGCGCACCCGCCTGAGCGGCGAGCAACTGAGTGCCGACATCCATCTGCTGCGCTTAGAACAACCTTTTACCGATAATCAGCAGCCATTTTTTCGTGTGCATGTGGGCAATCTGCGATGGTTGTTGCCCAACGGACGCGACCTGCTACAAGTCGGCACATTATTTTATGAGCCCGTTACACAACAACTGCACGCAGACTCCGTCAGTTTTCGCCCCGCTATGTCTGTGGAAGAGTTTTACCGACGCTATCCGTTTCAGCGGAGTTACAATACCTATCAGGCGCATCGGGCAATTGTCTATGCGCCGCAATGGCAAAAACTGCTTGCCGGTCAAGGTTTTGCTGCTACATCTGCCGTGTTAAACGGCGTAAGCAGCCATGTGTTTCTGGACAAAAACATGCAGCATTTGAAAGAAGACCGCCTCTTTCCGTTAGAAAAATTCAAACAAATGGCACTGCCTGTGCGCATAGATACAATAAAGTTGCTCAACGGCAACCTGTATTACCGAGAGAAAACGCGCCGCCACGAAATCGCCTCGTTCAGTTTGCAAAACATCAGCGGCTACCTCTATGGGCTGAACAACCGCCCTGCCCCCGCCGAAAGCGTCTATTTGCGCCTGAATGCAGCCCCAGAAGGCCGAGGCGAAATGGATTTGGACATCTATTTTGCCGCAGGTAACGACCGAGGAATGCATCGCATTGAGGCAACCTTTGACACCATTCCTTTATCTGTATTCAACGGCATGGCAGAACCGCTGGTAGGCATTCGGATTAATCGCGGGCAAATCAATAACGGCAGCATGATGGTAACGGCAGACCGCGACCAAGCCTCCGGCAAAATGTGGCTTTACTACAAAAACCTGAAATTCAGAGTATTAAGCCGAAAAACTACCGGTCAGGACAAGATTATTACCAAAAATAGCCCGCTGCTGACCATGCTTGCCAACACACTGATTCGCAACAAAAACCGACGGATTAAACTCTACAAAGGCAAAAGCGGCTACATAGCCCAAGCACGCGAGCCCGAAAAATCGCTGTTTTCTTATTGGGGACGCATTGTGGTCAATGGGGTACTCAGCAGCATCGGCATCAGCCAGCGCACACAGGCCAAATGGCGGCAACAAATGCGCGAACGCGCCGAAAAACAAGACTAAGTAACCGCAATCTGTCGGTTTTTCGGTGAAATATGCGTTATTTGCATCGGTAATTAATTCAGTAGTAATCTAAACTATTCCTGCAAACACTGTGGTGCGACCAAAGGTATTGATGCTCGGCTGGGAATTTGCGCCGGCTATTTCAGGAGGGCTGGGGCTAGCTACCTATCAGTTGGCAAAAGCTATCAGCAAATATGCAGACCTGACTGTGATAGTGCCTTATTTGCACGAACAGGCAGCAATGCCCGAGGGCTTTGAAACACTTGCCATTAATCGCATGGCAACAGATCAAGCCATTGCAACAGACTTGCCCGGCAAGGCGACTGCCTACGGTGCTTTTGCAGAAGTTATGCTCATTACCACCGAACTCAGCCCCTACCCCGTGCCCGTGAGGCGGACGGTGATGGTGGAAACCGATGACTCCCCCGAACTGCTCGCGCCCCAAGAAACGACTCAACTTGCCGAAAATGAGGCGGCAAACAATAAAATGAGCGCTCGACAAATCCGCACCCTGTTTGCTTCGGGCAAAGCCTACGGCGACAATACGATGGAAAAAGTCATCACCTTCACACAAACCGTGTTGCAATTAGTGGAAGGCAGAACTTTTGACATTATCCATGCACACGACTGGCTGACCATACAAGCCGGCGTAGCATTGAAACGCAAGTTGGGCATCCCGCTGGTTGCCCATATCCATTCGCTGGAAACCGACCGCTACGGCCCGGCAGCCTGCCACACGGAAAATGCCATCTACAAGATTGAATACATTGGTATGACAGAGGCCGATATGGTCATTCCTGTCAGCCACTATACCAAAAACCGCATCGCCGAGTACTACCCGAATATAGACGGCAGCAAGGTGCATGTGGTTTACAATGCGATTAATCCCGATGAGGGCTTATTAGGGACTACCATTGCTCCCCCCAAAATATCGCCCGAAGCTCCCAAGCGCAAAATGGTGCTGTTCGTAGGCAGAGTAACTTATCAGAAAGGGCCTGATTTTCTGCTGGAAACTGCCGAAAAAATCATCGCACAAGACCCCGAAGTAGTTTTTGTGGTAGTAGGCACGGGCGATTTGTCAAATTGGCTGGCCTCAGAAGTGGTCAATCGGGGTATAGGTGCCAATTTCATTTTGGCGGGCTTTCTAAGCCCCGACCGAGTGGCGGCGCTGATGCGCACGGCAAGCGTTTACTTCATGCCTTCCGCCTCTGAACCTTTCGGGCTTTCTGCGCTGGAAGCAGGTCTGGCCGGAGTGCCTACGGTTATTTCCGTACAGTCGGGAGTTGCCGAAGTGCTGGATTTTGTGCTCAAAGCCAACTACTGGGATACCGACCGTTTCGCACATTACATCCTTGCCTTACTCAACAATCCAGCACTGGCACAGGTACTTTCCGAGGAAAACCGCCGTACTATCGGTAAAATGAGCTGGGACGATGCGGCCATGCAAGTAATGGCACTGTATCGCTATTTGCTCAAGAAAAAAGGCTGATTAATTTTTCCCAAAAATATACATACTGCGCTTCAATCCGCTATCGGTTTGGTAATGAATGGTTTGCAGGTGGTTAAAACCTGCATTTTTGCTATAGGCAAGCAGTTCCTCCTCCGAAGGCAAATAAGCATCTATTCTCCCCCATTCGGTATCAACCACAATTTTGCGCTCATCTACGGGTTTGCCTATGTAGCGTATCTCGCGCGGAATTTCAATTACCAATATGCCGCCCGGGTTCAGGTGATGAAAAAGTTGATTGATAACTGCCTGCTGTTCCTGAGGCGTAAACTCTAAAATACCCGACCACATCCACAACAACGCATCTGGACTTTGCGGATATTGCCTGCATTTAATGTCGGCTTCAAATATTTCGGCATCGTCGCCGCAGTCTTCCCGCAGCACGCGACACAGCTCGGGGCAACGTTCCTGCGCAACAATCCGCCCCTTAAAACCATTGGCTCTCAAGGCTTTCACTATCCTTCCGTAGCCTGCACCGATTTCAATCAGCAGGTCTGTATTTTGTATGTACGGCATTAACAGCGGTATTTCAGGTCCTTGTGAAAGCCCTTGCAAAGCGGCCATTTCACGTAACTTGTTTGCGCCTATCCGCCGATAAAAATCTATATTTGCATCATTCATATGGTTGCTAATTTAACTGTTTCTGTTGATTTGGCAGCATAGCTGCAACAAATTACCATATCTGCCGGCAAATACCTCATTACATTTAGACGATTAATTTTTCACATCCCAATTGCAATGAAGCATTTATTTTCCGCACTGTTTACCTACTTGCTACTGAACGCTGTTGCCTTTGCACAGAATGTTACTTTGCTAAAGTCAGGCCCTATGGTGGGCTACTCGGCCATGAACGAAACGGCTTTGTGGGTACAAACTACCGCACCTGCTACCGTTTATTTTGAGTACTGGGACAAAGCTGCCCCTCAGAAACGCTACCGCACCGAAAGCTACAACACCAAAAAATCGGAAGCCTATACGGCCAAACTCATTGCCGATGAGTTGCAACCGGGCAAAAAATACGCCTACGAACTGTTCATCAACGGCAAAAAAGTACCACGCGACTATCCGCTGGAGTTTCAGAGTCAGGTTTTGTGGCAATACCGCACTGACCCTCCTGCTTTCAAGTTTGCGCTGGGCAGTTGCAATCATATCAATGACTCCATCAACGACCGCCCGGGCAGAGCCTATGGCAATCATTATGGTATATTCACTAAAATTTATGAACAAAAGCCCGACTTTATGATGTGGGGTGGCGATAACGTGTACCTGCGCGAACCCGATTTTGATTCAAGAACAGGTATATTGTACCGCAATACGCACACGCGTTCCAACAAAGAAATGCAACCGCTGTTAGGTTCGGTACACCACTATGCCATTTGGGATGACCACGAATTTGGCCCGAATGATTCTGATGGCAGTTATGCGCTGAAACACTATACCGAAGAGGCATTCAAACTGTTTTGGGCAAACCCTAACTATGGCCCCGGCACGGGCGGCAAAGGTATCAGCGGCTCATTCCGTTGGTCTGATGCAGAGTTTTTCCTTTTAGACAACCGCTATTTCCGCACTGCAAACAACAATTACATTATGCCGCGCCAAATGCTGGGCAATGAACAAATCAACTGGCTGATTAATGCGCTAATTGCTAGCAATGCTACCTTTAAATTTGTAGTTATCGGGTGTCAGGTGCTGAATCCGGCACAAGTGTTTGAAAATTACGCCACCTATCCCGAAGAGCGCGCCCGCTTGCTGCAAGCCATTCGCGATGCCCATATCAATGGCGTATTCTTCATCAGCGGCGACCGGCACCACACCGAGCTGACCATGCTCAAAGAAAACGACCGCATGGCCGCACTCTATGACCTGACCGTTTCGCCGCTGACCGCCGGCCCTTCAACTAATGTGGCCGACATTAACCCGTTGCGTGTGCCCGGTACGATGGTGAATGACCGCAATTTTGCCACCATAGAAATTACGGGGCCACGCACCGACCGCAAAATGACTATCCGTGTGTTTGACTACAACGGTAAAGAGCAGTGGACAAAAGACATCACAGCAAAAGAAATCAGCTATACCCGATGATTAAATCCATGACCGGCTACGGTGCCATACAAACCGACAACGACCAACACAGCCTGACAGTAGAAGTTAAATCGCTGAATTCCAAAAGTTTAGACCTTTTTACAAAAATCGGCCACATTTTTTCCGATAAAGAAATTGAGATTCGCAACTACATCGCTCAACAGTTGGAGCGCGGGAAAATCAGTGTGGTGGTTAATTACATACGCAAAACCGAGGCTGAAGGGCGTGTCAAAATCAACCGTTTGCTGGTAGCACAATACTATCACGACCTGAAAGAAACGGCCAAGCTGCTGGAAGCAGACAGTTCCGATTTACTGCGGTTGGCGCTCGCCATGCCCGATGCCTACGAACAGGCCAACCCCGCACCTGCTTCCGAAAGCGAATGGCAAGCGGTTTGGGAAGGTATCAGCCAAGCAACCGCCCTGTGCGATGCCTTCCGCACAAAGGAAGGAAAGGTGCTAGAAGAGATGCTGAAAGGCAGTATAGCGGCCATTCGCAGCCAGTTGGCAGCCATTGATGCGAAAGACCCGAAGCGAATGGCACACATCCGCGAAAAAATCAGGCAACAGGTCAGCGAACTGATTGAGAAAAAGGCGTTTGATGAAAACCGCTTTGAGCAGGAATTGCTTTTTTATGCCGAAAAATTGGACATCGCCGAGGAAAAAGTGCGCTTAAAAAGCCATCTGGATTATTTCTTGGAGGTGATGGAGGAGCCCATTTCCAACGGCAAAAAACTCAATTTTATCGCACAAGAAATGGGACGGGAAATCAACACTATTGGTTCTAAGGCAAACGACGCAGCTTTACAACGGTTAGTGGTTGCGATGAAAGAAGAACTCGAGAAAATTAAAGAGCAACTCAACAATGTGCTTTAAGCCGTTTGCTGCCTTTGCGGCAGTTGTTTTACTGCCCATCGTAGTGATACAGGCACAGCCCAATCTGCCTTTGGTACGCAGTTGGGCTGAAATGCCCATATTTTTTGCCACCGCCAACGCCGAACATTACCAAAAAAGCGGTAGTTTTTTATACGCACAGATGCAACAGGCTCTTAACCAAAAGGGGTTTTCGGCGGTGTTGGGTTATGAACAACGTCTGACACGCCACTGGTTTGCCGGCATCAGTGTCATTCCTTCGTTGCCGGGCAACGACTTGAACCAATTTTCATACAGCCTGAACGGCAGCCACACGGGTCAAATCGGTAAATGGCAGTTGCTGAAACAGGCCTCTTATACTTTGCAAAGCGACCTTGTCCGCCTGATAGGTGCTCCCTCCCGAAGGGATTACTACCATGTTTTCGGGCTGACGGCAGGTATTGCACGCAATTTTTCGATAGGTACGCAATCCATCCTTCGCCCTGTTCTCAGCTATCAGGCCAACATTTTCCTACGCAGCGACATCTATCTGCGTACTATTGACCGAACGCGGGCACAAGCCGAATTGGCGTGGTTTCCGAAAGAAAATTACAGCATAGGAGTATTTTTTGCACAAAGCACGGAGTATTTCATTGCGCTCGGGCGCTTTGATGCCAACGGCAACGTGATAGAACCCGAACGGCGGCTCAACCTGAATACAGCCCTTATAGGTTTGCGGCTGCATTTGCTGCTCAACCTGCAACAAGTGGAAAACCGCAAACAGATGCGTATGCTACTCTATTGATGAATCTTCATCCGAAACCTGAAAGAAGTTGGGCATGCTGCTTTCGGGAGTTTGGCGCATCCAGCCCGAAGCACGATTAACCGCCGCCTGCCCGTGCTTCTCTTTGATGCGGTCAAGCGCCGCATACAGTTTGCTGTTCTTGATATTGTCCTCAAACCAATTGGTTTGCAGGTTGCTTTCCATCAAGTTGCTAAACCGCAAGCCAATCAGCCGAAGGGGTTTACCGTTGTACAACTGCCGGAACAGTTGTGTGGCAACCGTCATCAGGCGAAAATCATCGGTTGTGTAGGGAATAGTTAACTGCTTGGTGTGCATATCAAAGCCCATGTAACGAATTTTGACCGCTACACAGCCTGTCATCAGTTTTGCCCACCGCAGTTCGAAGGCCAGTTTTTCTGCCATGCCCTTCAACATCGTATCTATCAGCCGCAGGTCAGTATGGTCTTTCTCAAAAGTGTGTTCTTTGGAAATGGATTTGTGCTCGTCGTAGGCGGCCACTTGGCTGTGGCAAATGCCGTTGGCACGCTCCCAAACAGATTGCCCATGTTTACCCAAGAATTGCTGCGAGTGTTCGGGGGCTGCCTGCTGGATGTCGTGCAGGTAGTAATACCCCATCTTGCGCAGTTGCTCGCCTATTTTTCCACCCAAAAAAGGCAGTTTGTCTATCGGCAGCCGAGCAAGGAAACTCTTTTCATCGCCCGCAGGAATAAATTTTTCGCCGTTAGGTTTTGCCTGTCCGGTGGCAACTTTTGCCACAGTTTTGCTTTTTGCCATGCCGCAGGAAATTGGCAGACCCATTCGCGGATAATGCGCTGCGTCCATTCCACGGGGTGGAAAAATCGCTCCATGCCGCTCAAATCGAGGTAAAACTCGTCAATGGAAGCCTGTTCAAAAGCGGGGGCTTCGGCAGCAATAATATCTCGCACCATGCGCGAGTAATGGCTGTAATCGCTCATACTGCCGCAGACAAAGATACCTTGCGGGCAAAGGCGGTAAGCCTGCACTCCGGGCATTGCCGAGTGTACGCCGTATTGCTGGGCTTCGTAGCTGCACGAAGAAACTACACCGCGCTCCTCCTTGCTGCCAATGATAACGGGCTTCCCTATAAGTGCAGGATTTTTCAGCCGCTCAACCGACACGAAAAAGGATTCCAAATCAAAATGGGCAATGCAGCGGGAGGTATGATGCGTGTCTGTCATTTTTTCCAGATGAGTGCATAGTATTCTTTGCCAAACAGTCGGAAGTACCATCGCGGACTGATGCGGTCGTGAAAAGGAAAAACATCATCAAAGATGTGTTTCTGGGTGCGGTGTGCCCGAATAGCCTGTAATTTCTGCTCGCCCTGTTGGCTGACATGGATGCCAAAATCGGGGGGCGGAAGTCTTTTGGCAGGGTCTTGCGGATAATTTCGTTTGAAAGTTTGCGAAATAGTCATCGCAAGTTCAATCATGCCGTCGGTCAGCGTAGGGCAGTACAGTTGCTGTACGGGAAAGTTTGCAGAGTCGGCTTGCTGTCGGCACAACTCCAGCACCCATTGGCCTGTATGCAGGTGGTCGGGGTGGCCATACAGCCCCACTTTGTCATCAAAAGAAATAATGACCTCCGGCCGATAGCGTTTAATTGCAGCCAGCAGGGCAGCTTTTACCGTATCGGGCGAAGTGTTTTTCAAACCGCTATCGGGGAATCCCAGCATTTCGAGCTGCCGAAAGCCAAGAATTCCCCCTGCCTGTTGCAGTTCTTTGGTGCGGGTTTCTGCCAATTTTTCTTTGGGAACAAGTCCGCCCGTTTTGCCTGCCTCACCGGCGGTGAGGTAAACGCCTACTATCTGCAAATTGCGTTGTTGCTTCATTTGGGCAAGCGTTCCGGCAATGGCTATTTCATCATCGGGATGCGCAAATATAATCATAACCGTGCGTGTCGCATCGGGTAAGGGAAATGCCTGATAAATGGGTACGGGCTGCCGATGCTTTTGCAACTGATAGCGAAAATACAGCACAAAAAAACTCAGCAATGCCGCCACCGACAGCAGGAGTATAACAATGACTTTCAGAAACATCCGCATATGGCCATAAAAAGAAAACTCTGCCAAAATTCGGGACTTTGACAGAGTTTTTATGAGCAGGCTACATGCTTTTATGCCTTAGTTACGGTATAAAACCGATTTGATGGCTTGCATAGTGCGCTTCACGTTGGGCAATACGGCTTCTATCAATGTTGGAGCATAGTTCAGAGGCACGTCCATAGAGTTTACGCGCAGCACGGGGGCATCCAAATAGTCAAACGCCATGCGCTGCACCTGAAAACCTACGTCAGTAGAAATAGATGCCAGCGGCCATGCTTCTTCTATAATCACCAATCGGTTGGTTTTTTTTACCGAGTTCACTACGGCGGCATAGTCAATCGGGCGAACGGTGCGCAGGTCAATCACTTCTGCACTGATACCTTCTTTGGCCGCTTCGTCGGCGGCATTGAGGGCTACTTTCATCATTTTACCGAATGAAACAAGGGTAACATCGGTGCCTTCACGCACTGTTTTGGCTTGCCCAATCGGAATCAGATACTCACTTTCAGGCACTTCACCTTTATCGCTGTACATAAGTTCCGACTCCATGAATATTACGGGGTCATCATCGCGAATGGCTGATTTGAGCAACCCTTTGGCATCATAAGGGTTAGACGGAACAACTACTTTCAGTCCCGGTGTGTTGGCATACCAGTTTTCAAAGTTTTGGGAGTGCTGTGCGCCCAGTTGCCCTGCATTACCCGTAGGCCCCCTGAAAACGATGGGACAGCCGTATTGCCCAGCCGACATGGGCAAAATTTTAGCTGCAGAGTTCACTACTTGGTCAATTGCTACCAGCGAAAAGTTGAAAGTCATAAACTCTATGATGGGTCGCAAGCCGTTGATAGCTGCACCTACGCCAATACCTGCAAATCCAAGCTCGGAGATAGGGGTATCTATCACTCGTTCAGGTCCGAACTCATCGAGCATGCCTTGACTTACTTTATATGCGCCATTGTATTCGGCCACTTCTTCACCCATAAGAAATACGCGCGGGTCGCGGCGCATCTCTTCCGACATCGCTTCCCTGAGCGCTTCTCTGAACTGAATTACTCTCATTGGTGTTTATG
Organism: uncultured Cytophagales bacterium; assembly: GCA_938039675.1. Classification (GTDB taxonomy): domain Bacteria; phylum Bacteroidota; class Bacteroidia; order Cytophagales; family Thermoflexibacteraceae; genus Rhodoflexus. Next base: position 245,018 of record CALHUI010000014.1, read on the forward strand.
ATTTGTGATTAAACAAATAAATTTTTATACTTACGGCTAAAACAAACAACAAACTTCGACAGCTAATCTTTACCTGTATCATTATTGAATCTAACCGCAATTTAACAGGTATTTTGATTTGGTGTTTCTCGGATTTACGCTAATATTGAATAAGTATGAAAAGCCTGAGATTTTTCTGGGAGCAGCAGTTGTTCGGCGTTTGTTCGTATATAGGTGAGCGATTCGGTATTTCCATCAGCTGCATCCGCCTGTATTTCATCTACTTGTCTTTTCTAACGTTTGGCTCGCCCATATTTGTTTATCTGGTGATGGCATTTTGGTTGAATGTACGTCGGTATGTGCGCCAATATGTCAATCCGCTGAGGGGCGTTTAGCCAGCCTGCAAATCGCTGAACCGCCGAATGCCTTTGACAAAATAAGCCCACACAATGCTGCCCTTCCATCGTTCGGGATGTTGGAAGGCTATAGCATTGTGTTGTGCATATGCCCGTTTTTCTTTTAACCGAACGATGTTGGCATACAGATAAAAATGGGAGCGTAGCACCGCCCACAAATGTTTCCATTCACCTTGCAGAAAGAATCGGACACCTGCAATGCCATCTAAACACATCCGCACAAACAGATTCACCCATAAATGTTTAGGATTCTCATTCTTAATCAGTGCTACTAAACTGTTGCGAAAGTTCAGGTACGTTTTACGGGGATTTTGGTAAGCAAGCGTGCCACCACCCAAATGGTAAACTGTACTTTCGGAGCAAAAGAGCACACTGTATCCTGCATTTTTGGCGCGCCAGCACAGGTCTATCTCTTCCATATGGGCAAATAAGTCGCCGTCAAATCCGCCGAGGCTGTGGAAAAGGTCGGCACGAACAAGCATACATGCACCGCTTGCCCAGAAAACGGACTTTGTACCATTGTATTGCCCCTCATCTTTTTCAGTGGTATGGAACAGCCTTCCCCGACAAAAAGGATAGCCAAGTATATCTATCATGCCGCCCGCTGCACCGGCATATTCAAAGTACTGCGGTTCGCGTTTGGAAAGGATTTTAGGCTGACAAGCAAAAACCTGCGGGTTGCCGGCGATAGTAGCAAGCAATGGCTCTAACCAATGCGGAGTTACTTCTACATCGGAGTTTAGTAAAAGATAGTAATCTGCCTTTACTTGCCGCAAAGCCAAGTTATAACCTTGTGCAAAGCCACTATTATGCTGCAAATCAATAAGCTCCACAGAGGGAAAATTGCTGCGGAGCAATTGCAGCGAACAGTCGGTAGAACCATTATCTGCTACAATAATCCGTACCTGCGGCGGGGTGTTTTGCAATACAGAGGGTAAATATTGGGGCAAAAGGGTAGCACCATTATAATTGAGAATGACAATGGCGACCGAGGGTATTTTTGGTTGTTCCATTTCTGACAGTTGTACCTGAGACTATCGCATCAGGCTGCCTAAGTCTAAGCCCGGAATATTAGGAATGAATCCCTCAGTTTGTTTTCTCAAATACTCTTTTGCCTGTTCTTCGGCATTTTCCAGTGCCTTGTTAGCTGCCGCCACAATTAGGTCTTGTAGAATATCGGCATCTTCGGGCTTCAAAAGGTCTTTTTCAATCCGCACAGAAAGCAATTGCTTTTTGCCGTTGGCCTTAGCAGTTACCATGCCACCGCCTGATTCGCCTTCGGCTACAATATTTCCTAATTCTTCCTGAGCTTCTGCCATTTTGCTCTGCATTTCTTTTACCTTGCCGAGCATTTTCATCATATCAAACATTGCAAACTTTGTGTTAATTTTAGCAAAGTTACGCCAATCAGGCGGAATTGTCAGCAGCGGCTATGCTTACATCAGACGAGCGTTTATACTATTTGCGGCAGTTACTGCTCCCCCAAATTGGTGAGGCAGGACAACAGCGACTGCGCAATGCACAGGTATTGGTTATTGGCGCAGGTGGTTTGGGATGCCCCGTGCTGCTCTACCTTGCAGCGGCAGGTATCGGGCACTTGGGCATTGTCGATGGCGACACCGTAGCGGCTCACAACCTCCATCGGCAGATACTCTATTGCTACACCGACGTAGGGCAGCACAAGGCAACTGTTGCTGCTGCTTTGCTGCGCAAACGGAATCCGTTTATCCAAATCAGTGTTTTTGCAGAGTTTCTCACTCCCGAAAATGCGGCAAGCATTGTATCGGGCTATGACCTCGTCGTGGATTGCACCGACCGATTCGAAGCCCGTTATCTGATTAATGATGTGTGTACGGAACTGGGCAAACCTTTTGTTTACGGGGCTATCCACCGATTCGAGGGGCAGGTGAGCGTTTTCAACTTGTACGAAAACTCGCCGACATACAGATGCCTGTTTCCTACGCCTCCTGCCGAAGGGGATATTCAAAACTGCGCAGAGGCAGGCGTAATGGGTACTACTGCAGGGCTGCTTGGTCTTTATCAAGCAAATGAAGCTATCAAAATTATCGCACAAACAGGCAATCCGTTAGACGGGCGCTTGCTCGTTGTTGATTTACTGAACAACCGTGAGCATGTTTTTTTGATAAAGTTGCAAACTAACAAGCAAAAAATACGTATGGAAAAGTATACTACTGATTGTCAAACTATTGCAAAATCTGCCATGCGAACTATCAGCCCGCAAGAATTGTATCAGCAATTAAGCAAAGGTGCTGCTTATTTTCTGCTTGACGTACGCGAGCCAGAGGAATTTGCCATTTGCCACATTGCAAATTCGGTATTGATACCTATGCACGAGATTCCGGTGCGCAGCCACGAACTGCCGCAAAATATAGATACGGTGGTCATCTGTCATCACGGTGTGCGCAGCGCACATGTCATTAACTATCTGGAAGCTACAGGACATCAGGGCAAGCTCTATAATCTGGAAGGAGGAGTACATGCTTGGGCATTAGAAGTGGACAATACCATGCCGACGTATTGAGTAGGCCAATAAAAATCCTGTCGGACTTTTGCACGCGACAGGATTTTTTATTGCTACTTAACCTTATCTTACTTAGCAGGTGCAGGTTTTACTGAAACCAATTCTACCTCAAATCGCAAAATGCTGTTGGCAGGAATATCAGGAGAAGGAGAATGCGAGCCGTAAGCCAATGCCGAAGGCAGATAGAAAGTTGCTTTGCCGCCTTGCTTCATCAGCATAACGCCCTCATCAAATCCGGGAATCATCTGTCCTAAACCGCAATTAAACTTTAGCGGCTCACCGCGTCCGGGGTCTAATGAAGAGTCAAACTTTTTCTCCGTAGGCACAATTGAGCCTGTGTAGTGTGTTTGCACCTCATCCCCTTTTTTAGGTTGTGCGCCTGTACCTTCTTTGTCGATGGTGTAGTACAGACCCGATTCGGTGCGCCGTGCGTTGTTGATACCTTTGTCGGCAAGGAATTTTTTAATGGCTTCATCGTCTTTGCGCACCTGCTCTTCCTGACGCTTCTTCATCATAGCTTCCAGTGCCTGCTGGTTCATGATGTCCAAAATTTTCATATCAAAGCGAATATCGCTGCCTTTTTTCAAGAACGGAGGCACCATTTGGCCGTAGAGTGAGTCAATAGACTCATAAAACGACACGCTGTCGCCTTTCACCATTTCCTGTAAACCTTTGCCGATACGTCCCAGAGCAGGGTTGTTAGGCATAATAATCATAGGTTCGCCAATAGTGCGAGTGTTTTGAAGCAGGGTGTCTTTCCCTTCGGAAGTAGTGCCCCACATTTGGAAGTGCAGCGACATATATTCGCCGTCTTTGGCTTTTTCGCCTTTGTTATCAGTGTGCTTGGCGTAGCGCAAGCCGTTAGGCAAAGTTTGAATTTTACCGCCTTGGCCGCAACCTGTAAAAACAGCCAATGCAGCAATGACGAATGAAATGGAAACAAAAGATTTGAACATGAATAAAATAAATTGGTATTTAAAATGAATTTTTCTTGCGTGCAAAATTAGCTTATGAGGTAGTTGCAAGTATGTTCGCATAATTTTTTAATGCCTCCAAAAAGGCCACTTCTGCCTCCTGAATGGACATGTTAAGTCTTCCTCCGGCGGCATTGATGTGTCCCCCACCGTTGAAATGCATGCGTGCCACCTCATTAACGGAAAAGTTTCCTACCGAGCGCAAAGACATTTTGACAAATCCTTCGTCTTCTTTCAAAATAACAGATAGTTTGATACCTTTAATAGAAAGACCGTAGTTTACCAATCCTTCTGTATCGCCGGTCTGGTGGCGGAATCTGCCCAAATCGGTTTTGGAAAGCACAAAATACGCCGTATTCAATTCGGGAATTACTTTTAGCCGCTCGCTCAGAGCAAAGCCTTGGAGTTTGAGTCGGTCTAAGGTACTGGTATCGTAAATATTCCGATGGATAGCGGTATGGTCAATGCCTTTTTCCAATAAATTGGCAACTATGCGGTGGATGGTTGCCGTCGTAGCCGGATATTTGAAACTGCCCGTATCTGTCATAATGCCAGCATAGATGCAGGATGCTATATCGGTAGTAATGTCTGCCTCGTTACCTAACAAACTAATAAATTCGTAAATCAGTTCGGCAGTAGCGGCAGCCGTTACGCGGCAATATTCAAAGTCGGCAAAATCTTTCTTATCCTGATGATGGTCTATCATCACTTTTATAGCCGATGTATTGGCATTGATAAAAATATCCAGTGGCTCGCAGCGCTTTAAATCGTTGAAATCCAAGCAAAAAATAATGGCTGCCTCACCGATGATTTTTGCACAGGCTTCTTTTGTTTTATCCGAATAGACTAGTACTTCGCTGTTGCCGGGCATCCAGAACAAAAAGTCGGGATAATCCGTAGGAGAAACTACCGTTGGCTGATGACCCTTATTTTTGAAGAAACCCCATAATGCCAAACCGGAACCCAAGGCATCGGCATCAGGCTTTTGGTGCGGAATAATGGCTATTTTGCGGGGTACTGACAGTTCCTGCCTGAGCGATTCGATACTTAACATGTACAGTAATTATTAACCAAATACAATCGATAGAAACTCTATGCCTTTACGTAAGGTATTTTTTGCAAAGTTGGCAATAATACCGTTCAATTACAAATAGTGTGCAATCCGAACAAAATAAAAAGCATGGACAAATGTGCAGAAACACATTAATTTTGCATCTGGTATGAATCATCCTTTCTTAATCGGTGTTTCGGGGGGCAGCGGCTCGGGCAAAACTTATTTCCTCAATAAGTTGATGTATGCATTTGGCGAAGATACGATTTGCCTTATTTCGCAGGACAACTACTATCGCGACCGCGACCTGCAACCCACCGACGAAAACGGTATCAAGAACTTTGATACGCCAGAATCTATTGACAATCAGCAATTTGTGCGTGACATCATGCAGTTGCGCAACGGCTACGAGGTGCATCGGAAGGAGTACACTTTCAACAATCCGGCCATCATACCGAAGATGCTGGTTTTCAAGCCACGCCCCGTTATTATTGTAGAAGGGCTTTTTGTGTTTTATTTTCCTGAAATTTCAAGGCTGATAGACCTAAAAGTATTTATCGAAGCAAAAGACCATATCAAAATCAAACGTCGCATCCTGCGCGATAACGTAGAGCGGGGTTATGATTTGGACGATGTGCTTTATCGCTATGAGCATCATGTAATGCCGGCCTATGAAAAGTACATCAGCCCGCTAAAGAATGAGGTAGATATGATTATTCCCAATAATCAAAGCCCCGACAGAGCGCTGGATGTAATCATTGGCTTTTTACGAAACAAACTCGCATGAGCAACGGAAATCGTTTTGCAGTGATTGGACTGGGACAGTTCGGCTACTCGGTTGCCCGCAACTTGGCGGCGCGCGGAGCAGAAGTGCTGGCCATAGACAAAGACATTGATTTGGTAGAAGAAATCAAAGACGATGTAGCCTATGCCGTAGCATTAGATGCAAGTGATTTTAAAGCACTCAGTTCGCAGAGTATCGCCGATATGGATGCCGTGCTGGTAGCCATCGGCGAAAACACCGAAGGGCTGCTGCTGACGGTCGTACAGTTGCTTGAGTTGAAAGCCAAACGCATTATCGCACGAGCGATGAGCCAACAGCAAAAGCTCATTTTGCAAAAACTCGGCATCAGCGAAATCATTTCCCCCGAAGAAGAAGTGGGCATGATGATAGCCGAAATGTTGCTCAACCCCAACATGAAGGCTATTATGCCACTTCCCGACAGCTACGAAATAGTAGAAATACAAGTGCCCCGACGCGTATTTAAGCGCTCGCTGAAAGACATCGGGCTGGCGGATAACTTCCGTTTGGAACTTATCGCCATTAAGCGCAAGTACGAAGAATATTTTGATGCCCGCAAACGCTCTGTAGAGCACCTGATTATCCGCCCTTCGGAAGATACCGAACTGGAATATTCCGACGTGATTATCGTGCTGGGCAAATCACAGGATGTGGTCAAATTCATTGAATTCAACAAATAATAAAGATATCCGACTATGTTTGAAAACCTGTCGCAGCGGCTCAATCAGGCGCTGAAAACCCTGAAAGGCAAAGGCGCGATTACCGAAATCAATATTGCCACTACGGTTAAAGAAATCCGCAAAGCCCTTGTAGAGGCAGACGTAAATTATAAAGTTGCCAAGCAGATTACCGACCAAATTAAGGACGAGGCCATTGGGCAAAAGGTACTTATTGCGGTCAATCCGAATGAGTTGTTCGTAAAAATTGTTTATGATAAGCTCGTGGAACTGATGGGCAGCGAACGCCACGACCTGAACATCAAAGGCGACCCTGCCGTAATTATGATTGCCGGTTTGAACGGTGCGGGTAAAACCACGTTTTCGGGCAAATTGGCCAAACTGCTCAAAAGTCAAGGGCGGCAGGTGATGCTGGCAGCCTGCGATATTTACCGCCCCGCCGCTATTGACCAGTTGAAAGTATTGGGCTCACAAATCGGCGTGGACGTATATGCAGAACCAGAAAATAAAAACGCCGTAGCCATTGCACGCAACGCCATCCAACAGGCAAAAGCAACAGGCAAAAAAATTGTGATTGTAGATACGGCGGGTCGGTTGGCATTAGATGAGGTGCTGATGACCGAAATTGCCGAACTAAAAGCTGCCCTGCAACCTTCCGAAACACTGTTTGTGGTAGATGCCATGACCGGTCAGGATGCTGTTAATACAGCAGTGGCATTCAACGAACGCATCAATTATGACGGCGTGGTACTGACCAAATTGGACGGTGATGCCCGCGGCGGTGCAGCACTTTCCATTCGTGCAGAAGTAAAAAAGCCCATCAAATTCATCAGCACAGGTGAAAAGATGGAAGCGCTGGACTACTTCTACCCCGACCGTATGGCACAGCGGATTTTGGGTATGGGCGACGTTCTCTCGCTTGTGGAACGTGCACAGCGTGCGTTTGATGAAGAAGAAGCCCGCCGAATCAATCAGAAAATCCGCAAAAATCAGCTCGACTTTAACGACTTCCTCAGCCAGTTGCAGCAAATCAAGCGCATGGGCAACCTAAAAGACCTTATCGGTATGATTCCGGGAATGAGCACCATGATGAAGGATGTGGCCATAGACGACGACGCATTCAAGCCTATTGAGGCAATTATTCTTTCCATGACACCCAAAGAGCGCAGCAACCCCGAGTTGGTTAATAATGCAAGTCGGAAAAAACGCATTGCGGCAGGCAGCGGCACATCCATCGTACAGGTAAACAACCTGCTCAAACAGTTTGATGCCATGCGCACGATGATGAAAAAGATGAACCAAATGACCCCTGCACAGTTGCAGAAAATGGCTAAGAAACGCCGTTAGGCTGCTGTTGCAGAAATTCTCGTACAATAGTTTCAAATTGCCGCGCGCGCTTCCCAAGTGTTTTGCGCAGCAATTGCCATTCTTTGGGATACCTTTTCGGGCGATTCGATGGTTATAGCGCGGCGAACAGCAGCTATAAATGTTTCGTGCGAATCTGCCAATTCCACCACCTCTCCGAAAGAGCGGATGTCTTCTGAGAAAGCAGTTGTTACCACAGGCTTCCCTGCTGCCAAATACTCGTTGATTTTCAGCGGATAAATGCTTTTAGTGAGCGCACTACACAAAAACAGAATCAATGCACACTGTACATGTTGCAGATAGGGGGGTAAATCTTGCATGAGCTTAGCGCCTAAAAAAACACGTTGGGTAAGCGATGCAGTCCGACGGCATCGGCTTCTATCGGCGAGGTGAGCAGCCCTATCAGTACGATATTGATATCCGAACACCTGCTTGCCAACTCTGCTAACAACGCAAAATCGTTGCGGGCAGTATCTATGTTGCCAATGTAAACTGCGCAAGGTTTATCCGATGGCGGCATATCATGGGGGCGCGGCAGTTTCCACACCGCCGCCCGACTGAACAGCGTTACATCTGCCGCATTGGGCAGCCAATATGCATGAGGGCTTACGGCAATCATTTTTTGGTACAAAACTTTGCTCGTAGTCAGCACAAAATCGTAGATTTCGGCCATTCGCTTCTCCCCCATAACACCATGCTTGGCAGTGTAAGATTCTTGCGAAATATCATCTACAGAATAGTAGCATTTCAGTAAAGGCTGCAAGTCTTCGGGGAATTCAAACCCTGTATAAGGATAGTAAACGTTTAGGAAAACCCAATGCTGCAACCGATAGCGGCGCAGAACTGTTCTGAGCGCCTTCCACAGCAATTGCTCATTCAGTCTGTTAATCAGCCGATATAATTTACTCTCCGGTAAAAAATTTATGGGCAAAAAAGTAGGCAAGGTAATCACCGTCAGCAATTCCGGCCACTTGCCGTGAGTATGGAAACCGATTTTTCCCGTAAAAACCGCCCTGCGATTTTGCACGGTGGAACTATTCCATCAGCTAATCACATCTTTCCGGGTCAGCGGCTGTTCTATGTAAAAAGCGCGGTTTTTATTTGCCAACGCTTTTGCCAACGAAAACGCTGTTGAGGAATAAGCACCATCGGTACGGCTGTGTGAAAAAACAACAATGTCCTGCATTACTTGCTTTAAGCACTATTTGCAACGAATGTAAGTTTTTTATTTATTTTTGTTTAACTCACTTAATAAAGCACAAGCATTGAAACGCCGTTTGATAACCCTTCCGTGGATTGGTTTTATTCCTTTTTTAATTTTTACTCCCCGCTTGATATTGGCGCAGTTTACCAATGCTGCTTTAGACAGTTTGCTGCGTGAACTTTCCAGAGTATCTTCCGATACCGTCCACATTCGTATTCAGTTGCAAATGGCCACCATTGCTTGGCACCGTGCCTATAATGAACAAGCGCTTAAATACGCCAAAGAGGCATTAAGCAATGCAACCCAAATCAATAACGAATCCTTACGGGTCGATGCACATCGGCTGATGGGGATTGCCTACACCAACAAAGGCGAATATGACAACTACGAACTGGCGCAAAGCATCTATGTTAATCTGCCTGTTATAGATACGCTCAACCTCGCCCGAACACTGAATAATATCGGCCTGCTTGCTGTACTATTACCAAGGCTACAATTACGTGAGTTTACAATACTATCAGCACGCCCTGCATTTGCGTAAACTCATCAAAGACAATATCGGTATTTCCAACTCCATTACCAACATCGGGCGTATTAAGCTCAAGGCCAAAGACTACGATAGGCTGCAAACCAAGCGACAGCACCGCCAACTTACCGAACGACAAAAAATCATAGAGAAGTTTAACAAAGAACTTGCTGCCGGCAGCGAAGCCTACCAAAAAAAAGCATCGGAACCGGAAGAAGTTGTTCACCTGCTCCAAAAAACCAATGCGGAACTTAAAGAACTCAACCGCGAGAAAGACGGGTTGATGAGCATTATGGCTCACGACCTCAAAACACCCTTGGAGGGCATCAAAGGATTGATTGGTAGAGATTATCAGAATGCCGAATCACTTAGACAAAAACCGGTTGGAATGTTTGCGGCTGTTAGAACGAGGCGTTTCATTGATTGAAGATATTCTGTTCCTCAATGCATACGAAAGCCATCATCAGCCCCCAAAATTTGAACAAATTGACTCGCAGCAGTTGCTGCAATTGTATATGCAAACACACATTAACCACGCTGCAAAAAAACAGATTGAGTTTAAGTGGCAAAACGAAGTATATGTACCCATCATATCGGATGCAAAACTTCTGTTGCGAATTATTGACAACCTCCTTTCCAATGCCATTAAATTCACCTTCACAGGCTATAAAGTCAGTTTTCATACAGGCATTGACGAGAGGAAGTTAGTTATGAGCGTTTCCGACCAAAGACAAGGTACACCCCATTAATGAACAAAAATGGTTATTTACCAAGTTCAAACGCCTCAGTGCTATGCCCACCGGTAACGAAAGCAGTACAGGTCTCGGGCTTGCCATCGTCAAGCAACCGGTAAGTGAACTGCACGGTGAAATAAAGGTAGAAAGTGCCAAGGGCGTAGGTTCTATCTTTACCATATATTTGCCGCTGCAACCTGTTTAAGCATAAAACCATATGAAAGTCGGCTTATTTGTCCCCTGCTACATAGACCAGTTCTATCCACAAGTAGCAATAGCTACATTGCAAATATTGGAACGCCTCGGATTAGCGGTAGAATACCCCCTTAACCAGACCTGCTGCGGACAGCCGATGGCAAATAGTGGCATGGAAAACGAAGCGAAACCGACCATGCAATTGTTGGTACAAAATTTCAGCAAGTTTGATTACATCGTAGCGCCTTCGGGTTCTTGCACGTATCATGTGCGGAAACACTACGACATCCTCCCCCAAACCGATGAGGTTTGCCACGTGCGAAACCATACCTACGAGCTCTGCGAATTTTTAACCGACATTCTGAAAATCACTGACTTAGGTGCCTCATTCCCCTTCCGAACAGGTTTGCACCAGAGTTGCCACGGGCAGCGCGGCCTGCGGTTGGCACAATCTTCCGAAATTGCGGGTGCTCCTTTCTCAAAAGTTCGCTGTTTGTTGGAAAACGTGCAAGGCATCAGCCTGACCGAATTGCGCCGCACAGACGAGTGCTGCGGTTTTGGCGGCACTTTTGCCGTTTCCGAAGAAGCTGTATCGGTGAAAATGGGACTCGACCGCATTGAAGACCACATCGCTGCGGGTGCGGAAGTCATCACCGCCACCGATACTTCCTGCCTGATGCATTTGAAAGGTCTGCTGAAAAGGCAAAAGCGCAATGTACGAGTAATGCACATTGCCGAAATTCTGAACAGTCGCGCCTAAACTTTCTATTGCTTCACTAACTCAAATACTGCTGTGCCTAAAACGGGCAGGTACAATAAAACCCCTTCCGATTGCGCTTGCCAAGCACTGCAAGGCAATACACTGTCATTAAACAATACCCCGCGCAACTGATAATTGCCGTTTGCATCCAATCCCATTGCTTGCCATGCCGCAGCGGGTATGCGCAGGCGAAAATCTTTTCCTGCAAAAGCATCAAAATTGACCACAATCAACAATTTTTGCCTGTCGGTAAAGCGCAGAAAAGCATACTGCCGCGCATCGTCATAGCCTGCTGCTTTGCCGCCGTTGTTGGCGGCTTGCAAGTCGTACAGACCGCCATTGGTAATTGCTTCGTTGTTTTTAGCAAAATTAAGCACTGCCGCATAATTAGCCCGCAGCGTTTTCTGCCAATCTTCTAACTGTCCGCCATCAAATTTGCCGCCGTTCATCCATCGCTGGTGCATCGGTACACCCCAAAAATCAAAGATAGTGGTGCGCCCGTCTTCACCGGCAAATCCCTCTGCTCCTGCCCCGGGTTCACCAACCTCTTGCCCGAAATACATCATCACAGGGCCACTGTTCAACATCGCACTGACGGCCATCAGCGGGATACCTTTGTAGGAATCAATCGCAAAAAACGGGCTTGGCAGGCGCTGCTCGTCGTGGTTTTCCAAAAATCGCAACATGCGGCTGTTCAGTGCACCCAGTTGTTGCCAATTTTGCGAGATGTCATTGGCACTTGTCCTGCCTTGAATCACAGCCTTGAGCGTATCGTACAAACCGACTTTGTCATACAGATAATCAAATTTGCCTTTTGAAACATAATTTTCATACTCATTCGGATTGTAGATTTCGGCCACAAATACCAATTGCGGATATTGTTTTTTCACCTGCGGAATGCACCACTCCCAAAACTCAACAGGTACCATTTCCGCCATGTCGCAGCGAAACCCATCTACACCTTTGGCCGCCCAAAACAGCAAAATATCGCGCATTTTCAGCCATGTATCGGGGATAGGGTTAAAATATTTGACTCTTCCGTTTACATAATCCACACCATAATTCAACTTGACAGTTTCAAACCAATCATGAACCGATGGGGTGGCAGAAAAAACATCATTGCCGGTTGCTTTGGCCGGATTTTCGGCAAAAATGCCATCTTTGCCTTTGATACGGACACTGTCGGGCAGTTGGTATTCAGCAGGCACTTGAAAGGCCTGTCCGGGCAGGTAATAAAAATTGTTTTGCGGCGAAAATGCTTTCGTGCGGTCATCTTTTTCACCCAAATCAACCACGCCCTCGGGTTTGGCATCCGAGCGATAGCTGCGTGCTACGTGGTTCGGCACAAAATCTATCAATACTTTCAGCCCTTCGGCATGTGTACGCTTCACCAATGCCTCAAACTCTTCCATGCGTTTTTTAGGATGAACGGCTAAATCGGGGCATACATCGTAGTAATCTTTGATAGCATAAGGCGAGCCTGCCCTACCCTTAACCACATCAGGGTCATCCAGCGGGATTCCCAGTGCTGTATGGTCGCTCATAGTCGCATGTTCTATCACACCCGTGTACCATACATGCGTAGTACCCAGTTCCTTAATACCGCGCAGTGCCTCAGGAGTAATGTCATTAAACTTCCCTACCCCGTTTTCTTCTTTTGAGCCGTAGAATTTATTGGTCGTATTTTTATTGCCAAACAAGCGCACCAGTAGCTGGTAAACAATGATTTTATGGTTTTCTACAGATGCCTGTAACAGATTCGGGTCGTTCATATGGTTATTTTTTTGTGCAAAAGTGATACTTTGCCATAAGCAAACGAGCAGCAAAATGATGCCAAAAGCAGGAGGTTTCATGTAAGCGTTAAGTTTAGTCGATTCAATCTTACAAAGCAGGTCTATAAAAAGCAAACTATTTGCGCCTGCGTTCAAATACACCCTCCATTTTCCCGATGAACAATTAAAACCCTTTTTCGTGGAAGCGCACATCTTGCTGCCGGTTAGTATTGGGATTATCTTTCTTGGATGGTTTTCAGGAGATTTGCAGGATTTACAGATATATGAAAAAAAAGAAAAGCCCTACCAATTGGCAGGGCTTTTTATCTATGAAAGATTAGTTTTAGTTGATGATTTCAGTTACCTGACCGGCACCCACTGTACGACCACCTTCCCGAATAGCGAAACGCAGACCTTTCTCCATCGCTACTTCTTTCTGCAATGTTACAGTGATAGTGATGTTATCACCGGGCATAACCATTTCAACGCCCTCAGGCAGAGAAATAGTGCCGGTAACGTCCGTTGTACGGAAGTAGAACTGAGGGTTGTAGCCTTTAAAGAATGGCGTATGACGGCCGCCTTCTTCTTTAGAAAGAACATAAACTTCTGCTTTAAATTCGGTATGAGGCTTCACAGAACCGGGCTTACAGATAACCATACCACGGCGGATAGCGTCTTTGTCAATACCGCGCAGCAGCAGACCTACGTTATCACCTGCTTCGCCGCGGTCTAACAGTTTGCGAAACATTTCCACACCTGTTACAGTTGATTTCAGACCTTGAGCACCCATACCAACAATATCTACTGCATCACCTACGTTTACTACGCCGCGCTCGATACGACCTGTAGCCACAGTACCACGACCGGTGATAGAGAACACGTCTTCAATAGGCATCAGGAATGGCTGGTCAATCAGACGCTCAGGCAGAGGGATATAGTTATCAACCGCATCCATCAATTGCTCAACAGTAGCAACCCACTTAGGCTCACCATTCAGCGCACCCAATGCAGAACCACGGATTACAGGAATCTCGTCGCCGGGGAATTCGTAGAAGTTCAACAGGTCGCGGATTTCCATTTCAACCAAATCCAACAACTCAGGGTCGTCCACCATATCAACTTTATTCATAAAAACCACCAGCGCAGGTACACCTACCTGACGCGCCAGCAGGATGTGTTCACGAGTTTGAGGCATTGGACCGTCAGTAGCAGCTACTACGATGATAGCACCGTCCATTTGGGCAGCGCCGGTAACCATGTTTTTCACGTAATCGGCATGACCGGGGCAGTCTACGTGAGCGTAGTGACGCTTTTCAGTTTGATATTCTACGTGAGCGGTATTGATAGTGATACCACGTTCTCTTTCTTCGGGAGCGTTGTCAATTGAAGAAAAGTCGCGCTTTTCAGCAAGACCTTTTTCAGAGAGAACTTTAGTGATAGCAGCGGTAAGTGTAGTTTTACCGTGGTCAACGTGTCCGATTGTACCTACGTTTACGTGAGGTTTGGAGCGGTCAAACGTCTCTTTAGCCATTTTGATAATTAGTTAAAACGATGTTATAAAATTTTTTAATGTACTGAGCCGTTGAGCAGAATTGAACTGCCGACCTCTTCATTACCAATGAAGTGCTCTACCCCTGAGCTACAACGGCTTTTTTCAAAAGCCTCAATAAAACAAGAGCGGGAGACGAGGCTCGAACCCGCGACCTACAGCTTGGAAGGCTGTCGCTCTACCAACTGAGCTACTCCCGCATACATTGAAAAAGTAAAACAAGTGGGGAGAGAAGGATTCGAACCTTCGAAGTCGTAAGACAACGGATTTACAGTCCGTCCCATTTGGCCGCTCTGGAATCTCCCCAAGCCTATTATTTCCTCAATGTACTATCGACTTTAATTCTGAAATGGTGCGCAAAGTTATGCGCTTTCTCTATTTCCGCAAAGGTTTGCAAAAAAAAAGTTGAGACTTTTTGCGCCTCAACTTTCAAATATTTTCCAAACAGCTATTAGCTTTTGATTTTCAAAAACTTACAAAAATGCCGACGAGCTTTTATTTCTGCTTTTCTTTGGCATCAGGCACTTTGAGCTTGTCGTTTTTGCCAATACCGCTCAAAATCTCGATGTTGATACCGTCGGAAAGGCCTGTTTTTACCAAACGTTTCTCAAATTGTTGGTTGGCTTTTTCTACTTCCACAAATATGCTGTCCTTTTTGCCGAACTGCAAAGTGCTCTCTTTAATGGCCAATACCTGACGGCGGGTATCGAGCACGATGTCTGCATTGGCGCTGTACCCTGCTCGGATGTAGTCGCCGGGTTCGAGCAGTACTTTTGCACGGATATCAAACTTTACCGCACCTTCCTCGGTTTTTCCCTTGGGGGCAATGTACTCTAATTCTGCCTTGAACGTTTTGTCGGGGATAGCGCCAATGGTCAGGTTGAGGGGCATACCTACTTTGATTTTGCCTACTTCCGACTCATCTATTTTGCCTTCAAAAATGAGGCTGTTCATATCTGCAACGATGGCTACCGTAGTGCCTTCGTTAAAATTATTACGCTCAATTACCGAAGAGCCGGCTTTTACAGGGACATCCAGTACGGTGCCGTCGAGTGTGGAATAGATTTCGTTGGAAATACGTCCGGAGTTTTGCAGTACATTCTGGCGGATAATTTCCAAATCGCGCTCGGCGGCGGCAAGTGCTTCTTTGCGAATGTTGTAGTCTAATTGCAACCGCATGAGTTCCTGTTGAGAGATGGCTTTTTGAGCAAACAGTTTTTCACCACGTTCTTTCTCGATGCGAGCAGTTTCAAAATTGGCGCGCGCCGTTTCTAACTGATTTTCGGCGTTATTAATGGTGCGCAGGTCGCTGTTTTTACCTGCCAAGTTTTGCACTACGCGTACTTTGGCTATCAGTTGTCCCGCTTTAACTTGCTGACCCGGCTCTACGTAAACGGCTTCTACTACGCCCGATACCTGAGGCTTAATTTGTACTTCGTGTCGCGGGATGATAGCACCCGTGGCTACTGTTTTTTTGACAATATCGGTAATAAAGGGTGTTTCGGTTTTGTAGATAACGGTCGGCGTTTTAGAGCGCCGTACAAAATAGTATCCTAACCATACTGTGCCGGCAACAAAGCCGAGTATCAGCAATCCGATAAAAATTTTCTTCACGAGAGCGGCGATGTTAAATCGTTTGGGTTCTTCTGATGTCATAGCAGAAGGCATGCTCATAAATGTATTGGTTTTCAAAAATGAATGATGCAAATGAACGTGATAAAGTTGCACCTACCTTCACCAATAGCATACCTTGTTTTGTAAATTACTGATTAACAATATTTTGCATTTCAATAACTATTGCCAACTGTTCGTTAGTGAACAGCGTGGCGTTCAACTTAGTACATGTGCTGCCCGCCGTTGATGGCATAGTTGGCACCGGTGATAAAGCTGCTGTTAGGCGATGCCAAAAAGGATACCAAAGCGGCAATTTCATCGGTTCCGCCAAACCTTCCTACGGGGATTTCGGGGAGAATGCGCTTGTTGCGCACCTCTTCGGGAATTGCCAGCACCATATCGGTGGCGATGTAGCCCGGAGAGATGGTGTTTACCGTAATGCCTTTGCGCGCAACTTCCAGCGCAAGGGTTTTGGTGAGCCCATGTATGCCTGCCTTTGCTGCCGCATAATTAACTTCGCCAAACTGCCCTTTCTGCGCACTGATGGACGATATGTTGATGATTCGCCCGTAACCGCGCTCTATCATGGGGTTAATCACATGGCGGCAGCAGTTAAAAACACCATATAAATTAACTTTGATAACCGCATCCCAGCGTTCAAAAGTCATTTTGCGAAACTGACCATCCTGCGTCAGGCCTGCACAATTAACAAGGACATCTATGCCGCCCACTTCCTGCTCAATGGTCTGTATCATTTTGCCCACGCCCTCAAAGTCTGCCACATCTGCTTGGTACATATCGAACTGCAAACCGCTTTCCTGCATCTGCAAACGCCATTTTTCGGCTTTTTCCCATGTTTTGTAGGTAGCTACCACGCGATAACCATCGGCAGCCAGTTGTTTGCAAATAGCAGTACCAAGCCCTCCGGTAGCACCGGTAACAAGGGCAACATATCGGTTATAGGCATCCATAGCACAAGTCAGGTTGATTTTTTTCAGGGTTTCAAAATTAAGCGGATTGTACTAAAAGTAAATTTTTTGTTTAATTTGAACACGACGAATTTATCCTCAAAAACTCATGAATCAGGATTCCCCTTTATTGATAGAAACCGCTTGGGAGGTTTGCAATCAGGTAGGCGGTATTTACACGGTTATCAGAACTAAAATTCCGGCTGCGGTGGCTGCATGGAAAGAAAACTACTGCTGTTTAGGGCCTTATGTACATGCGAACGTGCAGGCAGAATTTGAACCTGCCGATTCGGGAGATTATGACAATCCGATAGGCAGAGCCGTACAAAAAATGTGCGAGTCGGGTTTCGAAGTACATTATGGGTATTGGTTAGTAACGGGCAAACCGCGAGTGGTACTTTTCAATCCGTACAATGTCTATCATCGGCTGGGAGACATTAAATATGAATTATGGGAGCACCACAAAATCAGTACACCCAGCGACGTAGAACTCATTAATCAGGTAGTTGCCTTTGGCTACATGGTGAAAGAATTTTTTATTCGCCTTGCCGATGGGCAAAACACCAAGCAAAAAATTATTGGACATTTCCATGAATGGATGGCAGGCACGCCCATTCCCGAGATTCGCTACTTGAATCTGCCTGTTACGATGGTGTTTACCACACATGCTACACTTCTGGGGCGCTACTTGGCAATGAATGACCCCGATTTCTACAATCACCTGCCCTTCTTGAACTGGGCTCACGAAGCACGGCATTTCAATATTGAACCTTCGGTAGCCATGGAGCGGGCGGCAGCACACGGCGCACAGGTATTCAATACAGTAAGCGATGTTACCGGCGAGGAGTGTATTCACTTGCTGGGGCGCAAACCCGACAATATAGTACCCAACGGATTGAACATTGAGCGATTTGTAGCCCTGCATGAGTTCCAAAATTTGCATTTAGAATACAAAAAGCAAATTCACCGCTTTGTGATGGGGCATTTTTTCCACAACTACAAGTTTGATTTGGATAAAACCCTGTATTTTTTCACCTCGGGGCGCTATGAGTATCGCAACAAAGGGTTTGACCTGACACTGGAAGCACTTGCCCGACTCAACGGACTAATGCGCCTGTATGATATAGACGTTACGGTGGTCATGTTTTTTGTTACCAAACGTCCGTTTACAAGCATCAACCCCTTTGCATTACATACCCGCGCCATGCTGGAAGAAATCCGCCAGACCTGCAAAGCTATCACCGAACAGATTGGCGAGCGGATGTTTAACGAAGTGGCAGGCGGCATATCCCCCAAACTGCCACCTTTGGAAACTTTCATAGATGATTACTGGCGGCTGCGATTGCGCCGTACCGTGCAAAGTTGGCGCAGCAAAACTTTGCCGATAGTAGTTACCCACAACCTTGTGGACGACCAAAAAGACGAAATTCTGAACTTCCTTCGCGTTTCGCAATTGGTCAATCATCCTTACGACAAGGTTAAAATTGTTTACCATCCCGACTTTATTTCGCCCGCAAGCCCATTGTTCGGTATGGAATACAACCAATTTGTACGCGGTTGCCACTTAGGCATTTTCCCAAGCTATTACGAGCCGTGGGGGTACACGCCGTTGGAGTGTATGGCAAGCGGCGTGCCTTCGGTAACAAGCGACCTTTCGGGTTTCGGCGACTATGCCATGAAAAACCTTCGCGATTACGAGGAAAAGGGTGTTTACATTGTCAATCGCTACAATCGCTCATTTAACGATTCGGCCAATCAATTGGCTGAGCAAATGTTCCGCTTTGTGCAAATGAGCCGCCGCGACCGCATTTCGCAACGCAATAGGGTAGAAGCTGCCTCTGTGGACTTTGACTGGAGCCGCCTCTACCGCCATTATCAGGAATCTTACCGGCTGGCGCTGGAGCGGTTTTAAAAATACGTCAGCTTTGAGTTGATTTGTATTTTGCATTATTTTGAGTAAGCCAAGTTAATTTTATGAGAAAAAAAATTGTAGCCGGCAATTGGAAAATGAACCTCACACGCGAGGAAGGAACTATTTTGATTTCCGAAGTGGTCAATATGGTGCATGACGAGGTAAACTCTCGCATACGGGTTGTGCTTTGTATGCCCTTCCCCTATTTGGGGTTTGCCAAAAAACTTTTCCAATCGCAAGCTAATATTGCGCTGGGAGCACAAAACTGCCACGAAAAACCGGCAGGTGCTTACACCGGCGAAGTATCCGCACCCATCCTCCGCTCGTTTGAAGTGGACTATGTGATTTTGGGGCACAGCGAACGTCGCGAATATTTCAAGGAAACCGATGCAGTGCTGACCGAAAAAGTGCGGCAAGTGCTGGCCAACGGTATGACACCCATTTTCTGCTGCGGCGAATCACTGGAATTGCGCCAAAACGGCGACCATATCGGGTTTGTCAAACAGCAACTAACCGACGGGCTGTTCCACCTTTCGGCAGAGGATTTCGGCAAAGTAGTGATTGCTTACGAACCCATTTGGGCAATTGGCACCGGGCTGACCGCCAGTGCGGAACAGGCGCAGGAAATGCACGCTGCTCTGCGCGGGCACATTGCGGCACACTACGGCGCTGCCGTTGCAAACCATACAACATTGCTCTACGGCGGCAGTTGCAATGCCAAAAATGCCCCCGAACTCTTCGCCTGCCCCGATGTAGACGGCGGACTGATTGGCGGGGCTTCGCTCAAATCGCGCGAGTTTGTCAATATTTGCAAAAGTTTCCCTGCTCAAAGATAATATCGGTGCACGTATTTCGGAGCGTTTGCCGTTGCACGTCGCCGTTGGCACGCGCTGACCTGAAAAAGCTCTACCGACAGTAAAACTTTAACTACAAAAAACATCGTACGTTTTTTGCACGCAGCCTGACTATTTTTTCAACCAGTCGCCAATGCCGTATGGGTCTTCCAATGGTGCGGAAACGTGCTCGTGTTTAATCTGCCATTGCCCCTGCGCATTTTGGCGCATCACAAAAGTTGCCCGAAACTTTACGGTAAAATCGCTTTCCCGCACATTGACCGTCAGCACAATTATGCCGCCAATCCATGCCATTGTACCTTCTGTCTCGCAAAAAGGCCCTTCCACCCACTCAATGGATTTAAGTGTAAGCGGCGAATGGCAGAAATCAGCCCATCCTTTTGCTATTTTTTCGTAACCAAGCGTGGTATAGCGCGGCCCTTCCAAAATCACATAGGTTTCTTCCGAAGGTACATAGCTTGCACAAATATCAGCTACGCGTTTTTCAATAATTGCCCGATAAAAGGCATCATTAGCGGCTAAAACAGGGTTCATAAGGCAATGAAGGTTAAATTTGCAGCAATTTACGTTAAACCTTAAAAGCGAGATTTATCATGCAAACAAAAACAATCAAAGGTATCGTCTTTTGGCTTCTCTTCACTCTTGTACTGGGCAGTTGCCAGAAGTGGAAAAGCAGCAGCAATACAGCCAAGGGCGGCGTGATTGGTGCAGGCACAGGTGCGGTTATAGGTGGTGCAATCGGTAGCCGTTCTAAAAATACAGCCGCTGGTGCCATCATTGGCGGTGCAATAGGCGGTGTGGCCGGTGCCGTTATCGGTCGCTATATGGACAAACAGAAAAAGGAACTGGAAGAGCAGATAGAAAAGGATAACAAAAACCGCCCTGCCGACGAACAGATAAAGGTAGAACGTGTGGGTGAAGGCATTCAGGTTAGGATGGTCTCTGGCATTTTGTTCGATTTCAACAAGGCCACTTTGCGCCCCGAAGCCCGCAAAAGCCTGACTAGCATGGCCGAAACTTTTAAAAAATACAGCGATACCGATATCTTGATTACGGGACATACCGATAACATAGGTTCGGATGAAGTGAACAATCGCCTCTCGCAACAGCGCGCCGATGCAGTTGCCAATTACCTCGCATCGCTGGGCATTGACCGCAAACGCCTGCTGACCCGCGGGTTAGGAAAAACCGAGCCGGTAGCCGACAACAGCACTCCACAAGGCCGACAACAGAACCGCCGCGTAGAAATGGCTATCTATGCCAATGAAAAATTGAAAAAAGATGCGGCAGAAGGCAAAGTAAAAGTAGACTAAACGCCGATTAGGTAAAGTTTTTTTGTTACCTTGCCTTACATTTTAATTACAATACGATGTCAAAAACACAAGCACAAACCGGTGACCGTGTAGCAGTTCATTACACAGGCCGATTTTTAAACGGGCAGGTATTCGATACATCACTGGCGCGCAACGAGCCGCTTGAATTTGTTGTCGGGGCCGGCCAAATGATTAAAGGATTCGACGAGGCTGTTTTGGGTATGATGCTCAATGAACAGAAAACCGTTACGCTTGCTCCCGAAGACGCTTATGGCGTTCGCAATGAACAATATATTATCAGTATTCCGGTTTCGCAATTACCGGCAGACCTCAACCCTCAAATCGGTGATGAATTGGTGCTGCGCTTGCAGGACGGCAACAATTTCCCCGTTATTGTTGCAGACCTGACCGCCGATACCATCACGCTGGATGGCAACCACCCAATGGCGGGCAAAACACTGGTTTTTGATATCCAATTGCTCGAAATTGCATAAAGTATGCCGCCTTTGTGCAGCATTATTACAGTAACTTACAATGCCGCTGCGGCGCTCCGCAAAACAATGGAGAGCGTGGCGGCATTAACTTTCACAGGCTTTGAGTGGATTGTCGTAGATGGTGCTTCCAAAGATGAAACACTCGTACTATTAACTCAATTTGCTGAACAGCACCCGCATATCCACGTGCGATGGGTTTCCGAAAAAGACCGAGGCATTTACGATGCTATGAACAAAGGTATCAACTTGGCACAGGGACGGTGGGTTTGTCTGATGAATGCGGGCGATGTTTTCCATTCACCGCAGGCTTTATCACAAATTTTTGCCGAAGGCAGCCCCACTGCTGATGTTATTTACGGCAATTACCACATCTTGTATCCTTATGGCTTTGCCAAAGCTAAGCATACTCCTGCCGCTCCTCCCCCTTTGTGGCAGGGAATGGTTATCAACCACCAGAGTCTGCTGATAAAAATCGAATGGGCGCAGCGTTTCCCCTATCGCCTCGACTCCATTGCCGCCGACTATATCCAACTGGCTACCATGCTGACGCACGGCGCTGTTTTTCAACATGTTGATATTTTCATTGCCGACTATGAAGACGGCGGGCAGAGTTCGCAACGCAAGGAGCGCTACCTCATCGACTGCCGCAATACAGCACTGCAACTGTTTCCCGAAAAAACAGCAGAAATACGGCAGCATTTCGCAAAGGCACTGGCGAATAATCGCCGCGATGAGCAGCTGAAACGCTGGTTGCCCGAAAGTTGGTTCTATGGGCTGATGCGACTAAAAAGTAGATTGTTTTAGAATACTGAGCAAATAACGCGGGTTTATGTAGAAGTGACGCAAAAATCCGCGTTCCCCTCCAAGCGCATACCTACCAGTCAATCTCTTGCAAGCCGCAGCTGCGCAAGTACTCGTTGGCTTTACTGAAATGTCGGCAGCCAAACCAGCCTTTATCGGCTGCAAAAGGCGAAGGATGCGCCGCAGTCAGCACCAAATGGCGGGTTTTATCAATAAACTTGCCTTTTTCTTGTGCATATTTACCCCAAAGCATAAAAACCAACCCTTCTTTCTGTTCGGCTAACAGGTGAACGACCGCATCGGTAAACGTTTCCCAGCCTTTTTTCTGATGCGAACCGGGCGTATTGGCGCGAACGGTCAGCGTGGCATTGAGCAGCAGTACACCCTGTGATGCCCAGCGTTCCAAATTACCTGTTTTCGGAATCGGCTTGCCTAAGTCGGCATGAATTTCTTTGAAAATATTGACCAATGAGGGAGGAAGGGGCACATGGTCGGCTACTGAAAAACATAATCCATTGGCCTGCCCTTCGCCGTGGTAGGGGTCTTGCCCAAGAATAACGACTTTCACATCGTCAAATGAGCATTTGTCAAAAGCATAGAAGATGAGCCTGCCGGGAGGATAGACCTTTTGCGTGCGGTATTCGTTTTTGACAAACTCTACCAACTGCTTAAAATAGGGCTTTTCAAATTCGGCAGCCAGATGTTTTTTCCACGAAGGGGCAATTTTTACGTCCATGCGGGGCTATGAATTTTTATGAGAAACAATTCTGACAGGCTTCTGAAACCCGCCGAGATTAACAGGTACTGATATTTATGAAAGAAATGTTCGCAACAGTCATTTTTACACCTCTTCCATCAGCGAGCGGAAGGCATAGAACTTTCCGCCAAACTTGTCTTCAGTATCCTTGCGAAGCGCAGGCGCATATTTAGCCTCGTATTCGCGGAATCGTTCCATACTTTCGCAAATGTATTGGATGGTATAGTTGTGTCCTGTATCGTCTTCGGCGTTGGTAAGTAGGTGGAACATTTTAGCACTCGTAAACATGCCGGTTGCCAGCACGTCGGGGATGTGCTTGTGTTTCATCCACTGCAACCACTCTTCGCGGACACTTTCGTCTATACTGATGGTAACATTATATGTAATCATCTGATTTTCGGTCATTTTACCAGCGAATCAGCGCAGATGCCCAAGTAAACCCGCTGCCAAAGGAGCAAAGACAAACCAAATCGCCTTCTTTAATACGACCGGCTTCCCACGCTTCGCAAAGGGCAATCGGGATGGAAGCGGCTGTCGTATTGCCATAGTTTTGGATATTGCTTACTACCTTCTCATCGGACAGGCCAAGGCGTTGCTGTACAGCCTGTGTGATGCGAATATTTGCCTGATGCGGCACCAGAATGTCAATATCTTCGGGCTTGTAATGACTGGCTTCCAATGCTTCCATGATGACTTCCGGCATACGGGTTACGGCGTGTTTAAACACATATTGCCCGTTCATTACCGGATAGAAACCGCCGCCGGGCTGCAATTCTTCAATCGGGTTGCGGTTTTTGGCACTCGATTTCGGATAGATAACTGCAAGTTCTTCGGCATATTTGCCTTCGCTGTGCAGGTGAGTAGAAAGGATGCCTTTGCCGGGCTCGTCGGTGGCAGAGAGTACGACAGCACCTGCCCCGTCGCCAAAGATAACCGCCACGTGCCGACCATGGTCGGAGTAGTCCAAACCGCTGGAATGGATTTCTGAACCTACTACAAGCACGTGCTTGTACATGCCTGTTTTAATAAACTGGTCGGCAACAGACAGCGCATAGATAAAACCTGAACACTGCGCTCGCAGGTCAATGGCAGCAATATTGCGAAAATCCATTGCGCGCTGCAAGAGTACACCGGAGCCCGGGAAGTAATAGTCGGGGCTGAGGGTAGCATATACAATCAGGTCAATATCCTGAGGGGAGAGTCCGGCGCGTTGCAAGGCAATTTCAGAGGCTTTGACGGCAAATCCGAAGTTGGTTTCGCCCTTTTCGGGGTCGAAATAATGGCGTTGGCGAACGCCGGTTCTTTCTACAATCCACTGGTCGGTAGTGTTTACAAAGGCAGTCAGGTCTTGATTGGTAACAACTTTTTCGGGCACGTAGAAGCCCAAACCTGCAATTTTAGAGCTTTTCATTCAGCGGTGTGCGGTTAAAAATTCCATTTTATTTATTCAAAGCACCCTGATAGCAATCAAAATGCCTTCATTTTCTTTGGCAAAAATAAATAAAAACTTAGTTTTCAAGCGCTTAATTCGCTTAAACGGAAGAAGTCTTTCGGGCGGATGCCTTTATCGGTTGGTTGCAGCGTACAGCACTCATGTACGGGGTCGTGCTCAAAAAACAGCACCCAATTTTCGGCTAATGCACGGTTCAGCACTTGTTCTTTTTCCTGCAAAGTAAGCAGCGGGCGTACGTCGTATGCCATCACGTAGGGTAGCGGAATATGACCGGCTGAGGGCAACAAATCGCCGCAGAACAGCACTTTTCTGCCTTTGAAGTTAATCAGCGGCAGCATTTGCTTTTCGGTGTGTCCATCTACTGCCACAAGTTCCACACCTTCTGCAAAAGGAACAACAAGCAATTGGCTGTCGGTTGTTTGTTGTGTCAATTGAACCATTTTCAGTTGCCCGCTTTCTTGCATGGGCAGCAGGTTTTCGCTCAGGAAACTTGCTTTTTCCCGCGCATTGGGCTGAATAGCCCACTGCCAGTGCGCCTCGTTTGTCCAATAGGTAGCATGGGGGAAAGCAGGTTGCAGTTTGCCGTCGCTCGTGCGGATTACTCCCCCGCCACAGTGGTCAAAATGCAGATGCGTAAGGAAGGCATCGGTGATGTCATTGAAATTGAGGCCGACCTTATGCAACGAGCCTTGCAGCGAAGCATCGCCGTGGAGATAGTAATGGCTGAAAAACTTTTCGCTTTGCTTGTTGCCGATACCGTTGTCTATCAGTATCAAGCGGTTGCCTGTTTCAACCAGCAAACAGCGCATCGCCCATGTGCACATATTGTTGGCATCGGGTGGATTAAGATTTTGCCAAATGGTTTTAGGCACAACGCCAAACATAGCACCGCCATCCAGTTTGAAAAAGCCTGTGTCTATCGTGTACAATTTCATGATTCTTAGATTTTATTAAATTTTACAAAGGTTTTGTTAAACAAAAATGGACTTCCCAATGGAATAAACTAAATTTTAGCGAATTAAACTCAACCTACTCAATTTATGAAAAAACTTTATTTACTCACTTTGATGTGTTGGTTTGCTGCTGCGGCAGTGGCACAAAACTTCAAGGGCAAAGTTACTGATAATGACGGCAACGGTTTGCCCGGTGTATCGGTTGCTG
>CALHUI010000015.1 GCA_938039675.1 uncultured Cytophagales bacterium
CTATTTGTGGAGCACAGGCGCAACCACACGCACCATCAACGTAACCGCTTCGGGCATTTACAGCGTTACGGTTACTTCGCCCGCGGGCTGCCAAATCACCGAAACCGTAGATGTGCAATTGCTCTCAACCGTTAATCTCAACTTGGGTACTGACCGTGAAGCTTGCGGCGAAACATTCTTAGACGCAGGCAACCCGGGCAGCACTTACTTGTGGAACACGGGTGCAACCACGCGTTTCATCCGCGTAACCGAAACAGGCACATATTCCGTAACCGTAACCGACGGCGGCGGCTGTCATCGGACAGATGAAGTTTTCATCCGCATTAAAAAGCAACCGTTTTTACAGTTTGCCAAGTCGCGCGAAGTCCTCTGCCGAGGCGAAAAGCTGACCTTGCAACCTGCCATCAACCAGAATGCCGTGCGCTATTTGTGGAGTACGGGCGCAACCACCCGCGCCATAGAAGTGGACAAACCCGGGCGCTATGTACTGACCGTTTTCAGCCAAGACGATTGCTCTGCCCAGTCGTGGGTAGATGTTGTCATAGGCGGTCCTGAACGGTTTGAGTTTCCCGAACAAATCAACAAATGCTTTGGCGAGGTGGAGGTATTGGATACACGCAACTTTGACCCAGGTACAACTTTCCGCTGGTCGGACGGTTCTACGGGACGGACTTTAGCAGTTCGTCGCAGCAGTACTTATTGGGTAGAGGTAAGCAGAGACGGCTGCACTATCCGCCGTTCGGTGCAAGTGAACTTTGCCGAAGAAGTAAAAGTGCCTGAAAATCAGGTAGAAATTTGCAGTGATGAAACTGCTGTATTGGATGCAGGTAACGCGGGCAGCCGCTACTTGTGGAGCACGGGTGCAACTACGCAAACCATTCAGGCACGCACGGCAGGCGTTTATGTTGTGCAAATCACTACGCCGCAAGGCTGCACAAGCCGCCATGAAATCCGCCTGAACGTAAAACCGCGCTTGCGCGTAGATTTAGGACAAGACCCCACCTCTTGCCAGCCCGTCGTATTGGATGCGGGCAATGCAGGTGCACGCTTCCGCTGGTCGGACGGTTCTACGGGGCAAACCCTGCGCGTGAGCCGTTCCGGCACATACACCGTAATCGTTATGCGCGAGGGCTTTTGCGAAGCGCAAAGTTCCTTAACCGTTACCATCCGCGAGCCTGAAACACTGCCCGTTGCCGAGCTGACCCTTTGCGAAGGCGACACCGAAACTTTGGAAGCCGACGCGGCGCAGAGCTACCGTTGGAGCACGGGCGCAACTACGCGCAGCATCAACGTTCGTCAGGCAGGCAGCTACCGCGTGGAAATGACCGATGCCGAGGGCTGCGTGCGCGTGAAAGATTTCATTGTGCGCACCCGCCCTAAACTCACCGTAGATTTGGGGGCTAACCGGGTGTCTTGTACCCCCGTAACGCTCAATGCGGGCAATTCAGGTGCACGCTTCCGCTGGTCGGACGGTTCTACGGGGCAAACCCTGCGCGTGAGCCGTTCCGGCACATACACCGTAACCGTTATGCGCGAAGGTTTCTGCGAGGCAACCGCTTCGGTTAATATCACGATAGAAGAACCGTCGTTGGAGGTCAATTTGGGCGATGACCGCGAAATTTGCGAGGGCGAAACCGTAACCTTAGATGCGGGCAACCCCGGCATGAGCTACGAATGGAGCACGGGCGAAACTACGCGCACCATCACCGTTTCGCAGGCAGGTATCTATCGCGTGCGTGTTCGCAACGGGCAGTGCATGGCAACTGATGAGGCAGAGGTAAAGGTAAATCCGCTGCCGCAAGTGCAATTGCCTCAGGAACAGCCATTTTGCGAAGGCAATGGCTTGGAGTTGGAAATCAATGCACAGGCAGGCATTCGCTATACATGGACACGCGAAGGCAGCAACTTCACGGCGAACGGCAACAAAGTAACTATCACGCAAACAGGCAGATATACCCTGACCGCCGTCAGCGATAATGGCTGTACCACCGTTCGCACTGTTAATATCATTCGCAATCCGCAGAGCATAGAGGCGCAGTTTCTCTCGCAAAGCGAGGTTGGAGTAGGGGAGCAGGTGCAGTTTATCAACGTGTCGCATCCCGCGCCCAACCGCCACGAGTGGGATTTCGGCGACGGCAACAAAAGCACTGCACAAAACCCCGTGCACAGCTACGCCCGCGAAGGAACGTTTGACGTAACGCTCAAAGTGAGCAACGACGTTTGCGAGCATATCCGCACCAAGCGCATCAACGTGAAGCGGCAGGGCGGCAGGCTGCCCAACGACGGGCTGGCACAGGGCGCACCGCCGAGTGCCATGTTCAAAGGCATTGCAGAGGCGCGAGTATTCCCTAATCCTACACGCGGCAAGTTTACGCTGGATGTAAAAATGGGTGATGAAGCCTATGTGCAGATTCAGTTCTACGACCTGCGCGGCGTACCCGTCAGCGAAACCTTTGAGGTGCAAGCCAAAGATTTCACCCGTGAGTTTGACTTCGGACACCTGCCAACAGGATTATACCTGATGAAGATTGTTTCGGAAGAATATTTTCTGGTTCTTCGCGTAATAAAAGAGTGAAATCAGGTGTTATAACATGTAATAAACCCTGCAAATCATCATTGGCTTGCAGGGTTTATTTTTGAAAATCAGCTATTTTTGAAAAGATTTATGAGAAAAATATTATGTATGTTTTGTGATTGCTTTACGTTTTTTTAAGTAAAACATCGCTTTTTTATCGAAGCATTAATATGTAGTTTTGCTATTAGAACTTTTAATATTCAATTCATGCAGACTCAACTTTTAGATAACAAATATGCGCAAGTAGTTTTGCTTGACGATGTAGCTACTGTGGTTTGTACACTCAAAACCGATTATGTGCCAATGAAAGATTTTCAGGATACGTTTGAGCAAATCGGCGAATATATTAGGGCGCACCCCAATAAAATCAGCAAGATGATTCTTGACAAGCGCCATTTGAAGGTCTTTCATCAGGCTTCTATGGTATGGTATCACGTAGAGTGGAAAAAGGCAATGAAGCCTTATGGATTGGTTGCCTATCGCAAGTTATTGCCGGATGATGCCTTTTTTCGCAAAGCCGTTGAAATAGGCCGCAACAATATTTTGAAAGAACATCCCGATTTTCGCTTTGAAGATTTTGACATCCGTTACTGCGAAACGATGGAGGAAGCATTGCAAAGTGAAATCAATGCATAATTAAAAAAAGCGCCTTGTGTATCCATGGCGCTTTTTCAGTTGTATTTCGGCTAAAAATGCTTCCAACCTTGTGCCGTAACAGGTACTTTTTGTCCTGCCCGTGTTATCATCTGGCAGCCTTCAGATGCATCGGTCATATAGCCGATGAATGAAATATCATCGTGCAGCTTGATTTTCTCATAGTCTTGCTGCGCAATGGTGAAAAGCAGTTCATAGTCTTCGCCGCCGTTCAGTGCGCAAACCGAAGGAATGAGTTTAAATTCATTAATGGCTGCATCATAGGTCTGTTGCGCAATTGGGATTTTGTCTTCGTAGATAACTGCACCCAAACGACTGCCTTTGGCAATGTGCAGCAGTTCAGATGCCAGCCCGTCGGAAATGTCAATCATTGCCGTAGGGACAACACCCAAATCTGCCAACTCATAAATCAGTGAAGTTTTGGCAACGGGGCGTAACTGCCTGCCGATTACGTAGGCAAACGGCTCTAATTGCGGCTGCATGTTCGGGTTGGCGGAAAATTCCGCTTTTTCGCGCAGCAGCAATTGCAAACCTACGTAAGCCCCGCCCAAATCGCCTGATACGCAAATAATATCGCCTTTTTTGGCGGTATGGCGACAAGTGATTTTTTCTTTCGGCGCACGACCGATGGCAGTAATGGAAATCACTAATCCGCTGCGTGAGCTTGTGGTATCACCGCCTGCCAAGTCTACTCTATAGTCTTTGCAGGCTGTCATAATGCCTTCATAAAGTGCATCAACGGCTTCTACCGAAAATCGGTTGCTCAATGCTATGCTGACCACAATCTGTTCGGGGCGTGCGTTCATAGCCGCAATATCCGACACATTCACCGAAACCGCCTTGTAGCCTAAATGCTGCAAGGGCGTAAATGAGAGGTCAAAATGGATACCTTCGGCAAGCAGGTCGGTAGAAATTACCTGACAGAAACCGTTGCCGATGTCAATAATGGCAGCGTCGTCGCCAATGCCGAGAATGGTGCTTTTATTTTGCAGCGTTACGTTGGCTTTGATGCGGTTGATGAGTCCGAACTCGCCAATGGCAGCAAGTTCGGTGCGCTTATCGGATTTTTCCATGCGTATCAGAGGGCAACTGTACCAAATAAATCAAACTCGGTGGCAGAGGTAATGGTTACAGGTGCAAAATCGCCAATGCGGACATAGTTTGCTTGGGCATCTACCAGCACTTCGTTGTCCACTTCCGGCGAGTCGTACTGGGTGCGCCCGATGAAGTAGCCGCCTTCTTTGCGGTCAAACAATACCTTGAAAGTTTTGCCTACTTTTTCCATGTTCAACTCATGGCTGATTTGTTGCTGTATTTCCATCACGTGTGCGGCGCGTTCTTCTTTTACTTCCTGCGGCACATCGTCGGGCATGGTGAACGAGTGTGTCTGGTCTTCGTGCGAATAGGTAAAGATGCCGAGCCTGTCAAAACGCATACGCTCTACGAAATCTACCATTTCTGCAAAGTGTTCCTCTGTTTCGCCGGGGTGCCCTGCAAGGAGCGTGGTACGCAGCGCGATGCCCGGTACTTTATCGCGGATGGTTTGAATCAGGTCTTCGGTTTTTTCACGGGTAATACCGCGACGCATGATTTTCAGCATTTCGGTAGAACCGTGTTGCAGGGGCATGTCTAAGTATTTACAGATGTTGTCGCGTTCTGCCATTACATCTAAGATTTCCAGCGGAAAGCCTGAGGGATAGGCATATTGCAGACGAATCCAGTCAATGCCGTTCACGTCGGAAAGGCGGCGCAGCAGGTCGGCGAGTTCTCGTTTTTTATACAAGTCAATGCCATAATAAGTCAAATCCTGAGCGATGAGGATAATTTCTTTCGTTCCATTTTTGGCCAGATTGGCGGCTTCCTGCACAATTTGTTCCATAGGTTTAGAAACATGTTTGCCTCGCATCAGCGGAATGGCGCAAAATGAACAGGGGCGGTCGCAACCTTCCGATACTTTCATGTAGGCATAGTGGCGGGCAGTGGTGGTCAGCCTTTCGCCAAGTAACTCGTGTTTATAGTCTGCATTAAAGCGCTTCAGCAGCATGGGCAATTCCATCGTGCCGAAATAAGCATCTACCTCCGGTATTTCTTCTTCGAGTTGGTCTTTATAGCGCTGTGAAAGACAGCCTGTTACATACAATTTGTCAATGAGTCCGTCATTTTTTGCTTCTGCATAGCGAAGGATGGTATCAATAGACTCCTGTTTGGCGCGGTCGATAAACCCGCAAGTGTTAATAATGATAACATTGGCATCATCGTTGCGTGATTCATGTGTTGCATCTAATTGATTTCCCCGAAGTTGGGTTAATAAAATTTCAGAATCTACCAAATTTTTAGAGCAACCCAGCGTTACAATGTTAATCTTATCCTTCTTCTTTGAAAAAGCCTTTGTTTTCAATTTGCCTCTTTTTGTGCAAAAGTATTACTTTTGAAAGCAATTGCATAGAAATTTGTTCGTTGAACTACTGTATAACCAGTTCAATTTTTCTGATAATATGATGAAGTACACATTTAAACTCGTTGTTGTTTTGTTGGTAAGCTCGCGTTTGCTGGCGCAAGCGCAATCCGGTAGCATGGTTATAGAGAACGGAAAGTTTGATTCCAATAAAGGATGGTTCAATCATATAGTAGGCAATGGTAAAGTAGAAATTGTTACCGGCCAACTGATTGTTTCAGGGCCTAATAGAGACGATGAAGATGCATTGCCCAATACAACTCCTTCAACAGTATATGCCTATCAGGATATAGAAGTCGGTAGAACAGGAACACTGACTTTTAAACTGATGAGCTATGCTTCGTTGGGCGACACAGGCGCGGGCGATTACCCCGTATTTATTTTGGACAAAGAAGTGCTGAAACTTTACAGCAATGGCTTTGTGGAAAATCACGGGGGTGCCGGCAGACACATTAACAACGACCTTACTACCGGCAACGCCATTACCTATATGATTAATCTCAAACCGGGTAAATATCGCATCGGGTTTGGCGTACACTCAACCGACGGCTATTATGGAAGCGGTGTAGCCGTTTTTGACGATGTGGCATTCTATCCCGAAAAAAAGTAACCTTATACCTTTTGTGCAGGCACGCCAAATACGGTTTCCCCGTCGGTAACGTTGCCAATAACCACTGAACCCGCCCCGATGCGTGCATTTTTACCGATGGTAACTCCTGAAACAATCGTAACGCCAGAACCGATAAATGCACCTTCTTTGATGGTTACGTTGCCGTTAATGACGCTTCCTGCTCCTATTTGTACAAAATCGCCGATAGTGGTTTGGTAGTCTATCACAGCGCCCGCGTTGATAATACAATGGCTGCCTATTTGTACAAAACTTCCCACAGATGCACGCATGGCAATCAAATTACCGTGCCCAATAGTTGCAGAGGGTTCTATAAATGCCTGTTGATGAATCGCATTGACGGGCATTTTTTTGCGTTTGTCCACCAATGTTTTCACCAGCGACTTGCGCAGTCTGTTATCGTCGGTGGCAATAAAGGCCTCGCACTTGTCCCCAATCATGCGGATGTACTCTTCGTTGTCTGTTGCACCGGCAACACACACCGCGTTGATTTCTTGCCCATGCAGTTTGGTATCATCATCCAACAGGCAGTAAACAATGATATCGTTGCTTTGAAAAATATCTAATGCTACACGACCAATGCCGCCTGCACCAAAAATAATCACAGGATTCTCCATAAGTTTCTATGCTAAATGACGCAACTTCAAAATTAGGTTGGTTTTCAGTTCATACAAGCCTTTTTCTAACCCGACAGGGTACTGGTGCGGGTTCGTAAAACGGCGGATAGTTGGGTGAAGTGTTTCTAACTGCTGCTTTGCATATGCCCTAATGCTATGAATATCAGGTGATTCGTAGCACTTGCGGCCGTTCTTGAAGATAGGTTTCAGCAGCAAGAGGTGCTTGCTCTCTTGATGTACAATTTTGCGGCGTGTAGGGTCTAAGGGGTCTACAATTGTGGCTTGTTGTTGTTGCTCAGGATGGAAACTTTCTTCATCGTAAATCATATCTGCTGCGCAGAGGCCGTCTTCATCGTAAAACCTTTGTACCTGCAAAAGGCCGGGGTTAGATATTTTAATGGCCTGTTCGGAAAGTTTGAGCTTATAGTCCCACTTGCCTTGGTCGTTTTTGATGGCTGTAATTTTATATACGCCGCCAAGTGCGGGCTGGTCAAAAGCCGTAATAAGTTTAGTGCCAATGCCCCATACGTTCACTTTGGCTTCCTGCTGTTTAAGGCTGGTGATAATATTTTCGTCCAAATCGTTGCTGGCCACAATGTTAGTGTCTGTAAAGCCTGCGTTGTCCAGCATTTGGCGCGCTTTAATGCTCAGATAGGCAAGGTCACCCGAGTCTAAGCGAATACCCGCCAGATGGTAGCCTTGCGCTTTCAACTCTTTACCTACCTCTATGGCATGTTTAACGCCTTCAAGTGTATCGTATGTATCGACCAGAAATACGCAGTTGTTGGGCATGACTTTGGCGTAGGTATTAAATGCCGTTTTTTCGTCGGGGAACGACATAACCCAACTGTGCGCATGTGTACCGCGCACCGGAATGTCAAAAAGTTTGCCGGCCAGCACATTGGAAGTGGCCTCACAGCCGCCGATATAGGCTGCACGACTTGCCGCAAGCCCGCCGTCTATCCCTTGTGCGCGCCGCAACCCAAATTCCAGCACCGGTTCACCATTGGCTGCTTGACATACGCGCGCCGCCTTAGTTGCAATCAGGCTTTGGAAATTGATAATATTCAACAGGGGGGTTTCTACTAATTGTCCCTGAATCAGCGGCCCTTTGATGCGCAACAGCGGCTCTTGCGGAAATACGACCGTGCCTTCGGGGATAGCATCTACATCACAGGTGAAACGCACCTGTGCGAGGTAGTCCAAAAATCCCTGCTCGAAAAGAGGCTTCCCGTCTGCACCTGTCAGGGTAGCCAAGTAGGCAATATCGCTGCCGTCAAAGTGGAAATTTTCCAAAAAGTCGATGGCATACGACAACCCGCCGGCGATGGTATAGCCGCCGTTAAACGGATTTTTGCGGAAAAATAAATTGAAAACAGCCTCACGTTCAATTATTTGCGATTTCCAATAGCCGTATGCCATCGTGATTTGATACAGGTCGGTCAGTAAGGTGAGCGAGCCGTGATAAATCTTGTTTTGCAGGTTTTTCATGGGATTATGGATAATAAAAGTGTAAAAATTACACTAAGTTTTAAATGCTCATACGAAGGCAGAAAAAAATGGTTAGGGTAAATTCGCCTTTTCATTAAAAAAGTTATGCTTACCTTTACGGCATGTCAGCTACATCTGAAAATATCATCGGCAAATTTTCTACTTTCCGCGTAATAAAGTTAGTAGATTTCGGGGCTTATTTAGATACTCCCTTGGGCGAGTTGTTGTTGCCTAAAAAATACATGCCCGAAGGTTTGCATCCTGATAATTACATCAAAGTATTTGTTTATCATGACTCGGAAGACCGCCCCATAGCTACCACTTTGCAGCCCTACGCAAAGTTAGGCGAATTTGCCTGCTTGCGTGTTACGCACACCACCGATTTCGGTGCATTTCTGGACTGGGGGCTTGAGAAAGATTTGTTTGTGCCGCTGAAAGAGCAGCACCGCCCCATGCGCAAAGGGCAAGTACATGTAGTTCGTGTGAGTACCGACCCTCGAACAGGCAGACTTATAGGTATCGGAAAAATTGGCGGATTTCTTGACAAAGGCAAACCCGATTTGCGCGAAGGCGAGCAGGTTTCGCTTTTGGTTTACGAAAAAACCGACTTGGGCTACATGTGTATAATTAACAATCAGTATGCAGGTATTTTGTATCACTCAGAACTGTTCGAGCCTGTTGCAATAGGCGATAAGCGCATCGGATTTGTCAAAAAAATCAGAGAAGACGGCAAAATAGATTTGAGCTTGCGCAAGCAGGGTTTTGCAGGTATCAAAAACCAACAGCAACTGATTCTGGATGCATTGGAGCAAGCAGGCGGATTTTTGCCTTATCACGACAAAACAGCGCCGGAAGAAATCTATCAGACCTTCCAAATGAGTAAAAAAACATTCAAAGCGTTGATAGGTAATTTGTTCAAAGCCGGAAAAATTAAAATTTCTCAAAAAGGTATTAGTTTTGTAAATGAGGATTAGTCAATAACTTTCGCGATAAGTCAAAAAAACATTTCCGGCAGCACCAGCCTGAGCTTAAACAGATAAAGCATTGAACATTCAAAAATTTTACGAACAATTTCAATCGGAAGACATAGTCATGTCTTACAAGGGCAATGCAAATGGCGATTTGCTCAATAATCTCATGGATGTTGTGCAGGTAAAGCTCGCCGAAGTAGAGCCAAAATCAAACATTAAGAAGCGGGTTTTCCATATTTTGGTGGAAATACTGCAAAACATTTATCATCATTACGGACATATCACCATTGATGATTTTTCTGACAAGGAAAGCGTTACATTTGTGCTTGCCAAAACTCAGGGAGATTATTATATTATTACCGGAAATTACATCCTGAACGAAGAAATGCCTGCTTTAAAAGCCAAAATAGACCTGATTAATTCGCTTTCATCGGAAAAGTTGAAACAGGTTTATGTGGAAACGCTTGGCAACGGCGTTATATCCGAAAAAGGAGGTGCCGGCCTTGGATTAATAGAGATAGCACGCAAATCGGGCGGGAAACTCTTTTATGAGTTTCGCTTGTATAATAATCATCTTTCGTTCTTTAGTCTCATGGTCAAAATTCCTGCAGCTTTACCGGCCGCAGCCAAAGCTAAGTAGAAGATATGGAAAACTTTTTTCTGGAAGAAACCTCAAAAACTCCTAAACTGAGTTTTGATGTAAGCACAGGTAAATTCCTGATGTCCGGACGTTCTATACCTGAAAACTCAATTGAATTTTACAAGCCGCTGTTTGAATGGTTAGACGAGTATGTAAAAAAACCTTGCCCCAAAACCAGTTTTGATATTAAGTTAGAGTACTTCAATACAAGTTCTTCCAAGTGTTTGGTCGAAATTTTCCGTCGCTTAGAAAAAGTTACCGATGGTGAAGTTGTCATCAATTGGTTCTACGAAGAAGATGATGAAGATATGCAGGAATCGGGTGAAGATTTTAAAGAACTTATCAACATTCCAATTATCATGAATGTTATTGAAAATTGACAAAAGAGCCGCTGAAAAGCGGTTTTTTTGTTATAATTTTGCCATAATCACCCTCTTGGAATTATGAGCAAACAGCCTGAAAAATATCAGGTATTTGAAAAGGAAAATGAAATACTTCGTAGCGCCAAAGAACTGCTCGCAAAGCCCGATATGTTTCCCGAGCAATCTTGGGCGAAAGAGTATGAGTTGTTGGCACAAAGCTATGCGCAGTTGCTCGGCGAAGTAAAGTTGCTCACATCTGTTAGCGACAGGTTGCAAAACAAACTCAACAAGGCTAACGAAAGCATTGCCCGCAAAAACGACGAACTCACTCAAACGCTGGAGATGCTCACCAAAGAGCGCGTCGGCAAACGGGCAACTACAATCGTTTTAATGCTTGCTGCGCTATTTTTCATCATTTCCGAATTGATAATAGACCCCCAGTTGCAGGAAGGAGCAAAAATTTTTGGCGCTTCGGGGCTTATTATGCTGAAAATTACGGTGGCCATTGGACTTAAACCCTTAGAGGTTTTATTGGAAAACTTACTTTTAAAAACAGCGGCTCGGAAAAAAATGTAGTTTTTATGCTGAATCCAAACGAACTGAAAGCACTTATTTCTCTTCGCGATGATGACGACCCTGAAATACGACTCCACGTAGAGCAAAAAATCAGGGAGTTAAAACAGTCAGCAAAGCTGCTGATGGAAACCGATTGGCGGAGTGTTTTGCAGGCCGATGAGCAGCAATACATCGAAGAGATGATGCATCAGGCGCACTTCGAAGAATTGTTAAATGCCTTTCGCAATTGGCAAAACGAAGACTGCGATTTGATAACAGGTTTGTGGCTGATAGCACGCTACGAATACCCCGATATTCAACTGGCAACACTGCAAAATACCATTCAGCAACTCTACGTAGAGGCATGGCTGTCGTTCAAACCCGATATGCACCCTATTGACCAAGTGCGGGAGTTTAATCACATCTTTTTCACTCGTTTCCGGTTTACTTCCAATACCACCAACTTTACTGCCGTTAGTAACTCTATGT
The DNA here is from genome assembly GCA_938039675.1 of uncultured Cytophagales bacterium. Taxonomy (GTDB): domain Bacteria; phylum Bacteroidota; class Bacteroidia; order Cytophagales; family Thermoflexibacteraceae; genus Rhodoflexus. The sequence goes on from CALHUI010000015.1 coordinate 11,438, forward strand.
TTAATCAAGTATTGGAAACGCGAAAGGGAAACCCTATCAGCCTTTGTGTAGCTTACATGCTGATTGCCCGCAAGTTAGGGATGCCTATCTACGGCATCAATATGCCTAACTTGTTTATCCTTATGTACCGCTTAGATGAAAATTCTTCTTTCTATATCAACGCTTTTAACAGGGGGCGCATATACAGCCGCAAAGACATAGAAAGCTACCTGCATCAGTTGCAGTTGCCGCTTCTTTCTTCGTTCTATGAGCCTTGCGAAAACATTGATATTATCCGTCGGATGTTACGCAACCTCATTGTTTCGTTTGATAAGCTCGGCAAGATTGCTAAAGTAAAAGAGGTGAAACAACTGCTGGCAGCTATTTCACCCGAAGAATCGCAATAAAATTTATTTCACTTCAAAATCGAAGAATAGCTCCTGCTCAATATAGCCCTTCAACCGGTCGCCGATGGCTACCGGGGCTACTCCTGCGGGTGTTCCCGTGAAAATAATGTCACCTTTTTTCAGCGTGAAGAATTTGGATACGTAGCTAATGATGGTGGCAAAATCGAACAGCATCATAGAGGTGTTGCCTTGCTGGCGGATTTGACCATTTACCTCCAACCTGAAATTCAGATTTTTCAGGTCGGGATAATTGCTTGCCGGCACAAAATGCGACACTACGGCCGAGTGGTTGAAGGCTTTGGAAATTTCCCAAGGCAAACCTTTAGCTTTCAGTTTTGACTGCAAGTCGCGGGCGGTGAAGTCTATCCCCAGCCCAATTTCTTCAAAGTAGTTAGGTGCAAATTTCGGCTCAATATATTTACCTTCCTTGCTAATTTTCAGCAAAATTTCAACTTCGTGGTGAACATCGTTCGAAAAATCGGGCAAATAGAACGGCTGATTGTCTTTCAGTAGTGCCGTGTCGGGTTTGAGAAATACAACAGGTTCTTCGTTGCGGTCATTTTTCAATTCTTCAATGTGTGCTGCATAATTGCGACCAATGCAGATAAATTTCATTGTAATTACTGTTTTGTAGGTTTAAAAGTAAGTAGAAATTCTTGAAGGGCAATCACTTCTTCTTTGGTAATAGCCGGAAAGTTGGCAATGCGGATGGTGGTGTTTTTCCACTCGCCATAGCCATTGCCCAAAATAAAGCCGCTTTTCAATGCTGCCGACTTTATGTGTGCTATTTCATGCTCGGCGGCTTGTACCGCAATAACGGTCGGGCTGCGCACGGCAGTATTGCGAATCAGTAATGCAAAGCCTTGTTGTTCCAACCATGCGTATAACTGCGTGGCTCTTTCTTGTAATTGTCTGTTTATCAGTTGAATAGGTTGTATACTTTCCATGAGCTTCATCAGCAGGCAGATGGCCAGAATGTTGGGCGTGTGCGTAGTTTGGTACTGTTGCGCAAGCGGCAAACTGTTGGCAAGGCTGTTGTAATGTGTGGTAACATTTTGTTGCAAAGCGCGTTGGGTTGCCTGTGGCGAGCAAACAAGCACTGCCATACCCGAAGGCAGCCCCAAGCATTTTTGCACCGATGCAAATACGTAGTCCGTTGCTTTCCAAGGGATGCAGATGCCGCCCAGCGAGGAGGTAGCGTCTATTGCAACAAGTCGTTCGGGATATTGTTTTTTCAGGCTAACTATCAGGTTTTCAGCAATATAAGTTCCGTTGGAAGTTTCGCAATGAGTGAGACAAATCCAGTCGGAAGCCGGCAGTTCGCAATCGGGCAGGGGGGCTTGGGGCGAATATCGGACGGAGTGTACAGTATTGCCCAGTTTTTGGCTGATGCCTGCCCACTTAGCCCCAAAAGCACCGTTGAAAACATGCGTAAAAGTATCTTTAGGAAACGATTGGGCAAGTATTTCCCAACATTCGGTGGCAGATGAGGTAAATACAACGGTATAATTGGACGGAATGGATAATTTTTTCTGTAAACCTTCTACTGACTTGCGGTAACAGGCAATAATTTCGGTACTGCGATGGTTGCAGCTGGTAAGACCTTGTGCAAATATTTCCGCTGTCCATTGCTGCACCATGGGGTGCAATTTGGCAGGGCCGGGATAAAAAAAGTACATGGCAGTTCGTCTATATCCGTTACAAATTTCTCAAATTGCACTGAAAAGAACATGTTATGCTGACGGTTGTAAAAATCGGGGGTAACATCATAGATGACCCTCAGAAATTGGCAGATTTTTTAACAGATTTTGCAGCACTCGAGGGGTTCAAAATACTGATTCACGGCGGGGGTAAAATTGCAACGCGCTTTTCTGAAAGGCTTGGCATACCTGTACAAATGCACGAGGGCAGGCGAATTACCGATGCGGAAACGCTGGAAGTAATTACAATGGTTTACGGCGGGTTGGTAAACAAGCAGATTGTTGCGGCTTTGCAGGCAAGAAAATGCAATGCTTTGGGCTTAATAGGTGCTGATATAAACTTGGTAACTGCCGAAAAGCGCCCCCTGAAAAACGGGATAGATTACGGCTGGGTGGGTGATGTTAAAAAAGTCAATCAATTGATGCTGGTGCGCATAATTGAAGATTGTGTTGTCCCTGTAATTGCTCCTATTACTCACGACGGCGAAGGGCAACTGCTCAATACCAATGCCGATACAATGGCGGCGGCTATTGCAACGGCGTTGGCACCACATTTTCCCACGCGTTTGATGTATTGTTTTGAGAAAAAAGGTGTGTTTACTAACCCTGACGATGAAGAAAGTGTGATTCCACGCATCAACCGTCCATTGTTTGAACAGTACAAGGCCGATGGTACTATATCGGCAGGTATGATTCCCAAATTGGAAAATGCACTTTCTGCCGTAGAGAAAGGGATTAAAGAGGTGATTATTGCCCATGCAGATGCGTTGAACCACTTAGACAGCCCCGATTTTACGGGTACGAGGGTAGGTTAGAGGCGTACCATCACCCATCCTGCCAGAATGCCTCCGAGCACAATAAGGGGCGCAGAGATGTGCGTAAATTGCAACAGTAAGAAAGTAACAACGGTTACACCTATATTAAGGCTTGTGTTCGCCATCGGCTCCCACAGTAAGAAAACGGCAGCAATAACCAATCCCGCGCTTGCTGCATTAATGCCTTCCAGCGAGGCTTTTACGGGGCGGTATTTTTTGAGTTGCTCCCAAAACGGATAGGCAAAAAATATAAACAGCGTGCCGGGCAGATTAATCCCGATGGTAGCCATGAGGCTGCCCAAAATCATGCCGCCAATGCCTTCGCTGCGCATGGTCAGCGCACCAATATATCCCGAAAACGAAAATACGGGGCCGGGCACTACCTGCAAAAGGGCATATCCTGAAAGAAACTCCGAAGAAGACAGGTAGTGCTTAAATTCCACAAATTCGTTGTACAAAACCGGTACCAGCACCTGCCCGCCTCCAAAAACCAATGCGCCGTTGCGGTAAAAATTTTCCAACAAACGAATAGGGAGCGAGCGGGTAATACCTCCTAAGGCAGCTATTCCGATAAATAGTACGGCAAATATGATGAGGTATTTCCATTGGATATTTAAAGCTGTTTTTTCTTCCCGCACAAAATCCCTGTATTTTAGCGAGGTAGCAAGGCCGGAAAGCACCATCAGTACAGGTAGCAAAAAAGGGGTGCGCAAAAAATAAGCTGCAACGGCAGCCATAAGCGTGATGAACACTGCCTCGCGGGTTTGCACCAACTTGCGAACAATCACAAAACCTGCATGTGCTACCAAACCCAAAGCAATTGGCTGCATCAATTGCGTATAAGCCCACAAATTCAGATTTTTTTGTTCATCTTGCCAAAAAATAAGCATCAGTGCAAAAGAAGTTACCAGACCGAAGGCAGGCAGCAGCCATATGGCAAGGCAAAGCAATGCCAAAAACACTCCTCCTCTTTTATAGGCAATTGCCGTGAGGGTTTGCGTAGAAGATGGGCCGGGCAGTAACTGACACAGCGCGTTAATCTCCATCAGTGCGTCCTCGGTCAGGTAGCGTCTTTTTTCTACCAATATTTTTAAAAACAATGCGATATGTGCATGGGGGCCACCGAAAGCGCTCAGGGTCAGCCATGCGATATCACGCAAAAAAACAAGGTCTCTTCTGCTCAAATCAGAATAGAAAAAAGTTCAGGGCGTTCGTTCAAGTGTTCAAAGCCGACGTTGCGTTCATGCATCCTTTGCACCAACTTTTCATAGTCGTCCGGATGATTTACTTCTATACCTATCAGGGCAGGTCCGCGATCGCGGTTATTCTTTTTAGTGTATTCAAAATGAACGATGTTATCGTTAGGTCCCAGCACATTTACCACAAATTCGCGCAATGCACCCGAGCGTTGCGGAAAACTGATGATGAAGTAGTGTTTCAGTCCCTCAAACAGCAACGAGCGTTCTTTGATTTCTTCCATTCGGGTGATGTCGTTGTTGCTGCCGCTGACAATGCAAACCACATTTTTGCCCTTGATAGCATCTCTGTGATAGTCCAGTGCTGCAATAGACAATGCGCCGGCAGGCTCAACCACAATGGCATCTTCATTGTAAAGTTGCAGAATGGTAGAGCACACCTTCCCTTCGGGCACCAGTGTTATATCCGAAATAATTTCCTTGCAAATTTCAAAGGTGATATTGCCGACGCGCTGCACAGCTGCTCCATCTACAAACTTGTCTATTTTTTCAAGCGATACCACCTCGCCTTTTTCCATAGATACTTTCATGGCCGGTGCACCAAGCGGCTCGATGCCAATGATTTGGGTGCTTGGGCTGAGTTGTTTAAAATAACTGCCGACACCTGCTATCAGTCCGCCGCCGCCAATGGGTACAAACAGCATATCAATATTTTCTTCTGCATCTTCCAGAATTTCTACACCTACGGTGCCTTGTCCGGCAATTACTTTTTCATCATCAAAAGGATGAATAAATACACTGTTGTGCTCGTCGCAATATTTAACGGCTTCTTTATAGGCATCATCGAAAGTATCACCGGTGAGTACAATTTCTACATACTCTCTGCCAAAAAACTTGACTTGCTTTATTTTTTGCAGAGGCGTAGGGGTAGGCATAAAAATCGTTCCCTTAATTTTCAGGAGTTTGCACGAAAAAGCAACGCCTTGCGCATGATTGCCCGCACTGGCGCAAACCACTCCTCTGTCTAACTCTTCTCTGCTCAGGCTGCTGATTTTGTTGTATGCACCGCGCAGTTTATAGGAACGCACTACTTGTAAGTCCTCGCGTTTCAACCAAATATTCGCTTGGTATTTTTCGGACAAATTGGCGTTGTATTGCAAAGGTGTATGCACCACTATTTGCCGAAGTAACTTGTCGGCGTGCATAATGCGCGAAGCCGGCAACCAAGCCTGTTGTTTCACTGTTCCGTTGGGATTAATCATCTGTTGTCAATTGCAGATGCAAATGTAAGCGCATCAATGTTCAAATATACAAAACCTTTGGCAGCATTTCCGATTCCTGCAATGACTTTGGCATCGGCCGTAAAATCTGGTGAATCTCATGTAAATTTGCCCGATGACTATGAGCAGAATTTTTCTTGCAGGCATTTGGATGTGCCTTACCGCATGTGGCATTGACCGGACTGAGGCAGAGCAACCCATTGCAAAAGTATATGACACCTATTTGATGCCATCTGATATTCAAAGCATTGTGTCGGATGCTGCAACGCCCGAAGACAGCTTGCGTATTGTAAAAAGCTACGTGCAAACATGGGCGAAAACACAATTACTCTACCATGAGGCTGTAACTAATGCCAACCTGAACCTCGACGAAATAGAACGCCGCGTCATAGAGTATAAGTATCAGCTGATTACACACGCTTTTTTGCAGCAATACATTGCCGAAAATTTGGATACGCTGATTACCGACAACCAAATTCACGCTTATTACGAATCCAACAAGGCAAATTTTGAATTGAAACAGAACATTGTCAAAGGGTTGTTGTTCAAAATAAGCGACCAAACACCCGATAAGGCAAAAGCATATGCATGGTTGCGCAGCCGAAACCCCTCCGATTGGGAGCAGTTGCGCTCATATGCTTTCAGCTACACGCAAGACCCTGTGATAAGCGATACGACATGGATACCGTTGGCAGACCTCATCCGCAACACGCCTTTGCGCAACGAAATAAAAAATGAGGTACAATTTTTGGCAACACAGCATTATGCAACCGCTACTGACGGCGAATATTTTTACATGCTGAAAATTTTTGAGTACAAAATGGCAGACCAAACCTCTCCTCTTGAATTTGTGAAAGAACAAATACGCGATATTCTACTGAATCAGCGAAAAATGAGTTTACAACACCAATTGGAAGTATCTTTGTTAGAAAAAGCCAAACGGAACAATAATTACAAAATTACTGCTGACTAAAAAACGATAACCCGAGATTATCCATCTTTTCACATAAATTAAAACTGTGCTCATGATGCGCAAAAATTTGATTACCTCATTGCTTGCATTTGCCCTGATGCTACCGCTTTTTGCTCAATCAGACGGGATAATTGTTGATAAAATTATCGTAAAGGTTAATGATTATATCATACTTAAATCCGACTTAGAAAAGGCCTATCAATCGGCGATAGAAAACACCCAGCAACAACTTCCGCCCGAAGCCAAGTGCCAGATATTGCAACAGTTGCTGATTAGCAAAATGTTAGTGGCCAAAGCAGAAATAGACTCTGTTACGGTAAGCGATGTGGAAGTGAACAATAATTTAGACCGCCGCATGGCCTATTTTGAGCAACAGTTCGGCAGTTTGCAGAAAATAGAACAGGCGTACAATAAAACCATTGCACAGTTTAAAGAAGAACTCCGCCCTACTATTCAGGAGAATATGATTGTCAGCAAGATGCAGAACGAAATCACTAAGGATGTGGAGGTTACGCCCCGTCAGGTAAAGCGATATTTTCACAGCATCCCTAAGGATAGTTTGCCCTACTTGCCAGCCGAGGTAGAGGTAGGAATGATTGTTCGCTATCCTGTGGTAAGCAAATCGGAAAAAGACAAAGTAAAAGCCAAATTGCGGGACTTTAAAAACCAGATTCTTTCGGGCAAAGCACGCTTTGAAGAACTGGCAAGCACCTATTCCGAAGACCTTGGTTCGGCTTCCCGCGGCGGCGAGTTGGGTTTCCATGGTAGGGGAGAACTTGTGCCCCCCTATGAAGCAATGGCGCTGAGCTTAGAGCCGGGCGAAATTTCAGAACCTGTTGAGTCCGAATTTGGTATTCACATGATACAGTTGATAGAGCGCCGCGGTAATCGCTACAACTCGCGCCACATCCTGATACGCCCCGAGCCTACCGAACAGGATATTAAAGATGCAGAAAAATATTTGGACAGCCTGCGTACAATTATTTTGAGCGGCAAACAGCCTTTTGAGAAAGTAGCACTTGCCCATTCAGATGATAAATCTACCAAAGCCTCGGGTGGTATTCTGCAAAATCCGGAAACAAAGAGTACCCACCTTTCCAAAGACGAGCTGGAATACTCGATATTTATGACATTAGATACCATGAAAGTTGGCAGTATTACGCGTCCGTTGCGTTTCCGCACCGATGACGGTAAAAACGCTGTGCGCATTTTGTACTTCAAAAGCCGTATTCCGCCGCATCAACTCAATTTGGAAATGGATTATCAGAAAATTCAGGCAGCAGCCTTGCAAGAGGAGCGCAATAAAGTACTGGCAAAATGGTTTAATCGCACCAAAAGTCAGTTGTTTATAGATATAGACCCTGAATATGACCGCTGCAAACTGTTAGAGGGTTTTTAAAATTTTCCCTAACTTGTAGTCTTTCACAGCTAACTAATTCATAAAAAAAACACACCAATGTCGGAAGTTAAGTTCACATCAGATGTTGCCGCCGCTGAGGCTCTTCATAGAGCTTTTGAGAAACTGAATGCAGAAATCACCAAAGTTATTATCGGGCAGGATGAAGTAATTCGCTTGTTAGTAACTGCCATTTTTTGTCAGGGGCATTGCCTGCTGGTAGGCGTACCGGGGCTTGCTAAAACGCTTCTTATCCAAACGCTTGCCAAAGCATTGGATTTAAAGTTCAACCGTATTCAGTTTACGCCCGACCTGATGCCTTCCGATATTCTGGGAGCGGAGACGCTGGATAAAGACCGAAATTTCCGATTTATCCGCGGCCCTATCTTCGCCAATGTTATTCTGGCAGACGAAATTAACCGAACTCCACCCAAAACCCAGGCCGCTTTGCTGGAATCTATGCAGGAGTATGCCGTAACTGTTGCCGGACAGTCTCATGCCTTAGACCGCCCGTTCTTTGTGTTGGCTACCCAGAACCCCATTGAGCAAGAAGGAACTTATCCGTTGCCCGAAGCGCAGTTAGACCGCTTTATGTTCAATATCTGGTTAGATTATCCGACTTATCACGCCGAGCTGGAAATTGTTAAAAACACAACTTCAAATAAAACCAATGAAATTGTGCCGGTGCTCCATGTCAACGAAATTATCGCCTTCCAGCAGTTGGTGCGCAAAGTACCCGTTGCTGACAATGTGATAGAGTATGCGGTAAAACTGGTACACAAAACCCGCCCCGGCAAAGAACTGGCAGCCACCACAGCCAACGATTATCTGGAATGGGGTGCAGGGCCGCGTGCTTCGCAGAATCTCATTTTGGCAGCCAAATGCAATGCGCTGCTCAACGGCAAATATTCGCCCGATATAGAAGATGTTCAGGCAGTTGCCATACCTGTATTACGCCATCGCATCGTCCGTAACTTCAAAGCCGAAGCCGAAGGAATTACAGTTGAAAATATTATCAAACGTTTGATGTAAGGTTTGCCGTTGCTTGTAGAGAATGTAAACATATTAACTTAACATATGCCAGATAGAACACTCATCAGTCCTGAAGAATTTGCGCGCTCGCTGAATTTAGATAAACTGCAATTGCAGTTGCTGGCTAAGCCGTTGATGAAATTGCTCAAATTAGACAAGATTAATGAGGTCTATAACGAGGCAGCCCGTTTTGACGGCGTAGGCTTTGTGGACAGAGGGCTAGAAATGTTTCAGGTTAAATATGAAATCATAGAGGGAGAGGAAGCTAATATTCCCCGCACAGGGCCTTTTATTGTGGTTGCCAATCACCCCTACGGCGGCATAGATGGCCTGATTCTGATGTCTATTTTCAATAAAATACGCCCCGATTTCCGTTTGATGGCCAATTACCTGCTCAATGCTTTTGAGCCTATCCAACATTATTTCATTCCTGTCAATCCTTTTGACAGTGCTAAGAACAAGCAAGTCAATATTACAGGGGTTAAAAAGGTTTTAGAGCATATTAAGCAAAACAGTCCGGTCGGAATTTTTCCGGCGGGCGAAGTTTCCGCTTATCAGCCCGACAGCAAAAAAATTACCGACAAGCAGTGGCATCCGCTGGTAGGTAAAATTATTCAGAAAGCCAAAGTAGATGTGGTGCCTGTATATTTTTCAGGGCATAACAGCGTGTTTTTCAATATTTTAGGCATCATACATCCCAATTTGAGAACTGCGCGGCTGCCTTCCGAAATGCTTAACAAAACGGAAAACAAAATTCAGGTGCGTATAGGCAAGCCTATTCCGTACGACGAGCTGAGCAGTTTTGAAGATAGCGACCAGATGCTGCGATATTTGCGTGCACGCACCTATGCGCTGGGTTCTTCGCTGAAACTCAAACCGTTTTTCCGAAATCCGTTTAAGCGCGTGTCAGAGCCAGAGCCTATTGTTCCGCCCGTTGCCGTTGAGTTGCTGGAAGCAGATATTGCGCAAATACGCGCAACAGACCTGCTGACTACGCACGGCAATTACGAGGTTTTTTTTTCGGAAGCAACAGCCATTCCCAATGTCCTGCGCGAAATAGGCCGCCTGCGCGAAATTACCTTCCGCGAGGAAGGCGAAGGCACTAACCACAGCATTGATATTGACGAGTACGATGTGCATTACCACCACCTGTTTATTTGGGATAACGAGGCAAAGCGCATTGTAGGTGCGTATCGGATGGGCAAAGGCAAAGAACTGTATGCAAAATTTAAAATCAAAGGATTTTATTTGAGTACCTTGTTTAAAATTGATAAAAAATTTGCCTTTTTGCTTAAAAAATCAATTGAAATGGGTCGTTCCTTTATTGTGAAGGACTATCAGCGCAAGCACGTATCGCTTATGTTGCTTTGGAAAGGCGTACTCATTATTCTGCGCAGATTCCCCGAATATCGCTATCTCATCGGCCCTGTCAGCATTAGCAACACGTTTTCAAACTTGGCAAAAGAGTTGGTCGTTAAGGTGATTAAGGATAATTATTTTGACTATGAACTTGCCAAATATGTAAAGCCGCGCCGCAAGTTTGAACCTAAACTTAAAGACGATTCAGATGCATTGTTATTACCTAAGTTTCAGGATATCAAAGAGTTGGATTTGTTAATCTCTGCCATAGAATCATCACATAGCAAACTACCTGTGCTACTGAAAAAGTATATCTTGCAGCTCAATGCAAAAATTATTGGCTTTAACATAGACCCTAATTTTAACAATGCGTTGGACGGCTTCATTGTAATGGACTTTGAAAAAGTGCCGGAAGAAGTATTGCGAATGGTAGGTAAAGACGTAGCAGCAAATGACTGATTTATCGGCATACAGCGGCAGGGTGCGTGTGCGAGTCGGCGGTATTTGCGTAGAGAATGACCGTATCTTGTTGCTCCGGCTTCAAAACTTTGGTACGGCAGGCCATTTTTGGCTACCTCCGGGTGGCGGCGTGCAATTCGGCGAAATGCTCGAAGATGCGCTTTGCAGAGAGTTTGCTGAAGAAACGGGCTTACAGATAGCTACTGAGCGTTTTATTTGTGCCAATCAGGTGATTAAGCCGCCGCTTCATGCAGTTGAATTTTTTTTTAGTGTAAAAATTATTTCCGGCAGCCTGCAAATAGGCACAGACCCCGAGTTGCCTTCAGACAGGCAAAGAATAGACCGCGTAGAGTGGCTCACATGGAACCAAATCCGGCAATTACCGCCTGAAACCTGTCACAATCTTTTTCATAAGTGCCAAACCCTGACCGATTTTTTACAACTTCAGGGCATCTATCACCTAATTTAAACGAAATGAACGAACTGGAAGAGGTTTGTACCCTTTTGGGGCAACATTTGGATATTGACAGCCACGAACTTCAACCGCTTTTTGCCGCTACAAGCGAGGAAATATTGCTCGGCAAACTGACAGAGTTAGTACGCTATCTATTGGATAACGACCGGCATCGGCTTTTTGCTGCTGCTTATCGGATAGACATCAGCGAGCGCATGTTATGTCAGGCTATTCACTCGGGCACATCAGATATGGTAGCACTCAATATTGCCGCTTTGATTATCCGGCGCGAAAAGCAAAAGATAGAAACGCGCCGCCGCTATAGGCAGGACAATAATTTGCTGACCGATTAGCCGATTACACCCTGAAACAGTTTCCATACAGGCCGTTCAAAAGGCGGCGGTGCGGTAAATGTTACCTGCATTTTTTGCACCGGATGCTCAAAACTGATGCGGTAAGCATGAAGGCAAATGGCACCGGGGCTGTCCTGCACTTTTGAACCGTACTTAGCATCGCCCCAGATAGGGCATCCCATAGCCGATAACTGCACCCGAATTTGATGTCCTCGCCCGGTAAGCGGTCTAATTTCAATGAGCGACTTGTCGCCAATGACAGCAGCTAACTGATAATCAAGCTCGGCGCGGTCGCTGTTTTTTACCTCTTGCGCATGTGCACGGCTGATATTGGTTTTCGGGTTCTTGGTAAGCCAATGCACCAATTTGCCGTTTTGGTTTTCAGGTTTGCGGCTGCTGATGGCAAGGTAGGTTTTTTGCACCTGTCGGCTGCGGAAAATTTCGTTCATGCGTGCCAGTGCTTTTGATGTTTTGGCAAGAACCATCAGCCCGCTGACAGGGCGGTCTAAACGATGCACCAATCCGCAAAAAATATTGCCGGGTTTGTTGTATTTATCTCTTAAATACTCTTTTGCATAATCTGTAATTGCCCAATCACCCGTCAGGTCGCCTTGCGAAGGTATGCCGCTCTTTTTATTGACCACCAGTAGGTGGTTATCTTCGTAAACTATGGTAAAGGGGGAAGATTTCATTATTGCGGATAACTGTAAAAAAAGATGGCGAAAAAGTGGCAAATGCCGCCGCCCAATACGAATAAATGCCAGATGGCGTGATTAAAGCGAAGTTTTTCCCACAGGTAGAAAATTGTGCCGGCAGAGAACAAGAGGCCGCCCGCAACAATTAACAAAATACCGTTCAGAGGAATAGCTTCATACATGGGTTTGGCGGCTATAACTGCCAACCAGCCCATAACCAAGTAAATAGCCGTCGAAAGTATTTTAAATTTACCTGTAAAAAAAATTTTGAAGACGATGCCGGCCAATGCAATTCCCCAAACCATCCACAGTAGTAAATCGCCCCACCATCGGTCAATAGTAATCATGGCAAAGGGGGTGTAAGTTCCGGCAATCATCAGATAAATTCCGATATGGTCAATTACCTGTAATCGCTTTTTAAAGGCTTCGTGCTTGGAACTATGATAAAGCGTTGATGCAAGAAAGAGAAAGAAAATACCAACTCCGTAGATAATAAAACTGAGCAACAAGCGCTGATTTTGAACATTCAGTGCTTTTTCAATCAACAACCAACTGCCAATTAGGCTTAGCAGTGCCCCCAAGCCGTGTGTCAGTGCATTGGCAAACTCTTCGTGTTGTTCGGTTAAGTACTTTTTCACTGAAAACTTTATTAAATCCAGAACAAACATACGCATGAAAATTGTTAAAAATATGTGATATTGCATCTGCAATGCTTAATTTTACGTACATGCTGATACAACCCATTAAACTTCCGTGCTTATGAAGAAGTTATTGCTTGCTTTAACAACTATCTGCCTTGCGGGCAGCAGCCATTGGCTGATGGCGCAAGAGTATGACGATGTATATTTTACTCCTAAAGACAGAGAAAAAGTGGCTTATTCCAATGCCGCTTTAACTCAACCGACAGTTTTAGGAACTGCTAACACAGCGTTTGCCAATGATCCCGTGAAATCAAAGTTTGCGAACCCCGAATTCAGAGAAAGTGCACAAGGAAGCAACATTTCCATATTGCCATATTTCCGTAAGGACTATAATCAAAACAATACTTTTGCCGGTGCTTACCGCAACTGGAACGCACCTGCAACCGGTGGCTTTTGGAACAATGGCTGGAACATATCGTTTGGCAATGCTGCTTTTTGGGGAATATCGCCATTTATGACTGCACGCATGAATATGTGGGGCATAAGCCCGATGATGATGGGGTGGAACGACCTTTGGATGATGAACCGTATGATGATGTGGGATCCTCTCTGGGGTACAAGTATGATGTCGCCATGGAGTATGAGCCCGATAATGATGGGGTGGAACGACCCTTGGATGATGAATCGTATGATGATGTGGGATCCACTCTGGGGTAATGCCTGGGGCATGAACAGTTTCTGGAATCCTTATTTCCGCCCCGGTGTATTAGTGATTGATAGAAAAGTGACAAATAACGTACAATATGGTGCCCGTACAGACCGCAGCGGCGTTCATACACCTGTGCGCCCCCGCGCCGATGAATACGCTCGCAGCGGCAGGACAGAAGAGAACACTGTGCGAAGCAGTCGCTACGGTAGCTTTGACAATTCAAGTGCCGGCCGTGGAGCATATACCACCAATGAGTATAACTCCGGTCGTTCTTCCGGCTATGCGGGTCGGAGTGAGTGGGCTACGGGTCGTTCATCCAACTATGAATACCGTCAGTCGGGCTACAATAGCGATGGTTTCCGCAACTCAAACTACAACAGCGGAAGCCTGAACAGCGGCAGAAGCAGTGGTTTCGGAGGTAGTTATGGCGGCAGCAGCGGCGGTGGATATGGGCGCTCTGCCGGCAGTCGCGGCGGTCGCGGTAACTAAGCCCTCTTCACATACAGAACATACATCAAAAAAGCCATCCTGCGGGGTGGCTTTTTTGATGAGGTTCAATTGGTTTTTACTATTTAATTTAATACGCTGTCCGAAGAAGCTAAAATTTAAACGCCACGGAAGCCGTCGGGCTGCTGAAAATCAGCGTTGTTATACCCATCAATGGCAACTCTGTTTACTATGCGATAATCACCCGCAACGGCAATTTTCATAAAGCCTGTGATATTTATTTCTGCTACCACTTCTGGCGTTACAACGTAAATATGTCGGAGCAGAAATTTGGGCGGGCATTAAAGTCGTTGTCATACAAAGAAACATTGCCCCAACCCATTTTAGCACTTGCAGTAGTTGAAGCATGCCTGTGTACGGCTGTTCGTACCCAATTGGCCAAAGAAGGTAAAGCACACCTGCACCTGTGATGCGATAGCCGACCAATTGTCCACGCTCAAATACGGGAACTATTAGCCCTGAAACCGTCCGCTGTGCCGCCTGACCGTTTTGCAGTTGCATTTGTGCATTGATAAGTTCGCCTTGCGGATTAAACACTCTGTCCTGCAATATGGACAGCGTGCTCATATGGCGGTGCAGGAGCGGGGCGCGGTGGCGTAGGAGCAACGGATGCCAACGAGGTCAAAGGTTGCAAAGCGCAATTTCCTACATCCGTGCCCACCAGCGAAAGACCCGTTACCGTTACGGGTTTACTTGTGCCTGCGTTTTTATCGTTGAAGGCAAAAGTTGTCCCTGCGGTGTTTAGCGTTACTACATCGCTGCCGATGATATCCGTCAAAGTAGCCGTGCCGCTCACGGTTGCCGCATTCTGCCTATAATCAAAAAACGACTGCTTCTGCATATGGGTTATTGATACCATTTGCCGTCTCTTATCGTTCCATACACACGGCCGATGAAGGTTTGCCCGAAAAATGGCGAATTGGCCGACAGCGAGCGGTTGGTACTTGGGTCAAAGGTCCATGCTTCCGATGGGTGAAAAATGGTCAGATGAGCAGGAGCGTTGGGCTGTATGGTATTTGCAGGAAGCCCTAAAATGCGGCGGGGATTAACTGCCAGCAGTTCCACTGTTTTTTCCGGTGAAAATTTGCCGAAAGTATTGGCTACGGCAAAACTTGTCTGCAAATTAATCATACCAAAGTCGGCAAGGTCAAATTCAAGCGCCTTGGCTTCGGTATCCAACGGCAAGTGATTAGCCACGAGTGCATCTATCGTACCGTCTGCCAGTCCTTCTATGAGCGCAGTGCGGTCAGCGACGGTTCGCAGCGGCGGCATCACCTTCAAGTTGGTATCAAAACTGTGCAGGTCTTCATCGGTAAATGCCAAATGATAGCTGGCTACATCGGCCGTAACGGCAAAGCCTTGTGCTTTGGCTTGGCGAACAAGGTTTACACCTTCCGCAGAACTGATACAGGAAAAGTGCAATTTCCCGCCTGTGTAATTCAGCAGTTGCAGAAGCTGACGGATGCCCATCTCCTCTGCCAAATGGGGAATGCCTTTTAATCCAAGTAGGGTGCTCTGCACACCCTCGTGCATTTGCCCGTATTCTGCCAAACTTTTTTCATTGGGCGCATTGATAAACAACCCATCAAACTGTTTGATATATAGCAAAATTTTGATTATCAAGCTTGTTTTGTAAGTGGTGTAGATACCGTCGGAAAATGCTACAGCGCCTGCATGGTGCAAATCGAGCAATTCGCTCATTTCTTCACCTTTGGCATCCACAGAGGCGGCGGCAATGGGGTGAAATGCAACAGGAAATTCGCTGCGAAAGTTTTTGACAGCAGCCATTGCATCAGCCGTTTGCATAACGGGGTTGGTATTGGGCATCAGCGCCACATCGGTAAAACCTCCGGCTGCTGCTACTGCCGCAAGGCTTTGCAGGGTTTCGCGGTGCTCGTAGCCGGGTTGCCCGCTTAGGCTGCGCATATCTACCCAGCCCGGAGAAACCATCAGCCCTTCGGCGGCTACTACTTCCGCATCACCTGCTTCTACCGAACTGCCTATGGCTGCAATATCTCCGTTAGCAATCAGTATATTGGTTTTTTGGCGATGAAAAGTTGAGTTTTCATCAATTACCGTAATATTGTTGAACAAAATTTTTTTCATGGGAAGCAGGCGACAAATCACACAAAAATACATAAAACCACATGACATTTCAGCAAATTGAAGAAGCAGTGGGCTACATACGCAGCATTACCGATGCGCCTTGCACCACAGGCGTTATCAGCGGTACGGGTTTAAGCGGTTTGGCGCAAGCCATGCGTATTGAGCATAGCATCAGTTATACACAAATTCCTCATTTCCCGGTTTCTACGGTGGAAGGACATCCCGGGCGGCTGTTGTTCGGCACAATTGCAGGGCATCCCGTTGTGATGATGCAAGGGCGGTTGCACTACTACGAGGGCTACACCATGCAACAGGTTGTTTTTCCTGTTCGCATAATGAAACTATTGGGAATCAGGCAGTTGTTTGTATCTAATGCGGCTGGAGGTTTACATCCCGACTTTACGCTGAGCGACCTCATGCTCATCAGCGACCATATCAACTTGCAGCCCGATAATCCGCTGCGCGGCATCAATATTCCGGCCTTAGGCGAACGTTTTCCCGATATGAGCGAGGCGTACGACCCGCAACTGATTATACTGGCCGAAAAAATTGCCGTAAGGGAAGGCATTAAACTGCAAAAAGGTATTTATGCAAGCGTACCAGGGCCTAATTTGGAAACACCTGCCGAATACCGCATGTTGCGCATCATAGGGGCAGATGCTGTCGGTATGTCCACCGTTCCCGAAGTGATTGCGGCACGCCACATGCACTTGCCCGTATTTGCCATTTCTGTGATTACAGACCTGTGCAGTCCGGGGAAAATACAAAAAATAACTTTAGAAGACGTATTGGCTGCCGCTCGCAATGCGGAGCCTCAATTGGAACGCTTGATAGTAGGTATGTTACGGGAAATGGTTTAATCAATTCATCATCCCCTCGTCCATAAAACTGAAATAGCCATTGTCGGTGTAAATCAAATGGTCAAGAACCGTGATTTCCAGCACTTCTCCGGCAGCGATTAGCTTTGCGGTCAGGTCAATATCGGCTTGGCTGGGGGTTAAATTTCCTGAGGGATGGTTATGTACCAATATAAGCCTGCTTGCCATGTGTTCAAGTGCTGTTTTAAAAATGATTTTCGGGTCAACGACAGTGCCTGATACGCCACCGCTGCTGATATTGACTTTTTGCATAATTTCATTGGCACGACTGAGCAGGAGTATCCAAAACTCTTCATGCTGAATGTCAGCTAAATGTGGTCGGATAGCTTCGTAGCAATCGCGCGAGGAGCGGATGCGTACCCGCTTGGGAACTTCGGTTTCTTTGCGCCGCCGGCCCAATTCCAGCGCAGCGGTAATGGTTATTGCCTTTGCTTCGCCAATACCTTTGAATTTTTGCAGGTCTTTGATGGAAAAACGCGCTAAGTTGTATAAATTATTATCAGCAGCGGATAGTATCTGCTTGGCTAAATCTACGGCTGAAAGCGAGGATGTTCCCGTACCGAGTAAAATAGCAATTAGTTCTGCATCGGAAAGTGCCGCGCGTCCTTTGTGGAGTAATTTTTCGCGCGGGCGGTCATCTTCTGCCCAATGCTTAATAGGTGTAAAGTCGCTGTTCATACAGTGTTAAGTGTCTGTCTGTTAAGTACCTTTATGATTCAACTCTACGACCCCTTCTGACATGAGAAAACGCATTGTTTCTGCACCTTGCATAGGCAATGGTTGAATATTTTTACGAGGCACTAAGTATAAATTGCCGGAAATATTGTAGGAATGTGGAAAAAATACGGCTACTAAGTCGTCTATTCCTACATGCCTGAGGTCATGTTGGGTAATAAAGCCAATGCGAAATACTTCACTTTCAGCATTTAAGCGTACTATTACCGGTTGGGTAAACTTTTGTTGCTTTCTCACAATGCCCGATACCAACTCTTTGAAGGAACTGTATAATAAACCTATAACCGGCAGGTCAGAGAGAGTATCTTCAAACCATCGCACCAAGAGTTGCAACAATTTGAGTTTGGAAGTAAGCATCCCCAGAAAGGTAATTCCAAAAACAATAATGAAAAAACCCAGCCCGCGGATGTGCAAAGGTAACATACCATCCAGCCGGTTGAAAATAAAAATAAGGGTGGCTACTGTTAGCACAATAGGTACGACCAACAGCAGCCCCCGAAAGAAGTATTTAATCAGGCTGTTCACTTTTAACGGCTGATTTCAAGAATTTCAAACTCCATCTTACCACGCGGCGTTGTAATTTCTGCCAATTCACCTTGCTTTTTACCAAGTAAACCTTGCCCAATAGGCGATTTTACCGATATTTTGCCCAGTTTCAGGTCTGCTTCTTCTTCGGCTACAAGCATGTACTCTACTTGCTGACCGTTGGCCTTGTTGCGGATTTTCACCTTCGATAAAATGGAAACTTTCGAGGTGTCAATCATAGATTCATCTACAACACGTGCCTGTGCAATCAATTCTTCCAGTTTTGATATTTTCAATTCCAGCAAGCCCTGAGCATCTTTTGCTGCATCATATTCGGCATTTTCGCTCAAATCTCCTTTGTCCCGCGCTTCTGCTATTTGGCGGGCAATTTCCGCACGCCCTTTGGTGCGCAATTCATGCAATTCATCTTTCAGCTTTTGTAAGCCTTCGGCAGTGTAATACGTTGGCATGTCCTTACTTAATTAGTTGTTAAACACACATCAATAGAAAAAAATAATAACGGCCTACCGCTTGCGGAAACCGTTATTATTGAACTGATTTATGCAAAACTACAAATTATTACCGAAATTTGCAACATGAAAAAGGTGGCTTTCTATACGCTGGGATGCAAATTGAATTACTCGGAAACTTCCACGATTGCCCGCTTGTTCGAGCAGCGCGGCTACGCAAAAGTGGACTTCACCGAAACCCCCGATATTTTTATTATCAACACTTGCTCTGTTACTGAAAATGCTGATAAAAAATGTCGAAAAATAGTAAAGGAAGCTCGCAAGATTTCACCGGAAGGTTATGTGGCCATTATTGGCTGCTATGCACAACTTAAACCGCGTGAAATTGCCCAAATCCCCGGTGTAGATGCTGTACTTGGTGCGGCAGAAAAATTTCGCCTCCTCGACCTGCTCAACGGCTTTGTACGCCCTGAAAAGCCGCAGATTTTTGCGGGAGAGGTTCATCTTGCCAATGAGCAATTTAACGCTGCCTATTCCTACGGCGACCGTACCCGCACATTCCTAAAAGTACAGGACGGTTGTGATTACAGCTGTTCGTTTTGCACTATTCCATTGGCACGTGGTGCAAGCCGCAGCGATACGCTTGAAAATATTTTGGCAAAAGCCCGCGAAATTGCCGAATCGGGAGAAGTGCGCGAAATTGTGCTGACAGGCGTAAATACGGGCGATTATGGCCTTATCAATGGTGAACGTCAATACCGATTTATTGACCTGATTCGGCGCTTGGATGAGGTGGAAGGCATCGACCGATTCCGAATTTCTTCCATTGAGCCCAACTTGCTTTCCGATGAAATCATCTCTTTTGTAGCACAATCCAAAAAATTTGTGCCGCATTTTCATATTCCTTTGCAGTCGGGCAGTAACAAAATACTGGGGCTGATGCGCCGCCGCTATCGCCGCCAACTCTATGCTGACCGTGTAGCTAAAATTAAGGAGTTGATGCCTGACTGTTGCATTGGTGTAGATGTAATTGTCGGCTTTCCCGGTGAAACGGATGAAGATTTTTTAGATACTTACCAATTCGTCAACGAGCTGGATATTTCTTACCTGCATGTATTCACCTATTCGGAGCGTGTAAATACGCCCGCCGCTACGATGCAAGGGCGAGTACCGGAAAAGGTACGTGCCGAGCGCTCGCGAATGTTGCACATTCTTTCCGATAAAAAACGCCGCCATTTTTATGAGCAAAACATTGGCAAACAGGCAGTTGTACTGTTTGAAAATGATGTAGAGAATGGTATGATGCACGGCTTTACGGAAAACTACGTGCGGGTGGCGGCCAAGTATGACCCGCTGCTCATCGGAGAACTGAAAGCCGTACAGATGACCCACATTAACGATAATGGCTACATGGAAGTAACCGAGCCGGAGTTGGTATTTGAGGTGCATTAAAATTTTGCGTCGAGCAACTGAAATTGCTCTTATCCAAATTGCTAACCGCAGTAACTTGTTAAACTGCTCAAATTCATTGCGGCAATACTAAAAAAATCCCAACGGACGTTACACCTGTCGGGATTTTGCTTTTGCGCACTATATGGCAGAGATGCGGGCGACTACTTGCCATACAGGCGGTCGTAATAGTCGTTGAAGATTTTTTCGTATTCTTCAAACTTCTTATTGAAAAATGCCTGACGTTCCTTTGCCTTGTCAATATCGGCTTGGGTAATAGAACCGTCGTTGGCAGCGGCGAAGTTTTCGGCAATATTTTTCTCACGCTCGGCCGATTCAGCATAAAGGTCGCGCAGTTGGTTAATCATAATCATGCTGCGGTCTTTGAGCGATGAGTTCTGAAAATCGTCTAAACCGTTGCGGACAATGTATGCCAGATTGTCTTTGGCGCGTTTGCCGACCAACTCTGCCAGTTGGTTGCCTTTGTCATACTCCTTGAGCGCATAATACAGTTTGATATAGCGCGGGATATAGTAGTCGTAAGGAATGCTCTTGTCTGGTATGAGGCGCAGGCTGTTGTCCAGCACCTCTTTGGCTTTGTCGTTTTCCTTGTCCAGATAGAATTGCAGCGCCAGACGGTAGAAAGCATTGCGTGTATTGGCTGCAAACTTTCTGTATTCTTCGTCGTGATAGACTTTTTCGTTATCAAAGCCGCGGAACTGGAATTTCTTCATGTTTTCATACATCACTTCTTTGTTTACTTCGCCTAAGTCGCCGCGGTTGTTAGTGCGCAAGGGCATGAGGCGGTAAGTGACACCTTCCATTTGCAGCCATTCGCGCAGTTCCAAAGCAATGGTGTTGGCAGAGGTGTTGTTGAAGTAAATCGGGCGTTCCCAATTATTGCTGACAATCAGGTCAAGCAGCATCAAATCGCCTTTGTAGAGCGCTCCTGCACCGTTGCGCAGGCTGAACTCCATTCGTTTTACTACTTTGTCGGCTTTGCCTTTCGGAATCCACGATTTTTGGGCAATAGCGGCGCTGTCCACATCTATATACATTTTTTTGGCAGGCAGTGCAGCCGTAGAGCCACCACCCTGCAAGGCTACTTGAATGGCAGGGTTGTTTTCTTTTACCAATTGCAAATAGCTTTTCAGGTTGATGGCATTGGCTTTGAGCGCAGGATTTTCTACATAAGGTACAAAATCGTTTACACCGCTTTTGTAGTTATCGTAGGTTAAACTGAACGGCAGAGCGTCCGATTCGTAAACTTTGCGGCGCATTTGCTCAATGTACCAATCGGTGTTAAAGTAACTGAGTACGATTACTCGCACATCGGTACGGAAGCCTTCTACCTCTTGAACATACCACAGCGGGAAAGTGTCATTGTCGCCGCCTGTAAACAAAATGGCATTAGGCGCACAGCTTGTCAGCATGTTGCGTGCTTGGTCGACGGAGTGGTAGCGGCCTGAACGGTCGTGGTTATCCCAACCTTTCGCGCCCATGATGGCAGGCACTGTCATGCAAACAACGGTTGCGATGGCAGTGGCAGGCAATGGATTTTTAATGAAGCGCATCAGTCCGTCGGCAATGGCAAGCACACCGAAGCCAATCCACATGGCAAAGGCATAGAATGAGCCTACGTAGATGTAATCGCGCTCACGGGGCTCAACAGGTGGAGAGTTCATATACACTACCAGAGCAACGCCTGTCAGAATGAATAACATACCGACTACGGCAAAATTCTTTTCGTCTTTTTTCAGTTGATACAACAACCCTACAATACCCAGAATAAGCGGCAGCATATAGAAGTTATCGCGGGCTTTGTTGTTGGCAACTTCTTCCGGTAAATCTTTGGAGGGCGACCATGGCAGCAACCAACCGGCTTCTTTTTCATCACCGTCGCGTCCGGCGAAGTTCCACAAGAAGTAGCGGAAATACATATGCCCGATTTGATAGCGAATCATGTAGTAGATGTGGTCAAACAGGGTGGGGTCTTTGTCGGGAGGAATGCCTGCCCACTGGCGGTACAGTTGGGGATGGTCTTCGCCGTTGCTGTACATCCGGGGGAATAAAATTTCTTTACTATATTTGATTTCCATTTTGTAGTCGTAAATCTCGTACTTGTCTTTCCCTTTGCGGTAAATGGGCGCTCCTTGTTCCACCGACTTGCGCTCCGAAACAAAAGTACGCCCGTAGAGCAGTGGGCGGTCGCCGTACTGTTCGCGTTTCAGGTAGGAAACGAAGCTCATTACGTCCGACGGGTCGTTTTCATCAATAGGCGGATTGAAGTTTGAGCGGATAATGACCAGCGCATAAGACGAATAGCCAATCAGAATGAAAGTAAAACCAAGCAGCGCAGTGTTCAGCAGGGCGTTTCCCTTGCGGATGGAGTAGCGAATACCCCATACCAACGCACCAATGATGGCAAAAAAGAAAAACAACGCACCGGAACCAAAAGGCAGCCCGAGTGTATTGACAAAAAATATTTCAAAACCTCCGGCAATGGAAGGCAGCCCCGGAATAATACCCACCATCACAATGCCGATAATGAAAAGGCTGATGGCAAGCGTGGTGAAAATGCCGATGTTGGTAGGTGTGGGGTATTTTTTGAAGTAGTAAATGAGCCCCAGCGCAGGGATGGTAACCAAGTTGAGCAAGTGTACTCCGATAGAAAGCCCCATGATGTAGGCAATTAGGATGAGCCAGCGGTTTTCATCGGCTTCATCAGAAAGGGTGTCCCATTTGAGCATTGCCCAAAATACGACTGCCGTAAAGAATGATGACATGGCGTAAACTTCTGCTTCGACAGCTGAAAACCAGAAAGAGTCGGAGAACGTATATGCCAACGAACCAACCGCGCCGGCAGCTAATATGCCGAATGTTTGTACACCTGTGGGTTCGTCTGTCGGGCGCAGCCCCATCAGCTTACGGCCTAACAAGGTGATAGACCAAAACATGAACAAAATGGTAAATGCACTGCTTATGGCAGAGAGCATATTAATCCAAAATGCTACTTGTAGTTTATCTCCGAAGGCAAGGAACGAAAACATGCGCCCCAGCATCAGGAAGAGTGGCGCTCCCGGCGGGTGAGGTACCATTAGTTTGTAGGAAACGGCAATAAACTCGCCGCAGTCCCAAAAACTGGCGGTGTCTTCAACTGTGAGGCCATATACAACGGCTGCTATCAGAAAGATTATCCAGCCTACAAGGTCATTTAGCTTTTTATATGTCATCATATTTGCAATGATTCGGGCACAAGAAGCCCTTTAAGGTTTGCGAAACTACAAATCATTTATGGAATCTGACCTACTCAGAGGTGAAAACCATTATTAAAGAGTTTTAATTGGGGTAGTGCTGCATCAAAAATGATTTGAAAGTGGCATAATCTTTTGACAACGGAATGGATAGCTTGGTCATTTCCATCAAGTGGCGCAGTCTTTCAGGAATGGCAGGGGCTTCACCCAAAACGGATTCTACCACTTCGCCAAATTTGGCAGGATGGGCTGTTTCCAGTACAATGCCTACTGCATTTTCCGGTGCATGTTCTTTGCGGAACTGCTCCCAAGCCAGATAACCTACTGCGCCGTGCGGGTCTATTACGTAGTTGTATTTTTGTTTCACCTCCTGCATGGCTGCCCGCGTTGCCTCGTCGCTGAAAGCATAGCCATACAGGTGTTTTTTCATCTCTCTCCATGTCGGGAACATATCGGCCAGCCGTGCAAAGTTGCTTGGGTTTCCTACATCCATTGCGTTGGAGATGGTGGCTACCGAAGGGCGTGGCACGTATTCACCGCTTTGCAGATACTTTGGTACAATATCGTTGGCATTGGTTGCCGCCACAAAACCAGCAATGGGCAGCCCCATTTGCCGGGCAAACATGCCTGCTGTCAGGTTGCCGAAGTTTCCGCTAGGAACTACAAAATAAACGGGCTGATTGCCATACCGGCGCACAGCCTGTGCGTAGGCATACACATAGTAAAAGGCTTGCGGAATCAGCCTTGAAATATTAATGGAATTGGCAGAGGAAAGCCTGAAATGTTTGTTTAATTCTTCGTCCAAAAAGGCCTGTTTTACAAGGGCTTGGCAATCGTCAAATGTGCCGTCAATTTCAATGGCCGTAATGTTTTGTCCCAGTGTAGCGAACTGCCTTTCCTGAAAGTTGCTGACCTTTCCTTTGGGGTACAAAACAGCTACTGTGATATGGGGAATGCCCAAAAAACCGTGTGCTACGGCGCTGCCCGTATCGCCCGAAGTGGCAACTAAAATATGCAGCGGTTTGTCTCCTTTGGGCAGGAAATAGGACATGGCCTGTGCCATAAAACGCGCTCCGAAATCTTTAAAAGCCAACGTAGGGCCGTGAAACAGTTCCAGAATGCCTGTGTGCGGAGCTAACCAAACTACGGGGGCATCAAATCCCAGTGTTTTATGCACCATATCACGCAACACATCGGCAGGTAAGTCTTCTTGCAGCAATGTTTCTGCAAAGCCCAGTGCCGCTTCTTCCAGCGACAGATGCGGCAATTTGTTAATAAATTCAGCAGGTAGTGGAGGTAATCGCTCGGGCATGAACAGCCCGTTGTCATCCGGTAAACCTTTTAATATGGCTTGGCCAAGGCTGACGGGCGGCACTTGGCGCTTTGTACTATAATATTGCACGTTGATTCGTTTTATTTTTGCAAAGGTAGAGAAAAATGGCGCACTATCTTATAGTTGGGCAGGGTATTGCAGGTACAACACTTGCTTATACGTTGCTCAAACGCGGGTGTACAGTACATATCGCCGATAATAACCAACCGCAAACGGCATCTAAGGTGGCGGCGGGCTTGTTCAACCCTGTTACGGGCTATCGCATGACCAAAACATGGCTTGCCGACCGCCTTTTTCCGTTTTTATATGAATTTTATCCTGCAATGGAGCGCGATTTGAATGCGCATTTTTTTCATCCGCTGCCCATGTACCGCCCTTTTGAGTCCATGGCACAGCAGAATGAGATTTTAGCAGAAACTTCCGATGAAAAATTTGCAAGATATGTTGATAAAGTCGTTCAACCTGATGCTTACGGCAGTAAAATTAAAGATGATTTTGGCGGCATTATGCTTAAAAACTGCGGATATGTGAATTTGCCCTTGCTTTTATCGGCTGCTCGGTCGGTGTGGCAGGCGGCAGGTATTTACCGCGAATGTGAAGTCGCTGAGGAAGATATACGCGTAACAGCAGATAAAGTCTATTTCCAAGAGATTGAAGCGGACTATCTAATTTTTTGCAGGGGTTGGCAGGAGGCTACCCGCGGTCTGTTTAGTTTGCCTTTCCGCCCCGTGAAAGGGGAAACCTTACAGGTAAAATTTACCGACGAACAATACAAGGAAATTATCAATCGTGGTTGCTGGATTTTACCACAGGCAGAAAACACCTACCATATCGGTGCAACCTATCATCAACAAGATTTGAGCTTAGAGCCTACACAAAAAGCATGGGACGAACTCACGGGAAAACTTGCCAAACTGACTGATGCTTCGTGGGAACTCATCGGTCGCTCGGCAGGTATTCGCCCTGCTACGTATGACCGCCGCCCTTTTATCGGTATGCACCCGCAGCAGCCGCGCATCGGGGTTTTTAACGGACTTGGTGCAAAAGGCGTATCACTCGCGCCCTATTTCGCCGCTGTTTTTACTGATTTTCTGGAAGGAAAAATTGACAATTTGCCCGCAGAAGTGTGGATTGGAAGGTGTAAGGGATTGATGAATTGATTGCCACAAGAATACAGGAAGCGGAAAAATATTTGCAAAGGTGAGATTCAACGTTTCGCCGCTGTGATAGAAAGCACACAGACCTAAATTATCGCATTAACCCGCCCTTCCGTATGGCAACTCATTCATAATGAACTTATCTTTTTTCTTTTTCGTCAAAGGTTCTGCAAAAAGTCGTCAAACAGCATCACTTTTCTAAATCCATATTTTCGCAAACCTTCATACAGAGGATTATCCCTTGTTAAAAGGGGTAAATCTAACTGCATTGCTAAGGCTACATAGCTAATGTCCTTCAAGTCAATCGTTCTAAGTAGTTGTTCCGAATTAGCTAAAACACTCTGCTCCAAGATGTATTGAGGCAAGATAGTGAGTTGAGCAAATACAAAATAAGCCCCTCTGTAAACTGAGTTTCAGACATTTTTTGTCTTAACTTTCAAAATATCTTTATACTTTTATATTTCTATTAATGCAAAGTCGGGTAAGATAAAATTGTTGAAAGTCAAAATAGGTCTATAGTCCGCCTTGCCGCTTATCAGAATACTCATCAATACATTGGTATCAATAACAAAGTCTGTCATTGGGAAATTAAGTATTTATATTTTTCTTATTGCCAAGCCCAACGGCGTGCTGTTTGCCATTCTTTGTCGTTTTGCAAATCTATTGTTTTGAGGTCTACTAAAACGTCTTGTGCTGCTGCTTTGAGCAACATTTTTTTACAAAGTCTTACCGATAACTCTCTACTTACTTGTTTGTAGCCAAAAGTCTGGACAATATTTTCGTCTAAATGTATCTTAAATTCTACCATTGCTATCAAAAATTTAACTTTACACAGAAACAAAGTTTTCTTAGACTTTGTTCTTGTGGTTGTTTTGTCTCTTTAAGGTAAGGCAAATCTTGTGTATTTGTGTGCTTGTAGTGAAAGTTTTTAAGCTGCCTATCTACTGCGCAGACATTTGCCGAATCCACTCGCGGATGAGTTCAAGTCCTTCACGATGCACAACCGTGCGCCCCGGTTCGGGCATCATTTGTCCGGGGTCGGTGCTTTGCATACGATATATCAGGATAGACTTTTCGGGCTGACGCGGCACAATGTCATACGGCAGCCTCCCCGAACCCTTGCCTGCGGCTATGGGCGTTTTCATAATACCCAGTGCCTTAGGGTCGGTGTTATGGATATTCAGCAGCGGCAGGCCTGAGGTGCCGGCAGGGCCCTTTGGATTGTGGCAACGCCTGCAGTTAATATCTAACCAAGCACGTGCACGCGCATCCAGAGAGGCAGAGGCATCTTGCCAATTTACCAATCGGGGGACTTTTGCTCAATCGGGGAGATTGCTAAGTTTATGGAGTTGAGAGAGTTTTACTAACTGATTTTCAGTGACTTATGTATAGGGATACAAACCGTTTAACTGCCTTGCGGAAGGACTCATCGGTATGAGGCTTTTTCCCGCAATGTGGCAGCCCTTGCATTGGTTGATATTAGGTATCTGATAGTTGTTGATGGTTTGCTTAGTGCCTTTGCTGTCGCGCCTAATCAAGACCGTTCCTAAGGGGGAAAGAGAGCACGGCAGAGTCGTTATAAACTGCCTGTTTGCCTTCGGGGATATACATAAACCGCTGCTTGTGGGCATAATCCGTGAAAAGTGGCGTGTTTAAATCATAAGGCAGCACATTGGCAGCGGGTTGCAATCGGGCGAGTGCCCCCCGTAAAAAAGCCATATTCGGACAGGCTGTTTTTGTATTTTTTCGAGAAACCTTGCCCAGTTCCCAATAAATCGGCAACGAATACGGCACAAGCGGTGTAAAGCAAATACTTTTTCATCGGGAAGTAGCAAGTGTCACCGGTTTCAGTGCTGGAAGCTCACAGTTGTATTTGTCGAGTACACGACTGATATTTTTAAAATCATTGGCAGCATCTATGTCTGCAAAAGACCGGTTGGTATTATTGCGGATGCAGAGTTGTATTTTTTCGGTACTCTGCTCATTGTAGATGCCGTCAAACAAAATATGGGTTACGTCTTTTCCGAATTTTAGTTTCAAACGGAACATTATGCCCATTCTCCCCTTAGAGGTGGCGCGCACCATCGGGCGTTCAAAATAGTTATTATGAATGTTAATTTTATCGGGAAAAAGTATAATATTGTTTGCATTTTATGACTTCTTCGGTTATATAATAGCTAATTATACTTACAATAATGTAAGTATTATTGACAAAGTGATTATTGAAAACTTCCGCATTGTTAGTGGCTAAAATAAGCAGGCCTGTTCCTTGTGGTGCTTTGGCTACTATATTCCCTTTGGGCGCAAAGTTAGGATAGTTGTTTTCGTAAACTTTGTTGTTGTAAACCCGCACAAAACCGCCTTTCTTTTGTACCAAATCGGGAAGGTCAAGTACAAGAATACCGCCGGTGTTGTTAAATGCCTCATTGTCATACACATCTGCGTACAGTGAGTTCTCAATTTCAATGCCTGCTACCTTGTGCCATGCTTTGCAGTTGCGCACAATAATTTCTTTTGACTTGCCCTAAGTAAATGCCTGCATCGGAAGCCCCAATGCCTCGCAATGTTCAATTAGCACCTTTTGGCAGTTTACAGGATAGAATCCATAGCCACCGTTTGTCTTTTTTTAGGTTTGCCCGACCAGCCCGTTTTTGTATGGCGGAAAGTAATACCTCCGGTTTGCTGCACTTTGATAGCATCGCCTTTGGCATCCAGAACCGTCAAATCTTCAATGGTGATATTGCGGCTGTTGGTAATTTTAACACCTTCTGCGCCCGAGGTTTAATTTTTAACGATAAAATAGTGGCATCTTTGCTCTTCCCTTTGATTACCACATCCTGTTTGTCATCCAGCCATAGCGTACCTTCCAACTCAAAAAAGCCTCTGTCCCAATAGATGGTATCGCCGGATTTGACCATGATGAACTGATTTTGCAGTTGTTTTTGCACCTGTTTTTGGGCAAAGGCAACCCACGGCAGGCATGTGGTAAGCAATATCAACAGCTTTTTCATCTCTATTTCTATTTTTTACAAAAGTAAAAAAACAAATGCCGCGTTTTTTTTTGATGCAGGTCAAAAAGCGCGGCGCAGAAATGAATAAGTGTAATAGACTTATTTCTTCAATTTGTGTTTGAATACTTTTTGCATTTTTTCTATTTTAGGCGCAATTACAAAAGCGCAATAGCCCTGATAGGGATTATTGTTGTAATAGTTTTGATGATAGGCCTCTGCTTTGTAATAATTGCCGTTGAGTGCGGTTATTTCCGTTACAATAGGTTTGTCAAAAACTTTTTCGGCTTCTAATGCCGCTTTATATTTTTCCGCTAATTCTTTTTGCTTTTCATTATGATAGAATATGACCGAGCGGTACTGCGGCCCAACGTCGTTGCCCTGACGGTTGGGCGTAGTGGGGTCATGTGTTTTCCAGAATACTTCCAGCAATTCGTCGTAACTGATTTTGGCAGGGTCATAAACGATTTGGCACACTTCGGCGTGGCCGGTGTTTTTTTCGCATACCTGCTCATAGGTTGGGTTCTTGACATGGCCGCCTGCATAGCCCGATTCTACGTGTAAAACCCCTTCCAAACGTTGGAAAACGGCTTCTACGCACCAAAAACAGCCTGCACCAAAAGTAGCGGTATCCGTATTTACGTTGGTTGTCATAGCGATGGATTGTTTTTTGTCTTTTTTCTGTGCTTCGCAGGCTAAACCAAGGAAAGAAAGCGCGAAGCAAAATAAATAACCAAAGGAATTGTGCATGAGTTTATTCATTTTTTGTTGTTTTGTTGCAGGTTTCTCATAGAAACGAGGTTAAATTTAGGGCAAGTATTTAACTTTTTTGCAAGCATGTTGTTTGGCGCTAAGTTTCTTTTAGGTGTAGGAAGTGTTTGTACGATATTGTTTCTGGGCGGCGGCTCGCTGTTAGTGTCCGATTCATCGGAAAAAAGCAACATTACGGGAAAAGACTCACTGAAAATCGTTAAGAAGCAGTATGTCAGCACTTTCCTCTTGCCCGAGCAACTGACTTTTGCGGGTGAACAAGTGCCTATGAATGACCCTGATGTGCGGGAACGCATCGAGCGCGAGTTGATTCAGAACTCCTATAAACACTCAGCCACCCTCCTGATTTTGAAGCGCGAAGGCCGCTGGCGCAAAGAGATTAGCCGTATTTTGAAAGAAGAAGGCCTACCGGAAGATTTTTTCTATTTGGCCGTAGCCGAAAGCGAGCTGGACGAACATGCGCAGTCGGGCGTAGGGGCCGTGGGTTTTTGGCAGTTTATGAAAACAACCGCTCTTTCCTATAACCTTGAAGTTAGCGAATATGTAGATATGCGTAAAGACCCCATAGCCTCCACCTATGCGGCCTGTCGCTATCTGAAAGATGCTTACAAACGTTTTGGCAACTGGACACTTGCGGCGGCTTCGTATAACCGCGGCGTAACAGGTTTAGACAATGCACTAAAGGCACAAAAGGTCAGCAATTTTTACGATTTATATTTGAATCGGGAAACTTATCGCTACGTGATGCGGATTATCGCGCTGAAATTGATTATTGAAAACCCGCAGGCATACGGCTTTTTTGTGGAAGATGCCGATAAGTACCAACCGCTTGACAGCGTGCGTACCGTAACGATTGACAGCACTATCAACGACTTGCCGCAGTTTGCGCTGGATATGGGAATTAATTACAAGATTCTGAAAATCTACAATCCGTGGATTAACAGTTCTGATTACAAATTGGTAGTGCCCAAAGGCAAAACCTATATAATTACTTTGCCCGAATCTGCCATTGGGTCATTGGGTAAATAAAAGGAGAAGCAGGCGCGTGTTCATGATAGCCCGGTAAATCCTGAAAGGGTGCTATCGGCTCAAAAGTATTAAAGTGCCGCAAATAGCGTGCTTCGGTGGTTAGACAAAAATCGGTGAGTAAAAGAGCATCTGCCAGAGGCTTCAGCGGCGGTTTGGGCTTTGTATAAAGGGCTGCAAAGCCCAAACCCAGACATAGCAGCACCAGCCATCCGATAGCTGCCCAATAGATTGTTCTTGTTTGCAGCATATCAGGATTGTTCGAGTTCATGTTTCAATTTCTGATAGTTCACTTCCGATGGGGCTATCCGCTTAAATACCAACTGAGGAGTGGCTTTTTCCTGTTCGGCGTTTTTGCGCAGCCGGTCTGCAAAATCTCTTGCTGAGAATACCAACACCGTGCTGTTGTGCATTTTGCCAATCATTTCTGTGCCGTTCGGATTGGTAGTCTCCGTAACCCAACTTTTAGGGAGTCCTTTGCGGCGGCTAATCATTTTCCCGCCAATTTCGCACAGTAGGGCGCTTTCATCGGTATGAATGGTAACGACGCGCTGCCCATCGGGAGAAATGTCATAGTCCATAACCTGCCCTACATAGGTGGTAATGGCATTCCCGCTGTTGTTAATTTCAGGGTCATATTCACGACCGTCGGTCGGAATGAGTTGTCCGTATTGTGTTATAAAAGTACCATCGGCAGTGCGGTAACAAAGCAGTTCTTTTTTATCGGAAAGGCCAATGATGTGTTCACCGTCAGAGGTAAACAAGGCATCCTTTACAGCAATTTTGCCGATTAGCTGCCCGTTGTAATGGTAGAGCAGTGTGCTGTTAGCTGTTTTGATTATCAGCAGTGGAGCTATCCAAAAACTAAGCATAAGTACGGCGGCACCCCTTGCGACAGCCAGCGCTATTCTGATAATGCGGGCATACAGGCGAACAGGGATAATTTTAGCATCTCGGTTGCCTTTCTTGTGTTCTTGTTCACCTTCTTCTTTTAAAACTTTTTGCTGCAATTGGCGTAACTTTTCTGCCATTGCTATACGACAGGCAGCACAAATGATTTTCTGCCGCATATTAACTTCTGCCCGCAAATAGGCATCTGTCTGCAATTTTTTGTCAAATCTCATCTTTTCCTCCATATATGCAAAGGCTTATGTCCTTTAATACCCACCCGTACTATGCAATTTGTTTCGTTTTTTTGAATAAAAAAGCGTTTGAATGATAAAAAGCCGCCTGTAAATAAAATACAAGCGACTTTTGGCAAATGATTAAGAATTACTTTACTACAATGGCAACAAATTTGGTTTTCCAGAACGTTCTGGGGTCTGTGATTTTTAGCGTTACAGAATTACCTGATTCTACCAGCTGATAGCTGGAAGTGCTCCGTGCCGGCACTAATTCTACTCTTTTAGCCTTATAGTTACCAATTTCAATCTCAGTAGCAGTTCTGCTGTCCAATTTGGTGAATTTCGATTCATCAATATCAGCATTCAGGTCTTTATTTTTGTTGAATAAGCCTTTGGCATCAATTACACCTCTGGCTTCCAACTCTTTGCGAGTTCCTATGGCATAGAAAACGCCGTACAGCTCATTTTGGGTTTCAACAAGGGCTGTTTGTGTGCGCTCCTGTTCTTCGGCTTTGGCAGCATACTGCGACTTTAAACCTGCCACTTCTTCTTGTAAAGATGCAATAGTAATTTGCAAATCTTTAATTTGATTGTCTTTATCCTGAATAGACTTTTGGAGTTCATCCACCATTTTTTGCAGAAAAGCATTTTCTTTACCTGCTTTAGACAATTTGCTTTGCAACTGTGCAATTTTTTGCTGATTTTCTTTGTTAAGTCGTTCCAGTTCGGCAAAGCTTTGGTCAACGGTCAGAGAACCTTCGCGGCCGCTCATGCTGCCGGCACGCATTTTGGCAGCGGCTTGGCGGATGCGTTCTTCGCGTGCACGCATGGTATCCAAGTTGGCATACAATTCGTCCATTTCCGAATTCAAACCGGCAATGTAAAGGCTATCTTTGCGAATTTTGGCAATTAATTCCTCGTTTTCCTGTTTGAGTTTGTCATATTCGGCACTGCCTCCTCCTGAGCAAGCAGCAAGTACAGCAATAATCAGGCTTCCCACGACGGCGAAACGCCACGATTTCAGATGCTTCATAATTTGATGATTTAGTTGAATGATTTAAAGAATTATGATGCAATTTAATATATCAGGGGAATGATTTACAAAAATGGTGCAAAGATTAACGCCTGTTATCCTCATTTTCCAGCATGCTGAGATAGCTCAGGTAGCGCGAATGTGCGATTTCTCCTGATTTTACACGTTTAATTACCTCACAGTCAGGCTCTTGTATATGTTTGCAGTCAGGGTAGCGGCACATGCCGAGGCAGGCGCGCATTTCGGGGAAGTAGTGAGCAATGGGTTCATTTTCCATATCGGCCAAGCCAAGTTCTTTGATACCGGGTGTGTCAATCAGAAAAGTGTTGGGGGCTAACTCAAACATTTCGGCGAAGGTGGTAGTGTGTACGCCCTTGCCCGCAAATTCCGAAATGGCAGATGTGCGAAGGTTTAATTGAGGGTTTAAACTGTTCAACAGCGTGGATTTGCCTGTGCCGGAGTGCCCGGCGATGAGTGTTTTTTTTCTGGCAAGCAGTTTTTTCACGGGCAGCAGGTTGTTGCCATGCAAAGCCGAAATTGCTAAACATTGATAGCCGATTTTCTCATAGGTTTCCATTAATTCTTGCTGATAGGCAAGTGCTTCCCCGTCTAAAAGGTCAGATTTGTTAAATAATATGGTAACAGGAATACGAAACGATTCGGCCGAAACCAAAAAACGGTCAATAAATCCGGTGGAGGTGCGGGGCAGCGCCACCGTTGCCATAAGCAGCGCTTGGTCTATATTGGCGGCGATAATGTGGGCAAAAGCCATTTTGTGCGGCGACTTGCGGCTGATGTAATTCTCACGGGGTAGTATGTCGGTAATTAGTACGGTCCCCTCAGTTGCATCTTCAATAACAAACTCTACGTAGTCGCCTACCGCAACCGGATTGGTTACTTTGTTGCTGTGTAGTTTGTGCTTCCCGCGCAACCTGCCCTTGTATCTGTTGCCTTGTCCATCCCGAACATCGTACCATGAACCGGTTGAGCGCATAATTAATCCGCGTTGCTTCATGTGCCAAAGTTAAGATTTGTTTGTTATTTGTTTGGCACTTAAATTGTGACAATTATTGTAGCCCCTTATTGTAAAGAAATAGTCAGCAATTGCTTGACAAAATTTCTTTCTAATTATCTCACATACCACTAATCATAACACATAATTTTCGTACATTATCTTGTTAAAGATTCTATGAAAACCAGATTTACACATTGGTATAGTTATGCCATAATGGCAGGGGCATGTTTAATGTGGGCATGTCAAGAGCCTGCAAAACAGGAAGCAAAAATAGAGGAACAGCCTGTTGTTGAAGAGGTAAAATCTGCGGTAACTCCGGCGAGTACCCCCGCAGCAGAGCCTCTGAAGCATGAAATAGCACCACCTGAACCAAAACCCGAACCCAAAAAAGAAGAACCCGTAAAAAAAGCGGAAGAAAAGAAGCCTATCGTAAAAATAGAAAAGCCTAAGAAAGCGGACGAGGAGGCGGTAGTTGTAGCTGACCAGCCCGCAGAACCGGTCAGCGGCTACCCTTCTTATTACCGCTATATTAAAACATCGCTGCAATATCCCGAAGAGGCCAAAAAGCACAATGCGGAAGGGCAGGTATTTATTGAGTTTATTGTAAAAAAAGACGGCAGCCTTGAAGATGTACGGGTACAACCCGGTAAAGGTATTGGCTACGGTTGCGACGAAGAGGCGGTACGCGTAGTGAAACAAGGCGAGAAATGGAAACCTGCTATCAATAAAGGCGAACCTGTTGCACAACGTGTTACAATTCCTATCAAGTTCAAACTGAACTAAACAATAGTCATTGATTTCTCTATATAGTGAAAGCCATCCTATACAGGGATGGCTTACTTTTTTCTACTGCTTTTTGCCGTTTTTGGGTGCTTGCCGATAGATATTGATAAGTGTAACCACAAAGTCTGTCCATGCACCGGGCTTGCGAAGCCTGATAGCAGGTGAATATACGGCCGTGCTTTCGTGGTGCATACGACTCAGTGCGGTTACTGCATACCGATATTCGCCGTCGGCAGTAAAAGTGTCATCTAAAAAGAAGCCTTCCGTGCCTGTTAGCGCAATCATTTGCGCAGGATTATTTAAATCAAATGGTTCATCAGCTTTGACCCGATAAATAGCATAATACTTTGCCGTATTTTCGGTTGCCGCAAGTTTTGGGGATGGATTCCAATGCAGCAGCGCCCCTTTTTTGGAGGGCAATACTTCTAAATCCGAAGGTGGGGGAGGAGGGCTGCCGTTTTTCCATGGCATAAGCGGCAACAGCGCTGTATGCTTGTAAAAAGTGGTTCGGAGCGAATCGGCAACGCCATTGGGGTTGCGCACCAGTGATTTGGAACTGAAATAAATACTGCCGTGTATTTTGCCGTTTTTACGGCGATTATACCGTACTTGTTCAGATATTTGGTTGGGGTTTGCCCAATGTGGGTCATTGCCGTTGGGAGCGATTTTATAAGGGCTGTGCCCTATATACACATGCCTGCCAAAACTGTTGTCTGCCCACCAATCTACCAGTGTTTTGTAAGGAACTTTGTCAAACTCAATACTAAAATAGACTTGCGGAGCTACGTAGTCAATCCAGCCTTTTTCTAACCACAGGCGAATATCGGCATACAAATGGTCGTAACAGGTTTGCCCCGCTTGTGTTGCAGAGCCGCGCGGGTCTTGCGAGCGGTTGCGCCAAACCCCAAACGGGCTGATACCAAACTTTACATAGGGTTTTATATGTCTGATTTGCAGTGAGATAGCTTCTATAAGCCGATTAACATTATCGCGCCGCCAGTCGTCTATTTTTGCAAAGGATTTGCCGTATTGCCTGTAAGTAGCCGAATCGTTGAAAATCTGCCCCTGAATCTGGTAAGGGTAAAAGTAATCGTCAAAGTGGATGGCATCTACATCGTAGCGGCGTACAATATCGGCCACGATATCGGTAATATACTGTCGTACTTCGGGAATGCCCTGGTTGAATACTTTGGATTTTCCGTAAGTTACGAACCACTCCGGTTTGCGGCGGGTGATATGATCGGGGTGTACTCGCAGCGAATCACCTTCAAATTGTGCGCGATAGGGGTTTATCCACGCATGGAACTCCATGCCTCGCCGATGGGTTTCGTCAATCATAAATTGGAGCGGGTCGTAGTAAGGCTCGGGCATAAGGCCTTGCTTACCGGTAAGCCATTCCGACCACATTTCCTGCGCACTGAAATAAAACGCATCAGTGGCAGGGCGCACCTGAACGATTGCCGCATTCATGCCTGTGCGCCTATGGAAGTCCAGCAAGTTGATAAACTCATTCTGCTGACGTACAGTGGGCAGCCCTTTGGACGAAGGCCAATCTATATTGGCAACCGTAGCAATCCATACAGCCCTAAATTCGCGTTTGGGCGATATTTGAGCCGATGCGGGCGGACAAAGCAGGTAAAAAAGGCTTACAGAAAAAATCCATAAGCCGCTTGAGGTTAATTTGCGATTCATCAAATCATGTCTTTTTTAGACCTTGCAATATCGTACAGCAACTCTCTTGCGCGGTGAAGTTGTGCTTTTACCGTACCCAAGGGGGCATTGAGTTGTTGTGCTATTTCTTCGTAGGAAAGTTCTTCGAAGTAGCGCAGTTGTACCAACTGCTGGTATTTATCGGGCAGCAAAGTTACCATTGTGCGCACAATTTCTATTTTTTGTACGTTAATGGCACTTTCCTGCGGATTAAGGTTTTCATCGCGGATGTCCATGTCGATAGGGTCTCCGTTTTCATCCGAATAACCGGTGCTGATGCTGGTGGTTTCCAGTTTTTTGCGACGAATGAAGTCAATGCAGTTGTTGGTAGCAATGCGAAACAACCACGTACTGAAAGTGTATTCTTTTTTGAACTTGGGCAAATTTTTAAATGCTTTGGCGAAGGCTTCTATCGTAAGGTCGTCAGCATCATCGGTGTTGCGCACCATTTTTAGCAAAGTATGATAAACAGACTTTTTATAGCGGCGCATTAGTTCTGCGTAGGCCTTTTCATCGCCACTAACAGCGCGGTCTATCAGCTTAAAATCGGCAAGTGCTTTGGTTGAAAACAACTGTTCGTTGTCTTGTTCTTGTTCGTTGTTGCTGTCGTTATTTGTGAAATTATTCACTTCCATTCTACTTTTTTGCTAGTCAGTACGGATAAGCCTGCCGTAAAGTAATAAACTATATAGGAAAAGTCTAATAAAGGCCACCAAATAATGCCAAATTTATCGCCCAGTTGTCTTGCACAAAGATAGGTAATTGTTCCTAAGAAACCCCACCGCAGCAACATAACACTTGCAATGATGCCTGCAAGCAGCCATTGTTGCCACAGAAGGCTCGTTATCAGCCCGCCGTAAATCAGTGTGTGCGTTGTTATTCCCAACATAGCGTTCAATCCCAGCCACAATCTGTCTTTCCAATGATAGTATTTGCCTACCGAGAGGTGGCGGCGTTTTTGCTGCCACCATCCGTGCCAAGTGGTTTTAGGCAGAGAATACACAATTGTATCGGCTCCGACGGCTACTGTCGTATTTTGCGCAGTAGCAAGAGTATTAACCAATAGGTCGTCATCGCCTCCTACTACCCGCTGAAATTTGTGAAAGCCTTTATTGTCGAGAAATAGGCTTTTGGTATACGACAGATTGCGGCCAACTCCCATATAGGGATGCCCCCACAGTGCAGAGGAGATGTACTGCATGGCGGTATATAAAGTCTCGAAGCGAATCAGGCGGTTTAAAAAACCTTTGCATTCCATGTAAGGGGAGTAGCCCAGCACAATTTGTTTATTGTCAAAATTTGCAGCTATGGCGGCCAGCCACTTGGTTGAACAGGGGCGACAATCTGCATCTGTAAGTACCAACCTCTCATAGGTTGCAGCTTTCACGGCCAGCGTGATGGCATATTTTTTAGGGTGAATACCTGCCGGGGTGTGATTGATGGTAACTGTTTTCAAATTGTCAAATGCCTGTGCGGCTGTTTTTAAGAGCCAGAATGTGTCGTCGGTAGAGTGGTCGTCCACCACAATAATTTCGTACGGGACAGGATAATCTTGCTCTAAGAGAATAGGCAGCAGATGTGTTAGGTTGTCATGCTCGTTGCGGGCTACCACAATAACAGATATGCCTTCATACCGGACGGGTTGCGATGCGGCAGGCTTAAAAAATGCAAGTTTGCCAAACCAGATTCCTTGTAATATAAGTTGCAACAGCGCAAAAAAAGCTATGGTTGCTACTGCGATAATCCAAAAAGTATTAAGTTCCACTTTTGCTTAACCTTAAAGCAACAAAATTATGCAAGTTTCTGTATGCGGGCGCAAAAAATTTGTGCAATCAAAATTAAAATGGATGAAAAAAATAAAATTTGTTCTCTATCCTTCAATCTTTGCAGTCTTTACCTTTCTCTATTTTAGCCTTTTATCAAACCTTACCGGCTATCGCATGGCGGATAAATGTGTAGTAATATTGGAAATTTTTTATGTAATATTAGGATGCTTTTGTTTTTTTACGGTAAAAAGCAATAATATTGAGTTTGACGATTATGGTATTGGACAATTGAATAACGATTCGCTCTTTGCCAAAATCCTTGATAACCTGCCCGTTGGCATGTTAATATTGGATGAAAAAGGAAGTATAGCAGACGTAAATAAGGCAGCCTCCAAAATATACGGCTACTCAAAAAATCAATTATTAATAAATAAAACAATTGTGCAACTGTGTCCCAAGTGGGAAGAGAATCATATAGCCTACACATTCAATCGCATATTGATGAACCGCTACAAATCAGTGTCTGAAAATTGGCAGCAAGTTACTGCCAATCGGAAAATTATAGACTTAAAGGTTTGGATAGAACCTCTGGCGGTAGGAAATACGACCATTGTCATGTTGGCCATGGCAGACATCAGCACGCAGAAACAGATGGAAAACGAGTTGTTGCTTTCATTGCAAATTGGTGAAAACAGAAAAGAAAATTGGCGACCTGAATGCATTGGCATATTTTGAATGAGTGGCCAACGCAGCGGCACGGATGGAGTATTCTATGTATAAACTTTTGATTTTCAACAGTTTGAAAAATAAAGTTCCCGATATTCATCTGGTCAATGTATTAGAACTTGTCAGTCGTGCAATAGAGGATGTGCAATTAGATAAAATAATTAACATCGCTGTGATGACAGAAGTTTCTCCACAGTTAAATGTTTCATCGGATTCATCGTTAATAAATATTATTTGCGAAATTTATTGGAAAATGCAATTACCTGTGGCGATTCATCCTACCGCAATTCTTACATACGCATTGTTGCGGTTCAAAAAAACGGCAATCTGATTATCAGAGTAAACGACAACGGAATTGGCATACCCAAAGAGTATATCCCGCACTTGTTCAAAAACAGCTACAAAGGCGTTAATTTGATGAAAGGTACAGGCATGGGACTTTATGTTGCACAAGTGTAGCTGCCAATAAATAAACTTGGTAGTGTCGTAGAATTAGTATGTAGCCGACCCGGCACACCGAATTTATGGTTACTTTGCCCTTGGAATGGTTTTTGGTAACGCAAAACTCTGTCTATTCCGCCGAATCAACTTATTTGTTCAAAAAAATGACACATACTTCGTTTCAAAATCGCATGGCAGCATTGGCAACCATCCATGCCAAGGAAAAAATTATTGCACCAATTTTTGAACAATACAACATTGGTTTACAGATTCGGGTGGCATCGGTAGATACGGACTCGTTTGGTACTTTTACCGGTGAAACAGAGCGCGAGGGCAGCCAGATAGAAACGGCACGGATGAAGTGCATGGCTGCAATAGAGCAAACCGGTCTAAGTATCGGGATAGCAAGCGAAGGGGCATTTGGGCCGCACCCGAGCATTCCTTTTGTTGCTGCCAACGTAGAAATAGTGATGCTGAAAGATACGAAACTTGGCATAGAGGTTTGCGGGCAGCATCTGACCGCTGCCACTAACTTTTCTTCCCAAAAAGTTAATTCGGTTGAAGCAGCATTGGAATTTGCCGACAGTGCGGGTTTTCCCTCGCATGGTGTCATTGTGCGCGGAAACCCGATAATCAAAGGTATTCATGATTATGAAACTCTGACTTTTGCGGTGAGTCAGGCATTGGCGCAACAGCCTCTGGTGCAAATAGAAACAGACATGCGCGCCATGCATAACCCGACGCGCTGTCGGGCAATTGCCGCAGCCGCAGCCGATTTGGCGGAACGTTTGATGACATTGTGCCCGCATTGCCGACGCCCCGGATTTGGGAGAGGCGCCAGCATAC
Organism: uncultured Cytophagales bacterium; assembly: GCA_938039675.1. Taxonomy (GTDB): domain Bacteria; phylum Bacteroidota; class Bacteroidia; order Cytophagales; family Thermoflexibacteraceae; genus Rhodoflexus. The sequence goes on from CALHUI010000015.1 coordinate 51,549, forward strand.
AGGGCTTGCCGTGCAACTGGTGCGGGCTGCCTACGCAGGAGGCCAAAGGGTATTGGATGGAATGCCCGACTTGTCAGTACCGCGAGGAGGTACTTAATATCAGCGAACAATATGCCGACCCTGCCTGCTGTATGTTTTGCAACCCATGACAGGGAAGCATGTATGCACATTTGCTGATTTTTTTCAACCCGAAATGTTTGTTTACTTGTCCGGTTTATGGGCGCACCTGTCCGTTACCCCTGATTTTCCATTTATAGCTGGTTAGTTCCGGTAGTGCCATGGGTCCTCTGGCATGTAATTTTTGTGTGCTGATGCCTATTTCTGCCCCCATGCCAAACTGTGCGCCGTCGGTAAAAGCGGTAGAGGCATTGGCGTAAACAGCAGCGGCATCTACAACATTGAGGAATCGTTCTATGGTTTCCGCATCTTCTGCCACAATGGCTTCGCTGTGTTTGGATGAATAACGGGCTATGTGCTCGAGTGCATCATCGAGGTTGCTTACAGTACGGATGCTCATTTTGTAGTCTAAAAACTCTGTACCGAAATGCTGAGGTTCGGCGGGTTTTAAAAGATGACACGGATAACCGACTTGCAGATAAAACATAGATTCTATATCTGCAAAAATTTCTACATTTTTCTTTGCAAGTGGTTGTATCAGATGGCGCAGTTGTGGCAAAACAGCCCGATGAACAAGCAGGCAATCCAGTGCATTGCAAACACTGACCCGTCGGGTTTTTGCATTGTAAATAATATTGGCTGCTTTTTCAATATCTGCGCTTGCATCAATGTATGTATGGACAATGCCTGCACCTGTTTCTATGACAGGCACGCGGGAATTTTTTCGCACAAAATCAATTAATTGTCGGCTGCCGCGCGGTATAATCACATCTACCTTCCCCTCGGCCAGCAAGAGTTTTTCGGCGGCTTCGCGCGAAGGGGGCAGAAGTGTTACGGCATCAACAGGTAATTTCAATTGGTACAGTACCTCTCGTATTACTCTGACGATGGCCTCATTGGTTGCTTGCGAATCGCTGCCACCTTTGAGAAGGACGGTGTTGCCGGCACGCAAACACAAAGCCGTTACGTCTAATGTTACATTGGGGCGCGCTTCGTAAATAATACCTACCACTCCCAAAGGTACACTGACTTTTTGCAAAAAAAGTTGATTGGGAAGTGTTTTTTCTTCTATCACTCGCCCTATGGGTGAGGGCAGATTGCCCACATGGCGTATTTCATTGGCAATATTGGTTATGCGCTCGGGGGACAGCAACAAACGGTCGTATTTGGGGTTGTCGGGCGACATTCGGGATAAGTCTTCCGTATTAGCTGCCAGAATAATGTCCGTTGCTTTTTCCGTAGCTTCGGCAAGTGCTTGTAAAAATTGAGCAATTACTGTTTGCGGCACCTGTGCCAACAAATGGTTGGCAGCAACAGCCGAATCTATGAGACGATTAATCATATCCATAGCCGCAAGTTGCAATTTTTCGCGAAAATTACAACATCATATGGTTAATTGATTGATTTTCGGGTATTAGGGGAAAGCTGACCGTAAATTTTGTCCCTTTACCTTGCACACTTTCACATGATACGGAGCCGTTCATTTGTTCGGTGAGTTTTTTTGACAATTGAAAGTCCCAAACCCGTAGAAGGTTCTCCTGCCGTTGGTCGGGCACTAAGTTGCTGAAATTTTTTGAACGTCTTCTTTTTGTCTTCTTCCGTGAAGCCGAGCCCGAAATCCTGCACCGAAATATGGCAACTCTCTTGCTGCGGCTTTATTTCTACAATGACTTTGCGGTTGGTAGGGGAGTACTTGATGGCATTAGAAAGCAGATTTTCTAAAATTCGTGCAAGTGCTTGTTGGTCTGCGTGGACGCTCAATTTGGCAGAAGGTTTGTTAAATGCAATTTCTATGTTTTTGCTTTCGGCCAGACCCTTAAAATCTGTTATCACCTGTTCTACTACCTGATGCACGGTTACGGCTTCGGTTTTGAAAGTTTGGGCATCAGATTGTTCGTAAAGACTTGCCTCCAATATCTCTTTAATCAGCACGTTGGCACGTTTAATAGTAATATCTATTTGTGCGATATATTTCTGCTGTTGGCTGTTAAGCGCGCCATCTATTTCAATAATGCACAGCAAGCCGTAAATGGTATTGAAAGGCGTGCGCAAATCGTGTGAAAGCATATGGATAAACTCGTTCCGTTCTATTCCCAGTTGATGCAGGCGTTCGTTGCGCTTCTGCAATTGTCGGTTTTGATACACAATTTCCTGTTTTTGTTGTTCCAACAAGGTGTTTGTGCGCTGCGTACGCCACCAGAAAAACAGAACAACGATGCTCAGCAGGACTACAAATATCAGCCAAGTTTGCAGCAAATAGTTAGCATTTTCCGACTGTGCAAGTGCTTGCCTGTAACGCTCTTCTGTGAGTTGCATCTGTATGCTGTCCGCTTCTTTTGCAAAGCGAGCATTTTGTCCCAAGGTGTTGATTGACGGTTTTTTCGTAGCTGTTTGTGTGCTTCAAACAGCAAAACGGAGTGATGTTTATGTTGTTCGCGATTGTTGAGTTTCCAATGTGCGGCTACAATATTGCTTAAAGCTCTGTAAATGGCATGGTTGTCTTGGCGGGCTTTAGCTAAATAATACGCCTGCTCAGCGTATTGCAGCGAGTGCATCGGCAGCGAGTCTATGTAGGCTTCGGCCAAGCGATTATAGAACAGCGGCAACGTCCGAGATGTATGGCTTTGTCCAAAGGAAAGGGGTGTAATAAAAATCAGCAAGGCAGCTAAAAAACTACGAAAATAGTAGCCGTCATAATCCATAACGTATTATTGTCGCAAATAGGCTGCCATTTTGTAGTTGATTTGCTGATAATTATTACCAAACGATTAAATAACTAAATTCATTTGCAGGTGATTACAATTACTGGTGTTTGGGAAAGGTTAATATAAACCGTTCCCCCTTGTCCGGGGCACTGTACAGTGCAATTTGGCCGTTCATTTTGGTAACCAACGACTTGACTACGGCAAGCCCCAACCCAGTAGAGCTTTCCCCGCTTGTGGGTTGCGCGCTAAGTTTTTTAAATGACTTGTAAAGGTTTTTTATATCGTATTGGGTAAAACTGGGGCATTCATCCTGTACTTCTATCGCCAAATGTTTATCGAGGTCTTGCAGTCTGATAAAAACATTTTTTCCGATGGGTGAAAACTTAATAGCATTGGAAATCAGCTTTTCCATGATACGCATGACATAATCTGCATTGCCATGCATAATGGCCGATTCCAAGTTGTTTTCTAAATCCATATGGATTTGTTTTTGTGTACTTTGTTTTTCATAGGCTGCAAAAACTTTGTCTATCAGTTCATGTACATCAACCGGATAAAAATCTTCTTTGGTGTTTTATTCCATTTCTTTGGCATCCAACAAGTTGCGAATCAGCATTTTGCCGTCGTTTATACATTCCATTGTCAGGCGGAAGTATTCTTGTTGTTCTTCGGTAATTTCCGTAGAGTTTAGCATAATAGTAATCAGCCCTTCAATGCGGTTCAGAGGCCCTTTCAGGTCGTGTACTATAAATGAAATAATGCTATTTTTTTCATTATTGACTTCGGTAAGCAACTCGTTTTGAATTTTAAGGATTCGAGTTTTTCTGTTCAATTCTCCTGTGCGCTCTTGTACGCGTTGTTCCAAGCGTTCGGTCAAAAGCCGTATTTCGCGTGTACTGCGGTAAGATTCGCAGGCTTTCAGCATCAATAATAGACGAAGTGAAAGTTCTCCGACAATTGACTGCGGTAATAAGATGAAAGCGCTTTGGCTCTGTAATACAGTATCTTTGAAGAAGTTTTGCCGGTTCTGTTATGCAGCCCCTCTATTGCCCACATGATAGGCTCGGATTGTGCTACAGAAAACTCGGCATTCTGTTCCCAAACAGGCACTAATATAGCCATTTGCACATCGGGATTCTTAGTGAATATTGCCCGAAACAGGCTGTCTAAATTGATGTTGTTACACTTTGTGCTTTTACTTCGCTGTCTGTCCGGATAATGAGTATAATAGCGCTGTACAATAACAGCCCGTTCAATCGGCAGAAGGTTGTCAGTATTTTATCGCTCAATTGTTCCACTGAAAACATATTCGGCAGGCCCTATTAGCCAAATATCGGAAAAAGATTCGGGCAAATGGCGAAATGCCACTTTCAAATTGCCGCCCGGCGTTCTGATATCAACTACTCGTTGCTCGCCTGAGGGTTGTTTACACAAAGTGCTGTAAGCCAATGCTGCGGCTGTTACTCCTGTACCGCAAGAATAGGTTTCGTCTTCCACGCCGCGTTCGTAGGTGCGCACGTAGAGTTTATTATCCGATTGAATTTCAACAAAATTGACATTTGTGCCGCCCGGTGCAAAGTCCGGCAGATAACGTATTGCCTTGCCTCTTTCATATACGGGAAAATCGGCAATGGTCTGCTCAAATTGCACTACGTGCGGAGAACCTGTATTGAGAAAATACTTGTCGCTCCAAGGGGTGATATTTTGAACATTGGCCATTTGCAACCAAACGAGTTGCTGTTCATCTATCCGTGCCTCATGCAGGCCGTCGGCTGCCATAAACCGCGTGTTGTTGCCTATCAGCCCCAACCGATGCGCAAAAGCAACTGTGCAGCGGCCTCCATTGCCGCAAAGGCTGCCGCGTCGTCCGTCGGCATTGAAATAAACCATTTCAAAGGGATAATCGGTGTGTTCTTGTACTAAAATAAGCCCGTCGGCACCAATACCGAAACGGCGGTGGCAAAGTTGTGCTACCAACTGCTCGTTTTCGGCAGGAAACCACCGGCCTCTGTTATCAATCATGACAAAGTCATTGCCTGTTCCCTGATACTTGCAGAAATCTATTCTCATGGATTTGTGCGTTTTTCTTTACCTTTGCAGTGCAATTTCGTAAAAAAATTGGGTAGAATATTAGCTATTGACTATGGCAGCAAGCGGACGGGTATCGCAGTGAGCGACCCGATGCAACTGATTGCCTCTCCTCTGGAAACCATTCCTACCGCTGAGTTAATGGATTTTCTGGCAAAATATATGACTGCCGAGCCGGTTGATGAAGTTGTCATCGGGATGCCTAAAAAGCTGAATAACAGCGATACTGACGCTACTTTTATGGTCAGAGGCTTTATCAAAGCCTTCCGCAGACGATTCCCCGATATGCCGTTAGCCGAGGTGGACGAAAGGTTTACTTCGTTGATGGCGATGCAAAGCATGATAGCTGCCGGAAGCAAGAAAAAAGACCGCATGGAGAAACAGGGCAACTTAGACAAAGTGAGCGCTGCCATCATTCTGCAATCTTACATGGAACAAAAAAAGAATACGATATTATGATTTATCCGATTGTAGCCTATGGCGACCCCGTTTTGCGCAAAGTAGCAGCCGAACTGACCAAAGAGACCCCTAAAGACCTGCCCAAACTCATTGCTAATATGTTTGATACAATGCACAATGCAGAGGGTATCGGACTTGCAGCACCGCAAATCGGGCTTTCGCTGCGTCTGTTTGTAGTAGATGGCAGTGGAACAGATGATGAGGAAATAAAAGATTTTAAAAAAGTTTTCATCAACCCGACCATTTTGGAAGAAACGGGCGACAAATGGAGCTTTGAAGAAGGTTGCTTGAGTATCCCTTCCATTCGCGAGGAAGTACAGCGACAAGCACAGGTACGTATTCGCTATTACGACGAGAATTGGGAACTGCACGAGGAAACCTACGACGGCATGAAAGCCCGTGTGATTCAGCACGAGTACGACCACATTCAGGGGGTGCTATTCATCGACCATATCAACCCGCTGAAAAAACGACTGATTCAGGGAAAACTGACCAAAATCAGCAAAGGAGATGTAAAGCATACTTACAGGATGCGATTCCCGCAGAGCAAGTAACAAAAAAATAAACAATGTGCAGCAGGTGATTTAATTTAAATAGGCAGGCAAGTCAAAGATGCAAGGCTATTCTGACGTATTTTGATAATTTTTTTGTTTATTATATGCCAAAAAAACTGACCTAAATTAACCATACTATGAATCATACAATCAGCCATGAACTTTTTCAACAGGCATTGCAATACATCCCGGGAGGAGTGAACTCTCCCGTGCGTGCTTTTCGTGCAGTGGGCGGCAATCCTGTGTTTGTTAAATCTGCCAAAGGTGCCTATCTTTTCGACGAAGACGGCAATCGTTATATAGAACTCATCAACTCGTGGGGGCCTATGATTTTGGGTCATGCCAACCCCATAATTCAGGAAGCGGTGATTAAAGCCGTAGAAAGTTCGTTCTCTTTTGGTGCACCCACGCGCCGCGAGGTGGAAATGGCAGAACTGATTTGCAGCATGGTGCCTTCCGTAGAAAAGGTGCGCATGGTAAACAGTGGCACCGAGGCTTGTATGTCTGCCATTCGCGTAGCCAGAGGTTATACAGGCCGCAATAAAATCATCAAATTTGAAGGCTGCTATCACGGGCACGGCGATAGTTTCCTGATAGCAGCAGGTAGCGGCGCGGTTACGATGGGCGCACCCGACAGCCCGGGCGTTACGCAAGGCGTTGCCAATGACACACTTACGGCACCCTACAACGACCTTGCGGCAGTAGAAGCACTGATTGATGCGAACCCCAATCAAATTGCAGCCGTCATCATTGAGCCGGTGGTAGGCAACATGGGTTGCGTGCTGCCTCAGAAAGGCTTTCTGGAAGGTCTGCGCACCCTTTGCGACAAATACGGCATTGTTTATATTTTTGACGAAGTAATGACAGGCTTCCGCCTTTCCAAAGGCGGCGCACAGGAACTGTTCGGCATCCGCCCCGATATGACTACCATGGGCAAAATCATTGGTGGAGGCTTGCCTGTGGGTGCTTACGGCGGCAAAAAGGAAATCATGGATTGTGTTTCACCTGCCGGTAAAGTGTATCAGGCAGGCACACTTTCAGGCAACCCGATTGCCATGAGTGCCGGTATGGCTATGCTGAATTACCTGAACGAGCACCCCGAAGTTTATACACAGGTTGCTCAAAACACAAGTCGCATTACTGCCGGCATCCGCAAAGCATTGCTAGCCAATGGGCTGAACTTTACTATCAATGAAATTGGCTCTATGTACAGCCTGTTTTTTACTGACAAGCCTGTTACCGACTTTGAAAGTGCCAAAACATCTGATACACAACTATTTGGCAAGTATTTCCGCCAGATGCTGGAGCGCGGGGTGTATCTGGCACCTTCGCAATATGAAAGCCTGTTTGTTTCCACAGCCCTGAGCGAGGCCGATTTGCAGCACATTGAGCAGGCCAATGCCGAAGTGCTGGCATTAGTGGCCAAGGAGGTTGCAAACGTTGAATAGGTCAACAAAAAAGGTATGGAAGAAACAACCGGATTTGCGGTATTTAAGCTCAATAAACAACTGTTCAGCGCTATTCAGGATTTGGGATGGGACACACCCACGCCGATTCAGCAAAAAGCCATTCCGCTGGCATTGGAAGGGCATGACGTGCTGGGCATCGCGCAGACGGGGACAGGCAAAACAGCCGCTTATCTGCTGCCGTTGCTTATGCGGTTAAAATATGCGCAAACCGATTTTCCCCGTGCACTGATTATTGCGCCCACGCGTGAATTGGTCATGCAAATTGCAGAACATTTTAAACACTTATCGGCCTATACCGATTTGCGATGCACGGCATTATATGGCGGTATAGGCATGAAAGCACAGGTAGATGCCGTTAAAGCCGGAACAGACGTGATTATTGCCACACCCGGGCGGTTTATGGATGTGTACCGCACAGGCGAGCTGGTACTTAAAGAGTTGAAATGCTTTATTTTGGATGAAGCCGATAAGTTAATGGACATGGGTTTTATGCCGCAAATACGTAAGTTGCTGGAAATCATCCCGCGTAAGCGGCAAAACCTGTTGTTTTCTGCTACCATGCCCGACAAGGTAGTACGCCTCTCCGAAGAATTTCTGGAAGCTCCCATCCGCGTGGAGATAGCACCACAGGCAACGGCTGCCCAGACAGTGGCACAGCAACTGTATTTTGTGCCCAACCTGAAAACCAAAGTCAATTTATTGGGATATCTGCTGGCAGACGAAACGCAAATCACCCGCGCAATTATATTTTGCCGCACCAAAGAAAATGCTGAAAATATCGGCAAGTTTATTTCCAGGAAAATAACGCCTTTTGCGCGTATCATTCATGCAAACAAAGGGCAAAATATGCGCATCAATGCCATGCAATCCTTTAAAGAAGGAGGCGTGCGCATTTTGGTTGCTACCGATGTGGCAGCGCGGGGCATTGATGTAAGCCAAGTAAGCCATGTAATCAATTTTGATGTGCCGATTGTCTATGAGGACTACGTGCATCGCATCGGTCGGACGGGCAGGGCAGGGGAGGCAGGTATTGCCATTACTTTCTGTACCGAGGCAGAGGTGTATCACATAGAGAAAATACAAAAACTCATTCGTCAAACCATCCCTGTAATGGAACTGCCTGCCGAGGTAAAGATAGAGCCGACAGGTTTTGAGGAACAACAGGCAATGGCGCGGGAGATAGACCGCCAAAAGCGCCGTCAAAACCCAGATTTTCAGGGGGCGTTCCATGAGAAAAAGAATAAATCGACACAGCGAAAGCCCGGCAGCAAATCCCAACCCATTAGCAAGTTAAAATCCGCCGCCAAAGGAACGAGTAACAGTAAGAAATTTTCCCGCAAGCGCAGATAACAAAAGTCTAAGTTTGTTGTTTTGTTAAAAAATGTTAAAATCCTGTTTTGTTTTGTAAGAAAGAATAGTTTTGCGCAGGCAGTAAATATTTAGAGCTGTGCTTTAGATATTTCTTTTCATAGCTGGTTGAAAGAAACAGGAGGGTCGGTGCAAGCCGCCCTCTTGTTGTATTTGTATCTCTCATATCCCCGTATCGTGGCTGCCTTTTTTCGTCTCATTCGCTTATCTAACCTTTTACTGCTGGCTGTTTCGCTTTTGGCTGCTTATTGGCTGTTGGTCGGCAGTTGTGCATTATCGCCGTTTGCAGTTGCCGGCTGGATAATGGCAGTGGTATGTACTGCTGCGGGTGGCTATGTAATTAACGATTGTGCCGACCTTGTCATCGACCGCATCAATAAACCCCAACGACCGTTGCCTGCCGGAAAATTCTCTGTCCATCAGGCTATTGTAATAGCTACTGCGCTGTTTATCAGTGGCTTGCTGTTCTCCCTGATGAACCAACGACTTTTGTGGCTGACAATTGGAAGTGCACTTGCATTGATGGCATATGCGCGAAAACTCAAATGCACGCCCTTAATAGGCAACCTGACAGTAGCATTATTGAGCGCAGCCTCCTTTTTTTCTCTCCGTTTACTGTGCAGCGAAGCGGATGATGCGCTGGACGAGTTGGTGGTTTTTGCAGGGCTTACTCATTTGCTGCGCGAACAGGTCAAATGCTTGGAAGATGCAGAGGGAGACGGGCTTGCCAATTGCCAAACATTGCCCGTAGTGCTTGGTGTACCTGCTGCTAAAAGAGTGGCATCGGCAACGGCTTTGTTACTAATTGCAGCCTGCGGAGCTATGACCGCCATGAAAGAAGGGCTAATCATATTTGCATGGCTACTCCTTTCGGCACTGTTTTGTATTTTCGCATGGCAATTACAATCCGCTAAGGCGGGTAATCATTTTTCAGAGCTTGCCACGAGCTTAAAACTGCTGATGATAGTTGGAATGGCAGTTATTTTGTGGGGAGCTGTTTATTAATAAAAAAATTTACATCTTTTTCATGCCTACTGTTGCTTTATTTGCCTCCGGAAGCGGTACTAATGCCGAAAATATCATCAAAAAATTTCAACACATTCCGAATCTGCGGTTTATTGTTTACTGTAACAAGCCTTGTGCCGGTGTGCTGGCAAGGGCGGCCGCTTTGCAAGTACCGACAGTAGTATTCAATCGCCACGATTTCTATGAGTCGGACAAAATATTGCAGCGACTCCTTGATGAAAAAACAGATTTGATAGTATTAGCGGGTTTTCTGTGGCTGATGCCTGCTGCAATTATTGAGCAATTTCCGCAGCGCATCATCAACATTCATCCGGCTTTGCTGCCCAAATTTGGGGGGAGGGGCATGTACGGGGTAAAGGTGCATGAAGCCGTAATAGCAGCAGGCGAGCAGGTTTCGGGTATCACCATTCACTACGTGAACGAACACTACGACGAAGGGCAGATTATCAGACAGGCGGAATGTCCTGTTTACCCGACCGATACCCCCGATACACTTGCTGCGCGGATTCATGTATTGGAGTATGAGCACTATCCGCAAGTGGTGGCTGATTTACTGCACGTCAATAGTTGAGCCAACGAAGATGTATGTTGTGTTACAAGTACTTATTATTTTAGCAGATGAGAATGGAATTTACGTAAACCTGACAGGTTTCAAAGACCTGTCAGGCTAAATTTTAAGCAAAACATTTTGTAAATCAACTATATTTTTGCAAGGTGAGAAGACTTAGGCATTCTTTTATTTTTACACGAATGCGCCGAGGTCTCAATTAGATTTTTTTATACATCTATGCGCGCATACTTGGCATTTTTCTCAATAAATGCACGACGCGGAGCTACTTCATCACCCATCAGCATAGAGAACAGGTGGTCGCACTCTGCTGCTGATTCAATATCTACGCGTTTCAGGCTTCTTTTTTCGGGGTTCATGGTTGTTTCCCAGAGTTGCTCGGGGTTCATCTCACCCAAACCTTTGTAGCGTTGTATGCTTACGCCGTCTGCTTTTCCGCCGCCAAGTTCCAGCACGGCACGGTCGCGTTGGTCATCTGTCCAGCAATAAACCTCTTGCTTACCTTTTTTGACCAAATACAGGGGCGGCTGTGCAATGTACAAATGCCCTTTGTCAATCAGGTCTTTCATATAGCGGAAGAAGAAGGTCAGAATCAGCGTTCTGATGTGGCTGCCGTCTATATCGGCATCAGTCATAATGATGATTTTATGATAGCGCAATTTCTCGAGGTTCAGTGCTTTTTCGTCGCCGTCTTTCCCAAAGCTGATACCGAGGGCTGTGATAATGTTTTTGATTTCTTCGTTGTCGTAGATTTTATGCTCCTGTGCCTTTTCTACGTTGAGAATTTTACCGCGCAGTGGCAGAATTGCCTGAAAGTTGCGGTTGCGACCTTGCTTGGCCGAGCCGCCCGCCGAGTCGCCTTCGACTAAGTAGAGTTCGCAAAGGGCAGGGTCGCGCTCGGAGCAATCGGCAAGTTTACCGGGCAGCCCCGTGCCGCCAAGTACACTTTTGCGCTGTACGGCTTCGCGGGCTTTACGTGCTGCTTCACGTGCACGCGCTGCATTGATAACTTTGTCTATCAGGTTCTTGGCTTCTTTGGGGTTTTCTTCAAGATAGCGGTTAATCATTTCCCCTACGATGGCATCTACTGCGCCCGCAACTTCGGAATTACCCAATTTGGTTTTAGTTTGTCCTTCAAATTGGGGCTCTGCTACCTTCACGGAAATGATGGCGCTCAATCCTTCGCGGAAGTCATCGCCTGTAACTTCTACTTTGGCTTTTTCAAGCAATCCGTTGCGTTCTGCATAGCTTTTGATACTGCGTGTAAGTGCGCGGCGAAAACCGGCAACGTGCGTACCTCCTTCATACGTGTTGATGTTATTTACATACGAAAATATATTTTCGGCATAATCGGTATTATACGTCAGCACAACTTGCACGGGAATGCCGCCTTTGTCGCTTTCCATGTAAATGGGGCGGGGAATAAGTTGTTGGCGTGTGCCCTCGATGTACTGAATAAATTCAATCAGCCCTTGCTCGGAGTAGAACTCTTCGCTCAGGAAAGAACCGTCTTCATTTACTTCGCGTTCATCGGTCAGAAAAATGCGAATACCCGAATTGAGGAATGCCAACTCGCGCAGACGGGTGGCAATTGTTTCATATTTGTAAACCTTAGAGGTAAATATGCTGTCATCGGGCAGGAAGTGTACGCGCGTGCCGCGTTGGTTAGTAGTGCCTACTTCTCTTACAGGATAATGTGGATTGCCGTAGCTGTACTCTTGTTCAAATATCTTCCCGTCGCGATATACATTGACTTTCAGGTATTTAGACAAAGCGTTTACGCAGGATACACCTACACCATGCAAGCCACCCGATACTTTGTAAGAATCTTTGTCAAATTTACCGCCGGCGTGCAGCACGGTCATTACCACTTCCAGTGCCGAACGTCCTTCTTTGGGGTGAATATCGGTTGGGATGCCGCGCCCGTTATCCAATACGGAAATGGAGTTGTCTGTATGAATCGTAACATGTATAATATCGCAGTGGCCTGCCAGTGCTTCGTCTATTGAGTTGTCCACCACTTCCCATACTAAGTGGTGCAACCCTTTTACGCCAATGTCGCCAATGTACATGGCAGGTCGTTTGCGAACAGCTTCTAAGCCTTCTAATACCTGAATGTTGTCAGCTGAGTAATTGGCTTGTGATTTAGCAATAGATTCAATAGCTTGGGTTGTTTCCGGCATGCGTTTTCAAATAAAAAATTACCTGCAAAATTATACAAAAAATGGCTGTCGGACAAATGATTCAGGCGGCAACACAGACTTTTATCCATGCTGCCGCCGTTAATTTTATTGGAAAAGCCACTGTAAAATGGTGCCTACTACCGAAAGAGCGATGCTGTAAATAATGGCTGGAATAAACCCTTCTACCTTGAAATCGTCCAAAGCGGCAGCCACAATTTGGACAATAAATGCGTTGATTACAATTAGGAAAAGCCCAAGCGTGAGTATTGTTACAGGGAGCGTAATCAGTACGAGAATAGGCTCGATGGTATATCGCGCCAAAATGAGCAGAAGCCCCGCGATAACGGCCGTGCCAAAACTCTTGATTTTGATACCCGGCACAATAAAAGCCGTTGTGTAAACAGCCGCAGCATAAACCAAAAAATTGATGATAGCAGACATTGTGTGTAAAGTTTAAGTTCAATAGTTTGTACGCAAAGCATGGTCAGAGGTTTTGCAAAAACTCGTCTAATCGGCGATTTACCTCTTTGGGCGCTTCTACGGTTGATGTATGCCCGGCAGCAGGTATGCGGTAGAGTTTTGCTTGCGGAATCTGACTTTTGATGCGCTCTGCTTTTTCCGGTACGGTTGCAACGTCTTCATCGCCTACCAAAATCAGTACGGGCAACTGAATGCGCTTCAACTCGTCAAAAACAGCGCGCCTGCCGATAACAGCCTCTACGGAGCGGGTAATACTTTTTCTGTTGGCTTCCAATTTGTCCGTCCATTCGGCACGAAGCCCGGCTTTTTGTGGATCCTTGAGGAAGGATTGCCCAAACATAATGGGCATAACTTTGGACGTAACAGCCTTTACACCAAATAATTTGACAATCGTATTGAGCAGCGTGTATTTGAATTTGTTTGGTTCTTCGTCGGCAGAAGTTTCCATCAGAATGCAACTTTTGAGCAGGTCGGGGCGGCGGGCTGCCAAACGCATGGCAATAAATCCTCCCATAGAAAGCCCTACAAAATGACATGGTGTGCATTGGAGGTGCAACAGCAGTGCTACGGCATCATTATAGAGGGTTTCCATGTCGAAAGGCGTCTTACTGTCGGCGCTGCGCCCTTGCCCGCGGTGGTCGTAAGTGATGCAGGTGTAGCGGTTTTTTAGGTGGTGTACCTGTTCGCGAAACATTTCCCCACTCCAAAGCAGACCGTGCGAGAAAACAATGGTCTCTGGGGCATTGCCGTGTATTTCGTAGTAAATTTCTGTTCCGTTTACCTGTGCTATTGGCATATGTTTGTAGGTTAATTTGATGACTAAAAGTAGCGGTTTTTCATTAAAAATTCCTGCACATATTCTATTACGCCTACCTCGAGGCTGTAAAACGGCTGTGAGTAGCCTACGGATAACAGTTTGGTCATATCGGCTTGGGTAAAATATTGGTACTTGTCGCGGATGTCTTCGGGCGTATCGATGAAGCTAATGTTTTCAGGTATGTTCATTGCTGCAAAGGTTGCTTTAGCCAAATCCAAAAAGGTGCGCGCTTTGCCTGTGCCTACGTTGTAAAGCCCCGATTTAGGCTTGTTGTCCATCAGAAAACGGCAAATATTGATAACATCTTTCACATAAATAAAGTCGCGCAACTGCTCGCCATCTTTGTATTGCGGGTTGTGTGAGCGAAATAGTTTCATTCCTCCTGTTTGTCTGATTTGGTTGTAGGCATGAAAAATTACCGAAGCCATGCGGCCTTTGTGGTATTCATTAGGGCCATACACATTAAAAAATTTCAAACCGTACCAAAAAGACGGTTTTTTAGGCTGTGCAATTGCCCATTTGTCAAAATTATTTTTAGAATCTCCGTAGGGGTTAAGCGGCTTTAGTTGATTGACAATATTTTCATCGTCTTTGTAGCCTATTTCGCCTAAGCCATAGGTAGCGGCTGAGGAAGCATAAACCAGCGGAATATCTTGTTTTGCGCATATCCGCCACAATTGCTGGCTGTATGTAACATTGAGTTGTTCCAGAATGCGGTAGTTAAATTCGGTGGTATCTGTCCGCGCACCTATGTGATATAAGCAACTAATATGAGCCGCATTTACGGTCAGCCATTCGGGGAAAACGGTTCTTTCAATGCGGTGTGATATTTGCTTGCCTATCAGATTTTTATTTTTTTCCGGATTATCAAAAAGGTCAATGGCAACAATGTTGTCATAGCCTGCCCGATTCAACTCCGCAATCAGGCAACTGCCGATGAAACCTGCCGCACCGGTTACTACTATGTAAGACATAATTTTGTTCAGTTTTACTTCAAGTGAGCAAATATCCAATTTTAGGCTTAGATTTAAGGACTTAATTGGCAAATCATTTATGCGCTTCTTCAATCTGGCAAGTTTTAAGGGGCAACTAAACCTTGTATTTACGCTGCTTCTAACGTTCAATGTCATCAGGTTTGGAACTCTCATTTTTTCTACTGCCACTTTACAAACACAGGCAACTCAATTGCGTCTGCTGAATAATATCAGAGCAAATCTAAAAGACATCGAGACAGAATTTAACAGTGCCAAATTGTCGCTGATGCATTTAATGCAAGGGTTCATGCAAGATGACAGGCAGTCGTGGCAAGTGCGTTTTAAGCGCAATATTTTGAATATGAATGACTTACAAAAGGCTATTGCGCTTAACTTTGATTCGCTTAATTTGGTTGAAAGCAAAATCATTACCGATTCGCTTGCCTCTATTATTAAAGATTTTGAGAACAACGGCTTACAAATATTTGCAAAGGCTGATACGGACTCTATAACCTACGAGCAGCGCAAGGGAATTTATGAGGAGATTTACTTGGGTAAAATCGAGGATGAGATTGAGCCCATATTGCTAAAATTGCTTTATTTCAATTTGGGTAAAAACCATGTAGATGACAGGAGGTTGGTGTTATTAGAAGAACAATCTACTATGATAGGTGCTTCTAAGAATGTGAGTGTTACTGTCTTACTTATCACAATGGCAGTAATTATTTTATTCTGGTATCTGCTCACACGGCATGTGAATTATTCCATCAGCAAAGTGTACAACAAACTCCGCAATATTCTGACGGGAAAACTTGTAAAAAGTAATACGGATTTGTTGCGCAACGAACTAAAAATATTGGATAAAATATCAGACCAAATTACGGACAAACTCATCCAAACCGTTCATTTTGTAGATGCACTTGGTCAGGGCAAATACGATGTTGATTTAGAGAAGTTTAATGATGATGACTACTACTCGTCGTCGCTTTTGAAAATGCGTGATGCGCTTCGCGAATTGGCCATCAGAGACAGCAAGCGCAATTGGGCTAACGAAACTACTGCCCGTTTCTCCGTGTTGCTGCGCGACAATACCAAAACTGTTCAAATGCACGCACGCAGTTTCCTGCAATTGATGGTTGCCGAACTACATGCACAAGTAGGAGGGATTTATCTGGCACAAAATGCAGTCGGAGAAAAGCAACACTTGGCTTTGACGGCTGCTTATGCCTACGGCCGCAATAAGAGTTTACAAAAAACAATTGCTCCGGGTGAAGGGTTGTGCGGACAGTGCTATTTGGAAGGAGAAACGATTATTATTAGAGCCACTCCCAAAAACTTTTTCACTATTCCGGCAGGTATTGGCGATATAGAGCCAACCGCAGCAGCCTATGTTCCCATTAAACTGAACAACAAAACGCTGGGTGTGCTGGAAATTGCTTCCATAAAACCTTTTGAAGAGCATCAGATAGATTTGATGGAAAAATTATGCACGCTTCTTGCAGCTACCGTAGAGTCTATCCAAAGTTTTGAAACGAACAGCCGCCTGTTGAAACAAAGCCAGATGCTGGCCGAAGACCTTCGTTCACGTGAAGAGGAAATGCGCCAGAACATGGAGGAACTGACCGCTACGCAGGAAGAAATGATGCGTTCGCAAACCGAACTTTTCAACAAGGTTGAGGAGTTGGAGCAGGCAAAACTTGCCGCCGAAGAAAAACTAAGAGCCGAACAGCAGATATTTCAAAAAATTATTTTGGAAAAAGAACACATCATCAAACAACTTACTGCAAAAATTCATTCCTAAAACCGTTGTTTATTCTCTCATGAAAATGAAAAACTTACTACCGGGAGTTGCCTTTTATTGTTTGGCAGCATCATTTGCTGTGTCTGTACGGGCACAAGACCGCATTACAGGTAAAACTTTTGCCACCCGTTCGGAAGTCATTGTACAAAACGGCATAGTAGCAACCAGTCATCCGCTTGCCACACAAGTCGGTTTAGACATTCTGAAAAGCGGCGGCAATGCCATTGATGCGGCTATTGCAGCCAACGCAGCCATTGGCTTGATGGAACCCACAGGCTCAGGTATTGGCGGCGACCTTTACGCCATTGTATGGGATGCCAAAACGCAGAAATTATACGGTTTGAATGCCAGTGGACGCTCTCCCAAAGGGCTTACAATCGAATATTTCAAAAAGAACGGCTACAAAAGCATTCCTTCCTATGGGCCACTGCCCGTAAGTGTGCCGGGTTGTGTAGACGGTTGGTTTATGCTGCACGGCAGATTCGGCAAAATGAAGATGGAGAATATCTTAGCCCCTGCCATCAACTATGCTGAAAATGGTTTTCCTGTAACCGAATTGATTGCCTATTATTTGCAAGGGGCAGCCGCACGATTCGGCAATAATCCCAAATATCCTAACTTTACAGAAACCTACATGCCGGGCGGTAAACCCCTCCAAAAAGGCGATGTGTTCAAAAATCCAGCCCTTGCCAACACCTTGCGCCAAATAGCCAAAAGCGGTCGTGATGCTTTCTACAAAGGAGTCATCGCCCAAACCATTGCCAAATTTATTCAAGAACAGGGAGGCTTTTTGACTGTGGAAGATTTGGCTGCCCATACAAGCGATTGGGTAGAACCCGTAAGTACCAATTATCGCGGCTATGATGTATGGGAGTTACCACCCAACGGGCAAGGCATCGCCGTATTGCAAATGCTGAATATTTTGGAAGGTTTTGATTTTAGCAAAATTCAATTCGGCAGCCCTGAACACATTCATTTGGTAACGGAAGCTAAAAAACTGGTTTTTGAAGACCGCGCACGTTATTATGCTGACCCTGCATTTGCCAAAATACCTGTAAAACAGTTGATTAGCAAAGAATATGCAGCAGAGCGCCGCAAACTGATTAACCCCAACCGTGCCAGTTATAATTTTCAGGCCGGCGAAGGATTTGCACAAGAAACAATCTACCTAACTACTGCCGACAAAGAAGGCAACATGGTCTCATTAATCCAGAGTAACTATCGCGGCATGGGCAGCGGTATGGTGCCTCCCGGCTTGGGCTTCATGTTGCAAGACCGCGGCGAGTTGTTCAACCTCGATGAAAACCACGCCAATGCCTACGCACCCGGCAAGCGCCCGTTCCATACCATTATTCCAGCCTTTATTACCAAAAACGGCAAACCATGGGTTAGCTATGGTGTTATGGGTGGCGACTACCAGCCGATTGGCCATACGCTGATAGCCATGAACCTGATTGACTTTGGCATGGGCTTGCAGGAAGCCGGAGATGCGCCCCGAATAGACCACCTCGGCAGCACAGACCCTACCGGCGCAAACCCGCGTATGCCTCGTGGTGGACAGATTACCCTTGAAAGCGGCTTCCCGTATGAAACTATTCGCGAATTGATGCGCATGGGACATCAGGTAGGTTTTGGTTTCGGCGGATACGGCGGCTATCAGGCTATTATGTACGACGCGGAAAAGAGAGTCTATTATGGAGCTTCTGAAAGCCGCAAAGACGGACATGCTGCCGGTTATTAAACAGTTGGGCTAACTATACATAAACCCGAGAGATCTAAAAAAAACTTTTCAGGATTAAATAGCTGATTTTCAGTAATTTAAGTAAAGTGTTTTTCGCAAATCTCTTGTGTTTTTGTATAAAATGCGCTGTCTAAATCTGCTTGTCGCTTAATTAGGTAAATCTATGGATGACTGCGGGGCGTTTTCACTGATGCTTCAATCCGAAATGCCAAATCCAAATTCTGAAATTAATTATAACAACTATGACAAAACTTGAATTGGTAAAGCAGGCATACAATCGCCTTGTTAATAATATCTACAAATCGTTTGATAAAATTGTAGCAGCTGTGCCCGATGAGAGGTTAGACATGAAACCTTCTACCGACAATATGTCTTTTAAACAAATTGCCATCCACGTGTACCAAACCGCATTAATGGTGGGGCATTCTATGAAAACCGGACAAATGGATAAAGCCGATTTACAACTGATTCCGTTCTCCGAAGATGATGTACACAGTGCGGCGCAAATTGTGGACTACGGCAACAAAGTAAAGGCATACCTGCAACAGATTGTAGAATCAATGAATGAGGATGACACCATAAAGCCAATTGCCACCACCTTTGGCGTTACCATGAACCCGTTGCGAATGTTGAATGTATTGCAGGAAGAAGCCATCCACCACCGCGGGCAATTGACCATCTGTTTGCGGATGGAAGGAATCAAGCCACCAAGTATTTATGATTACAGCTAAACAGGCTTGACTTGCATAAGTCTTTTGTGTATGTTTATACATCCGAACATCCTAAGAGTTACAAAAACTCTTAGGATGTTATCTTACGCACAAAAAACTCTTCTTAAATAGCTTAAATATGGATGTAACTATTCAGCAAAAAGTAAACACTTGGCTTTCAGGAAATTATGATGAATCAACCAAAGCCGCTATTCACCAAATGAGCGAGGAGGAACTGACCGAATCGTTTTATCGCGACCTTGAATTCGGTACGGGCGGCCTTCGCGGCATCATGGGGGTAGGGTCTAACCGCATGAACAAATATACAGTAGGTGCAGCCACACAAGGGCTGGCCAATTATTTGAAAAAAATATTTCCCAACGAGCAAATTAAAGTAGCCATTGCATATGACAGCCGCAACAACAGCCCTGAGTTTGCACAGATTGTAGCAGATGTTTTCTCTGCCAACGACTTCAAAGTGTTCTTCTTTGAATCTCTGCGGCCTACTCCCGAACTGTCGTTTGCCATTCGTCATTTGGGATGTCATAGCGGCGTTGTAATCACTGCCTCCCATAACCCCAAAGAATACAACGGCTACAAAGCCTATTGGACAGACGGCGCACAGGTAACACCTCCGCACGACAAAAACATTATTGCAGAAGTTAATGCCATCACATCGGTAGATGCCATTCACTTCAACGGCAAGCCTGAAAATATTCAACTGATTGGGGCTGATGTGGACGAAGTCTATCTGAACGAGATACTGAAACTGTCTATATCAAAAGATGCCATTGCCCGCCATCGCGATTTGAAAATCGTATTTTCACCCATCCACGGTACAGGTATTACCCTTGTGCCTAAGCTGTTAGAAAAAATGGGCTTTACCAATGTGCACATCGTGGAAGAGCAGGCAACGCCCGACGGTAATTTCCCGACGGTAATCTATCCGAATCCGGAAGAGCAGGAAGCTATGAACTTGGCACTTGCCAAAGCCAAAGCCATTGATGCGGATATTGTAATGGCAACCGACCCTGATGCCGACCGCGTGGGTATCGGTGTAAAAAATCATAAGGGAAAATGGGTGTTGCTCAACGGCAACCAAACAGGCAGTCTGCTCATCGGCTACATGATTCAGGCATGGAAAAATGCCGGAAAAATTGACGGCAATCAGATGATTATCAAAACCATCGTAACCTCCGAGCTGATAGACCGCATGGCAGAAGCCAACGGCGTTAAGTGTTACAATACGCTGACGGGCTTTAAATACATTGCCCAGTTGATTCGTGAAAAAGAAGGTGTTGAAAAATTTATTGCCGGCGGCGAAGAAAGTTATGGCTACATGATTGGCGACGCAGTGCGCGATAAAGATGCTATTGCTTCCTGTGGAATGTTGGCGGAGTTATGCGCCTATGCCAAAGACAAGGGTATGAGTTTGTTTGACATGCTGCTCGATAACTACATGAACTACGGCTTTTTTTATGAAGGATTGGTTTCTCTGACCAAAAAGGGCAAAGGTGGCACCGAAGAAATCAAGACCATGATGCAAAACTGGCGCAACAATCCACCTAAAACCATTGATGACAGCCCTGTAATCCGTATGCTGGATTACGAAGCGCAAAAAGAATACGATTTGCTGAATGGAACAGAAAATCCTATTACATTAGAGAAGAGTAATGTATTGCAGTTTTACACAGCTGACGGCTGCAAAATCTCTGCCCGCCCGTCGGGTACCGAACCTAAAATAAAGTTCTATTTCAGCGTTAATACTCAATTGCCCAATAAGGAAATGTTTGACACCATAGAGCAGCAATTAAAAGACAAAATAGCCCGTATTGTAGCAGAAATGCATTTGAAATAGATTGCCTGTATCAAAAGTCGGAGGTGCAATAGGAAACTTACTGCACCTCCGATAAATGCAAATGTTGACAGTGGAAGAGATTATTCGCGCCACTTAATTGTGCATCCGATAGCCTTTGTGGTGGCTTTGCTAACCATGCGACCTGCCTGCAACTCCTCAATGGCACGTTCTACATACTTTTCTGTGGCATTAGCAGCATCTTCCGGATTGTTGTCTATGCCGCCTACATACACAACTTTGAGTTTGTTATCTTGCTTTTGTAAAATCCATACATGAGGCGTACGTGCTGCCCCATAGGTGCGTGCTACTTCCTGTGTTTCATCTTGCAGATACACATAAGGAAAGGACTTTTCCTGTGCGCGTTGCACCATCATCTCAAAGTTATCTTCCGGTTGTTTGGTCGCGTCATTTGGGTTAATCGCCACTACCGGATAGCCTTTGCTTGCATACTTATTGTGCAGTGCTATAATGCGGTCTTCGTATAGCTTGGCAAACGGGCAGTGATTACAGGTGAAAACGATGATAAATCCTTTTGCCTGTTTGTAATCTGCCAACGAAACCATTTGATTATCAATGTTTTTTAATCGAAAGTCAGGAGCATCATCACCAGGTTGCAAGCCGCCTGTGCGCTGTGTCCATCCTATGCAAGCCAGCCCCAATAACAGGGTTGTCAGCAGTAAAACTTTACCTTTCATCTTCTTGCGGAGGGTTTGGTTCAAATATGTATGTTCTAAATTCATACCAATTTAAAACATTTCCTCCAAAAGTTGTTCAAGCCGTTGATAGTCCGTTTCGCCACTAATCGTTACCTTTTGGTTGCGTTGGTTATTGAAAATCAGGGTGAAAGGAATATCACCCTGCCAGTTGCCGTCTATCAACGGAATCCATTTGTCGTAGTCGGTATTGTTTAATAACCAGACAGGCTGTTGAATATTTTTACTGCGAAGAAAAGGCTTCAATTTTGTTTCAAGAGACGACCGGAAGTCCATGCTAATTAACCACAAGCAAACGTTCTTATGGCCGAATTTTTCACCGATGCGTATAAAATCGGGCAGTTCTTTTACGCATGGTGCACACCATGTAGCCCAAAAGTTTACAATATGAAGCGTATCCGACTGATTTTTAAGGAGTTGTTCTACTTTGTCTACACCAACCACTTCTACTTGCTGACTTTGGGCGTTGAGCGAATACAGAACTGTTATTAGGAATATAAGCATAAACAGACTTTGGCATACTTTCATAGCAGGTGATTTAGCAAACAACATCAAATTTATACAAATTCCTGTATTAATTTTGCAACCTATGCCTGCCATTACATACGATTTTGCAGAAGATAATTTACGCAATTCCGAGCCTTCCAAATACAAAACAGAAGAACTGGGCGAGGGGCGTTTTATCCTCAATTTGGGGCCACAGCATCCTTCAACTCATGGCGTATTACGCCTAGAAGTACTCACCGATGGTGAAACCGTAATAGATGTAGTACCGCATTTGGGCTATTTGCATCGCTGTTTTGAAAAGCACGCCGAGCATCTGCCCTACAATCAGATTATCCCTTTTGTAGATAGGCTGGACTATGTGGCCGCCATGAATTGCGAGCATGCCTATGTGCTGGGCGTTGAGAAAATGCTCGATTTGGAAGACAAAATACCGCGCCGCGTGGAGTTTATCAGAGTGTTGGTTGCTGAACTGAACCGTCTGGCTTCCCACTTTGTAGCAATCGGGACGTATGCCATTGACATGGGTGCATTTACTCCATTTTTGTGGATGATGCGCGACCGCGAGCACATACTCCGCTTGTTGGAATGGATTTGCGGTGCACGGATGCTTTATAATTATATGTGGGTCGGCGGCTTATATTATGACCTGCCGCTTGGCTTTGAGGAGCGATGCCGAGATTTTATACAATATTTGCAACCTAAATTATCAGAATGTGAGCAACTGCTGATTGAAAATAAGATTTTTATTCAACGCACAGCAAATATTGGCGTGCTGCCCTTAGAAACGGCTATTAACTACGGCGTAACAGGGCCAATGTTGCGCGCATCGGGGCTGAAATACGACCTGCGTAAAGTGGATGGTTATTCTGTTTACCCTGAATTGGCATTTGATGTGCCAATCGGGCAAGGGTTGATGGGTACACAAGGCGACTGCTGGGACAGAACCTATGTGCGGCTGTTGGAATGTCGCCAAAGTGTTAGCATTATTGCACAATGTTTGCAACGACTCACTACCGATTGCGCCCGCACCCGTGATTTTGACCCGCAAGCAGCAGTTCCTAAAAATCTGCGTGTGAAAAAGCAAATGGAAATTTATTCGCGTGCAGAAACCCCCAAAGGAGAATTGGGCTTCTTTTTCCGAAGTCAGCTCAATAGCGATGTACCTTGGCGGGTAAAATGCCGTTCTTGCTCTTTTTCCAATCTTTCGGTTATTGCAGAGATGGCTCGCGGGGGGCTAATTGCCGATTTAATTGCCGTTTTGGGCTCAATTGACATAGTTTTGGGAGAAATTGACCGTTAGTGAGAGTACTGCTGATTACACCGAGTTTTCCTCCTGATAGGGGGGCTTGTCCGCGCCACATGCAAGGAGTGGTAGATGGTCTTGTTCAGGCAGGACACGAGGTAGTAGTACTTACAGCACTGCCTCACTATCCGCAAGGGAAGATTGACGACCATTTTCGCGGAAAATTATTTCATCAAGATTTTTTTAAGGGTTACGAGGTTTGGCGATGCGCTTTAATGCCTTCGGCTGCGGTTAGCATATTACCGCGCCTGTTTTCGGTGCTTTCGCTCATGTTTTCTATGCTTTTGCGCAGCAAAACGGTAGGTACTTTTGCGCCCGAGTGGGTAATTGTACAATCGCCGCCGCTGCCTTTGGCACTGCTTGGGTGGTGGTTGGCCCGACAAAATCAGGCACGCTTAATACTCAATATTTCCGATTTATGGCCGGATGTGCTTGCTCAGATGGGGGTAATTTCGCGAAAAAACCTGCTTTTCCAATGGGCAAAGCAAACCGAGTTGCTGCTGTACGAAAAGGCGGATATTATCATAGCCCAATCAGAAGAGTCGGTCGCCTACATTCAGCGGCATGTACCAGAAAAACAGGTTTTACTCTACCGCGTGGGCATTTTGCCCGAAAACTACATAAGCAAAAAAACGCGAACGCACCAACCGCGCCGTTTGATTTATTTTGGACTGATAGGTATGGCGCAAGGGTTAGAAGATATTTGCCAAACTATTCCTTTTGCCCAATTGGGTGTAGAGTTGCACATTTTCGGCGACGGGCCTTTGCGCAACCGTTTGCAAAATTCCTTGACGGGAACTCTCAATGAGGCGTTTTGTCATCTGCACGAATCGGTAGACCATACGGCCATACCAACCTTGCTGGCCAATTTTGACGGCGCATTAATCCCTCAGCAGCAGCGTTTGTATGGCACTGTTCCGTCTAAATTGTATGAGGCAATGGCAGCAGGCTTGCCTGTCATTTTTTCGGGGGAAGGAGAAGCAGCACAAATTGTGCAGCGGGCATCTTGTGGATGGACAGCCTCAGCAGGCAATTGGCAGCAACTTAGGCAGTGTATCTATGAATTTGCCGCCGCTGATGACGAACAACTACGTGCTCTTGGCAATGCGGGCAGACTGTTTGCTAGGCAGCATTTTCACTTAGATGCTCAAAACAAATTGCTGGCAGATGTAGTGCAACCGACTAACTGCCTGACTTTCTAAGGTTTTCTATTTTTTTCATCACTTCTTCCGCTTCCTGTGTTTTAAGAGCAAAGGCCTTAATATCGCCTTTGCGTTGCAGTTGCATGGCCTCTTCCGAGAGTTGCGCATAGTGTTTAGTCAGGCGCGTGATTTCCTTTTCAGTGGTATTCTTTTTTGAAAATAGT
Organism: uncultured Cytophagales bacterium; assembly: GCA_938039675.1. Taxonomy (GTDB): domain Bacteria; phylum Bacteroidota; class Bacteroidia; order Cytophagales; family Thermoflexibacteraceae; genus Rhodoflexus. Next base: position 76,356 of record CALHUI010000015.1, read on the forward strand.
CCGAACATGGCTTATCTAATCAGTTTACTCTTTAACCTCTTGTAAGCCAATTTGTTTAGAAGGGGCGTTCAAATCGGAAAGCAACACTAATACCTAAAGCAGGTATGCCTTGCATCGGAACAGGCTCTATGCTGGGTTTGAAATGCATGGAAAGTTCGTCAGATACATCAAAAGTTTTCAGGTGTGCGGTAGTGGCTGCTTCTGCTATTTGGAGTAAATACAACCCAATACCAAGAATAATGGTATAATCGCGTTCGCGCCTGAATCGGTCGCGTTGCGAGCGGATACCGTCGTCGTTGCCCGTATTGAATCGCGCATCGGGGGTTGTAAAAGGGTTCTTGTCAAGTCTGTATTGGTAGGCATCGCGAAAGCCCGTGTAATTGCGTTGGTTAAAATTCAAGGTGAAGGCCAGAATGCCTGCTGCGGCATAAATAGCGGGTACTTTGAGATACCAGAAATTTTTGTTGTATATTTGACCTAAACCCGGCAAGACAGCTGACAGCAGAGCTGCTTTGGTAGGCTCTGAAATAGGTTTGGGGCCTTCTATCAGGCGGGTTAAAGAATCCAGTCGCTTTTTGAGTGCCACGGTATCCATGCCGATATCGTTGGCAGATGTTATTTGTGCATCGGCAAATTGGCTGATGCTGCCTAACAGAAACAACAGCAAATAAGAGTACCACTTTTTAGCAAATCGGCGCTTTTGTGTGTTCTTTTGTTGAATCATTGGCGTTAAGAAAGTTCCAGTAGTTCCAATATGCGGTTAAGGTCTTCGTCGGAAAAGAAAGGGATTTTGATTTCGCCTTTGCCTTGCTCATCGCGACTTATCTGTACGCGCGTACCATAGCGGTTAGAAAGCCTGTTTTGTAACTGAATGATTTCTGGATGAATGCGGGGGGCTGCCTTTTTAGCAGTTTCTGAGGCTTGGGGTTTGGTCAGCAGCGACCTTACGACTTCTTCTGTTTTGCGGACAGACCATTCCTTATCAACAATTTTCTTAAACAGTGAGAGCTGTATATCAATATTTTCGACATTGATAAGTGCACGGGCATGTCCCATAGATATTTTACGGTCGCGCAGCCCTGCCTGAATATCGGGAGGTAGCTTCAGCAGTCGCAGATAGTTAGTAACGGTGCTTCGGTTTTTACCCACGCGGTCGCCGAGTTCTTCCTGCTTCAAATTACATTCAGTCAGCAACCGCTGATAGCTGAGCGCAATTTCAATGGCATTGAGCTCTTCGCGCTGAATGTTTTCTATCAGTGCCATTTCCAGCATCTGCCGGTCGTTAGCAGTGCGTATATAGGCTGGTATGTGCGTTAAACCTGCCAACTTGGAGGCTTTCAGGCGGCGTTCACCCGAAATCAGTTGGTAGCTGCCCGGTTCTAATTGTCGGACGGTGATGGGCTGAATAATTCCCTGTACACGAATAGATTCGGCAAGTTCTTCCAATGCCATCCGGTCAAATTCCATGCGGGGCTGAAAGGGATTTACCTCAATTTGCTCGAGCGGAATTTCATGGATGCGACCAACGGAAACTACTTCCGTGATGGCATCGGTAGAAAGATGTTCGGTTGTATTGTCTTCCAGTAAGGCACTCAGTCCTTTGCCCAGACCGGTACGCTTTTTCAATTGTGGTTTGTCGGACATGGGTTACTTCGTAATACTGTTTTTGTTAAGAATTTCACGCGCTAAGTTCAAGTAGCTGAGTGCACCTTTGCTCTCCGCATCGTGGGCAATGGCAGGCATGCCGTAGCTCGGTGCTTCGCTTAGGCGGATATTGCGAGGAATCATGGTTTGAAACACCAGATTTTTGAAGTGCATATTGACCTCTTCTACCACCTGGTTGGAAAGCTTCAGGCGCACATCATACATGGTGAGCAAAATGCCTTCGATTTGCAATTCGGTGTTGAGCCTTGTTTGAATAATCTTGATGGTATTCAGCAACTTACCCAAACCTTCCAACGCAAAATATTCGCATTGTACCGGAACGATGACTGAATGGGCAGCCGTCAGTGCATTAACCGTTATCAAACCCAGAGAAGGCGAACAGTCTATAAATATGAAATTGTATTTGTCTTTGACCGGTTCAAGCGCGGTTTTCATTCGCTCCTCGCGATGCGGGATGTTAATCATCTCTATTTCAGCACCTACCAAGTCTATATGTGAAGGAATAAGGTCTAAAAATTCAAACGAAGTTTCTTTAATGACCTCACTTACAGGGGTTTCATTAATCATGCAATCGTAGATGCTTTTTTGCACTTCGCGTGGATTAAAGCCAAGCCCGGAAGTGGAGTTGGCCTGAGAGTCTGCATCTACTACTAAGCATTTGTATTCCAATGCTGCTAAACTGGCCGCAAGGTTGATGGCTGTCGTGGTTTTGCCCACACCGCCCTTTTGGTTGGCAATAGCTATGATTTTACCCATGGAAGGTCTGATAATCAATTAGTTAAATGAAAAGCGTGCTTGTAAGCATTGCAAATATATGATTTTATCCCCTGAAAACTAAACAGTTAGTCGCGTACTTTCCGGCACGCACCGAACCATAAAAAAAGTCATACTCAACGCAACAAATTCACAACCTTGAGCGTTATAATGTTACAAAATTGTTAATTTTGTGTTAAAAAAAGATTGTATGACATAGCTAATCCCTTACGCCGTTGAGAACTCTATTGTTATTCTTTATCGTCTTTTGGCTGTATGCCTTCGCACAGGCGCAAATTGCACCTGAATTTTTCCTTTGTGAGGCACAATTGGCAGATACAGCGCAATTGCAGGCCAATTTGATTGCACTTTCGGACAATGTATTGAAAGATTTGCCCGAATCGGAAGAAAAGCGATTGCGAACCATTTTCAGGAGGATTTTCAATAAGTATCTCAAACATTACAGGCAGGGGAGTACGCTCGCCAGTGTTTTACAGTCAGGCCACTATGACTGCCTCAGTGGAACAATCGTGTTTGCCCACGTTTTACGGCAGGCAGGTTTCCAAACGGTTGTGTATGAAACCAATATCCATGTGTTTCTTACGGTAGTTCTTAGTAATGGGGGTGAGGTGCTGATAGAAACCACAGACCCTATTAACGGACTGGTAACATCTCCGATGATGGTTGCGCGGCGCAAAGAAGATTATATCCGTCGGTTTGCGGCCTATCAGGAGCAGGAACTTTCTCACTATCGCTCCGAGTTTCAAATTATGCGTGCCATCCCGTTCGAGGAGTTAGCCGATTTGCAATGTTTCAATCGGGCGGTAACGGCCTATAACAAAAAACAGTTTGTGCTTGCCGCCGATTACCTGTTCCAATTGCAATCGCTGATGGCTACCGAAAGAGGCATGGAGCTTATGATATTGTCGTTGGAAGGAATTTTGGCGCATCATCCGCTGACAAGTGAAGAGCAGTGGACATTGCTGGATGCCATTGAGCAGTATAAGTCTAAGCTCAGCCGCTTGCCCAAGTGGGCTGTCTATAAATAGCGAATTTTACAGTTACAAAGCATTGGATTTTTTATCTGTCAAGCCCAATCTTGCTAAAAGTTTGGGCTTTTGTTTTTTTGGGAGCTATTTTTTTGCTTGTTTTACTGTATCCAAAGCTCCTACCGATTTTCTTATGTCGCCTATACTGGTCTTGACAATAATTGTTATTTACTTTTCCATGCTGATGGCTGTGGCTTGGTACACTTCGCGCGGCGCTACTACCAATACTTTTTTCACGGCCGACAAGTCTGCCTCATGGTACTTGGTTGCTTTCGGCATGATTGGTACTTCTCTTTCGGGGGTAACGTTTATTTCTGTACCAGGGGCTGTAGGCAAACAAGCGTTTTCTTATTTTCAGATGGTGCTGGGCTACTTGCCCGGTTATGCGTTCATAGCATTCGTGCTGATGCCGCTCTACTATCGCCTGAATTTAGTATCTATTTACACCTATCTGGAAGAAAGATTTGGATTTTGGTCATATAAAACCGGTTCGTTTTTCTTTATCCTCTCGCGTTCCATCGGCTCGGCATTTAGGTTGTATCTGGCAGCATTGGTATTGCAGCTCGGCATTTTTGAGCATTGGGGCGTTCCTTTTGAAATTAATGTAATGGTAACCATTGTCCTCATCTGGATTTACACATTCAAAGGCGGCATTAAAACCATCATTTTTACCGATGCATTCCAAACTTTTTTCTTGGTCAATGCGCTGATTGTCAGTGTTTTTCTGATAGCAGGCGAGCTGAATCTGGATTTTATGGGATTAGTGAAAAGCGTAGAGCAAAGTCCGTATTCTCGAATCTTTTTCTGGGATTGGAACGACGATAAAAACTTTTTCAAGCAGTTTTTGGCAGGAACTTTTATTGCCATTACGATGACGGGTATGGATCAGGACTTGATGCAGAAAAATTTGACCTGTAAAAACTTGCGCGATGCACAAAAAAACATGTTTTCTTTCTGCGTGGTGCTTGTATTTGTCAATTTTCTTTTCCTTACGTTGGGTTCACTGCTCTATGCCTATGCAAATAGTCGCGGTATTGAGATTCCCGCCAAAACTGACAATTTGTATCCCATGCTGGCGTTAAACTATTTCGGTCTGCCGGTGGCTGTATTTTTCCTGTTGGGTATTACGGCTTCCTCTTATGCCAGTGCCGATTCGGCTTTGGCATCGCTGACTACAGCTTTTTGCGTGGATTTTCTCAATTTTAAAAATCGTTCGGATGAAGCCGAAAAAGCCCGTTTGAAATTATGGGTACACGTGGGTTTTTCCGCACTGCTGTATTTTATCATCCTGATTTTCAAGTGGATTAATGATGATGCTGTTATTAATGCGGTGTTTAAAGTTGCAGGCTATACCTACGGCCCGTTGCTGGGTTTATTCACATTGGGCTTATTTACCAAAGTCAAAGTGCAAGATTGGGCAGTACCTTTTGTGTGTGTGGCTTCACCTGTGATTTGTTACATTCTGAATGTCAATTCCGAAGTATGGTTCAATGGATTTAAGTTTGGCTTTGAATTGTTGGTTGTGAATGGGGCTATCACGTTTTTGGGTTTGTTGCTGTTCAGCCGGCGGGGATAATCGGAAATATGCCTGCTGATGCCACGACTTGGGCAGATTTTTGTGGATAATTCTATAAAAACGGTGTAAATCTGCCTGAGTTGCTTTATCGGTGTTCTATCTCTGCCGATTTTTCAAAATCGCACAGCGGGTATTATGATTGGGACTTTATCAAACACTTACCGAACTCAGCGCGTTTGGTTGCTTTCCTCATGCCGCTAAGTTCGCGATTATGGACTTGTTACGCTGTTAGCCATTTTTTGGCTTCCGATTCGCTAGCAAAGTAACGCGGGGCACTGTACTTGTCGGCAATGCCTTCTTCTTCCATCAACTGTTCCAGTGATACCTGTGCAAAGATGTCATTGCTTACCAAAATAGCCATGCGTTGCAGGCTGGTTGTGCGTGGCGCTATCTCTTTGGCTGTCCATTCCTGCAAATCGGGTGTGATGGTAAATCGCAGGTGGCGCAGGTCAATCAACAGACGCTCGGGTTGATATTTTTCGCAGAAGTTTCCGTAGGCTGTCATGTTGTACTTGAAATCGTAGGCTGTCATGCGTTCATCTGCATCGGGTGTGTAGATGTAGCTGATAATGGAAGTTGAGGGTTCCCAGTCAATAATTACGTACTTTGACTCATGTAGTTTCATAGTGAAATATTTTTACAAAACTACAAATGTGGCTGCTAAAATTTCCGCTTTTCTACCCCCCAAAAAGTACTGTTGTTATGCTTTTTCAGTTTCGCTTTTGACGTGTATAATGCTTTTTGTGAGGTTGGCTTACCTTTTGCACATACTTGTTTTGAGCCTTTGTGCACAAACCTGACAGGTCTTAAAGAATTTTCATGTTTCAATCGCGTGTTTTGCAGCAACTTATACAAACAGGTCTGCAAATCTCTTGCACTTTTATATACACGTTGTGGCTATTGGCGAAGTATTGAATCAATGGAAAAACAAATAGGCGAGCAAAATAGCCGCAAGAATACCTGCCGCATCGGCAATTAGTCCGCAGGTGAGTGCATAACGGGTTTTGCGGATACCCACCGAGCCGAAATAAACAGCCAATACGTAAAAAGTGGTTTCAGTAGAGCCCTGAATCATAGCGGAAAGCCTGCCTGCAAAGGAATCTGCCCCGTAGGTTTTCATCGTGTCGAGCATCATGCCGCGCGCTCCGCTTCCGCTGAGAGGTTTCATAAAGGCAGTAGGCATTGCAGGCACAAAATCGGTATTGAAACCTGCTGCCGCTACTGTCCATTGCAAACCTTCAATCAAGTAGTCCATTGCACCTGAGGTGCGAAAGACGCCTACCGCTACTAAAATTGCTACCAGATAGGGGATAATGCCTATGGCTACCTGAAAACCGTCTTTGGCACCTTCAATAAACGATTCGTACACATTGACTCCTTTATGCCAAGCGAGCAGGAAGAAACCAATGATGATGGAAAACAGAATCACATTGCTTGTTATGGCAGATACCGCCCTGATTTTTTCTTGCGGAAGGGTGCTGAAATAAGCAATAACAGCGGCAATAAAAAAGCTCAAACCGCCTAAATAGGCAAATACTACGGGATGTAACAAGTTAATTTTCTGATAAAAAGCAACAGCAATTAAACCTATGAGCGACGAGAAGAAAGTTGCCAGCAGAATTGGAATAAATACATCCGACGGGTCAGCCGCTCCCATTTGCGCCCGATATACCATAATGTTAATCGGAATGATGGTTAGCCCCGAGGTGTTGAGCACCAGAAACATAATTTGTGTATTGGAAGCCGTGTCTTTGTCGGTATTGAGTTCCTGCATTTCACGCATGGCTTTCAGGCCGAGCGGAGTTGCGGCATTGTCTAACCCCAGCATATTAGCGGAGAAATTCATCAAAATTGAGCCAATAACAGGGTGATTTTTAGGTAGTTCCGGGAATAGCTTGTGGAAAAACGGGCTTACCAATCGGGCTAAAATTTGTACTGTACCACCTTTTTCGCCAATGCGCATCAGCCCTAACCAAAGGGTCATTATGCCCGTCAGCCCCAGCGATATTTCAAAGGCGGTTTTAGAGGTATCAAAAGTATTGGCAACAATTTTTTGGAAAATTTCCGTATCGCCAAAGAAGATGAGCTTTACAAGCGCAACAACAAAAGCAATCAGAAAAAACGCCAGCCAGATATAGTTTAATGCCATGAAGTAGTTTTGAATTTAAAAATAACGCAATGGGTCTGCTGTTTTTGGCAGAAAATCATTGCGTCATTTGTGATAAACGAATCGGGAATATCATTTCAGCGTACCCATGCCGCCATCTACGCCGACAATTTGTCCGGTAATCCAACCAGCAGCGGGAGACAGCAGGAAGATAGCAGCGTCTGCCACATCCTTGGCTTCGCCCACGCGCCCAATAGGATGGCGTTTGGCAGAAGCCTCTTCTTTTTCGGGAGAAGACAGTAACTGCTGCGACAATGGTGTTTTGGTTAGCGAGGGTGCAACAACGTTCACGCGGATTTTGGCAGGTGCCAACTCTGCCGCCAGCGAGCGGGCGAGCCCTTCAACGGCACCCTTTGCGGCGGCAATACTGGTGTGAAATCCCATCCCTACTGAAACAGCAACTGTACTGAACAGCACGATAGCTGCTCCTTGGGGTGCTTTTTTCAAATAAGGCAGTGCAGTTTGAATAACTTTTACAGCACCCAAAACGTTAATTTCAAAGTCTTTGCGAAAATCTTCGGGAGTCAGGCGGTTGAAAGGTTTCAGCGTGATGCTGCCCGGGCAATAGGCCAAGCCGTCTAAGTAATCCGGAAGATTTTCCAATTTGGCATTGGGGTCTAATACGTCGTAGATGATGTGTCCCGCAATATCCAACCCTGATGGGAAACTGCGCGAAGCCGAGTAAACATTTGCGCCTGCGTCAATCAGCCGATGCGCCATGGCATAGCCGATGCCGGAACTTGCACCGATAATTAAGATATTTTTTTCGTGAAAATTGAGCATGGTTGAGATGGTTTTAGGTCTTGTATATCGCAAGGTAAGTAATGATTGCCGCAAAACCCTGATGCTGTCGGCATCGTTTGTCCCTTTAATAACTCAACGGAGTATTACATGTAGGTACTTAGGCAATTTGAGCAGTTGAGCAAATTGAATGTACAAGCACGCAAGTGGCTACCGACAATATTTTTCACTGATTTTGCAAATCCAAAATCCGAAGTCCCGATTTACTTATCAGCCTTTGTAGGTAATACGATAAATTACGTTAGCTTTATCATCGGAAACGAGCATAGAGCCGTCGGGCATTAGTTGTATGTCCACGGGGCGTCCCCATGCTTCGTCGGTTGTGCTGTTGAGCCAGCCTTCTGCAAAGGTTTCATAACCTGCCGATTGGTTGTCGGGCGTAACACGCACCAAGCTGACGCGATAGCCTGATTTCTTGGAGCGATTCCATGAACCGTGTTCGGCAATAAACAAGTGCTTTTTGTAGGTATCGGGGAACATATTGCCGTCGTAGAAGCGGCAGCCCAATGCGGCTACATGTGCGCCGAGCACCTGCGTAGGCGGCGGAAAGTCCGAACAAGGGCGCTTTTTTCCAAATTCAGGGTCAGGTATGTCGCCCTGATGGCAATAGGGGTAGCCAAAGTGCATACCTGCCTGCGGTACGTGATGCAGCACATCGCCCGGGATGTCATCGCCCATCATATCGCGTCCGTTGCTGGTAAACCACAGGTGTTTGTCGTCAGGATGCCAAGTGAAGCCCACGCTGTTGCGGATACCGTGCGCATAAATCTCAAAGCCCGAACCATCGGGGTTCATGCGGGTAATGGTAGCGTAAACGGGGTTATCTAAGCGTTCGCAGATGTTGCAAGGCGCACCAACGGGTACGTAGAGTTTATCGTCAGGCCCGAAAGCAATAAACTTCCAGCCATGGTGCTTGTCGGTCGGGAATTGGTCGTAAATCACCACTGGTTGGGGTGGATTGTCCAAATTAGCCTCAATATTATCAAAGCGCAAAATGCGACTTACCTCCGCCACGTAGAGGCTGCCGTTGCGAAAAGCCACGCCATTGGGCATCTCCAATCCCGAAGCAATCACTCTTACCTCATCGGCGCGAAAGTCCTTGTCTTTGTCAATAACGGCATAAACTTTATCGCCTTGGCGATTGCCCACATAGAGGATACCCGAAGGCGACAAGCACATCGAGCGGGCGTTGTTTACTTCGGCAAAAACGCTGATGGAGAACCCTTTGGGCAGTTTAATTTGGTCTAAGGGCAGTTTTTTGTCGAAAGGATGTGGCTCTGCCTGTGTGGCAGTAGTGTTTTGTGTATTTTCCGCAGTACCGCAAGCCAACAGGCTGAATACGGCAAGCGAGGCGCCAATTTTTTTTACTAATGGTAACATGCTGACAAAGAGATTAATAAATTACTGACAAGGAATCGGGAAATTACTGATTGCGTATAGGTTGCGGTGCGAAAAATGCCACCATTCTGTTTTAATTGTTTTAAAGTTATGCTTTTTCATAGCATCCTGCAAAATGCGGCGGTTTTCCATTACCTGCGGGCTGTGCGGAAAGTCCAGATGGGCTTCTTTTCCGAAAAAGTCAAACGGAGAGCCCATGTCAAGTTCCTTGCCTTGCGCATCTACAAGTGTTAAATCTACTGCGCAGCCGCGATTGTGCATCGAGCCTTTGCGAGGGTCGGCTACATAGTTTTTGTTCGGCGTTTTTTTCCACATTCGCCACTGCACCGAAAGGGGGCGATAGCCGTCGTAAATTTTCATGCGGTAGCCTTTGGCTTTTACGAGTTGGTGGGCTTTTACCAAATCCTCTGCCACTTTTTTGCGCAACAAAATCTTGCCGCAGTCGTACAATACATCGCCCGTAAAGTTGTCGGTGGTGGCATATTTTACATCCAACACAAAGGTAGAATCTAAGGTTAGCAGTTCTACCCACGAAGTATCGGGAGGTAACAGGATTTGAACCTGCAACCTTTTGCCGGTGCTGTCGGGTATTTGCCATGCAGTAAGCAACAAGACAAGCGGCAACCATATCCATCGGTATTGTTTCATAGTATCAACAATTACAAATAAAGTTTGGAAATCCCGTAAATATGCGTAACTATTGCCTATTGGCAGAGCCTACGACTATATAATATTTATATTAAACATTCTTTCAACAAATGACAGCTAACAATCCCGAAGCAATTCGTCTGAAAGCAACGCACAACAATACCGGCTGGAAACGCTGGGGTCCTTATCTCTCTGAAAGACAGTGGGGAACGGTTCGTGAAGATTACAGCGGGCACGGCTATGCATGGGGCTATATCACACACGACATGGCACGCAGCAAAGCCTATCGCTGGGGGGAGGACGGCATCGGCGGCATTTCGGATACGAAACAAACAGTGTGCTTTGCCAACGCTTTTTGGAATGGCAAAGATACTATCATCAAAGAACGACTGTTCGGATTGGGCAACGGCGAAGGCAACCACGGCGAAGATGTGAAAGAGTTGTACTACTACTTAGACTCCACACCAACACATTCATACATGAAAATGCTGTACAAATACCCCCAAAGCCGATTTCCGTATGAGCAGTTAGTGGAGGAAAACAAGCGTCGCACCCGTCGGGAAACCGAATATGAAATTACGGATACCGGCGTTTTTGACAACAATGCTTATTTTGACATTTTCATTGAATACGCCAAAGCTGACCCCGAAGATATTTTAATCAAAATAACAGCCGTTAATCGCGGCGATACGGATGCTATTTTGCACTTTTTGCCGACCATATGGTTTCGCAATACGTGGTCATGGGGCTACGAAACGTGGGAGTGGAAATACAAGCCCTGTCTTTTTGCCGACCCCGAAGCAAATTATTTGCACATCCAGCACAAGAATTTTGGGGAAATGCGTTTGCACTATCAAGGTTCTCCCGAGCTTTTGTTCTGTGAAAACGAAACCAATCATCGCCGCCTGCGCCATTTGGCAGATGCCGTAAAGCCCGACAGACCTTTTCCGAAGGATGCCATTAACGACTACATCATTACGGGCGACAAACGTTTTAAAAATCCGGAACACAAAGGCACCAAAGCGGCGCTGCACTATCAAACAATTATTCCTGCCGGTAAGTCGCATACCATTCGGCTGCGGTTAAATAATATCACATCTGCACAAAATCCTTTTCATGATTTTGACAATATTTTTGAATTACGCAAATACGAAGCGGATTTGTTTTATGAAGACATCCACAAAGACATTCCCCACAATACCGACCTGTTCAATATTCAGCGTCAGGCTTTTGCGGGCATGATGTGGAACAAGCAATACTATTACTACAATGTGGAGCAGTGGCTGAACGGCGATCCTATTCACGGAGATAATCTGCCCGAAGAGCGCAAGCAAGGGCGCAACCACAAATGGAAACACCTGTATAACTCGAATTTGATTTCCATGCCCGACAAATGGGAGTATCCGTGGTATGCGGCATGGGATTTGGCTTTTCACTGCGTGCCGATTGCCAAGATAGACCCTGCATTTGCCAAGCGGCAGTTGGTACTGATGCTCCGCGAGTACTACATGCACCCCAACGGACAAATACCCGCCTACGAGTGGCATTTCAGCGATGTAAACCCTCCCGTACACGCATGGGGGGCGTGGAAGGTTTACAATATTGAAAAAAACGCCAACAATGGACAGGGCGATACGGAGTTTTTATCAATTGTTTTTCAAAAACTGTTGATGAACTTTACGTGGTGGATTAACCAGAAAGACCGCGAAGGAAATAACCTTTTTGAGGGGGGCTTCCTTGGATTGGATAATATCGGAGTGTTTGACCGCAGCAGTACCAGCTTACCCACAGGCGGCTATTTGGAGCAAGCCGATGCCACCAGTTGGATGGCGATGTATTGCCTCAATATGTTGCGCATTGCGCTGGAACTGGCGCAAATCAAGTCTTTCTATCAGGAAATGGCATCCAAATTTTTTGAACACTTTTTGGCCATTGCATCTGCTATGTTCAACATGGGTTCTGAACATATTGATTTGTGGGACGAAGAGGACGAGTTTTATTACGACGTGCTGCATCCTGCCAATCATCGCAGCCACCGCTTGAAAGTGCGCTCCATTGTAGGCATTATGCCTATTCTTGCAGTGGAAGTACTCACCCCCGAGCTGATAGACAAACTGCCCGATTTTCGCCGTCGGTTAGAGTGGGTATTGCGCAACAAACCCGCTATGGCAAGCCTTATCTCACGTTGGTACGAACTGGGGCGCGGCGAAAGCCGGATGCTGTCGCTTTTGCGCATCCACCGCCTGAAGTGTATTCTGAGACGCATGTTAGACCCCAACGAGTTTTTGTCTGAGTATGGTATCCGTTCGCTTTCCAAATATCACGAAAAGCACCCGTATGTGTACTATTTCAAGGATAGGGCTTACACGGTGGAATATCTCCCCGGCGAGTCGGATTCATCCATGTTTGGCGGCAACTCCAACTGGCGCGGACCCGTTTGGTTTCCGATTAATTACCTGATAATTGAGGCCTTGCTCAAATTCCATGAGTATTACGGCGACTTACAAAAGTTTGAGTACCCGACCGGCAGCGGAAACATGCACACGCTCAGAGAAATCGCCAATGACCTGAAGCAGCGCCTGATTAAATTATTTGCCAAAAACGATAAGGGTGAGCGGGTTGTATTTGGCAATAATTCGCTTATGCAAAAAGACCCTAATTTCCGCGACTATATTCTGTTTTATGAATACTTTGACGGCGATACAGGGCGCGGGCTGGGTGCATCACACCAATGCGGCTGGACAGGATTGGTAGCCGCGCTGATAGGTGATTTTTAGGAAGCGATGCATTGGGAGAACCGTATATCTTTTGTTATCGTTATTTTCACAACAGTTAACTCAGTTTATGAAGGTGATTCAAATTGAAGTAACCCGACGAAAAACAAGCCTTCCTGAGGCAACTTTTATCTGAACTTACTTTTGTGTATGAGATAAGAAAAATTACATGCGAACAGCTCCGATAGCAATTATTACAGGAGTCGCGTGCTGTTGCTGCTAACTCAATGGAAATATTGCAGTAACTGAAAAAATGGAAGATAAATTATGAAGCAATTTGAAATCTATTGGGCTGATTTAAATCCTTCTTTTGGTACGGAGGCTGGTAAAATCCGACCAGTGGTGATTATTCAGACAGACCTTTTAAATGGCTTCCACCCTTCTACCTTAGTCTGTCCGGTAGCATCACAAATAATTGCCGGGGTATCTGTTTTAAGAATTCATATCCCATCCGGCAAATCCGGTTTGTAATAGGCAAATTATATTATGATTGACCAGATTCAGGCCATTGATAATCGCAGATTCAAAAATAAAATTGGTGAACTTTCACAAGAAAATATAGCAGCACTACGCAAAGCTGTCTGTATTTTAGACGTGTAGTCCGCCTGTCCTGACCCTATGACTAAACCAATACTACTATTGCTTGGTCTCTGTTTTTTGTGGATTGCTCCGCTGTTTGGGCAGGGTGTGGCAGACAGCCTGATGCAAGTGCTCCAAACCACACTTTCAGACGCTGTGCGATGCGAGGTGCTCGTACAATTGGCAAGTGCGCAGCAGCAAAAAGGAGACTACCGCCGTGCAGAGCAAGCGGCGCGTGCAGCTTATGATTTGTCGGTTCAGAAACTTGCTGCCAGTCAACAGGCGATGGCAGCCATGCGGTTGGGAGTCATCCTCGGCGACCGTTCACAGCACAAGCAAGCACTGGATTTTTTGTTTAAAGCGGCTGAAAATTTCAATAAATCAGGCGATTAGCTCAACCGTGCCCGTGCCCTGAACAACGTGGCTGCTATTTATCACGAACAGCAACAGTATCCGCTGGTGCTCCAATACATGGAACAGGCGCCGCAAATTGTTGAAAAATTGCAGGCCAAACCCGCCATTGCCGTGATTAGTGGCAATCTGGGCAACCTGTACGCTCAGTCGGGCGATTTTACCAAGGCAAAGCAGCTCTAACTTATCAACGCCTGCGGGTACGTTGCTTACCAGCGCTTCACCCGACTTGCCTTTTACTTTTTCTTTCAGTTTGCCTAACTGCGCTGTAGCCGGAGTAGCTGCCAACGCTACCATAGCGATTACTAAACTTTGTTTAATGAAACCTTTCATTGACTTTCAATTTGGTTGATGATGCAAAACTATGGCTACACTTTAAGCCATAAAGCGCTACTGAGGGAACGTTGGCATCTATTGAGGGAACGTTGAAAAATTGGTAAAATCAAATTCTCATAGAATCCGTGCATATTCTCATACATATTCTCCGCTTACTCATTTGCTAAAAAAAAGTTGCGGCAAGCCTGTACTTTCGTATCATCAATCAATGATTAACCCAATGAAAAAAGTACCATTCTTATCAACCTTAGTGCTTGCTCTGTTTTGGCTGGCAGCTATCGCACAGGCGCAAACACCGCAGCAAATGGCAGCTTGGCTGACCTCAGACAACTGGGTCGCCGACCTGAAATCTATGGAAGTAGCGCTAAAGGAAAAATTCAAGGCAGCAGAAGCACAGCAACTGACACGCGCACAGCGCGAGGAACTGCAAAGAAAAAAGAGCGAAGCCTATCAGGCCTTGTTCGTTTTTCAGCAGGTACAGATGCAATTCAACCGCAATGGCTCTTACAACCTGCGTGTGCAGAATACCGACGTTCAGCAAGGTGTCTGGCAGGTGGCAGCCGATGGCAAGAGCGTTATTTTTGACGGCACGCCCACACCGTTTATCAAGCTCACAGACACGCACTTTGCTTATCCGATAGATGAGTTTATGAGCCTTTATCTGGTGGCAGAAAAAAGAAAAGGTGAGTTTCTGTTAGAAGAAAACGAACACATGGCAATTCCTTTGATGATGGCGGGTTCCTATCCCAAAAGTCGTATGAAAATAGTTCCTGCACCTGATGGCAAAACGTTCACGGTTTACACTTACACCACTACGCTTCAGGAATTATACTATTGCGAATGTCGCGTGGAAGGTGTGCGCGAAGGCATAGAAACCGGAGCCTGCAAAGGTCAGCGACTGACACACTATGAAACCCCGGATTATATGGAAGGCAGCGCCATTGGCTTCTACGGAAGAGACCCCAACACTGGCATTTACATGTTTGGTCATTATGTGCGCCCAATCACACCTTTTATAGGTAACGAAATATATTTAAACTACCTGACCGCCCCTGCCGATAGCATGATAGATGAAATTGTACCTGTTATCGGTACGAAAGATGAGCCTGCTGCGCTGACGAATATGGCGACCAAACTACGCAAATGGTGGTGGATTAAGTAAACAACTCAACCCTTTCTATAAAACACACGCTTCGGCACAGGTTGGCAATAATAACCTGTGCTTTTCAAAAAATTACCTATGAAAAAGCTGTATATATTTCTGACACTGCTGCTGCTGAGCAGCCCAATGTTTGCTCAACAGCCGTTTTTATTTGGCGGCTTGTATGTATTGCCGGATAATCAAGAGGTTATTATGGTGCAATGCGATACCAAAGATGGAATGATAAGCGCGGTTTATCATGCACCCAAAGGCGGCAAATACCTGCGCTACGAAATCATGCGTCAGGAAGACAAGCCGACTGCTAACAAAATGCCGCAAAAAGCACTGCGCCTCTACCACGAAAAAGCCCCCAACGTAGTCTATGAAATGACGCTGACGCATACGGGCAAAGACAAATGCATGCTGCAATTCAATACCTTGCGCCAAAACAACCAACGCACATTAGTGCGTTTGGCACAGGAAGATAACATGTCTTTTGATGAGGAAGACCCTGCAACTGCTACGATGGCAACTGCCATGCAAAGTATGCGTATGCAGTTCTATGACCCTGCCAATGATGTTTATGCAGATAATATCCCGATAGCTTTCGGTGTACTGGAAGACCCTAGCATGTTTGAGCTGGCAATTGGCGAAAGCGAGCAACGCGCCGTTTTCTACTGCGCTTTTGACAAAGATTTGACCGTGCTGATGGGCAACGATAATGTGATGTACACCCAAAAAGAGTTTATCGGCAAACTCAAACTGCTGAAAGACAACCGCTGGATGCTTTCTCTGTTTGACAAAAAAGGCAACGCGCTGGGTACGCTGGCAGAACCGAAATAAGTATTAAATTGCCGGTAGGGACTTTGTCTGCTGACAGAGTTTGCTTAGATTATCCCTGCCAGCGGCTGCAAGCCCTGCCAGCAGATTGAGATAAGTATTAAAATTGATTTAAAATCACTTCCATCATGAAACATAAATTAACTATTTTCCTGCTTGTCCTTTTGCTTTGGAATTGCAAGGGCAAAACCGCTGCCACAGAAGAAACTGCTACCGATGAAACAACAGCAGCAACGGAGGCTGACTATTCAGACCGAGAGAACCTCATCGGCGTTTATCCATTAGACGACTTAGACGGTGATGACAAACCCGAAACCATTGTCCTCTCCGGCAAGCCGCAAGATGCAGGCGTTTTTACCCTCATCCAGATTTACTATTCCAAAGGTGGAGCCGTGGGGCACACCTACGAGGGGGGTTACGATAAAATCAGCGAGCCTCAACGGTTCACGAGCCTTGCGCAAGGCGATGTAACGGTAAGCAATGTATTTGGCGGTAAAGAATGTCCTTATCTGCTTCGCTTGCAGCACAAGGGTACAAAAGAGGCTTTTCTGCTACTGGAAGGTTACGGCTATGCCAACGAAAGCCGCCTGACGGTCATAGACTTAGTTCCCAAACAAGGCGAAACTCTCATGCTTGATGACCACTTTATCTTGCGTGATGTTTTGGTAGAAAAATCGCTGCCCGGCTACAACCAACCTGCCTTTGTGCTGATAGGAAAAAAATCAATGGATGAGTTGCTTGGACAAAACGAAGACGGCTCTTACAGTATGATGTACTGCCCGTATCTGACGCTTCCGCTTGCACCTGTCGGCAATGATGTAAAAATGGCTTACATGAAAGCCTACAACGAAAAGCATTACCTCTGGGACGGTCCCGAATGTAACGAGCACATCATATTTTTCCCTGCCAACGGCAAGCCCTATTTTCAGTAATGATAAAACAACCGCAGAAAACATGCAAAATAAATTAACTATTTTTCTGCTTGCCCTTTTACTTTTTTGGAATTGTAAGGGCAAAACCACTGCAACAGAGGAAGGCAAGCAAGATGAAGAATATTTTCCCGATACAGAATCTGCCGAAGCTGCTAATGAAAACACAGCTACCGACTTTGACTTTAGCGGCGTATATGCCGGGCGCGGCGAAGGCTTTGATGCTTTTCATGTTACCTGGCAAAACGGCAAACCAATAGCCGTTCGTTATTCGTTAAACGGCGGCGGCTATCAGGAATGTCAAATCGTTAAAGAAGCACCTTCTCAGGAAGTTGCCGAGTATGCCGTTGCCGAACACAGCCTGACCGTTCGCCTGCAAGGCAAAACGCACCGACTCACGTTGATTAAGCAATCCGAACAGGATTTGCCGCTGCTCTACGTGCAATGGCATGGCGAAAGAGTGCAGTATCCGCTCATGCAAATTGCCGATGCTAAATCAGATGTAGGCAAAGGTGATGTGTTTACACACTATGATTGGGCCGCAGGATTAGCCAATCACCGCTGGGTGTTGTTAGACGATGCAACGGGCAAACCTTCTGCTGCCAAAGTAAGTGTCAAAAAAGAAGCGATGGAATTAGTAATGCTGGATTTTACCATTGCCGATGGCAGCAAAAAGATTACCTATCACTGCGAGGTCTATAACGACTTTACCATGAGTTGCAAGCCCGAAGGCGATACCAAATTTAGCATGACTCCTACTGTAATGCCCTATCAGCTTGCAACCTGGAGCATTGCGTTTGATACCAACGAGGGGCAGCGCCTGTTTACGCTGGTACAAGACAGCCCGATTTTCTAATTTGAAACAACCATCATCAAATTTTCAACCCGTGAAAAACAAATTTCTTTCTATTCTGATTGCCGCATCGCTGTTGATGCTGGCGGTTGCATGTGGCAAAAAGCAAGACAACCAAACAGGTGAAAGTACGGCTACTGAAAACACCGTACCCGACACGGAATCTGCATTTGAAACAGAAACAGGCGGCGACGACCGACAGCCCGAAAAAGTACCTTCTTTCATCAATTTCAGCGGCTTGTATTATGATTTGAACACTGCCACCGGCTACTACATTTATTGGGATACACAAAAAGGCGAAGCTACTTCCGTATATATGAATGATGCCAAGGGCAACTGGCAGAAAGCCGCTATTCGCTCGCAAAAGCCTTCTGCTTTCTTTGAATACCAAGAAGCCGAACAAACCATAGAAGTTACTCTGCAAAACCAACCCGTGAAACTGATTGTACACAAGGAAAATGACGGTGCGAAAAGCATTGCCAAGTTTGTCAGCGAAGTGCAACAAGGAACGGCTGTTATGCTTGCTGATGCTTCTGTTATTCCAATCACGGAGAGTCAGCCATTATACCAGCACCTTGCCGAAGCCTTTGCCGGTATGAAATGGCAAATCCGCGACCCTAAAACTTTTCAGGGTTCTACTATTACAAGCGTAAGTGCTACGCAGCAAGGCAACCGCGTTATCTTCACCCTTACCGAAGGCGGCACAAAAGCCACTTTCACCTGCGAAGTGCAAAAAGACAACAGCATCCGCTGCGCTACCGAAGGTTTTGAAGATTTTTCTGTCAAAGTAAAAATGGTTTACGGGAGCGGCTTGGAACTGCATTTTGATGCGCCGACAGGGGAAGAGATAATGACGCTGATGCATCAGAAATAATATTCATTCCCCCATACCGACATAGCACAATGGCTTACAATCGCTTTATTGCAACCGATGTAAACAAGTTGCCGGCACAAGGCAGGCTAAAAGTAGAGCGGCGAGGTTCTGAATTGTCTATCCGCCTTAACTTTTTCTGCGCCTATCATCAGGTGTTAATTATACGTATCGCTGCGATTTATCTCTTTATCGTAGCTGCATTCTATTTTTCCTCTGAGGTAGCAGAAGCATAAAACAGCGTAAAAACTGCGTTGATTGCAGCAAGCCTTATCAGTTCAAGAGACCTCATCTGGCTACTGTACGGCTTTGTCAATCGGTCGGTTTTTACACTTATGCCTACCGAATTTCGCCTTCGTTTTGGTCTGCTGCCCATGCCGGGCGGGCTGAAAATCGCCGCTTCCGAAATAGAGCGATTGGTGGTAACAGATAAGCATCTTACTTATCGGACAGAGGCAGGCGGCTCTGTAACAAGCATTTACCATATCCTGTTTTTGATAGGTAAGCAAGGCAAAGCACACCATCTCATCTCTACAAAATATGCTATGGGCGAAGTGTTTAGCCTGAACCATATTGCCAGAGAAATGGCAAACTTTCTGCAAGTGCCTTGCAAACTTTTCCCAACTAAATAAAAATTGTTGAAGCATAATCCAAATTTTTTACTCATATGAAACAATCCATTCTCACCCTTGCCGTGGCTGCCTTACTACTGACGACAGCCTGCGGCAAAAAGCAAGCGGAAACTGCTGCCGAAACAACAGGTACGGAAACAGTTGCCTCAAATTCCGATTCGGAAGTTGCACCCCAAACCTCTGATGAAGGCAAGCAATACAGCGCTTTTGTGGAAAGTGTACGCACCAAAACCACCAAGCACCCCGACCTGAAAACCCTTCTGAGCAATTACGGCGACTACCAGATTATTGAGGCACCCTATGACGGAACACCCGAGTCCTTCATCCAGCCTACTACTGAGGAGGGCGCAGTGAACGAGGCACAAATATACGGCTACGCAGTTGTCAATGATTTTACTTTCGTATTGGGCAGTATCATAGGCTTGCGCGGGCAGCAGTTTACACATTTGCTTGTTTTTGATAAAAACAACACCGAAATTGTCGGCGAATTTATCGTAGGCGGCGGTATGTCAGACATTATGAATACCTACACAACCGATGCTGCTGTTGCACCGGACAACGTTATCACCATTACAGAAACAGTTACCAAACTAGAAGATGATAACGGCAACAATGCAAAAGATTATGCAGTCAGCAAAAAGCGTTACCGCTTTGACTTTGCGCAGAAAAAATTTGTTGAAGTAAAGTAACTTGCAACCAAACATTTATTCAGCATGAAAAAAATCACCCTTTGGGCAACAACTGTTGCCGTCATGTTTTTTGCCGCAGCCTGCGGCGGTGCTAAGCAAGGAGAAAGCACCGAAACCGCTACTGCCGCTACCGAAGCAGCACCTGCCAAATCCTACTTAGACATGCTGCAAGGCAGTTGGGAAACCGGCGACCCCAACAGCGATACATGGGCTTCCATGATTGTTACAGGCAATCAGGCAGCCTCCAATGTGAGCGAAGAGTATGGCCCTGATAAAATCAGCATTGAAGGCGATATTATCACCTACACCAATGAAACGCTGGGCGGTGAACCACGCCAAAATAAAATCATCAAACTGACCGAAACGGAGTTTGTGGAGCAAGCCTTAGACGGCAGCTATACCAACACCTGGCGCAGACAAAAGACGCAATAAAGCGTTGTTTAAAAGCAAAACCCTTTCGGGACAACCGCCGAAAGGGTTTTTGATTGGATAACCAGTATTTTGACTTATTTCAGCCGTTCGCCAAGCACGTGTATGAGTTTATGCAGTGTCTGTTGCAGATGCATAATTTCTGTCATACTGATGGAATCGTTGCGGAACGAGCTGATAATTTTCTCTGGAATATGCATGGCATCAGCTTTTAACAGCTGGCCTTTTTCAGTCAGAGCAATAACTACTACCCGCTCATCATCGGCTGACCTGCTGCAAGAATGAATTTTTTTCTTCCAAACTTTTTAAAAGTGGAGTCAATGTATTGAATTCCGATAACAACCGTTTGCCAATTTCATTGACCGACTGGCTGCCGAACTGCCACAAAATCAGCAGCACGAGATATTGCGGGTAGGTCAAATCCAATGCTTTCAGTAATGGCGTGTAAATCTGATTGGTCAGTCTTGCTGTGGCATACAGGGGAAAACATAACTGATTTTCCAAATAAAGCTAGGTTACCATCGTATTCTATGCCTGCCAATCGGTTTTCGGCAAAGGTAGTTGCCGGTTTGCACCGTTAGTGCTGTTGTAAAGCGCTACCAATGTGAGCCAATCGGTTACTTCTTGATATACCCCAATACTGATTTTCTGTTCCGGCTCAACCTCGCAACCCGAGTCAATTTTTTTGGCAAGGATGTAATAGACAGAGTTGCGGAGAAGTGGTTCGGTGTTGAAAGTAAGAGTAGCCCCGGCCGTGCCACTTTGCCCTTGTCCAACCTGTACGGTGTCGCGCATCAGGCGATAGCTGACACCTGCCTGAATGTCTTGTACGCCAATGGTGATGATTTCGTCGGGGTCGGCTTCCGTTTCACCTGTTACGGCTAAATTCGCCGCAGGGCGGAGGGCATCAGGCATGACTTGGTTCAGCGGCAGCGCCTCCGATGCGCAACTGCTGACGGTATCAATTACCTTAACGGCGGGCAGCGCTGTCTTTTCAGCGATTCCTTCTACTGAAATGATGCTGTCGCTTTGCAGGCGCAGGTTGCTAATTGACAACACCGTTGCCGATTCGCAGCAACAGTTTGCCGTCGGGTGCGGTGTCTGCGGTCGGACGAGTAGTTTCCGCAGCCAGAATGACGGGTTTTTTACCCCTGACGGTCAGATTGAAAGGGAAGTAGGCAGAAATACAGTTTGTCCCCCAAACCCGTACTATTAAGTTGTTAATAATGGTTCCTGCTGGCAACTTATCCCCTAACAATACAGAGCTGTTCAACGGCAAAACATGGGTGCGTTCCCAAATGCCTTCGCCGTTGAGGTCTATATCGTACAGTGCACCTGTCGTAACAGAGGCTTATTGCAGGCGGATAGCAACTCTTCCCAAAGTTGGCGAGCAAAGGAAAGCACTTTGGTCTTGCACCAGACTAATGACAGGCGTTATACAGGCATTGGAAAATATGGTAAAGTTTTGCGATGTGCCGCTGAATGTTACAGGGCTTGCCGTGGCATAGGGTGGCCTTACAGGCAGCGTAGGCACTAACACCCACTGTTTGTTGGAACTGTAAATTTCGGAAGTACTATTAGCCGTTCCGCCAACACCGGCAAAGGTTAGATGCTTTGCAATGGCAGGCGAGTTGATGCTCCACATGCCTGCTGCAATATTGGCAGCCGTAACAGTAGGGCTGATAGTGTTGGTAAATGCAACTTGTGTATTGCCTGTTACAGTAGTATCCACAGTTACGGGACGCACTGCCGTTGCATCTCCCACGGGGAACACCACATTCACACCTGCACCCCGACCAATCAGCCTGCCGCTGCCGTTGGTTTTGCCCCTGAGTTGATTGGCTACAATCCCGTTGGCGAGCCTTAGGTTGTCCTTGTTGAGTTGCAGCCTGCCCTCCGGTTGCAACTGCCCGAAAATTTCAGAGTTTACAACCGTAAAAAAAGCAAACAACAATACCACCTAACGTAGATTTGCTCTCATATGAAGCCTAATAATATCATAGGAGCACTCCAAAAAACGATTCGGCACGCTGTAAAAACAAAGGGCAAGCAAGTACAGCTATTTTATAACCACAAAGCTATGTACATAGTGCTGACTTGCATAAAGAGTTTGCACATGATACACACCTGCGCTAAAACTTTGTATATCAATGCGCTGTATGCCTGTCGCATCTTTTAATTGCCATTCCTGCAAGACTCTGCCCAAGTTGTCTATTATCCTGACCTGTGCACCCGGCATACTTTGCCATTGCAGAAAAATATATCCCAATGCAGGGTTGGGAAATAATTTTAACATTTGCCGTGCTGAAATCATATCGGGCAAATTGGCCACAACTTCCGATGGGCGGTTCAGCCATTCGGTAAAAGGCCCTGCGTTGTTGTGGTAGCCCCATGCCCGCACTCGAAAACGAATATTAGCCTGCATCAGCTCGGCGGGTAATGCAAAGTTCTCCTCGGCAGTAAAAGTTTGAATCACAAGGAATTCACTGCCTATAATTTGTGCCTGTACTTCGTAATGCCGTATGTTGCCTTGCAAAGGTTTTTCCCATTTTAGGTGATTAATGGCAATTTGCAAGTTTTGCGGTGCTGAAATAGGCGCTAAACGGACTTGCAGCGATACCGTGGCGGGTGTTGCAGCTGTAACTACACCCGCACCTGCGGTAAACAGGAAGCCGTCTGTACCGATGAACTCTCTAAATGGCTGATAGCTCAGTTGTGCCGCTTCACCCATGGTATAAGTATTGCCTGCCCTTACAGGTGTGCTGCCCATCCGGAGCGTACCATAGGCAGGGAGCGAAAGGATGCGGATAAACTCAGGTTGTTCGTTGCGGTAGTCGTAGTTGCTTGCAAAGTCAGCACTGCTGAATAAATACGCTTGATTTTCAGTTACTTCTCTGCTGAACGAACTTACCTGTGGCAGTATATCAGGCTGAACGTTCAAATCAATGACCGCTGCATTTGACACATCCACGCCGTCGGATGCCTGCCAGCCGATGCGGTCGGGTTGCGGTTGCGCTGTATTGCGGGGGATGTAGCGCAGTTTATTCAGTTGTGTTATTGCAAGCGTTACGGGTTCGCTTAGGGGTAAACCCTTCCACAGCAACTGCCCGAACTGTGGCAATGCCGTAATGCGCACTGTTCCCATAGGGTCATTATCCGCATCGGCATAGGCAGCTTCAAACCAATGTGCTGCAAATTGAATTTCTCCTATTCCTGTAAGAGAGAAGTCCTGTATGGCAGGAGGCGTGTTCCATACTGTAATATTTAGCGCGGCAAAATTTTCTGCCCAAATAGTGCCGTCGGAGGCATTCCAGAACAGGCGCAGTGTGCCCGTAGCTCGTTCAGGTCGGAAGGCGATGACAGTTGAGCGGTCTAAAGGCAAGGGGGCGCCTGCAACTATTGGGCGGTTATTGTACTGCCATTGGCGCGGCTGCACATCACCCGTCAGTTGAACAGCAGCAGGCAAATCGCCGTCGAGGTCTGTAAATGCAGCCAACCAGTCCGCATAGCTCAGGCTTAGTGTCTGCCGCCAGTGTATGCGTTTTGTAAGTGTACTTACTTGCGGCGGTGTATTCCATACTTGTACGCGCACTTGCGCCACATTGCTGAAATCGGTGCCGTCGGAAGCCTGCCATTCAAAACTGTCATCGCCTGTGAAACCTTGTGAGGGTTCGTAAATTAAGCGTCCTGTCAAATCTCTGCTTAATACAACAGGCGCATGAGTTATCGGGTGCTCGCCAATGCGTAGGCGGCCATTTCGTGGCAACTGCATAATGCGTATTTGTGCAAGTGGCTCATTTTCAATATCACGGTAAAGCGAATCAAAAAAGGTGACGGTAAATGTAAAATCCCGTCCCGATTTAGCACGTACAAAAGAGGAGGTAACTAAAGGGGTATCGTTTACGGGTTGTACATGTATGTTAAATTTCTTGACAGCACCGTTTCTTCCGTTGCTTACAACAATCGTAACCTGTGTGCTGCCAAAGCGATTGGCGGCAGGAGTAATTATCAGTCGGCGGGTAGCATTGTTGCCTGTCCATCGGAATGAACTGACGGGTAAAAGTATATAGTCATCGGCAAAAACCTGAATAGTGAGTTGTTCGTCAGAAAGGTCGCCATAGTTGATGCGCACCGGAACAGAAACGGGGCTGTCCTCTTGTGTCGTAACATCGGCAATGGCATCAATAGTTGGAACAGGCAATATGAGTTCAGGGTGTTTGATTACTCGCAAATTTACAAGGGCGGGCACATCGGCAAAGTCAGTACCATCGGAAGCCGTCCATTGAAAACTATCGATTCCCAAAAAGTGAAGATTGGGCTTGTATGCCAATAGCGGTAACTGTGCGGTAGGGATGATGGTACCTGCAATAATTGGCACACCATTAAACAGCAACTGCCCGTTTGCAGGTAAGCTTACAATTTTTACGCTTGCCATAGGAGAACCCTCCACGTCGCTGTATTGGGTGATAAACATTGTCGTGTTAAAATACCTCAGGCTGTTTTTAAACAACTCAAGGCTGAAAGAGCTGACAACGGGCAGGTCATTTACGGGGGTAACTGTAACCTGAAAAGTCCTTGCGGCGGTGTTAATACCGTCAGTAGCGCTAACAGTGATTTGTGCAACACCGTTTTGGTTGGGTAAAGGGGTAATTTGCAACTGTCGGCTTGCACCTGTGCCCACCCAAACCAGATTGGCGTTGGGAATCAACGACGGATTATCGCTGGTTGAGGTAATGGTTAGCAAGGTTTCTGAAAGGGTGCCGTAGGTGATGGCAACAGGTATGCTGACTGTTACATCTTCGGGCGTAATAACATCAGTGATGGGTGCGACTGCCGGAACATCGGCACTGTTGCAGATATTCACGTCCTGTTCAATCATACAGCCATTGCGTTCGTAGCGGAAACGGTAAGTGCCCGCTGCCGTAAACAGGCGCACTGTGGAGGTACTGCTGTTGTCTAACCATATAAAATTGTTGACCACGGGCGTAAAAGCCCATGCCTGATTGATAATATCACTGGCAATGCTCTGGTTATTCATGTTTGGCAGGGCAATACCTGTTGTACCCTCACGGTTTTCAATACCTGCAATAATAGTTGCCAAAGGTGAGGCATCAAGTCTTGCAAAGTGCAGTTCTATGCGGTTAAAACTTTCATACAGCATAATTTGACCGCTGAGGCGCTTGCTGTTATCGTTCTTCTGCGCCATATCCAGAAACTCGACTACAAACTTCCGCTGCGGTGCCGTGCCAAAGGTTTGGTAACGAATCTTACTGCTTGCCACAAAGCTCATGTTATTCCAAGCCAAGGCAATAAAATCATTAACCAACAGCGTGTTGGGAATAGCGCGTTGCAAGAGGTTGATGTAGTCAAAATCTATGCTGCGGAAGGTAATAAAACCCTCCGCGCTGATGTAAACGTTTTCAAAAGAGTTGTTGTAAAATCTGAAAGGAAAGCCGATGGGTACGGCACCGGAAACACCGTCATCACTTATTGTAATTTCAGTAGCACCGCTCATGTCCTCTGTTCCAAACGCAATGGCTTCCAGTTGATAGCCGTCGTCGGGAATGTTGTCAATTCTGACCAATGTCGGCACGGTGCAGGAACTAAGCCCGGGCATCGCGCTGATAATCGGTAAAGGTGCAGCCGGAATTTGTACAGTTGCTACACGGCTATTATTGGTGAAAACCATGTCCGCAGCCCATGAATTTTGTGCTTCTATGCTTATCTCGCCGGTTGTCGAAGGAGTAAATGTTTGTATAAATGTGTAGGCAACCATCTGATTAACACCCAATTCTGCCGATAATGTAAGGTCTTCGCTAACCCATATGCCGTTATTGATGCGGTAAGATACAGGTATGACAGTACTGGCAGGAATAGGATTTATCCCCTTGTTGCGAAGTGTAATCAGTACTTGTAGCGGTTGCATGTGCGCAAGACAGCCTCCTGTGGGTATTTGGTGTGTTACCTGTGCAAGTTCTATGTCTTGACTTGCGCCTGCGCCCGTAGGAGTGCCAAAACCCGCATAGGCAAAAACGCCCGATGCATTGAGAGTATTATTGCGCGTTCTTACCGACAGCCAGTGCCGAACCCCGTTTTCAAGTCCTGTAACCGTGTAGGTGGTGGTGGTAGGAGGAACGGTTGCAATGACTTCCCATGCGCCTTTTTGCAGATTGAGCCATAAAATCTCATAGGCTTCGGCTCCCCATGCAGCTGACCATGAAAAAGTCAGGCTATTATTACCTGCTGTGTAGGGGGTAGTATTGGGATTGGGGGTAATATTTGGTACTCCTAAAAACACTAAGGGCGGCGAAGTTTCCGAGAGCGAAGCGCCGCTTTCACCTGTTGCCGAAATGCGGATGCGTGCATTGTCGGTAACAATGGCAGGCGGTGTCCAGTTGAATCTTCCCTGTGAGGCAGGAACACTGCCGAGCGTTGTCCATGACGAACCGTCAAAAAACTCAATGGTTACATTGCCCGCAATGCCTCGGCCGTCCCAATAAACGGTGGAAATATCGCGCTCAGTAGTAGTAGGATTGCGCAGGGCAAGAAATTCACCTTCCGACTGCCAAGTAAGGGCATAGCTCTGTTCATTGCCCATGGCAATGGTTGCACCAGTTACAGTGATTTCCCATACACCGGGTTCGGGAAGGCTGACCACTACCTGTTCATTATTATTATGGTTATCAATGCCTTGAACGGCTACATTTGCCGGAATGGCAGGGTTGAGCACTAACGGCAGCACAATCGTTCCTGAGGGCGACTTGGCTTGCAGGTTCAGGTTATTGACAAGTGAGGGAGATGCGCCGGGGAGCGCAGCGGGGTCGTTCCATGAAAGCATCACTTTCAACTCCCGGCTGCCCGAAGGCACGTTGATATAGTGGGTATTTGTTTGACTTTGGGCTACTGAATTTATGAGGAAGCGATTCTCCGTAATAGCAGCCGCAGCATTTACGGCGTTTACTTTCCCATAGCCGAAAACATAATCGGGGCCGGGGTTTCCTAAGTCGTTGGCGCTGTTGAGCAGTACTGCGCGGATAAGCGCGGCGGCAGGTGTTTGTCCTCCGTTGAGCTCGCGGTAGCGCTGATAGAGTAGGGCAGCTATGCCCGAAACGTGAGGAGCAGCCATTGAAGTACCGCTCCATCCGCTGCTTGCATAAAAATGGTCGGGTGTGGTAGAGAATATATTCACTCCGGGCGCAGCAATATGCGGTTGCAGGCGACCGTCGCGGGTAGGGCCTCCCGCACTTTGCATGAAAGCCAACCACATGCGCTGGTCGGCTGCGTTCAGGCTGGCAACGCTAATGATGTTTTTAGCACCGTTTACAGTATTGTAATACCCGCCACAAGCACCGCCATTATTACCTGCCGCAAATACGTGCAGCAGCTCAGGAAAGGCATTAGCCACCAAATCCTGAGAGCGATTGGTGGTGCTGTAAAGAATGCCGCCTGCACCACAGGTATGTGAAGGGCCGTAGGAATTTTGTGTGATAACAATGCTGTGTTGCTCAGCAGCTTTGAGCATTTCAAAAGGGATGTAACCTTCTGCCGTACTTGTGGACACAATGTTGTAGTTAAACAATTGAGCTTCGGGGGCTATCCCTCTTCCATGAATAAAGCGCAAACCCGCACTCGCCAATGTTCCCGATATGTGCGTGGCATGTTCGCGCCAACTGAAAGGCTCGCCCATCAAAGGCTCTTCCTGCGAAGTGCGATTGACAAAATCCACATGAGGGCCAATCCATGCGCTGCCATCCCAAACACCTACATTAACTCCTTTGCCTGTCAGTTGGGGCAAATGGAACTGCAAACTGCCTGCCCGCGTAGTGGTTACGCCAAATTGATTGTTCAATTCATCGGGCATCACATAGTCTGCCCAAAGAACCCATGGTTTTTCAAGCAG
The DNA here is from genome assembly GCA_938039675.1 of uncultured Cytophagales bacterium. Classification (GTDB taxonomy): domain Bacteria; phylum Bacteroidota; class Bacteroidia; order Cytophagales; family Thermoflexibacteraceae; genus Rhodoflexus. Next base: position 104,797 of record CALHUI010000015.1, read on the forward strand.
TTTTCGGGTGTTTTTCTTGGCAATACGGATTCTTGCCAGTTGAAAATCGGGGTAATAATGTAGTAATTGTGCACCCGCAGGCAAGTTGGTTTCAATATCCTCGCGGGTGCTTTGCGGAACGGTCAGTACATCTATCCAAACCTCAAATTTACTTTGTTTGGCTTCCACGGGTACAGCCTCCCAAAATTCGGGAGCGGCTTTTGCAAATACATCAAAATCAACGATTTCTGCTACAAACGGCAAGGTCTGTACTTTGGCAAGTGCCTCGGCAGGGAAGCGCATCAGGTAGAAGCCATTGCCCCGATAGCCGATTTTTTCGCCGCCATAGGTTTCCAGCAGATAGTGCTGTGCAGCGGTCAGCTCTTGTCGGAAGCGTACCGATAGGGTTATTTTATTCTTGTGGGTGTTTTTTCGGATGTATGCAATACCTTGTTTGCTTTGCCAGAAATCAGGCGGAAATACCGTGCGTTCACGCGCTGCCTCATCCATATTTTGGGCAAACAGAGGCAGCAATACAGTTGATAGCAGTAGTAACAGGGTTAATTTTCGGGACATTTCTTGAAATGATTACCGCACGTAAATTTACGGAATATAGCAGAAATACCCAGTGATTAACACTTGATTTTCAGAAGGATTACAGCAGATGCTTAATTTTCAACCGCAACCGCTGATTCAAGCTGAGCAGTTGTCGGGAAAGCGGTGTGCAGGCATATTTGCCCCTTATTCGAGGCGCGATGCCTTCCTGTGTCAAAATGGCTAGCCAGAATTTACCCAGTACTTGGCGCATCGCTTCTTTTAGTGCCGGTTGCGAGGCATAATGTTGGGCAAAAGCCGTCTGGAGCTTTAAAAGCCAGATATTGGCTGCTTCTACAAATGCTCCATCGGGGCTGATAGCCTGATCGCCGATAGACAAATGCAGGTCAAACTCTTGTGGCGATGGTTGCAGCCCCAGCACTTCCAATTCCCGAAGCACAATCCGACGGGTAAATTGACGTGCTCTTTCTTGTTTTGATGCGGTAATGCTTTCTGTATGGATGCGGTAATAGGTCAGGATTCGGGGAATCACTGCTGCCTTTGTTATTTTAACAAGCCGCATCCAGAACTCATAATCTTCTTGGATGGGGTAGTTAGCCGCATCATATTTCAGTTGGGCATATCGGCGCCGCAGCATCACGCTGGTATGAGAGAAACAGTTGTGAAAATACATGTGTGCGTGAATAAGTTCAGGAGTGAGTTGCATGACCCACTGCTCGCCTGTCAATTGTCCGTTGGCATCCATAAGGGCTGTCCACGTACCGCAAAACCCGATATCGGGGTTGGCATCCAAAAAACCAGCCTGTATTTCCAATCGTTGTGGCAGTGAAAGGTCATCCGCATCCATGCGGGCAATGTACTCACCTCTGCAAAGGTCTATGGCTTTATTCAGTGTAGCTGTCAGTCCTAAATTCTGCGGGTTCTCAATCAGCCGGACGCGCCTGTCTTGTGCTGCGTATCTTTCCAAAATAGCGCCACTGCCGTCAGTAGAGGCATCATTTATCAGCAGCAATTCAAAGTCGATAAAGGTTTGCTGCAGGATGCTGTCAATGGCAGCCGATACATACTTTTCGGCATTGTAAACAAGTAGTATAACGCTGATTTTCAATGGATTTTATTTTTTATGCACGATAGCGGCTATGTGTTTGGATTGACTTTTACCCATTTTTTTTGCAAGATGCTTTAAAAATAGTGCAAAAGATTTATTTGCAAGGGCTTTTTGTGCCCAACCTCTATGTCGGAATGTTTTCAGCAGGCTTTCAAAGCGATACCAAAGGCGGTCATAAAGCAGTTCTATGCGGTCAATGTGCCAAGGCACATTGCACAGGGTCGGTTCAATTTTGGCATGTAGGCGCGGATGCAGATAGTCTGTAAAAATAGCATAGGAAACAGGCTTCATCACGCGGTAAATTTCTTTGACTACTCTTACCTGCAAATTATCGGAAAGATGCCAGCCGTGTAAACCATCGGAGGCTACTACCATGTCAAAAAAGTTACTCTTGAAAGGCAGCTCGGTGGCGCTTCCTACCACAAACTGATACGGATTGTTTTGTCCGGCTATTGCCTGCAAACAGTGTTGTCTTGCCTTTTGGATGGCCGTAATGGAAATATCCATACCTACCAGCAGTTCTGCATAGGGGTGCAGCCGTGCGGTAATATGCCCTAAACTGCAACCAATATCTAAAATAACTGCTTTGCGCCCCAGCAATTTGCTGAAATTGGCTACTTGTTCCACTACATAGTCGTGGCGGAGCAGTTCGGCTGCACGTTCGCTGTATTCCCATGGCTCTTCGGTGCTTTGGTAGAAGTTCTCAAAAAAAACAGTGGCATTTTCTTTTTCCATCCACTCTTTTTTGAGCATAACCGGTATGCCATCTATTAGCAGATAGCTTGTGTTATCTGTTGCAATTATTTGATTATCGGTTATTTGGGTGATTTCGCTTTGTGAGTCGGGAGCACAAAGAAAACTTGTAAAAGAGTATGTCATATTATCCGGTGATAGTCATTTTAAATGTTGCGTTTCCATTTGTAATACTTCCTGTACCACGAAGAAGTCTTTTTATACATCTGTATCCACATATCTTGCGGGAAAATGCTGGTTCGGAAAACTTCAAACCGGTCGTCTTCTATGTGCATACCGCCTTTGTCGGTTGCAATTGCCATTTCAAATCCTGCCTGTTGTACCATTTGTTTAATTTTTGTATTATAAAAGCCGAAAGGATAGGCAAAAGTCTGTACGGGCTGACCTGATTCATTTTCAAGGACTTTTTTGCTGTTGATTATTTCCGCTATCGCCTCTTCGTCACTAAGTTGTGTCAGGTTAGGGTGAGTCATGGTGTGTGCACCAATTTCCCAGCCCGCCTGAATAAAGGCTGCACGTTGCTGTGCATTCATCAGTTCATCGCGGTGGTCGCCCTTGTCTGCATCCCAGTAATTGTAACTGATACGTGTATCACCCAAAAGGAATAGGACTCCTTTATAGCCAAATTCGTTCATTAGAGGCAGCATGTTTTCGTAGTTGTCCTTATACCCGTCGTCAAAAGTTAGGATAATGGGGTGCTTGGGAGCAGTTCTATTCAATTTTTCACCTTTGACATATGCCAAATACTCACGGAAGGTGATGGGTTGCAATCCTCTAAATTTGATGATTTGCAGGTGCTTTCGGAGTATACTTTTGGTAACAAATATCTTGTGTCGGCTTTCAATAGGCTCACTGGGTACTTTGTGATACATCAGCACGGGGATAGGCTTAGGCCACAACCTGCGCGCAATAGCTTTTTCATAGACGCGTTGGATAGCCCGATATACTTTTTCTACATCGTAGAGATTGATTACATGGTCTTTGATTTTTTGGGAAGGTAAATAAGAGTCTTCTGCAAGGTGTTTATCCAAATCTTTTCGGAATTGTTGCCAATTAAACCCTGGAAAATCCTTGGTAGGCAAAATATCGCCGTAGTTGGAATCAATCGCTTCTTGCAGATTTTGTTCGGTAATTAACCCGTGATAACAGGCTTCGCCAATGGCAAACAGTGGTTTTTGCAGTGCCAAAGCTCCCAAGCCGACCCTGCCTGCACCAATGATGGTATGGGCAGTCAGCATTCGCTTAGGTACGTCATTAATAAAGCCTGTTATTATGATACGCCGGTTGTATTGGCTATTGAGTTCATCTATCGCATGGCGGTAGGGCGCAGCAAGCTGCTCGTAGCCGCCGCCAATCAAAAACAGGCGTATATCGGGATATTTGGCCAGCAGTTCGGGGAAAACCACAGTGGCAATTTGGGCAGCAACTTCGCCCTTTCTGCCGTTGAGCCGCCCGATGAGTAATATATTGCGATAAGCGGGATGGCTGTTTTGGGCATCTGCTCTAAGTTCGGGAATAAGACCAAACTCTGCTCCGTTGGGAATGTCGTGTATTTTATTGGCCCGCATTCCCACTTCTCCAATCAAATGTTTAGTCAAATTGGGACAAATCGAAATGACTTGGTCGCCGTATATATCAAAAAATTTGACAGACGCATGCAATTTCTGCCTGCCGTGAATGGTAGAAACAAGCGGTGTTTTCAACCCAAGTGTGGCAAAATAGCATACCCAACTGGATGCCCGCGAGTGGGTATGTACCACATGAACATCATTGGCTAAAATAAATTGCCGAATGAACCGAACATTTTTAAACCTCTGGGCATATGACCTGTCAGATATAGACAAAGAAATCAAGAAAGCCTCCGTTTCTAACGTGCCGTCATCAGTAATGATAGATACGCGGTGGCCTTCTTGTATCTGCCTTTTCACTAAACTGAGGACATAATTGGTAGAACCTGATAAAAAGTTCGTACACATTACATGTAAAATATTCATGTGGGATTGTAGGTTGCTTTTTACAAAATTAGTTTATCCCGATTGAATAGTCTTAATTTTGCAATTCGTTTATCATTTGTTTAAATGAGTATTTTGCCTTTTCGCCCCAAAATCAGTGGCTTTACAATTGTTCGCAATGCCATTAAATATGACTACCCGGTTGTTGAATCTATCACCTCTATCTTGCCTGTGTGCGATGAGATGGTTGTTGCTGTCGGTAAGTCGGAAGATGATACACTGGACTTAATCCGAAGTATTCCGTCTGAAAAAATCAGGATTATAGAAACTGTTTGGGATGAGTCGTTGCGTACCGGAGGCAGAGTGCTTGCCGCCGAGACTAACAAGGCTTTTGATGCAGTTTCGCCCGATGCCGACTGGGCGTTTTATATTCAGGCCGATGAGGTAGTGCATGAAAAATACCATCATACTATTTTGGATGCCGCCTGTATGTATGCCGATGACCGCAACGTTGAAGGGCTGCTGTTTCACTACACGCATTTCTACGGCACATACCGGTTTGTAGCCGATTCGCGCGACTGGTATCGCCACGAAATACGCATTATTCGCAACTTGAAAGATGTACGCTCCTATCGAGATGCACAAGGTTTCCGTCGCAATAATCGGAAATTGCGAGTAAAACTGATAGATGCACATATTTACCACTACGGATGGGTAAAAAATCCTTACCAACAACAACTAAAAATGCAAGATATGCACGCTTATTGGAGTGATATAAACATGCCGCGCCATGTATTGGAGGCCAATGAGCTATACGACTATGGCAGCATAGATTCGGTTGCACTTTTTCAGGGAACGCATCCTTCGGTCATGCAAAACCGTATTAATAATGCCGACTGGGAGGTGAATTTAGACCCGGGTGTAAAAAACCTGAGCCTGAAAAACCGTATCCTTGCCAAAGTGGAACAACTCACAGGCAAGCGGCTGTTCGAATATAAAAACTATCAATTAATCTGATGAGCTATCTGAGGCAAACCTTTGCAATTGTTACATTCTTTCTGAGTATTTCTGTGGCTGCTGCACAACAAAAACAGCCTATCGGAGCAGAAGCCAATGCAGGTAAAGAAAAGACCATTGTGTTCAACTTGCGCCAAGACAACGACCAGCAAATGACTTGTTTGCTTAGTCAGGATATAGTTTATACTTTTGAAATCACCCTGCCCGAAGAAAGCAAGGCACAACGCATCGTATTAAAATTGTACGATGGAGATATGAATGAAATAGCCTCTTCTTCTACGGTACTAAAAAATAATCCCCGACCATCGTTAAAATATGCTTCCAAAAAATCGGGATTGTATTTGTTAAAGGCTTTTCCGTTTGCCAAATAAGCAGCATCAATCACCTCACTTAGGTGCATTTTGCAACACTGGCCATGGCCGTAAGGCATGGCCGGTGTGTTTTATTTCAACTCAATAATTACGGCGCTGTGGGCAGGCAGTTCCAGTTTTGATAAATCATTAACGACTTTACCGCCAATTACCTCTTTGCCTTGTTTAAAGCGCCCCAGTATTTCGGTGAAAGGTTGGGTGTCTAACAACTTGGGTTCATTGCCATTGTGCAAAACCACCATCACTGCCTCTTTTTCGTTGTGGCGGAAGTAAACATAGCAGTTATCGTAAGGAATGAAGTGCGTCAGTTTGCCCGTGTGAATAACGCTCTTATTTTTCCGCCAGTTACCCAATGCAGCCAGATAGTTCCACAGCTCATTCTGTGCGGTGGTGCGACCTTTCGGAGTGAAAGCATTTGTTGTATCACCCGGCCAGCCGCCGGGAAAGTCCTTGCGAACGTCAGGATGAAAGCCGCCGTCGCCGGGCATCATGAGTTCCGTACCGTAGTAAATTTGAGGAACGCCCCGTGTAGTCAGCAAAAAAGCTAACCCCATTTTCATTTTGTTCAAATCTTGCCCCACAGCCGTGGCAAAACGCGTAACATCATGATTGTCAAGGAAAATGACATTTTCATTAGGTTTTTCGTACAGAAAATCTTCTGCCAGCACGTGGTAGAGCCGCGAAAGACCACTGCCCCAACCTGTCGGTTCGTTCAAAGCCGGTGCAATGGCCTCAAACAGGGGAAAATCGGTGATAGAGGGCAAGGGGGAGCGATATCCGTCGCGATTTTGTGTGCCTTTGACCCAATAGGCCTCCATCGCTGCCGAGTGTATCCACACTTCGCCGACAATATTAAACTGCGGATATTCTGCCAGTACGGCAGCCGACCACTGCGCCATAAAGTCGGGGTTAGGGTAGGGGTAAGTATCCATGCGAATGCCGTCTATGCCAAATTCTTCAATCCACCATAAGGTGTTCTGAATCAGATATTTGGCAAGTCTTGGGTTGCGCTGGTTCAGGTCGGGCATGGTGGTGTCAAACCAACCGGTGTTCATCAGGTTGCGGTCGTGTTCGGAGGCGTGCGGGTCGGAGATAGTAGCCAGCCGATAGTTAGAGTGCGTAAACTCGCCAAACTGATTAATCCAATCGGAGTAGGGCAGGTCGTCCATCCACCAATGATACAGGCCGCAGTGGTTCATCACCATGTCTTTGATTATCTTCATGCCGCGCTTGTGGCTTGCCTCAATCAGTTCACGGTATTTTCCGTTACCGCCCAAACGTCTGTCCACTCGATAAAAATCGGTAATGGCATAGCCGTGGTAGGAAGAAGTCGGCATGTCATTTTCCAACACAGGATTGAGCCACAGGGCTGTTATGCCCAGTGATTGGATATAGTCAAGTTTTTGCAAAATGCCGTCAATATCGCCGCCGTGCCTGCCAAAAGGAGCGGTTCGGTCAGCTTTTTCGCGCATGCCTTCTATGTTGTCTATGGCGGGGTTGCCATTGGCAAAGCGGTCGGGCATAATCAGGTAAATTAAGTCCTGCGGGCCGAATCCTTGAATGCGGTTGGCTGCCTGCTGCTTGGCTTTCAGCGTATAGCTGACAGTGGTCGAAGCGCCGGTGCTGCTTGTAAATGTGAAACTAATACTGCCGGGGCGGGCATTGGGTTGAATATCTAACTGCAGGAAAACATAATTACTGTTTTGCGGCCGCACGGTTTCAATCAGGTGCACGCCTTCGTAGGGCTTCATGGCAACTTGTGTTTCACCGATGTTTTTGCCGTGAACCAAAATTTCCAGAGACCGGTTTTTCATACCTACCCACCAGTTGGGTGGTTCTATGCGGTCAATGGCAGGTTGTCCATAAATCAGTGAAGCAAGTGAAAATTGCATGAGCAAAAGGCATAGTGAGAAAGTTAAACTTTTGAGTTTCATAGTGGTATTGGTACAATAAATCCCCAAGGAATGTCTCTGTTCCTCGGGAATTGGTGAGTGATTATATGGGTTTAAAATTTACGTCCGATGAGCTCGTAAAATTCTTTGACTTCGTCTTTGGAAAAATCCCAGCCGTATTTGGGCAAATATTTTTCTTTGACAATCATAATGGCATCGTGGTAGTCTTTACAACTGTCAATTGTGGTAATAGCCTCGTTGAAATCGGCTGTACTGCCTCCAAAGAGTTCGTTAATGAATTTGTAGCGGCGGTTCAGCGGTATAAAATCGTTGAGACTCTGTATTTTGGCATTTTTATACATGTCTGAAACCGAAGGGGCTTTTGTCTGCTGCTGTGCCAGCAATTCATTTAGCGATGGTTTTTTCTGCTCGGGTTCGCTTGTAAACTTGCTGTTGAGAGGTGTAAACTTGGGTTCTTCCTTAGGCGGCTGAACAGGTTGAGAGCTTGGTTTTGCCGTTTGTTTGAAGAAAGACTGAACGACGGTTTTATCTTCGGTGTGCAGCGGACTGTGTGGCGGCTCGTCGTTTTCAACGCCAAAACTCATTTTTGAAATTTCAAAAGACATGCTGTTGATGCTGTCATTGCTGAAATCCAGCGGGTCTTCTGGTGTTTCGGGGGAGACAATCTGCGCCAGATGGTTTTTATCGAGCGGAAGGGTATTGCTCAGCGAAGCAATAATTTCGTCTTCATTGTCCAGCAGTGCTTTTTGTTGGGCAACTTGTTGCACCAATTCCTGTGCAAAAGGGATGCTCAAAGGGCTGACGGTTGCACTCATGCGGCGTACTAACTCATCAGCCATGCGGCGGTGGACTTTAAAATATTTCAGCAATGGTTTTATGTCTGTTTCTGCGGAAACAGCCTGACTTTTTTGGGTGAATAAATTACTGAAATAGCCGCTGGGAGTAAGCGTGAGCACTAATGTTTCTTTCACGGCATCTGCCAGTAAGGGTTCAAAGTGCTTCCTATCGATGCTGATGTGCTTAGAAACAACATTCATAAAGGCAGCAAGTGCTTTTTGCACATCAGCCGATGTGTAATCAAAAAAAGGACTGCGCAAGTTGGCTGTTTCTTTCTGCCATTGCAGAAATATGTTTTTAATTGCTAGCAGGCTAACCTGTTTTTCTATGGGCAGTGCTACAATTTCCTGCCCGCTGATTCGGTCTTTTTGAGCAAAAAAATTATTACAAACGATATTGGCAAATCGGCGAGCGTATTTTTCTGTTTCCGTAATATTCAATTGGCGTTGTAACATATAATCAGCGTTGGCTAATAATAGCAGAAAAAAGATGCATAAATATATTGCAAAGTAGCATATTTCTTTCGGAATTAAAGATTGGCGGCAATCCTTTATGAGCGTTTTTTTAGCTTTGCTGAATTATTTCATTTCTGATGTGTTGTTACTATGAAAAAAAGCCCCTTTGTACCGCTGTTGCTGGTGCTTGTCGTTTTATTATCGGGCAGTTGCCGGACTTACTGCACAGCGCAGTTTTTTGCTATCAATGATACCTATGAAATCGCACCGCTGGCTAACGGTACGATAGGAGGCATGGCACGTGTAGCTACGGCCTATCAACAGGAAAAGACCAAGCAACCGCAAACTTTTTTTGTTCATGCCGGCGATTTTGTCAGCCCATCGGTTATCGGAACGCTGCGCAACGAGGGCAGACGCATTGCAGGCCAACAGATGATAGAAGCCATGAATGCGGCAGGCGTACAATATGCTACATTTGGCAATCATGAGTTTGATATTGATGAGGCTAACTTGCTGTTGCGCATAGAAGAATCTGATTTTCAGTGGATTGTTGCAAATCTAAAATATAAAAAAGACGGCGAAACGGCTTTGTTTGTACAGCGGGGCAAACCTATGCCTGCTTCGGTAATTTTACAGACCGATAAGCTGAAAATAGGTATGCTGGCCGTTGTCATTCCGGTAAATAAAGCCTATGCAGATTTTGAGGACTTTTGTGCTGCTGCCGAGAGAGAGTATCGGTTGCTTGCGCCGCAATGCGATGCGGTAGTGGCACTCACGCACTTGGAGTTGGCGCAGGATATGGAACTGGCACGTCGCCTGCCCGGGCTGTCGCTCATCATGGGCGGCCACGACCATGAAAATATGTACTACAAAGTCGGTAAAACGGTGATTGCCAAAGCTGATGCCAATGCCAAAACGGCATATCTGCATCGCTTACGGGTAGCACCGCAAGCCAAAAAGTGGAAGGTTAATTCCCGATTGGTTGCCATTACGCCTGCACTGGCCGATGAGCCTAAAACAGCCGCAGTTGTGCAAAAATGGCAACAGATTGCAGAAAAAAGTTTCAGCGATATGGGATTTAATGCCTCCCAAGTGGTTACCGTTACCCGCGAGCCGTGGGACGGCTTGGAAAAAAGCGTGCGCAACGCACCAACCAATCTCAGCAAATTGATTGTGAAGGCCGTAAAAGCAGCCATCCCCGAGGCGGATGCAGCTATCATCAATACGGGTTCTATCCGCGTAGATGACAAATTAGAAGGTAACATTACCCAATATGACATTGTACGCATTCTGCCTTTTGGCGGCGGGCTTTCCAAAATGAAAATTACAGGTGCACTATTGATAGATGTGCTGGAAGGCGGGCTTAAAAATAAAGGTTTGGGTGGCTATTTGGTACACGCAGGTATCACGCAAAATACTAACGGCGAATGGCTCATCGGCGGCGAACCAATTGATAAAACAAAAACCTACACACTGGCAAGTACCGATTTTTTGGTGAGCGGTAAAGAATTTAATCTGGAATTTTTTAATGCCAATAATCCCCAAATAACTGATTTGCAGATTTTTACCGATAATTCCGACATCCGCTCCGACATTCGGAAAGTATTTATCCGGTACCTGCAGCAAAAAAATTAGACAACTGCACACAGGCTAACGAACCGCTATTTTTGCAATGGCAGCCGTATCGTCAGATATGCGGGCAAGTTCGGAAAGACGATAACCAATCAGCCATAAAATCTGCCCCTGTGCATTACACAGCACGTATGCAGACTTTTTTTCATGCAGTGCAACCTTCAAATCGGTCAGTATATCGCTGATTTTTTTGCTCCCGCGCATGCCCAGCGGTTGCATTTTGTCGCCTGCCTGCCAATAGCGAACGGTTAGTGGAAACACTAAAGCGGCAGCATCAACCCATACGACAGCAGGGTTTTCGCTATGAAGGGCTGCATCTTTCGGCTGCTTTAAATGTATGGATATAACTTTTTGATTATCCAAACTGTAAGTGCCGAAATTTGGAATGGATACGGAGTAATCGGAGGCTTTGTCGCTGCTTAAAGAGCTTATCACAATTTGCCCGCGATTAATTGCTGCCCGATGGGTATTAGACAGAAATTGCGTACCGCTTTGGCTGTGCAGGTGTTTAGCAATAAGCACTGCCGTTTGATAATTAAATCCCCATTTTTTGAGATATTCATAAAGGAATAAGCGCGGTGAGTGGAGTTGCTCCAAAGCCTTGATATTTAGGTAAAAAATACCGTCAGATTCATGCACAACCTGTTTTTCAGCATCGGCAATTGCTGATTGAAGCCACTGAGCGGCATCGCTCAATCGTTGGTGCGTGTCAGCAAAACCCTGAACAACCGAAGGGTTGATTTTTTCCAGTAGGGGTACAATCTGATGACGGATAAAATTGCGGGTGTAGTAATTGCTCGTATTGGAACTATCTTCGCGCCATTGCAGATGACTGGCATGTGCATATTGTACAATTTCCACTCTACTGAATGCCAACATCGGTCGTACTACTGCCCCCTGTCGGAGTGGAATACCGCGAATGCCTTTAATACCACAGCCTTTGACAAGCTGATACAGACTTGTTTCCAAAGCATCGCTAAGGTGATGTGCCGTTAAGATATGTGTAAAACCGTATTGTTTTTGCAGTGCCCCAAACCACTCATAGCGCAGTTTTCTTGCCGTTTCTTGGATGCCCTGTTTGTTGTTTTTTGCCTGTTGCTGTGTGTCAAATCGTTGAACAAACAGTTTAACATTAAGCTTTTCAGCAAGTTGTCTAACAAACTGTTCGTCTCCGTCCGATTCGCTGCCCCGCAATTGATAATTGACATGTGCCAAAGTTACCGCATAACCCAACCGACAGAGCGCTGCACTCATCACCACAGAATCAACGCCGCCGCTTATGGCAAGCAGCAAGGAATCATTTGTAGTAAACAGTTGATTATCAGCAATAAAATCTGATAACTTTTGCTCAAAAACGGTCTTGAACGGCATCAATACGTAGGACGGCGGCGGAAGCTAAACCCGAAAACAGCACCACATATGCCCCCAATGATATGGGCAAATTCCGAAATATTATTTTGCTGAAACATGTTGATAAATTCTTTGCCAAGAAACAACACAACTACCAACACAAATGTCAGTGGTATGCGCCCGCGTTGCAGATTCACGATAGAACTCAGTAGAATCATCATAAAAACAACGCCGCTTGCGCCTAACAAACCGGACGAGAAAAAGAAAATATTCAGTATGCCGGTTACAAATGCGGTAATGAACATCATCATCAACAAACCTGAAGAGCCATATTTTTCTTCCAGAATAGGCCCCAGCAGCAAAATAAAAGTCAGGTTATTGAGCAGATGCCCCCAATCTCCATGACCAAGAACATGCGAAAACAACCGAAAAAAATCCAGTGGATTGGAAACATCCATTGTCCCCGAAACGCTGAACATTGGCATCAGGTTAATTCCCATACCTTGCAACGCCACCAAGAAGGTGCAGATAAATGCAAAGGTTAGCACAACAGGCGCATTGTATTGTATTTTCATGAGCATGCTTGTTTGCAATAAATAGTAATTGAGCGGTTTATGGCGAACTTGTATCAGCAGCGTGCAACGGCAAAATCCGATTGCTTATGAAATACACCTAAATTTGTTTATCATTATTTTAGTTTTTTGCGTTCTAAAGCGGCTACCAGCACGAGCACAATGCTTACAATGGCCGAGGCAGCAAGCACAAAACTTACAACCGATATCCAAATGTCGGTGCTTTCCAAAGAACTGAGGCTGTTGTCCAATTTATAAATGTTGTCATAATAAGCCCCGCTGCCTGTATTGCTGATGCTGTTGTCTGTGCGACTCTCCCCCTCCACACGAATACTTATTTGCGGCTTTAGCGTATCATAAGTCTGTTTTTCGGTATTGAAAAAAATCCATTGGAAGTAGTCCGACATATTATATGCACCCGGTTCATTGGGTATAATCATGTATGTAAACTTTTTGCTGCCCGTAACGCGGCTGTTCTCACGGTTAATTTGCTGCTGAACATTGGGCGGATACACTTCAAGCGCAGGTGTGCGGCGTGTATCGGGTTCGCGAAGAAAGGCAAAATTGCCCTGTCCACTGATTTGAAAGTCATAATTGACACTTTGGCCTGTTTGCAGCGTCGTTTGGCCGATTTTTTCTTCTAACTTAAACAGACCAACGGCTACTTTCTCTCTTAGCGGATGAGGCGGCAGAGGCTTAACCTTGATTTTAATAGGCTTTGAATTGTAATTTTTCGCCTCTTCACGCCCATATTTACCCGGATGCAGTTTGATGAGCGGCAGCGAAATTTGCGGCAGTTCTACCTCGCCTGCCTGATTGAGGTAATAGTTAGACTGATAGATTTTATATTGCTGGTAATCTTTGCCTCTTATGTTGACAATTGTCGGAATAATTTGACCGCCAACGTTAAAGTTTTCTTCCCAACAATTTTCAGGCTTTAATTTTTTTACAACTGCCGATAGTTGCTGAAAAAGGTTATCGGGAAATTTCAATAAGTAAGGGCTGCTTTGCAAGGCATAAAAAGCAATGATAACATTTATGCCTTCACCTGCATATATCTCCTTGCGGTCGGTAGCCACAGCCAAAAATACATCTTCGCGCACTACTTCAATTTCAGATTCCAAATCGGGGGCTGACCAAAAGTCATAGGCAGAAGAGCTTGATACAGAAGCAGTTACGGTAATGGTTGCGCCCTGAAAACTCACTTGTTTGCCATTAACGGTAAGTGTAAACGGAGCAATGGTGTAAATACCTTCTTTGGTAGGGCGATAGTTTTGTACCAACTGCGAAATCTGAGTCAATCGTCCACTGATGAGTGCCTGCCTGTCTCCCGACGAAATATCGGACTTGGTAAATCCTTTAATGGTTGGAAAACTGCTGTAATCATTCACTTTCCCGTTGATAACCGAAATCTTGATTTGCAGCGATTCATTCATCGCAATTTCGGTTTTGGGAATTTCTATCTGAATTTCCTGTGCAAACACCGCAAAGCCCAACAGCCAGCCAAACAGCAATCCCACTATGTGCAATTTGTATTGGTTGATTTTGATAAAGTTCGGAAGCATGTAAAGCCCGTAATAGTTAAACAAAAGTACTATTTTTGTTCAGTAACGAAGGTTATGTTGCGCCGAAGCCCTGTCAGTTTGGTGCGTTTAACGGCAGATTTTTTGAACAACTCATGGAAGAGTTCCTCTGTAAGTTCTTGCCAATCAGAGGTTTTCATGTGTTCCAGTTGCGGGTGCGGCTCAAATGCAGGTTCGCGGTGCGGGGCAGCAAATCGGTTCCACGGGCACACATCTTGGCACACATCGCAACCAAAAATCCAATTGTCCATTTGGCCGGCAAATTCATCGGGTATCTTGTCTTTCAGTTCAATGGTTAGATAAGAGATACATTTACTTCCGTCCACCATGTAAGGCTCAACAATTGCATCGGTCGGGCAGGCATCTATGCAGCGTGTGCAAGTGCCGCAATAATCTTTAGTAGGTGCATCGGGTTCTAAATCAAGGTCAATAATCAGTTCGGCAATAAAGAAAAAACTGCCCAGTTTTCTGTTGATAATATTGGTGTGCTTACCAAGCCATCCTGCGCCGCTGCGGGCTGCCCAAGCCTTATCCATCACAGGGGCAGAATCTACAAAAACACGCCCGTCGATATCACCGATTTCCTGACGCAAAGCCTCTAATAACGACTTTAACTTATCTTTTACAACAAAATGATAATCAGTTCCATAGGCGTATTTAGATATTTTCAGTTCATCGTCTTGGTGTAGTATTTTTTTGGCGGGATAATAGTTATAAAGCAACGATACTACCGACTTTGCCCCGGGCACCAGCAGGCGCGGGTCTAAACGTTTGTCAAAATGATTTTCCATGTAACTCATCTGCCCGTGCATGTGTCGATTGAGCCAGTTTTCCAGCCGCGGCGCTTCTTCTTCCAAAAAAGTTGCAGCCGATATACTGCAAAAATCAAAGCCCAATTCTGCTGCCTTTTGTTTGACTATATTTGTATGTCGGATGCGTTGAAGATTCATCTTGGCAGGTTTTGGACAAAATTATTACAAATTTTTTTCCTTTGGGGGTTACTTATCTCTGTCTAAACGTATTAATGAAAGCAGCAATGAAAAAAACTGCCTTGTTTAACGAAGAGAGTTTTGTCAAAGCATTTCGCGAAAATAACGAGGCGGTCATGAGCAAGATATACAAGCTTTATTTTCCGATGGTGTTACACTTTGTGCTGGTCAATAGCGGAACGGAAGATGAAGCCAAAGATATTTATCAGGAAGCATTTATCGTGCTTTACGAAAGTTTGCAACGACCTGATTTTCAGTTGCGATGCAGTATTAAAACTTTTCTGTATTCGGTCAGCCGCAACCATTGGCTGAAACGATTGCAGGCAAAGAAAATCAAAACTGACCTGAAAGACGTGGAAGAATTTATTCCTTTTGTAGAGGATAGCGTCAGTATTGAAAACGAAGCACGCTTAGCAACGATAGAGGCAGCCATGCAGCGGTTGGGTGAACCGTGTCGTACTATTTTGGAGGATTACTACCTCAACAAAATGAGCATGACAGACATTGCTGAAAAAATGGGCTATACGAATGCAGACAATGCCAAAACACAGAAATACAAGTGTTTTAACCGGTTGAAGAAACTAATAAAAGAACTCAAATGAATATTGAAGAGCAACTCCGACTGTGGGATAAAATAGAACGCTATGTTGAAGGCAAGATGAAAACAGAGGAGTACCTTGCCTTTGAGAAAGAAATTGCTTCCAATTCTGAGTTAGCACAGCAAATTGCTGACTATCAGGCATTGCGCACATCTCTGGACTTGCTCAAAGAACGTCGGCAACTCCGTGCCAAACTCGACCGGTTCCATGCCGAAATAGCCCCCGTTGAACAGCAGGCGGCACTGAAAGTGTATAAAAATAAGGACACTTGGCGCACTTACACTTCCAAATATTTACCGACAATTGCCGTAGCTGCAAGCGTTGCGCTGATTACGGTACTGAGTACACTTTTTACGCTTGGCTACCTAAAAAGCATGGAGCGCAGCCAGCAAAGCAATCTCAAACTGTTGCGCCGCGAGTTAGATCAAATCAAACGCGATATAAAGAGTACCAAAGACACGCTGAATCGGGCTATCCCGCGGGCTATGGCAGCATCGCAGCGATTTGAAGGTACTTGCTTTGCCATTTCGGAGAAAGGGTACTTAATCACCAGCTATCATTTGGTGGCAAAAGCCGATTCTGTTTTCATAGAATCTACCACTCAGCCCGGATTGCGCTATAAGGTAGAATTAGCCTTTGGCGATGAACGAACAGACCTTGCCGTATTAAAAGTAGCGGACAGCACTTTCCATGAATTTGGCAGAATTCCTTACACACTGAAAAAAGGAACAGTAGATTTGGGCGAAGAAATCTTTACGCTGGCATATCCGAAAAATGATATTGTGTACGGAGAAGGCAGTATAAGTGCTCGCACGGGTTTTGAGGGCGACTCTGTCGCTTATCAAATCTCTATTCCGGTGAACCCGGGAAACAGCGGAGGCCCCGTGTTTGACACCAATGGCAACCTTATCGGCGTGGTTTCGGGTAAGCTCTCAGGTGCTGAGGGTGTGGCTTTTGCCCTTAAATCATCGGTCATCTGGCGCACTTTGAAAGACAGTGTGCCTAACAAACTGGATAAGATGTTTGACCTGCCAAAGCAAAGCAAACTTGCAGGCCAAAAGCGGACAGTACAACTGAAAAAAATACAGGATTACGTTTTCCAAGTGAAAGTCTATTAAACCCGCTTTATACGGGGTCAACATTGACAACGACCTTCAATTCTTTGAAGGTCTTGTTTTTTATGAGATTGTCCATAGTAGTGCCGATGTATGTTTTCACTGCTTTAAGTGAAGTACCTTGTCGCTCAATTTTGACGAGCACGTTGCGCAAATATTGATTGCGGATGCGCTCAATGGGAGGGGTTTGCGGCCCTAACACGCGGTTGCCTCCTAAACCGTTGCGCAATGCCACAGCAAGGTTCTGTGCCGCTTTTTCCACCTCTTCCGCCGACTCTCCTTTAACGGTCAGTTCTATCAGTCTGGTAAAAGGCGGGTAGTGGTAATGCTTACGCTGTGGCAGTTCATCTCTGTAAAAGTCTTCAAAATGATGAGCTGCCACATGCTCGAGTATCGGGTGGTGCGGGTTTCTCGTTTGAATGATAACCGTTCCTTGTGCGGCTTTTCTGCCTGCTCTTCCTGCTACTTGCGTCAATATCTGAAATACGCGCTCATGTGCCCTGAAATCGGGATAGCACAAGGCACGGTCTATGTCAAACACTACTACCAGTGCTACATGGTCAAAATCGAGCCCCTTAGTAACCATTTGCGTGCCTACTAATATGTCAATTTTATGGGCAGAAAAATCCTCAATGATATTTTGCAGGCCATACTTTCCGCGCGTAGTATCTAAGTCCATGCGCTGCACCACAGCATCGGGAAAAAGTGATTTAACGGTATCCTCTATTTTTTCGGTACCATACCCCACTGTCTTGATTTCATGCGAGCCGCACTGTCGGCAGGTGTGCGGCGGATTTTCTCTGTAACCGCAATAGTGGCAGCGCAATTCGTTGCTGTGCATGTGAAACGTGAGGCTGACAGCGCAATTTTGGCAATGAGGCACCCAGTTGCAAGTCTGGCAGGAGAGATGAGGTGCGTAGCCACGCCGATTTTGAAACAAAATCACCTGCTTTTTTGCCTCGATTGTTGCACGTATGGCTTGTAATGTGGCCGGTGCAAATTCGCCTATCATGCGCTTGGCTTTGCTTTCATTTTTTATATTAACAAACTGAATATCAGGAAGTTGTGTATCGTTGAACCGCTGTGTTAGCTGCACATAGCCGTAGCGTTTTTCGGCTGCATGATAAAAACTCTCGAGCGATGGCGTAGCTGTTCCCAGTAGTACTTTTGCGCCGTGCATATGCGCCAACATCATAGCTGCATCGCGGGCGTGGTAACGCGGTGCAGGGTCGTATTGCTTATAAGAACTGTCATGCTCCTCATCAATAATAATCAAACCTAAATGACTGAAAGGCAGGAAGATAGAGGAGCGAACGCCAATAATTACATCAAAACGCCCGTCCATTATGCCATACCATACTTCCACCCGTTCATTGTCTGAGAATCGGGAATGGTAAACGCCCAACCGATTGCCGAAAACACGCCGCAAACGGGCGACAATTTGCGTTGTCAAAGCAATTTCTGGCAGCAGCAGCAGCACTTGATTGCCTGACTGCAACATTTGGTCTATCAAGTGTATGTAGAGTTCGGTTTTACCCGAGCCTGTAACGCCGTGCAGTAATACAGTCTGTTTTTCGTCCCATAATGAGGTGATTTTTTGCAGTGCATTGCTTTGTGCATCAGTGAGTTGCGGGAGCTGAGAGTCGCCTGTCGGTAACTCTTCTAACCGCGAAACAATTGTTTCAAACTCTTCCAGTACTTCATTTTTCAGGAGTGTCTTGTATGCACTTTCCGACAGATTGGCAGTAAGCAGCGTGCTTTTGGGAATGCCGTTGAGTTGCTGCTCCGGTTCGGCCTGCCAAGGAACCAGCGATAAATACCTGAGAATCAAGGCTTCTTGTTTGGTGTGTTTAGAAAGCCTTTCTAACAGTTTGCTCAGGGAAGCCTCATTTTTACTGCGCCAGTTGGCATGCAATCGAACTTTTTTGATGGTTTTAGGCTTATATTTTTCTTTTAGTTCCTCGAAAATCAGAATACATTCTTTCTGCAAAAGCGATTTTAACAGACTGAAAATCTGTTTTTTACCCGAAATTTTAACTGCCTCTTCATAGCACAAGGTCTCATTTTGCCGCAGTGCATCCAGCAGCAGCAGTTCCTTTTCGCTGAAATCGTCAGGGTTGAGGTTATCTGCCGCAAAAGCCGGATGGAGTTGAATGCGCGATTCGCTGCTGAGTTTCAGCCCTGCAGGTACGGCCACGTTCATTACTTCGCCCCATGTGCAGAGGTAGTAGTCGGATACCCATTCCCAAAATTGCAACTGTAAGGGGACGGTAATGGGCTGAAGGTCTATCAAATCCAGAATCATTTTGGTTTGATAGTCGCGTGGCGGGTTTTCGTGGATGCGGATAACGATGCCTGTCAGGATGCGCTTTTGTCCGAATTGTACAACTACTCTTGTGCCCCGGGTAATGGTATCGTTCAAAGCAAGGGGCACTCGGTAGGTAAAAGTGCCTTTAAGCGGGAGCGGGAGAAGAATATCTGCAAAAAAAGTCTGACGCATTGACAATCAAGGGTTAGGAGTTAAAGACAACCAAGTGCCCTTAACCCCAACGCTAAATTATGACTTTGCAGTCAGTTTCTCCTTGTATTTTTTCAACTGTGCTTTCAAGGATTCAACTGCTTCATCCATTGCGGCTTCGAAAGAGATATTTTGCTCTTTGGCAAAAATGCTTCCACCCGGGATGAATAATTTAACTTCCACTACTTTGTTTTCTCTGCTGTGCTCGCCTTTTTCTAAGCGCAGATAAACTTCACCACCGGTGATGCGCTCGAAGAAAGTGTCCAACTTATCAGCTTTTTTCTGAATAAAATTCAACAGCTTGATGTCAGCATCGAAATGGATGGAATGAATCTGCAGTTTCATAATACACAAATGTTTAAGTGGAAAATAAAAAATAAAACCCGTTTACAGAGGGATTATGTCTGTTGTTACGCCCAATATTAACAAAATGTTACGAACGTGGATGAGTGTCTTTAAAAACTTTTCGGAGTTTCTCGATGGTGGTGTGTGTGTACACCTGTGTAGCGGCAAGACTACTGTGCCCCAACAATTCTTTCACGGCGTTCAGGTCAGCGCCGCCATCCAGCAGATGGGTGGCGTAGCTGTGTCGCAATACGTGCGGGCTGCGGCGTTCAATGGTGGTAATCATATCCAGATGTTTTCTTACCGTTCTGTAAATCAGCATGGGGTAGGCTTCTTCGCCTTTGTCGGTGCAGATAAGCGGGCTGTGAATAGCTTCCCCGAATAATTGTGATTTAATTTGAATATAATTTTCCAATAAAGCAAATATTTGGGGAAGTAGTGGCACAATTCTTTGCTTGCTTCCCTTGCCCCATACTTTTATTTGCCGATTGGGAAAATCTATATCGCTGATTTTCAGATGTATCAACTCGGAAAGCCTGATGCCGGTGGTGTATAGCAGAATCAGTATCACCTGTTCTCGTGCCGCGATAAAATCATCGGCCGGCAGTTCGGTAAGCGCTTGCCACAGTTGCCGTGCATCGGTTTGCGGCAAAAAAGGGGTAATTTTTTTATCTGCTTTCAGTGCTTTCAGTTTCCGCAAAGGTGATTCTTCTATCAGTTGCTCTTGTATAGCAAACCGATAAAAACTGCGCAGTGCCGAAAGTTTGCGATTAATGCTTCGGGCTGTAATCTGTTCGTCGTCTAATAAAGAAATCACCCATGCGCGCACATCGTGATAGTCGGCTTGGGTGATTTGCTGTTTTTCACCTTCTAAAAGGGTTTGTAAAAACGACTCAAACTGTTCTAAATCAGTGAGATAGGCGGTTTGTGTGTGTTTGCTGTAACGCCGCTGTAATGCAATAAAATCTATGAAACGGCGGATTACTTCTGAGATTGGTTTATTTCCCATCGGAAGCCTGTTTGACTCCAAGTTACGGAAAATTCTTTTTTCTCGCCTTTGTAGGTTTCCAACTTACCATTGTACACCGTATCTATGGCAGATTTTTCTAAGTTGAAGAATTTAATGCTGTCGTTAGCGCCTAAGAGTGTGTGCTGCATCTGTTTTTTAGTTAGGAAATTGAGTGTGTTGAAATCGTTGGCAGGTCGCCAGCCGAGTTCTTCATGGGCGAATAGTTGTATTTTTTCTCCGCTTTTAAATACTGCTTCGCCTTGCAGTTCGTTGGGTACGCGGCTGTTTTCTATGGGTCTGAGCGAAACACCGACGCAGGCTTCATGCATTTCTTTGCTCAGGCGGCGCAACATGGTAGAGTTGATGGTTTCTTTCAAGGCTACCGAATCGTCTTTAATCAATACCATAGCCTGAATGGGCATGCCGTTTTCCATCATGGCATCGGCAAAGTAGAGGTTTTCCTGCGGCTCGGGTGTAAGTTTCAGTTCCTTGATTATGCTGCCTCCTATAACGCTCAACTTTTTACGTACCTGACGGTCTATTTCTATCTGCTTATCTTCTGAATTACAAGCAGTCAGTTGGAATAAGGCAAGCATGGAGAATAGTAATATCAGATTTTTCATGGCTTTTTTGGCGTAAAATTAGTCTCAAAAACGGAAGTTGTGTGGTTGCTAATCAAACATAAACCCGACAAGGCTCTTGTACACAACCTGTCGGGTTTTAATAATATCGGGAAAGCAGACCTGTAAGCCGGGTTCTGTCGAGTCTTATCATCTATCTGGGACTGCCGTCGCCGACAGCCTCTAACGGCCTACCCACTGGAACAGCACCGAAGCACTACGAACGAGCAGCCCGCGTGGCCTAAGCCACGTTCCAGCCTATTTGGCCTTTCAACCCGTAAGGTTTGCCATGCAACAGACGTTACCGCCTGCCCGGTAGGCTCTTACCCTGCCTTTTCACCCTTACCCAAAGGCTACACGTAACTTTCGGGCGGTTTGTTTTCTGTGGCACTATCTGTGAACGGCGACTTTCGCCGCCGCCCCCCACCCGTTAGGTGGTACGGTGCTCTGTGTTGCCCGGACTTTCCTCAACTGCCTTGCGGCAGCCGCGATAAGACAGCCTGCCTTCTGCCACAAAGATAAAGCACATTTTGGAATGCGAGTTGGGATTTTGAATTTGAGCAGGCAAGCAGTTTAATTCCTGTTCAAATCGGCTGACAGGGTATCTGACTACCGGCAGGGACAGTTTAATACCCTCTTAGCCGTCGTTAGACGCTAACAGTGGCAAAACAAAAGATAACTTTTGCAATAGCAATCAAATAGCTTACGTATTTTATTAAAAATGTCTAAGCAACGGAATAAAATAAGCCAATGGCTTGCAAACCGATTGCTACGGAAGGATAGTTCTTATTCTACGATAAATTTTTGCAGTGCGGGCGAAACGTAAGTTTGCAGTTTATCTCCTTCGGCAAACACCAGCAACACGGGCATTTGTCGGCTTTCGGCATAGGCTTTGGCCTTTTCTGTTCCCATTACCATAAAGGCTGTCGCCATTGCATCGGCTGTCATGCAGTCTTTGGCCAGTACGGTGACACTCAACAAGTTATGCTGCACGGGTCGCCCGCTTACGGGGTCAATTGTGTGGGCATATCGCTTGCCGTCTTTTTCATAGAACTTGCGATAGTTGCCGCTGGTGGCAAGCGCCATGTTTTCCACGCGAATTTTTGCCTGAATCGGGTTGCCGCCTTTTTCTTCGTATTGCGGGTTGTCTATGCCAATTAGCCATGCTTCGCCGCGTTGGTTTTTGCCTTTGCAAACCACTTCGCCACCGACTTCTACCATATAATTTTGGATGCCGCGCTGCTCGAGCAGGCGGGCAATCAAATCGGCACCATAGCCCGGGGCAATAGCATTAAACTCAATGGTAACACCTTTTTTGTTTTTTTTGATGGTATTGCCCGTTACGACAATGCTTTCAAAATCAATGAATTGCTTAATAGAGTCTACGTTGGGTTCGCGTTGGGGCAGGCCTTTCTTGGCACCAAAGCCCCATGCCTGTACCAACGGATAAACTGTTGGGTTAAATGCGCCTTCTGTTTCGCGGTAAATTTCGCGGCTGCGCTCCAATACGGGAATAAAAAAAGGCAGTTTGGGTGTAATAGAGTCTTCGCGGTTGAAACGGCTGATTTCCGAATCGGGGATGTAGGTAGAAAGCGACAGATTGAAAACCTCTAACAACGAGTCAATCGAGGCCTGATAATTGGCACGCTGCTCGTCTAAATAGCTGATATTATAGGTAGAACCCATTGCAGGGCCGCTGATTTTTACCAGTGGGCTATTGGCAGCTTGCTCTTTGCTGCTGTTTTTGCGGTAAAAATAAACTGCTGCCATCAGTGCGAACAGCAGCAGCGTGTAAACAATGTTTTTGCGTTGAAGTGGAGTCATATGTCAATGAAATAGTTGAGCAAAATCCTGTCTGTTATTAAACTGCCGGCAGAGACTTTGTCCACTGACAGAGTTTTTTTACACTATCTCTGTCGGCGGATTTAGGTAAAAGCATTTTAAACGGCTTACTTACTTGTAGGTATCCAGCAAATCGGCCATGGCATCGCAAATAATCAATGGTGCTACGTGGCGCAACGAATTGAGCGTGTCCTGATGTGCTTCTTCGGAGAATGATGCGCAGCCATCGGAGAGCAGCACCACCTCATAGCCGTGCGAAAGTCCGTCGCGAAGCGTGGCAGCCACTCCGCTGTTGGTTACAATGCCGCCAATAAGCAGCGTACGAATATTTTGTTTGTGCAAGATAAAGTCGAGAAAGGTTTGGTAAAATGCTGAAAATGAGATTTTATCAACCGTAAAGTCGGCTGGAGCAAGTTCTTCTACCAGCCGATGACCAAAATCACCCGGGCAGAAATCTCCTTTGGCGATAAAAGGGCGTGCTTTTTTCAGTCCTTCGGCAATCATGGGTTCGCCGTCCTTGCCGGGCAATAGGGTAAACTGTGTAGAAATAATCAGCCCGCCCGCGCGACGAAGTGAGTCGGCAACGGTTACTAACCGCCGGATAAGTCCCGCACTGTCGGGAATATGCAGCCCATTGCGCGGATAAGCACCTTTTTTGAAGAAAAAATCGTTTTGCGTATCTACCAGCACAAGGGCGGTTTGTTTGGGGTTTAAATCTTGCGGTGTCATTTGTGCTTTGCTTGCGGTTAAAATTCTTTAAGCGCGTGGGTTTGGCATTCATTCAGCTAACTTTGCGCCGTTACAAAACTAAACAATTCACCGTAAACTTAGCCCGTAAACCTATGTTGCTTCGCTCGGAACACCTCTTTAAGAAATACAAATCGCGATTAGTGGTGAATGATGTATCCGTTGAGGTACGTCAAGGGGAGATTGTAGGCTTGCTGGGGCCAAACGGAGCGGGCAAAACGACTACTTTCTATATGATTGTAGGGCTGATTAAGCCGAACAGCGGCAAAATTTATTTGGACGAACAAGAAATTACCGACCTGCCCATGTACCGCCGTGCACGGCTTGGCGTTGGCTATTTGGCACAGGAAGCCTCTGTTTTTCGCGACCTGACGGTAGAAGAAAACATTCTTGCACCGCTGGAAATGACCAATTTGACCAAAGCCGAACAGCGGCAGCGCGTAGAGGAACTCATCGAAGAGTTCAGCCTGACCAAAGTACGCAAAAATTTGGGTAAGGTACTCTCCGGCGGAGAGCGCCGCCGCACGGAAATCGCACGTGCACTTTCGGTGCGCCCTAAATTCATTCTGCTTGACGAGCCTTTTGCAGGCGTAGACCCGCTGGCAGTCGAGGAAATTCAATACATCGTTTACAAGCTGAAATCCAAAAATATCGGCATCTTGATTACCGACCACAACGTGGACGAAACACTTTCCATTACCGACCGTGCGTATATCCTCTCCGAAGGCAAGATTCTCGTTTCCGATACCCCCGAAAATCTGGTAGTTAATCCGGTGGTGCGCAAAGCCTACCTTGGCGAGCGCTTTGAGTTTAAGCGCAAGTTTTTCGAGTAAAAATCGGCCATAGGAATTGGAATACTTGTTTTTTGTAGATTTGCAGTTGTATCTAATGTCTGTAAATTTATGGAGTGGTTCAATACAATTCTTACTTGGTTAATGCGTCGTCGTTTTCCGCAAATAGAGCGGTTTATGAACCATCCGCACGATGTACAGCAAGAAATTTTCCGACATTTGATTAAAACAGCCGCTGCAACCGAGTGGGGACGCAATTATGGCTATGCTGATATCCGCAACCGCGAGCAATTTGCCGCCCGAGTGCCTGTGTCTGCCTATGAAGACCTTTACCCGCAGATAGAGCGAGTGCTGCGCGGCGAAAAAAATGTTCTTTGGCCGGGCGAGTTTACATGGTTCTCCAAATCATCGGGAACAACCAATGCCCGCAGCAAATACATTCCTGTTTCCGAAGAACATTTGCAGGAGTGTCATTACAAAGGCGGTAAAGACATGCTTTGCCTGTATGTCAATAATTACCCCAACACGCGTGCTTTTTTGGGTAAAAATTTAGGAATCGGCGGCAGCTATCAACCCAATCCTTTTAATCCCAATACCTATTGCGGCGATGTTTCAGCGTTGATTATGAAGAACTTACCCATATGGGCGGAGTTTCTGCGCACGCCAAGCATTGAAGTGGCGCTGATGGATAAATGGGAAGAAAAAGTAGAAAAAATTGCCCGATTGACCATCGGCGAGAATGTTACGGGTATGTCGGGAGTTCCCACATGGACAGTGGTACTGCTTCAACGTATCCTTGAGCTGACAGGCAGGCAGCACATCCGCGAAGTATGGCCTAATTTGGAAGTTTTTTTTCATGGGGCAGTTTCATTTACGCCCTATCGCGAATTGTTTCGCCAACTGATTCCCTCGGATGACATGCACTACATGGAAACCTACAATGCTTCGGAGGGATTCTTTGGCATCCAAGACCAACGCGACAGCCAAGACTTGCTGCTCATGTTGGACTATGGGGTTTATTACGAATTTATCCCGCTGGAATTCGCCCAAGCCGACAACCCGCCGACTGTAGGTTTAGCCGACGTGCAGATTGGCAAATCTTATGCTATGGTAATTTCCACCAACTCGGGGCTTTGGCGCTATAAAATCGGCGATGTGGTGCGCTTCACCTCCATAAATCCATATCGCATCCGTATTGCAGGGCGAACCAAGCATTTTATCAACGCTTTCGGCGAGGAGTTAGTAGTAGAAAATGTCGATACCGCCATTGCATACGCCTGCAAAGAAACCGGGCTGATTGTCAATGATTATACAGCCGCTCCCGTTTATTTGGGGATAGGCAATAAAGGCGGACACGAGTGGGCTATAGAATTTGAAAATTTTGACCCTTCTTTGCACTCTTTGGAGCATTTTACGCAATTGATAGACGAAAAACTGCGCGAAATCAATTCTGACTATGATGCCAAGCGTCATAAAGACCTTGCGCTGGTAGCTCCCGTTATTCATGCCTTGCCCAAAGGGACTTTCTATGAGTGGATGGCAAAACGCGGCAAACTCGGCGGACAGCACAAAGTGCCGCGCCTAAGCAATACCCGCGAATATTTGGATGATGTGCTGGCAATGAAAGGCAAATCAGTACGCGTATAATATTCTCTAATTTTTTTGCCGAAAATTCGTTGCGGATTTCAAAAAAATGCTAACTTTGCTAAAGAAAGGAACAACACCGAAATCCTCAACATCAGGTGGCGGATGCTGAAAAGCCGATGAGTAAGCGCTTTTGCTAAACACTATCTCAATTTTATGAACAGACTTTTTAAACTGTTTACGTTTGCATTGGTAACGTGTGGCATGCTGATGTCTGCTGCACCGATTTCCGATAAAAAATCGAACCACTCGGCAACGGTACAGGCAGAATTGCAAGCAAATGCACAAACAGGCGAGCTTTCTAAGGCTGAAGTTAAAGCACTCAAAAAAGTAGAAAAGCAATTAGACAAAATAGAAAAGAATGTAGCCGAGGGGAAAAAATGGCTACCGGCAGTGCTACTATGCTTTTTCCTCGGTGGCTTGGGCATTCACCGTTTCTACTTAGGATATACTTGGCAAGGCGTTGTTCAATTGCTAACGCTGGGGGGCTTAGGCATTTGGGTACTGATTGACTTCATCCGCATTTTGATTCGTGACCTCAAACCTAAAAATGGTGAGTATGTAGATTAGTACTTGCAGTTTTATATGAAATAAAAAAGCCACTCCCGTAAAAAAAGAGTGGCTTTTTGTTAAGTTTTTAATCAATCATAATCCTTACACCGGCGTAGAGCATCCGTCCCATGATGGGTGCCCAAATAACACTTGCGTCAAAATGCTCCCCCCAAGGGTTGTCAGCCTGCACAATCGGGTGCATTTGCATAAAGTTGCCTATGTTTTCCATGCCTAAATACACCTCCCAAGTGCGGAATACCCGCGTTACCTGGCTGTTAATCAGGAAATAATGCGGCGAGTTGGCACGCCAATACGGAGCACTCGGGGCAGGTGTGTGTCCGCCGTGGTCTTCGCCGGGCATCGGCATACCTACGAGCGGAGCTACGGGCAGACGTTTGGAGCCATACCACTGTACGGTTACGTCAAAGCGCCAGCGTTTCAAGTCTAATTCGGCGTTGCCCATCGCACGGTGCATAGGGATAAACGGCACACGGCGCAGTTCATTGCCGATTTGTGCGCGAACATCGTAGTATTTATAAGCTCCTGTAATGCTCAGACCGTCGGCTAACTGATATTCACCTTGCACTTGGAAACTGTTGGCAAAAGAACGCCCGTTGAGGTTATAGACTTGCAACTGGTGCGGGTCGCTGTCCAAATCTACAATCGTCTGATTTTCAAAGGTTGTACGGAACACATCTACTGTTACAGAGCCGTTGCGGTTGTTAATCAGGAATTTCTGATGCAGACTGCCACCCATGTTCCATGCAAACTCAGCGCGCAGATTGTCTGCAATATTCAGGCGGCGATTGCTGACCAAGTAGCCCATATTTTCGGCAATGGGGTTTGCATAGCGCATTCCGCGACCCGCAGAAAGGCGTAACGAGGTGAGTGGGCTGAAGTCGTATTTCAGGTGCAAGCGCGGCGTGATTACGTTGCCTGCCAAATTGTGGCGGTCGTAGCGCAGACCTGCAATCAGGGCAAACTTACCCGGCAGCCTATAGCTATACTCAGTGAAAACACCCGCTATGCGCTCATGACGGACAAAATCGCGGTTGTTGTAGGTTTCGTCGTAGTTATCCATAGACGCACTAATTCCTGCTTTCAGGATGTGATTATCACCGAATTGGTTTTGGTAAATGCTGTTGAACATCAGGTATTGCTGCCTGCCGTTGTAGCGCGAGTCGCCCCACAATCCTCGGACATTGTGATTGGAAGCATTGACAATAATGCCGATACTTTCGGTTTCGCGGGGCAGGAAAAAGCCTGTTTTGCTGAAAAATTCGGTGCGCTGATTTTCCCAGCGGAAGCCATAGATACCGCCGCAAACGCTCGGAGTATTCTTGCGAAAGTCTAACTGACCGCCGATTTTGTCGTCGTAAAGGGCTTTGATACCAAACTGCGCTTCTATTTTTTCACCGTTATACTGCCAGCGACTGATGCCGTTCAGTTGCGAAAACTGCGGTGCATCCAAGAAGCCGTCTTGGTTGAAATCTTCGCGGAAACGCTGCCCACTGGCATGGAGTAGGGTAGCGGTAGCCCACTTAGGATTAATTTGCTTGCGCCAGTGAATATTTTGCTCGGCTCTGCCAAATTGATTGATATAGGTATTGAAAAACAGTCGTTCGGTGTCTTCAAAAGGTTTAACGAGTTCCACGTTGATTTGTCCGGTCATGGACTCGTAGCCATTGACGACACTGCCCGCGCCTTTGCTGATGTCAATGGAGCGAATCCATGTGCCTGGGATGAAATACATACCGCTGCGGGCAGCAAGTCCACGCACTGCGGGCAGGTTTTCCGATGAGATTTGAGCATAAATACCATCCAGCCCCAACATATGGATTTGTTTGGCACCCGAAACGGCATCCGAAAAACTCACATCTACGGCAGCCTGCGTTTCAAAGCTTTCCGAAAGGTTGCAGCAAGCAGCCTTTCGCAAGTCTTTGGTAGTCAGCACGTCCACGCGCATGGGGCTGAACTCGTCAGTTTTACCGGCTGTTACGGTTACGGTGCGCAATTCCAGCGGCTGGAGGATGATTTCAAGGTGCGTTTCCTTTCCGTGCTGATGCGTATGCGCCTTGTGAATATTAACCGTATCGGTTTTGTAGCCTGCAAAACTTACGACAATGAAATGCGCGTTAGGGTCATTGGCAGGGTATTTCAACTCAAAATGTCCTTTGGTATCTGTTACAGTGCCAACTGTTGTACCTAACCAGACGATACTTGCGCCGGCAAGCGCTTGCTCTTCTTTACCAATCCGTTCGGCAACGTATCCGTGAATGTTTTTAACTTTTTGCTGAGCAAAAATAAAAGAAACGGATGACAGCAATACAACTGTCAGAAACAGGGTTTTTATATGCAATTTCATGATTTTCAGATGGTTAAAAATTGATTTTTGCCAATAGCGACATAAAAGCCCGACAGACGCAAAAGCACCGTCAGGTTTTTAAACAGACAATCAATTTTAACTACAATCTGAATTGCTGAATCACAGGCAGCAACAGCTTGCCCGTACGGAAAACAGGGGGGGAGTAATTACCTAAATCAGCCTGTGCATTAATTGCATAACTTATCTGAAAAATAGGCAGAAGTGCACAGGAAGGATGTTCAGGTAATGAAATAACAAGAGGAACTCCTGATTTGAGGCTTTCGGCAAGCGGGGCGCTGTCTGCTTTGCGAAATTCATACTGCAAGTTGCAACAACCCTCATCTTGCTCATGCTCAGGTACTTGGCAGTGTTCCTTCCCGTGGTCGTCATGTATGGAACAGCAACTGCCATTCGCCGCTGCGTATGCAGAAACCGCTATTAATTCGCCTTTCTCAGCGCAATAGTGCTTGTAGAAAGTTGCTCCGGTGGAAGCAACTACTACCTGCAAGGCTAACAACAAGCTGAAAATATGGCGCAATTGTTTTTGCATATGCCGGTAAACGTAAATTTTAGCAAAAAAAGTTCATTTCACGCCTCGTCTTGTTTTAAATTAACAGGTATGATTCCTAAAAGTTCATTTGAACAATTGCAAGCACTATTTACCGTCTGAAATGTCTCAGGGCGGTATTTGCCAACTTCTGCGAGTGTATCAGTTGCGTCATTTTATACAAATTCACGATACAATTGACTTATTGAAGCTATCACAAGTAAAAAAAACAGGAAAAAGTTGCGTAACAGCGCAGGGTTCATTTTCTTTCGGAAAAATAGTTGAACACAACCTGTGAAAATCCTGACTGCCTGCCAAATTCGCGAAGCGGATGCCTATACAATTGCCCACGAACCCATAAGCTCGCCCGAGTTGATGGAACGCGCAGCTACTGCTGCCGCCGAGGCTTTGGTAAAACACCTGCACAAGAAAAAATTACAGGCCAATCGCATACACTTTTTTTGTGGGAGAGGCAACAACGGCGGCGATGGATTGGTAATGGCGCGCCTGCTCAGCGGTCAGTATGAAGTTGCTGTGTGGATTTGTCCGGTGCCCGATAAGCCAAGTGCAGACTTTGAACTGAATATGAGGCGATTGCAGCAAATAAGTAACGTATCCGTTCATCTGCTCCAACCCCACTGCGAACTGCCCGAACTCTTACCCGATGAGGTGTGTGTGGATTGCATTTTCGGCTCGGGACTCAATCGGCCGCCGCAAGGATTCATTGTAAAAATTATTGGTCATCTTAATAAAGGACAAGCATATAGGGTTGCCATAGATATGCCATCCGGCATGTTTGCCGACAAGCCTGTTTTGTATCCGGAGACGGTATTTCGTGCCGCTTATACTATTACCTTTGAATTACCCAAACATAGTTTTCTGTACGATGTAAACTATTCGTTTACAGGCGAATGGGAAGTGGTACATATTGGCTTACATCCTGATTTTTTGAGGGGCGCAGCAACTGCGATATTTCGCACCGATAGGGAGATGATAAAAAAATATTATCGGCCGCGCGGCAGAAACACGCATAAAGGTAACTTCGGACACGGGCTCCTCATTGCAGGCAGTGCAGGAAAAATGGGCGCTGCCATTCTCGCCGCTCATGCCGCTATTCGCTCGGGTATAGGTTTACTTACGGCGGCTGTCCCTGCCATTGGGCTTTCAGCCATGCAAACGGCAGTACCTGAGGCAATGTGTGTAATAAATGCCGGCAATACGATTATACATTGCTTGCCGGAGGTTAAATCTTACCATAGCATTGGTATTGGCCCCGGTATCGGTCAGGACAAAATGACAGCATCAGCCATTGAGAACTTATTGAAGCAAAATATAAAACTACCCATGGTATGGGATGCCGATGCCTTGAATTTGCTTGCGCAAAACCCGCACTGGTGGGATATGATACCTTCGGGAAGCATTCTAACGCCTCATCCCAAAGAATTTGAACGCCTGACGGGGATAGTAGTTAATGATTTTAAACGCCACGAAATACAACTCACATTGAGTAAAAAACATGCCTGTGTCGTTTTACTAAAAGGGGCTAATACCTGCATTACCACCCCCGAGGGATTGACGTACTTTAACTCTACGGGAAATGCGGGCATGGCCAAAGGAGGCAGCGGCGATGTGCTGACCGGTATCTTAACGGCACTGCTTGCACAGGGCTACCCCTCAGACCAAGCCGCAATCCTCGGAGCATTTCTACACGGGCTGGCAGGCGATATAGCCGCCGATGAACTTTCTCAGGAAGGCATGAAAGCAGGCGACCTGATTCAATACTTACCCTTAGCGTGGCGGCAAATCGCATCTTAATCATAACAACCAATGCCAATCCCTTACTATTTCCAACTAAAAAGCATCTTTTTTACCAAGAGTGCAGCATGATTTGTGCGAAAATGCTATAATTGCGATTGAAAGAAACTCCTTCCCATTTTTAAAACGATATGAAGAAGACTCAATTGTTTACTATTATGATGGTGCCTGTTATTGCGGCACTTGCCTATTTCCTTTATGCGGGTATCAAAAGTAAGGTTGATGAAGACCGTGAGATTAAAACAAGAGAAGCGGCCGTAATTGAACGCTTGAAGGAAATCCGCGAAGCACAGAAATGGTTCTTATTGGTAAACGGTCGCTACACCGGCAGTTGGGATACGCTTCGCTCTTTCATTGCGGAAGGTGTGATTCCGATTGTGGAGAAAAAAGAAACTATTATCCAACGTCCGCCCGATAAAGCCTACTTGGGCGACAGCGTTCGCATTAGTTATGATACACTGAGACGTGAAAAAGTATTAGATTACCTTTTCCCCAAATCAAAGTATCCTAATTTTAACTTAGAAAAGTTCAGCTGGGTTCCGGGTTACGATGACCCCAACAAACAGTTCAAAATGTATGCGGGTAAACTTACTCAAAAGAGCGGAGCAAAGGTAGACGTGATAGAAGTGGTAGACCCATATCCTTTTGACAAAACCCGCAAGGAAAACCACCCGAACCGCAAACGCCGTTTCCTGCGTTTCGGTGCTCAAGATGAAGTATCTACAACAGGTAACTGGGAAGACTAATTCATACATTATTTTGAAAAATAACGCTTTTCACTCTTTGCTGCAATTGCGCAGCTCAGTTTTCAACACAGAGCATATTGACCAATATGCTCTGTGTTTTAAGTTACATGCAGGTATTTTTGAAGCCGTAGCCTTTCATATTGCCGATAAAATACTTGTATATTACGAACGTTTCAGCCTGTCTAAAAACTTTCCTCTTTCGGAAACCTTACCACAATTGATTATCCAGCATCTGTTTTTGGGTGCAGGCTATTGGAAGGAAATAGCATTGCTCGAGGCAGAATATCCTTTTGTACAGGTGCCTGCCAAATTTTTCAGGGCAGACCAAGCTACGGAAATGCTGCAATTGCACAGCAGTCTCAAACTCGAACAAATGCGTACGGCATTTGTTTATCATACTGCGTTTAATTTGGTAAATATCTCTGGCTGCAACAACGAGCTGGCAACCATTCTTACAGAACTTTATCCGCTGCGCGAATTACAATATGCCCACCTAAGCGATGCAATATTGCACGGTTTACATTCAATCCCTGAAAAATTAGATTACAGATATTTACATTTGTTTGTCAATCGAAATATACTCACTGCCGCTTTTTTCAGGGCAGGCAATTTGCATTTACTGAATGCCTATCAATTTGATACACCGGAAGACTTTATTTACTACGTGCTTTTTATTACTACCCAACTTGGGTTAGATAAAGACGATACAGAGTTGTTGTTATGGGGAGATATAGGCGCATCATTTGCCGGCCGTCTTTCCATCTTGCAGCGCTACTTCCCTCATGTGAGTTTTGGTTTCAGACCCAAAGGCCTGCAATATCATTACCAGTTTGATGATTTGGAAAATCATGCTGCTTTTGACTTATTAGGCGCTTATTACCTGTTTGCATAAGTCAGTTGCTACTGTCTGAAATAGCGTGCCATCCAAGATTGCGCTGCCGGAATAAATAAGCTATTGCGCACGGCTTGAAGCATATTGGCTTGCATGTTAAGGATGGGTGTATCGGGTTTGATATGCTGTAATTCAATCTCTTGCTTAATTTGCGGCAGTCGAACGGTTTTAATTTGTTCGTTTTGCTGATAGAAGACACGGCCACCATCTAAAAGATTAACTCCCATTTGACGTTCTATCTGGCGCAACAATGCAACGGATTTGTCTATGGAACATCCGGAAGGAGGTGTTCGCGACTCATCTACTACAAATAAAATTATTTGGTGATGCAGTATTGCAGCCGATGCCATAAGGTTTGCACCATGACTGCTCCATCCTTTGGTAAATTTGGCCAACCAACCACTAATCATTGCTTCTTCTTGCGGGGTAAACGCCCTATCGGATGCGTAAAGCCATACGCGCGCATAATCGGGCATATTAATGGTTGTTGTCAATAGTTCCATAACTGAAATTTGGTTAAAATTTTATGCTACAAAAATAATAAATACGGCAGAAGTAGGAACTACTGCTGCCGTGTGGAAAGAATTAAAGCAGAAACTGCTTGTTTAATTAATACTCATCGTCGTTAAAGAGAAAATCTTCTCTTGTCGGATAATCAGGCCATATTTCCTCGATGCTTTCGTAGGGCTGACCGTCATCTTCAAGTTCCTGAAGATTTTCTACTACTTCCAATGGCGCGCCTGAGCGCACAGAATAATCAATCAACTCGTCCTTTGTTGCAGGCCAAGGTGCATCTTCAAGATAAGAGGCTAATTCAAGTGTCCAATACATAGTGCAATGGAATTGTTTTCGTGAAGGCTAACAATAAAACTATTAAAAATGTTCCTGATAACAGGTATTTTTTCCTCACCAAAAACTGGGTAAAATCAATAGTTTGACATCAGCTGCGATTGCAGTTTTTTTAGTATCCGCTGCTTGGTTTTCAGTTTGTTAATCTGATTCAGCTTTTCCATATCAATGGAACTTCCCTCGCTGCCTACCGGGCGGCGGTTGGCAGAGTAACCGTCGCGTGCGTTCAACTGGTTCAACACAAACTCATCTTCTTTGATGGAATCTTTCAACAAACGGATTTTTATCTTCAATTGTTCGAATCGCGTTTTCTCGCTGAAATGCTCATACTTGGTTTTGGCGGTTTGGTCAAGGAAGAACGTTTCAAAGATTTCGTTACATGCTATTTTGAAACGTGTATTGTAATCCTTGTCCATCGGATGTTTGAGCTTACCTAATCGCTTCCATTCTGCCTGTATGCTTTTTACCAGTGCTATTTGCAATGGTTCATCGGTGCGCAACATGCCTTCAACCTTTTCACAGAGTTCTTTTTTGCGCTCAATGGGATTCGCATTAATGCGTTCTTGCAGACGTTTTAATTTTTCATTGAAAATTTTTACTTCTGCGTGCATTTTTTTGGTGAGCTCCTTAAAAAAGCGGGCGTTGATTTTTCCGACAACCTTCCATTGCTTTTGCAGGCGTGTGATTTCTTTTTGCGCATTTTCAGGCATTTCGGCATTTATTCTTGCCATTTCTGCAAGAATTTCTTCATAGCGTATTCTTCGGCTTTCCAAGAGTGCTTTTCGCTGTTCAAAGAACTGATTTTTTCGCTCAAAAAAGGTGTTGTAATAATTGTCAAAGGCTTTATTGAAGATTTCTTCCTCGTCCTCGAAGGTGCTTCCTGTCTTAATCCAGCGCAGTTTAAGTTCTTTAAACTTTTTGGTGAAAACGTTCCAGTTGGTACCTTGGCTGAGTACTTCTGCTTCTTTGAGTAGGTTAGTTTTGATTTCGTGATTTTTAATGCGGTTTTCGTGGATATAAGACCTGATTTCGGCTTCAAGTTCGTCTAACTTGCGAAACAGCGAAGGAAAATCAC
The DNA here is from genome assembly GCA_938039675.1 of uncultured Cytophagales bacterium. Classification (GTDB taxonomy): domain Bacteria; phylum Bacteroidota; class Bacteroidia; order Cytophagales; family Thermoflexibacteraceae; genus Rhodoflexus. Next base: position 139,934 of record CALHUI010000015.1, read on the forward strand.
CCAAGCCGTTAAACTCGGCCAAGTAGGTTCTCATGTGAACAAGTTTCATCAGGTAAGAACCTTTGTTGGTAGTGTTTTGAATGGCTTTGGCAAGATCTGTTACTTTACTTTCGGCAAGCTCAAAACGCTTAATAAAATACTGAAGGCTGGCTTCTTCACTTTCTTTTACCAGTCCGATTTCGCGGTCAGGAAAATTAAAATACCCTTTTAAAAAAACTTTACCGTCTTTGGTATAGCCGAACGTATTTAATGAGTCCATAGTGCGGGTTGTGGTATTGTATTAGTTTACATAGGTTTATGCATAAAATGCGTGCTTTAAAATTTAAAGACCGCAAGTAACTGCATGTTTAATTGCACTGTCAAATTGTTAATTCGGTTTTGAATTTTCAAAATTACAAACTTATTCTGAATCAGGTTTTTTGTTTTTTCTTTTTTGCAGCCGGAAACAGAATGTTATTCAATATGAGGCGATAGCCCGGCGAATTGGGATGGAGGTTCAAGTCGGTAGGCTCTTCGCCAACAAAGTGTTGGTAGTCTTCGGGGTCATGGCCGCCATAAAATGTCCAAGTGCCTTTGCCAAAAGTATTGTGAATATACCGCGCTTCATCGCAACTTTTTGTCTCGGCCAAAATCAGTACATCGGATTTGATAAGGCGTTTTTTGAAGCCCGTTGTCTGCCCCATAAATCCTTTGATGTTAGTTTCGTGGTTTTGGGTGAGCATGGTGGGCACAGGATCCCATTTGGCCGAGAACTGAAACAGTCGGAAAAAATCGTTTCGCTCCGTAAGGCCGCGTTCGCCCATTTGGTTGTCAATGTTGGAATATTCCACATCGTAGGGGTCTAAAATCACGCGGAAATCTTTGAAGGCCAGTGTTTGAGAAAAATCCAACTTGTTGTTAGCTCCGGGGTCGTAGGGGTCGCCGTCATATACCGCATCGCATATGTCTGTATTGTGAGCGGCAAGTGCTATATCGTAAGTATCGGTTGCCGAACACATGGCAAATAAAAATCCGCCGCCGGCACAATAGTCGCGGATTTTGCGAACTACTGCAAGTTTCAGTTGCGAAACTTTTTTGTAACCATATTTGCGGGCAATGTCTTCAAATTCGCGCTGTTGCTCCTGATACCAAGGCTGACCGCTGAAGTTGCGGTAAAATTTTCCGTATTGCCCTGTGAAGTCTTCATGGTGAAGGTGCAGCCAATCGTATTTGGGAAGCATTCCGTCCATCACCTCTTCATCAAAGATGATGTCATAGGGAATTTCGGCGTAGGTGAGCACTAAGGTTACGGCATCGTCCCACGGCTGTTTGGTTTTAGGAGAGTAAACAGCAATTTTGGGGGCAACTTCCAGTTTCATCACGTCCATATTAGCTTCGGGATGTGCGATGTCTTCTTTGATGCGCACGGCCTGTGCATCGGAAATTACCTCATAACTAACGCCGCGTATAATCAGTTCGTTTTCAAACTTTTGCGCATATTTGAACATGAAACTGCCGCCGCGGTAGTTGAGCAGCCACTCTGCTTCTACTTCTTGTTTAAGAACCCAGTAGGTAATGCCGTAGGCTTTCAGATGGTTTTGTTGTGTTTTATCCATCGGAACTAGAATATAGGAAGCATAAGCCGCCACACTCCAACAAACCGACAAGATGAACACGAATGGTATTTTGAGTAGTTTCATTGGGGTTCTGTTTATTTTTATTTGAGTAACTCTATTTGCATTTGCAAAGTTTCAATGCAACGTATTTTAACCTCATACGGGCAAATATGCTACCGAATTTACAAAATATCGTGCAATTTTGGGCAATGTCTATTCAGAAACGTATTTGGGAGCAATTAAATAAGCGAGAGCAACAGGGTAATCTCCGAAGGTTAAAACCTGAGCGGGAAGGTGCCGATTTTTTTTCCAATGATTATTTGGGGCTGGCGCAATCTCCTGCACTTGCTCGGGTGGTTGCCGAACGCTATTCTGCATTGGAAAAGCCCCGCATGGGAGCTACTGGTTCGCGTTTGCTTTCAGGCAACAGCGCCTTGGCTATGCGGTTAGAACAAAAGTTAGCCCAACTGTTTGAGGCAGAGGCAGCGTTGTTGTTCAATTCGGGTTATGTAGCCAACATGGCGCTGATAGCTTCATTGGCACAAAAAGGTGATTTGATTTTGTACGATGAATTGGTACATGCCAGCCTGCGGGAAGGTTATCGGCTCAGTTTTGCCGACCGAAAAGCCTTTTTGCACAATAACTTGTCCGATTTGGAAAAAAAACTGCAATCGGCACGGCAAACACATGCGGCAGGTTGTGTATTTGTTATCACGGAGTCGGTTTATTCTATGGATGGCGATAATGCTGTATTGGCTCATATGGTGGACTTATGTAATCGTTACGGCGCTTATTTGCTGATAGACGAGGCGCACAGCACAGGTATTTTCGGGCAAAACGGCAATGGACTTGCTTGTGAATTGGGTTTGCAGCAACATTTTTTAGCAAGAGTTTACACCTTTGGAAAAGCAATTGGTGCGCATGGGGCATGCATTGTCGGCAAGCAGTGGCTGATAGACTATTTGGTAAACTTTGGTCGACCGTTTATTTACAGTACTGCCATGCCCGACCATACGATGGTCAGCATTGATGCTGCTTTTGATTATATTGGCCAACGTCCCGAACTCAACATGCAACTGCGACAAGTGATTGCACTCTACCACGAACTGGCGGCGGGGTTGCGGTTGCCCGAAGATGTGCAACTCATTTGCAATCAAAGCCCGATTCAGGCGTTGGTAGTGCCGGGGAACGACCGCTGCAAAGCCCTTGCCGAATGGTTGATACAACACAAATGCCTTGCCTTGCCTATTTTAGCGCCTACCGTGCCGGCGGGTGCCGAGCGTTTGCGCATTTGCCTGCATGCTTTCAATACCGCAGAAGAAATTCACCGTCTGGTTGCACAAATCGCCCGCTTTTTTGCATGAACACTGCCCTCCTGATTGCACGCCGCTATCTTTTCTCGAAGAAAAAGCGAAATTTTATCAATATTATTTCCATTGTATCGGTGGTTGGCGTTGCCATAGGTACTGCTGCCATGGTGATTGTGCTCTCTGTTTTTAACGGGCTTGAAGATTTTACTCGCAGCCTTTACTCGTCCTATCATGCCGACTTGGAAATTACGCCCGTCAAAGGCAAGTCGTTTGCAGCCGATAGTGTGTTGCTTGCCCGCCTTGCCTGCATAGAAGGGGTGCAAGCTGTTACTGAGGTAATTGCCGACGATGCGCTGCTGCGTTATAAGGACGCTCAAATAGTAGTTAAGGTAAAAGGACTGTCCGCTAATTTTGACCAGCAGTACCCCCTGCGCGAGAAGTTGGTGGGCGGTAATTTTGCACTTTGGCAGCAAAAAGCACCGCGCGCAATGATAGGGGTAGGGGTGCAGTTGCAATTGGGAATAGACCTTGGCGACGATATGGAGCCGCTGGTTTTCTGGTATCCCCGCAAAGACAAGCAGGTTAATATGGCCGACCCTTCCAAAAACTTTGAACAGCGCATCATCTTGCCCGGCGGAGTACTTGCCATTGAGCAACAGTTTGACCAAAATCATGTGCTCGTCCCGATTGAATGGGCAGAGGACTTGATGCAGTACAAGGGCAGACGAACTTCTATTGAGGTAAAAGTTTGGAAGAAAAGCGATATTGCCGCCGTTCAGCGTGCCATTCGCAGCATTATAGATGCCGATAACTTACAGGTAAAAAACAGCGAAGAGCAACAGGAAAGTATTATGCGTGCCATTCGGATAGAAAAACTGTTTGTTTTTGTGGCTTTGGCATTTGTGCTGGCGATTGCTTCGTTCAATATTTTCTTTACACTGAGCATGTTGGCCATTGAAAAACAGCATGATATAGCCGTACTGACAGCTATGGGAGCTTCAGCAGGCACAATTCGCCGCATTTTCCTGACGGAGGGTTTTTTTATTGCATGGATTGGCGCTTTAAGCGGAATGGTACTGGGCTTTGTTATTTGCTTTCTGCAAATGCAATTCGGCTTTGTATCGCTGGGTATTCAGTCGTCGGTTATTCAGGCTTATCCGGTGCAAATGAAATGGGCTGACTTTCTGAGTATCAGCGTGTTGGTATTTGCCATTACGGTATTAGCTTCTTATGCGCCCGCACGCCGAGCAACAGCCGTTAAGGTTTCGGAAATGCTGTAATTACGGACGGCACATGTGCATTAGCGCATGTATGAATAAGAACCTCCGACGGGGTTTAAAGTCCTGATGGAGGTTATATGAATATAGTTTCAAAGAAGCCTAAACCACTACTTCCAGTTTTTATAAGGGTTGTGCACCAGATTGGCGTTGTAGTAACGCTCGTCACCTGTTACTTCGACACCTACCCAAGAGGGCAAAGGAACTTGCTGATTTTCATCAGTCAGTTCTATTTCTGCAATGATTAACCCGCTGTTATCTCCTTCAAACTCATCTATTTCCCACATAAACCCTTTGTAAGGCACGTAGTAGCGTGTTTTCTCAATCAGAGGTCTTTGGCAGAGGGTATTCAGCATATAGAGTGCGTCTTCTACAGGAATGGCATATTCAAATTCGGCTCTTGAAATATACTGTGCTTTGCCTTTCACCGTAATAAAGGCATTTTTGCCTGCTATGCGCACACGCACTGTTTTCTCGTTGTCATTGCACAAGTATCCTTGACTGAACACTTTGGATTCAGCATTTTTCTTCCAATCCTGATTTTTAACTAAAAATTTGCGTTCTATTTCTACAGGCATAGGTGAAAATTATTTGCTTTTTCCTGCACCACGCACCATGCGCTCAATTTGGTCCCACATCTCGCTGGGGAGTTGCTCCAAGAAGTTGAACTCGCCTGCACCGTTGAGCCATTCGCCGCCGTCAATAGTTACAACTTCACCATTTATGTAGGCGCTGTAATCGGACATCAGATAAGCGGCAAGGTTGGCCAGTTCCTGATGGTCGCCTACGCGTTTGAGCGGTACTTTTTTGGAAACATCCATCTTATCCTGTAAGGCAGGCGGGAACAACCTGTCCCATGCGCCTTTGGTAGGGAACGGGCCGGGGGCAATTGCATTGCTGCGAATGTTATATTTTGCCCATTCTACGGCCAGAGAGCGCGTCATGGCTAATACGCCTGCTTTGGCACAAGCCGAAGGCACTACATAACCCGAGCCTGTCCATGCATAGGTTGTAACAATATTGAGTATGGTGCCCGGTTGCTTTTGCTCAATCCAGTGCTTGCCAATGGCAAGGGTGCAGTTGTAACTTCCCTGTAAAACAATCCCTACAATTGTATCAAAGGCCTTGTGCGAAAGTCGCTCGGTAGGGCTGATAAAGTTGCCTGCGGCATTGTTGAGCAAGCCGTTGATACTGCCGAATCGCTCCAAAGTGGCAGCAAGTGTTTTTTCCACGTCGGCATAGTTGCGCACGTCACACTCTACGGCAAGCACCTGGCCGCCTGTTTCGGCCTGTAACTCATCGGCAGCGGCCTGCAAAATATCCAATTTGCGGCTGGCGATGACTACGTTAGCGCCCAGTTCCAGAAAATATTTGCTCATAGAGCGTCCCAATCCCGTTCCACCTCCGGTAACAAGAATGGTTTTTCCTTGCATAGCTCCATCTTTGAGCATTGGTTGTGTGTATTTCATATCAATTTGGTGAATATAGGTTCTTCTACAAATCAAGGTAATACTTTCATAATTGCCAAGCCCATGGGCAGCGCTCATAAAAAATTGTGCATAGATGATAAAAGTCATCTTTTGCACATGGTGATTCAGCTACTTTTGAACTGTCAAACAAACTTAAAATCATGGCAAATACCAAAGTGCATCTGAACAAACTTCACGCTGAACATACCGAATAGCTGCAACATTTAGGACATTATGAACAAGAGATTATCCGCTTGCAAGCTATGCTGGATGATTTGGCAAAGCGCAACAATGGCGATGAGTTTCACAAATCAGCCAGTCATTTTCAAAACCAGTTGATTATTCACAAAGAGCAGTTGGATATTTTAAAGCACAATATTCGCGTACATGAGGATTTTCTTGTAGGGGAAGCGCAGAAAGAAGCCAACACGATACATCGCCGCTTGTTTGGCGACCATGCCGATGAGCGTGATAAATTAGAGACTTTTGAAAAACTTTTCGGCGAAATGAAAGCAGAGTTTTTAGAATTTGCCGGTAAGTGGTCTTAGCATATTGATTTTTTCATTGTGGTAATTTTTTATACCCTGCAACCACATAGCATGTTGCAGGGTAACTCTCTATGATATATAATAATTGTTCAAAATGAAGCGTTGTTTTCGCTGAAAGCACTGTTAGCGTCTGCGACGGCCCACAGGTTTTCCCGAATTCCTAACAGTGGTCGTTAGACCCTGTGAGCGGATTCAGATAAATTTGATTTAAACAAACTGCTTAATTACACTATTTGGGCAGGCTGTTTTTAAAGGCTTGATAATTTTTTTGACTTTGCTTGGTTTTGCAATTTCTGGCGCGTGCTGCCGCCTTGATATCGCGCACGCGGGAAGCCGAGGCAGGATGGGTGCTTAAAAATGCAGGGGGCTCGGCGGCACGCATTTGCAGCATTTTTTCAAAGAAGCCTGCTGCACCACTGGCTTCATATTCGGTATTACAGAGGTAAATAACAGACTGATTGTCAGCATCCCGCTCATGGTTGCGGCTAAATTGCAAACCTATTAATCCCTGTGCAAGTTGTGTGAGCCGATTTTGGTTTTTGCCCAAAACAATATCGGTAAGTGCTGCAATACCGTACATCTTGGTTAGGTTATTGGTTGAGTGTCGGCGGTCGGCATGAGCAATTTCATGTGCCATTACGCCTGCCAGTTGGTCTTCCGTATCCAGAAATTTGATAATACCTGTATAAACATAAATATAGCCGCCCGGCGCACAGAAGGCGTTGAGTATGCTGTCATTGTGAATAATTTTTACTTGCCACGGAAACTCTTTGCGGTAGCGTACCTGTCCGGAGTTGAGAATGGCATCGGTAATGTGGCGCAAATGCCGATAGGCTTCTGCATATTTTTTCTCATCCAAAATCTTGTTTTTGGGGTCAGATTCTACCTGTTGGGCAACTTGCTGCCCCAGTTTGATTTCATCCTCAATGGAAAACAGATTAATCTGTGCTTTTACGTGGCAAACAGATGCTGCTATCAGGCAGTAAGCAACTAAAAAAATTTTTTTCATAGGCTAATTAAATGATTTCAAGAATGGCACGATAGGCGAGTGCAAGCTCTTCATCGGTTATACAATAAGGTGGCAATAGATATACCACATTTCCTAAGGGTCTCATTAACAGGTTTTTATCTAAAAAATGGTAGTACAGATTGTTGCGGGCTTCGTGGAAGTAGGAAGTTTCGCCTGTGCGGTCTATCTCCAACGCAAGTATGGTTCCTAGCAGGCGGACGTTACGCACGGCATAATTCCCCTGTGCTAACTGAGCTGCAAATTGCAGGTGCTTTTGGTTGATGCGGGCAATGGCTGTGCTGCATCGTTCGGATAACAGCAAGTCTAGGCTTGCGTTGGCAGCAGCACAGGCAATGGGGTTTGCCGTGTAGGAGTGCCCGTGGAAAAAGGTTTTCATCAGGTCAGGGCTGCGGTAGGCATCTTGTATGCGCTGAGTGCAAGCCGTTGCACCTAAGGGCAGAAAACCGCCCGTAATTCCTTTGGAAAGGCAAATAATATCGGGGTAATGGTTCAGGTACAGGCTTGCAAACAACTTGCCCGTTCTGCCGAAACCTGTCATTACCTCATCTGCAATGCAAATAACGCCGTGCTGTTGCGCATGGGCTATCATGCGGTCTAAAAATTGGGTGCTGTACATGCGCATACCGCTTGCACCCTGCACCAAGGGTTCAAATATGAATGCACCGACTTGGCCGGTAGCTATCTCATCGGCAAACTGTGCAAAAACCACCGCCTCGTTGGCTTTATCTGGAAAGGGAATAAATACTGCTTCAAACAAATACGGCTGAAAGGGCGCATTGAAAGGGCTGCGGTCGCCAACGGACATAGCCCCAAAGGTATCGCCGTGATAGGCCCCGTCTATGGCAATAATTTTGGGTTTGTGTTGCCCTAAATTGTAAAAATACTGAAAAGCCATTTTCATAGCTACTTCGGTAGCAGTGCTGCCATTATCTGAGTAAAAAACTTTACTCATATTGGGTGGTAGTATTGTCAGTAGCCTTTCCGCCAGTCTGGCTGCGGGTTGGTGTGTAAAGCCTGCAAAAATGACATGTGCCAGCTGGGCAGCTTGTTTGCCTACGGCTTGTGCAATGTAGGGGTGGCTGTGCCCATGCAAATTGACCCACCATGAAGATATGGCATCCAATATTTGCCTACCGTCGGCAGTGTACAGCCATACACCCTCTGAACGCACTACTTCCAAGGGCGGACGAAGACCGTACAAAGGCGTAAAAGGATGCCAGATAGCATTTGCATCGGCTTCAATAACAGAGGTAGGCAATTCAGGTGTTATAACCGGACTCATTCAGTTTTTGATTTTGGTTCCCAATTGTCGCAGCATTTGCCTGCATTTGGCAAGCGATTCTTTGTAGTAACGTGAGCTTTGAGACTGATTTTCAATCATTTGCTGAATCAGATTAGTGAAGCGATAACTGAAAATAGCTTCCTGATTGAGCGGCTGAAACTCTATGATATCAAAATACTCACTTACAAAGGGCTGCAATCGGTCGCGAATATCGGTCAAAATAATGTTTTGTCGGGTAGCCAGCCGGTTTTTCATATTCATTTTCATAAAGCCCAATCGGTTGGTTTTTAATCTGGAAATCCCGTATCAGATTGACATGGCCGCCCTGCTTGATAGATTCGCAGGTGGTTTTGGAAGGGTAAAAAAAAAGCACAACTTCCTCCGATGCTTTTTTTATCAGATTGCTGATACTGTCAATCTGCTCACGGTCATTGATTTTGACCATTACCAGCAGGCGGGTCAGTTCATCTATTTTCAGATTGTTGATACTGTCCGCCTGTATGAGATGTTCTATGTCATGGGAAAGTTCATCGTGCAGGTTGGCCATGTAGTCCGCTTCAATTTTTAGTTCCCGCTGATGCGAGGCATAATTATTAACGGCAAAACCGGCAGCAATACCAATCATTACCAACAACAGTTCAATGGAATAAATCAGCAAATAAGCCCGAACATGTTTTCCGGAGCGCAACTGTTTTCCCCAACTCAGTCTCCTGATTTTACGTGAGGCTACCGGCGCTATGTCATGTAGCTCGAGGTTTTCATCCGGTATTTCAGAGACAGGTTGCTTACTCATTGTCAAAAATGATTCGTTTCAGTTTTTCATACAAAAAAGCAATGACCAGCAGCAGCACACCGATTGCAGTCAGAGAAATTATACGGGAAAGGTTGTCCAGATGGACAAAATCTGCCGTGAAAAATTTACCTAAAGCAAGTGCAAAGCAAGCCAGCACTGTCAGGCGCACTGTGACATTTTTGCGCCATAAGCCCGCCAGAAACATGAAAAATGAACTTACACCCCACAGCAGCGCATACCCTTTCCATTGTGATGTTACAGCAAGCTCTGCAATGGTTTCGGATGTTTCAAAACAGCTGATAACATACCAGTGTCGTATTCGGATGTGATGACAAATAATATCCATGCGCATATACTTACCGTAAATACTTGAAAAACAGTATTTTGTTTGCTTTTAAGTTGCCAATGTTGTTGCAGAAGCTCTGCGATGAGCAGGGTATAATGAGCAGCAAGATACCACCGGGAGAGTTGTCCACCCAGTGCCTCATTTCGCAGGCTGCGAACTGAAAAGTGCAAAAACAATGGGTATAATGCTACAACTATTACAGCTATCAGCGCCGTTAGGTTTATCCAATACTGCCGACTGCTTTTCTTGGCAAGAAAAATAACCAAAAATGTGAACAACGTGCTGAATGACAGTTATATCTCGTCCACCCACTCAACAGGCAGTTGAAGATTTTGCTGATGAAAATCAATTTCAAGATAACCGCCCCAATAGCCGAGCAGCAGGCCACCAACAACATATATACCCAAGAATCGCTGTCCCGCTTCATCGGATTGTATCTCCCAAAGTGAGAAGACAGATTTTCGGGTATAGCGGCTCATCAGTGCCTGTGCTGCAAGCGATGCCAACAGGGCAACAGTTGCCCCAGAGCCCTTGTTTAACAGGACTTTATAATGCCAGATATAGGTTTTCAACAAATTACCCGCATCATCATATTCAAGTTCGGTTAGTGAGCGTCCGTAGAAACTGTCCCAGTCGTTGAACAAACTGCCAATTGCCAGCAGATTGACCAACGCAAGCGGTAACTGCAAGCGCTCAAAACCTTCCCTGCCCGATAAATAGAGTAAAATTACAGCCTCTGCGGCCCATGCATAAGTGATAGAGTAGTCATTAAATTGTGCAGGTATAGCCAATGTAACCAGCAAAACCGCCATGCCGCCGTATAAAAATGTGTTGCAATGCTTGTCTGGTTCAAATGATGCAACAGTCGCCTGAAAACAACGCCCAGCCAATTTGTATCAGTGCGACGCCAAGCAAAAATCCACCATTGTAAGTACCTGAAAACCATTTATCTATCAATAAAAACAGAATGCTTGTAAAGCAAATGGTATTCATCAGACTGAATGAGGCATCGGGCAGTGCAAGGTCTGTTTTGACACGCAACGGCGAATGATTTGCCATTATCCAAAATACGAGATAGAAAAAAATTGCAAACAGAGCAATTGAAAGGTATGAATATTTGGCAGGAATTTCATCCGTTGATGCATACTACCCAATCCGGAGAGTTGCGGTCATCAGAAAAGCCACATAGGTAATGCTCCGCCAGCTTTTGAGATAGTATAAAAACGGCTACTCCTATGTTGAGAGTCAGCAAATAGGCGAACAGATTCAGCATATTACCCTGCCCCGTACTTGCCAGAAAAGGCGATGCAAAGCCTCCCACCATAACTACAACAGCCAGTGCCTCCACGCGATACAGTACTGCCAGCCCTAATGCCAGCAAGGTAATGCCTACCACAATAGCCAATGCGGCCAGTTGGGAAAACAAGTTGTAATACTGAAAGCCCCAATACACCGAAAAGTACAGCAGCGCGATGCCTCCCCCCGAAAGCACAGCTCCGAATGTGCGATAGTTGCGATGCAGATAATGACCGCCACCTATCAGCGCAAATCCGATACCCATACCGATAGCTACTCTTAATGATTCGCTAATCCATTCATTACCAATGGCGTATTTAACAAAATAGGCGATGCCCAGAAAAAATACGGCTATCCCGATGTATTTAATAAGATTAGCGCCCAGCAACTTCTCAATATTAATAGATGCAGCAGGAGGTTTAGGCACTGCCGTATAGGTTTGCTGCTTTTTTGCATCTGATAAAACCTGCTTCCCATCGCGGTAGAAAACAGGTTTGGCAATGGGCGGCGGTGTTTGTGTTTGCGATTCATTGCTTGCATTTGCAACCTCAAACCCTGCTAATGGCGTATCCTGCGTGGTCGTATCTGCTGCCACAACAGATATATTTTGCAATTGCTGCTGAATGGCTGTTACCTGTGTAAGTAACAGGTTTACCCGTTCTGAGAGGGATTTTAGTTCATCGGCCACGTATAATCGGTTTTATATGATTAAATTTAGAAAACAAAACATTAAAATTGCAATTAAGACATTATGGGGCTTGAGCTCCGTTTAACCCTGCAAATCCATGAAAATAGGTGTTTTGCTTTCCGGTTGTGGTATATATGATGGTTCAGGTATTCATGAGGCAGTACTCTCCCTGTTGATGCTTGACCGTCTGTCCGTAGATTACGAATGTTTTGCGCCCGATAATCAGTCCGATGTGTGCAATCCCATTACCAAGGACAAATTGCCCTATAAGCGCAACATACTCATTGAATCTGCACGCATTGCCAGAGGAAAAATTAAATCCCTAACAGAATTTCGGGTCAAATCATTTGACGGTCTTGTCATTCCCGGCAGCTACCACGACCTGACCGAGCCTGCGCCTGCCGAGATTGCCGACGTAATTTGTCGGATGGCAGAGGCCGGCAAACCTATTGCAGCTACTTCAACCTCTGCCATATGGGTGGCCGATGCATTGGCAACCATTGACATACAAGCAAAAATAACTTTGGGTCAGCTGCAATATTATGCTGATAATCAATTACTTAATCAGTGGATTCAACAAGTAAGACTTCGTGGGATAAATGTGGTGGATGCCGATGCCAAAGACGTGATAGAAGATGATTTAAACAATATCATTACTACGGCAGGTTATTTGAGCAGCCACAGCATGGCACAAGTTTTTGAAGGAATAGAAAAGACAATCACTAAACTTATAGAAATGGTTACGCTGGTAATGAGCACCTGATTACCTTGCAACAACTGACAAACCAATAATGCATGCGCAATAGCTATGATGAAACAAACCCTTTTGGCAATTTGCCTGATTGCTTTTTTAGCATCCTGCACTTCAACCATCAAAAAAGCGGAAATAAAATTTGCAAGGGCTGAATACGAAACAGCCGCACAACTATACAAGAAAGTTTTGGAAAGCAAGCCATCCAATGCTGCTGAAATAAACTTCCTGATTGGTGAATGTTATCGGCTTTCAAACCGTTACAGATTGGCACTGCCCTACTATCAAGCAGCCATCGGCAGCGGCTTCACCAATGAATCCATAGATTTCCATTTGGGAATGGCGCTGAAAGCCAATGAGATGTACGCCGATGCTGCCACCGCACTGGATAAATACAGCAAAAATGGCCGCGATGCAGAGTTGATTCGCAGAGCGCGAATTGAAGCCAAAAATTTGACCGAGGTAAATGCTATTTTGGCAATGGAAACCCATACGACCATCGCCAATTGCACAGGCATTAATACGCCTGCTTCCGAATACGCACCTGCTTTTTACAAAGGCAATTTGGTATTTGCCAGCTCGCGGCGCGGCGAAAAAATATTTGAAACTACCGGCGGCGGTTTTAGCGATTTTTACGAATTTGTATTTTCCGATACGATGACCTGTGGCGGCGAAGTGCGCCCTTTTCTTGGTCCTGAATTTAATCTAGATGGCCACAACGAAGGCGGTATCACATTTGCTCCCAACAATCGCTTCATGATTTTTGCCAGAGGAAACAGCGGGCAGAAAAAAGAGCCTTTCCGCGAAGTAAACCTGTTCATCAGCCGCTTTCAGGACGGCAATTGGACAGTACCTGAGTTTCTCGACCTCGTCAGCGATTCACTCACATGGGATTCGTCCCCCGCACTCAGCCCCGACGGAAAAACTCTTTACTTTGCCTCTAACCGTAAAGACGGCAGCCAAGGCGGTATTGATATTTATAGCAGCCGCTTGAACGACAACGGTACATGGTCGCGCCCGCGCAACCTCGGCAGAACCATCAACACGCCCGGCGATGAACTTTTCCCGCAAATTGCACCCGATGGCCGTCTGTTTTTTGCCTCTAACGGACATGCAGGCTTAGGTGGGCTCGATATTTTCGTGCAAGATACCGTCATTGTAGGTTATGACAGTTTAAAAAGACCCATCAAAGAGCTGAAAATCAAGAATGTAGGCACGCCTATGAACAGCAGCTACGATGATTTCGGCATTGCTTTTCGCTCTAAAAGCAGCGGCTATTTTACCAGCAATCGCATTGGGGACGGTGCCGAAGGCGATGATGACATCTACATGTTCCGCAATGACTCGGCAGATATCAAAACCGTTGCCTATTATCTGCGCGGTACGACCTATGGCAAAGCAGACATCAATGCACAACCTGAAGTTTTGACCGAAACCTTCATTATTTTGAAAGACAACAACGGCAATGTGATAGACACAACCCGCACCGATGCACAAGGGAAATACCTGTTTGAAAAGCCGATAGAAATAGACCGTATTTATCAGGTAACAGGGCAAAAACCCGAATATTTGTCTGCTAATGAGCAGTTAAATACGCAAGGCAAAGGCATAGACCCCAAAACGCTGCCGCTTCGCCACAACAAGGTTTACTTTGATTTGGACTTAACGCTTCGCAAGGATATTCTCATCACATTGCGCACCCCACGCGACCCCAAACGACCACTGAAGCCTTCCGATGTACCCGAAATCGAAATTTTATATGAGTACGACAGTTCGCGCATTACGTCAGAGGCCGCAGCCATCCTTGATAATTTCGTGGATTTCCTCAAAGACTATTTCGAGCAATATCCTACCACTGTTTTGGAATTGGGTTCTCATACCGACTCACGCGGTAAAGACGCTTATAACCTGCGCCTTTCTCAACGCCGTGCAGCCGCTGCCGTAAACTATATTGTGGCCAAAGGCATTCCGCGTGAAAATATTATTGCCAAAGGTTATGGCGAAACCGAACCCAAGATTCCCAATGCGAAAACCGAAGCGCAACACCAAGCTAACCGACGAACGACCATTAAAATAGCCAAACAATAGCGCGGCTCATGAAAACCATCATCAAAATAGTTTTGAACGGGGTTTTTATCTTCTTCCTTTCGCAATGGCTGCCGGGCATTTCCGTAACCTCATTGGAAGCAAGTTTTATTGTAGCAATTGTGTTGAGTTTACTGAACGCAGTGCTTGCCCCAATTCTGCAATTACTCGCATTGCCCATTACTATCTTGACACTTGGTTTGTTTGCATTAGTTGTTAATGGAGCCATTGTATTAATTGCCGACACATTAATGGACAGTTTTGCCGTTGCAGGTTGGCTCATGGCTATTGTTTTCAGTATCATTATGGCCCTATTTAACTCCGTTCTGTCGGATGTGTTGAAGTAGAACAGTCGCACAGGTTGCGAATTGTGCATCCAGCAAAGCAGAGAATGGGATAATTTATCGGTATAAGCATAAATTTGCATATGTATGATAAAAGAACTTCCGATAACCATTCCCGCACTTACGGCGCAAGCAACAGAGTTACTCCAAAAACTTATCGCCACGCCTTCTTTCAGCAAAGAAGAAGATTTGACAGCACAGTTAATTGTTGATTTTCTTGGAGCCTATCAAATCCCTGTACAGCGTTTGGCGAATAACGTATGGTGTCAATCTGCCAACTGGCGCGATGATTTACCCGTTATTCTGCTCAACTCACACCATGACACAGTAAAACCCAATCCCGGTTATACCTTAGACCCATTCGAGCCTATCATAAAAGACGGCAAGTTATACGGGCTTGGCAGCAATGACGCGGGAGGTTGCCTTGTGTCATTGATTGCTACATTTATCTACTACAATAATCTGTTTCAGCAACAACCTGAAAAGCAAACATTTAACCTAATTTTGGCTGCTACTGCCGAAGAGGAAATCAGCGGTAGCGGGGGAGTAGAACTCCTGCTGCCACACTTGGGAAAGATTGATTTGGGGATTGTAGGCGAACCTACGCTCACCCAGTTGGCCATTGCCGAAAAAGGCCTTATGGTCATAGACTGTACGGTAAGAGGCAAAGCAGGCCACGCTGCTCGAGAAGAAGGTGAAAACGCTTTGTACAAAGCATTAAAGGATATTGAGTGGTTTCGAACTTATCAGTTTCCCAAAGTATCGCCCTTGTTAGGCCCCGTGAAAATGTCCGTAACAATCATCAATGCGGGCAGCCAACACAACGTAGTGCCCGAAAAGTGTACATTTACTGTAGATATCCGCACCACAGATGTTTATAGGAATGCGGAAGTCTTGGAAATTATTCGCCAAAATGTTGAGTGTGAAGTAAAAGAGCGTTCTTTTCGCTTAAACGCATCAGGCATTTCATCCGAACATCCGATTGTGAAACGCGGCATATCGCTGGGCAGAACTACCTATGCTTCGCCTACCACCTCCGACCAAGCGTTGATGCCTTTCACAACGATTAAAATAGGTCCTGGCGATTCGGCACGTTCGCACAGTGCCGACGAATATATATGGCTGCATGAAATCCGCGAAGGCATTGAGTTCTACATTCAGTTACTCGATGAGCTGGATATACGCTGATTATCAAGGCTTTTATAAATTACAACCCGACAAGTGCTACCTGTCGGGTTGTAATTTGCATTGCAGTCGGTGTGTAACCTAAGCCCGCATCAATGTATCCTTGCGATTAGAACCATAGGAAAGAAGCGTAACGGGAACGCCTACCTGCTGCTCGATGAATCGGATGTAATCGGCCAGTGCAGCAGGCAGTTCCTCAAACGATTGCAAATCGGTTAGCTCGCATTGCCAACCTGCAAAACGCTGATATACAGGCGTTACCTTTGTGCTGTTGAGGCAGTAGGGCAGTTGGTCGGTAATAGTGCCATCAGGCAGTTCATAGTGCGTACATATCATGATTTCCTCAAACTCGTTCAGCACATCAGCCTTCATCATCAATAGGTTGGTTACGTGGTTAATCATGACTGCATATTTGAGGGCAGGCAAGTCTAACCAACCGCAACGGCGCGGGCGACCTGTGGTTGCTCCGAATTCGTGGCCTACGCGGCGCAGTCGTTCGCCTGTTTCGTCAGAAAGCTCAGTTGGAAACGGGCCGCTGCCTACACGCGTGCAGTAGGCTTTGAAAATGCCCAATACTTTGCCAATATGATGCGGGGCAACTCCCAAACCTGTGCAAGCACCTGCAACGGTTGTGTTAGAACTGGTAACAAAAGGGTAGGAGCCAAAATCAATATCCAATAGCGAACCCTGTGCACCTTCTGCCAAAATGCGGCTGCCTTTACGGATTTCATTGTTAATGAAGTATTCGCTATCCACCAGCGGGTAGTTTTTGATGAACTCCACAGCCTCAAAAAATTGTTCTTCCTGCTCTTGCAAATCCACTTCGTAAGCATAGAATTGCAATTGTTCCAAATGCTTTGCTTTCAGGGCATTGTATCGCTCCTTGAAATCGTGCAGTAAAATATCGCCCACGCGAAGGCCGACGCGTGCAACTTTATCGGCATATGCAGGGCCGATGCCACGCAGTGTTGAGCCGATTTTGTTCTCCCCTTTTTGCTTTTCCGATGCAGCATCCAATGCGCGATGCGTTGGGATAATCAACTGGGTTTTTTTGGAAATGAACAAATTTCTTGTCAAATCCACGCCGAGTTCGGTCAGGCTGAGGATTTCGTTTTTAAGCGTGTGAAGGTCTAATACTACGCCATTACCTATCAGATTTTTGATTTCAGGACGAAAAGCACCGGAAGGAATTTGATGTAAAACGTGCTTAATTCCGTCAAAGTGCAAAGTGTGCCCCGCATTGGGACCGCCTTGAAAGCGTGCAACTACTTGATAGTCAGGTGCAATGAAATCGACGATTTTGCCTTTGCCCTCATCGCCCCATTGCAAACCGAGTAAAATATCCATACAAATTTGATTTCAGGCTGCTAATGTAGAGAAGTTCGGGCGCAAATAAAAGCCGGAACTTACTTTATGAGGCCTTTTGCTTAGCATTTCCTTGCAAACCTGCCAAATAGGCAACAGCAGCCTCTTTGGTATCAAAAACATGAAAAATTTGATTTAATTTGGTAATGAGCAATAATTTTTTTACCGATTCGGAGGGTTGAATCAATACTAAGTCGCCATTGCGGTTGCGAAAACGAGTAAGCAGGCGAATCAGTACGGTAAGCCCGGAACTGTTCATGTAAGGAACTTGGGATATATCAACTGCCACAAAAACTACATGCTGAGGAAGTTGCTGCTCTACGTATCGGACGATATCAGCTTCATTTTCATGCCCCAGTAAATCTCCTCTAATTTCAATTGTAAGAATTTGATTATCAATAACTTGTGCAAAAAAATTATCCATGGGTGTTGCCTGTTGCCTTATCTTTCTTGTTGGAGCAGTCGGTTCGTTTGCAGGCTCCGTAAAGCACCAACGAGTGATGCTGGATATTGAACTGCAACAATTCGCCGACCATGCTCTGGATATTGTGAATGCGCGGGTCGCAAAATTCCAGCACCTGATGGCAGTCCACGCAAATCAGGTGGTCGTGCTGCCGATAGCCGTAAGATTTTTCATACTGCGCCAAATTGCCCCCAAACTGATGTTTGGTAACTAAATCGCATTCCACCAGCAAATCCAGCGTGTTGTAAACCGTTGCGCGGCTTACCCGATAGTTCTTGTTTTTCATGCTGATGTAAAGAGATTCTACATCAAAATGGTCGTGGCGCGAATAGATTTCTTCCAGAATGGCAAAGCGTTCGGGCGTTTTGCGCAACTCTTTGCGTTCCAGATAGGCGGTAAAAATCTTCTTTACTTCGTCAAATTTATTTTGAACCGGCGAGGTGATTTGCATGGCGAAATTCTGTATTTAGGCAAAAATACAAAATCCTTACAAATCTTCTATCTCTGCCACAACGAAGGTACTGCCACTGATGAACACCATATCGTCGGGTTGTGCTGCCGCCAAAGCCGCCTGATATGCCTGATTGACAGAAGAATAGACGTTCCCGCGTAAGCCTTGTGCCGCAGCCTGCTCTTGCAGGGTTTCGGCAGCCAATCCGCGGGGCAGGTCGGGTTTGCAGAAATAATACGTAGCCGACCGAGGCAACAAGGGCAGTACTTTGTCCAAAGATTTATCCGCCACTACGCCCAGCACAAAATGCAGGTTTTTATGGGGCGTATGTGCAATTTGACGCACCACATAGCGCAAGCCGCCTTCGTTGTGGGCCGTGTCGCAAACCGTGAGCGGCTGATGGCGAATGATTTGCCAGCGTCCTTTTAAACCCGTCAGCGTGCATACTTCGGCAATACCCTTGCGAACGGCGCGGTTATCAATTTTCCAGCCTTGTGCCTGCAAGCACTCTACCGCCTGCATCACGCCTGCCAGATTTTTTGCCTGATATTCGCCCAATAATTGGCACTTGATGCCTGGCATCATCAAATCACCGTCTTTTATGATGTCAAAAGTTCCGAGTGCCGTGTGTTCGGCACGGTAGCGGTTGGAGGCAAAGTGAATCGGCGCATGTTCCTGTGCCGCTTTTTGGCGAAATACCGCGCTTACTTCTTCCTGTTTTTCGCTGATAATCACGGGCGTATGATGTTTGATAATGCCTGCTTTTTCAAAAGCAATTTGCGGCAGCGTATCGCCCAGCAGTGCCTGATGGTCGTAGCTGATGTTGGTAATGAGCGACAGGATGGGGGAGATGATGTTCGTGGAGTCCAGCCGACCGCCCAAGCCTACTTCCACAACGGCTATATCTACTTGGTTTTGAGCAAAATAATCAAACGCCATTGCAACCGTTACTTCAAAAAACGAGGGCTTGATTTGTTCAATCAAGGGCTTGAGCTTTTCTACCCAATCAATAATCCACTGTTTATCAGCTTCTTGACCGTTGATGCGGATGCGTTCGGTGAAACTTTTGAGGTGCGGTGAAGTGTACAAGCCCACGCGATAGCCCGCAGCCTGCAAAATAGCCGCCAACAGATGCGAACTGCTGCCCTTCCCGTTCGTGCCTGCTACATGGATGCTTGGAAAACGTTTGTGCGGATTGCCCAAATGTTGGCACAAAGCAAGGGTGTTGCTCAAATCGGGCTTAAATGCCGCTGTGCCGATGCGTTGAAACATAGGCAGATAGCCGTACAAATAGGTCAGCGTTTCTTCAAAACGTGCTGAATTCATAAGCGATAAATGCTGCTGTAAGGCATTTTTTAGGCAAAAAAAGTTATTTTTGGGGAAAATAAATGTCTATAGTGGAGCTAACAAACCTCTGTCAGTCTGTTGTAAAAATTGCTCGCAAAGCGGGTGATTTTATCCGCCGCGAGTCAGAACGCTTCGACCGCACACAGGTAGAAGAAAAGGGACGCAATAACCTTGTTTCTTATGTGGATAAACAGGCAGAGCAAATTATTGTAGAGGGTTTGTCGCAACTTTTGCCCGAGGCGGGGTTCATCGCCGAAGAGGGCACGGGCGACCGCCTTCACGATGGCTTAAATTGGGTAATTGACCCGTTGGACGGCACTACGAATTTTATCCACGGTGTACCGCCATATGCGGTCAGCATCGGGCTGATTCAGGGCGATGAGGTGGTGCTGGGCGTTGTGGAAGAGGCTTTCAGCGGCGAATGTTTCCATGCCGTTAAAGGCGGAGGCGCATGGAATGGCAACAAGCGGCTGCGCGTTTCGGTTGAAAAAGACCTCGCTAAGGGGCTGATTGCCACAGGCTTTGCCTACGACACTACGGAAATAGACCATACGCTGGCTATTTTGAAACAATTGCTCATACAAACCCACGGCTTTCGGCGCATCGGTTCGGCTGCCGTAGATTTGGCTTATGTAGCCGCCGGACGATTTGAGGCTTTTTATGAAAAAAATCTCAACCCTTGGGATGTTGCCGCAGGCATCCTGATTGTTAAAGAAGCAGGGGGTATTATTTCAGATTTTCACAACGGCGAAAACTTTCTTTTCGGCAAAGAAATAGTTGCTTCCTGCACGCCGCAGTTACACCATAAGTTGATGGAAACCATTCAGTTGTTACGAACTAATTAATTGTCAATTTCAAACTCAATAAATGATGGAAAACACACTTGCTCTTGATTTAGCGATTGAAAAAACCACCCGGTCGCGGCTGCCGCAAGTAGATTTGAACAATCCTGTATTTGGTCGCACTTTTACTGACCATATGCTTTCTGCCGATTATATCGGCGACAAATGGACAAACGTCCGCATTATGCCTTATCAGGATTTGAGTATCAACCCTGCACTGTCTGCCATTCACTACGGGCAGTCTATTTTTGAAGGTTTGAAAGCCTATAAAAATGCGGCGGGCGAAGTGCTGTGTTTCCGTCCTGACGAAAATTTTAAGCGCATGAACAAGTCAGCCGTGCGCATGTGTATGCCCGAAATTCCCGAAGAAATTTTCATGGGCGGCTTGCGCGAACTGCTGAACTTAGACCGCGATTGGGTGCCTTCACGTGAGGGTTGCTCACTCTACATCCGTCCCGTGATGTTTGCCACTGATGCTTTCATCGGTTTGCGCCCTTCCGAAACTTTCAAGTTCCTGATTTTCTGCTCACCTGCGGGCGTTTATTACTCCGCCCCCGTAAAAGTAAAAGTGGAAACCCACTATACACGCGCTGCCGAAGGCGGAACGGGTGCTGCTAAGGCTGCGGGCAACTACGCCGCAGCCATGTATCCGACCAAGTTGGCGTATCAGGAAGGTTTTGACCAAGTGCTCTGGACAGACGGCAAAGAGCACAAATACATTGAAGAGGCAGGTTCTATGAACATTATGTTTGTTATCAACGGAACGATAGTTACTGCCCCTGAAACTGATACCGTATTGCCGGGCATTACGCGCAAAAGCGTTTTGCAATTAGCCCGCGAGTGGGGCGTGCCTGTGGAAGAGCGCAAAGCAAGTGTTGCCGAAGTGATTGAAGGCATCCAAAACGGCAGCGTACAGGAAGCCTTTGGCGTAGGCACAGCTGCTACGATTGCCCACATCAAAACCATCGGCTACGAAGGCAAGCTCTATGAACTGCCCGATGTGGCTAACCGCCCGTTCAGCAACCGCGTGTACAACGAGCTGGAAGACATCAAACGCGGTCGCAAACCTGATACACATGGCTGGGTAATGACAGTTTGATTGGGGTTGGAGATATTAGTGATATCTGAGAGGCCGTCCTTTCCGGATGGCCTTTTGAAATTTTTTAAAATGAAAAACCCTTCCAAGCAGTCACAGACCCTATGAGCGAATGGGTAGCATACACGTAGGGACACCGTTGCACGCCGCCTGTAGTCATTAGCACCTGTTACCCCACCGCCACCTGTTTGGCGCAGTCTGCCAGCCATTCGGGTTCTTTGTCAGAAGTTTTTTCATGCTGGCGGCTGCTTGCTTTGTTGCCTTCTTTCTATCTTTCAGCGCTAAAAAATACTGGATATAACCTACACTATTCCTTACACCTTTGCTACAAGCTCGAGCGATTCCATGCAATTGGTGGCAACAACTGAGAGGTTTATGCTTGACAAACAAGACGAGATGATAGAGTTTATTCTGTCAATCTCTTCCAACGGTTTCCGCGATGGTTGGGCGGGTATAGAGATATGTAATGCGCAAGATGAAGTAATAAACACGATGGAAGGCGACCTCTACGACGAAGGCTTAACCTCAACCTCACAAGTATATAAAGTTGGTAAAACCAGCAAATACTACATCAAACTTTATGTAGAGCCCCAGACGTGGCTTTCTGTCTATGAAAGTGGCGTAAAAATAGAGGTAGAGCGAGTGTGGATGCTATAAGTTGTTATTACATCATCGGCTTTGTCGTATTTTTGATATGCGGCTTTATTGCAACTGTTATTATACCTGCCAAATAAAATATTGACAAAACATGGCACAGTTCACACGATTGATACTTTTAGTTGGTTTTTTAATCGTTTTTGTCGTAATTTATTACGCATCGGCCAATGGACTTGGTATATCCGGTCTCAATGACAAAAAAATAAGCGCTCAGATGAAAGGAGACAGAGGTGGCAGCTATTTCATATCCACCGCGGGGCGCACCGTACGCGGCGGAGGTATGAGATACGGCAAATAAGCACATAGAAGACAGCATGCGACGAATATATGCTTAGCTGATGAATATTGTCTATTGGTTTTGCTTTTCCAAATCTTGTATAAACTTGCGCGCCAATTCCTTAGCCTGTTCCAACGAACCGACAATGGGCGTATAAAGTCCTGTGACCTGATTCACATTTTCATACATCACATCAACCGAAAGTTTACTAAAAACAGAGGTTGCAGAGTCTATCACAATTTCCGCTAATAGTCCGTTTTTTACTACCGTAGGAAACCACTCGCGTTGCAACCATTTATCTGTTTCAACCGGTACTATCTCCAAATACCGATAGTCGGTAATCATTACTTTTATACCATGTTCCTTGATATAGTCAAAAGGGAAGCGTAGTGCACGCATGGCTTCCTCATCCTCCAACATCCACAGTCCTTTCCAATACCCGAAAATGGTGTGCGGAACTTCTTCGCTGATATCGTAAAGTTCAGCATAGGGATTTTCAAAAATTTTTTTCATAGTAATTAATTTAGTGCAAAATTACACAATTAAGGCTATCGCGAGGCAAGCCTAAAGCACAGATAACCTCACGGGATTTTGCCATACCGATGCAAGTTTTTAGTTTTGCAACATGTGGAGAACTTTTTTAGAACAACTGAAAGAAGGTACTGCCAAATTTGACTTGCGAAGCAATACTCCTGTTGCGCTTATAAGTAACTTATTGCTTGCTTTGGTTGTTGTGTGTCTATTCATCGTTACGTTTTTCTATGTTTATCTGCCGCTGACAACCAATCACGGAGAAAGCATCACCGTGCCGGACTTAGAGGGGCTGACCTTGCAACAGGCTGAAAGTTTTCTGGAAGAAAGAGATTTGCGTTACATTGTAACAGACTCAAGTTACAATCCTAAATTACCGCCTTTGGCCGTTATTTCGCAAGACCCTGCTAAAAATGCCAAAGTAAAAGTGAATCGCCGCATTCACTTGGTTATCAATGCAACCCGTCCGCCGATGGAGCAAGTGCCCAATATTATTGACAATTCTTTCAAACAAGCCGAGCAATTGCTGGAAAGTTACGGGTTTAAAAAAGGAGAAATTACATATGTGCCTGATATAGCAGCCAACGTTGTATTGCGTCTGTTCTACAATGGCAAAGAAATTACCAAAAAACAAGTGGAAGAAGGATTTTTGCTGCCCAAAGGCTCTAAAATAGACATAGAGGTTGGCGATGGGCTTGGCAATACCTCCTTTGATTTACCTAATTTGGTAGGAAAGCCGCTCGCCGAGGTGCAGTTCTTACTGCGCGGAATGGGCTTAGATGTAGGAAACATTATCTATGAGTCGGCCGGTGGGCGCGAGTTAGGTATCGTTATCCGACAAAAACCTACCTATGAGCCGGGTAAAAAGGTAAAAACAGGTGAGGTGATTGACCTATGGGTTACGGGCGATGAGCCGACAGATTTTAATAATTAATTCTTCCAAGCTGCCTATGGCATCACATCTACGCTGACAACACCTTTATTACAGTATGCACATGCACCAAAAGGCAATCTTATGGGCAACTTTCTTATGGCTGATAATTACAGAGGCTCATGGTCAGCTACAACTGATTCCGATATCTCCGCAACAGAACCGTTACCTGTACGATGCCGCGTATTTCGGCAGAACAGAAGAAAACGGCGAAGATACCACACGATTGGCATTGCCTTTTTTTGATGATTTTTCCACTAACGGAAAGCTGGGTTTTCACAAAGGTCGCCCTGATGAGCCTGATACCTCGCGCTGGGTGCGTAACGGCGGTACTTTCGTTAATAATACCATCGCCATCAACCCGCCTTCATTTAACGTAGCTACTTTTGACGGCATTGCAACCAACGGGCGACCTTATGATTTTGCCAATCCGTTTGCCGTAGGTATTACCGACCAACTGACCTCTAAGCGAATCGACTTAGACACGCTGCGACCTCAGGATAATGTATTCCTGAGTTTTTTCTGGCAAGCCGAAGGTTTAAGTGAAAGACCGGATGCAGAAGATTATTTGGCAGTAGATTTTTTAGACCGCAATAACAATTGGGTGCGTCGCTGGCAACAGAATGGCGGAACGGCTTCATCAGACTTTCGCTACGTTATCCTGCCTATCAATACAAGCAATTTTCTGCATAAAAATTTTCGTATTCGATTTGTGCGCTACGGCAGGCAATCCGGAGCATTTGATACTTGGCATGTAGATTATATCTACATTAACAAAAACAGAAGTGCATCGGATAGCTCCTTGCTCGATATTGCAGCAAACGGCATCAAAGGTCGTTTTCTGAAACGCTACAGCGCAATGCCTATGCGGCAGTTTATCCAGAATCCTCAGGCCGAAATTGCGGATTCGCTGTTTCTTTCGGTCAGTAATTTAGACCGCCGTTTTAATGTGTTTTCCTACGATGCGGTGTTGAAAGATAAAATCAGCGGACGCGACTTAGGCTTGCTTGCCGATACAACCGCCATCATCGGCGAGTTTCGCCGCAATTTGCTGGTTGGAGCAGTAAACAGGGGGGTAGGTAAACGACCGCCTGTTGTGCTTCCGCTCAATCAGCGCCAACTTATCCTGGAAACAACTTTTCGGCTCAACACAGGTGAACGTGATGACTTAGTGCCGCCTATCAATTTTCGCAACAATGATACGCTGTGCCAACTAACTGTCCTTGACGATTTTTACGCCTACGATGACGGCAGCGCCGAGTTTGCCGTATCATTTAATCAACGCTTTGGCAAATTGGCTTATCGCTACGAGCTCAATACACAAGCCGCCATTTCGCACATAGATATTTATTTCGTACCCATACTGACCAATTTGCAAGGTGAAACCTACAACCTGCGCATATGGAAACAATTGGACGAGGAGGGTGGGGGAGCGCGCGATTCCATTTTACTGGTACAGAATACTTTTGTAAGCTACTCCGACAGCCTCAACAAGTTTATTCGGATTCCGCTGTCGCGGCGCATTCCTTTGCAAGGCGCGTTTTTTATAGGTGTCGAGCAGTTAAGCGATAAGCCGCTCGCCCTTGGCTTTGACCGAAATACGGACTCGGGCAGCGAAATATGGGTAAATGTAGCCAACAAATGGGAGCGAAATACACGACTGAGAGGAAGCATTATGCTTCGCCCTGTTTTTGCCGAAGACCTTGTTACAAGCCTACCCGAAAATCAGTTAAATACACTTAACCCCATAGTATATCCGAACCCTTCGGCCGGTACTTTTACTATTAAAGGCAATGTTCGGCAAGTTGCAGTGTACGATTTGCAAGGCCGACTGATTTTACAAAAAACATCGGAACGCGCCGAGAATTTCCAAAACATATCGCTGGAAGGCTATCCTGACGGCATTTATCTGCTTTACCTTGTAAATGAGCAAGATATAAAAATTGTAAAATTGGCTCTTCGGAGGCAGTAATTTTTGGGAAAAATGCAAACTTTCGGGGTGAAAAATATTTTTTTAAAGACCTTGCTTGCAGCCCTTTCCGAACGTGTCAAGGGTTTTCAGAATTTTTTTTTTCAGTTTTTTTGCTTCACTTTTGTTTCCCGTGTCGTTCAATACAGCGGGGCAAAAGATATTTAGAACCTTTTGTTAATCTTTAACAAAATGCACTGACAGTGCATTTTGACATAACAAAATTGATGTGTTTACCCTTTACATAGCTTGCATAAAAGCAAGCCTTGTGTACTTTTTGCGCTCTCAAAATGGTGTCTGACAGTTTAAATTACAAAAGCGAACAATCAATGATTGACCTGAAAAAGCCATCGGTAGCGACGGTATCGAACACTACTACGGCGAACAAACAGCAGGACCACATAACAGCATGGCAACAGTGCCTATCGCTGATTATTCCTGCCGTTGGCGAGCAGGCATTTCAAACATGGTTTCAACCCATTGTCCCCATTCAACTGACCGACAATGTGCTTGTCATACAGGTGCCCAACCATTTTTTCTATGAATGGCTTGAAGAACACTACGTGCATGTCTTGAAACGTGCTATTGTGCAGATTTTGGGGCTGCAAGGCAAGTTAGAGTATTCTATTGTGGTAGACCAAAACAATGGTAAGCAACCCTATACCCTAAACATTCCTCAAAATATACAGACACCGCCTGCGCAGCGCCCTTTGCGCAACTCAATGGGGCAGGGGGTAGTTGTTTCAGGCGGGGGCAAAGAACTATTTGACTCAAATCTTAACCCGCGTTATACTTTTTCCAATTTCATAGAAGGCGAGTGCAATCGCTTGGCACGTGCCGCCGGTATGTCTGTTGCCAGCAAACCCGGATTTACCTCGTTCAACCCGTTTTTGGTGTATTCGGGTGTCGGTTTGGGCAAAACCCACCTGATTCAGGCAATCGGCAACGAAATTCAGCGCATTCATCCGCGCCATCAAATATTGTACATCACGTCGGAAGATTTTATCACCCAATTTGTTGATGCCCTAAAATTGGGGGAGATGCGCCGTTTTGTCGGACAGTTTCAAAAAGCCGATACACTGATTATTGACGATGTGCAGTTTTTTGCAGGCAAAGACAAAAGTCAGGAGCAGTTCTTCCATATTTTCAATCATTTGCATCAGAACGGCAAGCAGATTATCATGTCCAGCGACTGCGCACCCAAAGACATCAAAGGGCTGATGGAGCGCCTGTTGTCACGCTTTAAGTGGGGCGCAACCATAGACTTGCAAGTACCTGATTATCAAACCCGTACTGCTATTGTGCAAACTAAGCTCAACGCACAAGGAATTCAGGTGTCCGATGATGTGGCGGACTTTTTGGCGCAACACGTTACAGACAATATTCGCACTTTGGAAAGTGTGGCAACTACTCTTGCGCTGCATTATACCATCGGCAAGTCGGCGCTTACACTGGAACTTGCCAAAAAGGTTGTATCTAAACTGTGCAATACTGCGGAGGAATTGAGCGAAAAGCGCTTCAGCGTAGTGCAAATCCAGCAGATGGTTGCCGAGCATTACTACCTCAAAGTGAGCGACCTATGTTCTTCATCGCGCAAGCCGGAGTTGGCAGTTCCCCGACAAATAGCCATGTATTTGTGTGCGCAATTCAGTGATGTTTCCAATAAATTAATTGCTTCCCAGTTCGGTGGCAAAGACCAAAGCACTATTTCACACGCATGTAAAGCGGTTGATAAGAAGATGCAAAAAGATGAAACCTATCGGAAACTCATTGGTGCGCTGAAAGCAAAACTTAGCAACCTGCGCTAATTTTGCCCATGCAAATATTGATAGTAGGGCCGGCACACCCACTTCGGGGAGGAATTGCTGCATTAAATGAGCGTTTGGCAGCAGCATTGCAAAGTGAAGGGCATACCGTAGAAATACTGAGTTTTGCTTATCAGTATCCCGACTTTTTGTTTCCCGGTACTTCGCAGTTTAGCAATGACGAACCACCTGCAAATTTGCACATTCACACAGAGCTACATTCGCTGCATCCGCTCAACTGGTGGCGGATAGGTAAAAAATATGCCGCTCAAAAATACGATTTAGCCGTTTTTCGCTTCTGGCTGCCCCTAATGGCACCTTGTCTGGGTACTGTGGCGCATATTTTACGCCGTTCAGGTGTGCCTGTTATTGCCATTACGGATAATATCATCCCGCATGAAAAAAGGATGGGCGATGCCGCGCTGACCCGTTACTTTCTGCAAGCCTGCGATGCTTTTCTGGTCATGTCCAAATCGGTCATGGACGACTTGCGGCGTTTTGAACCTGTCAAACCTGCCATATATGCCCCGCATCCTTTGTATGATTCCTACGGTGAAGCCATTGATAAGCAGCAAGCACGTCGGCAACTTGGTTTACAGGCAGATGCGCATTATGTGCTTTTTTTCGGACTAATCAGGGCGTACAAAGGGCTGGATATTCTGCTGGCTGCTATGGCAGACCGACGACTGCAAGCACGCAACGTTCAGTTAATCATTGCAGGCGAACCCTACGAAGATTTGGCGAAGTACCAACAGCAAATTGCACAATTGCAGTTAGAAAGTCGAGTGCGTACTCATTGGCATTTTGTACCACAGGAAGAAGTTGCCGCTTATTTTTGTGCTGCCGATATCGTGGCACAACCATACAAGACTGCTACCCAGAGCGGAGTAACCCAGATTGCCTATCACTTCAATCGCCCCATATTGGTAACAGATGTGGGCGGGCTTTCAGAGATTGTTCCTCATGGCAAAGTGGGTTATGTAACTGCCATAAGCCCGCAAGCTGTTGCTGACGCCCTTGTTGATTTTTATGACAACATGCGCGAACAACAGTTTGTAGAAAACATTGCGGAGGAGAAGAAAAAATACGAGTGGCCTTATTTTACAGCACAACTGCTTGGCTTATTGTCTGCTCAAAAAATTGATGAGCGCCTCGATAGTTAATTTTTGTTGCTCGCCGCTTTGCAGATTTTTAACAGTTAGTACTCCCGTAGCCATCTCATCAGAACCTACAATGGCTACATGATTGATTTTCTTGCGGTCTGCATACTCCAACTGCTTCTTCATTTTAACCGGCTCGGGATATACTTCGGCATTAATGCCTGCCTGACGTACCTTTTGCAGCAGCGGCATAGCAAAAAACTGTGCATCTTTATCAAAACAAGCAAACAGCAATTGCACGCCTGCGCCACTGCTGTCGGGGAAAAGTTGCAGCTCTTCCAACACGTCGTAAATACGTTCTGCACCGAAAGAGATACCAACCCCCGACATACCCGACATACCAAAGCTGCCTGTCAGGTTGTCATATCGGCCACCGCCGCCAATACTTCCCATTTGCACGCCCAGTGCCTGCACCTCAAAAATGCAGCCTGTATAATAATTAAGTCCACGTGCAAGCGTTACGTCCACCACCAATTCATTTTTTAAGGGTGTTTTTGCAAGAAAAGCCTGTACCTCTCTGATTTCTTCAATACCCTTTTTCCCTGCCTCACTGTGTTGCATGAATGTTTCCAACTCGGTAAAAGATACTTTCAGGTACTGCATAATTTGTCGAATACCTTGTTCAGAAACTTCGCGCGCCTGTAATTCTTTTTGTACACCCTCTTCTCCAATTTTATCTAATTTGTCAATAGCAACCGTAATGTCGGTCATTTTGTCCGGCTGGCCAATTACTTCTGCAAGCCCTTGTAAAATTTTGCGGTTGTTCATTTTAATACGTACCGGAAGCTGCAAGGCAGTAAATACCTCGTCGTAGATAAGTAATAATTCTGCCTCATAAAGTAAAGATTCTGAACCGATTACATCAGCATCGCACTGATAAAACTCCCGATAGCGTCCTTTTTGGGGGCGGTCGGCACGCCATACCGGTTGAATTTGATAGCGTTTAAAAGGAAAAACAATATCGTTGCGATGCATGACCACATAGCGGGCAAAGGGAATGGTCAGGTCATAGCGCAAACCTTTCTCACTGATTTTGGGTGTTACCTTCTTATAATCAGTCTCATTGCGGTCTAAATCTTTAAGAAAATCGCCCGAATTGAGGACTTTAAAAAGCAATTGGTCGCCTTCCTCTCCGTATTTACCGGTTAGCGTGCTAAGGTTTTCCATTACAGGCGTTTCAATGGGGGCAAACCCGAATCGGGAAAAAGTACGCTTAATTGTATCAAAGATATAGTTTCTTTTCAGGAGAACTTCCGGTGTAAAATCGCGTGTTCCTTTGGGGATACCCGGCTTTTGGCTCATTGTGAATAAGTTTTGCTAATCATTGGAATAAAAGAGAGTTTCAAGCTTAACAAAGCCTGAAACTCTTGTAAAAAGAATTTTATCAGCAGAGAAGATTATTAAAACTTGTCGTCCCAACCGCCTGCACCAAAGTCGTCTTCGAAGTCCTCCTCGTCAAAGTCTTCTTCCAAATCAAAGTCTTCCTCATAGAAATCTTCTTCTATGTCCTCGTCGTCAAAGTCATCCTCATCGTAGTCGTCTTCAAAATCATCGTCAAAATCATCATCTTCGAAGTCGTCGTCTTCAAAATCATCGTCTTCATCCTCATCGGCTGAGCGTTTGGCGGCAGAAATGTTATAAATATCTGTCATCTCATCCGCCCAAGGAAACGACAGTACATGTAGCTGATCAACCAGTAATAAGTTGATGTTCTCAAGCGTTGAGGCAGTCAATATAAGCCTGTCAGCAGCTATGTTTTTTATTGCTTCAGCAGCTACCGATTCGGTTTCCAATCCGTTGAATTCCATTGTGTTATAACGTTGAATAGTTGTAGAGTTGTTTCTTGTAATTGCAGTTAAACGATTTTTGAGTGGTCAAAAGTACTAAACTTTTAACTGAAATATAAAAAAACCATTTGAGGAAAATTTTACTCAATCAAGGCATCATACACCTGAATGCGCATCCATTTTGCCTTGTGCTTATCCACAAAGTCCTGATGGATAGGGTCTATCTGGTACAGGTCGTGCCCGATTGCATCATTAAAATAGAACACCATCATATAACTGTATGTGTTATCAACCACATCGCGCTTAGTGCCGGCCGGTTTGCCGATTTCCATAGAGCGCACGGTTTTAATTTTTTTCAATTCCCTCATAGCCTTTTCAAAATCTTTGATATCCCGACGGTCTAAATCAGGTTTTAACCACACACATACAATGTGAATAAACTTAGCCTTGGCCTTTGGGGCAGTACTTAGCGGGGTTGCAGAAGGTTGAACAGCCATTCTGGCATCAGATGAACTGACCGCCGCCCATAGCAAAAGAGACACGAGAAGCCGAATTTTCATATCTTAGTGCGTTAATTTTGATTCCGTAAAATACAAAACTTTTCAAAATGAAACCTAATCCGGTTATCTACAGCCTACTGCCTGCTGCCTGCTGTTACCTGCTATCAAGCACTGTATGGGCACAACTCTCCGGTACTATTGCTTATCAAGCATATGAATACGCATATGAATTGAAAGACAGTAAACCGAAAGGTACATATGTCTTGCAAATCAATACAGTTCCGCCACAACCCGACAACCGACCAGTTTATCAGAGTCTTGTCAATATTTCAGGAGAAGCAGCTGCTAATAAAAAATTGGTTATCAGAGTTTTACGTGCTTCTATTGAAAAAGGTAAATGGGTGCTTAATCGCGAAAGTGTGCTGGAAACCACCTTTGACTATGCGCAAAAAAAAGTACTCCGTTCTTCCAAAGGTTCTTTTGCGCAGTTTCGCACGCAGGAATATGCCGAGGTGGTTGCCAACAATGTTATCCCTCAATCCATTGATATAGCCACAGCCGTGCGCTATGTGATGGAGGATTTGATTGTAAACTACAATCAAATTTTTGCACCGCATGTTATTACGGCCGACCCTGTGGAAATAATTAAACAAAAGGATAAAAAACTGACCATTCTGCCTCAATTAGCCGTTTTCCCGACTACACTCAACATCAGCGAAGGAAATGTCAATTACAAAATAAATATCGGAGCAATTAACACGGCCAATCGCCGACAAGACGTGCAAATAAAAATTGTTGAACAAAACGAGGCCGATGATGCTGGCAGCACTTCTACGCTATTTACCTCTTATCTGATTATTGATGATAAAGTAGGCAATGGTGCAGATTGGATTGTCCGAATCTATTTTGCCGAAAAAACCAACAGTTTTACGTGGCAGCCATATCCATCTCAGTTTCTGGAATGTAAATTCTATGCTTCCAAAGGTATTATGACATACACACCCGGAGCGCGTCTGCTGCCGTTTCAGGAAAATCAGCCCCCCCGAGCCCAAGTCATTGAAGGTACTGACGGACAAATTACAAAGGAGGAACTGCTAAAAATCGCCATTAGTCATTTCATCAAACACTACTCTAAACTTTTCAGACAGTAATGGTTAAAGGAAATAAAATCGCACTCATCCTGATACGCCCGATTAATAAGTTTATCCGCAATGAGTCAAGTGCAGGTATCATATTGTTTATCAGCGCATTAATTGCGATGATTTGGGCTAATTCGGCATGGAAAGACGCTTATCATCACTTGTGGGAAACCCCGTTAGGCATCTCATTTGGCGGCTTTGAGGTGAATAAAACGCTACATCACTGGATAAACGATGGGCTAATGGCTGTTTTCTTTTTTGTAATCGGACTTGAACTGAAACGGGAGGTAGTAGGTGGAGAGCTTTCCAATCTGAAAAACGCCATTTTGCCCATAATGGCAGGTATGGGCGGCATGATTATTCCGGCCCTGATTTTTGTTATGCTGAATAACGACCCTTCGGCAACGGCAGGGTGGGGGATTCCGATGGCAACCGATATTGCTTTTGCGTTGGGTATCATGTCCTTGCTGGGCAATCGCGTACCCATTGCACTGAAAGTATTTCTGACAGCCCTCGCCATAGCCGATGACCTTGGGGCAGTGTTGGTTATTGCCTTTTTTTATACTTCAAAAATAGATTTTCTGAGCCTGATGACAGGCATAGGTTTCTTGGCACTTTTAGTAATTGCCAATGTAATGGGTGTGCGCAAAACACTGATTTACGGCTTGCTTGGCATCGGCGGGCTTTGGATGGCGTTTTTATTATCGGGCGTTCATGCTACCATTGCGGGAGTATTAGCAGCATTGGCCATTCCGGCATCCGTTAAAGTAGATGAAGAAGAGTTTAGCCAAGGGATGGAAGAATTGCTGGAAAAGTTTCGCGCGGCTGACCCGAATAATAACCCTTTGCTAACCGCAGAGCAGTTGCACATTCTGGAAGCTATGAAGCAAACATGTGCGGCAGCTGAAACTCCTCTGCAAAAACTGGAACATAACATGCATGGGCTTGTTGCCTATGTGGTCATGCCTGTTTTCGCACTTGCTAATGCAGGTATCGAATTAAGCGGCAATTGGTGGCAAGAACTCTTTACACCGCTTACTTTGGCTGTAACAGTAGGCCTTATTGGCGGTAAATTTATCGGCATTATGCTTTCAAGCAGCCTGCTTATTAAATTGGGGTGGGCAGAGTTGCCTCAGCAAACCACATGGAAACAAATGACAGGAGTAGCATTTTTGGCCGGCATCGGCTTTACTATGTCATTATTTATCACCGAGCTTGCTTACAACGATATTGAACTGATTAAAAAAGCAAAGTTAGGAGTGCTTTTTGCCTCATTAGTAAGCGGAGCTATGGGCTACATTATTTTAAGAAACGCCGCTTCTTCTACTGATGGCACAAAATAATTTTGAAGGTTGTACCGTTTCCTAATTCGCTGTCAACAGAGATTTCTCCGCCGTTTTTCTCAATAAAATCTTTACAAAGCAATAAACCAAGGCCGGTGCCCTGCTCGCCGGCCGTCCCTTTGGCAGAGCGAATACTGGGGGAGAATAACTGCTCTTTAACCTTATCTTCGATACCTGCTCCTTTGTCTTTTACGGCAATTTCAACTCTATTGTTGGGAAGAGTAACAGCTTCTATAAGCACTTCACTGCGCGGATAAGAGAACTTAATCGCGTTGTTAAGCAAATTGCGAAGCACAAATCGCAAATGATTTTTATCAGCTTTGGCCAAGGCTTTTTAGTATAAAAGATGATATTAAAAAATGTACTATAATAATAATTATGTTAAATAATAGTTATTGATAATGCCTATATTTGTCGCTTGTCTGCTCAAATTTCGCTCTGTTACACTTGCAGTCTTATGTTGTTGTTACATAAGCGTCTAACTATTTGAAATCCATTGGATTATTATTTAAGGCGTAAAATTTGTTGCAACTAATAATAAATATTCAACAAGTTATTATCATGAAATTTACTAAAATATTCGGCGTAATGCTGCTTTACACTACTTTAGCAAGTCAGGCACAAATTCGTCAGCTGAAAATAGCCAACTCGGGAGAACCTTTGGCTGCATCTGAGTTGGCTGTAAGTCCTGATGGTAAATATTTGATTTTCAAGCGAATAGACCGTCAATGGGAAACACAGCCTGTATTGTTTCGCACTGAGTTGTTATCGGACTCTACTTGCCGCGAACCCGAGTTGATGCCTGTCTTCTCGCAGAAAGATAAAAAAGGCAAATACCTGTTTCGTGCCGGTACGCCGTTTATTTCTTATGATGGCAAGCAAATTTATTACGAATATGATCCTAAAAGCGATGAAGCTCCAAGCCGCGATAAAGGTATCTGGGTATATGATATAGCGAATAACAAGCATACGGAGGTGATTAAAAACGATTTAGTAGCCTCCCCCTCCGTTAGTCCTGACGGCAAAACATTGTACTTCGAAAATAACGGTAAAATTTTTATGGCAAAAAAAGATGCAAAAGGCGCATGGGGGAAACCTTCCCCGCTGCCTTACCCTATTAATCCCGAAAATCCTAATGAAATGAATGTCTTTCCAAAAATTCTTGACGATGGAAAAACGCTGCTTTTTTCAAGCAATCGCTCGGGGGGTGTAGGTGGTTGGGATTTATATGCGGCAAACTTGCAACCCAACGGTAAGTGGACATTTCCTGTCAATTTAGATTCGCTGAATTCTACTGCGGATGAGAGTTGGAGTAGCATTTCTAAAAATAAAACACTCTATTTTGTTCGTTGGCGAAGGCTTGGCGACGGAAAACTCAATCAGAGTGAGGTTTTTACTACGAAATTGCCTGTAAAAATGGATTTTAGTGGGTTAAGTATTTATAATGGCAAAATTTACGACAATATTACCGGAGAACCTTTTCAATTAGGCGAACTTACGTTTGCCAGTGGTTCCGCAGAGCTTGACCCCGCTGCAAAAAAAGGTTTAGAAAAATTAGCCCGCTTACTTATATCCAAACCCAAGTTGATGCTTGAAATTGGTGCACACACCGACGACCAAGGAAATGATGATATGAATTTGCAACTTTCCCAGCAAAGAGCGGAAAGCGTAGTAACTTATTTGTTAGATATGGGAGTATCTTCTAAGCAACTGAAAGCCAAGGGATACGGCGAGTTTTCTCCCAAAGTGCCCAACACCAATGAGGCCAATCGGAAGAAAAATCGCCGTGTAGAATTTCAATTGATTGCCGCTGAATAGACCTTTTAACGTGTATTACCTTTGTAGGGCGATTTGTTGTAGAACTCCATTGCTTTGGGAATCAAGGAGTTTAAGTGGTTGATACGTGTTTGGCTGGACGGGTGCGTAGATAAAAATTCGGGGGGAGCATTGCGATTAGTTGCTGCCATGCGTTCCCAAAATTTGGGTGCTTCCCGCGGGTCGTAACCAGCATAAGCAGAAAACATCAACCCGATTTCATCAGCCTCCGACTCTTGCTTGCGGCTAAATGGCAGCAGGACACCCACCTGAGTACCAATGCCATAAGCGGCCATCCATGCTGCTTGGGTTTCACGCGGTTTATTACTGAGTGCCACGGCTAAGCCCACTTGACCAACCATTGCTAAAATATTTTGGCTCATCCTTTCATCGCCATGCCCGGCAATAGCATGTGCAATTTCATGCCCCATTACTACGGCAAGCCCGTCTTCATCTTTACATACAGGTAATATACCTGTATAGATGACTACCTTTCCACCGGGCATACACCATGCATTAATCTGCTCACTTTCAACCAGATTGAATTCCCAATTGAAACCATTCAGGCGGTCTGACATGTTCATTTCTGCCATGTACTTTTCTACGGACTCCTTGATGCGCAACCCTACTCGTTTGACGGTTGCAGAAGCCTGTGCATTGGTAGAAAGGCGATTTTGTTGCAGAAACTGACTGTATTGAGTGGCACTTATAGCGAGCAGTTCACTCTGCGGAATCAGGCTGAGTTGCTTTCTACCTGTAACAGGCACGGTTTGGCAGGCCGCCATCAAAAGAAATATGAAAACAATAGTGTTTGTTAAAAGCCTCATGGCAGTAGTGATATGGTTTCTTTTTACTTATGTGCAATTTTATCGCCAAGTTTTATGGCAGGCAAGCATATTGGCTAATAGTTACATCCACATGGTTATCTACTTGAATATCAGGGATGAATTGGGTTTTGGCAATCAGTTGCCAGCCCTTTCCTGCAATGGTATATTCGCAATAACTGCCAAAGAAGCGGATTTTTTTTACTACTCCCTCACCCTGAGACGGAGATGTCGGCGCAAGGTGGATACTCTCCGGCCTGATACATATATTGGCCACAGGAAAGTTTATATGAGGCGGTTTGATAAAGTTGCCTAAAGGAGATTGCAAAACTGTTCCATCGTGTACCGGTATGAGATTGGCTTTTCCCAGAAATATGGCAACGTACTCATTTGCAGGTTCATAGTATAAACTTTGCGGTTTGCCATATTGCTGAAGCACACCTTCTTTAAGGACGGCAATCCGGTCAGCAGTTGCCAGCGTATCGCGCGTATCGTGTGTAACAAACAGCGTCGTGATATTTAAATTGTTCAGCAAATCAAACAGTTCATCGCGCACTTGGTCTTTCAACAACTCATCCAAATTGCTGAAAGGCTCATCCAGCAAAAGCAATTCGGGACGAGGGGCAAGTGCACGTGCAATGGCTACTCTTTGCTGTTGTCCGCCTGACAGTTGATGCGGGTATCGCTTTTCGTATCCGGTCAGGCCAACTAATTCCAACACCTCTCCCATGCGCTTTTTTTGCAGCGACTTATCCTCTGAAAGTCCAAAACACACATTATCTGCAACATTCAGGTGCGGGAAAAGCGCATAATCTTGAAAAACCATGCCGATTTTTCGCTTTTCGGGTTTGAGCCATTTGGTAGGAGAAGCTACCACCCTACCCCCTATGCTAATGCTGCCTTTTTGTGATTTTTCTAATCCTGCTATTAACCTGAGCAAAGTTGTTTTACCACAACCGCTTTCACCTATGATTGCGACCAAATCACCCTTTTGCACGTCGAGGCTGACTGCTTTGAGGGCAGGTTGAGAAGCATTTGGGTAAGTAACGGATACATCTTCAATCCTTAACATGGTCGGCTGCATCAAAATTAGAGCGTTCCGCTATCACATA
The DNA here is from genome assembly GCA_938039675.1 of uncultured Cytophagales bacterium. Classification (GTDB taxonomy): domain Bacteria; phylum Bacteroidota; class Bacteroidia; order Cytophagales; family Thermoflexibacteraceae; genus Rhodoflexus. The sequence continues at coordinate 177,347 of CALHUI010000015.1, forward strand.
ATCGTTTCGGTTGGGTGAGGCAAGCGAAATCATTTCAGCCAAAAATCCCGCTAAAAACAATTGCGTGCCGATGATGGCGGCGGTTAATGCCAAAAAAAACAGCGGCTGATCTACCACATCGCGTGGCGGCGGCATCCCCGGCTGCGATTTGATAAACTTTTCAAGTGTCAGGAAAAATGCTATTCCACCGCCCAATAAAAACACCAACAGCCCGATAGTACCAAAAAAGTGCATCGGTCGTTTGCGGAATTTGCCCACAAAGACAATAGACATCAAATCCAAAAAGCCGTAAATAAACCGTTCCAGACCAAACTTGGTTACACCGTATTTTCGGGGGCGATGTTCTACTACCTTCTCTCCTATTTTTTTAAACCCAACCCACTTGGCAAGCAATGGTATGTAGCGATGCATTTCGCCATATACTTCAATATTTTTTACAACTGCCTGCCGATAGGCTTTAAGCCCACAGTTAAAATCATGCAAATAAATACCTGATACCTTTCGTGTGGCTGCATTAAAAAGTTTGGTCGGGATGGTTTTACTAAGCGGGTCGTATCGTTTCTTTTTCCAGCCTGATACCATGTCAAATTTATCTTTGACAATCATCTCGTACAGTGCCGGTATCTCGTCGGGGCTGTCTTGCATGTCGGCATCCATCGTAATGACTACCTCGCCCCGAGCAGCGCGGAAGCCTACATGGAGCGCAGCAGATTTGCCGTAGTTGCGGCGGAATGAAATCCCTCTGACAGCAGTATTTCCTTCCCCAATCTGCTTAATAACCTCCCATGTGCGGTCTGTGCTGCCATCGTCAATGATAATTACTTCATAAGCAAAGCGATTTGCCTGCATGACCCTGTCAATCCACGCACATAACTCCGGTAGGGATTCGTCTTCGTTGTAGGCAGGAATGACGACGGAAATATCTGTTTTGCTTGTGTTCATTTATCTGTTTTTCTTGCGATAGTGTACCAAGCGCCAAAAGGTATATCGTTCGTAATCGTTAGGATTGAACCAACTTTGATGTTCCTTTATGAATAAACGCTCAATAAACGGCATAATGACAATATCGTGAATTTGACTTTTGTCCGTTTGCGCAAATGAGGCATTCAGTGACATCATGGCGTTAATCCGTTGCTGTGCTGTCTCGTCATATTCATAAGGTGGAAATACCGGTAATATATGAATGTCTTGTTTGCCGTACAGCGAATGGAAAATTGACCGAAAATCCGGTGCCCAGACGTAGCGTTCGATTGGATTGCTGACAAGGAGCAACTTGTCTTGTTTATTGCTTTGAGAAACAACGGATTGTATTACCCCTTCGGTAGCTTCGCAGGTACTTACGTAGTTTCGCAATTGCCTGAATGCTTGCTCAGGGTTGTCCGAAATTTTGGGCAACATTTCCGCTCCGATGCTCATCAGCAACATCAATGTATAAAAATTATACAATTTAATGTTGTCTTGCAAAGCATTCAGCATCAAAGCTAATACAAAAGCCGAAGCAAACAAGGCAGGAAACAAATAGCGCGTTACCCAGCCTGACTGTGCATGAAGAATCACTTGAGGTAACAATATGGCTACTAAAAAAAGCGACAGTATTAGGAAGTTTTTATTTTTCAGATACGAAAATATGGTATCTTTTTGCAAAAAGTTTAACAACAAAAATATGCCGCTGAAAAGATAGATGTATAGCTCATTAGTAGCAAAAAAATCTAAAAACACTCTGATATAAGTACTAACAGAAGTTTTAACAGATACACCCACCCCTCGTGCACTCGCACCAAGATACAAAATGATGTAAGCAATTTCTGCCAAGAATATCAAAGTCGTAGGAATGGCAAGCGGCAGAGACTTTACAATCAGTTGTTGCCACGTCCAACTCGCGTGGATAGTATTTAACCGCCACACGTAAAAAAGCACAAAAGCAGGTAACAGCAATATAAAACTTTCTTTGGAAAGCGTAGTAGCAATTATGCTCAAAAACGAAAGTACTAACCATTTGATGCTGTTGCGATTAGCAGCAATGGTAAGGCAAAGAAAAGTTAATGAAGTAAAAAATACCCCCACAGGCTCACCGCACATGTTGTACCATATCCAAAACTGTGTGCCAAACATGAGCACCGACGGAAATAACAAAGCAGTGCGCCGCGACCACCCCATATGTATGGCAGTTAGATAAAGCATGAAGAAAGATGAAGTGCCCAACAACATAAAAAACGCTCTGATGCCTATCATGTTTGCGCCAAAAAACTTAGCAAAAAATGCAAATATGATATAGCCCCAGAGGCCGAATCCTGACTTATTAAATAAGACATTGTTAAAAATTTTTTCTAAGTCCTGCAAGAAATTTTTTCCGTTTTGGTAATAAACATCTATTCCTAGACTTGCGTAAGGGTCGATGTCCGGATGTAAGCCTGCTGTGAGCAACCCCGTTGCATAGAAGAATGCAATCCATACTATCAAAATGATGCCAAATACCTGTAAGGTTTTCATGTCAGCAGAAATTAAACAATCCTAACCAACTCATGAAACTGTGCCGCACGTTCTTCTATTTCGCTGTACGACAAGCCGATGATGCGCTCAAGTCCGAATTTTTCTACGCAGAATGATGCCATTGCCGAGCCATAAATAATGCCGCGTTTCATGCTTTCAAAAGAGTAATCTTTGATTTTGGCAAGGTAGCCGACAAAGCCTCCCGCGAAGGTATCTCCTGCACCGGTAGGGTCAAATACTTCTTCCAGCGGCAAGGCTGGTGCATAAAACATTTTGTCTTCACCGAATAATAAAGCTCCGTGCTCTCCTTTCTTGATAATCACATACTTAGGTCCCATCTCGTGGATGCGGCGGGCAGCTGTGCGCAGCGAATATTCCCCCGTCAGTTGGCGCGCCTCTTCGTCGTTGATGGAAAGTACATCCACCAGCGTGAGCGTGTGGCGCAACTCATTCATGGCAATATTTATCCAAAGGTTCATCGTATCCATTACAATCAGTTTTGGCCTGTTTTTCAGGCGATTAATAACTGTTGTTTGGATAGACGGGGTAAGGTTGCCCAACATCAGCACCTCGCAATCTTGGTAACTCTCGGGGATAATCGGGTCAAAATCTTCCAGTACGTTCAGCTCCGTTACCAACGTATCGCGGGTGTTCATATCGTTATGGTAGCGGCCTGCCCAAAAAAATGATTTTTTGTCTTGTTTTACTTGCAATCCCTCTGTGTTAATACCATGCTTTTGAAAGTTGGCAATATCGGCAGGGTCAAAATCGTAGCCTACGACTGCTACCAAATTCACCTTGGGAGCAAAATAAGAAGCTGACAGCGTAATATAACTGGCAGAACCGCCAACAACTTTATCGGCTTTGCCAAACGGGGTTTCTAAAGCATCAAAGGCAACAGTGCCTACGGCAAGTAAACTCATAAAAAGATTCTATTTTTCGGTTGTGGATGCGAAGTTAAGCAATACGCAGCAAACTCAAAGGTGTTAATAATTATGAATCAAAATCAATTTTAAGTGATTTTTCTTGTCGGTACGTAGCTGATTTGTTACCTTTGCAAAGCAGCAAGCAAACTGTGTTGGTTTGTGCTCAACCGATATTAAGACATGGCAACAGCAACCGCATATACCGAAGACAGTATAAAGTCCTTAGACTGGCGCGAACATATCCGCCTGCGCCCGGGCATGTACATAGGTAAGCTCGGCGACGGCTCAGCGCACGACGACGGCATTTATGTACTCGTCAAAGAAATTATAGACAACAGTATTGACGAGCACATGATGGGACATGGCAAACAAATTGACATTACCATCACCGACCGCCGCGTAACGGTGCGCGACTACGGGCGTGGCATCCCCTTGGGAAAAGTCATAGACTGCGTAAGCAAGATTAATACAGGCGGTAAATACGACAGCGGCGCGTTTCAAAAGTCTGTCGGATTGAACGGTGTGGGTACTAAGGCCGTTAATGCACTTTGCTCCTATTTTAGTGTGGAGTCATTCCGCGATGGCCAATCCAAAAAGGCAGAATTTGCCTGTGGTGAACTGATATACGACCACCCAATCACTAAAACCATTGAAAAAAACGGCACAAGGGTTGTTTTTGAGCCCGATAACACCATTTTCAAGCATTATCACTTCATCCCTGAGTTTTTAGAAGACCAAATTTGGAACTATGCATTCTTGAATGCCGGTCTTACCATTCATTACAATGGCCAAAAATATTTCTCCAAAAATGGTTTGGCCGACCTGCTCAGCCGCAAAACCAATGAGGAAGATATGCGCTACCCTATCATCCACCTGCGCGGTGATGATATAGAAGTAGCAATGACACACACCGGCCAGTACGGGGAAGAGTATTACTCATTTGTCAATGGACAGCACACTACGCAAGGCGGTACGCATTTGGCCGCTTTCCGCGAAGCTGTTGTGAAAACCCTCCGCGATTTTTACAAAAAACAGTTTGAAGCCTCCGATATTCGCGCCTCCATTGTTGGTGCCATTGCCATTCGCGTACAGGATCCCGTTTTTGAGTCGCAAACCAAAACCAAATTAGGTAGCGAAAATATTGCTCCGGATGGTGTTACTATCCGAAAGTTTGTCAATGACTTCGTCAGCAAAGCCTTAGACGATTACCTGCACAAACATCCGGACGTAGCCGATGCTTTGCTGAAACGCATTTTGCAGTCGGAACGTGAACGCAAAGACATTGCAGGTATTAAAAAACTTGCCAACGAACGCGCCAAGAAAGCCAACCTGCACAACAAAAAACTGCGCGATTGCCGTTTGCACTTCAACGAAGGCAAAGACGAGCGGCGTTTTGATTCTACCCTCTTTATTACCGAGGGCGATTCTGCCAGCGGCAGCCTGACCAAAGCCCGCGACGTGCAGACCCAAGCAGTGTTCAGCCTGCGCGGTAAGCCGCTGAACTGCTTCGGCATGACCAAAAAAATCGTTTACGAAAACGAGGAGTTCAATTTGCTGCAACACGCACTGAATATTGAAGACGGCTTAGAAGGATTGCGTTATAACAAAATCGTTATTGCAACCGATGCCGACGTAGACGGTATGCACATCCGACTGCTGCTACTTACCTTCTTCCTACAATTTTTTCCTGATTTGGTGAAAAACGGACACATTTATATTCTGGAAACGCCCCTTTTTCGCGTGCGAAACCAACAAAAAACCATTTATTGCTATTCGGAAGAGGAGAAACAGGCTGCTATCAAGGAATTGGGAGGCAAACCCGAAATCACCCGCTTCAAAGGTTTAGGTGAAATTTCTCCTGATGAATTTGGTCGTTTTATCGGTGAGGATATGCGTTTAGAGCCGATTATTCTCAAAAAAGATACCCCCATCAATAAATTGCTTGCCTATTACATGGGCAAAAACAGTCCTGAACGCCAGCAGTTTATCATTGATAATCTGCGGATTGAAATGGATTCGCCCGTTCTGCCCGATGCGAAAGAAGAAGCGGCATAATACTTGCGACCTGATAAAAAACGTTTTTTTCAAAAGATGCTTTGTCTTTCTGACGTAGTTTTTCGGTCGGCTGTTAAATTACTCATCTGCGATGTAGAACTTCAAAGAATCCATACCTTAGAGGATAATAAATCTTTTCCCGGGTAAGGATTTTACAAGTCCCTGAAATTCAAGGCTTAGCAGTACCACAGCTGCTTGCGATACGCCAAGGCCGCTTTGCCAGCCCAAATCGTCTAAGTGCATTTCGCCATGCTGTTTCAGCAGGCTATATATTTCTGCCTCTTCTTTGGCTAAATTCAGAACACTTGCTTGATGCAATTTTACGGTTGATTTGCTTGCCTGTCCTTGGGTTTTATTGTGCCAGTTCATGGCGGCTGCCATTGCTTCTACAGAGGTAAAAATATGTGCCTTGTGGTTCTGAATCAGATAGTTACAACCTTCTGAATAGGTTTGTCCCAAATTACCCGGCACGGCAAATACCTCGCGGTTGTACTGATTGGCATACTCTGCCGTGATAAGCGCCCCTCCTTTGGCAGCAGCTTCAACCACGATAACAGCATCTGAAAGGGCAGCTATGATGCGGTTTCGGTTGGGGAAATGAGGCGCTGCGGGCGATGTTCCAAAGGTGTATTCTGTTAAAAGTCCGCCGTTGGCAATCATCTGACGGGCTGTGGAGGCGTGCTCATGCGGGTAAATGCGGTCTAAACCACTTCCCATTATGCCAATGGTCGGCAAGTCATATTTGAGTGCCTCGCGATGTGCAATAATGTCAATACCGTAAGCAAGTCCACTTATAACAGTTGCTTTCAGCGGCTGCAATTGGGCAATGATTTGCTCGGTAATGGCTTTGCCATACTTGGTTGCCTTGCGTGTACCCACTATACCTACCATTACGGATGCGTTCAAATCGGCATTGCCTTGCCAATAGATGACTGCGGGAGCATCTGCAAACTGCCTGAGCCGCAGCGGGTAATTGGCATCGGTATAGAATAACAATTTGGCCTGCTCTTTTTCGGCTTGTTTCAGTATCGACTCTGCTTTTTTGAGGGCTTCCATCTGATGTTCACTAATCAGTTGGGCAATTTTTTCGCCGATGTTAGGTATTCTGAGAAGTTTTCCCTTGCTGATTTTAAAAACCTGCTCGGCAGAACCGCAATAACTTACAAGTTGCTTTGCCAACACGCTCCCGATTTGGGGAATGAATGACAAAGCAACTTCGTAAAGTGTAGCCATAATCATCTGATTAGTTGTCGGAAGAGATTATTTCAACAGGCTCGACAGGCTGATTGGCAAGGTATTGCAATCGGATAGTTACAGCTTGTCTGTGAGCATGCAGTTGCTCGGCTTCGGCCATGGTTTCCACTATCGGTCCGATATTGCGCAATCCTTCTTCGGAAATCTGCTGATAGGTAATTTTTTTTACAAAACTATCTACCGAAACACCTGCGATGGCGCGCGCATAGCCATTGGTTGGCAGTGTGTGGTTGGTGCCGGAAGCGTAATCACCGGCGGCTTCGGGAGTGTAGTGCCCCAAAAATACAGAACCGGCGTTGATGATTTTATTGGCCACTTCGTCAGGATTGGCAACAGACAAAATAAGGTGCTCGGCGGCATACTCATTCAACAAGTCTATGGCTTCTTCTTGATTGGCAACCACTATGCACTTGCTGTGCGTCAGCGATGCGGCGGCTAATGCACGACGCGGCAATATGCTCAACTGCTCGCGGATTTCATCTACAACATCACTTATCAGGGGTTCATGGGTTGTAACCAGCAATACGTGGCTGTCAATACCGTGCTCAGCCTGCGAAAGCAAATCGGCGGCTACAAATGCAGGATTGGCGGTGTGGTCTGCCAAAACAGCCACTTCCGATGGACCCGCCGGCATGTCAATGGCTGTTCCCCTTTTAGCAACCAACTGTTTGGCAGCAGTTACAAACTGATTGCCCGGGCCAAAAATTTTATCTACTTTGGGAATACTTTCTGTACCAAAAGCAAGGGCAGCAATGGCATGAGCTCCGCCTACTTTGTAAACTTTTTGTACACCTGCCACTTTGGCAGCAAACAAAATAGCAGGGTTGATTTTCCCGTCGCGCCCCGGAGGAGTAACCATGACGATGCTTCTGCAACCTGCAATAACAGCCGGAGTAGCCAGCATTAAAACAGTAGAAAATAGCGGAGCAGTGCCGCCGGGTATATAAAGCCCTACTTTTTCAATCGGTACACTCTTCCGCCAACAACGCACACCGGGCATGGTTTCAACGGGTGGAAAATGTTCGTGTTGGTGCGAATGGAAGGTGTGAATATTTTGATGTGCGGTGCAGATGGCTGCTTTCAATTCATCGGAAACTAAGGTTTCGGCTTCCTCAAATTCCGCTTGTGAAACCTCAAACTGCTTAATCTTAACACCGTCAAACTTTTTGGTAAATTTAAATAAAGCAGCATCGCCGTTTTTTCTTACCTCTTTGATAATCGGCTTTACTTTTTTTTCTATTGCTTTAAGGTCTAAGGCAGGCCTTGCCACTAAATCAGGCCACTCGCTGCGAGCAGGCAATTGAAACAGTTGCATGTTGAAAGAAATGTTTATGCAAATATACACTTACTTTTTAATTACCTTTGTCTGCTAAGTATTCATTGCATATTACATGAAACAACTCACGATTGGCAAGGTGTTGCCTTATCTTATCAGCATTCTTGCTTTTTATGCCATAACTGCCGTTTACTTTTCGCCCGAAGTTTTTGAAGGAAAATCTCTTGCGCAGGATGATATTATCCGCTACGAAGGTGGCTCTAAGGAGGTGCGCGATTTTAACGCAGCGAACCCCGAGCCAAGTATGTGGACAAACAGCATGTTTGGCGGTATGCCCGTATATGTGCTGAATCCTGTATTTCCCGACCGGCCTATTGCAGTAATTGACCGCATTTTCAAAGGCGTGTTTTTTTCAGGGCAAACGGCACATATGTTATTTCAGACGATGCTGTGCATGTTTATTGCACTTGCCGTTTTTGGGGTAAGCCCTTATGTAGCGGCAATAGCAGCGGCAGCTTTCGGGCTTTCAACATACAACCTTATTATTATTGAAGTCGGTCATATGACCAAAGCATGGGCAATTGCTTATGCTCCGCTCGTCCTTTCCGGTATTTATCTGACTTTCAGGGGTAAACTGTTACAAGGCTTTGCATTAACCGCTCTTGCATTAGCACTTGAAATTCGCGCCAACCACTTGCAAATCACCTACTATCTGGCATTTGTCTGCGCAATTTATGTGCTTGCCGAACTGATTCGCGCCGTTCAGGAAAAGAAAATTCCTGAGTTTGCCAAAACTGCGGGAGTGCTGGCATTGGCTGCGGGACTTGCGGTAGCAGCCAACTCAGGCCGCTTGCTTACAACAGCAGATTACGGCAAATATTCGCAACGAGGCAAGGCGGAACTCACGCCACTGCCCGGCGAAGAAGCCGCTAATCCACAGGATGGTCTCAACCGCGATTATGCTTTCAGTTGGAGTCAGGGCATTGCAGAAACTTTCACACTCATACTGCCCAATTTTTACGGGGGCAGTAACAACGAGAAACTCAACCCCCAAGGTGCAACTTATCGCTTTCTGGAAAATGTGATGCGCTCGGGGCAAATCGGCAATCAAGAGTTTATGCAGTTTACTACGCGCTCGCCTTTCATGTATTGGGGCGACCAGCCGTTTACTAACGCTCCTGTATATGCAGGTGCTATCATCTGTTTTTTGTTTGTATGGTTTCTTATGATAGCAACCCCGCTACAACGCTATTGGATGCTGGGGGGAGTATTGCTCATGTTCATGTTTTCATGGGGAAGCAACTTTGCGTCGTTCAACTACCTCATGTTTGACTATTTTCCCGGTTTTAACAAGTTCCGCTCCGTTTCCATGGCGCTGAGCCTTGCGGTTATGCTGATGGTTATCGGTGCGGCTATGGGCTTGCAGCGCACGCTTTTCCTTTCTGAAAAAGAACATCCCGATTGGTTCAAAAAACTGGGAATTGCATTTGCACTTACCGGCGGCCTTTGTGCGTTGTTTTTCATCATGAGCGGCTCGTTCAGTTTTAGCGGACCGGCCGACGAGCAATTCGGCAGCCTGATTGATGCAGTCAAAGCAGACCGACAAGCAATGTTCCGCAGCGATGCCATCCGCTCGTTCCTGCTTATTTCGGCAGCAGCTTTGCTGATTTACCTGCATATCAAGCAAAAAGTAGGACTGGCTATCGTTACTGCCGTTGTTGGCGGCTTGATTATATTTGACAATTGGAACGTAGGCAAGCGCTATCTGAATAATGATTCTTTCCAACCAAAAGCCAAAGAAGTTGCACATGCACCAAGCCCTGCCGATGAGGCTATTCTGAAAGACAAAGACCTAAGTTACCGCGTGCTGAACCTGAGCAATCCCTTCAATGATGCGGCAACCTCTTATTACCACAAGTCTGTAGGCGGCTATTTTGCCGCTAAACTCCGTCGCTATCAGGATTTGATTAACCGTCGTTTAGAAGCAGAGATTAAGTTGGTGATGGATAGCCTGCAGAAAGGCCGCATGCCTGATTTCAGTCGCACGCCTGCACTTAACATGCTCAACACAAGGTATTTAATCCTGAATCCGGGCAGTGCGGAAGGTGTGCTACGCAACCCTGCGGCATTGGGTAATGCGTGGTTTATCGGCGAACTGAAAGCCGTAAACAGCGCCGATGAAGAAATGGCAGCTCTTGCCAATCTTTCTCCTGACTCTGTGGCAGTAGTTGATATTGCGAAGTTTCCACAGGTAAAGGCCGGACGCTACCCGCGTGCGGGTGCAAGCATCAAACTCACAGCTTATGCCCCCAACCAACTGACTTATGCGTATGACAGCCCTGCCGATGGTTTTGTCGTATTTTCCGAAATCTACTATCCCGATGGTTGGCAAGTAAAGATTGACGGACAAGATGCGGGTGAGTTTGTTCGCGTCAATTATGTACTGCGCGGGTTAGCTGTTCCTAAAGGGAAACACACAATTGTTTGCAAGTTTGACCCCGCTATTTATCGCCAAGGCAGCTTGCTAACCATGATTGCTTCTTACGTGCTGATAGCAGTGCTTGTAATATCTGTTGGACTGATGTTTTACAAAAACAAATAAATTTGCCAGCCTCTTACCAAAATCCCTATCGGCTAATCCTGACAGGGATTTTTTTGGCCACCTAATAATGGTTGGGCAATGGAAAGCAAATCGGCAAAACCGATAATATAAGTAAGTACCTCTTTATCAATCTCTTGCATATTCTCGTCTATAGGCTTCTACAAGCACCAAAAAGTAAGAAATCAACAAGGGTCCTATGACCAAGCCAAGAATACCGAAAAAATTAACTCCGAATATTACTCCCAAAATGGTAATCAGCGGGTGTATATCGCCTAATTGCCGCGCTATGGAAAAGCGAAGCACATTGTCAATATTCATTACAAGTACTGCGCCGTAAATAATCAAACCTACACCGCCAAAAGTATTGCCCTGACTAATAGCTATCAGGCCGGCAGGCACCCAAACCAAAGGTGTACCCAAAACAGGAATAAATGCCATGAAAAAACTGATGATACCCCAAAAAAGTGCATCGGGAATGCCAAAAATCAAGAAACCTACGGAGACTAACGCTCCTTGAATAAATGCTATCAAACTTTGCCCTAAAACATTGGTTTTCACGTTGTTTTCCAGTTCGATAAACATTTGGTGCACGGTTGTTGCGTCAAAGGGCAGGTAGTAGTAAATCCCGTTAATAACTGTTTGCTCATTGACAAACAGATAGTAAAGGATGAAGTACATAACACTGATGCCGACAAATAAATTCAATGTACTGGAAAGAATCGGTGTAAAAAGACTGGTTGCAAACTCCCCGACCCTTCCTGCAATTTTCTGAAGCAGTTCGGGGTTTTGCAAGTCTAAGCCGGTTACTTCTTGAAACTCAACTATCATGGGATTTTTCAAAAATCCTATCAGGTAATTAACCAATACAGAGGTATTGGCCGCATACACCATCACCTTTTTGGCTATCATCACACTTGTGGTAATTAGCGGTATAATGATAATAAACAGAGACAGCACAATAATGAGAATAGCACTAAGGCTTGATTTCCACTTTCTTTTTTGTGTGAAAAAAAGGTTCATTTTTCTGAACAATACATATAGAATGATGCTTCCTATCAAGGCGGGTATGTAATCCAGCAGCCCGTACAGAATGGCACAACCAAGCAGCAGTATTAGTGAAACATGGATAGCAAGACGCTGTTGGGGAGTGTATATTTGCATACGGTTAGGTAGTTATTTCGCCGTTCAAGTTAATAACTCTCCTATGGGAAATCATAAAAAGGTGATGAAAAGAATACTTGCACCAATGCTGGCAGTCGCAATATTTGTACTGGCAGCAGCTTGCTCGTCCGATGAAGCAGGTAAAGTCAATAAAGAGGCGGGTAAATTTTTTCTGCGGGGCAAAGCAGCACTTCAACAGAAAAACTATGAGGAAGCCATCCGATTGTTTAAAGAAGCTGTTAATAAAGACAGTTCTTTTGCCGATGCATGGAACAACTGGGGTGTAGCAGAGGCTGCACTGGGCAGGCATGAGGCTGCCATTTTTTCTTATCAGGGTGCGCTAAGAGCTGACAGTACGTTTACGGATGCTTATTACAACCGCTCTAATGCCTTTTTTGAAATAGGTAAAATGGAAGAAGCACTGGCCGATATTGAAAAAGTGATACCTGTTTACAAAGATTCGGCATATATTTTTGTCAGTCGCGGAGTTATTTTTGCCCGCATGAAGCAACCCGAAAAAGCATTGGCCGATTTTACGGAAGCCATCAGATTAGATGCTCGCAATACAGATGCATATATTAACCGCGGCACTTTGTTGTTTGCGCAAAAGCAATATGAATTGGCCATGAAAGACTTTCAGCAAGCACTTCAACTGCAACCTGCTAATGACTTTGCACTCAACAATGTAGCCTCTGTTCTGATAGCAAAGGGGCAGTATGCCGAAGCGCTTAATCAACTCAATCAGGCACTTGCCAAAAATCCCCGACAGGCATACTACCTCAACAACCGTTCATTTGTACATATGATGACCGGCAACCTAAAAGCCGCCCGAGAAGACCTCCAACTTTCCCTTTATTATGACAGCAATAACAGTTGGGCTGTTCGCAACGGCGGAATTTTAGCCTTGAAAGAAAACAAGCCTGACAGTGCACTGGCCGTATTGCAAAAAGCCTTTCAGATGAATCCCGCTACCGATGACATTCACTATTATTTAGGGCTGGCCTACCTTGCAACAGGCAATAAAAAATCTGCTTGCAATGAATGGAAGCAATCACTTATCAAAGGTGAACGCCAAACGATAGTAGAAATGCAGGCAAGTTGCCGATAGTTTACTCCGCATGAATCACGGCGAGTGTCAAACGGCTTACACACACCAACCGATGATGCTCGTCGTGTATTTTAATATCCCACACATGCGTGTTTTTACCGATATGCAGCGGCGTGGCTCTGCCATACACATATCCTTCGCGCACGCTGCGTATGTGATTGGCATTAATTTCCAAACCTACACAAACCTTGCCTTCAGGCAACATAAGAAAACCCGCCATGCTCCCAAGCGTTTCGGCAAGCACCACCGAAGCCCCGCCGTGCAGCAATCCCATAGGCTGACGGGTACGGTCATCCACAGGCATACGGGCTGCAAGAAAATTTTCACCTACCTCTATAAACTCTATCCCTAAATGAGTGGTCATATCCTCACGGCGGTGTGCGTTTATCTGCTCCAAAGTAACTTGCTTAATAAATTTCATCATAAAGAGTGGCTCAATAGTTGTTATCAAATGTGTAAGGATAGTTAAATTTGCGCAATTTTTTGCAAAGGCTAACAAAGTAATGCCTATTCAAGTTAATATGAAAGAAAACACACTTACACCCTAATTGAATTTATTGAAAAACATTTTTACCCTTGGCAACGAAAGAACTTTACATTATAAGGCACGGAGAAACTGAATTTAATAAGCGTGGTTTCGTGCAGGGTAGTGGTATTGATTCGAATTTGAACGATACCGGCAGGCGTCAAGCACAAGCCTTTTTCGAGCATTACCGCCATGTAAATTTTGATAAAATTTACGTCTCTGCACTCAAAAGAACTTGGCAAAGCGTTGAACCTTTTTTCCTCAAGGGCGTTCCGATGCAGGTGTTACCCGGCCTGAACGAAATCAGCTGGGGACACAAAGAAGGTAAAGTATTGAGCAATGAGGATGACTTGCAATATTTTGACATGCTCAACTCGTGGCGCAACGGTGACCTTACCGTTAAAGTACCGGGAGGAGAAAGCCCACTGGAAGTAGCTGAAAGACAGAAGATTGCCATCCGTCATATCATGCAGTCTATCCATGAAGAACGTGTGCTTGTTTGTATGCACGGAAGAGCTATGCGCATCATCCTTAGTTTATTGTTAGAAACACCGATGACGGAAATGGATAAATACGACCATGGCAATCTGTGTTTGTACGTGTTACATCATGACGGTGAAAAGTTTCATTTGAAAATAGCCAACAGCACGGAACACTTCATGCATTTACCACCTGCAATCAGCAATGACAAACCACACGATTTCCATGCACACAAGGTTGTTTCCTGAAAACAGTAATTACAACAGGCTTCCTAAAAGAAATATGGCCGGTACTTTGCCAAGTATCGGCTTATTTTTTTGCCAATCGCTGATTTTTTGTGTTTTGATAAACTCATCGGGTGCGGTCAGATGTGCGGCAATGCACAGTTGTGTGTGTGGTTGCAAATGTGCCAGCATGTCGTTTACAAGTGCATCGTTCCGATAAGGGGTTTCTATGAAAATTTGCGTTTGCCCGCGACCGGCTTCTTTTTCCAACTGTTTGAGTGCTTTTACTTTGTCTTGCTTCTGAATGGGCAAGTAGCCATGGAATGCAAACGATTGCCCGTTGAAACCCGATGCCATAAGCGCAAGCAGGACAGATGAAGGCCCCACCAGCGGCACTACCTTTTTACCTGTTTGGTGCGCATATTGCACAGCTACCTGTCCGGGGTCAGCCACGCCCGGACAACCTGCTTCGGACATTACCCCTACGGCAGCATCAGGCGGAATTTCCTTGAAGTGCTCGGCTATTTGCTGCAAATTGGTTTGCTTATCAAGCTCAAAAAAACGCAGTTGCTCTATTGCCCGTCCGGTTTTTAGCGATGAGATGAAGCGCCGCGCTGTCCGCACATTTTCCACTAAATAATAATCGGTTGAAGCAATAATTTCACGAGCCTGCGGAATTAACAGATTATCAGTCGTTAAGGTATCAGTTAGCGGAAGTGGAATGAGGTATAGCACAACAGGTCTATTTTAACAATAAATTAACGCCATTTCAGACAATAAAACTTTCGGTCAATATATTTTTGCAAATAGAAGTCTTTCTTAAGAGGGCATTTGCAAAAGTAATCGACAAAAGTAAGACAAATAATAGTTGAAATGCCTGTTACAGCAAAAATAAGCGAACAACCCAAAGATGTTTCCTCACCCACACTGATTCGTAAGATTTACAAAACCTCTTTTTGGAAAATCTTTTGGCTGGCCGGCCCTGTCCTGTTATTCCTGTTTTCGCTCGACCTGTTGAGTATGGCCTGTAACATGCTAAGTAAAGAACTGATAGACAACATATTAACGGCTACAACCAATCCTTTTATCGGGCTTTTCATCGGCTTACTGACTACGGCTATTATCCAGAGCAGTTCTACCACAACCTCCATGACTGTAGCAGTAGTGGCCTCGGGTACAATCAGCCTTGAACATGCCTCTCCCATTATTATCGGTGCTAATATCGGAACAACCGTTACGGCAACGGTCGTAGCTTTTAACCACATCATCCGCCGCAAAGAGTTTCAACGCGCCTTGTCAGCTGCTACGCTTAACGGTTTTTTTAACATTCTAACCGCTGCCATTATTCTGCCGTTAGAATATTACACCCACTTTCTAAGTAAACTTTGCATACTGATGTCTTCTCTTTTCGTAACAGGCACTAATGCAACTGTTGGCAATCGAACACACGGTTGGATAGAGTATTCGGTCACATATGTTACCCAGTTATTGCCCAACTATCCTTTAGTTACGGCCATTGCTGCCTTTTTCTTACTGTTTCTGTCAATTTATTGGTTGGTTATTACGCTTAAAAGCCTGTTTGTTTACAATGTTGGTAAAAAAATGGAGCAAATTGTTTTTAGCAAGCGTTACAAATCCCTTTTTTGGGGTTTTTTTTCTACGGTGCTGCTCCAATCAAGCTCTGTTACCACTTCGTTTGCAGTGCCTTTGGTAGCCGGTAAAAAAGCATCGCTCCGGCAGGTTTTTCCTTTCATTATGGGTGCTAATGTAGGCACAACTTTTACAGCCTTACTTGCCTCTTTTAGCAACGTATATGCCTCACTGAACATTGCATTTGCACATTTGCTCTTTAATACAATCGGTGTTTGTATTTTCTTCTTTATTCCCGTAGTCAAAGAACTCCCGCTCGTACTGGCACAAATGCTGGGTAAAGTTGCTATGCGTTATCGTTTAGCGGGATTTTTATACCTGCTGCTGACTTTTTTTGCTATTCCTTTTTTGCTTATCTTCTTTTCGAAAAAATAGGAACTGTTTTGCAAATTGCGTAATAAAGTTTTAATCCTATTTTATCCCTTCACTATGTTACGTACCATTGTATTACTAACAACTGTTGGTTTGTTAGCCGTAGTCAGCTGTAAACCTTCCGGCAAAACCGGCGCATCTTCCAAAAAAGCGAAAACAGTAGCCAAAGCACCTGTTAAAGAAAAAGAACAGGTAAATGCACAGCCAATCGAAGCAGCACCCAAAGAGAACAAAAGCAACACACCTCCCGAATTTCATGACATCAGCTTGGACAGTGCGCTAAGTTTTATTCAAAGCAAATTTTCCGATGCCAAATCCAAAGCCGAAATATTCAAAAACAACCGATTAGGTAAGAAAATCGATATCGGGCAAGTAACTGCTGAAGAAATCATACGCATTGCGGAGACCTACAAAGGCACGCCTCACAGTTTTAGCGGTATGAGCAGGAAAGGTATTGATTGTTCGGGTTTGGTAGCGGTATCATTCCGCCAATCGGGTATCAGCGAATTTCCGCATGGCTCGCAGGAACAAGCTTACTACGGCAAAATAGTACTGAGCACACATCAGTTGCAACGCGGCGACTTGGTTTTCTTTACGAATACTTATCAAACCTCCAACCTGCTTACTCACGTGGGTATCTATCTGGGAAACAATAAGTTTATCCACTCTACCACCAGTAAAGGCGTTATTGTTACAGACTTTACCAGCTCAGAATACTGGCACAGGCACTATGCATTTGCCACCCGATTGTTTGCCTCCGCGCAAACGACGGCAAGCATAGGCAAGTAGCTTTTTTGGCGGAAATAGTTGGCTAATCGGACAGAATGTTGTAACATAGCACAAACAAACAACGATATCATGGGATTCGATTTAGTTTCATTGGCTACCATTCTGGCACTTATCATTATCGGTATCGCCACGCTTACCTACTTTGTACCAATCAATCTGTGGATTACCGCCATCTTCTCTGGTGTGCGGGTGGGGCTGCTGGATTTGGTTTTTATGCGCATACGCAAAGTGCCGCCCCGCATCATTGTAGAGTCGTTGATTACCTCCACCAAAGCAGGTCTTAACCTGACCTCCAGCGATTTGGAGACCCACTACTTGGCAGGCGGGCACGTACCCTCGGTGATTAAAGCACTTATTTCAGCAGATAAAGCCAATATCAAATTGACTTTCAAGCAAGCTGCTGCCATTGACTTGGCAGGCAGAAATGTATTTGATGCCGTACAAATGTCTGTAAACCCGAAAGTTATCAATACGCCTCCCGTTGCAGCCGTAGCACAAGACGGTATTCAGCTCATTGCTAAAGCACGTGTTACGGTGCGGGCAAACATTGAGCAGTTAGTAGGCGGTGCAGGCGAAGAAACCATTTTGGCACGCGTAGGTGAAGGCATTGTTACATCCATCGGCTCTTCCCAATCGCACAAAGACGTATTGGAGAACCCCGATAAAATTTCTAAGTTAGTACTTTCCAAAGGCCTTGATTCGGGAACAGCTTTTGAAATTCTTTCCATAGACATTGCCGATATTGACGTTGGTGAAAATGTAGGCGCCAAATTGCAAATAGACCAAGCAAGTGCTGACTTGAAAGTTGCAGAGGCAAAGGCCGAAGAACGCCGCGCAATGGCAGTTGCCGTAGAACAGGAAATGAAAGCCAAGTCGCAGGCAGCCCGCGCTAAGGTAATCGAGGCCGAATCGGAAGTGCCACTGGCAATGGCAGAAGCACTCCGAAGCGGCAAGTTAGGTATTTTAGACTACTACAAGTTGCAAAACTTACAGGCCGATACCGAAATGAGAGAAGCCATAGCTAACCCCATAGGGATAAAAAAAACTGAAAGCCCTAAATAATTTTTTGTTTTAAAACCATTTCAAACAAATGACTGTTATCAGACTAACTCCTGACGAACTCAGGGAAAAACGCGCACAAGATGCAGGTGTACTTATAGATGTGCGCACACCTGCCGAATACCAAGCAGGCCACATTGAAGGTGCTACTAATGTGGATTTTTTAGGCGGGCAGTTTGCAGCCGAATTTGAACAATATGATAAATCGAAGACGTACTATCTCTACTGCGCTTCCGGAAATCGCAGCGGAAAAGCCGCTCAGTTAATGCTGGATGCCGGATTTGCCAATGTTTTCAATGCAGGCGGATTCATAGAACTTTCCTCTGCGGGTTTTCCAGTAGAATATTAGCAAGCCACTTGTGTTTTCAGGGCGCGTGTAGTAACTTACGAAAAAACAGAAAATCAGCTTCTTATCCGTTTAAATTATGGGTAGAAAAGTTCTTGTGCTGAATGCAGATTATCGGGCATTGACCGTTTGCAGTGTGTACAAAGCCTTTATTTTACTGTTTTCGGAAAAAGCGGAAGTAGTTAATAAGGTCGAAAATGTTTATCTGCGAACCGTAACACGCGCCTTTGAAGTACCGTCTGTAATCCGTTTATATCACTACGTAAATGTGCCTTTCAAAAATGTAATGTTGAACAGGCACAATATCTTCAAACGCGACGGTGGACGTTGTTTGTATTGTGGCTCCCGCGAAGACCTTACCTTAGACCATGTTATCCCCCGTTCACGCGGCGGAAAAACCGCTTGGACAAATTTGGTAACGGCCTGCAAAAGATGTAACACCAAAAAAGGTGATTATACACCCGAAGAAGCAAACATGCCACTGCCTTATGCACCTTTTCGGCCTTCTTATGTGGTCTTCCTCCGCGATTTTTCGGGCATAGGCGATGAAAGTTGGAAACCTTATTTGGTGCAAAATCATGTTGAGTATTAATTTTGCTCAACAATAATGAGTACTTTCAATGAAATATCTAATTCTTTCCCTGTGTTTTGCCACGGTTTCATTGACTTTTGGCTACGCACAAAGC
The DNA here is from genome assembly GCA_938039675.1 of uncultured Cytophagales bacterium. GTDB lineage: Bacteria > Bacteroidota > Bacteroidia > Cytophagales > Thermoflexibacteraceae > Rhodoflexus. The sequence continues at coordinate 196,351 of CALHUI010000015.1, forward strand.
ACTATCTCAGTAGGCCTGAAAGGCGGCCTAAACTTTGCAAATTTCGCAGGCGATAATGTCAATACAGACAGCCGAACAGGTATCAACTTCGGTGCTTTCGGCACATATAGCGTAAAAGAAACTTTTGGCATCACTGCCGAAATCAATTATGCGCAAAAAGGTGCCAAAACCTCCAACAGTAAGCTGAACATCAACTACTTGGAAATACCTGTGCATTTTTCTTACTTCTTCGGGAAGGGAAAGGTGCGTCCTAAACTGATGGTAGGACCCTATTTGGGCTTTTTGATGAATTCGGAATTGCAAGTGGGTAATACCAAGGTGAATACCAAAGATATTTACAGCAACACCGACTTTGGTCTGAATCTGGGCGGAGGCCTGCACTACAGCCTCGGCGATGCCAAGTGGCTCTACTTAGATGCTCGCTACGGATTGGGGCTTGCCGATGTTACTAAGGCAAGTGGCGATGTGTACAATCGCGTGTTCAGCATTAATGTAGGTATTAGTTTTGGCTTAGACTAATACAGCCTTGCCGGTCGTAAAAATTGGTCATGTAGGCGAAGAAGCAATTTGGGGGCTTTGGGAAATTACGGAAACCCTCCCCGAATTGCTTCAAATTTTAACAACACACCAAGTTAAATACCCTATTCCGCAAGGAAAATCTCATACCAAGCTAAGCGAAAGCATCGCCGCCCGTGTTTTGGCACAGCAACTCGCCACTATGGTCGGGCTGAAAGGAGGCGCAATTAAGAAAGATGCCCGCGCCTGTCCTTTCTGGGAACATGAAACCGCCCGTTTATCACTTTCCCACACAATGGGGTTTGCGGCAGCCATTATCCACCGCAGCGCTTCCTGCGGCATAGACATAGAGTGGCCGCATGAACGCATCCGTAAAATAGCTCCACGCGTTTTTTCACCCGAAGAAATCGGGCAAGCGGCAGATTTGCAACAACTTACTACCATATGGTGTGCCAAAGAAGCCCTCTACAAATGGCACAGAGTTGGCTCATTAGAGTTCCGAACGCAACTACGAATCACATTATTAGATGGCAATCAAATCAATGGGCGGGTGCAATACGAAAACGACGTTGTTTCCCCCCTACTCCGTCGGGAAAACTTTGGCGAGCTTGTCGTGGTTTATTGCTGGCTGTAAATGCCTCCTCATGAGCTGCTTATTATTTTTAACCGTCCACTACGCATCGGCGCAAAGCAGTGAGCGGGTAAAATACGGTGTCGCATTGAAAAACATCACACCCGATGTAGCCCTTGCCACCTGTTTCAAATGGCTGCCCGTAGCAGATGTTCCTGCTAATCAGGTGTACATCCAAACACGAAACGGTGGCATCCTCAGCGGTATTCCATGGGATATCAAGCAAGCAAAGCAATTGCAAAAGAATATCAAGAAGGCAGGCGGCAAGCCAATTAAGTACCTTGTTATCAATGAATTAAACGAAGAACGAATTGCCGTTATTGCATACCTGCAAAGCAGAGGAGCAGTCCTTATTGCCGACTCCGCCACTGCCCGCGAATTGGTACAGAGCCACCGAATACGGGTAGCTATTACTATTGTTGGCGATACATCACTGACAATAGGCAAGCGACAAATTACATTTTTTCCACACGGCAAAGGCTTTTCCGATAGCGGACTGTCAATTTATTTACCCGATAGCCAACTGTTACATGCCGGTTATTTTATTATATCGCCAACAGCCTGCTATCCTGCCATTCACCCCAAAACATCTCTGAGCGAATGGGCAATAAATCTGGAAAAGTTGTATTTTCGCTTTGCTGATGCCAAGAAAGTCATTCCCGGACAAGGACAGCCGGGTAATGCCAACCTTATCAAGCGCTCGATTGCATTGGTAAGTAAAATTGACAAAAATAATAAACGCATACCATACATCTCTAACCAAGACCCTGATGCAGACGACGAGTATTAAATCGACAACAGTAGTGGCAATTGCTCACAACGGAAAAATCGCCATTGGTGCAGACGGTCAGGCAACCACGGGAGCTACTGTTGCAAAAAACAATGTTCGCAAACTCCGCAAGCTCAACGAAGGGCGTGTAGTGGCGGGGTTTGCAGGTTCAACAGCCGATGCTTTCACCCTTTTGGAACGTTTCGAGGAAAAACTCAGTGCCTACGGTGGAAATATGAAGCGCGCAGCTATTGAACTTGCCAAAGATTGGCGCACCGACCGCTTTCTTCGCCGCTTGGAAGCAATGATGATTGCTGCCGGCAAAGATGAAATCCTCATTATTTCAGGTACGGGCGATGTATTAGAGCCTGATAATCAGATAGCTGCCATCGGATCGGGGGCTATGTATGCCCAATCGGCAGCATTGGCGCTCAAAAAGCACGCCACACACCTCTCAGCCGAAGAAATGGTGCGCGAATCGCTGACCGTTGCCGCCGATATCTGCATTTATACCAACCATAACTTTATTATTGAAGTGTTATAGCAGGTCTTTTACCCATTCAATTGCCCGTTGCTCTACGTAAGTTTCGTTGGTGCCGTGCAGTTGAAAACCCACATGGCCTCCTTGTGTGGTCAGTTCCAAGTACAAATACGGGTTTTGTTCTGCCTGTTGTTTAGGAAAACACCCTTCCGTTAGAAAGGGGTCATTCAGCGCGTTAATGAGTAGTGTGGGTATGCGAATCCCGTCCAAAAAATTTTTAGAACTCACACTATTGTAATAATCATCTGCATCGCGGAAGCCGTGCAGCGGTGCGGTAAACAGGTTGTCAAAGTCTTTGAAAATTTTCACCTTCTTAAAATCCTCATAGCGGATATATTGAGGCATTATCTGGGATTTCAACTTGATTTTTTGCTCTAAGCGTCGCAAAAATTTGTTGGTGTAAAAAATTTTATCTGGCTTAGAAAGTTCTTCGCCACAACTTGCCAAATCACAAGGAACAGACACAGCCAACCCTTTTTTTATTTGCGGAGCAACAGCCTCCCCTCGTTCGCCAAGGTATTTCAACGTCATGCTACCGCCAAGACTGAAGCCGGCAAGCAAAATTTGTTCGTAGCCTTTGCGGATGGCATGTTGTACTACCGTGTCTAAGTCGGGTGTATCGCCGTGATGATAAAAGCGCGGTAAACGATTAGGCTCGCCGCTGCAACTGCGACAGTTCCAGCCCAAACCGTCCCAGCCTGCGCGGAACATTGCCTTAATTAATCCCCTTACATAATGCCTGTCTGAACTGCCTTCCAGCCCATGAGTTACAATAACCAATTTGCTACTACCTTGTACAGCCCAATCCAAATCCAAAAAATCTCCATCGGGCGTTTCAATCCGCTCCCGTTGGTAGTTTACCCCTTTTACTTTTCGGAAAAGGCTTGGTATGACTGTTTGTAAATGAGGATTTTTGAAAAAATAAGCAGGTGCTTTATAGTGTTCAACAATGCGTACAGGCATAGCTTTATTGTATGAGTTGGTATTCTTCAATGATAATCAGACCAGCCTGCGGAGTTTCGGTAGTGCGAAAGGTGCTGGCTTTTAGGTCAGTGATGGAAAGTTGACGCCCCGTAGTAGCTCCACCCAAAATCAACCCGCGATTGTCAGGTGCAACCATCCATACGGTGGCATTGACTTGCTGCCCTGCATTAGGACAACCCGAAGCGTTGAAAATATGAATGAAGTTGTCGCGACGAAACTCGTACACCTGAGTAAACGCACAGGTTGTATTCACTATACCATTGAGGTTATAAGAAACCCGACGCCAGCGTCGGCTGAACCTCCCCGCAAGAGCATTTTGAATAGTTGATTCAGTAATGCGAATCGTTCGCGTATATTCCAAGTCGCGGGTATTGAAAGATATGGAGGCATTTAAAGGGTCGCTCCAATTATTGGCTGAACCTCGCTCAACGCTTGCATAATACCCCAGAGTGCCGAATGGGAGGCCCGTAAATATAGCTATGCCGTTCCTGTCGGTCTGTTTAGGCGGAATCGCCTGCCGGTCATTGATAAAGGCTTCTTGGTCAGCATAGAGGATAACTGTTGCCCCTTCTATCGGTTGGTTATTAAAATTGACAACCTTTATTTGCAAAGCAAAGCCGGGAGAGAAAGTTTCTCGCGGCTTGCAGGCGCTAATCATCAGAACAAACAGCAAAAAAGCCGGCCATTGAAATCGCATAAGTATCTGTTTTTACAGTTTCAAAATTAATTCATTTCAATGACGCACAAAACCTGTTGAGCATTGCATGTCAGGCTTTTGCAACAATGCGCGGCGGCAACAGCTTGTACATAACGGGTGTTACCAATCGTGAAAGTAGCGTAGAGCTAATCAACCCGCCAATCAGCACCAATGCCAGCGGCGAATACAAAGGGCTGTACTCCAATACTAAAGGAATCAGGCCGCCGATGGCAGTCAATGAGGTCAGCACGATGGGAACAAACCGAATCTCGCCTGCTTTCTGGATGGCTTCATCCAATGGAAGCCCTTCTTCGCGCAGTTGGTTTGTAAAATCAACCAGTAAGATGGAATTTTTTACCTCTATGCCAACAAGTGCGATTAGTCCGACTACGGCTGTAAAGGAGAATGTATTGCCGGTCAGTAAAAGTATCATAATAGCACCAATAATGCCCAAAGGAATGACTGAAAGCACAATGAAAGTACTTTTGAAGGTTTTAAATTCCAGCACCAGAATACCAAAGAAGCCGAACGCCGTAATCAATATAATAGTACCAAGGCCGCCGAAACTTTTTTCTTTGTTTTCCTGCTCGCCTGCCACCATGTAGGTATAGCCTTTAGGCCAAGAGTAACTTTCCAATTTTTTGACAACTTCCTGATTTACATTATCGGTCAGATAACCGGTAGTCAGATAAGACGAAACCGTTACAAAGCGCGTCCTGTTGTAGTGGCGAATTTGATTGGGCGATGTTTCCATTTGAATATCAGCCAATTGTCGCAAAGGAATAGCCGTTCCCTGAATATTGTTCACGTACAATCGGTCAAATACACTCAAATCCTGCACACTGCCGGTTTTGGCAAGCGTGAGTTTGATATTGGCTTCTTCGCCCGCATTATTGCGGAACTTACCAATATTTAAGCCCGCAATCCCCAAACGAATCATGCGGTCAATTTCGCTGACAGGTACGCCCAACATTCCTGCTTTTACTTTATTGGCAACTACCCGTAAATCTGTGGGCATCGTTTTGATAGGATTATTGACATAAATGGTGCCTTCGGTTTCTAACAATATTCGTTCTATTTGTGCTGCCAGAAACTGCAAGGTGTCTAAATTGTCGCCCATGATGCGGTATGCCAGCGGAGCTTCTAACGGTGGGCCTTGTTCAAAATCTTTTACTTCAATGCGTGCATTGGGATAGTTGGCAAGTTGCTGCCGCAAAGTATCTATTAGTGCTACTTTTTCCTCTGTACGCGTCGTGTTAAGTTGCACAAATACTTGGGCGAAATTTTCAGCTTCTTCTCTCTGAACCACATTATAGTAAATACGTGGGTTGCCTTTTCCAACATTGGTGGCAAAATTTTTTATCTGTGGATAAGTTGTCAGTATGCTGTCTACATGTTGCGTAATACGGTCTGTTTCTGCCAAATTAGTACCTACCGGCGTTTCTACATTGATAAGAAACATGGGCTTTTCCGACTTGGGAAACAGGCTGAAACCTACCAACGGAATTAGCAACAGACTACCGCCAAAAATGAGTGCTGCTGCCAATAGGGTTAATGCCGGATGCTTCAGCGCCCAGTTCAGCACACGACTGAATGAACCGGAAATTACCCATTGCAAACCGCGCATGAATCGGTTGCCGCCTTGGCTGTGGTGCTCCGAAAGCAGCCTGCCCGAAAGGAAAGGAACGATTGTTAAAGATACTATCAAAGATGCAATGACGGTAAAAATTACTGCCGCAGGCATACTTCTGATAAAATCTCCGGCAGATTCGGGCAAAAACATTAACGGCATAAAGGCAAAGCACAGTGTAGCTGTACACCCTACAACCGCCAGCCCGATTTGCTTAGTCCCCATAATGGCTGCCTCCATACGCGAGTGGCCTTCGCGCATGTAGCGCTCAATGTTTTCTACTACCACAATACTGTCGTCTACCAAAATGCCCAGAGCGATAATCATTCCGACTATACTGAGTTGATTAATGGTAAAGCCAAAGACGTTGAGCAAAATCAGGCCAATGGCAAGCGAAAGCGGAATGGAAATCATTACTACTATTGATGCCCGATAGCCAAGCGGCAACAAGGTAATAAGCACCAACCCAATGGCAATCATGAAATCAATTCCAAATCGGGAGAGTCGCTTTTCAACACTTTTGGTTTGGTCAAAAACTTTGGCAAAAGCAATATTAGATGGTAATTCTTTTTGAAAATCGGCAACAATAGGTTCTACCAAATCCCTAACTTTCAAAATATTTTGACCATCTTTTTGTGCAGCAGTTATAAAAACCGAACGATGACCGTTGTATCGGGTCAGGTGTTTTTCATCTTCATAGTCGGTGTGAACATCGGCAATATCTTTCAGGTAAATAACCTTAGTACCGTTGCTGCCGACAATGGTATTTTTGATTTCCTCGATTGACTCATAATCACCGCTAGATTTGACGTTGAACTTGCGCGTTCCTGCACTCAGGCTGCCACCAGGTATGTTCAGGTTTTCACTTTGTATGGCACCAATCACTCTTGAAACAGGAATTTTTTGCTGTGCCATCTTTTCCAGATTCAGCACCACTTCCACCTCGTTGGCAGGATAGCCCCATGTTTTCACTTTTTTGAGGGCAGGAATTTTTTCTAAGCGTTTTTCTAATTTTTCCGACCATTCTCGCAATTGTTCGTAAGGAGCATTGGCACTTATAAGAGCAAATTGATAAATATTTACATCCGAAGGCGATATTCTTCGCACCTCAATGCTGAAAATATCGCTTGGTAAATCTTTGCGAGTTGCTTCTACCTCGCGCACCATTTCCTGATATTTGGTATCGGGGTCTTCGCTGTAAAGAAACTCAACATTGATAAGGGCTAAGCCGTCATATATGGTAGATTGAATCCGCTTCAAGTTATCTAATTCGCTGATGCGTTTTTCCAATGGATTCACAACCAGTTTTTCCATATCGGCCTGACTTGTGCCGGGATACACCACCACTACCGGAAATTGAGGGCTTTGCAGCTCCGGGTCTTCTCCGCGCGGCATATTAAACAAGGTAAAAATACCCAGTGATAAAACGCCCAAAAATACCACCAGCGTAAACTGATAGTTTTTGACTGCATATTCTGATATCTTCATCTCGCCCGAACGTTATGGATTGATAGAAATGTTTGCATTTTCAGTCAAGTATGCTGAACCTGATGTAATAATTTTTTGATTACCCTGCAACCCGCTTGCGATAAAAGCCTCAGTATTGCGAATAAAAGCAACCTTAACGGGTAATTTTTTTGCTTTGCCATTTTTAGGAACAAATACAAAAGCCTCATTGCCTCTGCCTTCAATAATGGCATCAATCGGGATAGCAACAAACGATTGATTGATAGTTGGTGTAATGGTTACGGTTGCAAAAAGCCCTGTAACTAATGCAGGAATATTGCCGGCTGTCAATTTTATTTCTACTTGATAAAGGCTGTTGGAAGGGTCGGCAGCTTGTGCCAAATTGCTGACCTTTCCGCTCCACTCTTGCCCCGGGTATGCATCAAAGCGCACAACAGCCGGGTCGCCTATTTGCAAGCGCACTCTGTCCTTATCGGCAACGCCTACACGTATGACATAGCTTTGCGAACCTGCTGCCTGCAAAAAGAGCACAGGCGTACCCGGGCCTACTAACTCTCCTTCATTCATCAGCTTGCGGATGATTTTTCCTGCAGAAGTTGCCCGTATTTCGGAATAACTTTGGTTAAACTTTGCTATTTCTACGTTTTGTCGAGCAATATTGTAGGCTGTCGTTACATTTTGCAATTGCTCCAATGTTGCCACACTGTCTGCATAGAGGCGTGTGATACGTTCCAGGTCGCGTTCGGCTTTGGCAAGTCCTTCGCTTGCTTGCTTGGCTTGTGCGTTAATTTCGGTTAGGTCGAGCGAAGCCAGCAGTTGCCCTGCTTGTACACTCTGCCCTTCTTCTACGTAGATTTTACGAATAATTCCGCCTGTTTTGAACGAAAGGCGGGCTTCGTTCTCCGATGCAACCAGTCCGGCAGCGTTGATGGGTTCTGAGATTTCACGAACTTGCGCCACGGCAAGTTTTACGGGAATGACCTCACCTTTGGCAGGCGGTTCATTGCGGTCTTTGGCCGACTTCTGTGCCGCCTGATTATCCGAGCAGGCAAAGGCTAGGGAGGAGACTACAAGTAAATACAATATTTTTTTCATAGTAATAAATTTTTTATAATGGATAGGAGGCTTGTGCGCGTTCTATTTCAGCAAGCCTGATTAAAATATTTTCCTGAGCAATGGATAGCTGCAATTGAGCATTGAGCAGTTGGGTTTGTGCATCGAGTAACTCAATGTAGTTTACCTGACCTTCGCGATAACGTTTGAAGGTATCGCCGTAGAATCGGCGCGCACTAACTACTTGTGTTTCATTGGCTTTATAAACCTCTACTGCCGTGCGATAACTGTTAATAAGTGTTTGTAACTGAAGGCGCAGTTGGTCTTCTGCATAACTTTGTTGCGCTTGCAAAGCCAGTATATCTCGCTCTGTTTGTTTAATTTTATTGACATTTCGGAAGCCCGAAAAGATAGGAATGTCTATTGTCAAATTAAACAACAAGTAGCGCGTTTGGTCATTGAAAGCAAAATCGAAGCCCTGTGAACCCAAATCCAACGCAGCCCCGACTTTGGGCAACCAATAGCTTCTGTTGAGCCTCAGTGCAAATCGGTTGATATTGATTGCATTTTGCAGTTTTTGAAGTTCCTCACGTACAGCAATGCTCGTGTCGGAGGCTACAATGGTTGTCAGGTTGTTGCTAAGCAAGGTATCGCGAAGTATTTTTTCGTCTAAATTTCTGTTAATCAAGAAGTTGAAATAAGCTGCTGCATTGCGCTCATTGTTGCGTACCTCCTCGGCCTGTGCTTTTACTTTCGCAATTTCGCTGTCTATACGTGCCAAAACGCTCGCATTGACCATGCCGTTGCGCACCAAACTTTCATTAACTCTTCGGTTTTCGGCCAACAAGGCCAGTGCATTTTCATAAATTCCGATTGCCTGCCCTGCCTGCAAATAGCGATAGTAGGCGGTTTTGATATCGGCTACCAACTGACGCTTATAAACGTTCACTTCTGCCTGTTGAAAACTAATTTGTTCTTTCTTTATCAGACGATTGTAATAAATTTCTGCATTCACAAGTGGAAGTATGCTTCTTATTTTTACGTCATAGAAATTACGTGGAAAAAATTGCTCATTTACATTGGTAATTTGTGGAAATTGGTTGCTGGCGGTGAGCCTGTTGAGTGTACTGTAAACAGGATTGAGCAAATCGCCCACAGGAAAGTTAATGCGGCGACCACCCGTTGCAGTTGTGTAAGTAGTGTTAATACCGGTTTGCGGTAAAAAAAGCCCGCGCGCTTCCTGTAGCGCATACATGTTTTTTTCCAATAAAAAGTTTTGCTGCCGAACGGCATCGTTGTTTTGTAAACCTTCTCTGATGTACTCCTCCAAAATACTTCCCTGTGCAGCGACAACGGTTGCAAGCAATTGAAGCAGGCAAAGAGTAAATGCAGCCTTTGTAAGGTGTAGGTTCATAATCAATAGAGGTGTCAATAGATAAACAGTATTTGGTAGAAGTGAAAAAATTACGCTTTCATCAGGTCAATCATATTATCCAATGATTTTTCCAGCAGTGGCCTGAGGCTTTCTTTCGGATACATAATCAGTCTGTCGCGGATGGTCATTGACGTAAAACCGTGTATAAAAGAAAATATGCTGAGAGCGGCCACATCTATATCCATAGGCTTCATCAGTTTAGCTTCCATGCAGTTGATAATTGTTGTACGCAGCAACTCAAACGAACGCGGCCCATGGCCCCATTCTGCTCGGCTTTCTTTTATGGCTTCCATAGGCGCACGCATAATGAACATCAGGTCGTACAGCTCGGGGTTTTGAAAAGCGAACTCTATGTACAACTCTCCCATTCGGCGCAGCCGCTGCATCGGGTTGATAATTTTTTCCGCCGATGACATATGGACAAAAAAGTTTTCAAATGCCCGCTCATGGATAGCATAAAACAGTTCTTTCTTGTCTTTAAAATACAAATAAATAGTAGCCGGGCTGTACTCTATTTTTTCAGCAATATTCCGAAGAGAAGTTTTTTCGTAGCCCTCTTCCAAAAACATGCAGGTGGCTGTTTGCAAAATCAGCTCGCGCATTTCCTGTTTTTCACGTTCTTTTCTTTCTAATACACCCATGTGTGCCTCCTTCTAAACCATACACTGATGATTAGTGCTGTTTTTCAAGTAAACAAAAGACATATATTTAACACTGCAATTTTAATAAACATTGTTCATTTTAGCAAGCAATTGTTAAACTTTTTACATTAGAGCTCTTGACAAGTACTCCTACGGATTGTTTGTTACCGTAAGCCAATGATTGCGTTCGGTTTTATGCCCAAAAAAATTACCTTTGCAATCGTTGTTAGGCGACTTTAACACCGTTCAACATATTTAGGAAAACAAACCTATGACCCAAGAAACTACTAAATGCCTGATTATCGGCTCAGGCCCTGCGGGATTTACAGCAGCCATTTATGCAGCCAGAGCCGGACTTAACCCTATTTTGTATCAAGGCAGCCAGCCGGGAGGTCAATTAACTATTACAAGCGAAGTTGAAAATTACCCGGGTTATCCCGATGGGATTCAAGGGCCGGAGATGATGATGGATTTTCAGCGTCAGGCCGAGCGCTTTGGCACACAAGTTCGCTCAGGTATAGTCACCAAAGTCGATTTTTCTGTTTACCCGCATCGGGTAACCATTGACGATTCGCACGTGATTGAGGCCTATACCGTTATTATTTCTACCGGTGCTTCTGCCAAATGGCTCGGTTTGCCGGCCGAACAAAGGCTTAACAGTCGCGGAGTATCGGCATGTGCTGTTTGCGACGGTTATTTTTACAGAGGTAAAGATGTAGCCGTAGTAGGCGGTGGTGATACTGCGGCGGAAGAAGCCACTTACTTATCTAAACTTTGCAAAAAAGTATATTTGCTGGTGCGCAGAGGCGAAATGCGTGCTTCTAAAATTATGCAGGAGCGCGTACTCAATACTCCCAACATAGAGGTATTGTGGCATACGGAAACTGCCGACATCTTAGGCGAAAACGAAGTAGAGGCCATGCGCGTGCGCAATGTACAAACCGGCGAAGAGCGAGACATTCCCATTCAGGGCTTCTTCGTGGCTATTGGCCATCAGCCCAATACAGATATTTTCAAAGACTTTATAGATATGGATGCCAACGGCTATATCAAAACCAAGCCGGGCTCTACCCATACTAACATAGAAGGCGTTTTTGCAGCCGGCGATGCACAAGACCACTTATATCGGCAGGCAGTAACTGCGGCAGGTACAGGCTGTATGGCAGCGCTGGATGCCGAGCGTTTTCTTGCTGCAAAGGGCTTGCACTAACCTGTGCGCCCCTTCATTTGCCCCTCACTACAAACCTTATGTATTGTTCACTACAAATTATGCTTTATGAAAAAAAGCTCCACTATCACTTTTTATCTTTTGCTGATATTATTCTTGCCAACAAAAATGCTGCTGGCACAGAAAAAAACGACAAAGAAAGAAAGTTCCGGCGATTTTATAGAGTTTACTATACCCGGCAGCCGGTGGAAGCCTTCTGATGAAGCATTAATTAACGGTAAACAAACCAAAGGCTTTGAAAAAGGACAGGGCGAAAACAGTGTAACCGATACGCTGGTAGCCAATAAAAACGGCACTGAACGAATCAAATACTTGGCAACAGGTGGTTCAAGCGGCATACAAGACGGCAATGCCGCACAGTCGGAGCAGATGAGAAGGGCACTTCGCAATTACCTCCAAACACGAGGCTTCGACAACGATTCATTGATTATCAAAGACTTATTCAATGAAAATCGTCCCGCGCTTGATTTTCTGGACTTGGGCATGAAACGTTCACTGCTCAGGGAAGATACAACCGACCTCTACGATGTGGCAGAAGAAGACATCGTTATCGTATCGGAAGAAGTCAATATTGATTCCACATGGGTAACTATCAGCGACTATTACTCCATTTGGGATACAGAAGTTATTAATCCATACAAATTTGATATCCGCCAACTACGCGATACAATACCGCTGGTACTGTTCGATTCGCTGAAAGAGCAGCGGTGGTCGCCGCCCTTGGCAAGCATTAAACTTACGTCGGAATTTGGCATGAGAGGCTGGCGATGGCATCACGGCGTAGATTTGGACTTGAACACAGGCGACCCCGTCTATGCCTCGTTTGACGGCGTTGTACGCATCAGGCGCTATGAACGTGGAGGTTACGGAAATTTTGTGGTATTGCGGCACAGCAACGGACTTGAAACACTCTATGCACACCTGAGTAAACAAGTACTGCAAATAGGCGATACCGTTTCCGCGGGGCAGCTCATAGGGCTTGGCGGCAACACAGGACGCAGCACAGGACCTCACCTCCACTACGAAGTGCGATACAACGGCTATGCATTTGACCCTAAGTATATCTACGATTTTGAGAAGGGCACCATCATCAGCAACATCTTTCATCTCAGCCCCGAACATTTCCAACACCTGCTTAATCAACGGCAGGTGGTTTCCCACATCGTGAAGCGCGGCGATACGCTTTCGCGAATTGCACAAAAATACCGTACTTCTGTACGTCAATTGATGAAACTTAACGGACTGTCGGCCTCAACAATGCTCAGACCAGGCAGGAGAATCAGAATCAGATAAAAGCTAAACATGCATATGGCTGTTTTTTTCATGGAAAAGAAATTAACAGAAATTAGAGAGCAAATTGATTCTATTGACAATCAAATGCTTGCCCTGCTTAACAAGCGCATGGAACTCGTGCGGGAAGTAGGGCATTTGAAACGAAGCAACAACGCTGTTATTTATAGGCCCGAACGGGAAAAGGCCATCTTAGACCGACTCAATAAAATCAATACCGGCCCTATTGCTCAAAAGGCAATAGAGGCCATTTTTTTGGAAATATTTGCAGCCAGCCGACACTTCGAACTGCCCGAACGGGTAGCATATCTGGGGCCGGAAGGCAGTTTTACGCATCAGGCAGCCGAAAGCCGCTTCGGTGCACTCAGCGACTATGTTCCTTTGAGTACCATCCAGTCGGTTTTTGAAAGTGTAGAAACCGGCAGGGTGCGATTTGGGGTTATCCCGATTGAAAACAACCGCGAAGGTTCTGTACACGAAACCATAGACTTACTCATCAGTTCCGATGTGCGAATTGTGGCCGAAGTACCGTTAGATATTCACTTCACTTTTGCTTCTATGGAAGATAGACTCTCGCATATCAAAAAGATTTACTCAAAAGACATTGCTTTTAGGCAATGTAAACGCTTTTTAGACGAATATTTTGGCGATAGCAATGTAGAGCTAATCCCCGTGGAATCTACTTCCAAAGCAGCCAAGTTAGCCTCGGAAGAGCCCTATGCAGCAGCAATCTGCGCACGCGTGGCCGCTACCATCCATAAACTTCCATTGCTATTCGAAAACATTGAAGATAGCGTACATAACCGCACCCGTTTTCTAATTATCAGTAAAGATTTTAACAACCAGAAAGCAGCAGGTTCAAAAACAAGCCTCGTTGTTAAGTTAGACAACGACACCAAAGCAGGCACTTTAGCAAGTTTCCTTAATGACTTCAACGAGGCAGGTGTTAATCTTACCAAAATAGAAAGCCGCCCTGCCAAGCAAAAAGGGAAGTTCAATTATTGGTTTCTCATAGATTTTGACGGGCACTGCGAGGACGAAGCCATTGCTCCTATTTTGGCTAAGCACGGCGACCATATCAAACTATTGGGCAGCTATGTAAAATTAGTTTGACATTTTAACCCACATTAAATATATTTCGTAAAATCGGGCGCAGGCCGCTGAAGAAAAATTCTACTGCAATCACCATTACTATCAGCCCCATTAGGCGCATTAGTATTTTGTTGCCTGTTTCGCCGAGGGCTTTGCTGATGCTTGCCGAGCCCCAAAGCACTACGAAAACAATGGCATTCACAAGTGCCATCATACCTATGAGTACTGCTTTTTTTTCAAAAGTACCGGCGCTTTCCATTAGCACAATAGAATTGGTAATAGCACCGGGGCCGCATATCATCGGGATAGCCAGCGGCGTAATGGAAATATCAGTAACATACTGCCGCATGTCTTCTTCACTGACCTTCATGCGGGAAAGGCGCGCCTGCAACATCTCGTAGCCCATCGAGAAAAAGATAATACCCCCTACTACCCGGAAACTATCGGCAGAAATGTTAAAAAACTGAAACAACAACTTACCTGTAAATGCAAATGTAACCATGGTGATAAACGAGGTAAGCGCAGCCTTACGTGCTGTTTTAGTCTTAGCCACACTGTCTAAATCGGCAGTCATGGTCATAAAAACAGGCATCACTCCAAGCGGGTTAAGAATGGTAAAGAATGAGGTAAAGCACAATAAAGCAAACGTCATTATGTCAGACATATAATGTGTTTATGTTTTTATTCCGAAATTAGGTAAAAGCAGCTATACAATGCTTTTTTTACGGCAAACCGCTTAAATTTGAAAAAACATTTTCATAGCAAGCAGTAAACACAGATTATGATAACAGGATTTGCACACGCCTATGGCGATAATATCGATACGGACAGAATTATTCCGGGTAAATATACTAAAACACTGGATATCAGTCAGTTGTCTTTGCACGTATTAGAAGACCTCGACCCTGATTTCCGTACGCGTATGCAAAAAGGCGATATTATTGTTGGCGGAAATAATTTTGGTTGCGGCTCTTCGCGTGAACAGGCACCGGTGGCGATTAAGGCAGCCGGCGTTTCGGCTGTAATTGCACGATTTTTTGCACGGATTTTCTATCGCAATGCCATCAACATCGGATTACCATTGTTGGAAATCCCCGAACATGACATCGAAACGGGGCATGAATTGGAAATTAACTTGGCACAAGGAATCGTACTCAATAAAACTACGGGTAAACTGCATCGTGCAGCCCCTCTGCCGCAAGTAATGATGGACATTCTTGCCGAAGGCGGATTGGTGAACTACCTGCAAAAGCATGGCGACTACAAACTTTAAATACAGGGTAGTAAGCGGGCAAACCACGCAACAGTGGTGGTATCACTACACCTATTATTACCCGTGGTTGCAGCAGCATGAAAATGTTATCAGCGATTATCATACCGATAGTGGACAGCACCTTTCACTAACAGCCAAGCGACTGTTGATTGAAGCCCAATCGCTTCGGCGCAATTTACCTTTGCAAAAGATAAAAGGATTGAGTTTGCAATTCAAACGGCTGACTTTTCCGCTGATTATCGGGGCTATTGTCGGCAGTTTTGCCGCACTGGCCACCTACAAAAGCATTTTAGGCTATTGGATAGGTACATCGCTGGCTATCAGCGGGTTTATTTTGGCTTACTACGGTTGGTTGGGCAGTTGGCAAATCAATGTTGAACTAACAGGCAACCATGTGTTGCACTACTTTACCGACCGCCGTACTGACCGTCTCGATGAGTTTATTGCTACAGTAAACCGACAATTAGAATGGTTTAAAACCGATTCCTGACAGCATTTTGGAGTGCGCGGATTTGGGATATCGGATTAAAAATGCGCAGCAATTCTTTGCGGCAAAACAGAACGTTCTAATGAGTCCGGCTATTGGGTTTTTACCACACCTAACTTACTGTCTATCAGATTAATCACATAGCATAAATCTTCCTTGCTCTTGCGCCAATCCAAGTTATTGGCATCAATCGTAAGCAGTTCGGAGAAATTGTAATGCTTAAAATAGGCATTGTAATGTTGGTTCAGCGCTTCCCAGTAGTCGCGCGGTACAATTTGCTCAAAATCTCTGCCCCTTTCTTTGATGCGTGCAGTGGCGTTATCCGTCGTAATATCCGGATAGACCATCAGTCGGGGGCGGCTGACATGTTCCAGCATATTGTACAGCAGTTCTTCGTAAAGTGCAAACTCTTGCGACGACATATTGCCGCCCAGCATCAGCAATTTAGCAAAAATCACATCGCCGTAAATTACTTCTGTCCATCACATAGCCGCTGAGTTGTAACGCCTCTTTTAACATGCGGAAACGTTTGTTCAAAAAATACACTTGCAAAGGAAAACTGTATCGCTTTTGGTCATAGTAGAACTTGTCTAACAACGGGTTATCGTCCGCAGGCTTGCGGAAAAACTCCGGCGCAAATTCTTTGGCAACAATCTCACCAAGGGTTGTCTTTCCGGCGCCTACAACACCATCAATACAGATAATGGATTCCATTAATTGCTTGTTTAACAGGGTTTTGCAAAAAAAAGCTCGTAGTACTGCCCCATTGGGTTGGCATCAGGAAGGCAGAGGTACATAAATAAGACCGACCTAAAAAAAGTACTTGTTTGATTGCAGGTTTGAATAAATTGATTAACTTGATTAACTATTTGCAACCAGGGCCTTATAACTTACAGACAAGCAGTTTTTTAAATAAATATCCGTAAAATAATGGAAAATGAAAATTTGCATCTGCGGCGGCATTTTATTAAACAAATAGGCCTTATCGGACTTGTTGCGATGCACGATGTTTCTGAATTGTTTGGGCAAAATACAGCTCAAAAATACGATTTGATTGTTGTAGGGGCAGGAACTGCCGGAATGCCATGCGCCATTATGGCAGCCGAACAGGGAGCTAAAGTACTGGTGATTGAGAAAGCCGACAAAATTGGCGGGACTTTGCATCTTTCGGCAGGTCATATGAGCGCCGGAGGAACGCGGCGGCAAAAAGCCATGGGCATAGACGACTCCCCCGAAAAACACTATGAAGATGTTATGCGGGTGTGTAAAAATACTGCCGACCCTGCGCTGGTAGCATTGGCAACTCGTGAAGCGCCCTATACCATTGACTGGTTGGAAGATTTAGGATTCCCCTTTGAGCCGACAACTCCCAAATTGGTATTCGGGCACGTCCCCTATCAAACGCCCCGAACCTACTGGGGAACGGATGCCGCACGCTCTATTTTCCAAACCATATTGCCGCTATGGGAGAAATATGTAAAATCTGCCCATATTGAAGTGCGCTTGCAACACCAATTAACCGACCTGATTGTCCATAAAAATCAAGTAGTGGGTGTACAAGTGCGCCACAACAAAAATAAAGTTGATTTTTTTGCAAAAAATACAGTACTAACGACCGGTGGCTATGCATCTAATCCCGAATTTTTTGCAAAAGTACATCCAGAAAGACCGCGTCTATTGAGTACCGCGGCGCCTACATCTACCGGCGATGGCATTATGGTTGCTCAAAAAGCAGGTGCTGCCTTCCGCTGGGCAGAAAAACATATTTCCAGTTTAGGAGGTGTGGAATTAGAGCCCGGCTCGGGCAGAACCGACTATTGGAACGCATGGGCAATGGTGTTTACATCCAAGTACCGCCCGCCACGAGAGATTTATGTGAATGCGGAAGGTAAAAGATTTCTGAATGAGGATGAATTAGACCCTGATGTACGCGAACGAATCATTGCCCGCCAGCCCGGCGAAAAATTTTGGCTTATTTTTGATGACCCGTCTATTGACGACGGAGAACCCGTCATTCGCGGTTGGAAACCTGAGCAGATAAGAAAAGCCGCCCGTGAGGGTAAATTTATTCAACAAGCTGACAGCATAGAGGCATTAGCTGCCAAAACAGGCATCCCAACAGAGGCTTTGAAAAAAAGCATAGAGACTTATAACAAAGCCGTCGCTGAAAAAAATGACCCCGAGTTTGGCAGAAGCACTCTCACACATGCTATCAGCAAAGCACCTTTCTATGCTATGCTCAGCTATACCTCTTCGCTGATAAGTTTCGGCGGCTTGCATGTAAATGCCAACCTGCAAGTACTTGACAGACAGGGAAATGTTATTAATGGGCTGTATGCTGCGGGTGAGGTACTCGGAGCAGCAGCAACCAGTGGCAATGCGTTCTGCGGCGGCATGTTAATCACTCCTGCGCTGAGTTTCGGACGCATTCTTGGAAGACAATTGGGAAAAACAAGTTGATTATCTTAAAAAATATCTACTCATGAAAAAAATATTTGCAGCAACAACTTTATTGTTAATGGTCGGATATGCGGCCATCGCTCAACAAAACATGCAATTGCCCGATACAGGCATTAGCGGGGTTTATGAAGTAATGGTCGGCACCGACCGCCCGCAGTTTCACATTCGCTACTTTGCCGAATTCGGATTCCGCGTGGTGGACAGTGCGGTAATAACTGCGGCGCAAGCAAAAGCCATCTACGGCGTTGATTCACCTTTAAAAAGTTACAGATTGCAAAATGGCGCGGTGGACAGCCATGGTCTATTGCGGCTGCTGGCATGGGAAAAACCTCTTGGCCCGGGCGTAGGCTATGGTATCCCCGAAACCATCGGGCAACGCATGGCTGTTATGATGACCAAAGACATCACCCGCATTGTAGATATTTATCAGTTAGAACGGGCAAATGGCGAAAAATGGCTGCCCATAGAACCCATTTTTGATGACCTCTACAATCTGAGCAGCGGTAAACCGGGCTTTTTTAATCGCCCTGTAGGCGTTCGGGAAACAGCTATTTACGGCGAGTGGTTTGTGCATGTATTTTTTCAGCGCTATGGCTACCAAATCCCGGGCTATGGAACTATCAACCCCGATGCGCCTCTGCAAACTAGCGAATTTACCCACCACGATTTCGTTATTAAAGGCGATATGGCGGCAGTTACGCGCTATTACAGCGAAGCTCTGGGACTACAGCCCGAAGAGCCTGAGCCCGTAATAGATGGCGACTGGCAAAAAGGCCCCCGCCGTGTATTTGATATGCCGCAAGGATACAGCCATTACTATCGCGGCTTTGTTTCGCCCAATAATATTTGCGGCAAACTCAAATTTTTTGTGCCGCGTGCTCCTAAGCCCGACCGCAGTGAAAATCAGCGCATTGGCGAATTAGGTATCACCCTCCATTCGCTTTACACCCCCAAATTGAATATGGTTTACGAACTGATTAAAAAACAACAAATTAAACCTTCCCCCATACAAAAGAATGAATTTGGCGAAAACAGTTTCGTTTTTACAGGGCCGGACGGCGTTTCGTGGCAAATAATTGAGAAAACAAATACTAAATTTAAGCCTGAAACCAAGCGCGAGTTTAAGCCTACGGGGCAATAACTCGCCGTTGACAAACACAGTACAACAGACATGAACAACTTTCTGACTAAACTAACCGAAGTGGGTACAACCTATGTAGAAGACCGAGATATCCTCTTGCGGGTTAAAACCGCTAACTTTTCTATCATTATTTTGTTTTTTGCCTACCTGTTGGGAGGTTGGGTTGTTATGTATTACATACCGCAACTCACCTTAATAATTACTTTCAACATATTGTGTATTCTATTGGCTTATGTTATCATACTTACAGGCAACCATTTGGCTGGCAGGCTTTTTTTGATAAACACTTTCTATCTGGGAATAGCTATTGTCCATATTGTTTCTATTCGGGAAGATGAGCCTCCGCTCGCAGTGCTAAGCATTATTTCAACTGCTTTCTGGATTTTACCATGGAATATTCTGTCATATGTTAAAGAACGTACTTCTTTGCTCATTACTGTGGCAAATGGCTTACTTAGTGTTATCTTATTGCCTTTTATTAGTGGTTGGATAGCACCCCAAAACATAAACAACAGCATTTTCAAAGAGCCTAACCTGTTTGTTTTATTGAGTTTCCTGAGTGCTATCGTCAACATGGCATCTATGCTGATATTTGTTAGCATGAATGAAAATGATAAAAGAAAAGTAGAGAATATGTTAAAAGAAATCAGCCGTCAGAAAGCATTGACCGAGCAAGCCAATCAAGAACTGCGTGCTTCGCTTGCAGAGTTAGAAACTCTACAAGCAAGTGAAGAAGTCCGCAAAAAAACTGTTATGTATCAGGCTGAACTTTCCGATGTGCTGCGCGCCTACAGTCAAGATTTAGAGAAAGCCTGCGACAGGGCTGTTTCGTTGATTACGCGCTACATAGATGCTAATGCGGGTGCGCTGTTTTTGCATGAAGAGGAAGGCAACCATTCTTTCTTAGAAATGATTGCTTGCTACGCAAACGGCAGGCGAAAGTACATTTCTAAAAAATTCTCTATCTCGGAAGGATTAGTTGGGCAGGTTTTCATGGAAAAGGCACATATTATCGCCAATAATGTACCAGAAGAGCATATTCAGATTACCTCCGGCCTTGGCGAGCTTACCCCTACTCATTTGCTTATTGTGCCGATGCTTCAAAATGATATAGTAGTTGGTGTCATGGAGTTTGCCTCATTCCGTCCTTTTGATGCGCTGATTGTAGAAATGGCGGAAAGATTGGCCAACGTAACAGCCTCTATTATCATTACTACGCGCATTAACCAACGTACACAAGAACTCCTCGAGCAAAGCCAGCAACAGACCGAAGACCTGCGTGCCCGAGAGGAAGAAATGCGCCAAAATATGGAAGAACTCGCTGCTACGCAAGAAGAAATGGCACGCATCAATGATGAATTATCTAACAAAAGTATAGCAGTTAATATCTTGTTAGGGGTTGTAGAAATAGGTCTTGACGGCAGGATTCTAAGTGCGAATGACAACTTTGCAGAAATATTCGGCTATACCAAAGAAGAGTTATCAGGAATGACTTATGCAGACCTCGTGCCGTTTGATTTATATGAAAAACAGGAATATGATATGTGGTGGGATAGCCTGATAGAAGGCAGAGTTTTCAATGCTAATGTCATCAGAAAAACCAAAAGCGGAAAAAAAATCACACTTAATTGCTGTTACAGGTCTGTCTTTTCACCGAACAACAGAGAAATAATCAAAATAATGAAATATTGCTATCCTGTTGCGATGCAGTTTTAGCGAATCAGGCCTGCATCTTTCAGGTATCTGTGTGTAAGCACCTCTTTTTCAGGGTTTAGAACTACCTGCCGTATGATACGGCAGGTGAAAATTTCATGGTCGCCGGAGTCGGCCGTGTCGTGTACTTCACAAGCCACATAACCAATGGCTTCTGTAAGATACGGGCAGCCGCGTTCATCTATTGCATGCGGCAGACTTTTGAACTTATCGCTGTTGCGGCCACTTTTTCTACCCAATTTGTTAATCAAGTTTTTTTGCTCTATACTCAACAGATTGATATTGAGTATACCGCTTTGCCGTACCAACTCAATGGTATAATCAACTTTATACAAAGCTACGCTTAAAAAAGTCCCCTTCATGCCGCTTTGCATCATCCATGTGGCAATATTTGCATTTTTATTGCCCACATAAACGGTGGTAACGGAGTGAACTTCATAGTTTTTGAATTTAAGCAAGGAGCGCTTCATACAAGTGGTTAATTGATTTCAACAAGTTCGCCTTTTTCTATTTTGCCGGCAAGGTCAAAAAGTGTCAGGGCTTTTTGCACGACTTTGTCTTGCTGATTCATCGTGCGGTAAAAGCCTTCTTCGCCGTATATACCTCTGGCAATCAGGGCTTTTATCAGCGTAGCAAAGTATTTTTTCGATTTATTCCACTGTGCAGCATTGAAAGTCAGCTTTTCTTTATCGGCAGCCTTTATGACCGATTGAAGCATAGCATCAGATACATTAAACTGTGCTAAGAAAACGGAAAGCGGCTTGCTTTTCCAACTTGCCTGATGATTGGCGATATAGTTGGAGGTAAACTCCCGATGCAGATTGGCGCTTAGGATGCTGTTCAGGTAAGGGGTTTGATAAGAAGTATCGGAGGGTACAAAGACATCGGGCATAATGGCGCCGCCGCCATAAACGGTGCGCCCCAATACAGTTTTGTACTTTAATTTTTCATCAAATCGGTTGCTGTCGGCAACGAACAACTCGCCATGTGCCAGCCTGCGGGAGAAATCGTCGGCATATTGTGCTGCTTTTCCCTCTTCATAGGGTTTTTGAATAGAGCGCCCGCTCGGTGTGTAATAGCGGGAGATGGTCAGGCGCAGCTCCGAACCATCGGAAAGCATGATAGGACGTTGTACAAGTCCTTTGCCAAAAGAACGCCTGCCGACAAGTAAAGCGCGGTCATTGTCTTGCAGCGCACCAGCCACAATTTCGGAAGCCGATGCGCTTTCTTCATTTATGAGCAGAATAAGAGCGCCTTTCTCGAACAGACCGTTGCGGTAGGCATGAAACCGTTCATCTTGTGAGTCGTCGCGGCCGTCTGTGTACACCAGCAGTTTATCTCCGCCGATAAACTCATCCGCAATTTTAACCGCTCTGTCCATGTACCCCCCACTGTTACCGCGCAAATCGAATATCAGTTGTTTCATGCCTTGTGCAGTGAGTTTTTCCAGAGCCGCCTTAAACTCGTCGTAGGAACTCTCGCCAAAGCGGGCAAGGCGTATATAGCCGGTTTTATCAGCAATCATATAGGCGGTTTCAAGGCTGTATTGCGGAATTTTGTCGCGTATCAGCACATAGCTGAGTGTATCTTTAACCCCTTTGCGCACGATTGCCAAGTTTACTCGACTTCCTTTTTTACCCAGCAATTTGTCATATACCATTCGGTTGGTAAGCCCAATACCTGCAATACATTCACCATTTACATATACAATTTTATCTCCTGCCCTAATGCCTGCGGCTTCGGCGGGGCCTCCTGCCAGCGGAAGTTCTACTTGAAGCGTATCGCGCAGGATAGTGAACTGAACACCAATCCCTTCAAAATGACTCTTCAACTGATTGCCCATGATTTTCATGTCTTTGGCCGGTATATAAACCGTATGCGGGTCTAATTTTTCCAACATGTGTTTAATAGCATAATCAGTCAGGTCGTTGGTGTTGGCAGAGTCCACATAATACTTGTCTATGTAGTTCAGTATCTCCCGCAGTTTGTTGGAGTTATTGATTACATCTCCCGTGGATTTGCCCGATTGAGAACCAAACATTTTTGCACCGATAAAAATGCCTGTACAAATGGCAAGGGCTATAAAAACAGGACCTCGTACTATTAATTGTGAATAACGACTATCGCTCATACGGCAAAAAACAGACTTATCATTTTATGATACTATAACTCTAAAATTAAGCAAATGTATGACAGTTGCCGTGCTTTTTGGTGAATTAAAAACAAACACGGCTTATTTTACTCTCAATCATCGGCTAAATTTGCAGTTTTAATCACCTTACAGGTATGTCGGCACAAAATGGTAAGCCCTCCGGTAGCAAAGAAGGACTAATTGAAATTTACGGCGCACGCGAGCATAATCTAAAAAATATTGACGTTACTATACCCCGCAATCAACTGGTTGTCATTACAGGCATTAGCGGCAGCGGGAAATCATCCCTTGCTTTCGATACTATTTATGCAGAGGGACAGCGCCGGTATATGGAGAGTTTTTCGGCATATGCGCGCAGTTTTATTGGCAACATGGAGCGCCCCGATGTTGATAAAATCAACGGATTGAGCCCTGTAATCTCTATTGAGCAAAAAACCACCTCGCGCAACCCCCGCAGTACAGTCGGTACTACTACCGAAATTTATGATTTTATGCGTCTGCTGTTTGCCCGTGCGGGAGAGGCTTACTCTTACGTTACGGGCAATAAAATGATTCGGCAAACGGAAGACCAGATTATTGAACTGTTGCTTTCCGAATTTGCCGGTAAAAAATTGAGCATTTTAGCCCCCGTAGTAAAAGGGCGTAAAGGCCACTATCGCGAGCTGTTTGTTCAGATTAGCAAAATGGGTTATAACAAAGTTCGTATTGATGGTGAAGTGATGAACATCACGCCAAAAATGCAGCTTGACCGCTACAAAATTCATGATATAGAAATTGTTATAGACCGCGTCATTGTTCGTGAAGCCGACCGTTCGCGCATCACACAGTCGTTGAAAACAGCACTAAAAGAAGGCAAAGGCATTGTAATGACACTGGACGAAAACGGTCAAACCCGTTTCTATTCTAAATACCTGATGGACCCTGAATCGGGGATTGCCTACGACGAGCCCGCGCCCAACATGTTTTCCTTCAATTCGCCCTATGGCGCATGTGAAACCTGCAACGGGTTGGGTGTCATTGAAGAATTTACCCGCAACTCAGTTGTTCCCGATGAAACGCTGAGCATCAGCCAAGGTGCTATTGCTCCTCTGGGCGAATACCGCGACATCTGGATTTTTAAACAGTTGGAAAGCATCCTGAAAAACTACAAACAAAGCATCAGCACACCCTTCTACAAACTGCCCGAAGAGGTTATTCAGGCTATTTTTTACGGAACGGGCGAAGAAATTCCCGTTAAGTCGGTTAAGTATTCCGGACAAGACTGGTACACCAAATTTGAGGGCATCATTACTTTCCTGCAAAAGCAATTGGAACACGGCGGCGAAAGTACTTCGGAGTGGGTCAAAGAGTTCATGGAGTCCAAAACATGCCCTACTTGCAACGGTGCGCGCTTGAAAATTCAGTCGCTGCATTTCCGCATTGCCGATAAGAATATTGCGCAACTGGCCGAAATGGATATTCGCGAACTGTCGGCATGGTTTGCAGAGCTGCCCCCTCGTCTTTCCGAACGGCAGCGCGTCATTGCCGCCGAGGTACTCAAAGAAATTAACAAGCGCATAGGCTTTTTGAAGGATGTAGGGCTAGACTATCTGACGCTGAACCGCACCGTGCGCACGCTTTCGGGTGGTGAAAGCCAGCGAATTCGTCTGGCTACGCAAATAGGCACGCAGTTAGTCGGCGTATTATACATTTTGGACGAGCCAAGCATCGGTCTGCATCAACGCGATAACATGAAACTCATTAAAGCACTAAAAAACCTGCGCGATTTGGGTAATACTGTACTTGTAGTAGAACATGACAAAGACATGATGCTCGAGTCGGATTATATAATTGACATAGGCCCCGGGCCGGGTATTCACGGCGGCAAAGTGGTAGCGGCAGGCAGTCCGAAAGAATTTTTGGCACAAGAAAGTCTGACGGCTGATTTTCTAAGCAATCGCTTACAAATTTCTTTACCCAAAAAGCGGCGCAAAGGTTCAGGCCATTCGCTAGTATTGAGAGGTGCAAAAGGTCATAACCTGAAAAACGTAACACTAACGCTGCCTCTGGGCAAAATGATTTGCGTAACAGGCGTTTCGGGGAGCGGTAAATCGTCGTTGATTCACGAAACCCTCTACCCTATTCTGAATCGCCATTTTTTCAATGCCAAAAAAGAACCGCTCAGCTATGAAGCCATCGAGGGGCTGCAACACATTGATAAAGTCATTGAAATAGACCAAACTCCCATTGGGCGCACCCCGCGTTCCAATCCGGCGACCTACACAGGCATGTTTACCGACATTCGGAGCTTATTTGCCGAGTTGCCCGAGTCCAAAATCAGAGGCTACAAGCCCGGACGCTTTTCGTTTAACGTTAAGGGCGGGCGCTGCGAAACTTGCGAAGGAGCAGGTAAAAAAACAATTGTGATGGAATTTTTGCCCGACGTATTGGTGGACTGCGAAACTTGTAAAGGCAAGCGCTACAATCGCGAAACATTGGAAGTGCGTTTCAAAGGCAAATCTATTGCCGATGTGCTGGATATGACCGTAGAGCAGGCTGTAGATTTTTTTGAATTTCAGCCTTCTATCTTGCGCAAGGTTAAGGCACTGAACGATATCGGTTTGGGTTATATCACACTGGGGCAACACGCCACCACGCTCTCCGGCGGAGAAGCACAACGGGTAAAACTTGCGACCGAATTGTCCAAAAAGGATACGGGCAGTACACTCTACATTCTTGACGAGCCGACAACAGGCCTGCATTTTCAAGATATCCAACACCTGCTCGACGTGCTCAACAAACTGGTGGACAAAGGCAACACCGTACTGGTTATTGAGCACAACATGGATATGATTAAAGTAGCAGACCATCTGATTGATTTGGGGCCGGAAGGCGGCGAAAAAGGCGGCCATATCATTTTTGAAGGCACACCTGAGGAAATCATCCATCATCCGACCAGCTACACAGGGCATTTCCTGAAAATTGAAATGGGATTCAGTAAAGAAGTTGTTTAAAATCACATCCCGATAAGCATTGCAGCATTCGCGTTTATAACTTCAGTGTAAATCCGCGTGCGTTTTACTTTGCTCAACTGCTTAACCCAACAAGTCCGGCGGAAGTATTACCGCCGGACTTGTTGTTGTAATTGTTGTTTTTACCGAAAACCGATTTTCCTTTGTCCCACCAGCGATTCTTCGTCGGCGCTGATGTTTTGCATATCGCTCAGGATGACGGTTTGCAGTGCTTCTTCAGTGCGCGCACTTCGGTCGAGGGTGGTCATACGCAGGTGTTGCTTGCGAATAACTTCGCTGATAAACTTGCGCACCGAGCGGGCATTGCCAAAATATTTATCGCGTTTCTCATGCATCAGTTGCAACTGTCGGCGCAAATATGCTTGCGCTTCCTCATCGGCCAAATGCAGGTTTTCCGAAGCCAGCATAGCAACGGCAATCTGATAGAGTTCGTCTACGGAGTAGTCAGGGAAAATCATGGTTTTATCAAACCGAGATTTTAAGCCTGGGTTAGACTCAATAAATCTGTCCATATTTTCAGGATAGCCGGCAACTATAACGATGAACTCTCCGCGTCTGTCCTCCATTTGCTTCAAAATGGTTTCCAGTGCTTCGTGGCCAAAGTCGTTACCAATACCGTTAGATGCAAGTGCATAGGCTTCATCCACAAATAATACGCCGCCGATGGCCTCGTCTATTTTTTCTTTGGTTTTCAGTGCTGTTTGACCAACAAAACCTGCCACTAATGATTGCCTGTCGCATTCTACCAATTGTCCGCGTTCTAAGATGCCCAATGCTTTGTAGATTTTGGCAATAATTCTTGCAACAGTTGTTTTGCCTGTACCGGGATTTCCCTTGAAAACCGTGTGCAGCGAAAAGCGATTGAGAATATCCCTGCCGGTTTCTCTGTAAAAACGGACTAACTTTATCAGTTCGTGAATCTGATTTTTAATTTCTGTCAGGCCAATCATGCTGTTGAGTTCAGATAGCGCTTCTTCCAGCATCATTTGGTCTTCCTGAATATCGGGCAGCAGTCGTGAATCTTGCTGGAAAATACGTTGAATATCAACCAGTTCTACGGTTTGCAGCATATCGTGCGTAACGTCTGCAAGGTTGCTTTGGCGCATCACACGCAGCCCCATGTTCATTTTTGCCTCATCAACCAGCGAATTAACTAAGCGGGCATTGCCAAAAGTACGGTCGCGGCTGCGGAATTTTTCTACGATTTTTTTGTAAAGAAAATCAAAGGCTTCTTTGCTGAACTTAATCTGCCGCTGTTCGGATGCTATTTCTATCAGTTTAAGCATTTCCTGCGGAACATAGTCGGGGAAATCAAAATACATTCCGAAACGGGATTTCAGACCCGGGTTGGCCTCCAAAAAGGTATCCATTTCTTTGGGATAGCCTGCCACGATAATGGCAATGTCGCCAGGTCCGTCAGACATTTCTTTCACCAACGTTTCTATCACCTCATGTCCATAATCTTTGGTATCCTCCGGGTTGCGAACAAGCGCATAAGCCTCATCAATAAACAAGATACCGCCGCGGGCTTTTTCAATCAGTTCTTTTACTTTCGGTGCGGTTTGGCCGATATATTGCCCGACGAGTTCTGCCCTCCCCACTTCGTGCACATGCCCATTGGAAAGCAAGCCGAGGTTTTTATAGATTTTACCGAGCATTTTGGCGATAGTGGTTTTGCCCGTTCCCGGATTTCCTTTGAAAACCGCATGAAGATTGATTTTGCGGCTTTCGTCGAACCCCCGGCTTTTGCGCAATTGCAAAAATTTCAAGTAATGGATGTAGTCGTGGATGCGGGTTTTAATTTTTTGCAAGCCTACCAAATTGTCCAAGCGTTGCAAAACCTCATCCATCGGTTCATCTGCTTCCTCATCGGTAGAGGCTTGCTGAGGCGGATGTATGTCGTTGCCGCGCAGCAGGGGACTTTCGCCCCTTACGTAGCTGTCGCCGGTGGCAAAAGGCACAACAGCTATCAAATGGTCCATAAAAATCACTTCTAAGGTGTACTTATCCACATACCAAGAACCGCGCGTATCGCTTCCCCAACCAGTGGTTATGGTAACGGTGTCTTCTTCGGGGTTAATGCGCCGCAGTTCGGTGGTTACGCCTTTGAGTTGTGCCGAGTCGTTGTAGAAATTGAAAAACAATTCGCAATACCAAGAATTGCTTTGCATGTTCTGAAAAGTGAATTCAGCCCATACGTAACGGGTATCTTTGGCATCAAACTGGGTATAATAAATACGGTCTTCCGCACTTACGCCTTTGTTGGGTCCTTCGTAGAGTCTGATGCGCTCAATTTCAAAATACGGGTTCTCCGTATCGGAAACGGGGCCTCCATTTTCTACATAAAACTTCTTTTTGCCTACTATCTCATCGTCTATGCTGGCCTCCCACTGGTAGTCACCGCGTGTCCAAAATGCGCCCGGCGATTGGTTGCCCCAGCCTTCGCGCACCATGACAATATTGTCCTCTGCCGATACCCGATAATTATCTAACTTTATTTCACAGACTTCTTCGCGTTTATTTTTTTCGGACAGACGATAGCAGCGGATGACAATATTACATTCCCAATCTTCCTCATCAAACAGTTTATTGTAAAACGAAAGTTCGCAGTAAAGGTAAGTAGTCTCCATGTTTTCAAAGACTGTGCGGTATTTCTTCTTACCGTCGGCGAGCCATTCGGTAGAGCTGTAAACCTTTAGGTCTTTGAATTTATAGTTTTTGTCCAGCGTTTTTTTACTTCTGAAAATCATTGTCTGTTATTCTGATTGAAAAAATTGACTGTGTACAAACGTTACCGAAATATACACAGAAATTCTGATATTTCTGACAACCCCGATTGATTCAATGCGGGCTTCAGGCTTATCAATGTGCTAAAAATGAAATCCGGCACGTACCACCCAAGGACTTGCATAGGGCGAGCGGAGCTGATTCCATGAGAAGTTGTAAAGTACTGTAAAGTTGAATGCCGCACGCCGGCCCATTGGCTGGCTATAACCTGCTCCTAAAAATGTGCCCGGAATCCATCCGCGACGCACTTCGCCTACCAATTGGTCAAAGTAAGCAGCATTCAGGCTTTCGTACTCTGCATGAGCAAAAAACGGAGAAGTGGAAAACGGAAAAAATCGCCCGAATACACGCCCGCCGTAAATGCTGTTAGCCGTTGTATTGAAGCCTCTGAAACTGAAACGAATGTACTGATAAGTAGCACCCAAGCCTACCTGCAACTGTGGTGTTGCCTGATAAAAGGCCAAAGGTGATATGTCAATGAAAGTTACGTTACCAAACTGAAAGCTGAAATTACCCCCGAAACGGACGCGGTCAGTAAATCGAGTACCATCGTCGGCCTGCGCAGACTGTTTGCGCAGAGTGAACGTACTGTCGTTTTGCGCTTTGGCATAGCTGACCGCAAAAATTAGTAAGATGACGATGATTATATTACGCAAGGTCTTTTGCATAAAAAATGGCATGTTCAATTTCATAGTGATACGCAGTTGGGATGTACCTGGTTGCTCTTACGGCTTTAAATATTGTACTTTTCTTGGAATTAATATCCATTCTTTTTGTCGCCCATCTATATAGCGAACCTGTTCGTTGTCCTGAAAAACGGCGGGCTGTTCCAGCATGATTCGTATTTCTTTGTTGTTCCATTCGGGCAACGGCACTTTCACGTTCAGCTCGATGGCATAGGCAGTATTGGGGCGCAGCGGATATTCTCCTGTGCCGGGCACGCTTTTCTGGTTGTCCCACATACCGATGGCAGGGCCGGCGGCGTGACCGTGCATACCCAGTGGATGCGAATACACCTGCGGATTGATACCTTCCTTTTTTGCCTGTGCAAGGGTTTGTTTTAGCACTTCGTTGCCCGTTCTGCCTGCTTTAAAATGGCTGGTCAGAATGTCCTGCAAACGATTGCCGACAGACAGTGCTTTTTTCAGATATTCGGGAACATCGGTTTCTCCGGGTTTGAGCACATATGCCATCTGCTGGGTATCGGTGTGCATACCGATGTACTCAAAGCCGACATCTATGTGCAATACATCGCCGGGCATGATAACCGTTTGCCCATCGGGGCGAGAGGCAAAAGAAGAGTAGAGCGGCTGGTCGGGGCGCTGCACATCTACCGTCGGGTGAAACCATGCCTGCAATTTTAGTTCGGCCATGCGTTCACGATACCACCAAACTACCTCGTCGGTAGTGGTAACGCCGGGCTGAATCACATTCTCGGAGAGCCCTTCGGCAATAATCAGGTGCGCAATGCGACTTGCCTGCTCAAATATCATCATTTCGGAAGGAGTGCGGGTTTCCAGCCAGTTTACAGCCAAACGCTCGCCCGAAACTACATTTGCTTTGAATTTTTCGGGCAAACGGCTCATAAAGTTCTCGTATTCGGTGCGACTGATGCCGTCGGCATGAGCAAATGTTTCCGAATAGTTCAGTGCAATTCGCTTAGGGTTGCGTTCTTCTATCAGTTGCATGAGGCGCTTCCATTGGTCAGGCTCTTGTTCGGGAATCCACGCAGCTTTGAACAAATTACCGACATTGTAACGGGCAACCGCCAGCAGTTCTAAGCCTTGATTGCCGCCTTTGTCGTAAATGAATAAAATAGTTTTTCGGCGCGCGGCAATCCACGTAGAGGGCAGCATGGTGCGCATAACAGGGTCTTCGTTATACTCCTCTGCAATCAGCAGCCACAAGTCAATGCCATTTTCGCGCATCAGCGCAGGTAATACGGTGGTCATGCGCTCTTCCAGTAAACGGTCGCGAACAGCTGCACGCTCTTGTAATGATAAAATGCGCGGTAAATCGCTTTGTGCCGCTACAAGGGTTACCCAGCAGCAGGCAACCATCAATACAGATATTTTTCGGAACATGGTAAAACAAAATTGCCATTTGTCGGCAATATATACCAACAAACGGCAATGAGCAAAATATATACGATATTACTTACTGCTTCACTTCTACGTTGCCTTTCAGCGTCAGAATGGCTGTTCCGCCTTCTACGTTGGCCGTAATGCTGACGGTTTTGTTGAAAGCGCCTGCTGCAGCCGCATTGAAGGTTGCTTTAATTTCTGCTGATTCGCCCGGAGCAATCGGGTCTTTTGGCCAGTTAGGGACCGTACAGCCGCAAGAACCTACCGCGCTGGTAATTACCAATGGTACTTTTCCCGCATTTTTAAACTTGAAAACAGCCGTAACAGGCTGATTTTGAGGAATATTTCCAAAGTCGTAAGTGGTTTTATCCCACTGGAACACGGCCAAATTGCTGTTTTGTGCAACCGGTTTTGTTTGTACATTTTGTGCAAATGAAATTACAGAAACCATCAAGGCAAACACCAGTGTGAAGAAGAATTGCTTTTTCATGGCAAGAATTTTATTTAATGGTGAAACATTCTTTTTGCAAAAGAACGTAAAGACCTGCAATCTTTGCGTTAATGAATTGATAAGGTTTGTTAATGACTTGTTAATGCAACGCCAAACCATTCGCCGACTAACGATTCCCGCTACGCTAAGCATTATCGGGATTATTCTCACACAGATTTACTGGGTGAGCAATGCATTTAATTTGAAAGAAAAGCAATTAGACCAAAGCATCCACATTGCGCTTCAAACAGTTGCCGAGCAAATTGCAGCCTATAATAAAAGCACACTGCCCATTGCCGATGTAGTCAATCAAGTAGCGTCGGACTACTTTATCGTGAATGTAAATGATGTGATTGACGTAAATATTCTGGAATCGTACCTCAAACGCGAGTTTAGCAAGCGCAATCTGCAACTTGATTTTGAATACGGTATCTACGACTGCACGACAGACAAAATGATGTACGGAAGCTACATCCGAAGTAGTAGCCATACAGAAGAGCCGGCAATTGTCAGCCGAGAACTACCCAAATACGACAAGTTTATCTACTATTTTGGCGTAAGTTTTCCACATAAAAAACGATATCTGTTGTACGATATGCGACTGTGGGCTTTTTCCTCTTTCCTGATTTTGGCATTGGTGCTGTTTTTCGCCTATGCACTCTATGTGATTCTGGCACAACGACGGCTGGCCGAGATTCAAAAGGATTTTGTGGATAATATGACCCATGAATTTCAAACGCCGATTTCTACTATCAACATAGCAGCTGACGTATTGATGAATCCTGATATTGTGAAACAGCCCGAGCGACTTTTTCGCTATGCGCAAATCATCAAAAAAGAAACGCAGCGGCTGCAAAAGCAAGTAGAAAGCATTTTGCAAGCCAACCGTGCCGAGCGAATCGGGCTGACGCTGCAAAAAGAAATGCTGAATCTTAACGAATTGGCTGCCGAAACGGTCAGCTATTTTCAGTTGCAGTTAAAGGAAAAAGGCATTGAAGCCTCGATAAAACTATCATTAAGTGAAGTTCCGGCAATAATTAATGCCGACAGCAGCCATCTGACTAACCTTATCATCAATTTATTGGACAATGCTGTTAAGTATTCGGGCAAAAAACCGGAAATTTATTTGGAAGTAGTATCGGAAAATGAGCGGGTTATTTTGCGCGTAGCAGACAATGGCCCGGGCATTCCCGAACAATACCACAAAAAAATATTTCAAAAATTTTACCGTATTCCTACTGGTAATTTACACAATGTCAAAGGATTTGGACTTGGTTTGCACTATGTGGGCAACATCGTAAAAGCACACGACTGGCAAATCAGGCTCAATTGCCCCCCAAGCGGCGGCAGTATTTTTGAAATTGTGATACCTAAAAAATCCCAAAATTGCTCATGCCAACCCCTCAAATTTTGTATGTAGAAGACGACCTGAGTCTGGGTTTTGTAACTAAGGACAATCTGGAACTACGCGGCTACCTTGTCCGCCATTGCAACAACGGAAAAGAGGCACTTGCTGCCTTTAAGGAACAACGCCCCGATATTTGCGTACTGGACGTAATGCTGCCCGACTTAGACGGTTTTTCGCTTGCCAAAGAAATCAGACAATTGGACTCCGAAGTTCCGATTATTTTTTTGACATCCAAGTCGCAAAAGGAAGATAAAATCAGCGGGTTGAGACTTGGCGCGGATGACTACCTGACAAAACCTTTCAGCATAGAAGAATTGGACTTAAAAATTCAGATATTTCTGAGGCGCAGCAAAGTGAGTGCCCCTCCGAGTGCAACAAACACCTATTACATAGGCAGTTATTTGTTTGATATGGATAACCTGTTGCTCATCAACGGCGATAGCAAACAACTGCTTACCAAGCGGGAAGCCGACTTGCTTACACTTTTCTGCCGCCACAAAGGAAGCGTATTGAAGCGCGAAGAAATTTTACAGCAAATATGGGGAACAGACGATTATTTTGCCGGAAGAAGTTTAGACGTGTTCATTTCCCGACTGCGCAAATACCTGAAAGCCGATGAAAGAATTGCCATTGAAAACCTGCACGGTGTAGGTTTCAAACTAACAGTAGATAATCATTGATTTCTGCCCAATAGAGCATCTTTTACATTAGCTTTGAATCGCTTCCATGCAAGCAGCCACTCGTTGAACAGGAGATTCCTTCGGTCGGCAGCCGTTATGGCAAACAACCCGCAACGTATATACACGCTGTCGCTAGAGTCTTTGTACCAAAGCTCATAGCCGTTATCTTCCATCCATTGGGTTATTTCATTGATAAAGGGATTGATGTAGCGCTTGCCGTGGGTTTCAACCGAAATAACGGCAGGACGGCTTATCATGTGTTTAAGCACATACCACTCACAACCTTCTATGTCAATGCTTAACAGGTCTATCGTACCGTCGTCTAAGCTGTCAAATCTTTTAGCAGGAACGGTAAATTTATCGGCATCCTGTTTTTTGTAAGCATCGTTTACCAGCGCGGGGCTGCTCTCCAGTACGCTCGCAAAAGTAGAAGCTGCCCGATTCATCAACTCAATAGCTCCTTCGCTATCAAAAACTGCTACGGGATGCAGTGTAATGGGGTATTTATTGCCAAAATATTCCCGAATAGCTGCTACATGGCGCGGGTCTGCCTCCACAAGCGTGGTGCGGATACCTTGTTTGATATAGTCCAGAATATTAGACGTTTCAGGCAAATAAACGCCTACTTCGGCTACATGCGAAGGTTGAAAGCCTTTTTGGGAAAGTCGGCGATAAATTAGTTTTTTTTCGGCGGCATTCATAAGGCTGCAAAACTATACAAAAAAAGGTTGCCGACACCCAAAGGGTGCGGCAACACTGGCTACTAACGAAATCAGATACTACAATTAACGCTATGCGAACAACTTACCTAACCGATAAGTCAGGCGGTCGGCAAGGAAGTACATCACGGGCACTATTACCAGCGTCAGGAAGGTAGAGAAAGTAAGCCCATATACTACCGTCCATGCCATAGGCCCCCAGAAATCGGCATTTTGACCGCCCCAATAAATATCGGGGTTGAAATGAGAATACAAGCCAAAGAAATCAACATTCAAACCGATAGCCAGCGGAATTAAGCCCAAAACGGTAGTGATAGCCGTCAGCAATACAGGACGGAGACGCATAAAACCTGCCTGAATGAGTGCTTCGCGCACTTCGTTAGCATCTAATCGCTCATCTTCGGACAAGCCCAACTCGCGCTTGCGGTTTGCCATGAGCACATTGGCACAGTCTATCAATACAATGGCATTGTTTACAACCACACCCGCCAGCGAAATAATACCGATACCTGTCATAATTACCACAAAATCGGAACGGGTTATTGCAAGGCCAAGGAACACGCCTATTAAGCTGAACGGCACGGTTGCCATTACCAGCAGTGGCTGCGTAAGGGAATTAAATTGCGATACAAGAATCAGGAAAATCAGCGCCAATGCAATCAGCATGGCATTTGTCAAAAATGCGATTGATTTTGCCTGTTCTTCCTGCTCACCTGTAAACTTGAAACTGTAACCCGGCGGCAGCGTATAGTCGGCAAGAGCTTCTTTTACCTGTGCCACTACTTCATTGGCGTTGTAGCCTTCCGTTACATTGGAGGTCAATGTTACCAAACGTTCGTTGTTTTTGTGTTTTACCGCACCAAACGAGGAAGTGTATTCCATACTGGCAACCGCAGAAACTGGAATCTGACTGAAGCGGCCTTTATTGTCGCGGAAAGTGATTTTCTGGTCGTTGAGGCGCGAAAGGTCATAGCGGAAATTATCGCTAAGCCGGAGGTTGATAGGGTAATCGTCTTTACCGTCCTTAATTTTGGAAATTTCTTTTCCATAAATGGCTGTCCGCATATTCATTGCCAGCATAGAGGTAGAAAGACCTAAGCGCTGGGCTTTAGCGCGGTCAATTTGCAATAGCAGTTCAGGTTTGCCGATGTCTATGCCTATTTTCAAGCCGTCTATGCCCGCAATGTTGCTTTTCTCTATAATTTCCTGCATTTTCTCAGCCTCGCGTATCAGGGTGAGATAGTCATCGCCAATAATTTCAATGTTGATAGGATTTCCCACAGGCGGGCCGCTTTTTTGGGCATCGGTTACGATTTTCAGGCCGGGAATGGTTTTAGCCATTTCGCTGAGTTCACGCTGTGCTTGGCGGGTATTGAGGCCGCCGCGCTGCGAATATTCGACAAAGTTTACGGTAATTTTACTCTTGTGTGGCGTAAAGGAATTGCTTTGCGAAAAATCATTGGGGTTGCTTGTTCCCTCGCCCACATTTGTAATAATGGCTTTAACTGCTTTTTCATAAGGGCGCAGCACTTCGTAAACCTTTTTTTCAACGGCTTCCGTGAGTTGGTTGGTCGTATTTACGTCTGCCCCCAGTGGTGCTTCTATGTACAAGTAAACAATAGACGGCTCTGCATTGGGGAAAAACTCAATCATTGGCTTGCTGCCAAAGTAAATGATGACACCTGCAAACATCAGCACAATGCTGCCAAAGAAAAACGACAGCGGGCGCAAACGTCCTTTCAAGGCAAAACGGATGGTGTTTTTATACAACACTTCCAATTTGGTAAGCAGTATGTCTTGAAACCAGCGCGAAGCCGGACGGAAAAAGAACACATTGACAAGGGTCAGTACCGCAAGTGTTACCAGTATATTGCCCCAAGTATAGGTATTGGCCAAGAAATAAGCAGGCACAGCCAACACTATGCACAGCAGCGCAAAACGAACCAATGGCTTGGGTGCGGTTTGGTCGCTCTCTAACTTCATGAAAGTTGCAGCCACAACGGGGTTTACCACCAAACCCACAAACAAAGAGGCTGAAAGCACAACAATGAGTGTTATAGGCAAAAACTTCATGAACTCACCTACCAATCCGCCCCAAAACATCAGCGGAAGGAATGCGCCCAATGTAGTCAGCGTAGAGGTAATGATGGGTACTGCAACCTCTCCTACTCCCTGCAAAGCTGCCTCTAAACGGGTTTTGCCTTCTTCCATCAGGCGATAGGTATTTTCTATCACCACAATTGCGTTATCCACCAGCATTCCCAGAGCCAATACCAGCGAAAAGAGAATCATAATGTTGATGGTAGCGCCAATGAAGTTAAGGATGATAAATGAGAGCATCATAGAAAGCGGAATGGCAATGCCTACAAACATTGCGTTGCGCAATCCCATGAAAAACAGCAATACACCTATTACCAGAATCATCCCAAAAATGATGCTGTTTTCCAAATTGCTGATTTGCATCTTCATCTGGTCTGCCTGATTGTTGGTGAGGATAACGTTCAGGTTGGCAGGCAAAGCACCTGAGGCTTTGGCATGGGCCAATATTTGCTGAATTTTTGCATCGGCAGCAATCAGGTTTTCTTTGTTGCGCTTCACTACGTTCAAGGAAACAACAGGCTGAGCTCCTACTTTGAGGAAATCTTGGGTTGCCAGTCGGGTATAGCTTTTGCGCTCAATGTAGCTGTCTTTTACTTCGGCTACATCTTTAAGATAGACTATATTCTGGTCTTCGGCTTTAATAATGATGTTTGCAATTTCATCGGCGGTTTTAAACTCTCCCGAAATGCGCATAGACCTGCGATAGCCATCGGTAAGCACCTCGCCGCCCGATATGGTAACGTTTTCAGCACGTACTGCATTTTCAATATCGGAAAAAGTGATGCGCCGTGCCTCCATTTTATAGATATCGGCATTAATCCGAATCTCGCGGTCTAATGCGCCGGTAATATTTACACGGGATACTTCGGGCAGTGCTTCAAAAACCTCTTCTAAATATTGGGCATACTTTTTCAATTGAGCCATTTCAAAGTCGCCGGAAATATTGACCGTTACAATAGGCACTTCCGACAAATCCACTTCCATTACGCTGGGGTCTTGGTCTAAGTCGCTTGGAAGGTCGCGCTTGGCTTTGTCCACAGCATCTTTTACATCTTGTAATGCTTTGGATATCTGCACCTTTTCGGTAAACTCAATCACTATAACCGAAACGTCTTGTGCTGAGGTGGAAGTTACTTTTTTCACCCCTTTCAGCCCTTTGATTTCCTTTTCAATAGGTCGGGTAATGAGGTTTTCAATATCTACAGGCGAGTTGCCGGGATATACCGTGTTCACGTAAATCGTAGGAAATACGATTTCGGGAAAGGACTCTTTGGGCATATTATTGTAGGAAATCAATCCAAACACAACAATAATGAAAGTCAGAATGAACACGCTGGTGCGGTTTTTAATTGCCAGCGTACTCAGGCCGAACTCTCGTTTGATATCTTTGTTTTCTTCCATTGTGTGAAAAATCGTGTGAAAGATTTGCGTGAAAAGAAACTGCGTAACTTATTGTTTTTGAGCTACTTTGTCAGTGCTTACTTCTACCTCATCGCCATTGACAACTTCGTTATAACCTTTGGTAATGATGAGGTCGCCGAGAGTGAGCCCCTGTTCTACCAGTGTTTTGCCGCCGTATGACTTACCAGTTTTGATAACTACGCGCTCCACTGTTTTCTTTCTGTTTTTATCGCGCAGCACGTAAACAAATTGCTCACCGTTAGCCGACTGCTGAATGAGGTGAGAGGGTACTACGATGGCATCTTTGCGGAAAAAGTCGCGTATTTTAATGACAGCCAACGAGTTAGGCTTCAACAGGCCATCGGGGTTGGCAGTGCGCATCTGAATTTTGAAAGTGCGGTTGGTCGGATTAATAAACTGACCAACCATGCTTACTTTCAGCGGTAACTCCTTGTTTACGGCGGGAAATGCTACTAATACCTCATCGCCGCGCTTAATAGAGGTAGTATAAACCTCCGACACATCGGCGTTGATTTCCACTTGGGCAATGTTTACTATTCGCCCCATAGGCATGGCAGGGTTAGCCATTTCGCCTACGTTTTGCATCAGGTCTTCTACCATACCGTCTATAGGTGCTTTCACAAGTGCTTTGTTGAGTTGTGTCTTGGCTGTGGCCAGTGTTTTTTCCAAGGTTTCCATGTTATTTTTTGCCTGCAAATACTGCACTTCGGAGCCTATTTTCTGATTCCAGAGGTTTGCCTGACGCTCATAAACGGTGCGTGCCAGTTCTAAGCGGGTTTCTATCTCGGCAATATTCTTGCGTAGGTTTTCGGCATCTATTTCGGCAATCACCTGTCCTTTGCGCACCATATCGCCAACCTGCACGTAGCGTTTGATAATTACACCCGCAATTTCAGGGGCAATCATTACGTTTTGCTCGGAGGCCACACTGCCTTGCACCTCTACGTAATGCGCAAAATCCTGTGCGGTTAAGGCTTCTGCTTCAACTAATTTTTTGACTGCTGCGGTCGGGTTGATTTTAGCTATTTCTGCCTCCAAAACAGCAATCTCCGACTTAATTTTAGCGGCTTGTTCTTTCAATTCCGACAGGCGTTTGCGTTTACCTTCCATAGAATCATCAACTTGTTTATTGCAAGCGGTTACGGCCATAAAGGCGGTAAGCGCAAAAGCATAATATCTTGTCATGGTTGTAATAAATATTTGGTGAGTTGGTGTAATAAGCTAAGTTTTGCTGTTATTTGATAAGTTTACCTTTGGCTTTGTCTAAATCAACTTTGGCAATCAATACCTCGTACAGTGCATTATAGTAGCTTGTTTCGGCCTGCTTGTAATCATTCTCGGCGTTGATAACTTCTAAGTTAGAACCTACGCCTTCTTTGTATTTGATGCGGCTAATACGTGCTACTTCTGCCGCTAAATTCATGTTTCTGCGCTGTGTTTGCAGGTTGTTCATTGCATTGACCAGATTGGTTTGTGCTTGTTGTTGCTCCAAATCAATGCTGCGGCGCAAGTTGAGCATGGTGTTTTCCGTTTTAATCAACTCCAAACGGCTTTTTTGAATCAGGTAATGGCGGCGCATACCGTCAAAAATAGGAATGCTCAGAGTAAGCCCTACGTTGCCAAAGCCGTTCCAGTTACCGAATTTGAACAAATCGCCGGCGTTGGAGGGGCCGACCAAACCGCCGTACTGAAATGTGGCAGACAAGCGCGGCAGATAGCCCAGCCTGTCGCGTTTAATGGCCAAAATATTCAGTTCGCGTTGGGTTTCTAACAGGCTGTACTCAGGGCGAGACTTGTAGTCAAACGATTCCTGCATTTGTGCCTGCAACAGCAGCGCATCGGGATTAATTTTTTGCAGCGATTCCGCTAAGGTGATTTCATCGGTTTGCTGAAGCCCCATTTGGAATTTGAGAAATGATTTGCTCATTTCAATCAGGCGCATTACCCGCTGTTTTTCTGTTCTCAAATTATTAA
This sequence comes from uncultured Cytophagales bacterium, assembly GCA_938039675.1. GTDB lineage: Bacteria > Bacteroidota > Bacteroidia > Cytophagales > Thermoflexibacteraceae > Rhodoflexus. Next base: position 236,226 of record CALHUI010000015.1, read on the forward strand.
GGCTTACTTCTAACCTGTCCACATCAATTTTTTCTACAAAACCATTAGCATACATTGCCTTGGTTTCATTGAAAAGCGTTTCCACACGCTGCAAGTTGGCATCGAGTAATTCCATGCGCTCCTGCGAAATGAGCAACCCGTAGTAAGCCTTCGTTACTCCCTCTATTACTTCTGCCTTGCTGCGAGTAACATTCTTCTCGGCCAGTTGCGTATATACGGCAGCAGCGCGAAGACCCAAAAACCACGTGGCATCAAAAATCATCTGATTGGCGGAAACGGCAGCATTGCCCTGAAACGGCGGCTGAAATGGCAGTGGCACAAATTCACCGGCAGGCGCATTAGGATTGACAAACTGTGCCGGCAAGAACGCTACCGTCAGTTTGTAGTTGTGCGAAAGGGTGCTTCCTGCATTAATCTGCGGCAAACCATCGGCACGGGTAACACCTACCTGTACTTTGGCAATTTCCAAATCTGCTTTAGAATTAGCTACGGACAGCGAATGGTTAAGGGCATAGTCTATACACTGCTCGAGCGTATAGTTCTGCAAAACCACCTTTTCGGGGTTGTTTCCTGCCGAAAGTGCGCCTTGTGCCACCACAAACGGCAGAATACACATGATGAAAACAAATGTGAAAGCGGTTCTCATGAAGGTAATGATTGTGAAAGTTTTTCGTTTTGATAATAAACCTGACGATACTGAATGAGTTTGGAATAACCTTTCAGAGTAACAATGCCGTGAATGAAGTGGTCAAAAAATGCCCACTGCACATCCATCACATTGTATTTGTCAAAAGGAAAGAGTGTAGGGTCAAATCCCATCTGAACTTGTTCCACGCGCATTTTGGCAAGCACGTCCACATTAATGTCTTTGCGAAAATAACCCTCCTCTATGCCGCGATGCATCAGCCGAATCAATGCACCGAGGAAATACTGCTCTTTGAAGTTTTTATAGATGCTCCATGCTTTGGGATGGTATTTTTGCAGGTCAAAAACGACTACCGGATTAACCATCCGAATCATTTTTTTAATCTGCTCTGCCCCCAGAATCACTTCCTCTATGGCATCTTGGGCTTTTTCGCTGATGTGTTGAAAATGACGAATGTCCTGTGAAAGCATTTCATGCACCATCACAGATACCAAGTCATCCTTGTCTTTGTAATATTGGTAAATGGTTTTCTTGGAAACACCTGCCTTGCGCGCAATGTCATCCATACTAACGCTGCGAATGCCATAGGCATGAAACAACCGGTCGGCTTCCTGTAATATGCGTTCTTTGAGTTCCAAAGTTGTGCTGTTTGTTTTAAAACGCGCAAACCTATGGAAACTTTTAATAACTTCAAAGTTTCCATAGGTTATTTTTTCATTAAAACAATACAGATACAGCGCCTTCTCCGGGCTGATACACATTGTTAAGATTTCTTGCCGTAACTCGGCTGATGGTAAAAATCACCTGTGTGCTTACGGATGCTTATACATGCAATTTCCAAAGCCGAATTGCAAATGCGCTTTCTTTGCACGGCAAATTAAGCACCTAAACGGCGCTGTAAATCTGCCTTTAATGTCTGAAAAAGTTTGAGCGGATGCATGGTGCGCCAATTGGTGAGTTCAAGGCTGCCGCCGTAGTTGATGTAACTGTCCACATTAAACCTTTTCCATTCATCAATGATATGTTCGCGAAAACCAATGGCACAAATCCAACCACCCTCATCTTCTATATCTTCGTACCACTCTTCATAGTAGCAGTCATCGGAGCCGTGAAAATTGAGTACGTTTTCGCCAATAAGGATGTAGTAAATAATTCCTTCACGGTTAATGTAATCTATCAAATTGCGTTTCAGATAACTGACATCATTATGAATGGCATCGTTCCACTCGCCGATAAACTCTATAATAGCAAACTTATATTTGTAGTCGGTGTAAATTATTTTCAAATACAGTGTCTCTGAACCAAACTCATCCCATGCCGGATGAATATAATAACCGTAAACATCGTTGCGGCATACATTCAGGTCATACTCTCTGCCATAGAACGGCGAACGTTCATCCGACTCGGCAGTGTAAAGATTTTCCCAACGGTAAAAAGGTTCTATGATGTGCATAAACTTCCCCGCTTCTGCTAACCAAAATTAAGCGATAATATGACGCAAAACCGTAATTTGCAGCATAAAAACACTGTACATGCAACTGTTTTTATGGCTTTGGCACATGGCATGGCGCGATAGCCGCCGCAGTAGAGGAAAACTGCTGCTTTTTCTTTCTTCTATTGTGTTGGGTATTGCGGCTTTGGTGGCAATCAATTCTTTCAATCGCAATTTGAGGCAAGATATTGATGAGCAGGCAAAAGAACTTTTGGGTGCGGACTTAGTGATTTCGGGTAACCGCCCCCTGCCCGATTCGCTGGCGCGTGTTGTGGCAACGGAAGCAGCCCAACAAGCAAGTGAGTGTTCTTTTGCCTCAATGGTTTACTTCCCGAAAGCCAAAGGGGTACGGTTGGTACAGGTGCGCGCTCTCGGCGGCGAATTTCCCTTTTACGGACAAATAGAAACACTGCCTGCCGATGCTGCACGCAGTTTCCAGCAGCAATCGGCGGCATTGGTGGACAATACGCTCATGCTGCAATTTGCGGCTTCCGTAGGCGATACGGTTACTGTCGGCAAATTGCGATTCCCTATTGCAGGCAATTTGCAGCAAGTACCCGGACAGTCGGGGATTGTGGGCACCGTGGCAGCGCCCGTGTATATCCCCTTTGCCTTGCTGGACTCCACGGGACTTGTACAAAAAGGTAGCCGACTCAACTACCGCTACTACTTCAAGTTTGCAGAAAGCACTGACGTAGAATCGCTCCTGAAAAAGTGGGAGGCATCCATTGATAACGCAGGGTTTAGTGTGGAAACCGTAGAAAGCCGCAAACAAAGCCTTGGGCGGGCATTTGAAAACCTGAATCGTTTTTTAAATCTGGTAGCATTTGTTGCACTGCTGTTGGGTTGCGTAGGCGTAGCAAGTGCCGTACATGTATATGTGGCCGAGAAAGTTCCGTCCGTAGCCGTTTTGCGCTGTGTAGGCGCAACAGGGAGAGAGGCTTTTCTGATTTACTTGTTGCAAATTTTATTGATGGGAGCTGCGGGGGCATTCATCGGCACATCGCTGGGGGCTGCGCTGCAATCCTTATTGCCTGTTGTCTTCAAAAACTTCCTGCCCGTAGAGGTAAGTACGCGCCTGATTCCGGAGGTGCTTGGGGGAGGCATGGCAGCGGGCGTACTGATTGCGCTCTTATTTGCATTGCCGCCGCTGCTACGCGTGCGCAACGTGTCGCCCCTGCGTACCTTGCGCAGTTCTTACGAAGAGGACAGCAAAAAATGGGACTGGGCGGTGATTTTGGTGTACCTGCTGACCGCACTATTTGTTGCAGGTTTTGCTCGCTTGCAGGTACGCTCGTGGGTAGAGGCCGCAATGTTTATGATTGGAGTGGCGGTGGCAATTGTGCTGCTGGTTGCTACTGCCTACCTGCTGATGTGGTTGTTGCGCAAATTTGCCTCTTCGTCGCTGCCCTACGTATGGCGACAAGGCTTTGCCAATTTGTACCGACCTAATAATCAGACACTTATACTGATTTTATCCATAGGCTTGGGAACGGCACTCATTGCCACTTTATTTTTTATGCAAGATTTGCTGCTGAGTCAGGTACAATTTGCAGGCCGCGAAAATCAGCCCAATATGGTGCTTTTTGATATTCAAAACAGTCAGCGAGACGATGTAAACCGCTTGGCAAAGCAATTTAACTTGCCGCTTCTGCAACAGGTCCCCATCGTAACGATGCGTGTATCGGCGGTAAACGGCCGTTCGGTGCAAGCCATCAAGGCCGACAGTACTTCAAAAATTGCTTCATGGGCATTAGATAGGGAATATCGCGTTACCTATCGCGATTCGCTGATAGATTCGGAGCGCGATGCCGGCGGCAAATGGCACGGTAAGGCCGGCGGCGATACTGTGTTTGTGTCCTTCGATGCACCCTATGCCAACCGAATGGGAGTACGCATAGGCGACCGCATTACGTTTGACGTACAGGGAAAAAGAATTGAAACCGTTATTGGCCATTTGCGAAAGGTAGATTTTTCCCGTGTGCAGACCAATTTCGTAGTGCTGTTTCCTGCCGGCGTATTAGAGAATGCTCCTCAGTTTCACGTACTTGTAACCCGTGTACCCGACGAAAAAGTATCGGCGCGTTTCCAGCAAGCATTGGTGCAGCAGTTTCCTACTGTTTCTGTAGTGGATTTAGGCCTGATTTTGAAGACTGTGGATGAAGTTTTAGAACAAGTGTCATTTGCCATCCGATTCATGGCTATTCTCAGCATCCTGACGGGCTTATTGGTTCTTGCCGGTTCGGTAATTATCAGCCGCTACCAGCGCATGAAGGAGAGTGTCCTTTTACGTACTTTAGGTGCCGTGCGCCGCCAAATTTTGCAAATCAATGCTGTCGAATATCTGGCCATAGGGCTGGTTGCATCTCTTACGGGGGTATTGTTGGCGCTTGTAGCAGCATGGGCGCTGTCGTATTTCAGTTTTGAAATCATTTTCGCACCCAAACTATTGCTGCCGCTGACAACCGTAGGAAGTATCACGGCACTGACGTTGCTAATAGGTCTGTGGAACAGTCGCTCTGTCATCAATCGTCCGCCGTTGGAGGTGCTGCGCTCCGAAACGTAATTGAATCAATTAAAAAAGCCCTGTATTGTGTGCAGGGCTTTCAAAATATCGGCAAAACAAAATTTTAATTCAGCCACTCCAAACTGCGATTCAGAAAAGCAGTTAAATCTTTGCCGTTCAACATGTTTTGCGCCAACAAAGCAAGGTCGTAGGTATGGCGGGCGATTTTTTCTTTCTCCTCGGCTGTTTGTGCCTTAACCAAGCGATTAATCAGTGGGTGATTCCCATTAATGACGATATTCATTTGGTCGGGCAAATTGCTCATATAGTCCATACCTCCACCAACCATTGCCATTTCTTTCATGCGGCGGAAAAACTCGGGCAATACAATGCTTACAGGAAGTTCATCCGTAGAAAGTGCCGATACTTCAACTGTTTCTTTGCCGCTCACTTTTTTGAACAACTCAATTACCTCTTTTTTCTCATCTTCGGAAAGAATAACATCAGCAAGGTTAGATTTTTCAATCAGCTTGTCAATGATTTCTGCATCTACTCGCTTTAATTGTGCTTTTTCAAATTTGCGCTCCAAAAATCCGGCAAAATGGCTGTCTATTACACCATTGAGCAGTAGCACGTCATAGCCGCGTTTTTCGGCTGCCTGTATGTAAACATCTTGCTTTTCGGGATTGTTGGTGTAGAGCAGTACAAGGTTGCCGCTTTTGTCGGTTTGATTGGCCTGAACATGCTCTTTATACTCGTCAAAAGTAAAGTATTTGCCTTGCGTATTTTTGAGCAATGCAAATGCAGAAGATTTCTCGGCAAACTTGTCATCGGTAATCATTCCGTATTTAACAAAAATATTTATGCCTTCCCACTTTTGCTGATAGGCCTCACGGTCTGCCTTGAAGAGCTCTTGCAACTTATCGGCTACTTTGCGCGTGATATAGTTGTTGATTTTCTTAACATTGCTGTCTGCTTGCAGGAAGCTGCGCGAAACGTTCAGTGGAATATCGGGCGAATCAATTACACCATGCAGCAAGGTTAGGAACTCAGGTACAATATCTTTCACTTCATCGGTAATAAACACCTGCTTTTGGTATAATTGAATTTTGTTGCGGTTCACCAATTCGTTTTTCACTTTCGGGAAAAACAGGATACCTGTTAAATTGAACGGATAGTCCACATTGAGGTGAATCCAGAACAGCGGGTCTTCTGCCATCGGATACAACTCGCGGTAGAAGTTCAAGTAATCCTCGTCTTTGAGGTCGGCAGGGGCTTTGGTCCACAGCGGCTGTGTATTGTTGATAACATCGTCTTCCAGCGCTACTTCTATCGGCAGGAATCTACAATACTTGGTTAAAATTTCGCGCAGGCGGAAAGGCTGTAAAAATTCTTCCGAATCGGGTGCTATGTGGAGTATCACATCTGTTCCTCGTTCGGCTTTTTCGGCAGGAACAATTTCAAACTCGGTGCTGCCTTCGCATGTCCACTGTGCAGCTTGTGCACCTTCTTGCCATGACTTGGTTATAATGCGTACCTTTTCAGCTACCATAAACGCAGAGTAGAAACCTAAGCCAAACTGACCGATGAGTTGCTGGCTTTGGTCTTTGTCTTTATATTTTTCAACAAATTCCTTAGCGCCGGAAAATGCAATTTGATTGATGTATTTCTTGATTTCCTCTGCGGTCATACCAACACCGCGGTCGCTGATGGTAATGGTTTTGGCATTTTTATCCAGACTAATTTTGATGCGGGTTTCCCCGATTTCACCATTAAATTCGCCCAAGGCAGCCAGACTTTTGAGCTTTTGCGTAGCATCTACGGCATTGGAAACCAACTCACGCAGAAAAATTTCATGGTCGGAGTACAAAAACTTCTTGATAATCGGGAAAATATTTTCGGTATGAATGGAGATAGAACCTTTCTCTTGCATATCTGATTAGACATTAAACCGATTGGTCAATTGTCTAATTCCATGCCAGCAAGCATAGCATACGGAATATTCACCTGCAACTGACAAAACGTCAGGTTTTTGATACTGTTAAAAACTGAGCTTCTTTTTCATGCGGCAGATTTTCATATCGGCAGATTGCTCTACCATAATTTCATCCATGATTTGTCTGACTAGAAACAATCCGATACCGCTTCGCTTTTTTTCGCAAAGAATCTGTTTGACGGTGGGAGTTTCATAAAGTGCCATGTTAAAACTGTCAGGTTTGCTGTCTTTTACCTCAAAATAAACCCCGTCATTGGCACGACTGATTTTAACATCAATGGTATCCGAATCGTTGCAACTGTGCGAATGGATAATCAGATTGGCACATACCTCATCCAATGCAAGTACAAGCAGGTATTGTTGTTCGTCTGTGATTGCCCATCTGCTCAACACCTCTTTGGTAAATTGCCGCAGCGTGTTTAACGATTCGCGCCTGCAATTAAGGCTGATGCGATGCTCCCATTGCTGTTGTTGCTTCATCGGTAGTTGTGTAAACTTTTACTACTTGGTCTAAACCCAAAATTTTCAATATATTGCCGATTTTAGAACTTACGTTGCAAAGTGCAAAAGGTATATTCTTATCCTCACACTCGCCATGCCGTGAAATAAACACCCCGATGCCTGGAGAGGAAACATATTCCAAAGCGCTGCAATCTATCAGAATAGCCGTTGGACGTTCGGCTATAACTGCCTCTATTGCATTGTCAAAAACTAATGCAGAGCTTGCATCCAACTCGCCTTTTACCGATATTATGACTACACCTTGCTTAACTTCTTTTTTTACTTCTACCATATTTTAACGTTTTTTTAAAGTTTCGGTTGTGTTGGGCATCGCCTTTTTCTACCTCACAAAGCTATCAATTTTATGCAAGCTGTAAAGTTTATCGGTCATAGTCATCACAAAAAAAGCCACTCCGATAGGAGTGGCTTGCATAATTGCTTGCTTGGCGGCAGCGCATTACTCCATCCAAGATTTGTAATAAACACCATCGTCTAAGCGCATAGCCTCTTCGGTTAGTGCCAGCGGACGGAAAGTGTCTATCATGACAGCAAGTTCTTTGGTTTCTTTTTTGCCGATGCTGCGCTCCATTGCGCCTGGATGCGGCCCGTGCGGAATACCGCCCGGATGCAGGGTAAACATCCCGATTTCCACATCGTTGCGGCTCATAAAATCGCCGTCCACATAGTAAAGAATTTCTTCCGAATCTATGTTGCTGTGATTGTATGGCGCAGGTATGGCTTGCGGGTGATAGTCGTACAGGCGTGGGCAGAACGAACAAACAACCAGTGCATCGGTTTCAAAGGTCTGATGTACAGGGGGCGGCTGATGAATCCGTCCGGTAATAGGCTCAAAATTGTGGATGCTGAAACCGTAAGGGAAATTATAGCCATCCCACCCTACCACATCAAAAGGATGAGAGGCATAGATGATTTCATGAATTATGTTCTGCTTTTTCACTTTAATCATGAAATCGCCCTTTTGGTCATAAGTTTCCAAGTCGGCAGGCAACTTGTAGTCGCGCTCGCAGTAAGGAGAGTGTTCTAACAATTGCCCAAACCAGTTTCTGTAACGCTTGGGCGTGTAGATAGGCGAACGTGACTCCATCCACAAAATGCGATTATCCGTACCGTCAAATTCCAATTGATAAATCATGCCCCGCGGGATGATAAGATAATCGCCGTATTCAAAAGGAATCGTCCCCATTTGTGAACGCAATTTACCACTGCCTTTGTGGATAAACAGCATTTCATCGTGGTCTCCGTTTTTGTAAAAATAATCGGTTACGCTTTTGCGTGGAGCGGCCACCCCGATAGTACAATCGTTATTGACAAAGAGCGGAATGCGGCTTTGCAAATAATCATCGGCGGCAGGGGCTTGAAAACCGCGCAGCTTGCGCGCCATGATATTATGTTCAATGACAATTTTTGGAGCAACACTATATGAATTGACAATTTCTTTTACCATTGTTGGGCGATAAATGTGATACATCAGTGCTGACATACCTACAAAGCCCTCTGTACCAAACAGTTGCTCGTAGTAATAGCCGCCTCCGGGCTTTTCAAAAGTGATGTGCCGCTTATGCGGAATTTTGCCGAGTTTATGATAGATAGGCATGGGCTAACAGTTTATTGACATGACATTAATTAGTGTAACAAGTATAGTACTTTTTGTCCAAAAATGCAATTAAAAGCTTTTTAGGAGGTTTCTTCATCGGCAGGCGGTGGCGGCATCTTTTTACCTGTCAGTTTTCGGTAAACTTCGTCAATATCGAGTGTGCCCTCTGCCAGAAAGTGGCGCAGTTGCGTATTGAGGTATGAAACAATAAACAACAAACCGCCAATGATAATCAACAAAAGGATTTGCGTAAAGCGCGAAACCCGCCAAATATCATAGGCCAACAACTTGATGAGCATAGCACCCAACAAGGCGGATGCAATAATGCGAAAATCTCTTATCCGCAATTTTACGCCGAGCAGCATCAGCCCAAAAGCAATGAACGACCATAGAATAGGATACAAAAATAACCGCGTTTGTTCAAGCAATTGCCCGATACTTTCAGCAACGGGCAAATCAGGATTATAGCCGAACAATATGTAGAAATGGTCGAGCTCGGCGGTGAGATGGAATACCAATGCAATACATGCCAACCATACTACGTAATCAATTTTTGCGGAGTTTGTGTCATGTGCACTTTGTTCTTCGTCTGCTTGCTGCAAAGCAGGATTGAAGATTCCGTATTGGTAAGAAAGCAGCAAATAAATAGCTGTCAGGTCGAGCGTAAGGTTAATATAATGAACAAAAAACCAAATAGCTTTTGCTGTGCCTGCAAGAAATTCGTTTCGCAAGCGCACAACTTCCGGATGTGCAAAAATGATATAGGAAAAAACAGCGGTTACGAGGATATAATTGGCAATTTTCTGAAATCGGGTGTTTTGAATGCGCATAGTAGCCAGCCACAAGAGCAGGGCGAAAATAGTATTGTAAATTCCGATGACCAGACGCTCCAACGAAGGGTGCGAAAATCGGTGATAGGTCAATTCTATATTGCCGCATAAGTAAATCAACAATACACTGATGCCAGCCAGCAATGCCTGAAAAGCACGTGCATCATATGTAAGAAACATGAGCCGTTCATTGGGTTGCTGCGTTTGCACCTGCATACGCACTACTATCAAACAACCCGCATAAATCACAAACGAGGCAAGCGTGGCAAGTACCGCATCGTTGAACAGAAAATCGGGAGTAGATACGCCCGCATAAGTGGCATACCAAATGGTAAATAAGACAATCAGCGAAGCAGTAAAGGTCAGCAGCGCAGCATCTCTGAACAAGGCAATGCGCCAATAACGGGTCAGCAGCAAGAGTGCCAGCGTTTCGGCCAACCAAGCCAAATGGAGGGTAGTTTTTGTATGCCAAATAAACACGATACCCGCACTAACACCCAGCAAAGCAAAAGTTTGAAGGTATTTTCTAATATAGGGGTCGCTATCTTTTTTGTTGTAGAGCCACCAGCCGAATGTACCGTTGAATATCCCCAGCCCCATTAGCCACCAGCCCAAATAATCACCTACAAGGAAGTGAGCACTCAGCAGGCGGTACACAGTCCACACAAAAAACAAAGCATTCAGCGCAAAAAAGAACAAGTCGCGCTCACTCATGGGAACTTCTGTGTCATCCTTTAAGCGGCGCAGGCTATGCAGCAAATGCATGGAAAAGTAAGTCAGGTAAAACAAGGTGGCAAACACAAGCCCTGTTTGCAGCATAGGCAGGTTTCCTAAATTCACACGCCACATCCAACCTGTAAAAATCAGCACGGTAGTAATGAAGGTGAGATAATTCAGCAACACCCAGCGCTTGAAGTATGCTACCGTAATGGTGCCAACAGTAATCAGCAACAAATAGCCGAAAAAGTAGTCATAGTAAATTTTTTCACCAACGACAATAAAAGGCGTAATATATGCGCCAATAATGGCTAAAACAGCGAAATAGCGGCGCTCATAGTACAGCGAAAGCCACAGCGAAAGCCCGATAATGACAAGCATGAGCAAAAAAGCAACGGGCTGACTAAGAAAGTGGTACTCCTTGAATGCCAAATAGTTAGTGTAATACAGAATAGAAAGCGCAGAAGTGGCGAACAACAAACTGAAAGTTTCATTACTGAGTTCTACGCGTTTGGCAATACCAAACAAGATACCCGATATCAGCAAGCCGATACCGACACGCGCCCATTCGGGCAGTACACCTTCGGCAATACCGTAGCGAATCAGCATACCCACTCCAATAGTGAAAATCAGAACGGCAATTTTGCTGAAAACATCTTCATAAATGAATTTTTCAAAGTCATCTTTGCCTTTGGCAAGCCGTTCCAGAATGAGTTGGCGAGTTTTTTCGTAAGGAATAGCCCGCCGCTGCGTTACTGCTCTGATTTGTTCTTCCAGTTCGTCTTCTTCCGGCTCTATAAATGCTTTAAGATAAACTTTTTGCTCAATTTTTTTCCAATCTATGGAAGTGCTTTCTGCTTCTTCTTTCTTTTCATTTTCTGCACGCTGCTTTGGCGGCACGTAAAACGGATAATGGCTAATGTCATAGTCCTTGGTGGCTTCGTAGATCCCTTTTTCGCAAAGCAACCGATAATCGGGGTCTTGGTCAAGCGGATGATACTCTCCCCACGACTTCTGAATAGCTTCCCGATTGGTTAATATTTCAGACAAAAAACGATTCATCCGCTCGGCAAGCGGGTCTTTGTTGTTCTGAGGCTTGTTCTCCTCATTCTGCGGGGAGATATGTTCAGGGGTGTCCGGCACGCATAAATGATTTACAGGAAGTTACGAACTTCTGCTTTTAAAAACTTCAAGGCATTGCCCGTAATATCGTCGTTTTGAGCAATAATATTGCTGACAATTGCTTTGGCGAGCTTTATGCCGGGCTCGTCGGGAGCAACCTCAGAGGCAGAATCGTTAATCATGGCTACCATATTGTCCATGGCCGTGCGAATTTTTTCCCACGCTTCGTCACTCATGTAAACCTGTTGTGAAAAGTTGTGAGCAAATTCGCTCCTGATTTCTTCGAGCAAAATGCTTTGCAACTGAACGGCTGTCAATTCGCTGTCATTCAATCGCATGAGCAGGTTGGGGGCAGAAATGCGTTCCAGAAACAATGCCATTCGCTCATATGCTTGCAAACGCAACGGAAGGGTAACATCAATATATTTTGCCTTTAATTCTACCAGCCGACGTTCAAAATCTTTGTTTAAAAATGTACGAACGGTTAAGTACATGCCATAAAGCACAATACCGGCAGGGATAACAATCTTCAACAATTCTGTCAGTATTTCCATGAAAGTACTTTTATCAGCCAAATTTAGGTAATCTGCCTACTTTTGCTGCAAATTTCAGTTAAAAAAACATGGAACTGCAACCTGTTACGATAACAACGGCGGCAGCTAATGAAATCCGCCATATTATGCAAAACAAAGGCATACCCGAAGGTTATGCACTTCGCGTAATTGCAGAAGGTACATCGGGCTGTGGCGGTGCGCGCTATCGCTTGGGTTTTGACAAACCGCGCGAAGGCGACCAACAGTACATCACACAAGACATCCCTGTATTGTATGAAAAACGCCAAATGATGTTTTTGTTGGGTCTGGAGATAGACTTTGAAGAGCGCCAAACCGAGCGAGGCTTTGTTTTTAATCGGAAATAAGCCGGGCTTTTTTACATCTGTAACAGGTGCATAACTGCCAGCCGATAGCCGTTTAGCCCACAACCGACGATTATTCCCTTGGCATATTTGCTGATATAGCTGTGGTGGCGAAACGGTTCGCGGGCATGAATATTGGAAATATGCACTTCCACCACGGGCGACGGAATGGCTGCCACGGCATCGCCCAAGGCGACCGAAGTGTGCGTAAGTCCGCCTGCATTCAGCACAATACCGACACCGCTGAAACCTACTTCGTGCAGTTTGTCAATAATAACGCCCTCATGATTAGACTGAAAATAGAATAGATTTGCCAAACTGCTAAATTCTTTTTGCAATAGGATAAAAAAAATATCAAAATTATTGATTCCATAAATCTCGGGCTCGCGTTTGCCGAGCAAGTTTAGGTTAGGGCCGTTAATAATGATGATTTCTGTCATCTCCAATGTGGATTTGTCGTTGTAACTTCGCCTAAAATACGAATGTTATGCAAATCTCAGACATCCGCAAGGAATATACACGCCATACTTTTAATGAGCAGGATGCTGCCGCTTCTCCCTTTGAGCAGTTTGACAAATGGCTTCAAGAAGCGCTTCACAGCGGTATCCCTGAACCTACTGCCATGAATTTGGCAACAGTCGGAGCTAACGGAAGACCCTCCGCACGCATTGTTTTGCTCAAACACATAGACAGCGGTTTTGTATTCTTCACTAACTATGCAAGCCGCAAAGGTGCTGATTTACAACAAAATCCGTTTGCTGCACTCACTTTTCACTGGGTTGAGATGGAGCGCCAGGTGCGTATTGAAGGCAAGGTAGAGATGGTCGAACCTGCGCTATCAGATGAGTATTTTAACAGCCGCCCTTTGATGAGCCGAATCGGGGCGATTGCCTCCGAACAAAGCCGACCTCTGCCAAACAGGGAGGTTCTGGAAAACAGAATGAGGGCATTAGAAGCCGAATATGCGGATAAAGAACCTGCCCGTCCGCAAAACTGGGGAGGTTATCGGCTTATTCCCGACTATTTTGAATTTTGGCAAGGCCGCCGCAGTCGCCTGCACGACCGCATCGTTTATGAACCTGCGGCCGATGGTTCATGGAAAATCTATCGGATTGCACCCTAACATAAGCAGGCATACGGCATCAGTCAAGCAATTCAGACTTGGGACTTTGGACGAAAGAATCAACAGTAATCTGCATGTTCATATCATGCAATTTTTCATTGCAAACGGCTTGCAATAAACTACCGGGTAGTACAAATACTTAATATTACATTGCCCAAGAACATAAAAATCTTGTGTATTTGTGTTCTTGGGATGGAACAAACGTCAAGTAATGTAGTGCGGTCTAATTTGCTCGTCTGATTAAGTCCTTGCTACCGGCAAAGATGCCAACGAAGTATATTTTCAGTTGCGCACCAACCTACGGCAAAATGAAGCGGTAAGTCTGTACAACTTCGGGGTTTCGATTGTCTTTTACACGAAATTGTAAAATAAATTCCTTGCTTACGGCCGCATCCCTTTCAGTAATTACGAACCGATTAATAGAATTAGGGTCTGACAGGTCAAAAGGTAGTACGGTGAGTTGTGCTGCCGTCAGGTTTACCACACGCTCAGGACGTTGTGCAGGCCCCCAGAAAATTTGTACATATTCTAACGCCTTGTCTTCCAGTATTTTGCCAAAAATCACCAGTTCTGCTCCAATGGGTAACACATTAGGCTGGGTCAGTGAAAGCCTTGTAAGTACCCCTCCGATACGGGCTTCTGCCAATACAATTTGCGGCGGCTCGTCTTTGGTGATGTTGAGCAATATACGGAAAGGTTCTGCATTATTACCCGCACTGTCTACCGCAAACAGGTTGATTTCATAAATGCTTCCTGCTGTTGCGTTTGCAGGCGGCAGGAAGCGCCGATTGTCAAGTAAGGTAGCCAACTGAACGATTGTTCCGGTTAAATTGGCGTGAAAAACCGTGTCGCGTCTTGCATTAATGGCATTGAAAGTAACAGCCAAACGACCTAAGCGGCGGTTATCCGTTACAGTACCCGTCAAAATGCGAAATGCATCGCCTTCAATCAGATTAACCTCTCTGTTTGCATTGATTTGCGGTTGTGTTGTTTGTACCCGAATCTTCGGAGCTTCATCGTCGCAACTGAGGATGAGGTTAAATGTACGGGTAGTGCTGTTGTTACTCTGGTCTGTAATAGTTATTATTAACACGAGCCTTGCATTATCTGGAATAGTTGAAGGTATGCGTAAATCGCGTGCAAAAAGATTGTCGAAGCGGACTTCATCGCTGCCAATGAGACGTGTTACGCTGAGCACACCCGCAATTTGGGCTTTTACTTCTCGGATGCGAATATTGTCTGTTGCAGAACCAATCAGATAGAGCACCGACTGCCGACAGACTAAGTAGTTTCCTGCAACATCTTGCTGCAATCCTATCAGAGCAAGTTGTCTAATAACCGGCGGTCGGGCATCTCCCAACACATTAAAATTGAATTGCTGCACTGTCTGATTTTTACTGAAATCAAACAGTCGTACGGTCATCTCATAAGCTCCCAATTGCACAGTTTCAGGAATGACAATGCGCAGAGTATCATCAAAGCGCCTACCTAACAGATGCCGTGTGAATGTAGGATTCCATATTTCCCCACTGCCGCTTACATCACCTGTTTTACGGATAGTTATCACTGCCGAATCCAGTCGGTCGTTATCCCCAAAACTTAGTACCAATTTAATAGTATCCTGAATGAAATAGTCCTTCTGTGGTGGCACAAGCACTTCTATTTCGGGCTCAAACCGGTCAATAATAGGGATACAAGCTGTAAAAATTCCACAGAGCAAACACCCTAAAGCGGCTATTTTTTTCATATGTACAAAAGCAAGCAGAACACACAGGTGCTAATCTTGGCGATGCCTCAGCGTACGGTTACTTCCCCTCCTCCGCTGTAAGAATGGTATTCACCGTTGTACATGGCATCGGCACTTACAGGCCCCATGCGGAATGTGCCTTTGGTTACAGCTCGCACCACATAGTAGAACTCCGATATACCCGGCCCTGCGGTAGTAAACAGGTGGATGCGGTCATCCCGAATATCGGTGTGCTGCGGAATGGTTGCTTCTTCTGTCCATGCCATGCCGGGCAGAGAATTGATGCGTGGATTTTCAATCTCAAAACCCGCAGGAATCAGGTCAGAAACCACTACATTCGGCACGGTAGCTCTGTTGGTCGTTTGTAAACTAATTTTGACCACTATCAAGTCATTTTGATTAAACGCATTAGTATTCAGACGGTTGCCATTTCGGTCAAAAAATTCACGGCGCACTTTTAGGTAGTTGTCTTCTTCGGGGTAAGTGCCCGTGCTGTTTAAGCCTTCCATCTCCCAGAAGTAGTACAGAGTGCCCCTCTGTACCTGAATCTGAACTTTTTTGCCTGCTACGTCTTTGCTTGTCAGGGTTAGGGTTTCCCCTTTGAAGTCGGCGATTTTTTTGTCGTCGGCAGTGATTACAGCTGTAGCATCAGATACTTTTGCTTGGCGGGCTAATTTGCCTAATGCTAATAAAGAAAATGCTGCTTCCTGTGTGTTGATATACTTCGCCTGTTTCAATTGCTGTGAAAGCTGGCGGGCTATTGTTGCAATTTGCCCATTTTGAGGGTCTGTTTCAATCAATGCGTTGAGCACTATTGCTTGGTCGCGCAGGTAAGAGTGAAAACTACCATCTAATACCTGAACGGCGCGCTCGCCGCTGAACTGCCCAGGCAATAACTTGCGATAAGCGGCTACATCTCCGGCAAGTATGTAGGCAGTTGCCAACAAGTAGCGGCTGTCTAATGAAAGGGTATTGCTGCGGTTTTTGTAGTAGTTCATGGTGGAAACATCCGGCTTGCCCATCAGTGCCATCACATAGAGCGAATAAGGTACTTCGCGCGGTGTAACTTTCACTTTCCTGCGCTGATTGGCTGCATCGTAGTATTCATAGTCTACTATGCTTTTCTTTTTGGCTTTGCTGCTTACATATTCTGCCAAGTTAGTAAGCAGTTTGGCATCCACTTCATAACCTGCTTTGCGGGCTTCCGTGAGAAAATGTAAGGCATAGATGCTGCCCCACCAGTTTTCTTCGACACCGCCCGGCCAGTAAGCAAGCCCACCCGAATACAGTTGCATGGTTTGTATGCGGCGGATGGCTTCCTGCACATTCAGTGCGCTTTTGCCTACGGACATCAGGTTGCTCTTCGGCGCAGGAACCAGTTCTGCAAGGTACAATTGCGGGAAGGCAGTAGAAACGGTTTGTTCTACACATCCATAAGGATATTGCAGTAAATAGTTCAATTCTTTGCCAAATTCCATAACAGGGGAACGACTGATAGTCAGGCGGGCATTTACAGAACCTGCCAGATAGTCGCGCAGCAGGTCAATTTGTTGCGGTTTGCCACTTTCTACGCGCCCCGAACCACTGGCTTTCAGCAAAGAAACAGCAGGGCGCACACCCAAATGAATGGTTTGTGTGAATTTTTCACCCAAGGCGCTTACCTCCACCTTAATTTGGCTTTCGCCTATCTGTGGTTTGGCTTTTAGGCGGAAAATTGCCTGATTTTCGCTATTGGCAAAAACTGCAACACTTTGCGACGACTCGCCCACAATTTCCACAGCGCCCGTAGTACTTAGTTTGGCTTGCACCTGTGTATTGTTGGCAGTAGTATTTGCCAGCATAACAGGCACTTCTATTTCGTCATTGGGGCTGAGGAATCGCGGCAGTGCCATACTGATAACCATTGGGTCGGCAACAGTCATGGAGGTGCTCGCCGAACCAAATGCGTTGTCTTTGGCAGCAACTGCCATGATGCGCAACTCGCCGCTGAACTGTGGAATATCAATTGTGTAACGTGCTTCGCCGCTGCCGTTGGTGCGCAGCGTTCCGCTCCAAAATGAAACAGGTTTCACCCGCTTGTTGGCCAGTGGATTGAGGCGTTTACCCAAATCGTAGTAATCGGCGCCGTAGTTGCGCTGCAAGGCTTTCAGTTCGGGAAATAGCTTCGGGTACAGGTCGTAGCTGTTTACTTCCAAGGCGCGTTTTTGGAAAAAGAAACGGTGCGGGTCAGGCGACTGGTAGTTTTTAAGCAGCAAAATCCCCTCGTCCACTACGGCCAGTGTTACCTCAATATCGGATTGTTTGCGGTTGGTTTGCACTATAATTTCCTGCTTGGTATTAGAGCGCGATTTGGCCGCTGCCGTAATTTTTACGTCCAGTTTCGTATTTCCATCTTCAACCGTCAGGTTGCGATAGCCGTGTGCCACTGTGAGCGGTATGGAAGTATCGTTAGCAGGTTTGATGAGCGTAACAGAAACATATACGTTGGGCAAGTACTCCTTTTTGACAGGCAAAGTAAGAGAGCCTGTACGCCCGTCGGTATCTACAAAAAACTGGTCTAAAACCTCATTGCGTTCAATCGTTATCCACATACGGCCTTTGAAAGGCGTTTTGAATAAAAGTTTGGCTTGCTCGCCCTCCTGATAAGATGTCTTGTCGGTTTGTATCTGCACCAAACCTTCGCGGTTGATTTCAAAAGAGGTAGAAGTAGCCATGCCGAAAGAATAAGCATAAAAATCCTGTGCGGCATAAGTAGCCATATCCTCGCCGGTGGGTGCTACTCGTATCTGATACTCTCCCGCTTCCATCGGCACGAAAGGATAAGTCGTAGAAGTACCTGATAGCGAAATGGTTTCATCTTTCACTACAATTTCTTTTTTGCGGGATACATACCGATAATATTGGGAATATTCTTCTCGCTCCAAGGCATTTTGCCACTGGTAGCGCACAATTACCACGCGAGCCTTGGCACTGCTTTGTACTTCTCCCTTATGATTCACCGCCACAATGGGGATATAAACAGGCTGACGCACATCGGCATAGCGCGTAAAGTTTTTGATGCCGTACATCAGGGGCTGGGTGAGCACCTCGAACTTGGTTTGGCGGTTTACGGCTCTACCCGACTCATCAAAAACGGTAGAGTAAATTTTCCCTTCCAATACACCCAGATTCTTGTAAGCGGGTGAAATGCGAAAGTTGGCAAAAAACTTACCTTCCTCATTGGTTGTGCCGGAGGCTGTGGCCTGCTCAAAATAGACATCGGTACGGCCGCTGAGGGTGAAATCGTAATCGGGTAATTGCTTAGCCGTAAAAGTCTTACGGGTCAGCGACATTTCTACCTCATATTTGCGGTTGCGCGCCGGAGGGCCGAACAAGTTTATCGCTTGCGCACTGAAATTCACAACTTCGCCTGCCCTGACTATGGTTTTGTCCACATTGGCATTTACCTTGATACGGTCAGGGATAAACTCTTCCACATTTACGTTGTGCGATTGCAACAAAACCTCATTGCCGCTGAGCAGTTCCACCGTGTAAGTACCGGTTACATTGCTTGCGGGAATTTGTACAGAAGTTTCATATGTGCCCTGAGCGTTCAGCATACCGCGCCTGCTGATAAATACCTTGCCGTCGGGAAGCAAAACACGCAGTTTGACGGGCAGATTTTTAGCCGGATTCCATTGCCCGTCGCGTACGATGGCTTTCAGGTACATAGTTTCATCGGGGCGGTAGAGGTTGCGGTCGCCATATAGAAATGCTTGAAGTCCGGCATTATTCTCCCGCATCCCTCCTACCTCATAGCGCGCAGTAGCTACCTGCGTTTGCTTAAAGTGCATGTAGGTAAAATCGTCGCCCTGATTAGCGAAAATCATGGCAGTAACAAACCCCGGTGCTTTGGTTTTCAGGTCTGAAAAGCGTGCAATGCCGTTGGCATCTGTTTTCAGCGTCGCAATCTCCTGATTGTTAGTGCTCACCAAGGTTATGTCTACACCTGCTGCGGGTTGTGCGGTCATAATGGAATTAGCCATCACAATCACCTCATTGCCTGTTGCTTTGACCACCAACCCAATGTCGGAAAGAGAAACCAATTTATTGGCACGCAGCCACTGGTCTTGCGTGGACTGCACTTGTACCACATAAATACCTCTGAAAGGCTTATCGTCGCGAATATCCAGACTAATCAGTTGTTCGCTGCCGGCTTTGGGCAGGTCGCGGGTTGCATATTCTTTTTCAAAAATCAGGTCGCCGTAGTTGGCAAAATCGCCGTAGAAGTAGCTGTCATAGTCGCTTTCATGGTTATATTCATAATCGTATGGATAGAAAGCACCCGATTCGCGCAGGTAACTCAACAGGTTGTTTTTGTAAACCTTGAAAATCTTAACCGAAACTTGCGGAATGTTGGTGATGCGTACTCCTATATTTTTATTGCCTTTGTTGGTCAGGTAAATGCCTTTTTTTGCTGAAAATCGGATGCCCGCCTGCACCTCTCCAAATACTATTTGCTGCTCGACATCGGCTTTGAGCGTGCCTCCAAAAATACCTTTGAGCGCTTTGCTGATGGTGAGTTTATAGCTTTGTTCGGTTGAAAAATTACCTGCCATCAAAAAACCGTAATCCAGCAATTCTACCGTATAGGCAACCTTTGGACTTATGGTGAATGCACGTTTCAGGTCGTCGATGTTCATACCTATCATCTGGTTGGTATAAACATATATATAGGCTTGCTCGCCGTCATACTCGGTTTCGGTTTGCAAAATGCGGAAGTCGCTGCGGTCGGGCACTATTTCGCCAAATGCAATGGCTTCTGCTTTGTACTCGCTGCCTTCTGTTGTTAAGCCGGCGTCAATCTTAACATTAATTGGCTTATTATCAGGCTGTTGAGCGCCTGTTATGGCAATAATAACGGCAGCAGCGGCAGGTTCTGTCGTTTGAAGTTTGTGGCTTGCTTCGGAACTTTCTATCTGTACTTTGGTACTGCGGCTGACAGTCTCGGGGCTGACGGGATAGTTGAAATTCATGCGTATGCGCAGTTCCGGTTGATTCCGGGTGTTCATTGCCCAAAATATTTCATGGCTGCGCAAAGTCAGGTAAGGCGTATGAAATTTAAATACGTGCTCGTCGCTTAGCTTAAAACGCTCCGGCACATGCGAGGAAATTTTGTCGCTAACTTCGGCCGTGTAGTTGGTGCTTGGCTTAAAACCTGATTCGGGCGAAAAAACCAATTCATTGCGGGAGTTCCACTTGTATTTCCCTTTAACCTGTGGGGTAATTTTCAGGTACGGAATCTCTAACCACTTGTCAATCAACGAATCAGGAACAATATCTTCGCCAAATTGAATGACTAAATTTTGTTGCAAAGCGATTTCTTCGCCAAAA
The DNA here is from genome assembly GCA_938039675.1 of uncultured Cytophagales bacterium. Lineage (GTDB taxonomy): Bacteria > Bacteroidota > Bacteroidia > Cytophagales > Thermoflexibacteraceae > Rhodoflexus. The sequence goes on from CALHUI010000015.1 coordinate 256,810, forward strand.
TTTTTACCGGAAACAGTCAGGGTATTTTTGCCGAATTTGCCGCAGGCAAAAGCAAGTGCCAACAAGGGGGCTACTACCCGAATGGTGTACCAAAGCACGGGAGGTTTCATAAATAGTTGTTGTTTAACAAAACAGGAATAAACGGCAACAGCTATACTTCGTGTCAATTACGAGAAAAAATACAACAAAATCAATTTATGCAGTGGGTATCGGGAATTTCAGGTGAAAAATGCTGCCGCCCTCGGGGTTCGGCGTGACCCATATGCTGCCGCCGTGTTTGGTCATAAATTCGTTGCAGATGCTCAATGCGATACCTGCGCCGCATTCGCCTTTGGTGCCAAGTCGGGAAGCGGGCAAGTTGAAAATTTTAGCTGCCTCTTCTTCACTAATCCCAATGCCGTTATCTTTTACACGTATGATAATACAATCTGTTAATTGCTCTGCCTCTATGATTATTTCTTTGTCCGAAAATGTAAATTTTATAGCATTAGAAACCAAATTGCGCAGTATAAATTCAAGCATGTTTTTATCGGCAGACAGCGTCAAATCGGATGGAATATTGCTGATTATCCGCAGGTTTTTAGCGGAAATCTGCGGCTCAAAAAGTGCTAATGTTTTTTTGGCAACAGGTGCAAGCGTAATGCTCACCGGCTCGAAAACGAAGGAGCCGGTTTGCAGCCGTGCCCAATCGAGCAGATTGTTCAGCAGTTGGTAAACATTGTCCAGTGATTTACTGATTTGCTGCAAGGCCGATTGGGTATCTTCCTCATTGAGATTGACCTGCTGACTGTTTAACAAATCTATCATAGAAGAAAGCCCTGCCAGTGGGCTTCTGATATCATGTGCAACAATAGAAAATAATTTATTTTTAGTCGTAATCAATTCTTGCAGCTTCTGGTTTTGTAATTCCAGCATCTGATTTTGGTCAGAAATAAGTTGATTTTGTATCTCCAAATACTTTTTATCTGCTACACGTGCTCTGAGCAATAAGCTCACTACAACCGCTACTATCAGTGCAGCAAATGCTACTGCAATAGAAAAATTGCGTTGTAACTGCGCTTTTTCTTGTTCTTTTCGGGTTTGTATTTGTTTGTTTTGGATACTGAGCGCCTGTAATTCCTGATTGCGGCGGTCTAATTCCTCTTGCATAAGAATGACTTCTAAGGATTTCAACTCTTTGTCAAGAGAGTCCTTGCCAATTTTGTAAAGTTTGTAATATTTGAAAAAGTTTTTAGCATCATTCATCTGTAGATAGGTTTGTGCAAGTGCTTCATAGCCGGCAACAATCAGCGGCGGCTGCTCGGCCGTCTTAGCTATTGCGATACATTGCTGATGTGCTTCTAAGGCCTTGTTAAACTGCCCGACAGCGGCAAAATATTTTGCAATTTCACCATAGGCCATGCTGGCATAGTATTTATCGCCTTCGCTCACAAAAACTGACAGCGCCTGATTGAGATAATGATATGCTTTTACCGGTTGTCGTTCTGCTAAATGTACTTTGCCAAGCAGCAGTTGAGTAATAGCAATTTCGTGAGGTGTGGACTTAATACTTTTTTTAATTTCCAAAGCAGAAAGCAAGTTATTGATAGCTTTGCTGTAATTCTCTTCTTTTAAGTAAACATTGCCAATATTGGTCAGCATAATAGCAATGCCTTTTTTATTATGATTTCTTTGATTAATTTGCAATGCATTGTTAAAATATTCCATTGCCTTGCGTAGATTACCTTGTAACAGATAAAATTCGCCAAGCGTATTCAGCGAGCGGGCAGTCATTTCACCGGTAGGGTCTATCCGCTGCCGAATTTCAAGTGCTTCACGTGCATACTCAATGGCCGTAGTGTATAAACCTCTTTTATTAAAAATATAGCTGAGTGTATTTAGAAAACCGGCGCGATGTACGTCTGCCTCACTGTAAGATTTAACAAGTTTGACAGCATCTTGCAAATAGCTGACGGCAGATAGGTATTTTAGTTCTAAATAAAGCGCAACCCCCATTTTGCCTTTGGCAATCCCCATATGCAGCGAATCTTGCAGTGTCTTGGCTGCTATGTATGCCTGTTGCAGAATAGGAAAGGCTTCCCGAGGCTTGTTCCGACTCAAATAATACTCACCTATTTGAATGACTGCCAGCAGTTTAGCTCTCTCATTTTGTTGCTTTTTGGCAATTTCGTAAGCCTGAACCGCATACTGGTAGGATTGTTCGCTGTCTATATTCTGATAGAGTAAAGAAAGTTGATTCAAGATGTCTGTATTTTCAGACATCTCCGAATTCTTTAACAACCGCTTTAAGCTGTCAATTGCAGTAGTAGGTACGGATGGTTGAGCATAAGAAAAAAAGATAGCGATGCCCCAAAAAAGTAAAATGCAGTAACTCGTCTTACAGCCTGCACAGGAAGGAAATAATAGTTGCTTCTTACATATAACCATCAGCCTGTCAAGAATTTGTTTTAATCTCCGGTCGCATTAGCCCGATTCTGAAATTAATTTACAAAGCCCATATCAAACTCAACAAATCGGATAACCAATTGTTGAATGGTTTCATCCACAACGTTCAACAATCGCAAAATATTATTGCTAAGAATGCTGAACCCAATAAAACTTGCCAAAGCTATGGCCACAGAAAAGGAGCGTCGTAGGATACCGCTGTTTGGCAGGGGGTTGCTTAAAAGCATAAAACCTAAGTAGAATGTAGTGCAAGCTAACAAAATAATTAATAGTTCTCTGTTCATATGCGGCATAAATAACAACACCATTGGCAAAATAAACCACCAAATCAGACTGCTTACATGACATGCTTTTGTGTCTTTTGTTTTGTGGCAGTGTTGCGCATCCACACTTGTAAAACTGCAAGGCCAACACTACCGATAAGCAACCCTTTCAGCACATCGGCCAGAAAACATACACCCAAATACAGACGTGAAATAGGCATTAACAAGCAGATAATCAGAGAAATAACTCTGATAGCGGAAAAAGGAAAAGTCAATGCAAGCCCGCCAAAAAATGCTACTGCACTGCTTGCGTGCCCCGAAGGAAAACCAAATGACATAAGCCTATCTTCCCTATAATACGCAATTACATCCGATGGCAGCATTGCCCAAAAACTCTCCGCACTGCGCATGGAAAACAACGTGTTGGTCTGGTTGTAGTTTGTACACATAAATTTAAGTGTGTTATTTGCATCCAGCGGACGCGGCAGCGCAACCAACTCTTTCAAAAACGTAGTGATAATACCTAACCACATCAACACTTGCAACAACCACAGCCCCTTGCGAGTATCTATACCGAAAATAACGGTTAGCAAAACAGCAATATAAAACGGTTGATAGCCCATTTGGCTGATATATCGCATCAACAAAGTCAGCCATTCGGACCCCCATGATTGCAGAAAGTGGTTAATTTCGGTTTGAAACATTTATTAAAGGATATTTTGGGGTAATTGACACAGTGTTCACATCAAAGATTCGAACCTTTACCGTATTTTGCAAATTAAAATCAACATATGCACGCGGCACTCGAACGGGCTTTTCAAAAAATGGAGCATTGGCGCTCTGTCATGCAGGCATTGGTAGCTTCCCATTCACCGGAAGCACAACGCTTCCAACCGGGTATTGGCGAGTGGTCCATGTTGCAGGTAATGAAACACCTGATTATTGCCGAAACAGGGATACTGAACGCTATTAAAAAAAGTTTACAACGCCCGCAACTGCAAGAGAACAGCCTTATGCAGAAGGCGAGTTATTTGCTGACACAAACCATTTTGCGTTTGCCTGTCAAAATTAAAGCACCCGTTCAGGCTCTCATCCCCGATGAGGAAACCGACTATTATAAGGTTGTGACTGAATGGGATTTATTGCGGGCAGAGTGGCGCAATATGCTCGAGAGTTTCCCCCCCGAGCTATTAAACAAAAATATCTTCAGGCATCCCGTTGCCGGCTTTTTCAGTATTCATCAGTCCATAGATTTTTGCTGTTATCATATCAAACACCATTTACAGCAAATTGACCGAATAACCGAAGCCTTAAAGCACAAACGCTGACTAATAAATACCTTTCAGTTCAGTTACTTTACTTTTCAGACCGTATTTTTATGAGTACCAATAACATATGCTTGCTGTACTGTGTAAGTTTATTTACCAACTGATTGGATGGAAAGCTTTTGATTATTCCAAAAGGCTTACGCAATATAACCCACCGATTACAAAATTTCTGATGATTGTTGCTCCGCATACCAGCAACCGGGATTTCATAGTGGCACTGATTGCTCGCTACATGCTTGGATATGGAAAAAATACGAGATTTTTAGCTAAACACACAGTGTTTAAGCCACTCTATGGATGGTTTTTTTATACAATTGGCGGCACTCCCGTAGATAGGCGCAAAAAAAATAACCTGACCGAACAAGTAGCGGATAAGTTTGCCAAGACTGAGGGAGAATTGGGAATCATCATAGCACCCGAAGGCACAAGAAAATACGTAAGCGACTGGAAAATAGGGTTTTACTATATTGCACTTAAAGCTAATGTGCCCATAGCGCCTGTTTCCATAGACTACAAAAACAAAGAAGTTTACGTACATCCGCTCCTGTTTCCCTCGGGTGACACAGAAGCGGATATAGCCCAATTGAAAACTTACTGTCGCAAGGATATGGCACTTTACCCTGAAAACTATTCAGAAACTATTCAGGCTGATAGGCAAAATAAATAAGCATTTTGGGTTTCGGATGGTAGCTTTCGGATTTAAAAATCGGCAAGCGACCTGATGCTTGTGTAATGCGATATTGATTACTTTTTTGTTACGATATGACTATAACCGATTTTCGCACATATGCGCACCAACTGGTAGACTGGATGGCAGACTATCTGCAAAACATTGAACAGTACACCGTTAAGCCCGACATTCAACCGGGAGATATTCTCCGTCGACTACCTGCGGAGGCACCCGTTACAGGCGAAAATTTTCAGCAGATTTTCACAGATTTTCAACAAATTATCCTGCCCGGTATGACACACTGGCAACATCCGGGCTTTATGGCCTATTTTCCTGCCAACAGCAGCCCTCCTTCGGTATTGGCAGAGATGCTGACCGCCACGATGGCCGCCCAATGTATGATTTGGCAAACCTCTCCCGCCGCCGCCGAGTTGGAAGAGCGCGTGATGCAATGGCTTGCCCAATTGTGCAACCTGCCCGCCGAGTGGCACGGAGTCATTCAAGATACTGCCTCTACTGCTACGCTGTGCGCCATTCTGACCGCCCGCGAAAACTATAACAAAGCTCAACTTTGCGCCATTAACCAAAAAGGATTCAGCGGGCAACCCGTGTTTCGCGTGTATTGCTCCTCCGAAACGCACAGCTCTATTGAAAAAGCCGTGCGGATTGCAGGTATAGGCAGCGAAAACCTGATAAAAATCCCTACGGATGCTAAATTTGCCATGCAGCCGCAAGCCTTGGCAGCTGCCATAGCACAAGACCGTGCAGCAGGCTATGTGCCACTGTGCGTAGTTGCCACCATTGGCACCACAAGCTCAACAGCCATTGACCCCGTAGAGGAAATCGGCCACATATGCCAAAAAAATCATATTTGGCTGCATATAGATGCGGCCTATGCAGGCACGGCCCTCCTGCTGCCTGAATATCGGCACATGGCTAAAGGGCTGGAATTTGCCGACAGCTATGTTTTCAACCCGCACAAGTGGATGCTCACCAACTTTGACTGCACTGCCTACTACGTGAAAGACAAAGCGGCTCTTTTGCGCACCTTTGAAATTATGCCTGAGTATCTGAAAACACCGTTAGACCAAATAGTCAATAACTACCGCGACTGGGGCGTGCCTTTGGGTCGTCGTTTCAGGGCTTTAAAATTATGGTTTGTGCTGCGCAGCTATGGCGCAGAAGGTATTCAAGCCATCCTGCGGCAACACATGGCACTGGCAAAGCAGTTTGAACAGTGGTTGCTTGCCGATGGTCGCTTTGAAATTATGGCGCCTGTTAATTTAAATCTGGTGTGTTTCAGCCTAAAACCTGCACCCGAAGACACCAACGAATCTGTCAATCAAAAAAACAGCGACTTGATGGCTGCCATCAACCAAACAGGCCGCTATTTTCTAACCCATACCAAGCTCAACGGACGCTATACCATTCGCGCCGTTTTCGGGCAAGTCAGTGTAGAAGAAAAACACGTGGCAGCACTTTGGAAATTAATTTTATCGCTATTACCGCAATAAAAATATTCCATTGCCTACTGCAAGCATTGCGTATTTGCATGTTTGTGGTAGGCAATGCATAAGTTTTTACATCCCTTGTTGATAAATTATTCACTTACTTCATTTTCACGCCTGCGTCCACATCTTTGATAAAACTAATCAGACCCGGGAAATAGTGCGCTTGGTCGTCCCACATGGCGCAATGGCTGCCGTTAGGGCATATCAGCGAGCGACCTTGCGGCAGCATATCGGCCATTTTTTTCATAAATGTAGGGTCCATCGTATCATGCTGCGCACCAATTACCAGCGTAGGCACTTGTATTTTGGGCAAATCGGCGGTGCGTTCCCACTTAGCCAGCCTTCCTGCTATGCCAAACTCACTCGGACCCTGCATGATTACATACACATCGGGATTGGTGAGTTCCAGCGCACGATTTAGCGAAAACGGCCACTCCTCCAATCGGCAAACGTGTTGCTTGTAAAAGTGAGGCATCAGCAACTCCATGTATTTCGGATTGGAAAAATCGCCTTTGGCTTCAATTTCTCTGATTTGTGCCAACACATCGGGGGGGAGTTGTTTAGCCAATACATCCTTTGCATAGTTGCCATAGTCTATGCAACTGCTCATCATATTGCTGATTATCAAGCCTTTCAAGTTTTGCTGATATTTCAGCGCGTATTCCATGGCAAGAATACCGCCCCAACTGTGTCCCAGTAAGTAGAAGTTGTTTTTGTTCAGCCCAAGTGCTTTGCGCACCTGTTCTACTTCTTCCACAAAACGCTCGGTTGTCCACAAACTGGAGTCGGTCGGCTTGTCCGATAAATAAGAACCCAGTTGGTCGTAATAATAAAACTCTATTTCCTGCTCGGGCAAAAAGCTCTCAAATGGTTCAAAAAACAGATGATTGCCTCCCGGGCCGCCATGCAACAACAAAAGTTTTATTTTGGGGTTGTTCCCAATCCGTTTGGTATATACATTAAACTTGCCGGAAGGTGTTTCAATAGAAATAATGCGAACGCCTCCCGTACGCACACCGGTTTCGGGGCTTTTCAGATACTCTTTTTCGGAAGCCTGCTCATGGGGACGGCAGGCATTGGCAAGCATAACAAACAGGAATGCTCCCAAGGCTCGCCACAAAAGCGGACAATAGTAATGGTTTTTCATTCTCGGCAAATATTTTTTTTGACGATGGATAAAAATAAACAAAAACCGCACTTAGAACAAGTGCGGTCGGCGACATATTTGCAAGTTGTAAGTTTTTCAGTTTTTGGCCAAAAGTTCAATCTGATTGTCAAATACCAAATGGTACTCACCCTTTTTCAGATTATTGAGGTCTATAACACTACCCCTTCCTTTTAATACTATGTTGTACTCATAGTCCAGCAATGCATAGTCTGTCTCGCTGCTGAGTTCAATTTTATCGGGTGTCACAGTCTTTTTCACTGCTTTACGTGCAGCAGGCACAAACTCCATGTTGGGTGAATATTGAGACTCACCGGTGGACATGTTATAATATTTGATGCGGTACTTGCATATGCTTTCCGTGTTGTGATGGACGGGTATACTGTATTTGTTGTTACCTGTTTGTGCTGCACATTGTTTGGTGGTGATGGTGTGCCAAGTGTTGTTGCGGAAAACTTCAATAAAATATCTGCTGTCTTTGTTTTCACCGCGGCCAACCCACTCAATGGTAGTTGCGGTAACTTCGCTAAAACCAAACTGAAAGTTAGCTTTTTCGGCAATCGCCGTAGGATTAATTACTTTCGGGCGGCAATTATCAGCATGCGTAATTTTGATTTCAACTTTGTCCTTCATTTTCAGATGAGACAGGTCTATGTCTATGGCAGAAGACTGTGGCACTGCCAAAACCTTCCCATTGACCCGGATGCTGCTGATACAGCCGCTGCTGCCGTTCGTAGGATTGTGTACATAGATGTTTTTGCCGTTGTACATCCCTGTAATTACAATCTCTCCGGCCAAACACGATAAACTTACTAAGAAAAACATGAGAGCCGATACCGTTTTTCGCGCACAAGAGTAGAGTTTCATTGTCATAGTCTGCCGAAAGAAAATAGAATGATTCAAAGAGTTAATTGTCACAGAATTTTTAAGAGCTTCCACGAGTACAAAATTAGCTAAAAAGCATTATTCATGCAATATTTTATGTGCTTTTTTTATTTTTATTACATCAAAACTACTTCGTAGCATCCACTCTTCTTTTTCAAAATAGAACTTTTCCAATATTGCATAGATAAAAAAATGAATTGACGGTCTTCGGGATTTTAACACCAACGCAACACAATTCTATGAAAAGCTGATTAACTTGCACCTTCTTTAATAAAGGTTTTAAAATGCAATACATTGACCTGATTAGCCAGACCTTCCATTTTCCGACCGACAATTTCCGCGTTGAAAACGACGAGCTTTATTTCAACAACGTTCCTCTGATGGATATCATACGGAAATATGGTACTCCTCTGAAAATCACTTACTTACCTAAAATAGGACAACAGATAGAACGTGCAAGAGAGTATTTCTCTATTGCTATGGAAAGGTGCGGTTATCAGGGCAGTTATACGTACTGCTACTGTACAAAATCCTCGCATTTCAAGTTTGTTATTGAAGAAACCCTGAAGCATGATGCACACATAGAGACTTCTTCTGCCTACGACATATCAATTATTCACAAACTTTACGAACAAGAGCTAATCAACAAAGATATTCTGATTATTTCCAACGGTTTTAAGCGCAAAACATACACGGATGGCATCAAAGCACTAATTAGGGATGGTTTTCACAATATGATTCCGGTATTAGATAATATGGATGAAATACATGCCTATGATGATTTGGAAGAGCCTTTTAACATAGGCATTCGCGTAGCTTCCGATGAAAAGCCGGATTTTGTGTTCTACACTTCGCGCCTTGGCATTCGCTACAGCGATGTAGTGGATTTCTACAAAAATACAATAGCCAATCATCCGAAAGCTAAACTCAAGTTGCTGCATTTCTTTATCAACTCCGGCATCCGCGATGCTGCTTACTATTGGGCTGAACTGAATCGTTTTGTGTATAAATATTGTGAACTCAAAAAGATATGCCCCGAACTTGACACCATTGACATTGGCGGCGGCTTACCAATTCAGACCTCGCTCCACCACGATTATCCTTACCAGCAGATTATCAATGAAATCGTTCGAACAATTAAGTATGTGTGCGATAAAAATTTTGTTCCAACGCCCAATATCATCACAGAGTTTGGCAGTTTTACCGTTGGGGAAAGTGGCGCAATTATTTTCTCGGTTCTCGGCCAAAAACTGCAAAATGAACGTGAGCGTTGGTACATGATTGACGGCTCATTCATTACACACCTACCCGACACGTGGGGAACAGGACAGCGTTTCATCATGCTGCCCATAAATAATTGGAGGCATGAGTACCAGCAGGTAAACCTCGGAGGCATGACCTGCGACAGCGATGACTACTACAACTCCGATGCCGTAACCATCAATATTTACCTGCCAAAAATTGAAGATGACAATAACAATCCGACTACTCAATACATCGGATTCTTTCATACAGGCGCTTATCAGGACACCATTGGTGGATACGGCGGGCTGCAACACTGCCTCATTCCTTGCGCCAAGCATGTGCTGATAGATATAGACGAGCAAGGCAACCTGACTACACGACTTTTCAGCGATGAGCAAGACAGCGAATCTATGCTGGACCTTCTGGGATATAACTCAAAATAAGTATGCAATTACCTGATTATGTGCGCATTGGAGCGATTCAGAAAAGCCTTACCGAAGTTTTGCAACAGTCGTGGTCAACGGTTTTTGTGCTGGCCGACGAAAATACGCACTTCTGTTGCTATCCGCTGATAGCCCCTGTGCTGCCTACCGACCATGAGTTGATAGTCATTCCGGCGGGTGAGATACACAAAAACCTGCAAACCTGTGTGCATATCTGGGATGCGCTAACCAAAGCACAGGCTGACCGAAATGCTTTGCTTATCAATCTGGGTGGCGGCGTTATTGGCGATATGGGTGGTTTCTGCGCTGCCACTTACAAACGCGGCATTCGGTTTGTACAAATTCCCACTACGCTGCTCGCACAAGTAGATGCAAGCGTGGGAGGTAAATTAGGTATTGATTTTCAAGGATTTAAAAACCACATTGGCGTTTTTCAAGAACCCGCCTACGTGCTAATAGATACGCATTTTCTGAATACGCTGCCACTGCGGGAGTTGCGCTCCGGCTTTGCCGAGTTGCTCAAACACAGCCTGATAGCAGATGCACAAGCATGGCAAGAACTTTGCCAACCATCTGATTTTCAAATGCTTAACTGGGGAAAAGTAGTCCCTCATTCGGTGGCGCTCAAACAATCGGTCGTAGCGAAAGACCCCACTGAAAAAGGTCTGCGAAAAATTCTCAATTTTGGGCATACCATTGGTCATGCTATTGAAAGCTATTTCCTTGAAAATCAGCCTGAAGATAACAGATTGTTGCACGGAGAAGCCATCGCCGTCGGCATGATAACCGAGTCGTGGCTGGCTGTACGTAAAACCCTGCTACCGCAAGAAAGCTATGAGGAAATCAGAAACTACCTGCTCAATCTGTATGGCAAGGTAGCCATCCCCCCAGACACTGTTGCTGACATAGCCCGTTTGGCATTGCAGGACAAAAAGAACCAAAACGGTACTATTTTTCTCAGCCTGATTGACAAAATCGGTTCTTGTCGGTTCAATATTTCCGCTACGCAGGCCGAAATAGAAGAAGCTATTTGGGTTTACAGCGAAATGTAAAAAGCTAAACAACTAAATCAACCCAACCGAAACAGCCCTATTTGTCTGAAAATTGTTGGCAAAGAAAATACCTCTGAACCAACAGCCTGCAAAACTTCTTTCTGACTGAGTACACGCTCCAATATTTGCTCTGTCATATCGGGATAGTTAACGGCTATAGGCTGTGCCGTTTCTATCCATGTACGGAGTTTTTGCGGGAAACGTTTGCCAATCTTTTTTACAACCGTTACTCCCATCATTTTCAGTGCTTTGGCGTTGCACTTTTGCTCGTATTGACCTCTGATGGGTAGTGCTAATACTTTTTTACCCAAAAACATGGCTTCGGCAGGCGACTCAAAACCTGCGCCTGTTACCAATCCGTTGCTATTAGCAAGGCTTTGTGTAAAGTTTTTACTATCAATAGGTAAAAGTGTTACGTTTTTGTGGGTATTAATGGAGCACACATTTTTTGTAAATAAATGCCAGTAGCAGTCTTTTTGTTCTGTCAAAATACTTATCAACAGCTTATCGTCATAGTGCGGCAGATATACTGTAAAATGACGGCTGTTTTGCGGGGTCAAACTGCGTACCTCGCTGCGAATAATAGGCGTATGGATGGATGGCGCATAGCGGTCAAAATGCAGGCCGATGGCCGAGTCGGCGGGTGCATAATGCTTTAAAATCAACTCTCCGACAGGGTCGCGGCGGCGCGGCCGAGGAGTTGCCGCCGAGCGAAATGCCGCCTGATGCCCGAAACCTACGCAAGGTACACCTTTCAATAGGGCTGCATGTGCCGAAATAAACTCAAAATCGTTGATAATCAGGTCGTATTTTTCTACAGGCAATTCCTTGATTTCCCGAATCAGCGCTTTGGGGCGAATGTTGGCAATGGTTTTGGTCAGGCTTACACCGCCGGATTTATCGTAAAAAATGCTCAACCCTTTGCTGCGCAATTTCACCTCGTGGGGCAACTGCACTTGTGAGTTGCTGCCGCTAATGAACAAATCTAATTCGCACATTTTGCTCAGTATTGGCACGATTTCTCTTGCACGTGCGATGTGGCCGTTGCCCGTACCCTGTATGGCATACAGTACTTTCATGCGATTTCGGGTTGATAAGCAACCTGTGCCAACGTCTCAGCAGCTGCGGCTTCTTTTTTAATGGGTTGAGTAGCCAACTGCTCTGCCTCGCGGTGGTGATAAATTCGCCACTCGTTGTTTTCAAATTCCAGCGCGGTGAGGTTTTCCACCCAATCGCCACTGTTGAGGTATTGCACCTGCCCTACCTCTGTTACAATGCGCTTATTGGCAGGCTGATGAATATGTCCACAGATGAAATAATCGTATCCTTTTTCTATGGCCAGTTCCGCAGCCACCTTTTCAAACTGTCCGATGTGTTCTACCGCTTTTTTGACTTTGTCTTTTACCATTTTGGAAAAAGAAAACTTTTCGTAACCCATTATCTCAGCAAAAAAATTAACCGCACTATTCATCAAAATGAGCAGGTCGTAGCCAACCGAGCCCAATTTTGCCAGCCATTTGGCGTGCTGAATGGATACGTCAAAAATATCACCGTGAAAAATCCATGCTTTTTTGTCGCCGCAAGGCAGCACCAACCGATTAGCCAGCGTAAACTTATTGGTACTGATGCGGGGGAAACGACGCAGTAGTTCGTCGTGGTTGCCTGTGAGGTAATAGACTTTTGTGCCGCGTTCCATCATCCGTAAAATGCGCCTAAGCACCTGCAAATGCGATTTTGGAAAATAATGCTTGCTAAAACGCCAAATATCTATGATATCCCCGTTGAGTACCAAAATTTTGGGGCGAATGCTTTTTAAATAAACATTCAATTCTTTGGCATGGCAGCCGTAAGTACCCAAATGAACATCGGAAATGACAACCATTTCAGGGCGGCGTTTGCGAACTTTTGCTTCCATCTTTGCAGGAATATTTGACTGTAAAGTTCTGCTTCACAGGTAAATATATAATGAAAACGCCGTTAATTCCTTGTTGAATAACGGCGCTTGTATATGAATTTTTTGCTTTTGCGTATCAGGGGCGCATCGGCTCTATATCTTCGCGCATCAAGATGTCAGGATTGGTGCTGGTGGCTTTGTTAATGGCTTTTAAAATGATGCCGCACACTTCGCGGATTTCATCTTTGGTGATAGTCAGTGGCGGAGCGATGCGCATAGCATTGTCGCAATATAAAAACCAGTCGGTAATAACGCCGTAGGAAATGGCCTTGTCAATCACGGCTTTCAGCAACTCAAATGACTCAAACTCAACGGCTATCATTAGGCCGGCATTGCGGATACTCTTAATGCGCGGATGTATTAAAAGTTTTTTGAACAATTCGGCTTTTGGTTGTGCCTTCTCGTGCAACTTGTTGCGCAGAATTACACCTACCGTAGCGTGAGCGGCCGCACAAGATACAGGATGTCCGCCAAAAGTGGTAATATGCCCCAAAATAGGATTATTTTTCAGCACATCCATAATGTGTTTGGGCGCAATAAACGCCCCGATAGGCATACCACCGCCCATGCCTTTAGCGCTTACCAGAATGTCGGGTACAATATCAAAATGTTCAAAAGCCCAGAATTTGCCTGTTCTGCCGAAACCCGACTGAATTTCGTCTAAAACAAGCAGCGCACCTGTTTCGGTACAACGTTTTCGCAGCGCCTGCATGTAGGCTTTGGTAGGCACGCGCACACCTGCCTCTGCCTGCACGGTTTCAATCACAACCGCCGCTGTTTCTTCCGTAATGAACGCCAAATCATCGGGTTCATTGAAACGGATATGGCGCACGTCGGGCAGCAACGGCCGATAAGCAGTCTTGAATTTTTCGCTGCCGCTGATGCTCAGCGAACCTTGCGTAGAGCCGTGGTAGGCATTCAAGCAACTGACAAAACCTGTTCGACCTGTGTAGCGTTTGGCAAGTTTCATAGCACCCTCGATGGCCTCGCTACCCGAATTGACAAAATAAAAATTGTCTAACGAAGGCGGCAGTGTCAGCATCAATCGCTTGGCGAGCTCTACCTGAGGCGCTTGTATATACTCTCCGTACACCATCAAGTGCAAATACTTGCGCAATTGCTTTTTAATCGCTTTGATGACTGCCGGATGCCGATGGCCGATATTGCTTACACCGATACCGGAAATCAAATCAAAATAACGGCGGTTCTGCTCATCTATCAAATAAATCCCTTCGGCTTCTTTAATTTCAAGAAGTAAGGGGAAATCTGTTGTTTGTGCTAAGTGATTGAGAAACAGTTGCTTTGTACTGATGTTTTGTCCTGATGGCGGCATAGGTGGCGGTGTATTTTTTTGTTTTCTCCTTTTGGGTGCAATCAGCGAAAAAAAAGGTTGCATCATGGGTCAGAAATCTGATGTGATATTTATTATTTAACACAAAATTAACATCTGACTTGTACTATCCGAATAACTTAGGCATTTTCGCTCAAAATTTAATATTGTACAGACCGTTTTATGATATTAGTAGCAGACAGTGGTGCCACTAAGACAGCTTGGCGGCTTATTCGCCCCAATGGCAGCACCTTGCAGGCACGCACACAAGGTATCAATCCTTACTTTGCCACAGCCGCCCAAATAACAACCGAGTTAAAAGAGGTTTTGTTGCCACAATTGGTGCAAGAATCGGCCGATATAACCTCATTGGTGCAACAGGTATTTTTTTACGGCACGGGTTGCGGCACGGCACAAAACCAAGAATTGATAAAAAACGTGCTGCAAACATTTTTTTCGATGGCTGTTGTGTCCGTAGATACAGACATGCTCGGGGCAGCGCGCGCACTTTGCGGCAAGCAGCCGGGAATCGCCTGCATTTTGGGAACAGGCTCACACGCTGCGCTGTTTGATGGGGCTAACATTATGCAATATGCAGTCAATCTGGGGTTTTGGCTTGGCGATGAAGGCAGTGGCGGCCACTTAGGTAAGCAGTTGGTTACAGACTATCTCAACGGCGACCTTCCGCAAGAATTACACATACTTTTTGCTAAGCGCTATTCGCTTACTCGCGATGAGGTATTGGAAAACGCCTATCAAAAACCCATGCCCAGCTGCTACATGGCTTCATTCTCCAAATTTTTATTTGATAATCTATCGCATCCCTATGCTTACCGGATGGTCTATCAGAGTTTCAGTGATTTTTTGGACAAGCGGGTGCTGAAATTTCCCGATGCACAGCAACTGCCTGTTCATTTTACAGGCTCTGTTGCATTTTATTATGCAAATGTATTGCGCAAGGCAGCGGCAGACAAAGGCTTGCATGTGCAGCACATTCTGGAAGAACCTGTGGCAGGATTGGCATTGTATCATGGCAATAGTTGAAAATAATATACAAAACCTTTTTATCCTATCTACAGCAAACCTTTGTGTCTCTTGCAGTAAAAAATTTATATTTAAAGCATGCTGAATATCAAATGTAAAGCATAAAGAGTAAAATGCAATTTCGGTGTAAAGCGGATACATACAAAAAAACCTGCCACAATATGACAGGTTTTTTTCATGGAAGCTAATGTGTCTGTATAAATACATCCGGCTAAGCCGAATTTTTTCGCCAAATTAGAATTTGACTATTGTGCAATATCGTTGTTTACACGGTAAACCCACTCCATTTTCTTTTTATCATATACACTCATTTCATTGGGCCACTCAATAAAAAGTGGACTCATTAGATACATGTTTACATTTCCTGACTTAACGAACTCTCGGAATAATTCCTCGCCACGTATCAATAAAGAGTCATCGGGCATGCAAGGAGTTACAAATACTTCTTCAAAGTCATACAGTTGGTTATTACATTTTTTAAAACGTCCGCCAACTCCTCGATTGTAATTTTTGGCATTTCGTGCCGGACGAATAACATAGAAAAGGTGCGTACTATCTGGTGTAATATGATAAAATTTAAGTTGAAACTTAGGTAGTTGTGCTGCAAAATAGCGCCGAAAAGGCAACTCCGTACGCTGGTTGTTCAAACTGCGCATATTTTCAGGCAATGTGTAAATACGGGAAATGATATCTACCATTAATGTTTCTTTATCTGCCTGTGTTAGATACGTGTCAGGATTATAAATTCTTTGCTCTTTAGTTTGAAGGCATGCGCTTAACAATAGCAAGAAAAGAGCGATAAGTAGAGGCAATCGGATAATATACGACACTTTCAAGAAGCTGTTCATATTCTAAAAATTTAACAGGTACAGCAATTAATCTGTACCTGTTAGTTATGTGGCCAATATTATCTGTATTCTTTCAATTGAGGATTCCATTCAGCCCAACCTCTTGTCCAATCAGTTGTACCGAAAGCCCCACGGAAAGCTACATTTTCAAAGCCTGTTAAACCTTGGAAGTTGGCACCTGTCAGCAGTGGG
>CALHUI010000016.1 GCA_938039675.1 uncultured Cytophagales bacterium
CGCTGTGCCGCCCGACCGTTTTGCAATTCCATCTGTGCATTGATAAGTTCGCCTTGCGGATTAAACACTCTGTCCTGCAATACGGGCAGCGTGCTCAGGTTTAAGCCCGATGGAGGGGCTGCAATAGGCGCAGGAGGGGGAGCAATACGCAGTGTACCATTAATAAATGCAAAATCGTAGTTGGCAGATGCCAGTGTACCTGCTAAAATTTCTATCGGATAAGTACCTACGGGGCTTGTGTTAGTAGCTACCGTAGTTAATACGGGCGTACCCGTGATGCCTGAAGTGGCAAACGTCTGACCAAACTGCAAACCTGTTACAGTGAAAGTAAGTGCAGGAATATTCTGACCAATAAAAATTGTTCTTTTGTTCGCCCTGAACGTAGCCAATGCCTTGTTAACCGTACCGTTCAGGTTAATCACAAACGAAGGCTCATTCAGTGCATTACTGTTCACAGTCAGCGTGCCGTTAGCAACACCGACTGCGTTGGCTAACATACGTACTGTGATATTAGTAGAAGCACCCGGAGCAATATTAATAGGCAGGGTTGCACCAACCACAGAGAATAATCCTGTAATGGGCAGCGAAACAATGTTCAGCGTGCTGTTGCAGGTATTGCTCAGCGTCAGCGTTACGTCCACAGGTGTCCCGTAAGCAGTAGTACCAAAATTAACCGTATCGCCCGATGCCAATGCAGTTGCGCCTTGTGTTACGCCAATGCGTGCAGGTGTAGTAACAGTAATTGTATTATTGCTTACTGTATTGCCTGTGGCGCAGTTATTGGCATCAGATACTGACACCAGCGAGTAGTTGCCTGCAGTTCCAATCGTAATTACAAAAGGTGAAGTTGTGATATTGTTTACTGTTGTGTTGGTTGTACCGTTAGTATAAGTCAGCGACCATGGCGCACGACCTGTAAGCGCTACACTCAAATCTGTTGTTTGACCATCGCAAAGTTCAATGGCAGTTGCAGAAGCAGACAAGGTAGCTGTTGCAGGGCCCGGGATTGCTTGTACGGGTGTACGAGGCGTAGTAGCGCAACCAATAGTAGATACTTCGATGTTGTGCAGATAGTAGTAAAAACCTGTTGGAGGAGTTTGGTTCGTTCCCGTAAATGATACTACGCCGGGGATAGTGTAAGGATAGCTTAAACCAACACCGGTATTATTGCGGTATCCTTGCATGGTAGCACCTTGGAACTGCACCAATAAGGCATAATTATTCCCTGCCTCAGGCACGACTAGCGGTGCGGCGGCCATAGAAAGGTTAAAGTTACCCGCAGGTGTTCCACTCGGAATAGTCCAAGCTCTTGAAGATATGACACCGCCAAAATCTTTATCCATTAAGAAAAGAATAACCGTACCGGCAGTAGTCCCCGTATTCTGCAACCGTATAGAAAATTGATTAATTTGGAAGGGCTGCGCTGCATTGAAATACATAAATCCGCTTCCAAAGGCAGAAAACCCACCATTCACTCCCATAGGCGGTGAAGGTATCGTGCCGGTAAATTCATTGACAGCGGCATAATAAGTAGTCGGTACAGAGATGGGCGGTGCAGTAATATTAGTACCTGTTCCTAACCACGTACCGCCGGTCGCTGCTGTGTACCAGTGAATATGACCGCTTGTTGTGCTACCCGATAACTGCACAGGCGAGCCCGCACAAGCTATTGCATCCAGATTAGAAAGAACGGGAGTCTCTGCTGTAATCGTAATCGGATTGGAAGTCATGGAACAGGTTGTACCGGCGGTAGCAGGGGTAATCGTTACGGTATACTCACCGGTCTGTGTGGCGGTGTATTCCCATCCGTTTGCTCCTGTTCCAATACCCGTAGCCACCACTACACCGTTTCTGCGCCATTCGTAGTTGAAGTTGGTATTATTACCCAATTGTAGCCGATGCACGCAGTATCAAATTAGGTGTAGCACTTGTGCAAAGTTGCGGGCTACCATTTTGAGGAACAATGCGCACCTGTGCCGGCCAAGGTACTACTGTAACTGTAATAGGCGATGAGGTTGCCTGACAGCCATCAGGGCGGGTAACAAGTACACGATACTCAAAAACCTCGTTAGCTGTAACAGGGGCAGCAGCTACTCTACTTGCCGTAAACGAAGCAGCGTTAGCACCTGCAATATCGGCAAACGGATTGGCACCTGTTCTACGCTGCCACTGATAAGTAAAATCAGTGCCGGTGTTAGCATTCAGAACAACCGTGGATCCATTATCACAGAGAACTGTGCTGCCTGCAGGTGTAATGGTAGCCACAGGAGCAGGGCTAACGTTAATAGTTACAGGCACACGGCTGCCTGCAGGACATGCAGCACCCGCAAGCGTCATATCATATAGCCAATAATAGAATCCGGCACCTGCAGTTGTTCCTGTGATTTGACCTACAGAAGGCGCAGGACCTAAATTAATCGGATACAACGTAGTTGGTACAGCACCATTATTTCTGAACACACCGAAAGTACCTTCGTATTCAATACCCAGTTCATAAGTTCCAGCAGCCGGGAATACAATATTTACCGGGAAAATATCACCCGCAGCAGAGGTTACGCGAGCTTGTACGACAGACGTGCTCATAATCTGTCCATCGCTCTGGCGAATAACACGGAAGATGATAGAGCCTACAACAGTGCCGGGTGTACCAACCGGAGTAGTACCGGACGCATTCGCACTGATGTACATCCTTGCAGTAGTAATACGGAAAGGTGCATTTACATTAAAGAGCGGACGCGCAGTAGCCTGTATGTAAGTACCTGTGGAACTTGCTCCCAAGGAGGTATCCAAAGGTCCTACGCCCGTAGCACTAAATTCATTCAGTGATGCGTAAACAGTATTAGATACAGGCAAAGCATCTGCTACTGCTTTGGTAATGGTTATACTGTTACCCGAAGCTATGCGTGTACCTCCGGTTGCCTGATCATACCAGTGTACCACATCCGTACTGCCGCTTACCGTAGCAACCAAAGATATTAGGTCGGTTGGATTGACAGCGCCGCAACTTGCAGAAGAGGATGCCAAAATAGATGGTGTGACAGCACTTGTAATATTCAATGTGCTGCTATTATTGCTTGGATTAGCATCAGTCGCCAAATTGGTCTGAGCCACAATTGTGTAATTAGTAGCAGACGCTACAGGGAAAGTCCCTACGATAAAAGTAGCAACAGCACCGGAGGCAATCGTTCCGTTGAAGGTAGCCGTAACGGGAGTACCGCCGTTTACCGTAAACTGCACGGGGATATTACTTATGGCAGCCGCACCAAAGTTGCGAATACGTACCGTAACAGGAATAGTGCCTGCACAAGGAGAACCGGACGGAGATACAAAACTTTCCACGCCCACATCGGCGGCAGGACGTGCAAAACGAATCAAATAATCTTCGGTTTCACCTTTCGCATATAAGCCTGTCGGTTGTATTGTGTTCACATCATTGGTTTCCTTACAGATGACACGCAGTGTAGCAACACCATCAGGCCGCACATTGTTAGGAACTGTAACCGAAGAGAAATTAAGCGTAGCTACACCTGTGGCATTAACAGGTGCAGTCGTCTGTGCTATAAGTTCACCTGCATCATCAAAATCGCCATCGCCGTTCCAGTCCACATAAATACGGGCATGCTTATTGGTATTGATACCGCAAGTACCCAACGTTACACTGAAGTTAACATTCTGCCCCGCACTCAGTACAGGTGCTGCAACTGTTTGTCTGAAATCCGTGTAACCTGTACATACTCCTACCGCATTGCTGGTGTTGTTGATTGTTGCAAATGTAACATTCTCTATGCGTGAATCAGCAATATCGGTTGCGCGAGATTCATTCACCGGCGTACCGCCGATACCGCTGCCAATCAGTGCATACTCTTGCGAAGAGCCAACCAGCGTACCTTTGTGCGTAACAGTTACAGTATAGCTGCGACCGGGAATAGGGGTGAACAAAACTACCTACTCTACGTTGTCGCGGTTGTTATCAGCTGTTTGTAACGCTGTTTGCGTAGCCACACTCTTATTAGCAGGATTGAGCTGATAAGGCATGGTCCAAGGGAAAAACACCAGCCCTGTTACATTATCTGTAATGCGTAAGTCCAAATCATTACGCAAACGGGCAGTAAAGTCGTTCAGGGGTGGCGAGTTAGAACCTGTTGCCGCAGGGTCGTTCCACGCAATAGTGAAACGCAGAGGTTCGTTGCCCGTAGCTACTACATTAGTAGAAAAAGAACCTCCATTAGTCAAAATATTTTGCTGCAAAATATGCTGCGTACCACTCGCAGCCACATGCGACATAATGGTTGCCGCACGCTCAGTATTCATCAATCCCCAACCATAGATGTAATCAGGTCCCGGACCGGGGCCTGCCTCATCAGCCGTATGGATAATCAGACCGCGCAGCGTAGCCGAGCGGAAAGGAACACCGGAAAATAAATTGCGCCAGTGTTGCTGCAAAAGTGCCGCAGAACCGGCAACGTTCGGGCCGGACATAGAAGTACCGGTTAAGAAATTATACGCAGTTGGTGTATTACCTATTGATGAATAAATATATACACCCGCACCTGTAATATCCGGTTTAATACGCCCATCATCGGTAGGGCCGCGAGAGCTGGAAGGCGCAATAACCACGCTGGAAGGGCCGTTATAAAAGTTTACAATAGAAGCATTGGCTACTACTAATACATTCTTGGAGTTGGAAGAAGTTGTTAAAACATTATAGCCTGTACCAAAAGCAGGATTTGTACCATCAGTGCCGTTATTACCCGCTGATTTTACCATCAGATAGTTAGGTGCTGCATTGGCAATCTCATCCCATACTTGGGCTGTTACGCTGTATGCACCGCGAAATGCTTCTGTAACACCCGTACCAACAGCGTTTACACCGTATGAGTGCTGTGAGATAACCAGACCACTTGCCGCAGCAGCAGCCATTTCGGCAGCATCGTTGGTTACGTCGTAGGAAAGAATTTGTGCGGCACGCGCCATCCCTCTGGCTTCGGGGACAATGCCTGTGGCAGCCAACGTACCGGCTACGTGTGTAGCGTGATTTGAACCTCTACCTCCGGGCAATTCTGCACCATCCATGATGGTTACGCGCCCGTTCAGTTCTTGGTGAGTAGGCAATATTGCTGCCACCTGTGCACCCTCAGGTGTGGTGTCAAAGGCTTCCCATACACCAAACTGTGTACCCTCACCGTTCAGATTTAAGCCAAGGCTGCCACCTGTCCACAAACTGCTGGCACGGGTAGTGTTAGCTGCTCCTACGTTAGAGTTGATTTCATTCACCAACACTGTACCATCGGGCAAGATTGCCTCAACACCATAAATCTTTCCGTTTTGGTAGTACTTCGCATAGCGCGATTTCGCCCAATCGGAGGGACGCTTAGAAAACTCTTCCAAGCGCTGTTGAACCGCCTCAAAGCGTTGTGTCGCTTCTTTTCTAATTTGCTCCAAACGCACTTTGTCGGTTTTGTCGGCAAGCGGCGCAATTACCTGCGCATGAAGGGGCAAGGATACACTAATAAAAAGCATACCCACCCAACGAAGTAGTTTTTGCTTCATCAGTGGTGATAAGATTAGAATTGGTAATGATTATAAGAGAAGAGATGAAATGAACCCTGCCATTCGGGCAGCAGTTAATTAGGATGGTAAACTGACTCGACGCATTTGGAATTGTAAGGATATAGGTTGCAGATAGTTTTTAACTTTCCGGTAAAATACCTTTAATAGCAAATATAACTTAGTTATATAATAGTTACAAGCATGTAAACAAATATGCCAAAAATAACATGTAACTTTTGCAACTTTTTCACAATAAAAACCGTTTAAAATGTGCTATTGGGTGCATGTACATCAGCAAGCATTAAAGAAAGATGTATTACAATTTTTTCATCGTATTCAGCCCAGAATTAATACATTATTAAACCTATTGCGTCATTATCGAAAAACAATCATCATACAGGATTAACGGGTGCAATACTTGCACCTCCTATCAAAATTGTAAGATAAAATGTATTTACAGGCAAAAAATACAAAAATATTATACAATAATTTTTTGCCTGCCGAAATAAAAGCTACCCTTTCAACCTAATCCCGATGAGCAGAATATCATCGGTTTGTTTCTGGGGGCCGAAACTCATCCAGTGTGCCAATACAGACTCTGCTTTTTGTTGCTGCTGATAGACGGGCAGCATGTGAATTTCCTGTAACAATTGACGGAAGTTTTTGGACATGAATTTCTTGTTGTGAATTCCCCCGAACTGGTCTTGATAGCCGTCGGAGGCAAGGTATAGCATGATTTCCCCTTCAATATCAAATGTGCAGCGGGTAAAAGCGCCCGAATAGCCCGCTATTCTGCCATCGATAGTTTTTTTGTCGGGATTTATCTTAGTAATTTCTCCGTTACGTGCCAAGTAAAGCGGACTCATGGCTCCCGCATATTCAAATTGTTTGGCTTCCATATCAAATGTACAGATGGCGACATCCATCCCGTCGCGGCTGTCGGAGTCTTCTATTTTGAGCACTCGGCGCAGATTCTGGTGCAACTGATTCAGAATCAGGTCGGGATGAGTGATTTGCCGCTCATTTACAATCTGACTGAGCAGGTCGTTACCTACCATACTCATCAGTGCGCCCGGTACACCGTGCCCAGTACAGTCGGCTGCTGCCAGTACAATTTTTTCTCTGCCGTCGGCAGCAACTACTTTCTCGAGAAAGTAAAAATCGCCACTGACAATATCACGCGGTTTGAACATAACAAAGGACTCGAGGAAGAATGAATGCAAGCGTTCTTCGGAAGGAATAATAGCTGACTGAATGCGTTTGGCATAGTTGATACTTGCAGTAATGTCGTTATTTTTCAGTTCTAACTCCTTATAAACCATCTCTATCTCTTGTTTTTGCTTTTGCAGCAACAGATTGGCAAGCCTTCGCTGATTGTTGGCACGCACCATTACCAAACCAAATACGACCAAAATGGCTACCAAGCCCATAATGAAATAAAATCGCTGGTTTTGCTGTTCTATTTCCTGTTGCTGCAAGGCATTTTCCATGTTTAGTCGATTTATTTCAGCCTGTTTCTTTTCCGACTGAAAACGGGCTTCCAGCATGGTGATTTTCTCACGGCTTGTCTCATTAAAAATGGAATCTTTCATGTTCATGAACAGCACGTAGTATTCGTACGCCTTTCTATAATCATTCAACAAGCGGTAGGCATCGGATATATTTCTGTATGAAATCTGCTCTTCCAATTTTACACCCGTTTTTTTGGCAAGCGTCAGCGCATCCTGATAGTATTTCAGGGCACGGGGAATGTTGTTTTGGTTTAGGTAGGCATTTCCAATGCTGTTCAGCAGGCGCGAGAGGGTAAATTGCTCGTTGATGGCGGCTTTGAGGTTGTAAGATGTTTGCAAGTAATGAATGGCACGTTTGTAGTCGCGCTGTGCCAAGTAGATTTCACCCAAAAATTGCAGGATATGACCGCGCAGCCGCTGGTCGCCGAGCGAGTCGGCAATGGGCAGCGCTTTGAGGCAATATTCCAGCGACTCGGCATACTTTTTTTGCGCCAAATACATATTAGCAATGTTTTTCAAACTTGTGGCTACACCCTCACGGTCGTTGATTTTCTGTTTGATAGTCAATGACTTATTGTGGTACTCTAACGCACGGTCGTAGTAGCCCTGTGTAACGTAGATATTGGCAATGTCGTTGTACCGGAAAGCTATCTGACGGTTGTCTTTCAGTTCTTCAAATATTTTGAGCGATTGCAAATGCTGTTCAATGGCTTGGTCGTGCATGCCCAATCTGTAATAAATCAGCCCCAAAAAGCCCAGACTTTCGGCTATGCCAAGTTTGTAGGAGGCACTTTGGGCAAGTTTGTAAGCCGCTTCGGCATAGGTGCGGGCTTTCTCTATTTGGGAATTGCGGAGCAGAAATGCCAAACGGTTCAGTGCACGGATACGTACTGTATCGGGCTGAGGGTTTTGGAGCGAACGTTCTAAACTGTCTGCCTCTGCTGTTTGATGCGCATGTACACAATTACCCATAATTGCGAGGCAACACAGCAACCCAAAGAAAATCAAACCTTGCTTACTCATTAATCATTTCAATTGGACTACAATATACGCCAAACAAATAGAGTTTTACAAGCAACGGCCGATTAAAAAAGAGCATATCTTTGTGTAGTATCAATTGTTTTACATGGAATTATCTGCCACTCGTAATGCTTTTGCTATTGCTCTGCAACACCCTACAGGCATTGTGAAATCCGTTGTTCCGCTGCCTTCTTCCAAGAGTGAAAGCAATCGCGCATTGATTATCGCTGCTTTGTGCCAAGAACCTTGCCGATTGGAAAACCTTTCCGAAGCCCGCGATACGCAAACCATGCAACGCCTGCTCGCCTCATCGGATGAGGTGCTGGATGTGTTGGATGCCGGAACTACCATGCGCTTTCTGACAGCCTTTTGTGCGGTAACCCGTCGCAAAAGCATACTCACGGGCACAGCGCGTATGCAGGAACGCCCGATTGGCATTTTAGTAGATGCACTACGGCAAATCGGTGCGGATATCTCCTATGAAAAAAATGAGGGTTTCCCTCCTATCCGCATCAATGGATTTTCGCCGCGCCAAAATCATATTAACATTCGGGGCGATGTAAGCAGCCAATATATTTCTGCCTTGCTGATGGTTGCCCCTGTAATTCCCGGGGGGCTTACGCTGCAACTCACGGGTAAAATCGGCTCGCGCCCCTATATTGAAATGACGCTGCAACTGATGCAACGCTTTGGCGTACAGGCAACTTGGGAAGGCGACAGCATCTATGTACCTGAACAAACCTATCATGCCGCTGCTTACACCGTAGAATCGGACTGGTCGGCTTCCAGTTACTGGTTCAGCATAGCGGCACTGGCACACAAAGCTGATATCCGACTGCTGGGGCTAAAGACCGACTCTCTGCAAGGCGACCGCGTCATTATTGATATCATGGAACGACTCGGGGTAAAATCGGACTTCACCCATGACGGTCTGCAACTGACGAAAACCTCTCATGTGGAAAGTTTTGAGTGGGATTTCAGCGACTGCCCCGACTTGGCACAAACTATTGCCGTTATTGGTGCGGCCAAAGGTATCCGCATGAAACTCAGCGGTCTGGAAAGTCTGCGCATCAAAGAGACCGACCGCCTGACTGCCCTGCAAACAGAACTTGCCCGATGCGGCATTGGCACGCATGAAGTGGACGGGCATACACTCTACGTACACAGCAACGAAGTTGCACCGCTTCGGGCATCGGAACAGATGGTACGCACCTACAAAGACCACCGCATGGCAATGGCATTTGCACCGCTTGCATTGTTGCATCCGCTGCCAATAGAGCGCCCCGAAGTAGTGGAAAAATCTTATCCCCGATTCTGGGAACACTTGGCAGCGGCAGGTTTTACCATTCAACCCATTGAAAACCCGACCATTGCATGAGTGTTTCGCAAACGGACAAAAGGCTGGCATGGCTGATACTGCTAGCACTGGCTTTTGTGTGGGGCAGTTCGTTCATCCTAATGAAACGCGGACTGACCGTATTTGCTGCGGGTGAAGTAGGCGCGCTCCGCATTGTCATTGCGTTTGTGCTACTGCTGCCCATTGCAATCAATAACCTGCGGCTGATTCCTGCCAAGAGCCTGCCCTACATTTTTATCATAGGTTTTTGCGGCAATCTGCTGCCTGCTTTTCTGTTTGCTACGGCACAGCAATACTTGCCAAGTTCGGTAGCAGGTATTTTGAATGCACTTACGCCCCTTTTTACGCTGCTAATCGGGGTGCTGTTTTTTTCTTTCCGACTAAAAAAGTGGCAGTTGCTCGGCATTGCAATGGGCTTTGCAGGGTCTATCGGGCTTAGCCTCATTCAATCGGGCGGCGAAGTTGGCGGATTTAACCCTTACGCACTGCTGATTGTAGCGGCAACACTTTGTTACGGTATCAGTGTTAATGTGATTGGCAAATATTTGCGCCAATTGCCTTCTTTGGCTATTTCTGCTATTGCAATGGGTATGGTGGGTCCGCTTGCTCTCGCCTACCTGTCACTAACAGGGGATTTGCCCGCTAAACTTGCACAAGGTGAACAAACGTGGGCTGCTTTGGGGTACGTCGGTATCTTGGGCATTTTCGGTACAGCACTAGGGCTGGTTTTTTTCAATAAGTTAGTTAAAATGACCACGCCCGTTTTTGCAAGTTCTGTAACGTATCTGATTCCCGTTTTTGCTATGCTCTGGGGCATCGCCGACAGCGAAGCGTTCGGCCTTTGGCATCTGGCAGGCATGGGACTGATTGTGGGAGGCGTTTATGTGGCCAATCGCACGTAAGCAACCGAGTAATTTTCATATTTCGGAATACAAATTTGACTTTCAGAGTTAGAAAAAAATCGTATAAAAACTACTTAAATCAGTGGCGCGTGCAACGCATATAAAACTTATTAAATTGCTCACCTGTACATGACTTATAGGCTAAATAATTGTTACATGTATTGCTGCATGACTATTGTATAAGCCCCATTTGCGAAATTTGTTTTAATGATTCGCAAATTACTTCTTATATGGCTAATCTTAGCAATGTCAGGTTGCAAGCAAGAGTCTTCCCAATTGATTATCAAGGGTTCAGACACGGAAGTAAACCTAATGGTATTGCTGGCAGAAACTTACCGGCAACAAAACCCCGATATACAACTTAGTATTTCGGGAGGCGGCTCGGGTGTAGGCATAGTGGCATTACTTAACAACAGAGCAGATATTGCCAACGTATCCCGACCAATGAACCCTCAAGAGCGTGCACTATTTCGGCGTCTTGGCGTAGCATGCGACACCTTTGTTTTTGCCAAAGATGCTATCACCATTATTACACATGCCGATAATCCGATTGACTCGCTCACCGAAACACAACTGCAACAAATTTTCGGCGGTCAGATGCACAACTGGCAAGTTCTGAACGGCAACAATCTGCGCATCAACATATACGGCAGACCCAATAACTCTGGTACACACGCATGGTTACAAAAGAAACTCGGTATTATCTTCTCTAAACATGTGCTGGAAATGAACGGTAATGCACAAATAGTACAAGCCGTTAAGTTAGACAACGGCGGTATCGGCTACGTTAGTGCAGGATATGTGCTGAAAGGACACCGTCAAACCGGCGAAGGTTTTAAAATTATGCGAATAGCAGCAACTGGGCAGCCGGCCTATTCCCCATTGGACAAGCAGGCAATTACAACGCAAAAATACTATCTGCTGCGACCACTCTATCAGTACATTAGGCGCGAATCGACGAATAAAGCGCAACCCTTCATAGAATTTATCAAAAGTCCTTCAGGACAAGAAATTTTGCTGGCAAATGGTTATTTCTCGCTACAATATGACTCGGCCAAACAACAATTACCGCCTTGTAATTAACCGACTGATGCGAGTCATCTTTCAGTTAAATGGATTTTTCTGCATTGCTGTATTAGGAGGCATCTTGCTGATGTTGGTAATTAACAGTATTGCATTCTTTGCCGATATTCCGCCAACTACATTTCTGAGCACGACAGAGTGGCAACCTGAATATGGAAAGTACGGCATTCTTACACTGCTGACCGGAACAGTCTTAGTAACAACAGGGGCTATGGTAATTGCCGTTCCGTTGGGTATCGGCACAGCGCTGTACTTGTCCGAATACGCGCACCCTTTGGTAAAAAATGTACTCAAACCTGCTATAGAAATGCTAGCCGCAGTTCCTTCGGTAGTGAATTGAAGAACTCATTAAAGAGTTGGTACACCACTACACCATTGTACTTGTTACGCATAATATGCAACAGGCTATGCGCATAGCCGATTATACGGCATTTATGTATTTGGGCACTTTGATAGAGACAAATAAAACTGCAGAGCTGTTCCAAAAACCACAACACGAACTAACCGGAAACTACGTACAGGGTAACTTTGGCTAAAAAGCAGGTAACTTTGTAGTAGTTATCGCTATCGTAAGAACCGTGCAAAAAAATTCTCTGCCCGTTTATTTGAACCTGTTGGTAATTTACTTGGTTTGGGGTTCTACTTTTTTAGGTGTACGCTATGCGCTGGAAGTGCTGCCGCCTATTCTGGCATCCTCTCTTCGCTTTCTGGTCGGAGGCGTTATTTTATGGCTGATGGCTGTTCTCTGGCGCCTTGTTAAAGGTATGCGACCTGTGCTACCCAATGGCCGGCAAACATTGGGAGCAGTTCAGGTAGGCATAATGTTGGTAGGTATTGGTAATACTGCCCTATCCTATGCCATCAAATTTATGCCAACCGGGATTGTGGCCTTGTTAGTAGCCACCTTACCCATTTGGACGGTGGTATTGGACTTTGTATTATTTAGCAAGTTGCGACCGCACAAACTTACGGTTACAGGCTTAGTACTGGGCATCTTCGGAATGGCCGTGCTATTGAATCCTTTTTCAAGATTAAACACATCCGACCTTGTTTGGTTTCCTGCCTTGCTTGTATTAATGGGCTCCGTTTCGTGGGCGTATGGCTCGCTGCGTGCCCCCCACCTAACCATGCCACCCCCTGTGCAATCAACGGCTATTCAGATGCTGGCAGGCGGGATTTTTGCGTTGGCTATCAGCACTTTCACCGAACCCGACGCATGGGAAGCCGTTTCAAGGATGAATCTCAGAACCTATTTGGCAATGGGCTACCTGATTTTTATCGGCTCTTTTTTGGGCTACTCGTCTTACAACTGGCTGATGCGCAATGCACCTCCTGCATTGGTTTCAACTTATGCCTATGTCAATCCGGTAGTGGCTATTATTTTAGGCTGGTTGTTCCTAAATGAATCGCTCAGCGGGCGCACAATAGCTGCTTCTGCCATCATTTTGACGGGGGTAGTACTGATTACCCTCGGCCGACGCATGAGTAGGTAGCAGGTCTTGCCCTAATTTATTTCTCCCCAATAAAAGTGCCTGCAGTTGGCCTTCTTGGCACTGTGGCGTTTCTTTTCCTGCAAGCGTTCCTTTTGAGCAGCCAATGAGGGGCGCGTAGCTTTTCGCTTGCCGGAAGTGGTGAAGGCTGCCCGAAGTATTGCATAAAACCTGCGGATAACATCCTCCTTGTTGGCAATTTGGCTGTGCGTCTTTTGAGAAGTAAGCACCAATTCGCCCGCTGCATTAATCAAATGCAGCACTTTGGCAAATAGTATTGCCTTTTCTGCCTCGGTCAGCAACGCAGAGACAGAGATGGAAAAACGCAACTCAACCTTAGTTTCTACCTTGTTCACGTTTTACCCGCCTAGCCCACTGCTGCGCGAAGTACTTAGTATCCATTCGCGACTGTAATCTTTGGTTTGCATATAGCAAAGAAAGGTTGTATCTCGCAATAAGATTCCTCTGTCGGAGGCTTTTGTGCGGGTATTTTTCACCATAACAACGACACAACCATGAACGAACGGCAAACAGACATTCTCATTATCGGGGCGGGCTTTGCGGGCATTGCAGCCGCCAAAAAACTGCATGGCCTCAACCGCGATTTTCTGGTCGTAGAAGCCCGCGAACGCATCGGCGGACGCACACTAACCGAAACTTTTGAGGGCGACATCACGCTGGACTTAGGTGCAAAGTGGCTCGGCCCGACGCAGCAACTTGTGTGGGAATGGGTATATGAAACCAACGCCGCCACTTACGAAACCTACAACACAGGCCGCAACATCCTAAGCTACAAGGGTAAAACTTCTCACTACACGGGAACTATCCCTAAAATCGGCATTTTGAGCCTGCTAGATTTGGGCAACGCGATTAAACAATTAGAAAAATTAGCTGCTACAATAGATACCCAACAACCTTGGCAACACCCCCAAGCAGAACGCTATGATGAAATGACGCTGCGCACGTGGATTCGGCAACACACGCACACGGAAGCAGCGCGGCATGTGATGGAAATCGGCATACAGACGGTTTTTGCTGCCGAATCGTCGGAAATTTCACTGCTGTTTGCGCTGTTCTACCTGCGCTCGGGCGACAATCTGGAAACACTCATCAGCATTACCAACGGTGCACAGCAAACCATCCTTAAAGAAGGTACGCAAGGCCTGCTAAAAAAAGTAGCTGCCTGCTTTGCTGACCGCATTGTGCTACAAAGTCCCGTGGAAAAGATTGTGCAAGATACCATAGGCGTTAAGGCACATACTGCCCAAAGTATCATTCGGGCGCAGAAGTGTATCCTGACCGTACCGCCTGCGCTGCTGGAACGTATCCGATTTGAGCCACCGCTACCGCAACAGAAGGCGCAACTCTGCCAACGGATGCCCATGGGTGCAGCCATGAAATGCTTTGCCGTTTACAATACTCCCTTTTGGCGCAAACACGGGCTGAGCGGACAAGTCGTCAGCGATGAATTTCCCGTCAAAGTAACTTTTGATGTTGGGCATGGCGACAAAGACTACGGCAAAATGTTGGTTTTTGTAGAAGGCAACGATGCGCGGAACTTCATCGGCCTGCCGCCTGACATGCGCAAGCAAATGGTCTTAGAAAAGCTCGTGCATTTCTTTGGCAAAGAGGCAGCATTCCCGATTTTTTACACCGACAAATGCTGGACGGAGGAAGAATGGACACGCGGTTGCTACGTCGGGCTGATGTCACCCAATACGCTGACACATTTCGGGCCACACCTGCGTACACCTTTCGGCAATATCCATTTTGCAGGCACTGAAACCGCCGACCGATGGAACGGTTACTTAGACGGGGCTATCCAAAGCGGCTATCGGGCGGCGGAAGAAGTAGTGTAAACACGATTAGACAAATGCTAATTCATCTTATCAACGTTGGATGCTACAATAAATATATTAGAGCCGCCATGCCCACAGAACGATTACATTCAATCGTAAATTTTGTATTACCAAAAGTAAAATATCAAGAACATCCGCCCCTTTTTTTTCATTTACCAGATTTCTAGCGATATTATATTTCCCGTAATCATAAGTAACAGAAATATTATATACCAATCATTGAGGGGTAAATGCTAACAGCCCTTTGAAAGCACCGCCTATAAACCTTAGTACACACATGGTTTTGAGGAGGGTGGTATTCAGGCGCTTTTTCTTTTCTCCGTCCTGTTGCGCAAATTCTTCGCGCATGATTTTTCAAACGTTTTTGCGGCTGTTCCATGTCAAAAACTGCTTTAATATATGTTGGCAGCTAAAAAACATTGATTCTATTAGGATTCTAAATGCCCACATGCCGCAAGGCTTCATAAAAAAACAAATCAAATGATGAAACGCTGCCTTGAATTGTCGGACGGTGCACATTTGTAAACTAACAAGCACCCTTTGCGCTTTCCAAAAAGAAAGTGTATTTTGCTTAACCTAATTAACTAATTTGTTGATTTAGCAAATCTGAAAATGAAAAACATCTTCTACGGCTGGTGGGTTCTACTCGCTCTGGTACTGATTTACATGGTTACAAATGGCATTTTGCTTAATACCATGCCGCTTTTTACTCCGCAATTGTTAGATGAGTTCCAATTAGACAATCAACAGGTTTCACGCCCCGCACAGTTGTTGTATCTTTTGGTCTCCATTCTTGCGGCTTTTGTCGGCATTTTGTTAGATAAGTATTCACCTAAAACCATCATGCTAACAGGTGCAATCATTTTGTTGATTGCATTAGCAGGTTTTGCAAGCGCGACTTCTTTCATACAAATTCAGGGGGTTTATGTGCTCTATGCCTTTGCTCTTACGCTGGCAGGCATTGTTACCAGCATGTATCTAATTACGCAGTGGTTTGTCAAATACCGCGGTTTAGCGGTCGGCATTTTCCTGATGGGTTCAAGTTTTGGCGGGGCTCTGTTCAATAAAATTGCAGGGTGGGGCATCGCTACGCTGGGTTGGCGCAGTGCCGCATGGATTTTGTTGGGTTGTGCCCTAGTAGGGATGCTCCTGCCGCTGGTGTTGCTGATTCGCAACCGCCCTGCCGATATGGGACTGCTGCCCGACGGGGAAACACCTAACCTTACCACCGACAATCACCGTACACATGCCCATGCGGGAATGACCTTAGGTACTGCCATGCGCACACCTTATTTCTACTTGCTGCTGGTGGCTACTGCTACGCTTTGGTTTTGCATTACAGGCGTGGTAAACCATCAAGTCTTGTTCATTGAAAAAGATTTGAATCAGACAAAAGAGATTGTAACGAACGTAACTTCGCTGTTTTTCCTATGCAGCATTATCGGCAAGTTGCTGTTTGGCTGGTTAGGCGACCGATTTAACAAGCTGATTATCATGCTCATATCCATTATCAACCTACTGATAGGCACTATATTGCTGCGCTACCTTGCCGACTTACCAACAGCAATGATGTACGTGTACGCATTAGTGTACGGCATTGCATTCAGCGGTGCATTCACCATGATTCAGGTCGTAGTGGCCGAACTGTACAGCGGCAGTTCCTACGGAAAAATTTTGGGAATTTTTACCATGATAGACACACTTGCCGGCAGCATGGGTATTATTGTATTGGGCTCTATGCGTAAAAACAGCGGCAGCTATCTGGGCGCATTTGATACAATGATATTACTTTGCGGCTTTGCCTGCATTTGTGTATTTGCCTTGCAATTCATGAAAAAGCCGCAATTCCAACCTGCTCATTAACAATTCAACTACATAAGCCATGCAAAGCCCTGCCACCGAAGAAAAATTAGTACTGACAATTCTGGAGCTTGCTGCGGCATTGAACCGCCGCGGCGATGTTATCAGCGAGTTGGTGGGCATCACTACTCAACAGTGGATTGTTATGCTCTACATCTATGGAGACCCGAATATTCCGTATATTGGCAAAAAATATTCTGCCGACAAGCACTTTCAGCACAACGCAGGTATGCTGGCTTCCGACATTGCCGAAGCACTGAACGTGTCGCGCCCCAATATCACCAACATTCTCAACCTACTGACTTCCAAGGGCTTGGTAGAACAAACCCTTGACGAAACCGACCGCCGCCGCAAAATTTTGCGGCTGACACCCCGCGGCATTCAGATTTTGCGACGCATAGAACCCTTTCGCCGAAAAGCCAATATCGCCTTATTTTCGGTATTGAGCAAGGAAAAATTGGAAGATACGCTGCACAATTTGGAAGAACTCTTGCAGGTATTGAAACGTGCCAATGCTTAACACTCAACTAATAAACGGATTTTGAAACATCTGACGCGTACGGTTTGGATTTTGTCGCTTATTAGCCTGTTTACCGACATGGCAAGCGAAATGCTATATCCCGTCATGCCGATTTACCTGCAAAGCATCGGCTTTTCGGTGCTGTTGATTGGCGTGCTGGAAGGCATTGCTGAATCTACGGCGGGGCTTAGCAAAGGTTACTTTGGCAAACTTTCTGACCTTTCGGGCAAGCGTGCGCCATTTGTTCGGATTGGCTATGCGCTCAGTGCCGTTTCTAAGCCGATGATGGCGGTTTTTACGTATCCGCTGTGGGTGTTTTTGGCGCGCACCATCGACCGATTCGGCAAGGGCATTCGCACGGGGGCGCGAGATGCCATCCTTTCTGACGAAGCAACCCCGCCAACCAAAGGCAGAGTTTTCGGTTTCCACCGCTCTATGGATACGCTGGGGGCTGTTTTAGGGCCGTTGCTGGCACTGCTTTTCCTGCATTTCTATCCACAAGACTACAGAACGCTGTTTTTCATAGCCTTTATACCTGGGTTGTTGGCGGTTGGCGCTTCCCTGTTGCTGCGCGACAAAGCGCACCCGACTCAACCTGCACACGCAAAAGTTTCTTTTTTCGCTGCTTTCAGCTACTGGAAAGAAAGCCCGCACAGCTATAAGAAATTGGTTATTGGCTTGTTGGTGTTCACCTTGTTCAACAGTTCCGATGTGTTCTTATTACTGAAAATCAAAGAAACAGGCATTGACGACAAAACTGTTATCGGCATTTATATTTTTTACAACCTTGTTTATGCACTGTTTGCTTTTCCTGTCGGCATATTAGCAGATAAGTTGGGGCTGAAACGCATTTTTATTATCGGGTTGGTGCTGTTTGCAACGGTTTATCTGGGAATGGCTTTCAGTACGCAATGGTATGCTTTTGCCATGCTGTTTTTCCTGTATGGCATCTATGCCGCCGCAACGGAAGGCATCGCCAAGGCGTGGATTTCCAACATCACCAATAAAAAAGACACTGCAACTGCCATTGGTACGTTTACGGGGCTACAAAGCATTGGCTCACTGCCGGCAAGTTCGCTTACGGGCTTGATTTGGTTCAAATTTGGTGCGGCTACGGCGTTTATTGCCACTGCTGCGGCTGTTGCTTCGTTGGTTGTCTACTTTTCAGGCTTGCCTGCCCCCGAAAAAGCCGCACATCTTTGAAAGAAATGCGATTGCTTTTACGATTAACTCTTGGAAAAGTTTAATTTGATTCGATATTTTACCTATATGAAAAACGCATATGTTGTCTCTACAAATATCCCCACATCAGAAAAATACAATTCAAAGGCGTACATTTTTGCGCTAATATTTCATTTTGATTTTTCCGACGCAAAATGTTTTGATTATCAGATGATTAGCAAATCATTTGCGTTA
The DNA here is from genome assembly GCA_938039675.1 of uncultured Cytophagales bacterium. Classification (GTDB taxonomy): domain Bacteria; phylum Bacteroidota; class Bacteroidia; order Cytophagales; family Thermoflexibacteraceae; genus Rhodoflexus. The sequence goes on from CALHUI010000016.1 coordinate 18,569, forward strand.
ATATGACTTCCACACAAATCCGAAATCTGCATTTTTACAAAAGTGCGCTCTAATGTGATGAATTATATGCCTGCCTCATCGGGCTGCCTTTTCGGATGAGGCTTTGAGTTCCTCTAAGTTGGTCAGAACCCCTTGGTTAAGATTTTTTTGAAAAATTTTTGAATAGAAGTGGGAATACCCCTTGAACGATAACAAGCGTATGGTCGTCTTTTTTGACAAATTTCCAATTGTGGATGGCACTTGCGCCGATGGTCTTGCCTGTCCGTTCAAATGCCCGATGCGGATTGACTGTATGAATTTTAGAAGTAAAAGAAAGTTCGTAGAAGGCAATGCGACCCTCTACGGACACGGGTTGTGAAGAATTTATAGGCTGTACTGCACAGCGTAAGGCCTACAAATTCTTCAAGATAAAATCAGTCATCATCTGGTACAAATGGATGCGTGTGATGCCGCCGTAGATACCATGATTGCGGTCGGGATAATAGAAAGATTCAAACTGTTTGTTAGCGGCAATTAATGCATTTTGCAGCGCTACGGCATTCTGGAAATGCACGTTGTCATCACCGGTGCCATGTATGAGCAGAAACTTACCTTTCAGTTTATCAGCATGGTTAACAGGCGAATAGTCATCATATCCTTTGGGGTTGTCTTGTGGGCGTTGCAGGAATCGCTCGGTATAGATAGTGTCGTAGAAACGCCAGTTGGTTACGGGCGCTACAGCAATAGCGGCTTTGAACACGTCGTTGCCCAGCAACAGACACAGCGAACTCATATAGCCGCCGTAGCTCCATCCCCAAATACCAATGCGGTTTTTATCCACATAGGGCAGCCCGCCAAGATATTTAGCGGCTGCGATTTGGTCTTCCACCTCGTATTTACCTAAGTTGGCATAGGTCATTTTTTTGAAAGCCTCACCGCGTGCGCCTGTACCGCGATTGTCCACACAGGCAATCAAATAGCCGTTTTGAGCCAACATGTTGTGCCACAGGTCGTTAGCACCGTTGGCGTAGGTGTTGAGTACTTGCTGTGAGCCCGGGCCGCCGTACACGTGCATCAGTACGGGGTAGCGCTTGCCGGCATCAAAATCGGGAGGTTTGATAAAATAACCGTTGAGCTCTGTGCCGTCGGTTGTTTTAAAAGTAAAAAACTCTTTTTGTGAAAGGCGGAAATCAGCGGCGGCCTTCTGCAAAACCTGATTCTCTTCCAATACTTTCACCAATTTATTGCCTGCTACCTGATACAGCTTCACATTCAGCGGGGCTTCGTTGCTGTTGTTGTAGCAGAAATAGTATTTAAAATCGCGGCTCAGATTGATGCGATTAGCCCCCGATGCGGCAGTCAGTTGCTGTTTATTTTTCCCGTCCAGCCCTATGCGGTAAAAATGGCGCTCCAAAGGAGAAACCTCTGTGGAGGTGTAGTAAATCAGGGGTACTTTGGCAGTTTCATCAACGCCGAGGAAATTATCTACCTCCCAGTTGCCTTGTGTCAGCGGGCGCACGAGTTTGCCGTCGTTGTTGTAGAGGTATAAATGTTTGTAACCGCTTTGCTCACTTGCCCAAATGAACTGCTTGCCGTTTTTCAGATAAACCATCATGTCAAAATTTTCAGCCTCCAAGTAGGTTTTGCTGTTTTCTTCCAATACAAGTTTGGTTTTTCCGGTAGCTGCATCGGCATAAAGCAGTTCCATCTTGTTTTGCAGGCGGTTCAGGCGTAACACGGCAAGTGTATTAGGCATACTTGTCCATTTGATGCGCGGCACGTAAATATCGGTTTCGCTGCCAAGTTCAACAGCAGTGGTTTTACCCGAAGCCAAGTCGTAAATTGAAACGCTTACCACCGAGTTGCTTTCACCTGCTTTGGGGTACTTAAAGCGATAGTCGATAGGATACAGCGAATTTGCAGGCCACATTTGCATGTTGTATTCCGGTACTTTGCGCTCATCAAAGCTGATAAATGCGATTTTATTGCCATCGGGCGACCACTCAAATGCCTGTGCCATGCTGAATTCTTCCTCATATACCCAGTCGGCACTGCCGTGAATGAGTTCGTTGAATTTGCCGGTAGTAGTAACAGCTGTTTCTTTACCCGAAGCCAAGTCTTTGAAAAACAAGTTGTTATCGCGAGTAAAAGCTACTTTGCTGCCATCGGGCGAAAAAGTTGCGTAGGACTGCTTGCCGCCTTCGGAAAGCCGAGACAAGGCTTTGGCAGCCAAGTCATATACAAAAAACTCTGCCTTGTACGAACGGCGGTAAATAGATTCAAAGTCAGTAGTGAGCAGCAGTTTCTTTTCGTCTGCACTGAAATCATAGTTGCTGTAATTGATATTCAGGCTTTTACCGTCCAAAATAGTCTGTACTGCCTGACCGGTAGTTACATCGTATTGGACAATATCTGCACCGTTTTGGGCAGTGTAGAACCGGCCATCTTTCATCCAATTGACATTATCTACCGAACGGGTACGCAGCGCACCGTTGCGGTAAATATCATTGACCGTAAGTTTATTTTGTGCAAAAGCAGACCAAGAGAACAGCCAGAATAACAGCAGCCCCCACAAGCGTGTGTTTTGTTTCATATCTGAAATGGTTTGGTGCATGGAATTTACGGGGGTCGTAAAGATAACTCTCCACCAACAAAAAACCTTTGAGCAATACCCAAAGGTTTAATCTATTACTCTATGGTATATTTCTTAACTCATTCATCAATTCGTTCATTAGAAGAAAGCCGGCTTTTCACCTGCTTAATTTTATTTTCTTTCAGCATTCTGATTTGCGCTTCCTGTTCTTCAATCCATTTTACACGGCTATAATCTCCTTTAGGATGTTTCTTTTCGTAAGGAATATAGGTAACATCCAGTTCTTTGAAAATATCGCGGTACATATCTTCCAATATGACAAAATTTTCATGGATGTTGCTTCGCAGTTCATTCAAACCCTTTTTCTCTTCGCGGATGAAGGCTTCCACATCCTGAAGAGCTTTTGCAGGCAATTCCGTTGAAGAGCTTATCTCCGAAGATGAGGCCTTAGGATTCTCGGCTGAGGTTACAATAGCCTCTTTTTCGGCAATATCTTGCAAGATGAGTTGATGTTTCCACTCCATTACCTGCTGCTGTTCAGCCGGGGTCATCAGAATCCACTTCTTGCCGTAGTAATTAGCCCATGTTTCAAGGTCAGTCGGGTTCTTGCGAACTTTTTCCCACTGCACCGGTTTTTTCAGTGGGTCGTCAATAAATTGAGCCTGCGCACACAAGGCAAAAAACATCAGAAACAAATACAAAAACCCAGTTTTTGCTGTGTGATAGTTAGTATGAGTCATAGGGGTAAACATCAAAACAAATATACGAATTAATAACGTCAAAATTATTGTTTTTGTATGTCGTGTTTTTTGCAATGTTATGAGTAATATTACTAATATGAACTTTGTTTGTTGAATGTACGATTTTGTAATTATTGGAGGTGGGCTTGCCGGTTTGATAAGTGCCGTTATGCTGGGAAAGGCCGGATTTAAGGTCGTTCTACTGGAAAAAAACAGCTATCCGTTCCATCGGGTTTGCGGCGAGTATATTTCCAACGAAACGCTGCCTCTGCTAAATAAATTAGGGATTAATCCTTTTGAATGGGGAGCGGTGGCTATCAGTCGTTTACAAATCACCTCCCCCGCGGGCAAGTCGCTCGAACTACCCTTAGCAAGCGGCGGATTTGGCATCAGCCGCTATGTGCTGGATGCAAAACTGGCAGCAATGGCGGCTGCCAACGGCGTAGAAATCATAGAACGCTGCGCCGTGGAGTGCATAGAACGCAAGGATGAGCATACATTCACCGTTCGGAACGGCAGAGGACAACAATGGAGCGGCCGATGGGCTATTGCTGCACACGGCAAACGCTCTAACATAGACAAGCAACTGAACCGTCGTTTTTTCACTCGGCGTTCACCTTACGTGGGTGTAAAGTATCATGTAAAAATTGAACATAATCAAGATTTGATTGCATTGCACAATTTTGAGGATGGCTACTGTGGTATTTCGCGAATTGAAGATGACAAGTGTTGCCTTTGTTACTTGGTTGACCGCCAACAGCTACGAAAATACGGCACAATTGCACAATTAGAGGTAAAAACCTTACATAAAAACCCCTTCTTAAAAGAAATTTTTTCTAAGGCAGACATTCTCTACGATGCCCCCAAAGTAATTAATGAGGTATCCTTTGCCCCCAAAACGTTAGTTGAAAACGGTATTTTGATGTGCGGCGATGCTGCGGGAATGATTACGCCCCTTTGCGGTAACGGGATGGCAATGGCTATGCACGGCGGCGCTTTGTTGGCGCATCTGCTGACCCAATGTGAAGCAGGCAAACTCAGCCGCAAGGAACTGTACCGGCAGTACCGGCAACAATGGAAACAACTTTTTTCCTTGCGATTATGGACAGGCCGTCAAATTCAACGCTTCTTCGGTTCGCCGGTGCTAACCGAGATACTTGTAGGCGGTTTCCAAATGGCACCAGCCGCTGCGGAATTATTGATTCGCCAAACACACGGCCGCCCTATTTATTTGTAACCGAAAAAATGCCCTGCACGTTTTTAGCATATAAGTGCTACCATTAAATAAAAATGGCCATTAACTTGCATTATTTAGACAAAACCGTCGCTTGGCAGTCCTGTAAGTAGTATATTTACCCATGGTGCAGCCCGCAATAATCGGATTAGATACAGGCGCTTTGTTTACGCTGCTGGATTCCCACGTGCTTATCGCTACCGATGAGCAGTGGCAGATTACCCATTGGAGCAACGGTGCGGTCAAAGCCACCGGTTATGTACAGGAAGAAAGTTTGGGTGTATCGTTTATGTCGCGGCTGAGTGCGATTTCCTCCGATATTCTGATGGCTGTGCTGCCCGCTTCGGGCTACAGCCGCCCCGTTCAGTTGGCCATGATAGATGCCGGCGGACACAAAAAATACTTTTCGTTACAGGCCATTCGCCAGCAAACGGGCGGTTATTTGTTCTACGGCTTACCCGACAATCGCTCCAATGAAGCCGATGTATTATCTTTGGCAGAAAATCTGTTATGTATTGATTTTCAAGGCAACTTGATTGGTTTTTCGGAAAAACACCAAATTTTCCAACCTTACCTAAACAGCCTTTTTGCCAAAGAGGAAGGCATGCAACTACTGGCCAATCTTAGCAAAGGGTTTAGCACGGAAACCGAATCGCTGATTGGCAATCGTTTTTATCACTTCAATTTTACGCCGCTGCCCGAATTAGGCTATGTGTACATCCACCCCAAGGACATCACCGACCGCAAACTAACCGAAGAAAAACTGCGCACAAGCGTTAATCTGTTCCGTTTGTTGTCTGAAAACGCTCAGGATTTGATTTGTGTACACCATCCCAATGGCGATTTTCAGTACGTGTCGCAATCGATTGCCGATTTGCTGGGCTATGAGCCTTCGCAAATGGTGTCCCTTTCTCCACACCTGTTCGTGCATCCGGCAGACTGGATGAAACTGGCGCGCTATCATCGGCGAATCATCCGCCAAGGCCGCGCTGAGGCAATAGAATATCGCGTCAGGCGCTCCGACGGCACTTATTGCTGGTTTGAAACCATCGCTAAGGCAATTATCAATCCGCAAGGCAAACTGATTCAGATTCAGAGTACTTCACGCAATATTGACCAACGCAAAGCCTTTGAGCAAGAATTGATTAAAGCACGAGAAGAGGCGCTGCGCTCAATGAAGGCCAAAGAAACCTTCCTCTCTACAATGAGCCATGAGTTGCGCACACCGCTCAATGCGGTGGTAGGCATGACCTACCTGCTCATGGAAGAAAACCCGCGCCCTGAGCAGATGCCGCATCTGCAAACCCTGCGTTTTGCCGCTGAAAACCTGCTGGTGCTCATCAACGATATTTTAGACTTTTCCAAGATTGAAGCCAGAAAAATCGTTTTTGAAAATACAGCATTTAATCTCCGCGAGCTCATTGCATCTGCCAAAAATACATTTAATTTGAGAGCTGATGAAAAAGGTATTCATTTCCGTGTCAGGATAGACAAAAACGTTCCGCAGTTCGTCAAAGGCGATCCCGTTCGGTTGAACCAAATTATTACCAACCTGCTCAGCAATGCCATTAAGTTTACCGAACAAGGCAAGGTAATACTGGAAGTAAGCGTTCAGGAAAGTTCTGCCGAGCATGTGGCATTGCATTTTTCCGTTACCGATACGGGCATCGGGATTCCGAAAGAGCAACACAGCCGCATTTTTGACTACTTCACGCAGGCTTCCGGAGATACCACGCGCAAATACGGCGGCACGGGATTGGGGCTGGCAATCGTTAAGCGTCTGCTGGAATTACAAGGCAGCCAAATTCATTTGCAAAGCGAAGAAAAAAAAGGCTCCTGCTTTTCGTTCACCCTTTCATTCAGCAAAACCAATGAACACCCGCGCACGGGTGCTCACGCGGGAAGCCTGAACAAAAAAATGTATTTGGAAGGACTGAAAGTATTGCTCGTAGAAGACAACGAAACCAATCGCATGGTGGCTTCTAAATTTTTAGAAAAGTGGGGCATCAAACCCAATATCGCAGTCAATGGCATAGAAGCCTTACAAGCAGTGCGTCAGCAGACCTACCACCTGATTCTTATGGACTTGCAAATGCCCGAAATGGATGGCTATCAGGCTGCAATTGCCATCAGACAAATGGAACAGGAGTTAAACCTTCCGCCTGTGCCTATTATTGCGCTTACGGCATCCGTTCTGGGCGATGTGCGCAACAAAGTGGCTCAAGCCGGCATGACGGATTACATCAGCAAACCTTTCCATCCCGAAGAACTGTATCAGAAGCTGACGGCATATCTGCCGCCCGACTTCATCCCGACAGCACTGGAAACAAGCCAACCCATACTGCCTAAAAGCAGCCGCAAGCGGAAAAGTAAAAATCCTATCATCCTTTTAGACAAAATTGCCGACTTTGCCATGGGCGACCCCGCATTTGAACGCGAACTGATTCATATTTACCTCAAAACGTTTCGTCAGTTGCCCGAGCAAGTGCGCGAGTGCGTTGCCAAAGCCGATGCGCAACAATTGGATGCCTTGCTGCACAAGGTAAAACCCACGTTGCAGAGTTTGGCGGCGCGGCGCATTGAAACTATACTCCGCACCATTTTGCAACGCATGAAAAATCAGGAGACTACCGATGATGCCTTGCAACAGCTAATAGACATGTCCGCAACGGCAATTGATATGTTGCAATTACCAGACTAAGTCGCTTATGCTGCGCAACTACCGGCATTTATTGCAAAATCATCCTTCGTTTCATTATGCCCGATGGGGTGCAATAGCCTTTTTGCTGTGCCCGCTGTTATTTACAGGTTTACATTTGGCATTCCCGTTGCCTCCGCAGGTGCAATATTCGCGCATGGTGCTGGCACAAGACGGCGCTTTGTTACAGGCCTATCTCAGCCCCGATGACAAATGGCGCATGAAAACCGAATTACACGAAATTACACCTGACCTGCGTCGTGCTTTCATCAACAAAGAAGACCGATTTTTTTACTACCATCCGGGTGTAAATCCGCTTGCAATTGTGCGGGCACTGCTTAAAAATATCGTTCGGGGAAAAACCACATCGGGGGCATCCACCATCACCATGCAAGTTGCACGCCTGTTGGAGCCTAAAAAACGCAATTATGCCAACAAGTTGGTAGAAATTTTTCGTGCGCTACAATTAGAATGGACCTATTCCAAAGAAGAAATTTTACAGTTGTACTTGAACATGGTACCCTATGGCGGCAATGTGGAAGGTGTAAAAGCCGCTTCGCTGCTTTATTTCGGTAGAATGCCCGATAAGTTGAGTCTGGCACAAGTTGTAACGCTGACCATTGTACCCAACCGCCCCACATCACTGGCGTTAGGCAACAATAGCAACAAACTGTTGGAAGAACGCAACCGATGGTTGCGAACCTTTCTGGAAGACGGCATATTTGACCGCGAAGCAATCGCCGATGCACTGCGCGAGCCTTTGCAAACCAATCGGGAGGCCTTGTCTTCGCTTGCACCGCATCTGGGGCGATGGGTACATCGCACGCGCAGTCCGTCGGAGGCTAATATCACCACCACCATTCGCACCGATATTCAACAGAAAGCAGCAGAAATAACGGCAACATATGCCAAAAGCATGGCCAAAATAGGCGTACACAATGCCGCTGTATTGGTAGTGGATAACCGCACGCGGCATGTATTGGCCTATATCGGTTCACAGGATTTTGCCGACAATGCCCATGCAGGTCAGGTAGATGGCATTCGAGCGATTCGTTCGCCGGGAAGCGCACTGAAACCCTTGCTGTATGCTATTGCTTTTGATGCAGGTTTGCTTACTCCCAAAACGATTATTTCAGATATTCCAGTAGATTTTAACGGCTACATGCCCGAAAATTTTGACCAAAAATTCAACGGGTATGTCAGTGTTACGCAGGCCTTGGCCTATTCGCTCAATGTGCCGGCGGTCAAAGTACTGCATGAACTGGGCGTAAACCGAATGATAAAAGCCCTGAAATCGGCACGATTTGCATATGTCAGCCGTCAGGAAAAACAGTTGGGGCTTTCTTTAGCATTGGGCGGTTGCGGCGTAAGCGTTTGGGAAATGGCAGGTCTGTATGCCTCCTTTGCCAACGGGGGGAAGTTTGCCCCTTTGCAGTTTATGGCTGCCGCGCAGGATGCAACAGCCGAAACGATTGTCAGCCCAGAAGCTGCTTTTATGGTGAACGAGATTCTCACACAACTAACGCGCCCTGAACTGCCTTCCGACTACGAGCACAACCCGCACGTGCCGAAAATTGCATGGAAAACAGGCACTTCCTATGGCAGGCGCGATGCGTGGAGCATCGGTTACAACGCCCGTTATACCATTGCTGTATGGATGGGCAATTTCAGTGGCATCGGCTCGCCCGAACTGACAGGCGCAGGAGTTGCCACGCCGCTACTGTTTCGCCTGTTCAATGCCATAGACTATAACCAGCCCATTCGTTGGTTTGAGCCGCCCGCAGGTCTGCAAAAGCGCAGCGTCTGTATGGAAACAGGGCTGCCCCCTTCGGAGTTTTGTAACCGACTGACTACCGACTGGTATGTGCCGGGAGTTTCTCCTGCACTTCGTTGCGAACATCTGAAACCCGTTTTTATAGCGCCCGATGGCAGTATGAGCTATTGCTCGCATTGTTTGCCTGCCAACGGACAGTTTGGGCAAAAGCGCTTCCCAAATCATTCGCCCGATATGGTCGCGTTTTTGACGGCATCGGGCATTCGCTTTGAACAGATTCCGCCCCACAACCCCGCTTGCACAAAGGTATTTGACCGACAGCCGCCTGCCATTATCTCACCTGCCGAAGGGCGCACCTACCTCCGCACCGATGCGGGTGGTATTGAACTGCTGTTGTCCTGCCAAGTTGGCAACGACGTAAGCGAGGTCTTTTGGTATGTGGACGACAAGTTCTATCGGCGCGCACACCCCCAAGAGTCGGTGTTTTTTAAACCACTGCCCGGCAAGTGCAAAATTGCCTGCACCGACGACAAAGGCATGACTACAACCATTGAGATTCGGGTGGAATAAATACCACATCCCCACAAGGAGAATATGTAACAACCTGTGGAGCTTAGGGCTAATATCAGGTTTAAGTGATTGTTTTTCAAAAACTTATACGATTTTTGCCCGTCATTTGCGCTTTTGTATAAAACAAAAGGCTGTTCAGAACATCCGAACAGCCTTTCCACATGAATGAATGAAAAATCAACTTAAAACTGCGCTTCTTCCGTAGAGCCTTTCAGGGCAGCAGTGGAAGCTTGCCCGTTCATTACAGTATTTTGAACGGCATCAAAATAGCCGGTACCGACAAATGCTTGGTGCTTAACGGCGCGGAAACCTTGGGCGGTGAGTGCAAATTCTTTCTCCTGCAACTGTGAATAGCCCGCCATGCCCAACTCGCGGTAAGCTCTAGCCAATTCAAACATACTTGTATTGAGTGAATGGAAGCCCGCCAACGTGATAAACTGGAATTTATAACCCATATCGGCAATTTTTTCGCGGAAGTTCAGCATTTCTTCGTAGCTCAGTTTAGAAGCCCAATTGAAAGACGGTGAGCAGTTGTAGGCCAGCATTTTATCGGGATATTTTTCATGGATTGCCTGTGCAAATTCACGTGCTTCGCCAAGGTCGGGATGCGAGGTTTCGCACCAAATAAGGTCGGCAAAAGGTGCATAGGAAAGCCCGCGACTGATGGCCTGCTCAATGCCGTTGCGCACTTTGTAAAAGCCTTCCACAGTGCGCTCACCGTAAATAAAAGGTTGGTCGCGTTCGTCTATGTCGCTGGTAAGCAGGTTGGCAGCGTCGGCATCGGTGCGAGCAATTAATATTGTGGGCACGCCCATTACGTCAGCCGCCAGCCTTGCCGCTATGAGCTTGTCTATGGCTTCGCGGGTAGGCACAAGCACTTTCCCGCCCAAATGCCCGCATTTTTTGGCACTGGAAAGTTGGTCTTCAAAGTGTACACCGGATGCACCTGCTTCAATCATGGCTTTCATCAGTTCAAAAGCGTTAAGATTGCCGCCGAAACCCGCCTCTGCATCGGCCACGATAGGTGCAAGCCAGTAGGTGTCATTATTGCCTTCCAGCGTAGCAATTTGGTCGGCGCGAAGCAAGGCATTGTTAATTCTTTTAACCACCATTGGAACAGAGTTGGCAGGATATAGGCTTTGGTCGGGGTACATTTCCCCTGCCAAGTTAGCATCTGCCGCTACCTGCCAGCCGCTCAGATAAATGGCTTGCAAGCCGGCTTGTACCTGCTGTACCGCCTGATTGCCTGTGAGTGCACCAAGGGCTGCCACGTAAGGTTCGCTGTGCAGCAGATTCCAGAGCCGCTCTGCGCCCATACGGGCAATAGAGTATTCTAATGTAAAACTGCCTTGCAAATTGACAACTTCTTCGGCAGTATAAAGCCGCACAATATTTTTCCAACGTGGATTCATTGTCCAGTCACTTACTAATCGGTTGATGCGTTCTTGTTTGTTTTGCATGATTGACAAAAAATTTAGGTGATAAAATAATTTCAGGTTGATATGTTTTTTATTTTAAGCCAGCAGTTGATATGCCCGAACGGTCAGAAAATCTTCAAACTCATCGGAAAGCACCTGATAATCAAGGAGTTCGGCGGCATTGGTAAGTTTGTCGGTAAAAGTTTCGGGGTACTCCCGTATGAGTTGTTCCAGAATTTGTGCGCGCAGCGTGCGGTAGGCAGTTTCATCAAACCGCAGCCCATCGGCGGTGGTGATGCCGTGGTGCAGCCATTGCCACAACTGTGCCCGCGAAATTTCGGCAGTTGCCGCATCCTCCATTAGGTTGTTGATGGCTACCGCCCCTTGCCCTTTGAGCCAGTAGGCCGTGTAAAGAATCCCTACGCGGATATTGGTAACAATGCCTGCCTGTGTAATTTGCCCCGGCGTTGCTTGGGCATTGAGCAGTTGTTCTGCTGTAACGGCCACATCCTCGCGCAGGCGGTGCTTCTGATGCGGTTGTTCGCCCAAAAATCGGTCAAATACAGCTTTGGCAACAGGCACTAGTCCCGGGTGCGCAACCCATGTGCCGTCATAGCCTTGCTGTGCTTCCCGCTCTTTGTCGGCTTGGACGTTGGCAAATGCTACGGCATTTACTTGCTCGTCTTTGCTGGGAATGAATGCCGCCATGCCGCCAATGGCATGTGCACCGCGTTTGTGGCAGGTTGCAACCAATAGCTCGGCGTAGGCACGCATAAAAGGCACGGTCATTTTAACGTCGGAGCGGTCGGGCAATATAAAAGCAGCATGCTGATGAAATTTTTTAATAAAGCTGAAAATATAATCCCATCGGCCGGCATTCAAACCTGCCATATGTTCGCGCAGCTCGTAGATAATTTCATCCATTTCAAAAGCTGCCGTAATGGTTTCAATCAGCACGGTGGCTTTGATGCTACCCTGAGGGATGCGGAGATAGTTTTCCGCTGCCGTGAATACGTCGTTCCACAGGCGGGCTTCCTGATGGCTTTCCAGTTTGGGCAGATAGAAATAAGGGCCTCTGCCCTGTGAAAGCAGTTCATGCGCATTGTGAAATATGTACAAGCCGAAGTCAAAAAGTGAAGCCGAAATCGGTGCGTCGTTGATGAGCAGATGTTTTTCGGTTAGATGCCAGCCTCTCGGACGTACTTTCAGCACGGCAGTTTGTGCCTGAAGCTCGTACAATTTGCCATCGGGCGAACGAAACTCAATGGTTCTTCGCACAGCATCGTACAGGTTGATTTGCCCTTCCAAACAGTTATCCCAAGTCGGGCCGTTGGCATCTTCAAAGTCGGCCATAAAAACCTTTGCACCCGAATTGAGCGCATTAATCACCATTTTCCTGTCTACAGGGCCGGTTATTTCAACGCGGCGGTCTTGCAAGGCAGGCGGAATGGGGGCTACTTGCCAGTCGGCCTGCCTAATGTGTTCGGTTTCGGGCAGAAAGTCGGGAAGTTCACCGGCGTTAAACGCTTGCTGCCGCTCTCGACGGCGGGCGAGCAAAATCTGCCGACGGTCATCAAAAGTTTCATGCAGATAACGCAGAAATTCCAATGCCGCAGGACTGAGTATTTCCTTTTGTTGAGGACTGAGGGGCGCTAAAAACCGGATAGCGCTGTCTGTTTGTATGGCTTCCATATTAGTCCTGATAGTGTTTGGTGGAATAGATGACACAAACATACAACAGAGAAAAACATAAGTCAAGCGAAATTTCGCATAAATTTTTTTTTCGCTACATATGATTTTTTGAGCGAAACTTTATAGGACAGGCAGAAAGGCAGTTATACCCTTTGTAAAAGCCCAAAAAAATTTTTCAGTTTTCTGAAATTTTTTTTTTCAGCGAAAATTCGCAAGAATTTATCAGGTTGTTTGCAGGCTGCTTACCTACCTGCTCACCCGCACCGGCTTCAAACTGCAGTATTCCCCTTTGGCATTTTTGGCGGGACAGACCCACGCCGTTGGCATAGGTAAATAAGGTCTTTGCTTGCCATGAAGTCCGTAGCAAGGCTTTCGGGCTGGCGCACAACTTCGCTGCGGGTATTGAGCAACACCCATTTGCAGCGCTGCTGATTCAGGTCGCCCCAACGCGGGGTACATCTTTGTTTTTATCCCATTTTTTCTCGTTGGGTACATTGTAAGGGTCTTTCTTCCAAATCATAAACAAATAGTCGCCTATCTATGCCGAACGGACAATGAGCGGATTTTTGTTGGTGTCGCGCTGCTCAACAATAGGCAATAATTTCTATGGATTTTTCATTGTTTTGCCGGAAATAATCAGCAAACCCGAATAGTAAATGCCCGTTTTACCGCATTGCGAAAAGCTGATGTAATACTGGTTATTTTCCATGCTCAGGCTGCCCCAAGTACCGTAGGTAATATCTGCATGATAAGACTACCACGCGATGAGCAAAGAATTATCCTTTTGCGGCAGCACCACGCAAACAGGATTTTTCTCTACTACAGAAGAGAACTCACCAAAAAAGTTGGCTAAGGGATAGGCGACAGGTACAGGTAGTTAGATAGTGGTAGTTGTCCATTTCACCGCAGGCAGATTTTGAGCAAACGGCACCAAAGGAAATAGGACAGCCATTATCGTTTTGACAAACCTCATCATAAACCAAGAAAGCTGATTGACAAGGATTTATACCTTTGGCGGGCAAAAGTTTCTTAGTTGGGGAGGAGAAATTTCCAAAAAATCAGAGATGTTGAGGCGGGAAGTGAAAAAACTTGGTGGCTGCGCCAGGAATCGAACCTGGATTTTGAGTTCCGGAGACTCACGTACTATCCATTGTACTACGCTGCCGATGCGGGATTGCAAAAATATAAAACGCCCTTGAAACAAGAATACAACCAAGGTAGTTATTATTGCGAAAGTTTTTCAAAACTGTAAACTGCAATTTTTATATGGCATTAGCACCCGGCACGCAAGCCCCTGATTTTGAGGCAAAAAACCATGCAGGCGAAACCATTCGCCTTTCAGATTTCAGAGGTAAAAAGATTGTTTTGTATTTCTATCCCAAAGACGATACCCCCGGCTGTACGGCGGAAGCCTGCAACCTGCGCGATAATTACGACCGATTTTTGGCGGCAGGCTACCAAGTCATCGGGGTAAGTACGGACAGCGAAAAATCGCACACCAAGTTCAGGGAAAAGTACAATCTGCCTTTTCCGCTCATTGCCGATACAGACAAAAAAATTCACGAACTGTACGAAACATGGGTAGAAAAAAGCATGTATGGCAAGACCTACATGGGTACAGCCCGCATAACCTATGTAATTGATGAACAGGGAGTTATTGTTGATACGATTGAGAAAGTGAAAACCAAAGAGCATGCATCCCAAATTCTCAAATAGTACATCTTTTAAGGCTGCTTGAGCATATTTTCCACTATGCCAAGCAGTTTTTCTTTGGTAAGAGGTTTGCGGCAGAATGCATTAAAATTGGCCTCTTTACATATCTTTTCGTACTCCTCTTCTGCAAAAGCTGTCAGTGCAATAGCCTTGAATCGTTGTGCAGGATAACTGTTGCGCAACTTTTGAAGCAATTCAATCCCGTTTTCATCCGAAGTGTCAAGATTGATATCCATCAATACCAAATCAATGGGAGTCTGCTGCAAAATACCCGATAGCTTGGCAATATTATCAGCCAAATAGACATTATAATCAACAGAAAGGTATTTTTGGAAGATAAAAGCGTTAATCACATCATCTTCCACAATGAGGATATTCATCCTTGCGGAGTTAGGCGATTGTGTCTGAAAATAAGACATAAGTAAGATTATTGGTTGATATACATGCAGAGGTTGATATAGCAATATAACAATTTTGCGTGTAACCGCATTTCTTCAAGTAAATTTATGATACAAAGATGTAAAACAATTGCCTTTCTTTAAGTTTGCGGAAACATACAGGTATGTTAATAGTTGTTGCTGCACTTACCAAGCAATACGGGAATCAGTTAGCTGTAAATGAAGTATCCTTTACTTGTGACAAAGGAGAGATTGTTGGCTTTCTGGGTCCGAATGGCGCGGGCAAATCTACCACAATGAAAATCATTACGGGCTACATCCCTGCAACATCGGGCAAGGCAGAAGTTTGTGGCTTTGATGTGGCGCAACAAGCAGCCGAAGTAAAAAAGCGCATCGGTTATTTACCCGAACACAACCCTCTCTACTTAGACATGTACGTGCGTGAACATCTTGAATTTGCCGGTAAATTATATGGACTGAAAGGTGCGCTTTTGCAAAGCCGTGTGGATGAAATGATGAACCGTTGCGGTTTGGAACGAGAACAGCACAAAAAAATAGGCGCACTTTCAAAAGGCTACAGACAGCGCGTAGGATTGGCACAGGCACTGATTCACAATCCCCCCGTTTTGATTTTAGACGAACCCACAACAGGTTTAGACCCCAATCAAATTACCGAAATCCGCCAACTAATTCTTTCTACGGCACAAGACAAAACCGTGATTCTCTCCACCCACATCATGCAGGAAGTACAGGCAATTTGCCATCGGGCAATCATTATCAATCTGGGTGAGATAGTGGCTGATGCCCCTGTCAGTGAACTGACTGCCAACGCCAGTTTGGAAGATGTTTTCCGCAGGCTTACGCAAGTTTGATTCGCTTGCATGGCTATGAATTGGGGCTGTCTGTATGAGGAATAAGCCGACAGTTGATTGGCTGAATATAGATTATCAATAATTTTATCAGATTGCTATACAAACTAAAAAATCAACCTAACAGGTTGATTTTTATAAGTGCTGCTCAATTTCTAAATACAGGTTACTGAACTGGTTCTACGGTAAAGCCTTTGTTGCGCAACAGTGCAATCACGCCGTTACTGCCTCCTAAGTGTCCTGCACCTACGGCATAAAAGACTGCGTTGTCGTTGCTCAATCGGGCGATTTTATCAATCCATGCGCGGTTGCGATTGATAAGCAGTACTTCTTCAAACTGCTCTGCACCTAACGAAGACTTTTTCATGTTTTCGTACAGTGCATTAATATCTTGCTTCTTGTAAGCAGCTATTAACGCCTGCATTCCATTGGCTTGTTTCCCGTAGCTATCCAATATTTCTACCAACATCTTGGCTTGGGTTTCTAATGGAATGGCATCAAATACTTTCAACTGGTCAGCAACGGTTTCCATACCGATGATTTCTTTGTTTTGCTTTTTTGCCATTTCCATGAGTTTCATTTCATAAGAAACGGTTTGGCAGTTCATCAGTCGTGGATACATCAGAGCTGAAAGCGCCATAGGCTTCATCATTCCCAACAGGCTCAAATCCATTTTAACCGAATCTTTGAAGAATCGGTTGAGGCGTTCGTAGTCGGTTTCGGGCAGTAATTTTTTCAGATGCCCGCCGTTAGGCATAATCATGCTTTGCTGCACCTGCAAAAGCATCATCGGGTCGTCCATGTCTAATTCCAGTGCCAGTTGTTTGCTTTCCGCAAGTGCTTTTTCAGCAGCTTCCGGCAGGAAAAAATCATCGCTGCAAATGGCGTGAATAGTACCGAAAAGGTAGGAGTTTTTGGCTAACCCATTCCCCGAAATACGCCAAAGTAGCGTGTGTTCAGGTTTTTGTGCCCATAACACGTGCTGCCCGACAATGAATAACAGCAGGACGAGTAATTTACGCATATCAGCTTTTTGCAAGTAATTTTTCGATATCCTTTATCAGTCCTTCTTTGCTGCTGGGGCGTTTGGCATTGTCATCGGCTACTTTGCCCGTTTTGTCAATCAGCATGTAGCGGGGAATCCCACTTACCTGAAAACGATTATAAAATGCCTGTTTTTGCTCGTCGGTTGGCAGGATATGATAGCCGGGCATGGCAAATTTTTCTACTGCCTTGCGCCAAGCATTTTCACTGTCATCAAAAGAAATATACAGAAAAACCACGTCTTTACCGTTCAACTGTTGGTGCAATTCTTTAGAATAAGGGAATTGCTGACGGCAGGGGCCGCACCACGAAGCCCAAAAATCCACATAAACTACTTTGCCCTTAAATTCGCTGATGAGTTCATCAAAAGATTTGGGTTTACCCTCCGCATTCATCGGATTGAGGAATTTGATATCATCGGACAGCGCAGCAGACACAGTTACTGCGGGCTCACTTATACTAACCGCTTGATTGGCATTAGTTTCGGAAGGTTCACAAGCGCTCAGCCAAAATGCGCCTAAAACAGTGATTGCATACTTGAAAAACATAAGAATAAGATTTGGATAACAATATTACAATGTTCCGTGTGGCCAAAGCACACGATAGGCCAACGGTATCAATAAGCTCAATAACAATGCCACAAGCCGAAGGTTTACCCACAACTGCATAGACGGCAGCGTTTGGCGTACCCGCTTTTGCAAAAAAGGTGTGGAAATTGACAGCATCATACTAATAATCAGGATGTAATACAACGAAAACAGCACATAACCAATGTAGTGATGATGTGGCAAAAATAGGTCAAAAAGACATAAATGCGACGGTAGTCCGTAAATGTACTTCACAAAGAAATATTTGAGCGTGTACAGACTCAATGCAACAAATGCCAAAATCAAAAGTCCGTGCAGCCACAGCGGCAGAAAGGGCTTGCGCCAGTCGGCAGCTGCAAGCAAGGCCCCCGTAATGCCCCACCCCCACAAGGCAATCTGCAAAAAGTTACCTGATGACAAAAAGGCAGCAGCAGGCGAAGGAGCTATCAGAAAGTCCACACTGCAACAGGTAACAATCATATCGGGAGACAGTCGGAAAAAATAGGAGGTCATCAGCCATGTTTCTGCGAGGATGGCCGCTACTACCGGCAACAGAAAATAGTATTTGAAAGGTGTCAGCGGATAGTCCGGTGCTTGATTATCGGCAAATTGCAGTAGCAAATAAAACGCATACAGCGGCAAGGTGATTGTTTTAATGTAGAGTAGCGGATAACCGTATTCGTTGGCTTCCAATGCCCCCGCACCACACATGGCACCGCGTATCAGGTCGGGCAGGTAGCTGTTAATCAGCCAGACAAACAATGCAAGGCTCAGGATTTGTACCCCTACCGCTACTTGCACGATAGCCCCTAACAAATAGTTTTCGCGCTCCAATGTCAGTTGTCGTGCTGCGAAAGATGAGGCTGACCAATGGCGCAGCGCATAAACACCTTTCCACGCAGCATAGGTAACAATAACAGCTACTGAAAGCTGACTGAGCAATAGTGCAATAATGAAAGGATGGGCTAACATTTACCTTAATTTGATGCGAGGGTCTAAATAGGCGTACAAAACATCTACCACAATATTCACTAACACGAAAAAGGAAGCAACCACGATTGTCGAACCCATCACAATCGGAAAATCTTTGTCGCTGACGGCTTGCATGGTGTCAAAACCAAGTCCCCGATACTTGAATATGAACTCAACGAAGAATGCCCCTGCCATTAGCGATGCCAGCCAGCCTGTAACTGCCGTAATTACGGGGTTAAGTGCATTTTTGAGCGCATGTTTGAGAATAATCAGGTGTTTGGGTACGCCTTTGGCGTGCGCCGTGCGGATATAATCCTGCGACATGACTTCAATTAACGAACTGCGCATCAGTTGCATGATGATTGACATGGGCCGCATGCCCAGCGTCAGAGCAGGCAAAATCAGATTTTTGAAATGATATTCGCGGCCGTATTCAGTTTTGATAACAAGAGAGCCTTGCAGTTCCAGTCCTGTCCAGTCTGCCCAATAATAAGCAAACAGCAACTGAACAAGGATGGCCGTAATAAAGGAAGGCGTAGAAATACCTAATACTGAAACGGTTAAAATCATTTTGTCTAACCTGCTGCCTTGGTTAAGCGCACCCACCATACCCATACCAATACCTACCACCGATGCAAACAGCATAGCGGCAGATGCCAGCCAGAGTGTCCCCTCAATATCTTCCAGCAAAATATCTATCACACGCCTGCCCCGCGAGATGGAATACCCCAAGTAAGGCAGTTTGGCAACCAGCATTTTGTCGTCGCCAATTGGCATGAGTTCTATATAATCAAACTTTTTGCGATTCTTTTCAACATGCCAGTGAACAGATACAGGAGAAAGGTCGTTCAGGTACAGGACGAGTTGCTCATAAACAGGGCGGTCAAAGCGGTACTCATGCATGATGCGCTGCCGTGTTTCTTCGGACTTATCGCGCCCCAGAAGACTGTCTACAGGGTTTCCGGGCAATACGTGGAAAATGAAAAAAACAATCACAATCACCCCAAGGATAACCAAAGAGCCCGAGAAAAACCGCCATAGAATGTATTTCAGCATAGATGCCTATTTGAGCAAAGATTGAACGGTTGCCGCATCGGGCACATCGTTGTAATGCCATTTACCGACAACAGTACCGTTTTTCATCAGAAAAATGCCCGGGTCGGAGCGCATAATGGTTTTCAGTACTGTTCCATCTGCAAAATAATAAGGAATTGCCAATTGTACCTCGTGCCGAAATATTTCAAAATCGGCCTGTGCGGATGAGGTGAGAGCAATGGCTTCAACCGATTTATCTAATTGGGCAATCAGCCGGTTAATGGCCGGAAATGTACCCACGGAAACCTTTTTCACGTCACGCACTACTACAATCAGTTTATTGCCCTCAAAAGTACTTTGCGTAATGTCATTGCCTTTGTCGTCCCAAATGCTGTAATCCAAAATTTTGGGTTTACAGGTTGCTTCATTTTCAGCCACCATTTGCACCAATTTATAGGAAGGGTCGGTCGGATATTCGGTCAGAGAAACATGTTTCCCATCTTTTTCCATAATGTACAAATAGCGGCAAGGCTCTTGCGGCTTCATCAACGCAGGGATATTATTGCCTACTTTGTAGTTGCGGAAGTCAATAAAAGGCAGGTGCGCTATGGCATAATAGGCTATGCCGAACGAAATAAATGTGCCTGCAATTGCTATTGCCGTTTGCAAGCGCGTAGCCGAATTGTCCCATTGTTTCCACTGTGCGGCCAGCCAGCCAATCAACACCAACAGCACGACATCCTTAGTAAACGATTGCCAAGGGGTGAGTTTAATGGCATCGCCAAAACAGCCGCAGTCAGTAACTTTATTGAAATAGGCAGAATAAAACGTCAGGAAAGTAAAGAATATAATCAGCCCTAAAAGCCACAGCAGCGTGAGACGTATTTTATAGCCAATGAGTAAGGCAATACCCAAAGTAACTTCCAATATGCAAAGAAATACAGCCAAAGGCAGTGCATAAGGAATAAAGGCATAAAAAAAAGATGCAAAGTCTGTTGAAAAAACCTCAAAATATTCTTCCAACTTAATCGCCGTACCTACGGGGTCATTAATTTTTATCAGCCCCGAAAAGATAAACAGGCTGCTAACCAGCCAACGGACAATCAAATTAACGTAGTGCATTTCTATCAGGATTTATTTTCAGGAAAGCCCATCAGAATCAGGGCATAAACCGAGTAATTGACAATATCTCTGTAATTGGATTCTACCCCTTCGGAGACAAGGGTTTTACCTTGATTATCTTCTATCTGCTTGATTCTGAGTAACTTCATAAGAATAATATCTGTTATACTCGACACGCGCATCTCGCGCCATGCCTCGCCGTAATCATGGTTTTTTGCCATCAGCAAGTCCAGCGTTTCGGCAACGGTGCGGTCATAATCGGCAAGAGCCGTTTCTAAGGATAAATCCAGTGTTGTATTCGCATCATAGCAGCTTTGCATAAGCGCAATAAGTCCGTAATTGACTATTGCCACAAATTCACTGCTGATGCTTTCATTGATTTTTTGTATGCCTTTTTCCTGAATGGAACGGATGCGTTTGGCTTTGATATAAATTTGGTCAGTAAGTGAAGGGAGGCGCAAAATACGCCACGAAGTGCCATAGTCGCGTATTTTATTGGCAAACAATTCGCGGCAGGCAGCTATTACCGCACGATATTCTCTGACAGTGTGTTCAAACAATGCTTTGATAGTGTAAATTTTCATGCAAATTTAATGGAAACAACGAAAGACATGGCTTTTTTTCCACCGCAAACGCTGCAAATAAACGGCAGGTTGCTGTCGTTAGACAAGCCCCGCATCATGGGTATTTTGAACATCACGCCCGACTCCTTTTATGGCGGCAGCCGATTTTCCGCAACCGACGAAGCACTTCGGCAGGCAGAACAAATGCTTTGCGAAGGTGCTGATTTTCTGGATGTGGGCGGCTACTCTACCCGCCCCGGTGCGGAAGAAGTGCCCGAAGCGGAAGAAATTAGCCGTGTTCGCCCCGTTGTAGCTGCACTGGCAAAAAACTTTCCACAGGCAATCATTTCCGTTGATACCTTTCGCGCCTCTGTGGCGCGGGTTGCCGTAGGCGAAGGAGCAAACATGATTAACGATGTTTCGGGCGGGCAGGCCGATGCCGCCATGTTTGCTGCTGTGGGGGAACTGGGCGTACCCTACGTGCTGATGCACTCGCGCGGCAACCCGCAAACTATGCAGCAACTGACTCACTATGAGGATATTTTTACAGAACTGATGTACTTTTTTCAGGAGCGAATCTTGCAATTGCAGCAATCGGGTTGCCGCGATATCATCATTGACCCGGGCTTTGGCTTTGCCAAAACAATGGAGCAAAACTATACACTGCTGAAAAATCTTTCAGTGTTTAGGCAGTTGAACAAACCGCTGCTGGTTGGCATTTCGCGCAAATCCATGATTTGGAAAAAATTAGGCACATCGCCCGAGCAAGCCCTGAACGGCACTACCGTGCTCCATACGATAGCATTTTTACAAGGCGCACAAATACTGCGCGTGCACGACGTAAAGCCTGCGGCTGAGATTATTCGCCTGCTAAGCGATTTATAAAAAATTTGCCCGATTTTTGCCCAAATTTGCATAACTCACCGTTTTTCACTTTATTAAACTGCTTTTTATCATGATGAAGATATTACCTAATGGTGCAAAAATGGCACTGTTTTTTTGGCTGCTGCAAATAGCAGCATTTGCTCAAAACAAACCCGATTTTATCTACTCGCTGGAGCGGCTTAGCCAAGAACCCATTAAAATTACCAAGCGCCCCGTACCGGATATTCCGAAAATGTCGGGCGATACAACTTTTACCATCTACAAAAATTCATCAATTACGCTGCGACACTACTTTGTAGATGGTGAACAATATACTCCCCTTTTTAACCCCAACCCTACAGGACTTTACCTGAACAATCAGCACTTCCTGTTTTTCTGTGATGTGGAAAAAGTATTCCGCCAAAGTGTCAGCAACTATCTAGATATTTACGAATTTACCTACTTAGGACGTAACTATTTGAGTATCATTACACTTCGTGAAGATTGTGTAGGAAAAGGCTGTAACTTCCGCTGCTACAATCTCTACGACATCACCAATCCCAAAGCCATTACACAGGTTTCATTCTCCAGCATATTCAGCGGCAGCGAAAGCTATGGCGACTTTAACATGGACGGGCAGATGGACTTTGTGCGCCTGATTCCGAAACTCCCCGAAAATGCCCCCAAAACCATGAAACTGACGGGCGATACCTACTTGATTACTGCCTATACGGTCAATGGAGGCCGCGCCACCCAGTTGAAAAACGACCAAAATATGCCCAACTATATTTTTGCCAGAGGCGATGTGGAGGGCAAACAGTTCCGTGTGTTGATGCACGATTGGATGCTTCCCTTGAAAGACAGCACAGGCTCGGTAGCCAAGCCGGTGTCCTATTTTCAGCCCTACGTAGCTTTTGACCCCAAAGATGCTCAACTTTACGATGTGCATGGTGTCAAAGTAGAAAAGAACAAGTGGTCGCTGATTGTCAGCCAGTTCCGCGATTTGGAAGGTGCACAGGCTTTTTGCGAAGAACTGATGACCCGCAAATTTGAGAACATATTCATTCTTACCGACCAATACAGCCGCGACATATCATTTTTTGTGATGGTTGGTAATTATCTGACCAAAGAACAAGCCAAAGCCGATGCAGACAAACTGAAAGGAATGGGTTTTAACCCCAAATTTAGAGATTTGAAGAGCCCCTATTAGACCAATCAAACAAAAATAGCATCTTAGGAAAATCAATCTGTTGCTTACAACTTAATGAACAGTAATGACATATCGTCGTTGCTGTTGTCGTTCCCAGAAAATGATAACAATTCGCGCTCGGTTTTGGCAAGCAGTTGTTCTGCCGAAAGGTTGTAATGAGCAGCAAAAAATTGGCGGAGGCGCTCAAATCCAAGCTCTTCCTGATTCTTTTCGGAGCGTATTTCCACAACCCCGTCGGTGTAAAGCGCAAGCAAATCGCCCTGTTGATAGGGCACTATTTCCGTGCTGATGTATTGCTCAAACCGGCGACGGCGTATAATGCCTAAGCCCATGCCTTTGCTTTCGGCCAGTATGGCCTCACCCGTGGCCGCCTTTACATGAATCAGCGGACAATGCCCTGCACGCGAATAGCAAAATTGCTGTTTTTCGGTATCTACCACCAAATAAATAGCCGTAATAAACATCTGTGGCGGCAGGCAGTGTGCCAAAGCCTGATTGGCATGCACCATGAAGCGGTCAGGAGGCAAGTCTAACTGAGCTAAACTCTGGAAAATGCCTTTCATTTGCGACATATGAAACACCGCCGACGTACCTTTACCCGCCACATCACCAAGTATGAAGGCTATGCGATGCGCCGAAAATCGGTAATAGTCGTAAAAATCGCCACCGATAATTTCCGGTGAATGTGTTTTGGCAATCGCTTGTAAGTTGTTTTGCCGGAAATTGATGGCGGGCAAAAGTTCTTCCCTAACTTTTTTAGCCGCTGCAATTTCTGCCTGAAATCGCTCATTATCAACCGCATCGGCCAGTAATTGCATATTTTCTAATGCAAGGGCAGCCTGTACGGCGTAATGGTTCAGGGTAGAATGCGGCAAAAGTACATTATCAAATATGCTGGAAATTTTGGCCAGCAACACCAAAACTCCCACTTGTTGATTGCGGCACTGCAAGGGCACTACCAATATCGTAGCAAAAGGTATCAGGTCTGCGGGCAGCGCGAGGTTTTTGGAAAGGAACTTTTTAATCGTATCCCAGCCATAGCCTGTTTGGTCAATCGCCTGTCGGATGTAGCCGGCCTTCAATTGGGTAATGTGCCGACCGATGAAGTGTTTGCTGCTCGCTA
Source organism: uncultured Cytophagales bacterium (assembly GCA_938039675.1). Classification (GTDB taxonomy): domain Bacteria; phylum Bacteroidota; class Bacteroidia; order Cytophagales; family Thermoflexibacteraceae; genus Rhodoflexus. Next base: position 42,767 of record CALHUI010000016.1, read on the forward strand.
CATCCAACCATGCGGCATCTGCTCTGAATATATTGATAGCAATGTCTAAAATTTTATCAAAAAACTGATTTTCGTTGCGGAAATCATGTAAAAGCAACCGATTCAATTCCGAAATTTCTGAAAATTTTTGCTCAATAATATTAGAAGTCGGCAAATTAAAAAGCACTGTAAGAAAAGAAAAGGCACTGTAAACCGTAATAAAGATAAGGATGACTGCCAGAAAAATGCTTTCCGTTAGGTCAAAATAATATTCGCTGCCTTCCAGCGGCACTTTCCGAATGCCAAAAAAGTAGCCTAAGCAAACAAACAGCAGCACAAAGACAAACAGCGTAAACCATTTCTCCCGATAGCGCAACAATGTTACCCAACTCAGGTTGAAGGAGGCCATAAAAGCCAACAGCCATGAAAGCACTATCAAACCTTGTTCTACCCACTCAAAGTGGGTGGTGCGATGCAAATAGGGATGCGGCACCGTGTGGAAAAGCAAGCTAAGGAACAAAAAGCCCTCAAAAAACTTCCAAACCATGACCACATAGGGCGACCTGCCAAAAAAAATCAGTTTCCGCCAAACAACATACACAAACAGCAGCACTACCACAACGGCCGCAAATTCAATCTTGTAAATCCAGATATAGCCTAACCATTGAAATAAAAAACTCTGTCTGAAATCTTGATTGGCATGAAACAGCAACAATGACACAGTAGTACCGCCAACGGCTACGAAAAAAATTTTTACCATTTCGCCGATAAAGCTACTGGCTTCGCTGTAATCTGAAAAATTGCGTTTCAAAAGGTCTAAAAACAAAAAAACAATGAACCCATTGAGCAGAAATGACTCCAACGCATAGGACATGGACGGTGTGTTCTGCGGGAAACCCGCCATTTCGGGCGGTATCTCCCATACCAGCCAACAAAAAGCCGCTGCCAGCAGAAAGCCGTTATCAATCAAAAAACGGACTAAACGGGCAGTAAAACCAAATGCCTGAATCACTATTGCCGCTTGCGGGAAAAAACGTAAATAACCGATGAAGATTGATTAACATTCAGGTAGCCTTTGACAAGCGAAATGAGCCCCTGCAAAATGCCGTTGATGAAACCCCAACGCTTTTCGCGGTATTTTTCGCTGAGCAGTGCAACATAGAACGGGTCAAAAGGCATGGTTTGTTTATGCAGCAGCCCGAAGCCGTGTGCAGCCATCAGCCGTTCAATATTTTGCGGGGCAAAGTGCCACAAATGGCGCGGAACATCCCACGCTGCCCAATATCTGCCATAGTACCACGCATCATAACTCTGCTGATTAGGTAAAGCAACTACGACAATGCCTTGGGGAGCAAGCAGCCGCTCAATATCGGCAATCGTTCCCTGAAGGTCGTGGAGGTGCTCCATTACGTGCCAGAAGCTAATGCAATCGTATTGACTGTCAGGCAATTGCGCAACTTGCTCAGGGGCAACAACTGCAAAGCTGAACTTTTGGCGGGCATAGTTGCGCGCATCTTCATCGGCCTCTATGCCTTGTACATGCCAGCCGGCCTGTTGCATAGCGGCAGGGAAGTAGCCGGTGCCACAGCCCCAGTCAAGCAGTTTACCATTGGTTTTGCCGCTGTATTTTTCTACCAGCTTGCGCTTAGATTGGAGCATCCATCCGCGCGCTAAGTGATACAGGCGAAAAAACAGCCCGCGCTTCGTATCACTGTGTGAAACGTAATCTTCTGATTTATAATAACTTCCGATTTTTTCGGAAGGCGGAGGTTGTTGCGTAATAACCATTTGGCATTGGCGGCAACGCGCCAGTGTAAAAAGCTCACCGCTGACGGTATAGTCGCGGCAGGTATAAAAAGCAGCAAATTGTTCGCCGTTGCAATCGGGACAAGGGTAATACGCCTGCATGGAATAAATTTGACAAAGGTTAATCAAAATTGCGGTATTGCAGCAAAGTTCCGCAATTTTGTTCGGTTGCTGCCCAATGGGTCAGGTTGAGTACTACATGCGCCACACTGCAAGTTGCCATGCTGTTGATGTCGCGGCTGCCCGTTAGCCACTCTACCAGATAACTTACGCCCGGGTTGTGCCCCACCAGCATTACTTTCCGGAAATTGTCGCTGATATGACAAACCACATGCAGCAATATTCGCGGAGAAGCGTTGTATAAATCTTCTTCAAAAATGATAGCCGATTTGCCAACACCCAAATTTTCGGCCAGCAGGGCAGCCGTTTGGCGGGTACGAACCGCACTGCTGGCAATAATCACTTCGGGAATATTACCCTCGGCGGCTAATTGCTTGCCTACTTGAACGGCCTTTCTAATGCCCTGAGAGGTGAGTTCGCGGTCAAAATCGCGTTGATAGAGGTAGTGGTCTTCTGCCTGCGCATGGCGAACGATGTACAGCGTTTTCATAATAAATTGATTTGACGATAAATTTTTTCGGGCTGCAAATTAGTAAAATCTTCAATAGTCATGTCGGTATGAGCCAGCTCGTCGGCACTGTGTGTGGTTAGTACGCCTACTACTTTGCATCCGGCAGCTTGGGCGGCAGCCACCCCCGAAAGCGAATCTTCAAAAATAATACACCGCTCAGGCGGCAGTTGCAGCATGGCAGCGGCTTTCAGGTAAATTTCGGGATTAGGTTTGCTGTGCGACACGTGACTTTCGTCTAAAATGATACTGAAAAAACCGCTCAATCCTGTATTACCCAAGGTGAAATCTACATTCATACGCGGTGCAGAGGTTGCAACAGCTCTTGTAATACCCTGTAAATCAAGTAGTTGAAGAAACTCTCGCAAACCTGCCAGCGGCTGAATATGTGGTTTATAAAGCTCCTGATAGAGTAATTCCTTTTCTATGCCGTATTGTACCAGCAGGTTGGCGTCAATATCTCCGCCGAACAGATTGCTAATCCACTCTTTGTTGGTACGTCCGTAAATTTTGTGAATCATCTCCTGTTCGTCCAAATTAAAGCCCAGCCGCCGACAAAACATTTGCAGCGCAACTTTATGATATGGATTGCTGTTTACAATCACACCGTCCATATCAAATACAAAAGCAGGTGTTTTCATAATCAAAAATACGATTCATTTGGTTAAATGCCGGAGAACGCACTTTAAATTTGACGTATGAATCTGCCATTTTTTTACGAGTCCCCGCCCTTGTCGCTTGCGTTTTACAGACGCTCCGATGTAGTGCAAATCGCCAAAGACTTATTGGGTAAGGTGCTGATTACCAATATGGAAGACGGCTTATGTGCGGCGCGAATCGTAGAAACGGAAGCCTACTGCGGTGCCACCGACCGCGCCTGCCATGCGCATTTGAACAGGCGAACCAAGCGCACAGAAGTCATGTTTGCAGCGGGCGGAGTGGCTTATGTGTACCTTTGCTATGGTATGCATGCTTTGTTTAATGTGGTAACTCACCAAGAGGGGTTTGCGGATGCCGTACTGGTGCGTGCGGTAGAGCCGCTTTACAACGTAGAACTGATGATGCAACGGCGGAAAATATATACACTCAACGATTACCGCCTAACAGCAGGCCCGGGCGCACTTACAAAGGCTATGGGCATACAAACCATTCATTACGGACTATCGCTGCAAGGCAATCAAATATGGATTACGGACGGCCAAACAATTGCCGATGAACAAATTATCAGCAGCCCGCGCGTAGGTGTGGACTATGCCGGCGAAGATGCCCTGCTGCCTTGGCGCTTTCGTATTGCGGGAAACAGGTGGTGCAGTCCTGCAAAGTAATTTTTGAACAAACCATTGAAAATCAAAACATTAAATCTGACGGATTTTGAAAATCCGTCAGATGAGTTTTTTTGCCAAAATTTACGTGCTTGTCCAATAGAGCTAAGCGGTTATCGGTTATCCTATCTTAAATCCTATCACCAGAATATCATCAACTTGGTGGTAACGGTAGCGTTGCCAATCGGTGAGGGCATTTTGTAAGGCTTGCAACTGCTCATCCATTGGCAGATGGTGAATATCAAAAAGCAGGTTTTTTAGTTTTTTGAACATGAATTTTTTGCCTTCCTCCCCACCGAACTGGTCGGCATAACCGTCAGAAAACATATAGCAACATATTTCACCTGCGGCAAATGACACCTGATGTGTTTCGTATTGCCGCTTATTGTGCAAATCTCTGCCGCCAATACTGAAACGACTACCGCGGATGTGGTGCAACTTTCGGTTGGCAATGTAAATCAACGAGTTTTTAGCACCACTGAATTGCAGCAATTTCTCCTCATGGTCAATTACGCACAGCGCCAAATCCATCCCGTCCTGATTGAAAGTTTCATCCTGCCGCAATACCTTTTTGATACCGACGTGCATCTGCTGCAAGATAACATCAGGCCTCAGTTCGCGGCGCGTATCAATAATTTCATGCAACAATTCATTGCCAATCATGGACATAAAAGCCCCCGGAACGCCGTGCCCGGTGCAGTCCACGGCTGCAATGGCAGAGTAGCGCCCATTGATGCGCGAAAACCAGTAAAAATCGCCGCTGACAATATCGCGCGGACGAAATAGTACGAAGAAATCATTAAATGCCGTTTTTACTTGCTCTATTCGCGGCAGCATGGCCTGCTGGATACGGTTGGCGTAGTTGATGCTGGACGTAATATCGGCATTCTTGTGCGCCAGTTCCTCATTGATTTCATTGAGCCGCGTATTGGTAATGTCTAACTCCTCAATGGTATTATTGAGTTCTTCATTGGCTTCTGCCAACTCTTGCGTGCGCTCTTTCACCCGTTGTTCCAGTGTTTCATTGGCCTCTTTTTGTATGCGCAACGCTTCTGCCTGTGCGGCTGCTTTTTCACGGCGCATCAGGCTGTACTTATCGCCGAGTGCCAGCGAAAGCAATATCACTTCCGTTACATTGCCGATTTCGACCGAATGACCTGTGATAAAGGAATCGGGCAGCAACCCGAAGTTGCGAAACACAATCAGCAGCGCACCCACTAAATAACTTGCCCATGCCAGCACAAAAAAACGCGCTGCCTGATAGCCGCTGCGCCAGCAAAGAATACCGGTCAGCAAAATGGTAATAGAATTTAGCCCCAACAAGGCTGCCCCTATGCGAACAACTACGCCATAAGGAACAGTAAATGCCATCAAGAGCAACAGCACACCCGAATATTTGATGAAAAGCAGCATAGCACTTACCCTACGCGCATACTTTTTGGCTTCCAAAAATGAACAGGCAAACAATGCAGACCCAAAAGTGAGCATTCCGATAGCAAAAGGAACGGCTTTATTAGCCCACCACACCGAATCTCCCCACAGATATAGCGCATGTCCGTTAGTAGCGGAAAAAAACATCAGCCCACCGCCAATGCTGATGCAATAGTACAGGTAATTTACATCGCGCAGGGAGGCAAAAATGAACAAGTTATATAGCAACATCACCATGATAACGCCGTAATAGATGCCATAGGCAAGTTCTGCGATGTTGTTAGTTTGGTAAAATGTATCCTGATGCTTAATGCGCAGCGGCATCAGAATGGAAGATTCGGTTTTTAGTCTGATAAAAATTGTTCGCTCCTGCCCTACGGGAATATCCAGCGGAAGTACCAGTCGCCTATCAGTAAAATTGCGTTGGCTGAAAGGTACCATATCGCCCGTGTGAAAAGTTTGCCATTGGTTGGCTGCGTCCTGAATGAAGAAAGTGAGCGAATCAATAATCGGATAGCTGCTTTCCAATACCCATTTGTTGCTTACCGATGAACGATTGACCACACGCAGCCTGAACCAAAAAATATTTTTGGAAAATCCAAAATTAATATTTTCCATACCAGTAGGCACAAAGGGCAACAAATACTGATTCACAACAATGTTGTTCAGACTAAGCGTATCAGCTGAAACTTTCAAATAGTCTGTATAAGAACTAACTGACTGTTCTTGCAGACGGTCAGTTATCAGAAAGGGCTGATTTTGGCCAAAAGCGACGGCAGGCAACAGGTTGATACAGACCATCCATAGAATAAGGACACGCAACATGAGCAAACGTGTAATTTTTCACTTGCGTACGTAAGATAATATGAATAAAATATAAAAAAACAGACTACCAAATAAAAAGTTTAATTTTTGCTGCAAACGTCGCTGCCTGATGATGAGCATAAGTTCCCTTATGGCGGATTACCCAAAAAAAATTTTATATTCGCAAAAACTATGGAAACACATTTCTTCATCACAGGAACAAGTCGTGGCATCGGAAGAGCACTTGCCGAGCGGCTGGTTAGAAATCCTTTCCACCATGTGGTGGGTATTGCCAGACATCCAGCCTTTCAGCACAGCAGATACACGCATATTACCGCTGACCTTACTGAAGTAGATAAACTACCCGAATTGGCAGAGAAACTATTTACGGAAAAGCCGATAGCCAAAAAACTCGTGCTCATCAATAATGCGGGCACGCTCAGCGAAATCGGCTATGTGGGCGAAATTGCCGAAACGCGAATGATTGCATCGTTTCGTGTCAATATGATTGCACCGGCGCTGCTGTGCAGCCTGTTTATTCGCAAATATAGGCATCTGCAAATACCTAAAACAATTATCAACGTCAGCTCGGGAGCAGGCAAAAATCCTTACGACGGTTGGGCTACTTATTGCGCCTCCAAAGCCGGGCTGGACATGTTTTCGCGCTGCGTACAGATAGAGCAAGACATCCGCGATTTAGGTTTTCGCATATTTTCGGTTGCCCCGGGTGTGGTAGATACGCAAATGCAGCAAGACATCCGTCAAGCCAATACAGAAGGCTTCAGCCGCATTGAGCGTTTCCGTTTGCTCAAAGAAAACCGCGAATTGAGCACCCCCGAAGAAGTAGCTGAAAAATTTATCCACCTGCTCGATAACGAAGAGCAATATCCTGAGGTGATTTTAGACCTGCGTGGAATTTGATGGTTGGCCACACCGTGTTTTTATCCGAATTTTGCAGCTATATCACACAAACCTATGCCCAACGATAAAATCAAGTTACAGGATTCGTCTCAACAGAATACGTCTGCATCCAGCCATAAACTGCATCTGCGCAACCTTACTATTGAGGACTACGATGACATGCTGGAAATTATGAATCTGGTTTATTCCAATATTGGCGACGGCATCTGGCCTAAAAGTGATATTGAAAGGCTTCTGAAAATATTTCCCGAAGGGCAAATCTGCATTGAGGATAATGGCAAAGTGGTAGCCTGTGCGCTTTGCATCATTATTGATTACGATAAATTTGGCGATAACCATACCTACCGCCAAATAACGGGCAACTACAAGTTCAACACGCACGATGCCCAAAAAGGCACGGTGCTGTATGGCATAGACATTTTCGTACACCCTGATTTTCAAGGTCTTAGATTAGGTCGCCGCCTCTACGATGCCCGCAAAGAACTCTGCGAACACCTCAATCTGCGCGCTATTGTGGCAGGCGGACGGATTCCGGGCTATGCAAACTATGCGGAAAAAATCACGCCGCGCGAGTATATCGAGTTGGTAAAAAATAAAGAAATCTCCGACCCGATTTTATCATTCCAATTGAGTAATGATTTCCACGTTAAAAAGGTATTGACCAATTACCTGCCCGGCGACAGCGAGTCAAAAGCCTATGCTACCCTTTTGGAATGGAATAACATTTACTACTCCGATGAAAAAGAACCTCTTATTGGCGGACAAAAAGAGTTTGTGCGGCTGGGCGTAGTACAGTGGCAGATGCGCAACGTACCCTCTTTGCAGGCTTTGCTGGAAAATGCCGAGTTTTTTATAGATGCCGTCAGTGATTACAAGGCCGACTTTGTGCTGTTTCCCGAGTTTTTCAATGCGCCACTGATGGGGCTGTTTAATGAAGATACCGCCGCCAAAGCCATCCGAAAGTTGGCCAGCTATACCGAAGAACTCCGCGATAGGTTTGTAGAATATGCTGTTGCTTACAATATCAACATTATAGCAGGCAGTATGCCACTCTATAACGACGGCGAACTCTACAATGTGAGCTATCTGTGCCGCCGCGACGGAACTTGGGACGCACAGTATAAATTACACATCACCCCCGACGAAAAAAGCCATTGGGGCGTACAGGGCGGCTCCAAACTTCGCGTTTTTGATACAGACGTATGTAAAATCGGCATCCTGATTTGCTACGATGTAGAATTTCCCGAACTGCCCCGCATGCTTGCCGAACAAGGTATGCAAATCTTGTTTGTACCTTTCTTGACCGACACACAAAACGGCTACCATCGCGTCAGCAAGTGCGCACAAGCACGCGCCATTGAAAACGAGTGCTATGTAGCCATTGCAGGCAATGTAGGCAACTTGCCCCGTGTAAAAAACATGGACTTGAACTATGCCCAGTCTGCCGTTTTCTCGCCCTCCGACTTTGCATTTCCTAACGATGCCATTGTGGCGCAGGCAACCCCTAACGCAGAAACCACAATTATTGCCGATGTGGATTTGAGCCTTTTAAAAGAACTGCATACTGCCGGCAGCGTGCGCAACCTGAAAGACCGCCGCAGAGACCTCTACGAGATTAAGTGGTTGAACAAAAAAAATAGCAGCAATTGAGCCTTTAAGTTAATGTTCTATACACAGATTGACGGTATTTTCACGAAAAGGAATCCTTCGCTTGGTAAAGACTTCTTTTCTGATTTTCACGCCTTTCAAGAGCCTTAAATAAAACATACATCAAATTTTTCAACCATAAAATCCGCCAAGTTTTACACTAAGCATTTTTCTTGGTTTACTGCGCAATTGAGTCTGTGCGAACTATTCGGTGGTTATACGGTAGTATAAATATCATCAAAAATACAGGGCTTTGTTTGCGGCTGTTGGTATGCTTTAGCATCTAAGAATTCCCCTTTGAAAGGCACTCCGATAGATTTTTCTTTGTTATATCGCATATGTACACTGCCCAAACCGATATTTCGGCAGTACCCGATGCAGGTTATTTTTTTGGTATGTATAAGCGTGGTTTATTGGCGGCAGCTTTGTTAAGTTGGTTGTGGGCATGTACCCAATCGGTTCGACAGCCAACGCCCTATGTGTTTACTAAGCCGTTGCCCTTGGGCGATACCGTACCACAGCCGCCACACAATCGAGCAACAGCAGAAGGGGTAGCGCTTGGCAAAACGCTGTTTTTTGACAAACGGCTTTCTGCCAATCAGCAGTTGTCTTGTGCAAGTTGTCATCAGGTAGAAAAGTCGTTTTCCGATACTGCCGCACTTACCTTGCGAGGTGTATCGGGCAGGCCGTTGCTGCGTCATGCACAGGCACTTATTAACTTGGCGTGGTCGGAAAATCTGTTTTGGGATGGCGGTGTGCGCAACTTAGAGTCACTGACATTCTCCCCGCTGCGTCATCCTGACGAAATGGGGGCAGATTTGCAAGTGCTCATTACCCGGCTGCAATCCCTCCCTGAATATCGCCGTGCATTTCGGGCAGCGTTTGGTACGGATTCCATTACGGCGGCACTTATCAGCCGTGCTTTGGCACAGTACCAGCGCACGCTGATTGCTGCCAACAGCCGCTATGACCGCTATCGGCGCGGTGAGATACAGCTCAACAGCCTCGAGCTGGAAGGCATGGCTATTTTTGAACAACATTGTGCCCGTTGTCATACGCCCCCGCTTTTTACGGACGGTAAATTTCACAGAAACGGCTTGCCGCTGCCTGTGGCGATTGACAGCGCGGGAGTTCTTTTGGGCAGGCAGCGCATCACCTTGCAACCTTCCGATTTTGGTAAATACAAAACCCCCACTTTGCGAAATGTTATGCTGACCGCCCCCTATATGCACGATGGCAGCCTACCCGACATGACGGCAGTAATGGCACATTACAGCAACTTGCCCGATTCGGTTGTGCAGGCACATAGCCTGCCCGACGGTCGTTTTCGCCGTGCCAATCACAAGGCTTTGACAGCTTTTCTTCAAACACTGACCGACAGCAGCCTGATGATGCACTAAATGCGATTTAACATTTGATTTTGAAAAATTTATGTAAAACCCGTTCAGCAAACCCTTTGCGCTGATGTATATGATGTATAGATTTGACAATAATTGAGTAAATTTCCCATGTTCACCTCTTAAATTTAAACCCATGCCAAAAAAAAATTTACTATTTGTTTCGAGCTTTTCGTTTCTGTGGATATTATTACTGACAATAGGCTTTGTTCAGGCACAAAAAACAGTATTACAACGCCTGCAAGTAGAACATCGCAAAGAGGGCTTGCCGATTGTATGTCCTCCGACAACCAATCATATTCGCAAAAATATTCTGCCCCCCGATGCATATCTGAAATGGGCAGAAGCACGCAGGAGCGGAAGAATGGAAGAAACCGAGAATGCTCGCTTTATCGTTCAGTATCAGGGGTTTTCTCCCGAAGCACAGGCAGCCTTCCAGCGGGCAGTTGATATTTGGTCGGCCTTAATTACTTCACCCGTGCCTATCCGAATTCGGGCGGTATGGGAGCCTAACAGCCGTGCCAACGTATTGGGCAGCGCTACAAGTAACGGCTTTTATCGTTCGCCGTTTTTGCCTCGCTTTCCGGTGTGGTATCCTGTGGCATTGGCCGAAAAACTGCTTGGCGAGGAACTAAATGGGGAAGATGCAGATATTGTTGCCAACTTTAACAGCAACAATAACAATTGGTATTTTGGAACGGATGCAAACCCGCCCCGCGACAAATGGGATTTGACAAGTGTCGTATTACATGAAATCGGACACGGTTTAGGCTTTGCCGGCAGCTTTCAGTTTGAGACAGGCCGCAATTTCGGGCGCTGGGGCGACAGCGGCTTCCCCTTTGTTTACGACCTTTTTGTTGAAAATTCGCGAGGTGAGTCGTTGTTAGACTCTACCATTTTCCGCAATAACTCCGCTGCTCTCGGGCGCGAACTGACCGGCGGTCAAATCGTATTTCAAGGGGCACAGGTGCGGCGTGCCAACTTGGGCATACCCGCACCGCTGTTTGCCCCATCGCCTTGGCAACAGGGTTCTAGCATTTCACACTTAGACGACCGCACCTATGACGGCACCAGCAATCAGTTAATGATTTCCTCCATTGGCAATGGTGAAGCTATCCACGACCCGGGACCTGTTACGCTCGCCATGTTTGACCAGATGGGTTGGCGAAGTACTCGCCTGCTGCACACGCCGCAGCCCAATACGGACATTGCAGACCGTCCGTTTACGCTGCGTGCCACGCTGTTAAGCGATACCACGCTGAATTTTGCCGATTACGAAGTGCGTATTGTTTACTCATTAGACCGTTTCGCCACCCAGCAAACGGCCATCATGCGCCGCATTTCGGGCAACATATACGAAGGACAGATTCCCGCGCCTAACAGTCAGGTAACGATTAACTACTACCTGATTGCCGAAAACACACGTCAAAACGTGCAGATTCTGTGGCCGGCAGGCGTTGCCCCGCGGGTTACTTATGCTTTTATCATTGTAACAGACAACGCCCCCCCTATAATTAATCATACGCCGCTTTCCATTTTGCAGGCTAATACAACAGAGTTGATTATTTCTGCCAATATTACCGACCAATTGGGCGTAGATACGGCCTATGTAGAGTACCAACTTGACAACGAATCGCTTGCAACGGCCGGCATGGTTGAGGTACAGGCGAATAATTTTGCAGCCCTCCTTCGCTTTCCGCAAGGGCGCATTGTGGACGGTACAGTGTTGAGCTATCGCATAGTAGCCCGCGACATCAGCAGCAGGCGCAATCAGGCAAGCAACCCCGCCAACGGGTTTCATCAAGTGCGCGTAGAAGGTGTGCGACCTGCCCGCGACAGTTACAGCAACGATTTCAACCAAGGCGGAGGAGAGGATTTTATAGGGGCTGATTTCAGGGTAGAAACCCCGTCAGGATTTACCAACGGGGCTATCCACTCCGACCACCCCTACAAAGACGGTTCGGGATTGAATAACGAAAGCAACTACATCTACCAAATGCGCTTCCCTATCACCATTCGTCAGCAAAATTCTACCATTCGTTTCGATGAAATCGTATTGGTAGAACCTGGCGAGCCGGGCTCGGTTTTCGGACAACAAACGTTTTGGGATTATGTGATTGTGGAAGGCTCCAAAGACGGCGGCAGAACATGGACACGCCTGCTCAACGGTTACGATTCGGGCGATAAACCCGAATGGTTAAGCGCCTACAACCGCGGCTTGTCTGCCAATAACCCCAATTCATCTACGGTAGGCACACCAAGCCTTTTCCGACCGCGCAGTATTGATATTTTGCAAACTTTCCAACCCGGCGACCAAGTAATTTTCCGTTTCCGCTTGTTCGCTGATGAGTCTGCAAACGGCTGGGGGTGGGCAATTGACAACCTGCAAATACAAGCCGATGCTGTCGGTTTAGAGGATTATTTGGCGAGCCGCGAAGACATCCGCATTTTCCCCAACCCTTCGGCAGGTGGCAGAATAACCGTATTCGGGTCATTGCTCAAACGCACTGAAAACGTGCAGATTCGGGTAACAGACGTGCTCGGACGCGAAATTCTGACCGAATCGGTTAAAACCAACAACCTGCGACTGATACACGAGTTGAATTTGGGCAGCCATGCAGCAGGCATTTATTTAGTAACGCTCGATATTGACGGAAATACACTGACAAAGCGTATATTGGTAGAATAACTGCCGCCTATGCTGCTTTACCAGTTCCTGCGTTTTATTTTTCTAATTGCCATTCGCGCCTTTTTTGGACGTATCAGCCTCGGCGGGCTGGAACACGTGCCCCAAAAAGGCGCACTGATTATTGCCGCTAACCATCCAAGCACGTTTTTAGACCCTATAGTAGTAGCGGTATGGCTGCGCCGTCCAGTGTATTTTTTGGCCAACGGAGGCGTTTTTACCTCGCCGTTTGTCAAGTGGCTGTTTCGGCAGTTGTTTATGATTCCCATTTATCGGCAGCAAGACAGTGCAGATGCTTCTCAAAAGAATGAGCAGACTTTCTCTGCCTGCTTTGAACTGTTGGCAAAAGGCGGCGCGCTGATGATTTTTCCCGAAGGAACCAGCGAAGACCGCCGCGAATTGCACCCCCTGAAAACAGGTATGGCACGTATTGCCTTGGGTGCTTTGGTGCATCTGCCACCCGAACAGGATGTGCGGATTGTTTGTGCAGGCATTAACTACACCAATCCGCGCCGATTTCAGAGTTTTTTGAAACTGACTTATGCCCCGCCGATTTCTGCCCGTGCATTTGCTAACAGCCCGAGTGGCATACAGGCACTGACACAAGAAATAGCCAATCGGCTGCGCCCCATGCTTGTGATTACGCCCAACAAAGAAGCAGACCGCCTTACGCGACAAATTGAGGAGATGTACGGCAATCAACTCAGAAAGGAACTTGGCTTAGACCCCTTGCATACCGATTCGGTATTTACATTAGCACAAGAAATAGCAACCGGAGTAGATGCCCTTTTGAAAGAAAACCCCAACGGCATTCGGCAGTTTCAGGAAGACCTGACTCGGTATCTGGCAGATTTGAAGCAGCATCAAATATCACCGCGGGTTTTCAGCAACATCTTAGAGAATACGCCTTCCAAAAACGAAGGGAGAGTAGTACTACATATCCATCCCTTTGAGCACTTAGCCCTTGTAGCGGGTTTTCCGTTGTACCTTTACAGCGAACTGCACAACTACATTCCTTATCGGCTGCCCGGGTGGCTGGCCATTCGCCTGACACAAGAAACGGTGTATCGCGCCCCCATTAACCTTATGTTGGGGATTTTTACCTTTGGACTATTTTATCCGTTGTACGGTTGGCTGTTTGCGCACTTCATCAGCCACACATGGTGGCAAGTGCTACTCTATCTCGTCAGTTTGCCTGTTTCGGGTTATTATGCGTTTCGCTATTATCGGTTTGCAGACCTGCTCAGGCAAAAACAGCGCATCAACCGATTGGACAGCCATGCTTTGGAAGCGCTGACAAGAAGCTATCGCCGTTTGACCGCACAGATTACGGGAGTGGCTGCCATCAAACGAGTTTCGCAACCATGAAAATACGTTGTTAGCTTTTACTTTTCTGCCTTAACACGATAGGGTTTACGGCACTATCTCGCCGCCACTTCATTAATGCCACCGTTGAGCGGATAGCTTTTACCGTTCCAGATAAACGTGCCCTCCGTATCGGCAGGCAGCTCAATGATTGCCTTAATGGCATTTTTTGGCAAGCGGGTCAGCCATACGCGAATCATGCCGTTGGGGTGAGGCATGGCAGCGGTTACACTTTTCAACATGCCTAAGGCAGGGGCAATACGAACTTTGGCAAAGCTGGGTGCATCGGGCATAATGCCACAGATGGTTGCCAGAAAATCATAGTTAGGACTTGCCGACCACGCATGGCAGTCGGAGCGGGTAGGGTCGCTTTTCTCGGCAAAGGTGGTCAGCCCCAGTGCCAGCATATCGCGCCAAGGTTGCAAATAGGCATAGTAGAAGTCGGCCATGCCAGCCTTAACCATTGCGCGGGTGAGGTAGAACCGATAGTAAAAACTTGCTTGTGTTACGCTTGCATCGGCTAAGGCACGCTCTATGAGGCTGGCTTGCTGCAACAGCGGCGCACCACCGCTCAGCACCGCCATAATTTGGGCATGTTGGCTGAAACTTCTTTTCTCGGGCGTATCGGCTACCAGTCCACGCCGTACGTCATAACAGGCATTGTAAGCGGAACGCGCCAGTTTTTCTGCCTGTTGCAGGTAAAGTGCAGCCTGTTCTTTTTGTTCGTAATACTCAAATAATTCGGCAGCCTGCCGCAGCGTATAGGCATAGTGAAAGGTCAGAATGGAAGAGTTGCCTTTTTCTGCACCATCGGGAACGCCGCCTATGCTGGTCTCGTTTATCCATTGCCAATGGTCAGTCCAGTCGGTAAAGTTCCACCAAGGCAGCCCGCCAAGCATGTCTTCGCTGCGGTCGGTATTGTCGGCAAACCATTGTAAAACCTGCTGTATGCCGGGCAGCATTTGCCGCACAAAGTCATCATCTTGCCGATGCATCCAGTAGTCATGTACCATTGATACCCAGTAGAGCGAAAACGGCGGAATAAATTGCTGCACGGCACTTGGGTAGCGCGCCTGTGTCAGTCCTTCAGGTACACGTGAGCGGTTGATGTCCTGAATGGCTTTGCGCACCAATCGGTCATCACCGCTTACATAGAGGGAAATCAAACCCTGAATACGGGTATCGCCCACGTATTGCAACTGTTCATAATAAGGGCAGTCAAAATAGGTTTCATTGGCGCAGAGTTGTGCTGTGCGCCAGCCTGTTTTCCATATTTGTTCCAGTTCCGCATCATCGCTGCTGAAGTGGGCTTTTTCCTCCATTGGGTAGGCCGTAAAATAGTGGGAAATATTGGTAAGGATGAGCAGCTCCTCGGCAGTCTGAATGTCTAACTGCACGTAGCGAAAAGTGCGAAACCAAAGTGGCCTGAACAGGCGATTATTGCCACCGTCAGGTCGGAATCGGTCTTTGTAGCCGAATATTTTCAGTCCTTCTGTCTTGTCGCGGTGATGTTTCTGTAAATTGTCATCTATCAGGGCTTCGGCATAGGTCAGTTCAACCGATGCGCCCTTGCCTGCCTGCACAATCAGTTCGGGATAGGCGGTTGTCAGCCGCTTATTGTCCAGCAAAATGGAAACCCGCGAACCGGGCGGAATGCGCAAAGGTTGCCTGCCTTTGAGCCATGCCTCGGCAACTGCGGCAATGCCCGAAAATCGGCTGATGTGCGCAAAGCGCTCCTGCTGCTCTTGCCAGAGCGGAATGGTGCGCGGAGTGAGGTAATACACCGAGCCTGTGCCCCTGCCCCGCGGCATACCTTTGTAGAGTTGAATCGCTGTTTGCCAATCGCTGTCGTTGTAGCTTTTCTCTTCCCAACCCCAAGGGTAGCGGCTGCCTTCCACTGCCTCCCCCGGCCCGACGACAATGAAAGTGCGCATTTCTTCCATACGGATTGGAATGGGGCTAATAGACTGATTGTGAAGCACCTTCCAAGTATTATCTGTATTGACAATCTCTTCTGCTTCGGTATTACCCTGCAAAATAAAGCCCGTTTGGTGGCTGATTTGTGCCCAAGGCATGTGCTCGGCAAAGTTCCAAACAACAGCGGCCAGCGTGTTTTCGCCAGCCTGCAAATGGGAAGCAATGTCCACGGTTTCAAAATACCAATAGGCAAGGTCGCCGCGCGCCGGACCATGTGCAACGGGTAAGCCATTGACAAACAGCCTGTAGCGGTTATCAGCCGACACGTGTATGATAAACTTATCGGGTTTGGCTTCCAGCACAAAAGTTTTGCGAAAATGATAAACACCGAATGATTTGAGCGGAACGTTAGGGCAGGCAATCCATGAGGCCTCCCATTCGCGGTTGAGCAGGCGTGGATGAATTTCCGTGTTTTGTGCTGATGCCAAATAAGGCAACCAACAGAAAATCAGATATATCAGCAGTTTTTTCATGTGCGTTCTTTGACCTTAAAAGCAAAAGTTACAAAATCTGAAATAAACTAACCTATCCTAATGCCAATCAATAAAATATCATCAATCTGTGGCTGATGCCCCATCCAGTTGTCAAGTGTGGTTTCCAGATACTGTTGTTGCCGATGAAAAGGCATCCGTGATGCTTTGTACAGTACTTCGCGGAATTGCCTAACCATAAACTTGCGGTTGGCAGGCCCTCCAAACTGGTCTTGAAAACCGTCAGAACACAAGTAGAAGGTAATAGGTTCGTTAAGCCTGATGATATGTTCCTGAAAATCAATACCTCCCAATGCAGAGCCAATGGAGTACTTAGTCCCTTTAATGACGTGTAAAGCATCGTTCTGCATATAATATAAAGGAAGCATAGCGCCGCTGAAATACAGTTGGGAACTATGCAAATCAATGTAGCAGATGCCAATTTCCATACCGTCGCGGTTGTCAGAGCCTTCTTTTTGCAATGCTTTGCGCACCCCTTTATCTAACAGATTCAGTATCTGCCCGGGCTGATAAACATTGCGCAAATTGACAATCTGATTGAGTAACTCATTGCCAATCAAGCTCATAAATGCACCCGGTACGCCGTGCCCGGTACAGTCTGCCGCTGCGATAATCATGCGCTCACCCAAGCTGCCATTTTCCAGATGTCCGGTATCCTGAAACCAATAAAAATCGCCTGAAACAATATCGCGCGGGCGATATAGGATGAATACCTGCGGCAATGACTTTTTAATACGCGTTTCCGAAGGCAAAATTGCCGACTGGATACGCTGGGCATAGTTGAGGCTGGAGGTAATGTTGCGATTTTTTACTTCCAATTCACTGAGCGCAACCGACAAACGCTCTGCCTGAATGCGGATTTCTTCGTGTTTTTGATTGATTTCTTCGTTTTTCACCAACAGTAACTGATTAGCTTTTTGTCGGTGCTTCCAATTTCGGTAAAAAACGAAAGCTAATGCCATAAAAAGCAACAAAATAGACGAAACTCCTACCAACTGCCAACGGTGCAATTCTACTTCTTCCTCTTGCAGTTGCTTTTCTTTGGTAAGAAGGGCAATTTTATTTGCCTGTTGTTCGGTGTGATAAAGCGTTTGCAGGCGGGCGATTTTTTCGGCACTTTCTGCATTAAACAATGAGTCGCTGAATCGGTGAAACAGGCGATGGTACTCATACGCTTCTTTGAACTTGTTTTGCTCTGCATAACATGCCGATAAGCCTTGATAAGCGGCAGTGATTTGTTCTTTGAAATTCAGCGTAAGTGCTTTTTCCAGTCCTGTTTTGTAATAGCTGATGGCCTTGTCGTATTGCCCCAATTGCCGATATGCAGCAGCGGTATTGTTGTAATTTTCCGGCAGTTTAGACATGCGGGCAATTGCCTGATTAATGTTCAGCGATTTTTTAAAGAATGTGAGTGCCCGCAAGTAATCACCTTTGCGGAAATACGCTTCGCCCAAATCATTCAGGCTTACGGCCACTTTATTGCGCAACCCCAAGGAATCATTAATGACTAAACCTTTGTTAATCAAATCGATAGCACGTTCATGGTTGCCTTTTTCCACATAGACCAAGCCCATATTGTTAAGGCAGGTAGCCACTCGCTCGCGGTTGCCAAGTTCTTGATAGGTTGCCAGCGCATTTGAAAAATAGGCATATGCTTCATCAAAGCGTTTCAGCAGAAGGTGTGCCAGTCCCATCAGGTTATTGACACGAGCAATACCTGATTTGTCTTGCAACCGCTCAAAAATTCGCAGCGCTTGCAAATAGATATCAATAGCACCGCTATAGTCGCCGATGTCTTCCAGATACATGCCCTTAATCCAGTAAGAGGCTGCCAGACCGCGGTCGTAGCCTATGCGGCGTGCATAGTTACTGACCGAATCTGCCAAGATACGCACGCTGTCAAGCGACTTGCCGTACAGATTAAATGCTAATGTATTGAGTAAATCTATGCGCAGGGTATCCGCCAAGCCGAGCTGTTTCAACTGTCTGCGGACACTGTCCAAAGCGTTGTCTTTCAGCGTAGCTTGACCAAAAGCCAGTGAAACAAAAGCGTAAAAAAACAGGTTGATGGCAATCTTTTTCACAATGCCCAAAAATACGGAAATTTATTAGCAACCAAACTTCTTGCGTTTATTTTTGATAACTTCAGCAGCCTTGTAATGTTTGGCTTAAGTAGTTGAGAACGTTCTGCATAACCATTAAGCATTTCCCTTTCTATTCTCTACACTGTTAGGCATTTATACAAAGCATTTTTCGCAAACCACTTGCACTTTTGTATGACGACTGCTGTTAGGGATTCGTAAAAACCTGTTAGCACGTTGCACGTTGCGGACGCTAATAGCACTTTGACAAAAACAACTTTTCAAATTGCACAAATACAGCAGTTGTGTGCCATTGTAGAAAAATACCTAACTTTGCAGAAAAACAAACCGATGAACAAGAAAGACCAAGTCCTTACTAAACTTTTTGAAGTTTGCCAAAAACGAAACAACTATGTTTTTCATAACGACTTGGTAAAAGAAGT
>CALHUI010000017.1 GCA_938039675.1 uncultured Cytophagales bacterium
CCCCGTGCTGTTTGCCTCGCTTAAATTGGGCAGTATTTTCCTCTACGCAGGGCTGAACTTTTTCTTCCTCTACGTTTGCCGCAAGGCTGCCGCAGGGGAAAGTTTCCTGTTCATGCAAGATTTTGCACAATTGATTTTTAAGCCTGCATATGCAGTGGGCTATACCTTCCTTGCCAACCTGATTGCCAATGCGGCGCAGTTGCCCGCTTTTGTTTTTGTTTTCAAAGGTTTTCGCCTGCAATGGCAGTGGCAAACTTTAAAGCCCATGTTGCAATATGCCTATCCGCTGTTGTTCATGGGGCTGGCGGGCATCGTAAACGAAGTTATAGACCGACAGATGCTCAAATGGCTGCTGCCCGAAGGCTTCTATGCAGGCATCACTACCGACGGGGCTATCGGCATTTACAGTGCCTGTTTCAAGTTTGGCGTGTTCATTACGTTGGCGGTGCAGGCGTTCCGCTATGCCGCCGAACCGTTCTTTTTTGCACAGGCTGCCGATAAAAACTCGCCCGAACTCTTCGCCCGCGTGATGCACTACTTCATCCTTGCCTGCCTGCTGATGTACGTAGGCATCGGGGCAAATATTGATTGGGTGCAATACCTGCTACTGGGCAGCGATGCCTACCGCGAAGGGCTGGCAGTTGTGCCGGTGCTGCTCTTGGCAAACTGCCTGTTAGGCATGTACTATAACCTGACGGTTTGGTTCAAAATTACCGACCGCACTTACTACGGTACTTGGTTTGCCGTTTTGGGGGCAATTGTTACCGTTGCGGGCAACTACCTGCTCATTCCCCTGATGGGTTACATGGGTGCGGCACTGATGCACCTGATTTGCTACGCCGCGATGAGTGCTGCCTGTCTTTATTACGGGCAAAAGTTTTACCCCATTCCCTATCGGTGGCAGCCCATACTGCTTTATGCGATGCTGGCAACAGCGATTATTTACATGCCGCAATGGATTGATTTTCAAAATTTTATTGGGAAACAAATACTTGCCTTTTCGCTCTCTGCCGCCTTCTTTGTCCTGATTTTTATGCGTGAAATTCGCCCGCTGATGAAGCGTAGAAAGGCAGCCTCTGAAAAAAATCTGTAATTTTTTTAGGAAAGGGTATTGCAGGAATGAATGTGGTGTTCTACCTTTGTGATGTCAAAAAAAATGACGGAGTGGTAGTTCAGCCGGTTAGAATGCCTGCCTGTCACGCAGGAGGTCGCGGGTTCGAGTCCCGTCCATTCCGCAAAAAACACTTGCGTAGCTATGCAAGTGTTTTTTGCTTTATAGCGAATCAAGTTTTTCGGTATAAATTTGCCTATTTTGTTATCGATAATAATAATGGGAAACATTGTTCGGTTCACACTCTTTCTGGGATTGGTTATCATTTTGGGTGCATGTAAGAAGCAAAGTACACTGAATGCAGAAGCACAGCGCGAGCGGGAGGCACGCATTATTGCCGATTGGCTGGCAGAAAACAGAATTAGCAATTTTCAGCGCACGGCTTCCGGTTTGGTTTATATTCCGCAGATTGCAGGCGTGGGTGAAAGAGCGCGCTCCGGCGACTCTGTTACTGTACACTACACCGGCAATGTGCTGTATGGTAAAGTATTTGACAGCAGCCGTTTTCGCAATCAGCCTTTTGGTGTGCGCATTGGGCGCACGCAAGTGATTGCAGGTTGGACAGAAGGTTTGCAACTGATGCGCACAGGCGAGCGCGGCACACTGATTATCCCTTCCAATCTGGCCTATGGTTCGCGCAGTCAGGGAGAAATTCCGCCCAATGCCATTTTGCAATTTGATATTGAAGTACTTAACCTAACGCGTCTGCAATGATACACGAACTTTGCTTTGCCACGCGCAACGCACATAAACGCGAAGAAATTGCCGCTCAGTTAGGCGGCAATTTTCGCTTATTGACATTGGACGAAATTGGTTGCACCGAGGAAATCCCCGAACCGGAAGCAACCATTGAAGGAAATGCCGCCTACAAAGCCCGCTACGTATGGGAACGTTACTGCATCCCCTGCTTTGCCGACGACAGCGGTTTGGAGGTAGCAGCGCTGAACGGCGCACCGGGCGTACATTCGGCCTATTATGCGGGGGCTTCGCGCGATTTTAAAGCCAACTGCGAATTGGTACTGCAACAACTGCAAGGCATCACCGAACGCAGGGCGCAGTTCAAAACCGTTATTGCCCTTGTGCAGCCCGACGGCAATCTGCGCACCTTTACGGGCATCATTACGGGCAACATCACCGATGCACCGCGGGGCAGCAACGGCTTTGGCTATGACCCCATTTTCCAACCCGACGGCTACGACCTGACCTTCGGGGAAATAGAGCCTGCTCTAAAAACACAAATCAGCCATCGCGCCCGTGCCATGCAGCAATTGCTGGATTTTCTGAAACAATAGAGGGCTAAATTCTATAAACTGGGTTATGAGAAAAAATACGCTTTCAACTTGCCTTTTCGTTGCCACATTCTTATTTGCGGCTTGCAGTTCGCAGGAAAACAAGCGCGAACCCAAGGTCATTTCTTTTAAAATAGAGAACAAAGACCCGATAGCCAACCCTTACGAAAAAGACACCATCAAAGGTAGCCCGCAACGCGAGGTATCGGGGCGCATCGGTGGGACGACTGTTGCTATCCGCTATCATTCGCCTGCCGTTCGGGGGCGCATCATCTGGGGTGGACTTGTGCCATACCATCAGGTTTGGGTAACGGGTGCTCACAATGCCACAGCCATTAACTTTGAGCGTGCCATGAAAATTAACGGACAGTTAGTAAAAGCAGGCACTTATGCCATTTTCACTATCCCCACACCCGACGAGTGGACAGTGATTCTCAACGAACGTTGGAATCAGCACCTAACCGACGAGTATAAAACCGAGGAAGATGTGCTTCGCTTCAAAGTTAAGCCAATGGTCATGCCTGATACTATTCAGCGGCTGACCTACGAAGTAAAACCCCTTGCACCCGGCAAGGGCGAAGTAGCCATACAATGGGAAACGCTGCGCATTGGCTTCCCGATTGAAGAAGCACGATAGCACTAAAATTCGTGCAGACGCTGTGCAATATTGAGGCGGATGGCCAGCGAAGTAAAACTGACATTGCCGTTGCGTGCCGCATCGTCGCTTTGCAGACGGCGAATCACTTGTTTAAAATCAATAAATAGGTTGTGTTTGAGCTGATAAGAGGCAGTAAAATCGCCAAAAAACAGCGCAGTGGCAATGCCTTGCCCTATTTTATTGCCATATTCCTGTTGGCGTGTGGTATTGTCTAACAGAATATTGCTGCCCCAGTTTTCGCCTGCGCCGTCCAATCCTTGCTTAGCATATATCACTCTACCCGTAAGCATCAGGCGCGGAATGGGCTGATAACGTGCAATCCCAATAAACTCGCGGAAGTTGGCCCCCAGCGGATGTGCCAGTGCTTGATTGAAGTGGGCATGGTTAGACAACGACTTATCAATAAAGTGAGAGTAGGTATAAGGACGCACGGCGTTGTACTCGGCCTGTAAATCCAGATTTTTGATGCCCAGCGCATCAATGTATTTGATACCTGCCTGTAAGCCGTTTTTATTGCCCCACCAGCCGTTGCCTGCACGCCACTCGGAGAGTTTAAACTCATCCAGCACAAACTGTCCGTAGAGTTGGAATTGTTTCAGAAAATTCCAGCGCCAGTCAAAACCGATGATGGAATTATCCGCACTGCCGACCTGTTGCTCTACCCAGCGGTAGAAAATGATGGGGTTGAGGTAGGAGAGGTCAAAAGTATCATTCTTGTAGCCGTCGCGTCGCCCATAAATCACCGACTCAAACAAGCCGACGTTCAGGTTGTCGGTGATGTTGATGCCCAGATGATGGAATACGGCATATTTTTTTGGGTACACACGGTTAGTACCTTCGGCATCTGCCGTAAGTTGCATATAGGAATTGGTGTAATTCACCCTCCAAACGCGCGTATTGAATTTGGCGAAAAGCGCATTAGCAGCAAAATCGGAAAGAATAAGCGAACGGTATCCGTTGCCATAAAATTGTTTGTCATGCCCCATTTGGAACGACATGATATTTTTCAGTATATCAAAACTAACATACCCGCGCGCAGTGAGTACAATAACACCGGTATTATCCAGCACGCCCGATTCGGTGCGAGTTTTCCAAAAACCTTCACCCGGAACGGCGTTGTTTCTGCCGATGTAGTCCATCACATAATTGGGGAATAACATCATGTTATCGGCCAGATAGGTGTAAAAGCCTACGCGATTGGCAATTAATCCGCGCATTTCCGCACCACGGGTGTTAAGAAAAGGACGATTTTCCGAGCCTGTAGCCACGCCCATACCTACATGCAGTACAGGGTTGATATGCAGGTTAAAATCTTTGACATCTACGCGATAAAGGTCGGGGGTGTATTTGTAAAAATTTCTCAGCACAGGGCGTTTGCTTTTGTCATTGACCGAATCTGCCCATTCGGAGTTGTCGTTGAGCAAGTAGTAAATGTTGAATCGGTCAATTTTATTGAGTATGAATCGGTTTTCTTTTAGAATGCTGTCGGCAAGGGCTGCCACGCCGCGCCGCTCCAATAGTTTAATGGACAGCATCAGGTTTTCGGAGAACTTACCTCGCTTAATTTCATAGCGTTCTACCAAATGCTGGTAGTCTTGGTTGTAAGGAACAAAAGTGCTTTGTGCCATTGCCGCTGCGGGTGACACAAGCAGCCAACTAACAATAAGACGTTTCATCATGGTATGAAGTATCTGGATAAAAACGTATCATAACTTTTAAGGATTGTTGCCCTGCATTGGCTATCTTGCCAGCACCCGACGAAGCCAGCGCGGCAAAATAGCAACACCAACAAAAAGATATGGGTAGTAGGTATAGAGTCGCCAGAAAAGTGCCAGTGCTACGCCAAAGCCGCCGATGTATTGCCCGAAGAAAAAGTCAAATGACAGTTCTGCTGTGCCACTGCTGCCCGGCGTAGGCGAAATGAGCATAATTACCCACATAACGATATGGCGGGCAAATACGAGCAGATGATTTTCCCAAGTCAGGCTTGCAAATGCTGCCAGCAGGCAGTTTACCATCAGGTAGCGCGCCGACCATACGAAAATGGTTGATACAATAGCATTAGCCCAATAGCGGGCATCTTTGCCTTTGATTTCTTCGGAAGCAATAATTACTTCATCGCCAATCTCTTTGGCTGTCCGTCGGAAACGGCGCAAGAAGCCAAAAGAGGTAATGCGGGTAATCAGCCAGCGGAAGCCATGCGGTTTAAAAAACAGCCCCCAAGCAAAAAATGAGGTATAAACGGCAATCAGTGCGTAGCTAATCCAGAAAGTAGCGCGCAGACCTGAGCCAAACAACCCGATGCCACCTTCTGCTGCTACGGGGAATACATTGCCTTGTGAAAGCAGCAATGCAACGGGTGCGGCCAAAATGAAGAATGAGTTATCTAATAGCGCAGTGAGCATTACATAGGCCAGCGACTTGCCGAATTTGATGCCTTCACGATTGATAATAAACACGGCAACAGCCGTTCCTCCTACTGCCGATGGTGTTACGGCAGAGGCAAACTCCCACAAAAGAATCGTGTAGATGCTCGATTTCCAGCTTAACTCTTGATTGGTCAGGTAACGAATCCGCCAGACATAGCCTGCATCGCGAATAAAGAGCACTAACACTGCCACTAAAATCCACACAATATTTGCCTCCTGTATATGCGTGCGTACGGTGTTAATGTCCACATTGGTAATGAGCATGTAAATTGCCACGCCCAACCCAATGAGAATGGGTAAAATAACTTTGGAAGGATTGATGGATTTGAGGATTTTTTCCTGGTCTTGTTGCATAGGGGCTTGCGATTGTTGCTACGCAGTTTAAACAACCCGCTCTGGTTCGGGGTTGATAATCATAAAATCGTTGTAACCTTCCCCCAAGCGGATGCCGATTTCTCCGGCTTGGAGCAGTTCCAAGATAGCCAAAAAATTAAAAATGACAACCACTTTTTGCGGCTGTCGCTCTATCAGTTCCGTAAAGGTAAGATACCGAGCTTCTTTTATCCACAATCGCACCACTTCTTTTTGTCTTTCCACCGTATAAGGGTAAGGAACAATGCGATGTACGGGTTTTTGTTGTTCCAATGCAAACCGACGCATTACTTTTTCGTAAATGCGCAGCAGTTTGTAGAGGTCTATGGTTTGTAGTTCGGCTTCTACGCCCTGCGATTCGGCAATTTCCAGCAACTCGGCGGTAAGATTGCCGCGCGATTCCATGGCCAAGTGTTCTTCTTCGCGTTGCGCAAATTCGCCGACAACCGACTTGTACTTTTTGTATTCCAACAGGTGGCGGACAAGTTCCTCACGGGAGTCTATTTCCTGCCCTTTTTCGTCGAGCTCGGGGCGCGGCAGCAACATTTTGGCCTTGATGCGCATCAGAGTAGCAGCTACTACCATAAAATCGCCTGCCACATCCATATTAATCTGCTCCAATTGGTGCAGATAGTCCAGAAAGTCTGCCGTAATTTTGGCTATCGGGATGTCATAAATGTTCAGCTCGTCCCGCTCTATGAAAAACAAAAGCAAGTCAAACGGCCCTTCAAAAAGGGGCAATCGGATAGAGAAAGTATCGCTTTGGACAGGTTGCAAGGCTACAGCGCTACCTCCGATAAGAATTTGATTCGCATCAGGCGCAGTTCCTCTTCGGTAAATTCATCGTCAAACGCTTGCAGTGCCACCTTGATGTTGTCGGTTTCGGCATGTAGGAAGTAGTCAAAAATAGCTTCTTGGGCATCTTCTTCTAACATCTGGTCTATGTAGTAATCCAAATTGAGTTTTGTGCCCGAGTAGCAGATGTGTTCTATTTCCTCTATCAACTCGGCAAGGCTGAGATTTTTGGCTTCTGCAATTTCTTCCAAATCCACCTTGCGGTCTATTTGCTGGATGATGAAAATCTTGGTTTTGGACTTATTTACCGTTGATTTTACAACCACGTCGGCAGCGGTTGTAATATCATTTTCTGCTACGTAGTTGGCAATCATATCTACGAACGGTTTGCCGAATTTCTGCGCTTTGCTCAATCCTACACCGTTTACCTGTGCCAATTCTTGGATGGTAGTGGGGTAGGTGGTTGCCATTTCCTCCAGCGAAGGCTCTTGGAAGATGACATAAGGCGGCAAATTTTTCTGTTTAGCTACCTTTTTGCGTAGGTTGCGCAGCATTTCGTAGAGGGTTTCGTCGTATGCGCCACCATGTGCGGCATTTTCCGAATCGTCGGCAATCAGTTCTGTTTCTGCGCCGGTGTAGTCATGGTCTTTGGTGAAAGTTACCGGTGTAGGGCGCTCCATGAAGGCATAGCCCTTTTCGCTGATTTTGAAGCTAAGGAGGTTCTCTAAGTCTTTGTCTAAATAGCCGTAGAGCATTGCTTGGCGGATAATGCTTTTCCACTCCTGTTCGGTAAGTGCTGCACCTTTCTTAAATACGGGCAGTTTTTCGTGTCCGTAGCTAAGTACGTACTGCTCGGTTGTGCCGCGAAGGATGTTAATCAAATGGTCTGCACCAAAGCGCTGCCCTGTTTCATGTACGGTTTGCAGCAGCAGCAGTAACCATTCTTTGGCTTCAAATGATTTTTCTTTGGGTAGGTTGCAGTTGTCACAGCCGCCGCTTTCTTTGCAAAGGTTGTCGTTATAAACTTCGCCAAAGTAGTACAGCAGTTGCCTGCGGCGGCAAACGGAGCTTTCGGCATAGGCGGCCATTTCGCTCAGCAGCAACTTGGCATTTTCGCGCTCGGTTACGCTTTTGTCTTTGTTGAACTTTTCTAATTTGGTGATGTCTTCGGGGCTGTAGAACATCAGGCAGAAGCCTTCCAAGCCATCGCGTCCGGCGCGTCCGGTTTCCTGATAGTAACCTTCCAGCGACTTAGGCGTATCGTAGTGAACTACAAATCGCACATCGGGTTTGTCTATCCCCATGCCAAAGGCAATGGTTGCCACTATTACGTCCACATCCTCATTCAAAAAGGCATCCTGATTTTTGATGCGCACGTCGGCCTCCAATCCTGCATGATAGGGAAGCGCCTTAATGTCGTTTACAGTAAGCAGTTCGGCTATTTCTTCTACCTTTTTGCGGCTCAGGCAATACACGATGCCTGATTTGCCTTTGTGGTTCTTAATGAAGCGAATCAATTGCTTTTGTGCGTCTATTTTGGGGCGCACTTCATAGTGCAGGTTGGTGCGGTTGAAAGAAGACTTAAAAATATCGGCTTCCTCCATTTGCAGGTTTTTCTGAATGTCTGCCTGAACTTTGGGGGTAGCGGTGGCAGTGAGTGCAATAATGGGGAAGTTGCCAATCTGGTCTACAATGGTTTTAATGCGGCGGTACTCCGGACGAAAGTCGTGCCCCCATTCCGAAATACAGTGCGCCTCATCTACTGCCACAAACGATATTTTTGCGTCTTTCAAAAAGGCAATGTTATCATCCTTAGTGAGCGATTCGGGGGCAACATACAGGAGCTTGACCTGCCCGTTGAGCGTTTCTTTCTTTACCCAGTTCAATTCCGACTTGGTCAGTGTGGAATTGAGGAAATGTGCATTGACCCCAAAGGCATTGAGCTGGTCTACCTGATTTTTCATCAGGGCTATCAGTGGTGAAATAACGATGGCAGTGCCGGGCATCACAATGGCTGGCAATTGGTAGCACAGCGATTTGCCCGCGCCTGTGGGCATAATCACAAAGGTGTTTTTGCCACTCATCAGGTTGCGGATGATGGCTTCCTGATTACCCCTGAACTGGCTGTACCCGAATACCTCTTTAAGGGTGCTTCTAAGTTCGTCTTGTAATTGTTCTGTCTGCACCATACGGCTCACAAAAGTTAGAAGTTATGCGTCATAAGTAGCAAGCACAGGGCTTGCCGCTTCCCTTTTCACACACTCAGAACAGTCAAAAAAATTACGTAAGTAAAGCATCAATTGCTTGTGCCAAGTCTCTGTCTTTTTGGGTTACTGTGTTGCCGGCATCATGTGTGCTCAGGCTGATTTCCACCCGATTGTACACATTGTACCAATTGGGGTGATGGTTCATTTTTTCGGCAATGAGTGCCACTTTTGCCATAAAGCCGAAAGCTTCCACAAAATCCTTAAAAAGGAACGTTTTCTGCAACTGATTGTTTTCTTCTTTCCAACTCATGGGTTTGCGAATTGCATAGGTAAAATTAAACCAAAAAAAACTAAAATCGGAAATGCAGAAGATTTTTTCCTGCTCAGATTGCTTGTGAAGGTACGGTATCCGATGTAATAATTTTTGTTAAAATGGAAGCAAATTGCCACACTTCTTCAAACGTGTTATAGAGTGGCGCAGGTGCTACCCGAATAACGTCCGGTTCACGCCAATCGCAAACAACTCCCGCTTCAGTCAGCTTTTGGAAGGTTTTTTTGCCGTCTTTGGCTATTATTAACGACAATTGACAGCCACGATGCTGTGGGTCGGCAGGGGTAATAATGCACACAGATTCTTCACCGGCTTGCTCATTTATCTGTTGTAATAAATACGCAAGAAATGCGGTGAGCTTCATGCTTTTTTGGCGCAACTTATCCATGCCTGCGCGGTCAAATATTTCGAGTGATGCACGATGGGCGGCAAATGGCAGTATTTGCCCGCAACTCAGTTGCCATCCGTCGGCACCATACATGGGTTGAAAGCCTTTTTGCATGAGAAAGCGGGTTTCTTCGCGGTAGCCCCACCAGCCGGCAAATCGCGGAAGGTCAGGGCTATTGGCGTGCCGTTCGTGTATGAATACGCCCGAAGTGCCGCCAGGACCTGAGTTGAGGTATTTGTAAGTACACCAAACGGCGAAATCTGCGCCCCACTCATGCAAGCGCATCGGCACGTTGCCGGCGGCATGTGCCAAGTCAAAGCCAACCATTGCGCCTGCCTGTTTGGCAGCTGCCGCAATACGGTCTAACTCAAATGCCTGCCCGGTGTAGTAATGGATGCCGCCGAACAACACCAATGCAAGGCTGTCGGCATTTTCGCGGATGGTTTGTTCAATATCTTCGGTACGCAGCGTGCTTTCTCCTTGGCGCGGGGCAATTTCAACAATGGCAGCGGCGGGGTTAAACCCGTGAAATTTGACCTGACTTTCTACAGCATATTGGTCGGAAGGGAACGCGCCTGCTTCCATGATGATTTTGTAGCGCTGTGCCGTCGGGCGGTAGAATGAAACCAGCATCAAGTGCAAATTGACCGTCAGCGTATTCATAATTACTACTTCGTGTGGTAAAGCGCCTACCAGACGGGCGGTTGCATCTTTCATAGTGTGTTGGTAGTCAAACCATGAGGGACTGCCTTCAAAATGTCCTTCTACGGCCAAACTTGCCCAGCGTTGCATTTCTTCGCCTACATAGCGTGCAGCAGCTTTGGGTTGCAAGCCAAGCGAGTTGCCGCAAAAGTAAATTTTTGGTGTGCCGTCTGCTTTTTGCGGCAGTATGAATTCGTCGCGGAATGACCGAAGCTCGTCTTCTCTGTCCAACTGTCGGGCAAACGCGAGCGTACTTTCAAACAGATATTGCATAGAAGTTGCCATAAAAGTACCTAAAAATACATCCTTCTATTGAATTGAGGTACAATACGTGTATTTTCATTGACTTTAACTATATTAGAGGCTTAAAACCTTGTGGTTGCGATAGCCCGAACATAGGAACAAGATAAAAATTACCCCTTTTTACCTTACCTTCAACCGTATGATTAGAATTGCTTTGGTAGATGACCACCAGATTATCCGTGATGGGATTAAGAAACTGCTGGCTGATGAGGAGGATATAGCCGTTATCGCTGAAGCTTCCGGTGTGAAAGAGGCCTTGCAAATATTGGAACGACATGCTGTGGATTTGCTCATTACCGATATATCCATGCCTAATAGTTCGGGGTTTGATTTGATTAAAGCAATTGCTTCGCACAGCCATCTGAAAGTTTTGATACTGAGTATGCATACGGAAGAAGCCTATGTGCGGAAAGCTGTGGAAATAGGTGTTTCCGGTTATCTAACCAAAGATATTTCCCGATTGGAGTTGATTCGTGCCATCTATGCGGTGTATGAAGGCGAGACTTATTTCAGCGATGCCATCAGCCGCGTGATGATGCATACGATGATTAAGAAAGCACGCCGCGCAAGCAATTTTGACAAATCTTCGGAGCAAAAACTTACGGCGCGCGAAAAGGAAATCATCCGACACATTTTGGATGGTTTGAGCAGCCCTGAAATTGCAGAAAAACTGTTTATCAGCCATCGAACAGTAGAAAATCACCGCGCCAACATTATGAACAAGCTCAAAGTCCGCAATACTATTGAATTGGTGCGAAAGGTGCTGGAAATGGACTTTTGGGAGAAGGTATAAATTAGCCTACAAAGCAATCCGTTTGCCTTCGTTGAAGAATCGGAAGCCCAGAAAAACGGCGGCAAAGGTTAGTGCCAATGCCAAACCGAGCCATACGCCGCTTACACCCATGTTAAAATGGAAGCCCAACATATAGCCGACAGGTAAGCCCATTACCCAATAGGCAATCAAGGCAATGATAGTAGGGGCTTTTATGTCCTGAATACCGCGCAAAATGCCCATACCTACTACTTGTGCGCCGTCGGAAATCTGGAAAACGGCGGCGTAAATCAGCAGTTGTGCCGAAACACTCATCATCAATGCTGCATCGGGGTCGTTGGCTTGCACATAGAAAGAGGGCAGCCAGTAGCGAAGCAAGGCTATGGAAACAGCGCAAATGCTCATAAAAGCAATAACCAAATGATAAGAAGCAGTGCCGGCCTGCAACATAGAGGCGCGTTCTTTCTGCCCGAACTCTTGCGCAATGCGGATAGCACCTGCCGCCGAGATGCCGCTTGCAATTAGAAAGGTAACGGTAGCAATGTTGAGTGCAATCTGGTGTGCCGCCAACTGGGCAGTGCCCAACCAACCAACCATAATCGTGGCAAAGGCAAAAGCACTCACTTCAAAAACCGACTGAAAGCCGACCGGAATACCCAATTTCAAGAGTTTAACCGCATAGTAGCGCTCATAGGCAATGGTGCGTATTTGGTGTACATAGTCCTGAAATTTGGGCAGGGTAAAAAAGCGCCAAGCAATGGCAAAAGCAGCAAACATGCGCGCCAGCAGCGAAGCAATACCGCCTCCCATGATACCCATTTCGGGGAAGCCCCACTTGCCGAAAATCAGCAAATAGTTCAACAAGATATTCAGTGCTGCCGCGCCAAAGTTGATGTACATGGGTTCTTTGGTTTCGCCCAGTCCGTCCATGAATTGCTTGAATACCTGAAAAATCATGATGAAAATCATGCTCACGGCAAGTACTTGCACATAAGGAACGGCAAGTGCTACCACATCGGGGCTTTGCCCGAAGTAATCGGCAAAAAAACTGAGCGCAAATACCGCTGCGCAGAAAATTACCCCTAAAATAGGATAGACCATCAGTGAATGGCGCAACCATTTGCGACATTCCGTAATATTGCCTGCTGAATGTGCCGTTGCCACCAAAGGCGTTATGACCCAAGTGCTTGCCATCTCGAACATCATTACAACGGAAAAAAGGGCATTAGCAAAGGTGGCAGCTGCCAACGCTAAGCTGCTGTAATTGCCAATCATCGTATTGTCGGCAACTGTGATGAGAATGTGCGAAATTTGCCCCAAGACAATCGGATAAGCTAATTGCAGAATTTGCCGATAGTGAGGCAGGTAGCGTTGCAGCATGGCAGTTGTGTAAAATTGAAGGTGCAAAGTTACAATGCAAAAATGAACACTATGAAAAAGTATTGTCTCTTACTCTTGTTGTGCGGCAGTTTGGCAGCACAGGCGCAAACCGTTACCGTTACCGATAAGGCGGAGCAAAAGCCCATTACCCATGTGCTGATTATCAATCAGAAAAAAGACAAACAGGCTGTAACCGACAGCAACGGGAAAGCCGATTTATCCGATTTTGCTGACACGGATACGCTCTTGATTCGCCATGCAGGCTACGTGGAACAACGCTATGCTAAGCCCCAACTGGTTGCTCTGGGCAAAGTGCTGCTGACTGAAAAAATCATCAATTTGGAAGAAATAGTTTTTTCAGCCAATAAGTTTGCCGAAGCCCGCACCGATTTGCCCAACAAAATTGAAACAGTAGATGCGCGGCGGATTGCTTTCTATAACCCACAAAATACGGGCGATTTGCTGCGCCAAACGGGGCACGTGTTCGTACAGACCAGCCAAATGGGCGGCGGCAGCCCCGTGCTGCGCGGCTTTGAGGCAAGCCGCGTGTTGCTCGTCGTGGACGGCGTGCGCATGAACAACGCCATTTATCGCTCGGGGCACTTGCAAAACGTCATCACCTTAGACCCCAATGTACTGGAAAAAGCCGAAGTAGTGTTTGGCCCCGGCTCGGTGATTTACGGTAGTGATGCCCTCGGCGGGGTGATGCACTTCTTCACGCGCAACCCCGAATTTTCCGCCGACGGCAAGTTTCGGGCAAGCGGTTCGGCTTTTACGCGGGTTTCCTCTGCCAACAGCGAATGGACGGGTAACGCCATCGTCAATTTGGCAGCGGGCAAGTGGGCTTCGCTGACAAGCGTTACCCACAAACACTTCGGCGAACAACGCGCCGGCTCGGTTTATCCGCGCGGCTATGAGAACATCTGGGCGCGTCCTGTTTTTCCGGCCTTTATCAATGGCAGAGATACTGCCTTAGTCAATTCTAATCCCAACCTGCAAAAATGGTCAGGCTATTCGCAGTTGGATTTGCTGCAAAAAATTGCCTTCCAGCCCCATGAGGATAATCGTTTCGTGCTGAACGTGCAGTATTCCACTTCGTCGGATGTGCCGCGTACCGACCGCTACGGCGAATACGGTAGCGGCGGGCTGCCCCGCTGGGCAGTTTGGGACTACGGCCCCCAAAAGCGCTTGCTGGCATCGCTGCGCGCCGACTTTTTGGGCGAAACCGAATTTTACGACCAAGCAAGCGTGATTTTGGCATGGCAAAATATTTTTGAAAGCCGTATTACGCGTCGGTTCGGAGCAGCCAATCGCACCTACCGCAAAGAAACCGTAAATGTATTTTCAGTTAATGCTGATATGGCAAAAGGCATCGGCGAATATCATGAACTGCGCTACGGCTTAGAAATGGTGCATAACGATGTGCAATCGGCAGCCTACAACATCAATGTGCGCAACGGAGCACGAACCGCTGCCAGCACGCGCTACCCCGACGGCGGCAGCCAAACGCAAAGTTTTGCTCTCTACCTCACGCACGCATGGGAAATGAGCAAGAGTCGGGAAGTTGTATTTTCACAAGGTATTCGCTATCAGTACATTACGCTCAATGCGCAATTTATTGAGCGCTTGTTCTATCCCTTTCCGTTTGACCACGCCGAACAGCGCAACAATGCTTTCACGGGCAATGTGGGCTTGGCATGGAACGCCAACGGCGGCTGGCGGTTGAGTGCCTTGCTCTCATCGGGCTTCCGTTCGCCCAATGTGGACGATTTGGGTAAAATTTTTGACTCTACGCCCGGGAACGTCATCCTGCCCAATCCGAATATTAAACCCGAATATGTTTACAATGCCGAAATGACGGTATCTAAAAATTTGCAGGACAGAGTTTTTGCCGAAGTAACGGGTTTCCATAGCTGGTTTACCAACGCATTAGTAGTGCGCAATTCGCAATTTAACGGACAAGATTCCGTGATGTATGATAACCGCAAAAGCCGCGTGCAAATGCTTACCAATGCCAACCGTGCGGTGGTGTACGGCGTGCAGGCAACCCTGAAAGTGCAGTTGGCCAATTGGTTGGCTTTCCAGTCTAATCTAACATGGACTCGCGGACGCGTAACCAGCGAAGGTGTACCGCTTGACCACATCCCGCCGCTCTACGGGCAAACTTCCCTAACGGCAATACGCAAAAAACTGCGTGCCGAATTTTGGGCACAGTACAACGGCTGGAAACGTCGCACCGATTTCAGCCCCAGCGGCGAAGACAACTTGCAATATGCCACCCCCGACGGAATGCCCGCATGGCTAACACTCAACCTGCGCACGGCATACCAACTCAACCGTTGGCTGCAACTACAAGGCGGCATAGATAACATCACCGACCGCCACTATCGCATCTTCGCCTCAGGCATCAGCGCGCCGGGCAGAAACTTCTACGCCACTCTGCGCGTGGTATTTTGATAAATGAATCACTGTCGGCGAAAAACCCATCCCTACCGATGACTGAAAGCCCCGTGAGCAGATGAGTTTGCGTACATGCAGGCGATGTTAGACTTAACGAAAAAGCTTAAAACAGCTGAAAAATTTTGTAACTATTTAAGCAAAGAAGACAATTTTGAATAAAAGATTGACTATTTTTGAGTTGGCAGGCTTTAAAGTATGCGCTAACATTGAGGATTATTTTTAACAATTTAAATAAGCGCTACAAATCATTACATTCTGCAAGGAAACAATCATTTTAAAAATCTGCACAAATGAAGTAGTTTTGAAACGATGAATTACTGGCTTGTTAAATCCGACCCCGAAACCTATTCATGGGTCGATTTCACCCGCGACCGCCGCACCTTCTGGGACGGGGTGCGCAATTTTCAGGCACGCAACAACCTGAAAGCCATGCAGGAAGGCGACTTGGCGCTTTTCTATCATAGCAATACCAATCCGGGGGTGGTCGGCATTGCCAAAGTAGTGCGCACCGCCTACCAAGACCCTACCACCACAGACCCTAACTGGGTTGTAGTAGATTTGGAGTGGTACAGCGAATTTCCCCGATTAGTCAGTCTGGCAGCCATCAAAGCCGAACCGCAACTTGCTAACATTGGCCTTATTAAACAGTCGCGCTTATCAGTAATGCCTGTTACGGCAGCAGAGTTTGACCTGATTGTAGCCATGGGACATTTGTCGCAAACCATATGACTATACGCTCGCTGCTGCGGATATTATTCCTCTATACCAACCGCATATTACTGGTTTTCAGCCTATTTTGCTATGCTGCCCCTTTGGTTTCGCCCGAAACCTTTTGGCCGGCAGGCTTTTTGGCACTGGCTATTCCCGTTTGCGTAACGGGGCATGTTGTGCTGTTGATTGTGTGGCTGGCACTCCGCAAACTCCACATGGCAGTCTATCCTACACTGGGGCTGCTGGCAGCCTTCCCCTATTGGGGCGCTACCTTTGTCCTGAACCTACCCAACGATACGCCGCCCGATTTTGAACTGTTGAGTTATAACGTGCGCCTATTCAATGCCTACGACCGCGCCGAACACAGCACTCGGGCAAAAGCCATTGTGCAATGGGTCATGCGTGACTCTTCGGATATTAAATGCTTTCAGGAATACTACCAATTAGATACTTCCTCGCTTTTCAATTTACCGAGGCGCATGGGTAAACGCGCCGGCTACAACTACTTTTTCAGCCCGTGCTGCCTGAACGATTTGGGCGGAAAAATGGGGCTTGCTATCTATTCCCGCTTCCCGATTGTCAATAAAGGCTTCATTGACCTGAAAGGACGCTATCCCTACGGGGCTATTTTTGCCGATATCGTCATCCGAGAGGATACTGTGCGCGTTTATAACATCCACCTGCAATCCATGAGCATCAAAGAACACGCCATTTTCCAAACCAGCAGCGATACAGAAAAAATCAAGCAAATTTCTCACGATATTTTTCAAAGGCTTCGTTGGGGTTTCATTCAGCGCAGTATGCAAATACAAATCATTATGCAGCACATAGCAGCCTCACCCCATCGGGTAATCCTTTGTGGCGATTTGAACGATATACCGTACAGCCATACCTATTACCAGTTTAGTCGCATACTCAATAACGCCTTTGAAAAAGCAGCAGCAGGTTTCGGTTTTACCTACAACGGCAAACTTTTTTTTCTGAGAATTGACAATCAGTTCTACAGTACAGGCTTAGAAGCAGTGTGGCTACGAACCATCAGAGAAGCAGACTATTCCGACCATTTTCCGCTGAAAGCAGGCTACCGCATTTCAGAACGCTGATTTTCGTCGCATATCCCAAATATTTGGTTTATTTACCTTTGGCTAACCAAAATTGTATGCTTGATTTGTCTAACTACTACCGAATTGTGGAAAGTGCCATTGAGGCGCTGGGCGTGAACCCTGCCGAAACACGCACACAAAAAGCCGGACAATGGGACTTGCGCAAGGGTTCTGCAAGCGTTTGGATTAACATATTTCTCGCGCGCGAACGCGATGACTACGGCTATCTGCAAATCATGTCGCCCCTGATGAAAGTACCGCAGGGAAATCAGCGCAGCGACTTTTTTGAAGAACTGCTCCACCTGAACCATCAACTTTACAGTGCTGCATTCTCTATGCACGACGGTTGGCTCTATCTGCGCACCATCCGCGAATTAGAAGGATTGAGCATGGAAGAAGCACTTGCCATGCTCACGCGCATAGGTGTATATGCAGACGAATACGATGATTACTTAAAGAAAAAATACGCAGCGTAAGCACTCCTCTTCCTATGAAGTATATTAGCAGCAGCGCCGGAAATATTCTGTTGTGGTCGGTGATTTCGGCAGCCTTCATAGGGCCGGGCACCGTTACTACGGCAGCCTCTGCAGGTGCTTCTTACGGGCTTTCGCTGCTTTGGGGACTGTTGTTTGCCACGCTTGCCTGCATCGTTTTGCAGGAACAGGCAGCGCGCCTTACACTGGCAGGGGAAAAAAATCTCGGACAAATATTACTGCATCAATTTGGCGGCTTTTTCATGGCAAGATTGGTTGCTATTGCTATTCTCATGGGCTGTGCTGCTTATCAGGCAGGAAATATTTTAGGGGCGGTGTCGGGCCTGCAGTTGCTCTGGGATATCCCCTCTCCTGTTGCCGCCCTGCTGATAACTGCTGCGGGCAGTCTCTTCCTGTGGCAGGGCACTCCGCAGGCAGTGGCCAAAAGCATGGGCGTTGCTGTTGCTCTGATGGGGCTGATGTTTGGCTGGTTGGCATGGAAAACCTCATACGGCATCGGCGAATGGCTGCAAGGTTTGTTTGTTCCGCAACTGCCCGAAGGAAGCCTACTACTGCTCACGGGGCTGCTTGGAACAACCATAGTTCCCTACAATCTCTTTCTGGCTTCGGGTATCGGGCAAGGGCAAAGCATCGCTGAAATGCGTCGGGGTATATCTATTGCCGTATTGCTGGGCGGCGCAGTATCCGTAGCGATTCTGGCAGCGGGCACTTTCCTGAAAGAACCTTTTCAGTTTGCAGCCTTTGCCAATGCCATTCGCACCAATACGGGCTCAGTGGGCGTATGGTTGTTTGCCACAGGTTTGTTTGCGGCAGGATTCAGTTCCTCCGTTACTGCACCACTGGCTGCTGCCGTTACCATGCAAAGTACAAGTAAAAACACTTTTTCACCCAACAGTTTTTACCTGATATGGGGGGGAGTGATGCTTTTCGGGTTGATTTTCGGATTGTTAGGTATCAAACCTGTACCTGTAATTTTGGCGGCACAGGTAGTAAACGGCATGTTATTGCCCTTTATAGCTGCTATTTTATTGCTGGCAGTAAATAATGCGCAACTGCTGCCCAAAGCCTACTGCAACGGATTTGGAGGCAACTTAGTCGGCGGCGTGGTATTGTGGATATGCACCTTGTTGGGGATGCAAAACCTCGTGAAGGCTGCACAAATCATCTTCTTGTGGGAAATTATGCCCGGTATGTTGTGGACTTTATCAGGTGTTATAAGTAGCTTACTGACCATTATGGTAGCATGGCAAATCAGGCGGCATCGGAACGGCTGAGCTTTTATGAAGTGCATCTGTCAAGTTACCACAAAACCACACGAACAAAAAGTCTTGAGTAGCCAAGCTGTATAAAACCCTGAAAGGTCTTGGGAACTTATCAAGTTAAAATATGTGATTTTCAAAAATTTACATATTTTTTACCCCTCATCTGCGCTTTTGTATAACATCAACTGATGTAGTAGTACGTTTAAATTTGCTCATTTTAGTACATAATGCGCAAGCACCTTTTGCACATCATACACATTCACACTTTTGTTAAAGTTTTTGCTGATGCTGGGCTGCTGTTCGCCTGAAATCCAAATTTTCAGTTCTGCTTCCAAATCAAAAGTGCCGGCAGTTTCCACGCTGAAACGAGTAATGCTTTTGTAGGCAATTGATAAATATTCTGCCTTGCTGCCTGTAAGCCCTTGTTTGTCGGCAAGTATCAGCAGTTTATTGGTAAATACGATGGTATCGCGAATAATTTTGAAGCCGATTTCCACCGTTTCGCCCTCAATCAACAGCAGAGCAAGAACTTCCTGTAACTTATCGGGGGAGATTGCAGAGGCATGACCCAAAAGGCTTGAGAAAAGTTTCATCATTTGACAAGTTTTAACAGCCCAATTTACCAAAAAAAGTGCGCATTTGGCTAAATTTGTTTGCCATCCAAAACACATATTTATGAAAAAAATTCTGCTCATTGCCCTTGTAGGCATCGCATCTCTTGGAATAACTGCCTGCGGTAACAAGTCCGCTAACGAACAAACACAAACCACCACAGAAACAACTACTCTGCAATTGGCTTGGAAAATTGAAAACTTGGGAATGGATTCAATGGGCTATGCGCCCGTGAGCCGCCTTAGTTTACTCATCAACGGTAAAGAAGAACCGCTGGGTGAGCTCAGCCAACCGCTTGCAGAAATTCCCGCCAATCAGTTTGCCGAACAGGGCATTCCTGC
Organism: uncultured Cytophagales bacterium; assembly: GCA_938039675.1. Lineage (GTDB taxonomy): Bacteria > Bacteroidota > Bacteroidia > Cytophagales > Thermoflexibacteraceae > Rhodoflexus. The sequence continues at coordinate 19,721 of CALHUI010000017.1, forward strand.
CGATGCTGCCATTGCCTGCGGAGGTTTCTGGGCAGGTGCTGTCACGAATTACTACGCAGTTGTCATGGGTGATGAAATTGCCATCTTTTCAGGGGGGCCTAACGAAAACGAAGAAACCGCCGACCAACAGCCATTTATCTACGAAATTTTCAAAACTGTCAAGTTGCGTTAGTATGCGGCTTCTGTTCCTCTGCTCTCTCTTCACACTACTACTTTCCTATCAACTTTCGGCACAAGATGAACAGCGTTGTGGCACTCCAACCGAAGGCGCTGATTATTTCATGCGTTTTCAGCATTTGCTGAAACAGTCGCTTCCTGTCGTTAATGGGCGTACCGGCAGCGGGCGTAATGAAAATGAAATCCTGCAAATTCCGCTGATTTTCCATGTTATTCATAACGGTGAACCTTTGGGACAAGGTGCGAATATTACCGCCGAACAGATTTTTTCGCAAATAGAAGTTCTGAATGAAGATTTTCGCCGTAAAAATGCCGATACAAGCCGCACTTTGCCCATCTTTCGGTCTGTCGCTGCCGATGCAGGGATTGAGTTCTATCCGGCTGCTACCGACCCCGAGGGCAATTTGCTGCCTGAGCCTGGTATTCATCGCGTGCACTTTCAACTTCCCGACGACGGGCTGCTAAGCATCGGATTGATAGATACTGTTATCAAACCTGCTACCATCTGGGACCCGACGCGCTACCTGAACGTGTGGGTAGTAGATAATATCGGGTACAGCGTTCTTGGCTATGCGCAATATCCCGAACTGTCGGAACTTGGCGGACTTACCGTACTTTTAGCTTTTCCGGAAAGCGACGGCGTGGTTGTCCGCTATGACAGGCTGGGGTCTGTCATCAAAGCGCCTTGGGCTTTGCCACTGCGCGAACAGCCGATACCCCGACGCTATGACCGCGGGCGTACCCTGACGCATGAGATTGGACATTTTCTGGGGCTGCTGCATCCTTTTCAGAACAGTTGCGACGAGAACAACGACTATTGCGACGATACACCCCGAACGCCCGTTCCTTCGCTGTTTTGTCCTGACAATCCGTTTGGCTGCGATTGGCCTGCCATGTCGCAAAATTTCATGGAATTTACCGACGATGCTTGCATGAATCTGTTCACAGCCTGTCAGGTAGCACGTATGCGACGGGTTTTGGCCATCAGTCCGCGTCGCCGTGAATTGCTCAGCAGCAACGTCGGCAGGGGTGATATTGAGGCCTTCCTGCAAAAAGTCAATCTGGCGGAGCAGGTGCGTATTTTTCCCAATCCTGTTACGGACGTGATTCGGGTAGAAAGTCCGCATCCGTTGTTGGGCTGCCGCTACGAAATCTGCAACCTGTTGGGGCAGGTCATTAATTCGGGTGAAATAGAATCGCCGCAAAATGAAATCCGACCGCTGCCAACCGCTGCGGGTATCTATACCCTGCGGCTGTTTACACCGCAGGGAGTTGTGATGCGGAAAATTTATTGGCAGTAGAAACTGATTGAGTCAGACGATGCTGAGTTATTCCGATTTCTTAACACACAAAAACCCGAAAGTCTTTGAAAACTTGTCGGGTTTTAATTCATGTATGATAGATGTAGGGGTACGAATCATTGCGTCTCTACAATGAATTGATTAATGCAAGAAGTGGCGCACACCTGTAAATACCATAGCCATATCGTGCGCATCGCAGAAGGCGATAGATTCGGCATCTTTGATAGAGCCTCCCGGCTGAATCACGGCGCGAATACCTGCCTGATGTGCAATTTCTACACAATCAGGGAAGGGGAAGAATGCATCGGAAGCCATGACTGCCTTGCTCAAATCAAATCCGAAGTGCTTAGCTTTTTCAATGGCTTGGCGCAACGCATCTACGCGTGAGGTCTGACCGACACCGCTGGCAAACAATTGTCCGTCCTGCGCCAAAACGATGGTATTACTTTTGGCATGTTTGACTAATTTATTGGCAAAAAGTAATGCTTTTACTTCTTCGGCAGTCGGTTTGCGCTTCGTAACGGTTTTCAGGTCGGCTACGGTTTCGGTTTTTGCGTCGCGGTCTTGCGCAATGATGCCGTTGAGCAGGGTTTTTACTTGCAAATCGGGCAGTGCAGCTGTTTTTTGCTGCAATAGGATGCGGTTTTTCTTGGTTTTCAGCACCGGCAGCGCAGACTCGTAGAATAGCGGCGCAATCAGCACCTCAAAAAACAGGGTATCCAATTCTTTGGCAGTAGCCAAATCAATGGGCTTGTTTGTTACCAGCACACCGCCAAAAGCCGATACGGGGTCTGCCTGTAAGGCTTTCAAGTAGGCATCGCGCACGTTGCTTGCTGTGGCCGCACCGCAAGCGTTGGTGTGTTTCAGAATAGCAAAGGCAGGTTCATTGCCAAATTCGGCAATCAGTTTGACGGCAGCGTCTATGTCCACCAGGTTGTTGTAAGACAGTTCCTTGCCGTTCAGTTGGTCAAACATCGCATCCAAATTGCCAAAGAAATAGCCTTTTTGGTGCGGATTTTCGCCGTAGCGCAGTGTTCGCCCTTGGCGAAGGCTTTGCTTGAAAACAGGCAGTTCTTCGGTGCGGTTGAAATAGTTAAAAATAGCGGTATCGTAGTGCGAGCTCATGTCAAAAGCCTTGGCAGCATAGTGGCGGCGCTGAGCAAGCGTAGTTGTGCCGTTTTGCTCGGCAAGCATTTGGTACACGTCTTTGTATTGTTCACGTGAAGAAACAATCAGTATATCGTTGAAATTTTTGGCAGCTGCACGAATCAGAGAAATGCCGCCAATGTCAATTTTTTCAATAATATCCGCCTCGGCAGCACCCGAAGCAACAGTTTCCTCAAAGGGATACAAATCCACAATAACCATGTCAATGGCAGGAATTTCGTATTGTGCCGCCTGCACGCGGTCATCGGCAAGGTCGCGGCGATGCAGGATGCCGCCAAACACTTTGGGGTGCAGGGTTTTTACGCGCCCGCCAAAAATGGAAGGATAGCCTGTGAGGTCTTCCACTGCCGTAACAGGCAGTTTCAGGCTTTTAATAAATTCCTGTGTGCCTCCGGTGGAGTAGAATTGCACGCCGTGTTGGTACAACAGGCGCAACAACGGCTCTAAATGGTCTTTGTAATAAACTGAAACAAGGGCGGAACTGATTTTCTTTTGCATGACAAAGATGGGAGAATTGCGCCGCAAAGTTGGAAAAAAATTGCGAGGTTTGGGTGTTATTCTTCCCTCCTTGCCTTTTACTTTGGAGCAGTTACCAAATTTTTATCATGCAACCATTGTGCAATGTCTTTGTAGGGTATGGAAAGCGTAATGCCGCCTTCTATCACGCTCCACGGCTTATGGTCGCGAAAAAATGAAATACCCGTTGCAGTAAAATAGTAGTTTACGAGCATATCTTCCACGCTTGCATTTACATCGGTAAGCGAAGGGCGCAACCGTGCGTAGCGTTCGCCGAGCCGTTTGCGCAACAGGGTTCGCAGCATTTTGTCGGCGCCCGGGCGCAACTGGTTAGCCAGCGTGAGCTCTTGACCGGTGCGCATATCCCACGAGCGGAACGTAATTTTATTCTCTGTTTGGCTGTTCACGCGCTCGTACAGCATCCGCACACTGAAAATGTGGCGGTCGTTTTCCAGAATCTTGGTCTCATAAGTTTCTGACAACCAACTATATTCCGGATAAACAGCACTTACCAAACGCACATTTCCGTTTAATTGTTTTTCTACTATTGCACCTACGCCGGCAGGGTCGGTATAGCCTTTAATTTGCGCAAGACCGGCATTGATGCGCTGCTCGGCCACTTTGCTCGCCAAATCTTTGGTATAGGGGTATTCCAAGTAAATATCTGCGCCAATCTGGTCGCCCTGTTGGTCTTTTACTTTTTTGCGGTAAAAGCTCATCACCTCCCATCTGGCCGAGCCTGCGTCGTAAGATTCGGTCAGGCTCATGCTGACTGTTCTGCCGGATTCTTTATCCCTGAAACTGAAATTGAGCGTTTGCGGGAAGCTGCGACTATTAGATGCAAACGTTACGGGATTGTCTAAGCCGCCATGATAGCTAAAACGCTTGTGTTGCCCTGTTTCAGGGTCGTTGTAGTAACCACTGATTGACTGACCGCCCATGTAAACATGCACTACTACATCCCATTCGCCATTCATTTTTCCCTTCATGCGCTTATAGAGGCTGGACGTCTGAAAGGACTCTTCGCCCATGTCGCCTGCCGAAGCGCTGATGTCGCGCTTCATCACCATCGGGCTGACTTCGGTGATAAATGCACGGCTGTAGCCATATTCTCTGATGATTTTCAGCACTGTGCTTGCCGAATCGCGTTTGGCAAATGCCCCCAGCCGCAACTTAATAAAGCCGTCCTCTTGCAACTCGTAAAGTGTACCCAAATGCTTCAGCTCGCTTGTATTGGGCAAAGAGTTCCGGTCTATATAAACCCCTACCTGAATGGTGTATAAAATATTTCTGCCGGAAGCCGCTATGATATTTTCTATGGGTGAGCGTGCCGGCTCATCCAATTGAAAAGTAAAAGCGTCTTTAAATCCACGCCTACGTACAATTTGCAAAATACTGTCGGCTATAACTCGGCGCGGATAATCGCCCAAGCGTATGCGTGTTCCTTTGGGATGCGTATCCTGCAAGAGGGTGCCTAAATCTTGCAGCGACTGAAACCGCATTGTGTTTGGATTTTGAAAAACCCCTAACTGTATGGCAAATCTGCGTATTTGCGCCAAAGAGTTATGCGCTGCCCCAATCAAACCAAAGGCGAGGATGATACTGAAAAAAAGTCGTTTCATAACTGATGTAGTGAAGGGGATAAAAGCAACCAACTGTCAGTTATCAAAAATGCGAAAAGAGTTTCAAACTTTTTGCGAAGTCTGAAACTCTTTTCTGCAACGACGGAATTTGTCGGTTATTTGGCTTTAAAGCGGTACGCATCCAACATTTTTTTGAAAATATCGGTATTCAGTTGCACGCCCGTAAACGCCTCTGCACCTGGTCCGTAGGCAAATACAGGCACCATTACGGCCGTATGGTCTTTGCTGATAAATTTACCGCCAACGTTACCTTCGGCAATATTGCCTTCGGTGAGTGCCAAACCACCTGTTTCATGGTCTGCTGTTACGATAACCAGCGTATTACCGTCTTTTTTGGCAAAATCTAATGCAATGCCTACCGCTTTGTCAAAGTCAATGGTTTCCTGAACGTTATATTCAAAGTCGTTGTTGTGGCCTGCCCAGTCAATTTGTGAGCCTTCCACCATCAGGAAAAACCCTTTTTTGTTTTGTGAAAGAATATTGAGGGCAGTTTGTGTGCCTTTGGGTAGCAAGTCGCCGCGCCCTTCCGTAATTTTGGCAGGATGCCCGTGTGCCATCAGTGCCACGAGCTTGCCGCTTTTGTAGCTGCTTAAATCTGCCGTAGAATCTGCAAACTGATAGCCTGCTTTTTTGATATCCTCAATCAGGTTGCGGCCGTCTTTGCGATTGGCAAAAAACTTGTAACCGCCGCCAATTACCACATCGGGTTGCGTTTTGAGCAAGTCGGCAGCAATATCTTCATCCAGCGCACGCGATGCCTGATGGGCATAGAAATCGGCAGGCGTAGCATGAGTAACCGCACATGAAACCACAATACCCGTTGCCAATCCGTTTTGTTTTGCTATCTCCAAAATAGTCGGCAACGGCTGTTTGTTCATATCTACCCCAATCGCGCCGTTGTAGGTGCGCTTGCCGGTAGAAAGTGCTGTTCCGCCTGCCCCCGAATCGGTAATGTAATGACTTTCCGACTGTGTCAGGGAGAAACCCGTTACAGGGAAGGTCATCATGTTGAGCTGCCCCTTTTGCGCCGTGTAGGCAGCAAATACTTGCGATGAGCCCATACCGTCCCCAATCATCAAAATGATATTTTTGACTTTGGGCAATTTACTAGGGCGTTGTTGCGCATATGATGCTGTGCTGATGGTCAAGGCAAACAGTAATGCCCAGCAGCCGTACAATCTGAATTTTTGCATGAGTCCTTATAAGTGAAAAATCAAATCTTACAAAGTTATACTTTATCGGGGCGATTCAATTGCTTTTCGCAAGGGTAGCGGCTACCTTTACGCCAAATTTCACACAGACATAACATAAAGATTCTACAGATGGCAACCAATCGCACATTTACCATGATTAAGCCTGACGCTTATCAGGCAGGCAACAGCGGTGCTATTATCAAGATGATAGAAGAAGCTGGATTCCGCATTGTAGCGGCTAAACTGACCCGTCTGACTCCTGAGCGCGCAGGCGAATTTTATGCCGTACACAAAGAGCGTCCTTTCTACAAAGACCTGTGCAGCTACATGTCATCAGGACCCATCATTGCCATGATTTTGGAAAAAGACAATGCAGTAGCTGATTTCCGCAAACTGATTGGAGCAACCAATCCTGCCAATGCAGAGCCGGGCACTATCCGCAAATTATTTGCAAAATCTATTGAGGCCAATGCCATCCACGGCTCCGACTCTGACGAAAACGCAGCCATTGAAGGCGCTTTCTTCTTCTCCGGCATGGAGCAATTTTAACTATAAAAAGCGCAAGTGATTTGCAAACGTTTTTTAGTATAAACTTTTGAAAACCGAATATTTAAACCTGACAGGGCTTAGTGCCCAGTCAGGTTTTTGCATAATTATACTATTCGCGTTCATTTAAAAACCAAACTTAAAGCCGCCCAACAGATAGCCGCTCAGGATAGCACGCTCAGAAACCATGATGCTGTTATTGGTAAATGCCGCCGTTACAATCTGATTCTTGCCCATATTGGCAATATTATTACCACTGATGAACCATTCGTGGCGCTTACCTTTCGGAGTATGGCGCAGCGACGGATTGATGAAGAAAATTTCATTGGAATTAATCTGCGCGTTCTGATAGCGGTATTCCAGCATCAGTTCCCAGACTAACTGCCCATACTTCCCGCGAAACTTTGTATAGGGCTGCCAGCTGCGGAAGGTATTGAGGCGGTCTGAAAAAGCATAATATGACCGCGTCATGGTAAAGCCCAAACCAAGTTCTGTCTGAAAAACAGGCTCTTTGAAAAGGGTGTAAATACTGCCCCGATAGTTCAGCATACGTATAGTAAAGCGTGAAGGATTGCTGCCCTCAAAATTATCGCCTTCGCGATGTACCGCTACGATGTTATTCTTGATGCCCAAGGGCAGGCGGCGAAACTTGTGGTCATAGTTACCAAATGCCTGAATCGCCTCCGAAAACGGCGCAAACAAGGTGCGAAGTACCACCGTACTGCGGTCTATGGATTCCGACACATTGATAATTTCATTAACAGAACGCACGTACATGACGTACGCAAACAACATACTACCTTTCAGCATATTCATGCGGCGCAGGTTGAAAGTAAGATTCTCGCTGCGCATAGGGGTGCTGCCAACTATTTCGCCGTTTTGTGTAAATGTCCGGTAATCCCTGATGAACGGGTGTGTGAGCAATTGCTCGGCAACAGCATAGCGGTGGCTGACTTTCCACTGCAAAGAAAGCTGACTTTCGCCGACTTGTTTGGAAAGTTCTATGTCCGGTTCAAACAACCAGCGACCGTTGTTGGCAGTAGCCGCTGTTGCCGTGCCCGCATCCAGCCGATGATCAAGGTAGAGCGCCTGTGCCGTAAATTTAAGTTCTGCCACGCGCCCCAATGCCTGCATGGTTTGTATGCCGCCCTTGTAGAGGCTGTTGGCAAGGCGTAAATCGTTGCGCGGCTCATTTTCAGCAAGCTGCCAACGATTTTCCAACTGCTGATTTTTATGCTCAAAGCCTGCAAAAAAACTTACAAAATGCCGTGTATTCTGCTTCCTGCTCAGTTCACTGCGCAATGAGTAGAACTGGTCGCGGGTTTGCAGCGGTTGCTCTAAGCTGAAATCCTCTGCGGGAAACGACAGCCCCAAAAAAGGTGCGGCACTACGGATAGCCAGTAATTGGTCATTGGTAGCATAGTGTTGCAAGGCGCGACCTTTCCATATCCGGCGCGGGCTGAGCCTGCGGATATACGTAGCCTGCTGCCCAATGCTGAAATTGCGATTGCGCAGGCGGGTTTGTACATCCAGCGCCCCCTCGGCGCGGTTATTGACCAAAGACTCCTCCATACGGTCGCCCGAAGGATTGTAAGTAAAGCTGTATTTGAGGTAATTATCATCATTCGGCTCGTGGGTGAGGTTGAGCATAACTGAGCCAAACAACACGGCAGTGCGTATTGTTAAAATCGCTGATGAGTGCTTTGTTACCGCCTGAACCAAACATAAACAAATTGCTGTGCACCGTGTAGCGATTGCCCGCCCCCGTGCTCAGGTTGCCCGTGGGTCTGCCTTTGAACTCATCTTTCAGCAGCACGTTCATCACAATGCCATTGCTTGAATTGTCTAAGTTGCTTTCCTTGTACTTGGTGTGTAGCTCCACTTCCTTCACCATATCGGCAGAAAGGTTCTGCGTTGCCATCTGGTGCTTGTTGCCAAAAAAATCATTGTTTTCTATCATGATTTTCCTGATAGGCTTGCCCTGATACGATACATTGCCGTTTTCATCTACCGAAATGCCGAGTAGTTTTTTCAGTGCCTCGCCCAAGTTTTTTTCTGTGCCGTCGCGCACTGCATCTATGTTATAGAAAATCGTATCGCCCCTGATTTTAAAGGTAGAAGGCGGATAGCCGGGGATGATGATTTCTTTGAGCACTCTGGCCTTATCGGTGCTTAACTCTACAAAAAACTCATTTTTTGCTCGCTTAGGTCAATGTATTTCTCTTCGGGCAGGTAACCCATCGCCGTTACCTTGAGCAGGTAGCGCCCCGGCTCCTGCGGCTTGAGGCGAAACTTACCTTCCTAATCGGCTATGGCAAAGGCCAGCACCGCCGTAGTCTCCGGTTACAGCAACTGCACATTGGCGCGGGCAACGGGCTGACGTGTGGCCATATCTATCGCCTGCCCCGTTAGCGGAACCTGCGCAAAAAGCATTGCAGGGAGTGTAAGCAGGATGCTTATATAAAAAAAGACTCGTTGCCACATTAGTTAGGGTTTTCTTTTACACGAATCAATTGAAAATTCGTCTTAATTTTTATTGGAGGGATTTAGTGGATTTTTCATAATTTCTTTCTTCAAAGATTCTACATCAATAGAAGACTTTACATTCATTATTCGCTGTGGCAGCTCCTCTGTTTTGATAAGCTCACCCTCAGTAGGCTACTTGATGACTCGCTCACTGATAAAGCTGATTTTATTAGCCTCAATCGTTAAGTAAGGACTTTCAATTTTTAATATCAATCCGGGTAGACCATGAAAGTCAGCCGGACCATTTGAAATGGGGATGGTATCAGTGAACCATGCTTCTATAGTAATCCCTTTTTTAGTTACATAAAATGCCTTGCGACAATTCATTCCTTCTATTACGGATACCTCGTTTAATATGGTCCGGTTTTTATCGCTTATCTAATCTTCTGTACGAAATGAAGCATTTTGGACTTTGTACACAAACAACATTAAGCCTGTATCAAATGATTTAAAAATCTTGCGCAGTACTTTATTAACGGTCAAGGTTCCAGGCAATACACCTCGCTGACCATCCTCTTTATTTAAAGGAACTTTCTGAGTGTTCTGATCAGGTGGTTTAATTGCACTGCCCGATGCAGGCCCGGTTTCTTCATAAATAGAGACATTCTTACCTGCAATCAATACTCCGGGGTAAACTGATTAATCTTTCTTAATTCAGGCGGAGTGTTCATATCTAGCTGGTAATCCTTCATCCGTTGCATGTATTGAACTTCTACCCAGCGCTCAGTAGGCTGGGCTGTGGCTACAAAGAATAAGAATTGCAGCAAAACGAACGATAACAATCTTATATAGGTCATTTGATTATGTATTAAGAGTTATAAATCATTAGAAGATGAGAGCATTTAACAATAATCTCATCTTCTAATAACTATGATTGGCTTACGGCAAAAAATAACAGTCTGGCGTCCCTGATATCTCCATAGTACCTGTACAATCAGGACTAATTGTGAGCCGTAAGGAATATTCGTAACGTACTGTGAATGTCGGCCCACCCTCTACAGTAGGAACAGTAAAATCTTGTGTGCCTGTTCCAATATACTCACCTGCAATATCATCACAGTCGCCAATCATAACTTTCTTAGGCGCACTTGCGCCCGTAGATTCCGGTGTAACCAACACTGCCATAGCAAACACCGCCACAGCAACCATCATTTTAATCATGTTTTTCATCTGTTTTTGAATTTAGGTTAAACATGACGCAATAAATAGATAAATCAATAAGTAAGCAGATAAGCAAATTATCGGTAGTGTTTTTTTCATATACCCAATTTTAACAGTTAATCAAGTTAACTATTATAATCAAAATGATATTCACAACATAAAAAGTTGAAATAAAAGACCACATAATAACATCATACTTACCAACTGGCTTATTTGCTCGTCTTTATCTGCTTTCCATACGTATTGCGCTCCATTTCCGCTTGCCTGCATCAGTTTTTCTATCAATTTTTCCTATGTAATTAGTTTAATGTCCGCAAATCTCTTGGTATTTACGAGGGGTAAGGTATTAAAAATTAGCAATTGATGATTTCAGCTGCCAAAAAATTCCTATCAAACATATGCAATACGACTCAATTTGTTTACCTATTTAGCAGCAGTATATGTAATCAATCTATCATACAAACAAAAACAGCCTTCCGCTTTTTGGCAGAAGGCTGTTTTACAGCAGTTTATATTACTATCAGTTAGTCCATCGTAACTTCCAGTGCCAGACCACGCAATTCGTGAATCAACACGTTGAACGATTCAGGAATATTCGGCTTGGACATATTTTCACCTTTTACAATGCACTCGTAGGCTTTCGCACGTCCGGCAACATCGTCAGATTTGATGGTCAGAATTTCCTGCAAAATATTGGATGCACCGAAGGCTTCCAATGCCCACACTTCCATCTCGCCAAAACGCTGTCCGCCGAATTGGGCTTTACCGCCAAGCGGCTGTTGTGTAATGAGAGAGTACGGGCCGATAGAGCGTGCGTGCATTTTATCATCTACCAAGTGCCCCAGTTTGAGCATGTAGATAACCCCGACAGTAACTTTTTGGTCAAACGGTTCTCCGGTGAGGCCATCGTATAGCACCGTTCGTCCCCATGCAGGCAGGCCTGCTTCGGCCAGTTCTTTCTGCACGTCATTTTCTGTTGCACCGTCAAAGATGGGGGTTGCATATTTGCGTCCTAAAACTGAGCCTGCCCAACCAAGAACGGTTTCGTAAATCTGACCGATATTCATACGGGAAGGTACACCCAGTGGGTTAAGTACAATATCTACAGGCGTACCGTCTTCTAAAAAAGGCATGTCCTCTTCGCGAACGATGCGCGCAACAACACCTTTGTTACCGTGGCGACCAGCCATTTTATCGCCTACTTTCAACTTACGCTTTTTGGCAACATAAACCTTCGCCAACTGCACAATGCCTGCGGGCAATTCATCACCTACTTCAAGAGTAAAGCGGTCGCGCTTGAACGTACCCGTAACTTCATTGCGTTTGATGTTGTAATTTTTCACCAGTTTGGCAATCAGGCCGTTAATGCGCTCATCGTCTGTCCATCCGTCCAAGTTGATATCAGCAATCAGGTTTGCTTCCTCGGGGACGTTGTAGTTGCTTTCATCGCGATAGGCATTCTTTGGCGGGAACAGATTGCTTTCAATGTTCGCACGGGTAAACTTCATGCCTTTGGCAATAATTTCATCGCCAAATTTGTGATAAACACCTCTGCTGGTTTTACCGTCCAGCAGTAAGAACATCTTGTCAATCATTTCAGCACGCAATGCCAGCAACTGCTTGCTATACTTAGTTTTCAGCGCTTCTACATCGCGCTTCATACGCGCGCGCACGTCTTTATCTTTTTTCGGACGCGTAAATAGTTTTGTATCAATTACTACGCCGCGCATAGAAGGAGGCGCTTTCATAGATGCGTCTTTTACGTCACCAGCCTTGTCTCCGAAAATGGCACGCAGCAGTTTTTCTTCCGGTGTCGGGTCAGTTTCACCTTTTGGCGTAATTTTACCAATCAGGATATCACCTTCTTTTACCTCTGCTCCTACGCGAATGATACCGTTTTCGTCCAAATTTTTAACGGCTTCCTCGCTCACATTCGGGATTTCAGAAGTCAGTTCCTCCTCCCCGCGTTTAGTATCGCGCACTTCCAGTTCAAACTCTTCTATGTGAATGGAAGTAAAAATGTCTTCCCGAACCACTTTTTCGGAAATAACAATTGCATCCTCGAAGTTGTATCCTTGCCAAGGCATAAATGCCACTTTCAAGTTACGCCCTAAGGCAAGTTCGCCATTATTGGTTGCATAACCTTCACAAAGTACCTGCCCTTTGGTAACGCGTTGTCCTTTTTTAACAATGGGTTTCAGATTGATGCAGGTATCTTGATTGGTACGGCGGAACTTGGTTAGCTTGTAAGTTGTTAGGTTGCCTTCAAAACTTACCAGCAGGTCATCGTCGGAAAGGTCGTAACGAATGACAATTTTATTGGCATCTACATAGTCCACTACGCCATCGCCTTCGGCTACAACCAGTGTGCGTGAGTCAATTGCTACGCGTTTTTCAAGACCAGTACCTACAATTGGTGCTTCGGGGCGCAACAGTGGCACTGCCTGACGCTGCATGTTTGAACCCATCAGCGCACGGTTCGCATCGTCATGCTCTAAGAACGGAATCAGCGAAGCCGCCACCGATACGATTTGGTTAGGAGCAACATCTATATAGGTCAGTTCGGTAGGCTCTACAATCGGGAAGTCGCCTTCAAAACGGGCTTTCACGCGGTCAATTTCAAATTCGCCGTTGGCATTCACCGCTGCGTTGGCCTGTGCGATGTAGTGATTATCCTCTTCCTCTGCCGTCAGATACACCACGTGGCTGTTATCAATATCTACCTTGCCGCCTTGTACCTTGCGGTAAGGGGTTTCAATGAAGCCCATAGAGTTTACTTTGGCGTGTACACAAAGCGACGAAATCAGACCGATATTCGGGCCTTCCGGTGTTTCAATGGTACACAGGCGGCCGTAGTGGGTATAGTGAACGTCGCGCACCTCAAAACCTGCACGCTCGCGGCTCAAACCACCGGGGCCGAGAGCAGACATACGGCGCTTGTGGGTGATTTCTGCCAGCGGGTTGGTCTGATCCATGAACTGGCTCAATTGGTTGGTACCAAAGAACGAGTTAATCACCGAAGACAGCGTACGGGCATTAATCAAATCCACAGGTTTGAAATCTTCGTTATCGCGCACGTTCATGCGTTCTTTAATGGTACGCGCCATACGCGCCAAACCTATGCCAAATTGCGCATACAACTGCTCGCCCACAGTGCGGACACGGCGGTTGCTCAGGTGGTCAATATCATCAACAATCGCTTTTGAGTTAATCAGTGTGATGAGATACTTAATGATTTCAATGATGTCTTCCTTAGTCAGCACACGCACATCCATGCTTGTACTGAGGTTCAACTTCTTGTTGATACGGTAACGACCAACTTCGCCCAAATCATAGCGCTTATCGCTGAAAAACAGGCTTTGGATGATTTCGCGGGCGGTTACTTCATCAGGAGCTTCTGTATTGCGCAATTGGCGATAAATCTGCTCAACTGCCTCTTTTTCGGAGTTAGACGTATCTTTTTGAAGCGTATTATAAATAATGGCGTAGTCAAACGCATTGATGTCTTCGCGGTGGAGGATAACGGAAGACACGCCCGAGTCAAGGATAAGGTCAATATCTTCTGCTTCCAAGATGTGCTCTCGCTCAAATATCACATCATGGCGCATAATATTGTACAACTCGTCGGTTTCTTCATCGGTGAAGTCTTCGTACCAAGTTTTCAGCACCCTTGCTGCCAATTTGCGACCAACAGCCAATTGCAGATTTTCGCGGGTGGCAGGTACTTCTTCCGACAGACCAAAGATATCCAGAATATCTTTATCTGAACCATAACCGATGGCACGAAGCAGGGTAGTTACCGGAAATTTCTTCTTACGGTCAATGTAGGCATACATGACGTTGTTCACGTCTGTTGCAAACTCAATCCACGAACCCTTGAACGGAATAATACGGGCAGAGTACAACTTCGTACCGTTCGTGTGCTTGCTTTGCGCAAAGAATACGCCCGGCGAACGGTGCAACTGCGATACAATAACGCGCTCGGCACCGTTGATAACAAACGAACCGCGAGGAGTCATGTAAGGAATATTTCCTAAGAACACTTCCTGCTCGATGGTTTCAAAGTCCTCATTATCCTTATCGTTGCATGAAAGACGCAACTTAGCTTTGAGCGGCACGTTGTAGCTCAGTCCGCGGTCAATGCACTCATCAATTGAATACTTGGGCGGATCGACCAAGTAGTCAATAAATTCTAGCACAAAATTTTCGCGAGAGTCTGAAATAGGAAAGTTTTCTTTGAATACTTTGAACAACCCTTCGTGCTGACGTTTCTCGGCAGGGGTTTCTAATTGGAAGAAATCCTTAAAAGACTGCAACTGCACGTCAAGAAAGTCCGGATACTCCAAATGATGATTTATGGAAGAAAAGTTGATTCTTCCGTCAATGACTTTAGCCAAAGTATTTCAGGTTTTTATGGTGAACAACTATTATTTGCCCGGTTAGCAGCGACTATCCAACAGATGTCGCTTCTGTTATTGTATAGCCGCTTTGAATCCGCAAACTTAGGCCAAAAAAATTTTTGTTCAAAAATTAGCTGTGTAATTCTTGTACGGAAAAATTTTTTCTTACCTTCGCAAAGGTATTTCTTACTGTAAATGAATTAAATACATGCCTTTACTTAAAGAAATAATTTCACTGTCATTGTATCCCCAATTTTAACCCTCTTTTGCTTATGAATAACAAAGGAACTGTGGCAGCCGTGATAGCTGTCCTTTTGGCAACCACACTAATTGCCGGTGCGATATGGGTCAATCGAACCAACACCGAGCGCGACCAGAAAGCATTGAAAGAATTGCGCTCCGATTTGGATGAGCTTGCCTCACGCTATGATGCCGAAATTAATAACACACAAGGCGGCTTCCCCTATCCGAATGCTGATTCGGTACGCGTAGAACTGGCACAGCTTGCCGAAGCCGTGAATGCCGACAGAAGTATTTTATCGGGCAAACCCAACGAAGCTGCCGCCAAACTGGAACAGATTCGCGCCAATAAAATACAGTATGAGCGTCGTTTGAACGATATTATCGCCTCTCGCGACCGCAGCATCGGCAATTACATCGGCGACCTGAAAAGCCGGTTGGCAAAAACCAAAGCTGACTTGGACGAAGCCATGAAGAAAAACCGCAGCCTGAGCGGACAATTGAGCAAAACCATCAAACTGTTTAAAGGTGCGCAGAAAGAACTGGAAGCCCTCAAAGCAGAAAAAGCTCGCTTTGACCAAATGTACCAGGAACAAAGTGCTATCCTGTTGAAACTTGACAGCGTAGTAGCTGAAAACGAAAAACTTCGCGATGCACTGACTGCTGCTGAGTCCATCATTAAACAACAAGAAGAGCAGATTCGCACCATGCAGGCGCGTACTTCTACCTCTGTGGCCAAACGCGTGTACGATTTCAGAGCTAAGTACCTGTTCAAGCGCGGCTTAGGCAAAGACTACGACGTAGAACTCAAAGGACAAACGCATAACGCCGGACGTGTAGATAAAATCACTGTTACTTTCCGCATTGGCGAGCAAATGTTTGATGAAGGTGCAGACCGCACGCTGTATGTCACCCTGTATCGCAACGGTCAGCCTTACCGCTTCATCAACACAGCGGTTACACCTGCTGCCAACGGTATGGTAACACGCGAATTTGATATCAAACCTAAGTTAGAAACAGGTAAATATACCTTCCGCGTTACTTACCAAAACCAACAGGTAATGGACGACTACAATTTTGAAATCAAGTAAAGCATAATCCAAATTTTCCAGCAAGCCCTGAGGACTGTCCTTAGGGCTTGTTTACATGCGACTTTATGATACTGCTGCAAAGTGAGGAACTCAGCATCGGCTACTCGAGAAACCCTTTGCTCAAAGGGCTGAATCTGACTTTGCCGGCCGGTACACTCACTATTTTACTGGGGCGCAATGGCGGCGGAAAATCCACCCTGATACGCACGCTCGCCGGCTTGTTGCCTGCACTCGGCGGCACAATACGCACCGAAACGGGAACTGTTTCGCCCCAAGCGAACCATGAGTGGCTGGCTCGCCAAATAGCAGTTGTATTAACCGAACGGCCGCATACGCAATTCATGTCGGGCTATGAGCTCGTTGCATTGGGCAGAGCACCTTACACCAACTGGACGGGTAGGCTAAACCCGCACGATTGCCAACTGATTGAACAGGCATTGCAAATCACCTATGCAACCGACCTGCAAAATTGCCTGATTGAAGAATTGAGCGACGGGCAATGCCAAAAGCTCATGATAGCACGTGCACTTGCACAAGATACCCCCGTCCTGCTGTTAGACGAGCCTCTGGCACATTTAGACCTTGCCAACAGTGCCTTGCTGCTTAACAGCCTCGCGGCATATGCAAAAGCAAACGGCAAAGCTATTTTGCTAAGCTCGCACCATATTGAGTTGGCCATCCATACAGCTGATTTTTTATGGCTGATAGACCATGATAACTTATTGCACAGCAACCTGCCGGAGCAATTGGTTCTTGAAAACAAAATCGGCCATATCTTCTCGGGTTCACATGTGTTCTTCAATCCTTATACCGGGCATTTCGACTTCCCGATGCCAACTACAAGCCATGTATTGCATGCAAACCTGCATTTGTCGGAAACATGTTCTTATTGGCTGACAAAAGCCTTAGCCAAAAGAGGTATTCAACTGCGGCAGGCGGCCGATTCCCGATGGAAAATCGGGCAGGCACTCGACCACATGCCCTACTATACTTGGCAATATGAGAACAAAAGCGGACAAACCGATATGGCAGGCATTGTACAATTGCTGGCAGATTATACACAAAAGCAGCTGCTTACAAATTTTTAATTAACTTGTGTTACTAATTCAAAATCAGAACAATATGGACACCCAATTCAATAGTTTTTTGGAGCGCATCAAAGATAGCCTTTCGCGCATGACCACGCTGGATATCAAAACCATTGTCGGCGATTTTAAGCTCGACAGCAAGGAAAACGTACAGCCCGCAGGCGGTGAATACCTCATTCTGGAAAGCCGTATTAATATGCTCATGGGCGATATCACCGTGCGCATGAGTCAGGAGCTGACCACTTCGCGCTATGACTGGGTGCGGCAGTTCCACAAAGAGAAAGAAGCGCACGGCTATCAGGTGATTCAGAATAATATTGCTACGATTCTTTCATTGGTAAACATGTACCAACAGTTGCAAGGCAATGCACCACTCAATATCAATTTACCGCCTCCGGCCTATGGCGGCAGCAATATTAACCAACCCGATATGAGCAGCAGCAGGCTGTCGGCCGCCGATGACAGTTTTACTGCTTTGAGCAGCAGTTTCTCCAACGAAATTGTTACAGACAGCAACCCCAGATTTGTTATCAACCCCAACAAAGACACTCAATAATTTTTTGCATCGGCTGATAATAATCTAAGCTCAATGAGTGATTTTATTAAAAACCTTGCTTCTGACCTGTTGCGGTTAGAAATCAACACGATTGTTAAGCAAAATATGTCTGCCGAAAAAATACCCGGCAACAAACGGGTACTATTGCGCAAGCTGGCAGATATTTATCGGGAAACACTGATTGACTACGGGCTTGTCAAGTCGCCCAATGACCCCAATATTACGGCAGAAGATGCAGACAAGGTATTGCGATGGCAATTTGGCGGCGAGTTTTCTTTTAAAGAATTGGCGCTCCAATCGGGACGCGGCGTGAAACTGATGGAAGAACTGATGCAGAAAGAAACAGACCCTGCCAAGCTGAACACGCTGAACAGTCGTCATAAAATTTTGCAGCGGATTAGCAATCAGAGCTACAATGTGATTGGGATATTTAAACTGTTCCGCCGCGACCTTGCTCCCGATACGCTCACCCAAAGTAACGAGCACGAAGATGAGGACAAGCAAATCTATTACGTAGATAAAGAGCATTTCAATTATTTGCGTTATCAACGCTGCGAGTTGCCCCTGTCATGTGTACCTTTCCGCTCGCATCAGGAAACCGCGCTTTGGAACAACGATTTGGACTGGGGGCATATGAACAGTGCCATTGAACTGCCGTTTCTGCCCGATATGCTGGGTATGATTTACAAAGCCTATGAGATAGGTACCGAGCAAATCGTACTGCAAACCGTTATTCAGGTAGAAGGCGATGTTACCTCATACATTACACCGCAGTATATCAATATGCCCGAACAAATCAAGGAAATTATCATGGGCGTGCATAACCGCTCCATTAATACCTCCACACAGTTTTGGAATACGCTGTTCACTACTGTTATCAACTTAGCCGGAAAATCGTTCAATCAAATTTTCAGTAAGAAGTAATGCCTGCTGAACGCGACCTTTCTCAATTATGGAAAAACACCACAGAATGGCTGCAAAAACCCGTTCGTGCACTTCGGTTTGCCCGCAATTTGCTGAAAGAAGGCGGACATAGCATAGAAACGCCTTTTACCTATCAGGGCAATACCTTCGTGCTGCGCACTGTCATTGGGTTTGGCGATGTCATCAATTTCATACCTAATCCGGCACAGGAGCAGTATGACCCTGCCGACTGGCACAATCACTACAAAGAGCATATCAACCTGCACTTTGAAAAAACCACTACATTTTTAAATGCTTTTGAGAAACAAACTACTTTTTGGGAAGCCAGTTTGAAAGGCATTGTGGGTGCAGCCAACATATATCCGCTGTATCAAGCTATATTAATGGAAGAGTGGCTGCTGTTGCTTTCCCCTGTTGCCTCAGCCGTTTATCTGTACTTTTTCGGGAAAGCTACCGTACAGAAGTTAGTTTACGGGCTTTGGCAATTTGCCAAGCAATTGTTTACCATTCGGAAGAAAATAGTAGCCCGCAGGAAGAAATAATCAGCAAAAAAGCCATTCCTATCCTAATGTAAAATAGCTGTACAAAAAATTACAAGCAATATTGTTATTACAGACGGTGTCTGCGGAAGCGTTTTTTGAACGGTTCGGGGCAGCGCACCTGACCGGGGATAATGTACATCAAATGAATACCGGCGATAATGAGCACGTCCTTATCGCGATAGTTGCCGCGGATGTTATCTTCGTACTGCTCATTGCCAAATCCTTCCAGCGTTCTGTAAACGCGCCCGTCTGCCCCTACGTAGGTGTAGAAGTTGGGTCTGAAGGTCAGCCCCAACTGGTCAATTCTGCGACCACCTTCCAGCGAACGGTCAGACATGGCACGCGCTAAGTCGTTATCGCCAAAGATGCCCAAATCCACATATTTGCGGCTGACATCGTCTATATAGTCGGTAAAAAGTTTGCGATAAGAAACCTCAAAAGCCAGGTCCCAGCGGGTAGCAATTCGGTAGCGCATGCCAAAACCCATGGGGATGGCAATTTGCCAGCGTGAATATTTTTTACCGTATTCATCGGCATAACCTTGCCCCTCTGTTCCCAGAGGCTGCAAAGCAACCCAGCCGCCCCCGAAGGCCTCGGGGGCTGGTGCCTTAGGGTTGTGTCTGAAAACAGCTACACCACCTACCAAATAAGGAATCACACGCTTGGGGCGTTGATAGAATGTGCCGCGATTACCTACCAAATCCCACATGCCTACGGCAGACAGTTCCAAAATATCGTTGCGGAAACGCAGGTTGCGAATGTAGCGAAACTGGTTATGTTCCCAACGTGGCTTATCAGGTCCTATGTTAGTTGTGTCGTCTCCTTTTACCCTGCCCCATGAGAGCGAATAGCGCATACTGAAGTTAGGCCGATAGCGCTTTTGTGCATGGATAGCAAAATTAGGGCGCGTATAGCCCAAATCCATACTGGTGAAATAAGGTTGCGGCACAATATCGCCGAAATAATTCATGGCATTGATACTTGCCCCTATGCTCCAGTATTTCTTGCGGTTGAACCATGACCATGTATGCTTAGGGTTTTGCTTAAACTTAGGATTCTCCCTTTTCTCAATAAGCTGTGCATCAGCCCTTTGCACCAACAAAAACGCTGTTACAGACAAGAAGAAAGGTAAAAAGCGTAAATTAAGTGATTTCATAACCATGCTTTTTGGAAGAATGCAGTATCGGCCTGCCCAATATCAACGCACAAAAAAAGTGCCTCAAAATAACAATTTTACAAAGTTATGAGGATTTAATTTCTTGAATCGGTTCCCCAATTAAGTTTTTGTCGCAGCGTGTGCAAAAAGTTATCGCCCTCCAACCGCACCAGCCGCGCATTAAAATCTGATTTGCGCAAAGAAAGCTTTACGTCGGAATCTACTGTTCGGAAGCGGGAGTCCAGCGATACTAGAAAATTATTGTTTCGCCCTTCTATCTCAAAGGAAAGCACACAGCCGTCGTGTATTACCAAAGGTCTCACGTTCAGGTTGTGTGGGCTAATGGGCGAGATGATAAAGCTGCGCGAATCGGGTAATACTACCGGGCCTCCTACACTGATAGAGTAGGCCGTAGAACCCGTGGGCGTTGCCACAATCAAGCCGTCCGCCCAATAAGAGTTGAGGTATTCGCCGTCTAAGTAGGCATGTACAATAATCATTGAGGCACTGTCCCGCTTGCTGATGGTACATTCGTTCAGTGCAAAGTTTAGGTCGCCGAACAGGTTAATGCTGCTGTCTAAGCGAATCATGGAGCGCTCCTCGATGCTGTATTTGCCTTTCATAACGGCACGCAAACCTTCGGCAATATTTTCTTTGGAGAGAGTGGCCAAAAATCCGAGCCTTCCCAAATTAATACCCAGAATAGGAATACCTATATGACGTACCAATGTGATGGTTTCCAGCAGTGTACCGTCTCCGCCGACACTCAGCATCAGGTCGGTACCTGCCAATTCGTGATAACTGGAAAAAGTATATTCGCAGGCAACTTCCAAACCTGTTTCGTCCAGATGTCCTTTAAAAGACTCGGAGATACGCAACTGCGCGCCCAGTTTATGAAGTTCTTCAAAAATAGTTTGTATATAGGGTTGCTTCCGGCTCTCGACAGGGCGGCTATGCAAAGCTATTTTCATCAGATTTCAAGGTATTTTAAAAGAATATCCAAGCGCTCGCGATTGATATCAACGTCTTCATTCTCATCAAAACGCGCCACCACATGATAACCAAAGCGCTCCAGTGTGGCAATTACCCTTGAAATTTCCATCACACTGAGTTTGAGCGTTACTTTCACCATTGTAGGGTTTTGTGTGTCGGGTTCTACATAGCTGCTAAGAATTTTGGCATTGTTAGACTCTACCAGTCGGCTGATTTCTGCCAGCGAATAATTGTAGGCAGGCATCAGCAGCACAATAATACCCCCCGGGTTTTGGATGGCAAATGCACGCGCCAAAGCTCCTACCGTATCACGTAGTACTATCACGCCTTTGAATGCACGTTCATTAGAAAGCACGGGAACGGTTTGCACCTTAAACGACTCGGCAATGCGAATTACTTCGTAAAAATGCTGGTCTTCTGTTACAAAACAATCTGCCAAATCGGGGGTAAGGCTGCCAAGCAGCATGTCGGGAGAGAGATTTGCATCATACAGTGCCGATTCGGAAAACATGCCTTTGTAAGCCCCATCTTCAATCAACGGCAATTGATGTACGCGAAATTCTTCCATCCACGCCAAGGCGCGCCCAACACTGTCAGCCGGTTTGAGCGGCGGCACCATCGGATTAATAAAATCTTTTGCACACATTCCCAAAGCGGTGCGTTCTTCCGGAAAAGGTGCTAAGCCTGTATCCATAGGCTTTTTATTTAATTAAAAAAACAGAAGAGGTATTTGGACATCCTCACTTTTCACGTGGTCAGTTGGTCAAAGCTATAAAACTTTAACGATAATCTGCAACAGAAATTTTATTCTGGCAAGCATAAAGCCGCCTAAGCCGCATATTTTTTGCGATTTGCAGCTTAACGCATAACTTTGCTTGTATGCTAATCCGTAAAAACGTATCTGTTGCCATTGCAACCCTTTTCGTATTATTAGGCGGCTCATCGTGCAGTAAGTTTCAGAAAATCATCAAAAACGAGGACTGGAAGTTCCGCTACAATGCTGCCATAGAGTACTACGAAAAAAAGGGTGACTATTATCGTGCAGGCGTGCTGTTAGAAGATCTAGTGCCTATCATTCGAGGTACGCCAGAGGCTGAAAAGGCGCAGTTCTATTGGGCTTATTGTTATTACAAACAAGGGCAGTACGAAACCAGTGCGGCAGAGTTCAAGAAATTTCATGATACATACAACCGCAGTAAGTTTGCCGAAGAAGCGCTGTACATGCACTGCTATTCGCTCTACATGAGCTCGCCTCCGATACACCTTGACCAAGCAAACACCATCACGGCCATTGATGCGTTTCAGGACTTTATCAACCGCTATCCTAACAGCAGCTATGCACAGCAAGCAGCCGGTGCTATTACCACCCTGCGTGCCAAGTTGGAAACAAAGGCTTTTAAAAATGCCAAACTTTATCAGCAGTTAGAGCGTTACAAGGCAGCGGTGATTGCCTATGATAATTTTCAGAAAGATTTTCCCGACTCCCGCTATCAGGAAGAAGCGGCTTTCCGCAGAATAGAGGCACAATATGAACTGGCACAAAACAGTTATATTGACAAAAAGCGCGAGCGATTTACAGAAGTGGTAAAAATTTATCAGGCTTTCGTTGATAAATATCCGAAAAGCATTTTTCTGAGACAGGCGGAAAACATCTTTGACAACACGCAACGCCAACTCAAAAACGTGGCATCCGTAGAAGCAACCATGCAGAAAGAAAGGGAGAAAGCCGAAAAAACGGCACAGAAATAACATCAATCCGCAATCATCAAAAACACTGTTCATATGTCTAAGTATAAGTATAACAGCAATACCTCACTTATTACCCGTGATATTGCCAAAATAGCAGAACTGGCCAACGGCAACATATACGAAGCTGTCGTAGTTATTGCCAAGCGCTCCCGTCAGATAGCCTCCAAACTCAAAGAAGAACTGGCGAGCAAATTGGAAGAATTTTCAACAGGTATTGACAACTTGGAAGAAATTCATGAAAACCGCGAGCAAATTGAAATCTCGCGTTATTATGAGCGACTGCCTAAACCTACAACCATTGCCACCGATGAGTATCTGGAAGGCAAATTGATATACTATCGCAACGACGATACAGAATAGAACCCCATATGCTGAAAGGGAAAAAAATTTTAGTAGGCGTGTGCGGCAGCATTGCCGCCTATAAAATTGCAACCCTTGTTCGGCTTTTGATAAAACAAGAGGCTGAAGTACAGGTTATTATGACCGAGGCAGCCTCTGATTTTATCCCCCCCCTTACGCTTGCTACGCTGTCCAAAAATCCTGTACTGACCCGCTATGTAGCCGATGACAACACAGGGGAGTGGAGCAATCATGTGGCGCTTGGTCTATGGGCAGACCTGATGGTAATTGCACCGGCTACGGCCAATACCATTGCCAAAATAGCCCATGGCCACTGCGATAATCTGCTGACAGCTGTTTACCTTTCTGCGCGCTGTCCCGTTGTGCTTGCTCCCGCAATGGATTTGGATATGTGGTTGCATCCAGCCACACAACGCAACATCAGCCAATTGCAGGCAGACGGTTGTCAAATCATACCACCGGGCGAGGGGGAACTCGCCAGCGGCTTGCACGGCAAAGGGCGAATGGCAGAACCCGAGCAAATGGCCGAATGGATAGCAGCTTTTTTCTCCGCAGACCGCCCCTTGGCAGGCAAACAAGTATTGCTTACCGCAGGGCCGACCATAGAACCCATTGACCCCGTACGCTATATTACCAACCACTCTACGGGTAAAATGGGCTACGCACTGGCACAAGCATTCGCCGATGCAGGCGCACAAGTAAATCTCATTTCAGGGCCTGTGACCTTGCAATTAGAGCACCCGTCGGTACAAATTACCCATGTACAAACCGCACGGCAAATGCACGAAGCAGTAACTATGCGCACAGCAACAGCCGATATTATTGTGCATTGTGCCGCCGTTGCCGACTACGCCCCGATGCATGCAGCTGCGCAAAAAATCAAAAAACAAGGCGACACACTGACCATTGAACTGGTCAAAAATCCTGATATTGCAGCCGATACAGGGCAGAAACTGCAAGCAGGGCAAGTGCACGCAGGCTTTGCACTGGAAACCGAAAACGAGCAAGCACATGCACAGAGCAAAATGGAACGCAAAAACTTTGACCTGATTGTGCTCAATTCGCTCAACGATGCAGGCGCGGGGTTCGGGCATGACACCAACCGCGTATCGCTGCTGTTTCGCCAAGGCAAGCGCGAGGTATTGCCCCTTCTGCCCAAAACCGAAGTGGCACGCATTATTGTTCGGCATCTTACAAACATTCTTCAAGCTAAATCGCATGTGGTTTAACAAATTTCTCATACTTACATTGAGCTTTGCAATAGCTTGCAGTACACTGGCACAGGAATTAAATGCCAATATTATTATCAATGATGTACAAGTACAAACACAAGAGCGGCAAGTTATCCAACAACTGCGCAATGCAATTGCCAATTTTATGAATACTACCCGCTGGACAAACGATAACTACAAACAACACGAGCGGATAAAGTGCAACATCCTGATTACCCTCACCGGCGGAACTGACCTTGTCAATGGGCGTTACACAGCCAACGTACAAATTCAGTCCAGCAGGCCTGTTTACGGGAGCAATTACGAAACAGTGCTGCTCACATTTTTTGACCGCAATTTCAACTTTGAATTTTTTCCTTCGCAGCCACTCATTTTTACAGAAAACCTGTTTTCTACCAACCTGACGACCACGCTTGCTTACTACGCCTACACGATTTTGGCATTGGATGCAGACAGTTTTGCACCGCAGGGCGGCAATGCATACATTGAGCGTATGCTGAACATCTTGAACAACTCACAACAAGCCAATGCACAAGGCTGGAACAACAGCGATACCCGCAATCGCTACTTTATTGCCGAAAACCTGAACAATCCACAGTTGAGTGGTTATCGCGAAGCACTGTACTTATACCATCGCAAAGGGCTGGATTACTTTGCCGAAAATGCCGAAGCAGGCAGAAAAAATATTTTGGAAGCCATTAAAAAAATTGCACAAGTCAATCAGGTGCGCCCCAATGCTGTCATGGTAAATGCTTTTTTTGACTCTAAAGCAGAGGAGATTGTTAATATTTTTTCACAAGCCGACGTTGCCACCCGCAAAGAAGCTGCAACGATTCTCACAAGCATAGACCCGACCAATGCCAATCGGTATCAGGCATTGGGAAGATAACGAAGACTGTTAAAACACGGCAGGGGACTTTATCTGCCAAAAGAAATATTTTTAACGCCCGATAATTTGCGTTTTAAACAAACAATGCACCGCAAAGGACTATAAACCTTTGTCGTGCACTGGGCTGTAAGATGTTACACACCTTCGGCTACCACCGACTTCACTTCGCCGGGCATCATACGTGTCAGCAGGTTTTCAATACCAGCTTTCAGCGTAATGGTGGAAGACGGACAACCGCTGCACGAACCCTGCAACAGCACCTTTACCATCCCTGTTTCAGGGTCAAACGAGTGAAACATGATGTGCCCACCGTCCATTTCAACGGCAGGACGGATGTATTCATCTAAAATACCTTTGATTTTTTTCACTGCTTCCGAATCGTTCGGGTTAGCTGCCGGATTGTCCTCTGCACCCTCACCTTCAAAAATCGGGCTGTCTTCTTCCAGATAGTTTTTCAGGAAGTGGCGCATCACGGGAATTTGTTCTGCCCAGTCTGAAGCCTCATCCTTAGTGATGGTTACAAAGTTAGACGCAATGAATACGCGCTGTACGAACGGGAACTTGAACAGTTCCTGTGCCAGCGGCGAATCGGTGGCTGATGCCGCATCGGGATAATCCTTCACAATGTCTTCATTGGCTACCAGCATGGTATTGGCCACAAACTTCATTGCATTAGGGTTGGGGACGGCTTCCGTGTAGATGTTGATGAGCTTTTTGTACAAGTTATCAACGTTATAGGCAGGTTTCATAAATAAGTCGGGATTTAGACTAAATATAAACACAAAAATAGGTGATTTTGTGTGATTGGCACGGGAAATATTTATAATCGCAGCAAAAAATCAACAATGCGATGCTGCAAAAAATCCTGAACCGAATACTGCTGATGTACGATGTACCGCTTTTTTATAACTCACTAAAATCATACAGGGGCAGACGATTTTGAAGCAGCAGATTACTGGTGCGTACACAAATCATTTGGCAAACAGCAATGGTGCTGATGAAACGTTCGGCCGCCTATACAGGTGTGTTGGTTCAGGCATTATTTCAGCCGGCGGATGTGCAGGGCATCGGTTTTCGCTTAGTTCCTGCAGGTATTTTACTGGTATATCTGGTAACATTTTATGCAGGCATAGCAGCGCTATTGCCACGCCACAGTTACGATTGCCTTTGTGGTTACCTTTTGTAGCTACTTTTGCGTTTGGCTACCTGTGGTTTTTTATTCTCAAATTATTGGTGAATTACATTGCTTCCCGGCAGATTGATACAGGGCTGGTATTTTTTATAACAGGCTGGATTTTATCTCTTATGTATCTGGCGGCTTTCCTGCAAAGGCATAATCTCCTTCATGAAGCAGGCCAAAGATGGCAATCTGTTGTTTCGGAGCAATGTTGCTGACGCTGTTGTTGCCGCAGTATGTATGCGGCATATGTGGGTAGATATCAGGTCAGGAAGTGCTGCCGGGCATGACATGGAAATAACGCGGCGCTATTAGATGATGCACCGGCAACGGGCGGGAAATCAAAATTGGTATTAGATACTTTGCAGGCAATGCCTTTAACTATCTGGAAAGGGGATTTTATACCAGATACAAGCAACTGAGCTAATCGCTCTTTTGCCCGCTACTTTGGACACACAACCATTAGTGTGAAGCAAGGCGCATCTACTCATATTCAAAAGGAGTAGCTTATTAATTGCTAATATTTTAACAATACGAATTTATTGTTATGCTATTATTAATTAACAAAAAATAATATACTGACAATCAATTATTTATAATTTTATCAATTCATAAATTATTAAATTTTAAAAATAACAGCCTATTTTTGCAATGAATTAAATATTTAACCTAATTCATTACAAAAATGAAAAAGTTGATTCAAGCAACATTGGTGCTGGCAGCTGGGATGGCTGCCGTACCTCTTTGGGCAGCCGATGGGCCTAAGTTTAACGTTGCGGCAGTAAAAAACGCCGAGAAAGTGATTTTTGCCTGCGATAATGCAGCCGGAGAAAAGTTGGTGCTGAAAATCAAAGACCAAACAGGTAAGGTAGTACACCAAGAAACGATTGCGCAATCTGTTGCACGTTTATACGATGTCAGCCTGTTAGGCAAAGGCACTTATCAGTTCGAGTTGATTGGCAAAGACGGCGTTACTACGCAATTGGTGGAAGTGCGCGGCAAAGACACAGCCAAGCTGGTCATGAATGTTACCGAAGGTGCTCAAAAAGGACTGTTTCACTTGGCATATTTCCAGAATTTTGCCAAAGAGAAGGTAGATATCAGTATTTTCAATGAAAAAGGCGAAGAAGTGTACAATGGAAGCTCTACTGCCGAAGATTTCTACCGCTTTTTTGACCTCTCCAAGCAACCTTCAGGTAGCTACACCTTCACTATTACCTGTGGCGAGCAAGTTATTTCTCAAACCGTCCGCATCGCTCGCTAATTTCCACCACTGACTTATTTTTTTCAAGCCAAAGGGGAGTTTGTTCAACGTAACAAATATGGAAATGAAGCCCCCCCTTTGGCTGTTTGATTTTGCTGCCAAGCAGTTGAGCCAATCAGAAACACAATAGCACTCAAGTTGTTGCGGATGAAGCGATTCGCTGCGCATCCAAAATCCCAAATCTGTATTCCGAAATAACATTTCATTTCACTTACTTACTCATTGATTTTGCGGATGATGTGCTCGCGGGGAATATCGCGGATGGTATGATTTTCACACAACAGCACGCGCGCGGGAAAGCGTTTCAGAAAACTGTGGTTATGTGTAGCCATCAAAATGGCTGTCCCGCCCTGATGAATGCGCACAAACAAATCCAAAATATCCGAAGCTACTGCGGGGTCTAAGTTGCCGGTCGGTTCGTCGGCAAGCAGCAAGTACGGGTCATTGATTAAGGCGCGGGCAATTGCAACCCGCTGCTGTTCGCCGCCGGAAAGTTGATGCGGCATTTTATTGATAGTACTAAGCAGCCCCACCTGCATCAGCACTTCGTTGAGGCGGGTTTTCATGTGTACGCGGTCTCTCCAACCGGTGGCTTTCATTACAAACAGCAGGTTATCGGCTACCGTCCGGTCGTGAAACAGTTGGAAATCTTGAAAGACGATGCCGAGTTTTCGCCGCAGAAAGGGCTGGTCTTGCCGCCGAAGGTTTTGCAGCGCATATCCTGCCACTTCGCCTGTGCCGCTAAGTAGCGGCAGGTCGGCATAGATAGCTCGCAGGAGCGAAGTTTTGCCGCTGCCGGTTTTGCCTAACAGATAGACAAACTCGCCTTTGCTGATTTCAAAACTTACATGTTCAACAACAGGGTGTTGTGCATGGGCAATGGTAACATCTCTCAGGCAGACGATAGCATCATTTGACATAGATATCGGCGGGTAAATGACAACCCTGTAAGGGCTAATCCTGACAGGTTTCTTACATTTGCAAAGTAAGTAAAAAAACAAAACATGGCTTGGAGTCGCTTGGATAGTTTCTTTTTTCAGTACCGCGAACCTGCCAATCGCTTACTGCAATGGCTATCCTACACTACTTCCGTACTGACAGTGATTCTGCTTACCTATCGGTATGGTTTTATCCATACCCGGCACGAATATGTGCAGATACAGGAAATGTATAAGCTGCTTTTGCTGTTATTCCTTTGTGTATTTTTAGCTCGCTGGTTTTTCAGTATTAACCGACTGACGTTTCTGCGCGAGTCGCAGCCGGAGGCAGCACTGTACGGGTTGTTGATTATCCATATCATTGTAGAGCAAATTATCGGTATTCCACCACTGCTGTATTATCTGCTGCTATTTTCCATAGAGCCTGCCCCGTTGATTTACGAGCACCTGACAGGCGTTTTTATGGTGATGCTTACCATTTTGGATTTGGCTAGGCTTTCGGTACTGCTCGCCGAAATTCAGGTAAAGCCGGGAGTAATTTTTATGGCAAGTTTTGCATTGCTCATTTTAGTAGGTACGGGCTTGCTGATGCTGCCCGCCATGACCGTAGAGGGCGAAATCTCCTTTCTTGATGCCTTGTTTACCTCAGCAAGTGCAAGTTGTGTAACCGGGCTGATTGTGGTAGATACAGCAACCTTTTTCACCTTTAAAGGGAAGGTTGTTATCATGCTGCTTTTTCAGTTAGGCGGTTTGGGGGTGGTTTCATTTGCCACTTTTTTTGCCACCTTTATGAGCGGCGGCGTGGGCATCAAACAACAATCCATGATTCAGAACCACCTCAGCGCCGAGTCGCTCACAGAGGCCAAAGCAGCCTTGCGGAAAATTGTAGTCATTACTTTTATCATAGAGCTGTTAGGTGCCATTGCTATTTACAACGCTTGGGACGACGAACGCTGGGCAGGCGGCACAAGCCCTTTTACCAATATCGGCGAACGCATTTTTTACTCCGTATTCCACTCTATATCAGCTTTTTGCAATGCAGGCTTCAGCCTGTTTACCGATGGATACTACAACCATCAGTTCTTCATCCACGAAATGTTTGGTCTACATTTTATTACAACCATCATTGTCGTATTTGGCGGCATGGGCTTCAATGTGATTGAAGATATATTCTCACCTGCCAACATTCGGGAGCGCATAGCCAAACCTTGGAAAAAGTTGCAACTTAGCACAAAAATTCCGCTCACCGGCACATTTATCCTGCTTACAGGCGGGACGTTGGCATTCATGGTATTGGAATATGAAAAACTACGGGTGCTTAATATCGGGCAGGCATTGGTTACAGCCTTGTTCCAATCCGCAGTAACGCGCACCGCTGGTTTTAACTCCATGGATTTTGGCGCATTGCATAACCCAACTATTATTTTGTGCATATTTCTTATGTTTGTTGGAACGGCTCCGGGCAGTACGGGCGGTGGTATCAAAATCAACACTTTTGCATTGGTAGTACTTTCCGCCATTCGCAACATCCGCGGCGAAAAAAAAATCATTATTGAACAGCGCTACATTCCTAACGAATTGGTAAATAGAGCATTTACATTGCTGCTGTTTGCATTTACCTACAACAGCATTGCCGTATTGCTGCTTACCCTTACCGAACCGCAGCAACCGATTTACATGTTGGTATTTGAACAAATTTCGGCATTTGCTACCGTTGGTTTGAGCATGAACCTAACTTCTTCGCTGAGCGTAGGCGGAAAAATCATCATCATTGTATCTATGTTCATTGGGCGTATCGGGCCTCTGACGCTGGCCATTGCACTCAGCGGAACGCCCAAGAGCAACCTGCTTAAATATCCGCGAACCTATCTGATGATTGGATAACACAGGCAAACTTGCACGATTCAACCCTCGATTTTTGCATTATTCAAAGTTAAGTTTTATTTTTGATAGCTAAAAATCAAAGTGAATCGCTTGCTGTTGAATTGAGTACCTTATCTGTGATACCTGCAACAGAACATGCGCCTGATAGCCCTGAGGTAAACTTACAACGGCTGGAAAACAAAATAATCAGCCTTTTAAGTGCTTATAGGGAATCAGAAAAGCAACGTTTGCAGCTAACCGAAGAGGTGGCCGGTCTTCGCAAAGCGATTGGTGATATGCAGGAAACTTCCCGTCAGGCTGCCCAAACCGCAGCGCTGCTAACGGACAAGTTAGCTGCAGCACTGACAACCGATGATTTGACAACAGAAGAATTAAAAGAGTGGCTTGACCAATACATCAAAAAGATTGACCACGTGCTGGTTTTTCTGAACAGTTGGCTACCCAAAAACGACTAAGCATTATTTGGAATAAATATCGGCCTGTATGCAAAGCCAAAGTGTGAAAGTGGTAATTGCCAATCGGGAATATAACCTCAGGGTTGCCCCCGAAGATGCCCCATTGCTCGAGAAGGCAGCCATATTGCTCAAACAACGCATTCAGGATAAGCAGGAGCGTATGCGCATTTACGATAAGCAGGATTTATTGGCAATGGTGGCATTTGATATCATCGTAGAAGAGCTGGCCAATAAAGAAAGCATACAAGCCATACACCACAAAGTGTTGGAGTTAGAGCGTTTGATACCTGATATGCTGTAATGCTGTTTCGTTTTTTCTTTCTGTAAAGTCTGTTCATTGTGTCGGTTGCAGCGCCTGCATGATGGTTTTATTTTTTATATACATTGTACAATGACAGACGTAATTATTGCTATTGTATCCCTGCTGGTAGGTGTCGGCATCGGATACTTCCTGCTGATGCGGGTTTTTAAACAAAAAGAAGCAGAGGCTGCTGAAAAGGCCAATCTCATTATTAAAGAAGCCGAACTGAAAGCCGAAACTTTCTGGAAAAACAAGGAGATTGAATCTAAGGAGCGAGTTCTCAAACAAAAATCGGAGTTTGAGAATGAAATGAACCGCCGCAAAGAGCAAATCATCACCAACGAAGGAAAAGTTAAGCAGTACGAAAACAAACTTAAACAAGTAGAAGCCAACCTCAAAAAGAAAGAGCAAATCCTCACCAAAGCGCAGGAGCAACTCAAAGAGAAGATGGAAGAGGCCGAAAAACTGCGCGAATCAGTTGCCAAGCAGTTGGATGTTGCTGCCAAAAAGATTGAAGAAGCCGAGCAGTTGCGCCTCTCGCAAGTGGCACAGTTGGAAAAAATAGCCAATTTAAAAGCCGACGAAGCTCGCGAGCAACTCATCAATGCGCTGAAGAGCGAGGCACAAACCAAAGCTGCTGCCGAAATCAAAAGCATTATGGAAGAGGCACGCCTCACTGCCACAAAAGAGGCCAAAAAAATTGTCATCAATACCATCCAGCGCACCGCCACCGAACATGCCATTGAAAACTGCGTTTCGGTATTCAATCTGGAAAGCGACGACTTGAAAGGCAAAATCATTGGGCGCGAAGGCCGCAACATACGTGCGCTGGAAGCTGCCACCGGCGTAGAAATCATTGTTGATGATACGCCCGAGGCCATCATCCTTTCAGGATTTGACCCTGTACGCCGCGAAGTTGCCCGACTGGCACTGCACCGCCTCGTTGCCGACGGCCGCATTCACCCTGCACGCATCGAGGAAGTAGTGGCCAAAACACAAAAAGCCATTGAAGAAGAAATTGTTGAAATCGGTGAGCGCACAGTCATCGAACTGGGTATTCACGGTCTGCACCCCGAACTGATTAAAATGGTGGGGCGGATGCGTTTCCGCTCATCCTACGGGCAGAACCTGTTGCAGCACTCCAAAGAAGTTGCCAAAATGTGCGGCATCATGGCTGCCGAATTAGGGCTCAATGCTAAGTTGGCCAAACGTGCGGGCTTGCTCCACGACATTGGCAAAGTATGGCATGAGGAACACGAACTGCCGCACGCGCTGCTGGGCATGGAACTGGCACAGAAGTACAAGGAAAACTCCGAAGTATGCAATGCCATTGGTGCGCACCACGACGAAATTGAGATGACCTCACTCATATCACCTATCGTACAGGCTTGCGATGCCATTTCAGGCTCGCGCCCGGGTGCCCGTCGCGAAATGATGGAAAGTTATGTGCAACGCCTCAAAGACTTAGAAGCACTGGCACTGTCGTTCAAAGGCGTGAACAAGTGCTATGCCATTCAGGCAGGCCGCGAACTGCGCGTGATTGTTGATGCAGACAACGTATCGGACAAAAAGGCAAGCCAAATGTCTTTTGATATTTCGCAGAAGATAGAAAAAGACATGCAATACCCGGGACAAATCAAAGTTACGGTTATTCGCGAAACCCGCTCGGTGAGCTACGCGAAGTAATATTTGAAAAATCGCGGAACATAAAAACAGACCTGACAAGTTGCCGTATAACCTGTCAGGTCTGATGTTTTATACTTGCGCCAACAAAACCTTTGCTTGGCGGTAAGTGCTAAGTTTTTAAATTGCGCATCTGCTAAACAAATTATGCTCAAAATCAACCGACAAGAACTGTCCGGTGCATTTGGCGACATCGGCACGGATTTTCCGCTGCTGGTGGCTGTTATTATGGCTTCGGGGCTGGAAAGCGCCAACGTGCTGACCATTTTCGGGCTGTTACAGGTGCTGACCGCTCTTACCTACCGTATGCCAATGCCCGTGCAGCCGCTCAAAGCGATGGCATCGTTGGTTATTGCGCAGAAAATTACAGGCAATATTTTGCTGGGGGCAGGGCTTGCCATCGGACTGGTAATGCTTGCGCTGTCGCTGACGGGTGCGTTAGACCGCCTCATGCGCCTTATTCCTAAGGCTGTTGTCAGAGGCTTGCAACTGGGGCTGGGTGTTAGCCTGTGCTCGCTAGCTATCAAAGAATACGTGGCAGCAGAACAGTGGCAAGGTTATGTGTTGGCGGCAGTAGCCTTTGCATTTGTCCTTGTTTTACTGGACAACAAAAAATATCCTGCAGCACTGGCTGTAATAGCTCTGGGGCTGATTTATGCGCTGGTGTTTAAGGTGTCTGCCACAACTTTTACCAATGCCGTTGCTTTTCAGTTGCCGCAACTTTTTATTCTCTCGGCCGATGATATTGCCAAAGGTTTTGTATGGCTCGCCATACCGCAAATACCGCTCTCTTTGGGCAATTCCATTATTGCCACTAAGCAAATCAGCAGCGACCTTTTTCCCAAACGGAAAGATATTACTATAAAAAAAATAGGCCTTACCTATTCGCTGATGAACTTGATAGCACCTTTTCTGGGTGGGATTCCCTGCTGTCATGGTGCAGGCGGCATGGTAGGGCACTACACCTTCGGCGGTCGCAACGGCGGCTCCGTACTGATTTACGGCTTGTTCTACATGGTGTTGGGGCTGTTTTTTGGCAATGGATTTGAGCAAATTGTGCAAATTTTTCCACTCCCTGTTTTGGGAGTCATCCTCTTCTTTGAGGGTTTGAGCCTGATATTTTTGGTAAAAGACTTAGCTCATGAAAAACGCAATTTTCTGATAGCTGTTTTATCGGGTATTGTGGCTTTTGCAACACCCAACGGCTTTGCAGCTGCACTCCTCATCGGTACAATGATATACTACGCACCAATTCCTTTTAAAACTTTTACAGGGGAGTAAGAACCATAAGTACTGCAAGATTTTGAAATTGCGATTTCGGATTTAAAGTGGGCAAATAACTAAGTCATCTGCAACAATATACATACTATTTTAACATAATTTAAAAATACTTGTATACAACTACACAACAGAAAATGGGTAGCAGCAAACCAAGGAAGAAGGCACTACGGCTGAATATCAGACTGCATTTTTGGAAGAAGAGGCCAAGGCTTTTGAATGGCTGAATCAATAGCCGCCAATTTGCCTCAGAAGCACCCTGTGGCGAGGCACGTGCACAAGAGTCATTACTAACAATCCCAGAATAAAAAACACACCCAAAGCAAGCGCACTGTTTCTCATGCTTTGGGTAATTTGTTCTATCAGCCCGAAGGTAAATGTGCCGCCAATGATGGAAACTTTCTCCACCACGTCATAAAAACTGAAAAATGACGTATTATCTGCCGTATCTTTGGGAATCAGTTTGGTATAGGTAGAACGCGAAACCGATTGGATACCGCCCATAATCAGCCCTACAAATGCTGCCAGCAAATAGAAGCCGGTTTCTTGCTGCACCATATAAGCCCCCATGCAAACCACTAACCAAAGGCTTAGCATAATGTTGATAGATAGGCGGTTACTTACCGATTTGGCAAGCCATGCAAACAGATAGCCGCCGGGTATAGCAATCAGTTGAATAATAAGCACAGTAATAATGAGCTTATCGGCACTCATTTTAATTTCTTTTTCGCCAAAAGTGGCCGCCAGCAGCATAACGGTTTGTACGCCCATGCTGTAAAAGAAAAAGGCAAGCAAATAATATTGCGTAGATTTCAGATGTTGCAATTGCTTCCACACCAACCGCAGTTTATCATAACCATGCGTAAGTAAATTGGTGTAAATATCTGGTGATTGGTGGCTGGTTTCCAGATACAAGAAGGTATATTGCGCGAAAACAATCCACCAAACCCCAACGGAAGCCAGCGATAAGCGTACGGCAAACAACTGATTGATAATGCCAAACCATTGGGGATGCTGCACCATCATCAAATTAATGACCAGTAATACTACTCCGCCCAAGTAACCATAGGCAAAACCACGAGCACTCACACTGTCTAAACGGTTACGACTTGCAATTTCGGGCAGGTAGGCATTGTAAAAAACCAAACTGCCCGTATAGCCAAAGCAGGCCAAAATATTGCACAAAATACCCCAGACAATATTATCACCTTCAAAAAAGAACAAACCGATACAGGCCAGCGAACCAAGTAGGGTAAAAAAACGCATCATAGGTTTGCGAAACCTGCCGTAGTCGGCAATGCCCGCCAGCAGCGGCGAAAGCAGCGCCGCCAACAAAAAGGCAAAAGCAAGAGAATATGAATATAAAACCGTATTACTCACGCGCCAGCCAAGAAAATCAACAATATCTCCATTAAAAGCGCTGCGTGTAACCGAATTGTAATATACCGGAAAAAGTGTTGAGCTAATTACCAGCATGTAAGCCGAATTAGCCCAGTCGTACATACACCATGCGTGTATGGTACGCAGGTCATCCTTTTTTTGCATAATTTTGCCAAAAACACAAATATAAACCAAATGTTCA
Organism: uncultured Cytophagales bacterium; assembly: GCA_938039675.1. GTDB lineage: Bacteria > Bacteroidota > Bacteroidia > Cytophagales > Thermoflexibacteraceae > Rhodoflexus. Next base: position 55,733 of record CALHUI010000017.1, read on the forward strand.
CAGGCATCATTGAAGCATTGGGCAAAGTGGCGGCCATTCATCAGGATAAACGTAATATCCACCTGCATATCAGTTCACCTATTTCGCATGAGTTAAAAATAGACCAGAGCGTTTCGCATAATGGCGTGTGCCTGACGGTGGTAGCCATTGAAAACGACACGCACGTTGTTACAGCCATTCAGGAAACATTAGATAAAACCAATTTGGGAAGACTTCAAGTCGGCTCTTGGGTCAATTTGGAACGCTGTATGTCTGCTACAGGCCGCTTTGACGGACATTTTGTGCAGGGACACGTAGACCAGACAGGCCTTTGCACCCACATTGCCGATGAGAACGGCAGTTGGCGCTATACGTTCACCTACGATGCCTCTATTGGCAATTTTACCGTGGAAAAGGGCTCTATTGCCGTCAATGGGGTGAGCCTAACGGTGGTGGACAGCAAAATCGGAGAGTTTAGTGTTGCCATTATTCCCTATACCTACGAACACACCACCTTCAACAGCCTTCGGGTTGGCGACTACGTCAATTTGGAGTTTGATATATTAGGCAAGTATATCAAGCGCATTATGGATTTGCACATGCCTGCCGCTAAATAAGTTGCACCGCCACACAATAACACACCTAAAAAGCAGTTAATATAATAATAAATTACATGAACAGCTAAATTCTTCTTGCACTGCCATGAATTGCATTATTGTAGATGACGACGCTTTCTCCCGCACCGTAATTAGACAATTAGTAAAGCGGACTGCGAACCTCGAGCCAGTAGCCGAATGCAGCAGTGCGATTGAAGCCTATCAGCTATTGAAAAACATAGAAGTGGATATCATTTTTTTGGACGTGGAAATGCCGGAAATGTCGGGATTGGATTTGCTGAAAACCCTCAAAAAAATGCCGCAGATTATTGTCGTTACAGGTAATAAGAACTATGCGGTAGAGGCTTTTGACTACGACGTAACTGATTTTTTGGTAAAGCCCGTAGAATATCCGCGTTTTCTGCGCGCCGTTGACCGTGCCGAAAGCAACCTGCAACGCGAAACTTCCAAATTGCAACTGCCGCTTGTAAAAGCCGTTGCAGAACCTGTCGTAGAACGCGTACAGCCGGAAATTATGGCCACACCACAGGAAGCCGCTCCGGGTGAAAATTTCTTTGTCAAAACCAAAGACGACGGGCGAATTGTACACCTGCAAACCAATGAAATAGAGTTCATTGAGGCACTTTCCGATTATGTAGAAATCCATACTCTTTCAGGTAACTGCTATGTGGTTCACAGCACCATGAAGGGCATGGAAAAGAAGCTGCCTGAAAATACCTTTGTTCGTGTACATCGCTCGTTCATCATCAACACAGATTGTATCCGCTCCATCGAAGACGATAAAGTAGTGATGCTTAACCGCAAAATTCCTATCGGAAACTCTTATCGTTCGGGCTTTTTAAGCAGCCTCAATATTTTGTCGTAACGTAGTTGTCCAATTGTTCCAATTCCCACTCATAGCCACCCGAAAGAATCGGGAAGCGGCACCACGTTTTGGGGTCTAGGTTCTTGTCGTCCAGATGGAATGACGGCGCATACCGCTCGCGTTTCCACTGGTTGCGGCACCACAGGCGGAAAAAGCGTTTGACCCACTCATGCATTTGCGGAACGGCATACTGCGGAAAACGCATTCGCATGAGTTCAAAGCATTCAATCGGCATTTTTTTGTCGCGAATGGCGGCTTCTTCTATTGCGTCCAGCAGGTCGTAAGGCATCAAGTCGTCTTCGTCGGTTTGTTTGCGGTCGGGCGGGCGCAGTTCCGCCGTTGGGTCTTGTTCGTTTACATAGCGCAATGCCGGAACAGTCCAATAACTGCCATCGGCAAGCCAAAGGCCTTCTTTTTCTAACCAGCGCAGCCACTGTCGCAAAAATGCTTTATCAATGCCTGCAATGGGGCTGAGGCCGCCGGAAGTATCGCCATCCATAGTGGCATAGCCTACTGCCGCCTCTGAACGGTTAGAAGTAGATAGCAGCAAACCACCGCTGAGGTTGGTCAGCATCCAGATACTTGGGCTACGCACCCGTGCTTGTACGTTTTGCAGCGCAATGTCGTCGGTAGCCCAACTCAATGGCCTGCCAATGCTGTCGGCAACCATTTGTTTGTAGCCTTCCACTATTGCGTCTACGTCTAACTCGTAGAAAGTAGCGCCTAAGGTGTGTGCCAACCTACGGGCAGCAGTACGCGTAACTTCACTGCTGTTGCGCGTTGCTTGATAGGCAGTTGTAAGCATTAGGCGCATCATTTCTGCCGAGGTTTGGCACGGCTGAATCGCCTGCCAATACGCCAACTTGGCTTTAAATGCTTCTAAGCCAATGCTTTGAACACCCAATTCAACCATCAGGCGCACACAGCAACTGATAGCGGACGAATCCGCACCGCCGCTGAGCGACACGACAAATCCGCGTGAATAACTCTTGCGCATGTAGTCGTACAATCCCAGTGCAAGGGCACGGGCAAACTCCTCCTCCTGCAAATACTCGCTCTTTTCCCATGCAACATCTTTGGCCTGCTGCATCACAGGCGCAATAATTGGGAAATGAAATTCTACATCAATGCAGTTTTCTTGCAATTCGGGAATATTGAAAACCGTGCTTGCCTGTGCCTGAGCCATCCGCGCCTCCTGAATGTCCACCACAGCAGAAGTCAGCAGGCAGTCGTGAAAAGTCAGCCGCTCGCCTACTGCCAACAGTTGCCCTGATGAGGCAATGAGCGTGCCGCCGTCGTAAATAGCTCTGCCTGCTTCATTGCCCAACAAATTGGCGTAAACATAAGCCGTACCGAACGCACGACTGCCTTCCAATACAAAGCGCTTGCGTACTTCCAACTTCTGAAAGGCAAAATGGCTTGCACTTGGGTTGAGCAGCACATCTACGCCATAGCGATATAATTTCCGCCCCGGGCGATTGGCTACCCACGCATCTTCGCAAATCTCAAAACCGATTTTTACGCCACCGACGTTGAAATAAATATCGCCCAATGGATATTTTTTGCCATTGACGCTCATTTGCACTTGTTCGTCTTCAGGCCAAGGCGTAAACCAACGCGGCTCGTAGTGGATGCCGTTACCTGCCAAAAATCGCTTGGCAACAAAGCCGATAATTTCGCCATTTACCAGCAAACAGGCTGTATTGAAAATGCGATTTTGGTACATTAGTGGCAAGCCGACACATACGGCCATTTCTTCGGTGTGCGACCTGATTTCTTCCAAAACCTGTAAGGCAGTCTGATGCACACCGGGCGCGTAGAACATATCCTCGCAGCCATAGCCCGTGATACAAAGTTCCGGCAGGCAGAGGATGCTTACCTGCTCGGCGCGTGCCTGACCGATGGCTGATAGTATATTTCGCTTGTTTTGAACCCATGCCAAGGGTGTCTGATTCAGTACCGCCCCGGCAACTTTTATGAGTTGCATAGATAAGTGTATCGTTAATTGGTAAGAAACAGCTTTTTAATGCTACAAGTTAGTATTTTTAAAAGAAACTTAATGTATTTTTTACACTTTGATTTGTAACAAAAATAATCGGTACGAAAAAGTATATTTTTTATCTTTACGGTGCTTTACAAAGTTATTTACTTATTAAAAACAGATATGGAAAATCAACAAGTGTATCCCATGCCTCGTATTGGCGATAAAGCTCCTGATTTTGAAGCAATTACCACACTTGGTAAAATTAAATTTTCAGACTACAACAAAGGTAAGTGGGTTATCTTCTTCTCTCACCCTGCCGATTTCACTCCTGTTTGTACCACCGAAATGACAGGTTTTGCCAAAGAAAAACAATTCTTTGCCGACCGCAATACCTTGCTGATGGGTCTCAGCATTGACAGCATCCACGCACACATTGCATGGGTAAACGCGGTGCATGAAAAAACAGGGGTGCTGTTTGAGTTCCCGATTGTGGCAGATATAGACATGAGCGTATCTAAACTGTACGGCATGCTGCAGCCCGGCGAAAGCGAAACTGCTGCCGTTCGCGCTGTGTTTTTCATTGACCCGGAAGGCATTATTCGCCTGATTATGTACTATCCGCTGAACATCGGTCGCAACATGGAAGAAATCAAACGTGCACTGGTGGCGCTGCAAACTGCTACGGAAAACAAAGTAGCCTGCCCACTGGACTGGCAGCCCGGTGATAAGGTTATCGTTCCTGCACCAAAAACACTGGAAGAACTTGCAGACCGCAAAGCCAGTGATTTGGAAATGGTAGATTGGTATTTGGCTAAAAAGTCGCTGTAAGCTGGCAACAGCATAGCAGTTGAGCAATGTAAAGCCCATCGTACACAAATGCGCGGATTGTTGCGCACGCTACGATATTTGCCGATTTTTTTTAATTCCTAATCCGAAAATGGCGGTTTATTTTGCCCATTTGCCACTCGGAACACAGATTATACGGAAGACACCAATTTTTTTTGCTTGAAGCACGAGCAGCTACTCCGCACAGTCTGTGTTCCAATTTTTTTTTGCTTGGAGCGCAATTTTTCCGTTTCCCAGATATTTTATCAGGCCGCGCGCTACCATTTGCCGCAGCGTTTCGGCGAAAACGGTTTCATCGTCGGGCAAAACTTTGCGCAGAAGCTCATCGGGCAGCAGCGGCTGTTTGCTCAAATATTTACTAACAGCTGACTCATACACTTCAGCTAATTTATTGATTGCCTGTTTTTTTGCAGCCATGCAGTTATCGCAAATGCCGCAAGAAATTTCACGCTGTTCGCCAAAATAAGCAAGCAAGGCTTTTTGGCGGCAGCCTTTGGTTTGCAGATAATTTGCAATCGCCAAGGCCTTGCTCATTGCTTGCTGCTTGCGCAACTGATAGAAACTTTTGTCTATCCGAAAGTAGCCTGCCCCCATGCGCGGCATGGTAAACCTGATTTGAGGTTTGGTACGGGCAGGTGCAAAACAGAGTATCCCCTGCTGTTCCAATACTTGTAATTGTTTCACGATTTCAGATGGGCTGACTTTTAGCAAGATTGCCGCCCGACTGATTGAAAGAGGCGTAAAATCGGAGAAAGCCTCACCGCCGAAGTTGCGAAGCAAGTATTTCAACAAAGGTTCAAAAGCTGCATGAGCTACCTGAAAGCGATAAATCTCTTCAAAAGCTGCCTGAAACAGGAACTTATCCTGTGTTTCGGAGACATCGTTGCGCTGTATCAGCCCCAATTCTTCTAAGCGATTGAGTGCCTGAAAAGCGACTGATGCTGCAATGGTTAAACCGGCGGCTTTAAAGGTTTGCAGAAAGTGCTCCATATCAAACTCCTGCGGAGCGGGTGGTGCTGTACCGATAGGTATTTGAAGATAATTTGCCAGCCGATAGTAAACCGCAGCCAATATTTCCACATCGGGATAGCTCTGCTCGACCCTTTGGGTTAAACGCTGTATTTCGTTAGGTTTGTAAAGTAAAACGGCATAGGCACGTTTGCCGTCGCGGCCTCCTCTGCCTGCTTCCTGATAGTAGGCCTCAGGCGATGCCGGCGGCGCTAAGTGTATCACCGAACGCACATCGGGTTTGTCAATGCCCATCCCAAAGGCATTGGTAGCTACTATCACGCGCGTTTTGCCTTTAATCCACGCATCCTGCTTAGCCGACCTTTCCTGCGGCGGCAATCCGGCATGATAAAAGTCAGCCGAAACACTGTTTTGCCGCAGCCATCGGGCTATTTCTTCGGTTGCGCGGCGTGTGTTCGCATATACAACCGAGGTGCCGGGCACTCCCGCCAACACCCGCAACAGGCGGTTGTAAACGTCTTCGGTTTCAAAAACCGAATAGGACAGGTTATCGCGCAGGAAACTTTTCCAAAATACGCGGCTACCTTGCCTGAAAAGGAGTTTTTCCTGTATATCCTGCTGCACTTCGAGGGTGGCTGTAGCGGTAAGCGCAAGGCAGGGGATATTTATGCCGATATGCTCTCGAAATGCGGCAATTTCCAAATAGGGCGGCCTGAAATCGTAACCCCATTGCGAAATACAGTGCGCTTCATCAATGGCCAGCAGGCCAATATTCATTTTACTTGCCCGTGTACGAAACAGTTCTGTTTGCAACCGCTCGGGTGAAACATACAGGAATCGGACCGGATTAGTTTGTGCATATATGCAATTGTCTAACGCAATATCTATTGCCTTTTGCGTCATGCCGCTGTAGATAGCCACTGCATGTATGCCCCTGTGGTTAAGTTGCTCTACCTGGTCTTTCATCAGGGCAATCAGCGGCGAAACCACAATGCACAGCCCCCCCATTGCCAGTGCCGGCACTTGAAAGCAAACTGACTTGCCGCCACCCGTAGGCAACAATGCAAGTGCATCATTACCCGACAACACATGGCGGATAATATCTTCCTGCAAGGGGCGAAAAGCATCGTATCCCCAGTACTGTTTCAGCAGTGCATGTATGTCGGTGGTGTGCATCCAAATAAATGTATGACAATTGGATTACAATGTAAGTATGATGTATTTTTTAGATGTTTTTATCTTATTTGATTGTTTTTTGGATTTTAGGATTAAAATTAGACAATAATGCCACCTTTACAGTGGAATGTTGGCAAATATAGACATTGGCAAACCGACAAATTATTAACCGAATCAAAATAGGCAATAGAACGCTGAACATCACTTCTATCACCATGACTGAAACGGCTAACAGTAACCGCCGTTGCGGCGTACTGATTGCCTTACCTACATTGGATACTTCTTATGGGCACATGAGCTACCCTTATATTGCCTGAAAGAGCATTTTGTTTTTTACGCCTTCCATAAAAAGGGGAATAAAAGTAACGAAACTGCCAGCACAATCAGATTAATACCGCCAAGCATGAGCAACTCATCATGGCTTTGGCTGCGCGCAAGGCCGTCTATCGCATTTTTTGAAACCTTGATGAGCAGCATAATCATTGGCAGCACAACAGGAAAACCCAGCACTGCCATTAGTGTCCCACTGCTTTGCGCTTTAGCGGCAATAGCAGAAACCAACGTCAGTGCGGCGGCAAACCCTATGCTGCCCAGAGCTACATCCAGCAGGAAAAAAGACATGTCTTGCACCGGATTGCCCAGCAAAATGACGTATATCGACAGCCCAATGGCAGACATAACAACCATTAACAAGCTGTTATACAGAATTTTAGATATAATCACGCTTTCGGGGCGCACCAATTGGCAGTAGTAATAATGACGGCTTTCAGGCTCTTGCACAAAACTTTTGGCAATGGCACTGATGGCTGTAAACAACAGGATAATCCAAAACAGCGCATTCCATGTAAGCGGGCTTAACTGACTCTTTTTCAGGTTAAAACTCAGATAGGCCACAAATACCGTAGCGACGATATAGAGCAAAATACCATTAAAGGCGTACTTTCTGCGCCACTCTAAGCGCAGTTCCTTACCTAGCAAAATGAGGATTTCACGCATAATCATACGGCAAGTTACGCAGCGATTGCGTAAATTTGCTTAAGCTGATTTCTCTATAAGGCTTTGGAAAACAATCTTCGCGAAATATTCTTCAAGTTGCGCCGCTACGAAATCAAAATCCGCAAGGCCGTAAATACCCAAATGCAGGGCGACTTTCACTCCGTATTCAAAGGTTCGGGGCTGGAGTTTGACGATGTGCGCGCCTATCAGTACGGCGACGATGTGCGCACCATCGACTGGAACGTAAGTGCCAAAGGCCACGGCATCTATGTTAAAACGTTCAAAGAAGAAAAAGAACAAAATGTTTTCTTGATTCTCGATGTGAGCGGCTCGCAATACATCGGCAAGCTGCACCAGCAAAAAATCGACTATGGCCGAGAAATATGCGGCATTCTGACCATCTCGGCACTGAAAGAAAACAGTTCGGTAGGGCTGCTCTGTTTCAGCAACCAACGCGAAAAATACATCAAGCCCCAAAAAGGCACTAAACATGCCTACGAACTGCTTACGTCCATGTTTCGCCTGCAACCCGAATCGTTCAAAACCAGTTTGAACAATGCTCTGGCAGTGGCAATGAACATCATTAAGCGAAAAAGCATCGTAGTACTGGTAAGCGACTTTGTGGACGAAGGCTACGAGCGCAACCTGAAAGCAATAGCAAAAAAACACGACCTAATTATTATTCACCTTGCCGACCACCGAGAAAGCACGCTGCCGCCCATGGGAATTGTACCTCTGTTAGATAAAGAAACGCGCCGCACCGTTTGGGTAAATACGTCATCGGAGGCATTTCGCAATAAAATTGCAGGACGATTTAGCCAAAAGCGCGAGCAATTAGAAAAGTTGTGCCACCAGTTCAATGCCAACTATTTGTTCGTAGATACCTCGGAAGACTATGTACCTCGTTTGGTAAAACTCTTCAAAGTCCGCAATTTGACGACGAAGAAATAGGCAATCATTTTCTAACTTACTGCATTGTAATTGATTGTCAGTAAGTATGAAAAGACGCAACCTTACCGGAAAAAACCCGGGAGCTTCCGTGTTGGCAGGTGCGGGTATTGTTCCGCTGTCAAATGCACAGGTTGTAGAACTGCAACAAGCACCCGCTCCTTCCCAATTTGCCGCCAATGACAAAATCCACTTGGGATGTATCGGTATGGGCATTATTTCGCAATACGACATTAAGTCGGCACTGGAAGCAGGGGGGAGAGGTTAAATAGCAACTGCTTGCGACCTCTACACAGGTCGCCTTACCAAGGCTAAGGAAACATGCGGGAAAAATCTGTTCACCACCCGCGACTACCACGAACTGCTCGCCCGCAAAGATATTCATGCCGTCATCATTGCCCCCCGACTATTGGCATACACGCATTGAAATGGATGTATTGGTAGCAGGTAAACATGTCTATTGCGAGAAGCCGCTTATTCAAAAAACCGAAGAAGGCAAAATGTTGGTGGAGGCTGCAAAAAAATCGGATAAAATTTTGCAGGTAGGCAGCCAGCGCGTCAGCAGTCTGGCATTTCACGAAGCCAAAAAAATATTATGAACAGGGTACTATCGGTGTCATTAATATAGTAGTGGCCAATATGGAGAGGCACAGCTCGCTTGGTTGTATGGCAATACTCCATTCTACCCGATACCAATCCGCAAACCGTTGATTATGAGACCTTCTTGGGTAATGTACCTAAAACATCATTTGATGCGACGCGATTTTTCCGTTAGCGCAACTATCGCAACTGCGGCACAGACATCCCGGGCGATTTGTTTGTACATCTGATTTCGGGCGCGCATTACATCACCGGTTCTTTAGGCCGCAATGTGCCCGATGTAGTTTTGGACGTGATGGAGTACCCCGCCACAGCCACACACCCTGCCTTTCAGATGGTTCTTTCCGTCAATTTTGCCGATGGCTCTGGCGGCGGCGAATTTTTACCTGCATCATAGGCATGATAGAACTCACATGGACAGGGTCGTTTACCTTTGCCTAAAGGACCGGGCTATGGCGGCTATACTCGTTCAATACTTTCACCAAAGAGCAACAAGAAGCCTTTGAACAGCAATACAAAAGCCGCTAGAAAGAAGAAGACAGAAGAAGGTTACCAAATTGGAAGACATCGTATTTAAACAACCGCGAGGCTACGATGAACGACCGACCACTTCCGCAACTTTTACGCAAGCATCAGGGAAGACAAACCCAATATTCAGGATGCCACATTCGGTGTTTGATGGCAAATCTGAGCGCTGCCAAAGGGCGCATTGTACACTGGAAGCCTGTGGAAATGACTTTATAATAAGGCGTAAGTGCGATAGTTTCACAACAAAATGAACTATCCTAAAATAGGACGGCTCATTTTTATGACAGTTGCCGGCTACTATTTAATAAACAACAACTCGCGGTATTTAGGGAACGGCCACATATCATCAGGCACCATCAGTTCCAACTTGTCCACGTGGTATCGAATCACATCAAAGAAAGGTTTTACTTTCTCGCAGTAAGCAATTGCCCTGTGATGTGTATCCAATTTATTGGCTGCCTTGCGGGCTTCAATCATTGCATCCACGTTGGTCTTAATGGCATTTACATGGCGCGAAAGGTCTTTAATAAGGTCTTTCAGGTGTTCCGACTCTTCTTTCATGCCTAATTCTTTCAATCCACGGGCATTTTCAATCAGTTTATTTTGGAACTCCAACGCTGCAGGAATGACCTGATTCATGGCGAAAGTGCCGAGTGCACGCGACTCTATTTGTACTTTTAGCGCATAATTGTGCAACATAACATCTACACGCGCTTCCAGTTCTACTTCGCTGAAAATGCCGTTGCCAACCAACACCTGACGGGACTTTTTGCTCAGATAGACTTCCAAGGCATGAGGAGTTGTTTTGATATTGGACAAACCGCGCTTAGCTGCCTCTTCCGCCCACTCATCGCTATAACCGTTGCCTTCAAAACGAATGGCTTTGGATTGCTTGATGTATTCGCGCAATACATCTACAATGGCAACCTCTTTTTTCTTGCCGCCTTCAATTTGTGCATCTACCTCTGCTTTAAACTTCTTCAGTTGGTCGGCTACAATCGTATTCAATACGACCAGCGCTGTTGCACAGTTGGCAGATGAACCCACGGCACGGAACTCAAATTTATTACCTGTAAATGCAAAAGGTGAGGTACGGTTACGGTCGGTATTATCGAGCAAAATCGGTGGAATTTTATCAATACCGAGCTTCATATACATGTTATCGCCTTTGTCAATCTTGATATTGCCGTTGTGTTCCAATTCATCCAAAACTTCAGTCAGTTGCTCGCCAATAAATACCGACATAATAGCCGGCGGAGCTTCGTTGGCACCCAAGCGGAAGTCATTACCGGCAGAAGCTATGGAAGCACGCAACAAATCCGCATTTTCATATACTGCCTTGATGATATTGACAAAAAAGGTCAGGAATTGCAGGTTTTCTTTGGCTTTGCTGGTTGGTTGTAATAGGTTTACGCCCGTACTAGTAGCCAGCGACCAGTTGTTATGCTTGCCGCTGCCATTGATACCGGCAAACGGTTTTTCATGCAACAAAACTTTGAAGTTGTGGCGCTCGGCAACCTTCTCCATAATATCCATCAGCAACTGGTTGTGGTCATTGGCAAGGTTGATTTCCTCAAAAGTAGGCGCACATTCAAACTGACTGGGAGCAACTTCGTTGTGGCGAGTGCGTAGCGGAATGCCCAGTTTGTAGGCTTCAATCTCTAAGTCCTGCATGTAGGCGCGCACACGCGAAGGAATGGAACCAAAATAATGGTCTTCCAATTGCTGACCTTTGGCCGGCGTATGCCCAAACAGTGTACGACCGGACATCACCAAGTCGGGGCGCGCGAAATACAACGCACGGTCAATCAAGAAATACTCCTGCTCTACGCCCAATGTGGCATAAACATGTGTAACATCTTTGTCAAAATACTCGCAAACGGCGGTAGCCGCTTTATCAATCAATGCTAGAGATTTTAACAGAGGAGTTTTGTAGTCGAGTGCCTCACCTGTGTAGGATACAAAAACCGTAGGGATGCAAAGCGTTTTGCTGCTGCCGTTTTCAATAATAAAGGCAGGCGATGTAGGGTCCCATGCAGTGTAACCACGCGCCTCAAACGTATTACGGATGCCTCCGCTCGGGAAAGAAGAAGCATCAGGCTCCTGACGCACCAGTGCTCTGCCTTTGAATTTTTCCAAAACTTTGCCGTCGTCCGAAGGTTCAAAAAAAGCATCGTGCTTTTCGGCAGTAGAACCCGTCAGTGGCTGAAACCAGTGGGTATAATGCGTAACACCGCGCTCCAAAGCCCAAGTTTTCATCGCAGCCGCTACGGCATCTGCCAGCGCCTCATCCAGCGTTTCACCCTTCTGCACATGTGCTTTCAGTTTTTTGTACATATCCGATGAAAGATAGCTTTTCATCGCTTCATCGCCGAATACGTTCATTCCATAGTAGTCAGATACCTTCTTGGAAGGTGCTGCCACATCTACAATACCGCGGGAGGCGGCTTGTTCCAAAGCAATAAATCTTAGTCTGGACATTGTTGAATAGCGTTAAGCGGTATGAAATTTTACTTGATTTTCGCAAATATAGGCACTTTTTTACAAAACACCCTTCAAATTTCAGGGTAAAAAATAAAAAAAGTGATTTTTTAGATGCTTTCACTTAAAATTAACACATCGGCTATAAGTCGTACTTCGGGTAAGGCTTCTGCCGTTTCAACGGGAATCGGCTAAACAGTTTTTGAAGCGACAATCGCACATTTTCATAGGGGTTATCGGCGTTTCCGATAGCCGCACCCTGCCAAATCGGTTTTTTGGTAATACGTTCAAAAAAAAACAACTCAATAGTTCCTTTGGCCTCTGTGATGGTTTGCGTTTGCCGTTGATTCCATGGGTTCATCATGGCCGGCCCCCAAAAAAACGGGTCATAAAAACCCCACATGGGCATGCCCCACATGGGCGGCACGCTTGTTACCTGTTTTTGGGAAACCTGTGCATTAGACTTGAACGAAACCAATAAATCAGGCGAAGTCGTATCAGCTTTCAGTCCGCGCGCCTCTAACTCCTCCTGAATACCGTAAATCATTTCATTTTCGGCAAGCAAACTACCGTATACACGCTCATCGGGAGGACGCTGCAAAAAAGCAAATGTTTTGTATTTGCTGAAATCAGCCGCCTCATCTTTGCGCACATATACTTTCATAGGGTTGCAGGCAGCAACTAATAGTGCTATTATTGTCCAAACTATCATTAGTCGCTTCATCGTTGATTGTGTTTTGAATTATTACTTCGTCAAATGTAGTATCAATCACTTTTGGGCAATAATATCTCACCCTTCAAATAAGGAACGGCATATCCTCCGATTCTCACACGCTCGCCGTGCAATTCGCAAAATAGTTCGCCGCCTCGTTTTGAAATCTGACGGGCAAACATTTTCTGCTTGCCTAAGCGCGCTGCCCAATAAGGAATCAGCGTACTGTGCGCCGAGCCTGTAACAGGGTCTTCATTTACACCCGCACCGGGAGCAAAAAAACGGGAAACAAAGTCAGCGTCTGTGCCCGGTGCAGTGGCAATAATGCCAAGTACATCTAATTTCGCAAGCTCTTCAAACCGCGGCTCCAATGCTGCCACTTCCTCCGCTGTTTCATATACACACATATAATCGCGCGAACGCAAAATATGCTGCGGCATTGCGCCCAACCCTGCAATTAATCCCGGAGGGTACTCCGCAGGTTGCGGCAGACGACTCGGAAAGTCCAGTTCCAAATAATTATGCTTCCGATATACTTTCAGCAAACCACTTTGCGAGTGGAAATGCACGTAGTTATTCGGACTTCCCAACTCATTCAGAATCACGTAAGCAGCCGCCAGCGTAGCATGCCCGCACAAATCCACCTCTACCTCAGGCGTAAACCAGCGAATTTCAAACTCGCGGCCGCGCGGAACAAAAAAGGCTGTTTCAGCCAAGTTGTTCTCAGCAGCGACTGCCTGCATAACAGCCTCCGGCAACCACTCTTCCAAAGGACAAACCGCAGCAGGATTACCCCCAAACACCTTGCGCGTAAAAGCATCTATTTGATAAATCGGTATTCGTTGCATAAAGGTTACTGTGTATTTTCACGTAATTTGTAAAATCAAACACGAAACCGCAAATGATTATAGATATTCAACGCATAGATGATGCCTTTCACATGCGGGCAGTTAATGAGTCAGGCCGAACAGTTGAAATAGATGCTGCTCCGGCAATTGGTGGCTACGATGCAGGTATGCGCCCCATGCAAATGGTACTGGCGGCACTTGGTGGCTGCTCCGCAATAGATGTGATTGATATTTTGAAAAAACAACGGCTCAAACTGCAAGATATTCGCCTGCGAATCAGTGCCAAAAGGGCAGAAAATGTCATCCCTGCCGTATTTAGTCACATTCACATGCATTTTGTCTTAACAGGTGATATCCCAGATGAAAAGGCAGCAAGAGCCATCACACTTTCTGTGGACAAATACTGCTCCGTAGCTGCCATGCTACGCTCCACGGCTGAAATTTCGCACAGCTTTGAAATTTTACCAACCACACCTGAACAAACCTGACAAGTCCTTGCGCTCTGTCTAATGCAGTATCTGATTTTGAATAATTGACGAAAAAACAATGTACTTTTTGTATAAAAATGAGTCCTTTCGGCATAACTACCCCGAAAGGACTCATTCTTAGGCAATAAAACGACTATTTTTTATTATACTTCTTGAGGAATTTCTCCACACGACCGGCAGTTGCCACGTATGCTTTTGTGCTGCCTGTATAGAAAGGATGTGAAGCAGAGCTAATTTCAATTTTCACCAAAGGATAGGTCTTACCGTCTTCCCACTCAATCGTATCTTTTGTTTCAATAGTAGAACGGGTAATGAACTTAAAGTTGCTCTGAGTGTCCAGAAATACAACTTCACGGTAGTTTGGATGGATGTCTTTCTTCATGACTATATGAATAAAATACTTATGCTATACCTGATGTTCGGAAGATGTTCGGAAAATGCGTGCAAATGTAGGTATATCTCGCTAATATTCAAAATTTTATCAACAAATTAAACATAAGCCACCTCACAAATCTCTAAACAATACCCATCAGGGTCTGTAACGAAAAACTGTTTCACCTTATCCGGACGCTCCTTAATAGGTGTATGAAAAACACCTTTGCCCGCGAAGTATTTTACCGCAAGTGCTATATCGGGCACAGCGAAAGCAATATGTGTCGCCCGACTACCCCAATGCGGCGGCATTGTTCTTCCCGCTATCAAATGCAAGGTCTGCCCATTGCCCAAGCTAAACCATGCGCCTTGGAAATTAAAATCAGGTCTTTTCACCTGCATTAAACCCATTACTTCTTCATAGAATGCGACGCTTTGCCGTACGTCTGCCACATGTAGTGATATGTGGTCTAAACCCTTTATTTCCATAATAGGTACAAAAAATGACCCACTTTTGCAAGTGGGTCATTTTCAAATGATTACGTCAATTATTTTGCAAACTCTTTTTCCAGTTCAATCATCTCGTTTTCATGAGGAAGGTTTGATTCAGGAGTAGCAGAGAATGGTACAGTTTGAGGGATGAAATCTTCCTTCGCACCGGGTTTGCTGTAATCGTATGGCCAACGATATACGGTAGGAATCTTACCAGGCCAGTTGCCGTGTCCGGGGAAGCGAGGTGTTGTCCACTCCAATGTATTAGAACGCCACGGATTTTCAGGAGCCAAACGACCTCTAAACATTGAATAGAAGAAGTTGAACAAAAATATCAACTGTGCACTCAATGTGATAATCGCAGCAGTACTGATAAATGCATTTAAATCGGAGAATGTATCAAATGCATTAAAATTGGTCCATGAGTAATAACGACGTGGGAAACCGGCAATACCGAGATAATGCATTGGGAAGAAGACCATATAAATACCGATAAAAGTAATCCAGAAGTGTACGTAACCTAACTTCTCATCCATCATGCGTCCAAACATTTTGGGAAACCAGTGATAGATGCCTGCTAACATGCCAAAGAATGAAGCAGAGCCCATTACCAAGTGGAAGTGTGCTACTACATAATACGTATCATGCAATTGAATATCAATTGCTGAGTTGCCCAAGGCAATACCTGTTACGCCACCGGATATGAAGAGAGATACCAGACCGATAGAGAACAACATCGCAGGAGTAAACACGATATTACCGCGCCATAAAGTGGCCAAATAGTTGAACACCTTTACCGCAGAAGGAACAGCAATAATTAAAGTCAGAAACATGAAAATCGTACCGAGGAATGGGTTCATGCCTGAAACGAACATGTGGTGTGCCCACACGATAAATGCCAAGAAAGCAATTGCCAGCAAGGAACCAATCATTGCACGATAACCGAAAATTGGCTTGCGCGCATTAGTAGCAATAATCTCAGAAGTAATACCCAAACCGGGCAACATCACAATATATACTTCGGGGTGTCCCAAGAACCAGAACAAGTGCTGATACAATACAGGACTACCACCCACGTTGTGCAATGGCTCGCCATTGATGTAAATTTCTGACAAGTAAAAACTTGTACCAAAGCTACGGTCGAAAATTAGCAACAGAGCTGCAGCAAACAATACAGGGAATGACAACAAACCTAAAACAGCTGTCAGGAAAAATGCCCAAATGGTCAGTGGCAACTTAGAGAAAGATAAGCCATCTGTGCGCAGGTTGATAACAGTAGCGATATAGTTGATACCACCCAGCAGAGACGATACAATAAATAAACTCATGCTGACCAACCAAAGAGTCATACCCAAACCTGAGCCTGGCATTGCTTGAGGCAGAGCGCTCAATGGAGGATATACCACCCAACCCCCACTGGCAGGCCCTGTTTCAATGAACAGAGAAATGAACATAATAACACTCGACAGGAAAAAGAACCAGTACGAAAGCATGTTCATGAAGCCTGATGCCATATCACGCGCACCAATTTGCAGCGGAATCAGGAAATTACTGAAAGTACCACTGAGGCCTGCTGTCAATACGAAAAACACCATAATGGTGCCGTGCATAGTAACAAGAGCCAAGTAAAAATTCTGATCTAATTTACCTTGGGTAGTAATCCAATCACCGAGCAACGGACGCAGAAACTCCAGATTCGCATCGGGGAAGCCGAGTTGCAAACGGAAAAGAATAGACAAAGCACCACCAACGATTGCCCAGAATATACCTGTAAGCAGAAATTGCTTAGCAATCATTTTATGGTCTTCGGTGAAAATGTACTTGGTAATAAACGACTCCTCGTGATGGTGATGCTCCTCATGATGGTCATCATGGTGAGCATACTCACCAACTGACTTGTGCAAGTCAATATTTACTGTTGCCATAACAGATAATGTTTAATAATGCAAAAATTTATTTCTGATTGAAAAGAGTAGCTAATTCTTTGCTGTTTTCAAGATTCAAAGACGCAATATAGTCTGCATTTTGCTTAGCCCAAGGCTCTTGAGAAGCATACCATTTCTCAAACTCTTCAGGTTCCGATACGACAATTACCATACGCATAGCAAAGTGTCCTTGACCACAAATCTCAGTACAAGCCAATTCGTAATTGAAATTAGGGTCGTTCAACTCTTTGCGCATTTCTTCTGTAGTCTTGGTAGGCGTAAACCAAAAGCTAGTAGGCATACCCGGCACTGCATCCATTTTCACACGGAAATGAGGCATGAAAACACTATGCAATACGTCACGTGCGCGAATTTTCAATAATACGCTTTTCCCTTTTGGTAAATGGATTTCGCGTGGAGTAAAGTCATCAAAATTAGACTTGTCAGTAGCAAAGTCCATACCTAACTGATTAGTAGCATCAATTTTGCGGTAGTCATACTTACCTATCTTACCGTCTTTGCCACCATAGCGAGTTATCCAGTTAAATTGCTTACCTACAATCTCAACTTGCAGGCTGTCATCGGGAGCAGGTGCAGTAATATCGCGCCATACCCACCATCCAGTGAGTACCAGCACCGTAAGAACAATTGCAGGAACTACTGTCCAAGCAACTTCCAACTTGGTATTATCTGGCCACCAGTAGGCGGTACGAGTTTCACGATAGCGGAAGAAGTAAGGGGACAGGAATAAGACAATATGTGTCAGGAAAAACACAACAAATGTAATAGCTGTTGTTATCCAAAACAGTTTATCAGTCAGCTTGCCATGCTCGGAAACAGCTTCGGGCAGGAAGTTTTCACTTGCCTTGCCTGAGTACCAGAAGATAAGCCCAAAGCCTACAAAGAAAAACAGAATAAACAAAAAGCTATTTACGGCATTGCTGGTACCGACGCGCTTTTCTTGGTTACCTTTGGCAATATTTACCAAAGAAAGTATGCGGTATACCAAAGCAAACACGGCAATTACCAAAATGCCACCCGTTAGAAGAAGAAGACCTGTCATGTTGCTTTATTTAGAAATAATTAAACACTAAACGTTTGACAAAGTGTGCAGGCAAAAGGTTTTGCCTGCACGCAATTTTTTTAAATATGATGGTGCAAACTTTCTTGCAACATCGGGTGATTCTTAGCTATCAGAGGCGCTTTAGCCAATGCCTGTGCTATGACGAAAGCAAATACACCGGAGTAGATTAGTGCCAAACCTATCTCTAACAGACCTAAGCCACCATGCTCTTTCAAGGTTCCCGGGGTAATCATCAAGTAAAAATCTAACCAATGCCCGATGATAACCGCATAACACACGATTTTTAAGATAATTGCTTTGCGCTTAGCATCGCGTGTCATCAGTGCCAAAAATGGGAAGAAAAAGTTTAAGAACAAATTAATGAAAATAAACTTACCGTATTGGTCACTGCGCAAACGTTCTACAAAATAGATAGTTTCCTCAGGAATATTTGCATAGTAAATCAGCAAAAACTGACTGAACCAAATATACGTCCAAAATACACTAAATGCAAATACGAACTTGCCTAAATCGTGCAGGTGGTTTTCATTAACCGCCTTCAAGTAGCCTGCATCTTTCAGGTATAGCACAGCAAGCGTAATGGTAGCAAGACCTGCTACAAACCAGCTTGCAAAGTTGTACCAACCAAACATGGTGCTGAACCAGTGCGTATCAATAGACATTACCCAGTCCCAAGCAGCTATTGAGGTTGTGATAGCAAAGAAAATAATGAACAAAGTGGCAATTACCTTCATTTTCCAGAAACGGTGCGTGCCACCTTCCAAATCCTCTGCCAAAGAATTTTTGCGAAGGAAGAAATAAAATCCGTACCAGCCGGCAATAAATATAATCATGCGGCCTACATAAAACGGTAGATTCAAAAAGCCTTTCTTACCGGCAATAATTGGGTCATAATTAGGGCTATTAGGGTCCATAATAGAAGAATCTGTCCAATGGAAAATCTCATGATAGCCCCAGGCAAACGAAGCAATCAGCAATACGGCTGCATAAGGCAGGAAACTGCCAAATGCTTCAGGCACGCGCTTCAGTACCGCAGACCACCCTGCATGTGCCGCATACTGAATAGCAGTAAAGAAAATGCCTACAATCGTAAGACCTATAAAGAATACGCTATTATGCCAAAAAGTTACTTTCAGGCGATTTGTCCAGTGATAGGCGTGCCCATGGCCGTGGTCGTTTCCTTCCGATACGGCAATGAAATCGCCACCGTTATTTGCTAAGGCATGACTGTCATGAGCGTGAGAATCGCCGCCTAAGGCTAGCATCGACACGCCAATAACAAACATGATGATACCAATCACGAGCACAGTAAAAATTGACTTTTTGGCTGTGTCGGAAAACACAAAGTTTTCTTCTATGTTATGATGATGTACTTCAGCTTTCATCGCATTAATCATAATTAAAATCTAACCATCAGCGCGCGCTGTTACGATTCGCCTTTCTGTAATTTTTGTACATAATGAACAACTTTCCAACGTTCTTCGGGCGAAAGCTGACTCTTATGAGGCCACATACGACCTTTTCCGTGTGTAATTACATGGAAAATATGACCTTCGGACAGGGTTTTATACCGGCCGACAGAGTAGTTAGGAATACCTTTATATTGCTCGCCTACTTTACCGTCACCTTGTCCATTAATCCCATGGCACGGCGCACAGAAGCCAAGATATAAGTGTTTGCCCTCCTCGATTATTTTACCGGCAGAATCCAACACAACAGGGTTTTTTAGAATGCGAGCCGCCATATCTAGGCTGTCTTTATGCAGCTCATAAATCAACAGCGGTTGGTCTTCAGAAGGCAGAACAGACTGAGTAGCGCCTACATAGTTTTGACGGGCCACGACCCCTTCAACAGGAGTCATCAAGTTGATTTTCTTCTTACCCTGATAGTCATTGAAAGGAGCAGAGTTATAGTAAGGACTGGTTTCATCCACCACTTGCGACAGTGGGTCATATGCAACCGAATGATACATCTGCGGGGCGTATTCTACGCCGGGGTCATCGCCACTTGCTCCCGTGCAGCTGGTCAGCAGCGCAGAAGCAACAACAAACAATGTGATATATAATGCCTTAAACATGATTTTAAACGAGCTTGGAATTAACGATGAGTTGAAATTCGGCTTGAACGAGTTACACCGTTGGTAAATAAATCTACCATATAGCTAATGAAAGAAGGAGATTTCTCCTCATCCGCAAAATCACGACGATATACTTCCTCTGCGTGAGCTTCTTTGAACAAAGATGAAATTTGTTCTTCGGATAGCTTATTGGCAGCCAAATCAACAGCTACAATGTGTTTATCGTCTGTTGCCCGAATATCAAAAATGCGCGGTACTTTGTAGGGTTTCAAATCTCTGGTAACTAAGAAAGTGCCAACCATTCCGAAAGCTGCAAGCAATACCGTCATTTCAAAGCTGACCGGCACAAAGTCTGGAACAGCCAAGTAAGACTTACCGCCAATAATCATTGGCCAATCAATAGCCATCATTGAAACCTGCATAGTAATGGCAAGTGTGGTTCCCAGCGCGCCAAAACCGAATGCGGCTTTGGGCATCCAAGAACGCTTGTAGCCAAGCGCATGCTCCAGACCGTGTACAGGATACGGTGAATATACCTCATGTATTTTCACACCTTTGTCGCGCATATCTTCAATACCATGCAGCAAATCGTCATGGTCGCTGAATACGCCGATTAAATAGTGCTTATCTTTTTCCATTGCCATAATTGATACATTGTTTATTTGGCTTCTACTGTATTTTCTTCTAACTGTGGTAAAGGTTCATTCACAAGTGTGCGGCGTGCACGATACACTTTGGAGTTGCTGTCTTTCAAAACTGCCTTTACCTCTGCCATATTTACTACCGGGAAGAATTTAGCAAACAGGAAGAACAGGAAGAAGAACAAGCCAAAGGTAAATACATATGACATGATGTCGTGAATAGTCGGAGTGAAATACACCCAGCTTGAAGGCAAGTAGTCGCGGTGCAGAGAGGTAACAATAATTACAAAGCGCTCGAACCACATACCGATATTTACAATGATAGACAGGAAGAATGTCCAAACCAAACTGGTGCGTATTTTCTTAATCCAGAATAACTGAGGAGAAATCACGTTGCAGGTCATCATTGCCCAATAAGCCCACCAGTAAGGCCCG
Source organism: uncultured Cytophagales bacterium (assembly GCA_938039675.1). Lineage (GTDB taxonomy): Bacteria > Bacteroidota > Bacteroidia > Cytophagales > Thermoflexibacteraceae > Rhodoflexus. Next base: position 76,796 of record CALHUI010000017.1, read on the forward strand.
GTAGCGCGGTTGATGAATGCATATTGTTCATATTCTACACCGGAATACCATGCAATAAAGAACTCTGTTGTGTAAGCTATACCTACGATAGAGCCCGTTACAATAATGATAATATTCATCATTTCAATGTGCTCCATCGTGATGTAGTCTTCCAAGCGATACACCTTGCGAATTACCAGCATCAGCGTCAATACCATTGCAAAACCGGAGAAAATCGCACCGGCAACGAAGTACGGCGGGAAGATGGTAGTATGCCAACCGGGAATAACAGAAGTTGCAAAGTCAAAACTTACGATGGTGTGTACAGAAAGTACAAGCGGTGTGGAAAGACCTGCCAGAATCAGAGATACAGCTTCATAGTGCATCCAGTCTTTGGCAGAACCTGTCCATCCGAAGCTAAGGACGCCATAGAAGAAACGTGATGCTGCTGAGGTAGCACGGTCGCGGATAGTCGCAAAATCTGGAATCAAACCTACGTACCAGAAGACTAATGATACTGAGAAGTAGGTAGAAATTGCGAACACGTCCCACAAAAGCGGTGAATTAAAGTTTACCCACAGAGAGCCAAACGTATTGGGCAATGGCAATACCCAGTAGGCACCTACCCACGGACGACCCATGTGAATTACTGGCCAGAATGCCGCACAGATAACAGCAAAAATAGTCATCGCTTCTGCTGCGCGGTTGATGGAAGTACGCCACTTCTGACGGAACAGCAACAAGATAGCTGAAATCAGTGTACCAGCATGACCAATACCTACCCACCATACGAAGTTGGTAATGTCCCAAGCCCATTGAACGGTCTTATTAAGACCCCAGCGACCAATGCCGTTCCAAGCTAAATCGCCTACAAAGTAACCACCTGTACCTAATAAGATGATTGAGATAGCCATGCAGATAAACCACAACCGAGTAGGCTGATTCTCTACGTGGCGAGCAATGTCATTGGTAACATCTTTAATGGTTTTTCCGCCTGTTACCAACGGTTCCCTTACTTCAGATATAATTTGCATATGCTGTAAGTTTTAATTTCCTCTAATGTTGATTATGCCTGCGCTTTATCCTTATTGCGGACTTTGGTCAGGTAATATACGTTTGGTTTGGTGCTGATTTCGGAAAGAACATTGTATGCACGCTCTTTCACTTCGTTATCAAGCAGCTTGGAAATGCGAGATGAAGGGTCGTTCAAGTCGCCAAATACGATTGCATCTGAAGGACAAGCGGAAGCACATGCCGTGTTGATTTCTCCATCTACCGGGCGGCGTTGTTCGCTTCGGGCTTTCAACTTGCCAGACTGGATGCGCTGCACACACAATGAGCATTTTTCCATCACACCGCGTGAACGAACGGTAACATCCGGGTTCAATACCATCCGACCTAAATCGTTATTCATGTGATAGTCGAACTCATTGTTCTGATGATACTTAAACCAGTTAAAGCGACGCACTTTGTATGGGCAGTTATTTGCACAATACTTCGTACCTACGCAGCGGTTATAGGTCATCTGGTTCAAACCTTCTGAACTGTGTGTGGTAGCAGCCACCGGACATACCGTTTCGCAGGGTGCATTGTTACAATGCTGGCACATCATCGGCTGGAATACTACTTCCGGATTTTCGGAGGCAATTTCCAAAGCATCGTAATCCTTAGGGGCACCATCCGAGCTATAATAACGGTCGATGCGAATCCAGTGCATTTCACGACGATTGATAATTTCTTTCTTACCAACAATCGGTACGTTGTTTTCAATGTGGCAAGCTACTACGCAGGCAGAACAACCTGTGCAAGAGTTCAGGTCAATGGCCATACCCCAGTGGTGGTTAGCATATACGTGAATATCTGCTGCACCGGAAGAAACACCAAGGGCTTCTTTGCGATTTTCCCATAAGGTTTTCTCGTAGTCGGTCAGTTCGCCCGATTTTTTGCCGTAACCGTCGCCACGGATATCCCATATGGAAATGTCTGTCGGACGCTCTTTGCCTTTATAGGTAGCAATCATCGGCTCATAACGACCGGCTTTGGGATTCTTTACATATTCTGCCAATATTGTTTCTTGAATGATGCTTTCGCGCCCCATAAAGGTTTCGTGCGTTTGTGTCTGTGCCAAACGAACGCGCTCTTCAACTTTCTCTAATTTTACATCTTTCAGATTGGCAAAACGAACCGCATCGCCCAGCATAGAGGCTAGAGGATAGGCATTAGCACCACCGGCTTCGGTAGCCACTTTACCTGCATCTTTGCGGCCAAAGCCAATGGCAACCGCTACGGTTTCTTTTGCCTGACCGGGTTGGATGAGCACAGGCAGTTCAACGGTGTGCTTACCTACGGTCAGTTTACCCATCTGGGTTTTACCTTCTTTTTGAGAGAAACCTAATTGGGTAGCCAAAGAAACAGGGATAGAAATATAGTTGCCCCAACAAGCCTTAGAAATCGGGTCTGGTGTTTCGTGCAAGTAAGGGTTGTTAGCTTGTGTACCTGTACCAATCGCTACTTTTTGATAGATAACTAACTCCATAGCATTTCCGGCTTTGTAGTTAGAATCTATCTGTGCCGCTACCGCATTTATATCAACAGCGCCGGCAGCAGCAGATTTTTCAAATACAGAAGTATATCCACCCAAATCGACAGGTTCAAATACACCATTGTGCAATGAGCGATTCCAGAAAGACTCGAACTCTGTTTCTTTATTCTGCAATTTAAACAAGTTGGCTTTCCAGAAGTTGCGGATAAAGGTATAATAGTCGGTAGTAGAACCAGCCCATGTCAGCAGCGATTGCTGTGACTGACGGGTATTGAAAATACGGGCAATTGTAGGTTGGCCAAGGCTGAAATGACCTTTTTTAGGCTCTGCATCGTTCCATGATTCTAAGAAATGGCTGTCTGGTGCATGGTAGCTGCAGAGTGAAGTGGTTTCATTCAAGCGATCGGAAATACCAACAGTCAGTTGCACTTTTTTGCCTTTCAACGCTGCCTCCAAGGAATTCCCCATCGGGTAGTCATACACAGGGTTTGCATTCAAGAAAATAACAGCCTGTACAGCACCGCTTTCCACTTCTTTTACAAAGGCTACCATTTCGGCATCGTTACCTCTCTTTTGGAAAGAAGGAACGGCAGTGTCAATGGTTGAGCCGTAGCTTTCCAGCATCTCGTTAATGGCATTAACCATTAACTGGACGTTTACATCGTTTGAGTTGCTTACTACCAAAGACTTGCCTTTGGTGCTCCAAAGTTTGTCGGCAGCCGACTCCAAATAAGGCACTTTTACATCTGACACCTGAACAGTTGCTTTACCGGCTTTCTGAGCAATCAGATTATAAAGTTTAGCAACTGCTAAACCTTCCTGAGAAGGTTTAATTGGTGTGCGATAGTCAGCAGTAGCACCTGTAATGCTCATAATAGACTCAAAAGCATACAAGCGCGACATGGTTTTCTTGTCTTTACCGATTTTACGGGTTGCGTTGAATTGCTTGGCATATTCAACAGGAGAAATCCATGTTCCTAAAAAGTCAGCACTAAATGTTACAATGGTTTCGGCCTTATCAAAGTGATAAGAAGGAATTATAGCTTTACCGAATTGCTGCGCATTAGCTTGCAAAATTCCGTGTGCAGAAACTTGGTCGTATGATACGTGCTTGGTTGTAGGATATTTGGCAATAAACTCATTAATCACTCCTTGCGTAGAAGGGCTCATAATAGTATTACTCACAATGCGAATTTGACCACCTGCCTGTGCAATTTGCGACAATTGGTCGGTAATTTCTTTGTCTATGGTAGCCCAGTCAGTTTCTTTACCACCTTTTGAAGGAGCCTTAGCTTTCTCAATATCATACAGCGACATGATAGAAGCTGTGGCTGTAGCGCTTATACCGCCTTTAGTAACATTAGAGAAAGTGTTTCCTTCAATGAATATAGGACGGCCGTCGCGAGCTTTTACTACCACAGAGCAATAGTCGCTGCCATCCAAAAATGTAGACGCATAGTAGTTAGATATGCTTGGGTCTACCGATTCAGGCTTGTTCAGCCATGGAATAGCCTTCTTAACGGGTGCTTCACAAGCAGCCAGCGATACGGCGGCTACGCTGAAACCCATCAATTTCAGGAAATCGCGACGGGTAGGTTCTGCAGATTCATTATCGCCATAGCTGTCTTTGATAGGAAGGTAATGCGGAAACTCTTTTTCTGCATACTTCACGAACTCTGCATCGTTTGTAAGTTCTTCAATACCTTTCCAATATATTTTTTTTGTCTCTTCCATTACTCAGTTGTCAAAGTTTTACGAAACAGTGCTTTTAGGTTGTCTTGGGTTGGTCTGTGATTAATAGTGGCACTTCGCACATTCCAAACCGCCAATGTCTTCTACTTTCATCGGAGATTTTGAAGACTTGGCATGTAATTGTACCAAGTTATCATAGTAGGCGTTGTCCTTCGTATTAACTTCTGTTTTGCGATGACAATCGATACACCAACCCATTGTAAGCAGGGATGCCTGCTGAACAACTTCCATTTCTTTGATATTACCGTGGCAGTTTTCGCAATCCAGACCGGCTACTTTAACGTGTTGCTGGTGATTGAAATATGCCAAGTCAGGCAGGTTGTGTACACGCACCCATTGGATAGGCTCGTCTTTCTCGATATGTTCATAAATTTTCTGAATAATAGGCGAAGTTGTTTTGATTGCGTTGTGGCAATTCATACAGATATTGGCAGAAGGAATATTTGCCGATTTTCCTTTTTCTACACCTGTGTGGCAATACTTACAGTCAATTTCGTATTGACCTGCATGTAATTTGTGAGAGAAAGGAATGGGCTGTGTTGGTGCATAGCCTTGTTGCACACCAATAGTAATAAGTCCTTCTACGGTTGCTTTTAATACCAATGCCACAAAAACAAAGGCAGTAATACCAATAAATGCTTGACTTTTGAATATGCCTGCCCAATCTATGCGTTGGTTGAGCAATTCCCTGTCTTCCTCAGAAAGGTTGGCTTCTTTCTTTAAATATTTGCTCAGAGTAGCAGCCATTAGGGCAAGTACGGCAAGCGTAATAATCAGCAGGAAAGCCAAACCAGCTATAATAGCTGTCAGCAGGCCAGAGTTAGAACTTCCACCCATACCCGTGGCAGCAACAGCATCACCTCCTCCGACTGTAGGGGCAGCAGCTGTTGCAGGGCCTTTGATGGTTTCTGCCTGCACCCATGAAAGAATGGCTTTTACCTCATCGTCTTTCAAAAAATCGTGATTAGGCATGTACTGTTGGTACTCTTTGTAGAGAGCAACTGCATAAGCATCCCCGCTTTCAATGACTCGCTGCGGATACTTAATAAAATTAATCAACCATGGTACGGTACGCCTCTCATGTACTTTTGCCAAAGCAGGGCCAACGATTTTTTCATGTACCGCGTGACACTGCTTACAGTTAGCATCAAAAAGACCTTTTCCCTGGTCAATAATAGCCTGGTCAGCGGACAATCCCGCCGCACCGCTCGCAGCAGCAGGCGCACTATCGGCAGCCCCTCCATCTCCTCCACCGTCTTGTGCAAACGTTGGGACAGAAAATGCAAGAGCACACCAAACAACTAACGCCATTAGAGATGAGAACTTAAACCTGAGCATCATTGTGTAGTTGAATAGTATGTTAATGTTATAATTCGCACTCATATGCTTTTGCAAAAGTAATTGCCGAAATACTGATAACAAACTTTAACAGCCGTCTTAAAAGGAAAAATAATTGCTCATAATATTCATTTTGAGGCTTTTTAGGAATCATACAACCAAACAAGGTAATTTAGAACGATTTTAAATTTATCCCTGATAGCCATCAAGTTTCGGAGCATACCTATGTGACACATAAAATTGTTGTTGAAGTTATTTGTTATGGCTATTGCAAATAAATATCGCCAAATAGTTTGAGTTGGGCATCTTTCCCTATCACAATTAGCACATCTCCCTGACTGAGTCGGCGTGTTTCGGGAGGATTTACCTCAAAACCATTTGTAATATCTTTAAAACCAATCACTGCTGCGCCTGATGTGTTTTGTTTCAGTAACTGGCCAAGCGACATTCCTTTGTAGCTGTCTTTGAATCGCTCATAATGGAACTCATCTACCCGCAACTTTTCTTCACCAATGCCATTCAACAGTTCCATAAATTGTACGGCTTCAGGCCTGATGAGAAGATTAGCCATGTACATACCTCCCATAACGTCGGGCATTACGACATAATTAGCTCCCGCACGATACAGTTTGTTGGCAACTGTTTCGCCCGAAGCACGGGCAACAATTTTGATGGCCGGATTCAGCTCGCGTGCAGTTAGGGTTACATATACATTGCCTGCATCTTCGGTGAGTGAGGTTATAACGGCATTGGCTTTCTCTATGCCGGCCTGTTTTAGTATATCGTCTGCTGTTGCATCCCCTTCAATAAATGAGATTTTGGAAAGGTCAGGATATTTTTCCAATACTTTATTTTTTTCTCGCTCTATGATGAGAAAGTTGTGAATATTATTGGCTTCCAAGTGTTCACAGACTTTTCTGCCATAACGTCCAAAACCACACACAATAATATGGTGATGCATTTCCCTGACATGTTGCTTTTGCATAATATTCTTCAAAATGCTTTGTAGTTCGCCTTCAAACAGGTATCGTGTAAATATGGAAACGATGTAGGTTACTACCACCAAATTAGCAGCTATGAAGATAGAGGTAAAAATACGCCCCTCTAAACTCAACGGCCCTACTTCGTTCATGCCAACCGTTGAAATGACCATCATCGATAGAAAAAAGGCATCGGTGAAACTGCGTCCTTCTGTTAGCACATAGCCAACTGTACCGCATAAGACACAAAGCAGCAACAAAGCGCCGGCTTTCAGCAAGCGCTGAAACTGTGGATTCATTAATAACCATAGCAGGTGCCTCAATATGGGATTGATTGTTTCCATGACAGCTCAAAAAAACCCTAAGGATTCACTTTTATCCTTAGGGTTCTGCATCAATATGATTGTAAGTTGGAAATTATTCATCTTCCGCATTCAAATCCCGCTCAATTTGATTTAAAAATATGGCATCTACGCCTTCTGCAATCGTGGGTACAATGGTGAGTACGTTGTCTAATTTGGAAATGCTAATCAGCTTCATCACATGGTCTGTTACGCCTGACAAAACCAGAATTCCCTCGGCTTCATTGGCTAAACGATTAGCTACCAAAATGGCACTCAGCCCCGATGAATCTACGTACTTCACGGCTGTCATATCAATCAGCAGATTGATTGTTTCGTCTTCTTGGAAAAGCCTGACGATTTCTGCTTTCAGCTGTGGGGAGATGGTGGTTGCCAGTTTTTCTTCCTGAACGGTCAGTAAGGTATATCTATCAAATTTTTCAATGGTATGCTGCATACGTTTTTTGGTTTCCCGTAAAGATATTCAGTCTTCCAAAAAATTTTGAATGGCAGACTGAATATCATTTGTGATATTAGCATAATCCTGCTTTTGGAAAGGCTGCCCTGTAATTTGTCCGAAAAGTTCGATGTATCTGTCGGAGATGGCAGCTACTCGTTCATCGTCCATTTCGGGAATTTGTTGTCCTTCTTTTCCCTGAAAACCGTTTGCCATGAGCCACTCGCGAACAAACTCTTTAGAAAGTTGCCGCTGCGATTCGCCTTTTGCCTGCCGTTCGGCATATCCTTCTGCGTAAAAGTAACGGGAGGAGTCGGGTGTATGTACCTCGTCAATAAGATAAATTTGCCCATTCCATTTGCCGAACTCATATTTGGTATCTACCAAAATAAGCCCTCGTGCGGCTGCCATTTCAGTGCCCCGTTTGTAAAGTGCCAATGTATATTTTTTAAGCATTGTATAATCTTCGGGGCTTACGATGCCTTGTGCAATAATTTCTGCTTCAGAAATATCTTGGTCATGTCCGGCTGCGGCTTTGGTGGTTGGCGTAATGATAGGCTGCGGGAAAGGGTCATTTTCGCGCATGCCTTCGGGCATAGCTTCGCCGCAAATAGTGCGCTTACCGGCCTTGTACTCGCGCCATGCATGGCCTGCCAAATAGCCGCGAATAACCATCTCTACCCGAAATGGTTCGCAGCGCTTCCCGATGCTTACCTGCGGATGGGGAGTAGCTTCCAGCCAATTAGGCACAATGTCGGCGGTAGCGCGCAAAAAGTGTGCTGCAATTTGATTGAGCACCTGCCCTTTGTAGGGAATGGCACGGGGCAGTACTACGTCAAACGCAGAAATGCGGTCAGAGACTACCACTGCCAGCCTGTTGCCAAAAAAATACACATCGCGCACTTTGCCGCGATAGAAGCCCATTTGTGCGGGAAATTGAAAATCGGTTTGTTTGAGCGCCTGCATGAGCAATTGGAATTTCGGATTGCGGATTGCGAATTTCGGATTTTATGTTCCCAAATCCCAAAGTCCGACGTTTTTTATTAAGTGGCAAATTTCGGATTTTATATGCCTAAATCCCAAGTCCGACATCCGAAATCCGCCGTTTGATTACTTCATCAACTTGCGCAACAATGCGCCCGTAAGAGCGGCGAAACCGCTCAGCAAGCCGCCAATAAGTCCGGTAACAAGAGACAGAACCGGTGCATTGGGCAAAGAAAACAGAGTGGCAACCTTCGCACCTAAAATAGAGTCGGTCATTTGGTCAAGCCATGCAGCATAGCCGCCCCACAATAGCCCTACGCCCAGCAATCCCATGGTAAATGCCTGAGAGGGCTTCTGTCCGAAAATTAATCCGAAAACCAAAGATACGGCAGCTACCACATAAACTGCATTGCCGGGCAATAATATCTGAAAAACGGCGCAAACTACGGAAAGCGTAATTATCTGAATCAAAAACATGGGTGGTGCAGAATAGATTTAGTTAGAAAAAGTTTGACGCAGGAGGATATTTTTTGCCGTTTGTGTCGGGCTTTGCATAAACAACAGCTCATAATGCTTGCCATCGCGCCATGTGTCCATCATATCGGCATAATAAGGACTGCCCGGGTTGCCCGACTGTCCACCGGGATATACGCCCCATCCTTTGACACCCTTTTTGTCCAATTCTACCACCATGCGCCAGGAAGGGCCGTGCCGTTCGCTGGTTGCATTGACGATATTGTGATTGCCGCCATTGCGCACATTGTTCACGCTGAAAGGTGCCAGCCGCGCCAAATGCTGCACAGAAGTTGATTTGTAGTCTGCCCAAAGCGGCATTTTGTTGTCATTTGCTTTTTTCCAATTATTGACACTATCCACACCTTGCAGAAAGGCTTTGGTAATAATTTCCTTTGCACTTTCCACATCGGGCGTGTTTTTATTGTCAAACATCGGATGTTGGGGCTTGGTTTTCAGCAGTTTAATGGTAGTAAATGCATCGGGGCGGTTATAGGGTATTTCTTTGCCCAGCAATTCATCCCAAACCAAGGGGAAAAGTTTATCCCACCAGGCCTCGTAGTAGCTTGGGGCTTCTACATCGGCATGATTGTAAAAATCCCATTTTTTTAATAGCTGGTAGGCCGACTTTTGCTGTGCATTGAGGCTGTTCTCATCTACTTGCGCCAAAAAGTAAGGCAAACTCTCGGCAGCTTTCAGGTTGAAATTGTCATTTTGCATGTCCATCATCATCTGCGGAGTAATGTCTTTCATGGAATCTAACAGATGATTGATGCGCCTGTTGCGGTAATACTCAAAGTTATTGGCATGAACATAATACGGATACAGCGTGTCTGACGGGTGCTGATTGGCAGAGCTTACATAGCCGCGCTGCGGATTGAGGACATGTACATTCTGTTCATCGGGAATGTATCCTTGCCAAGCGGAGGCAGTTGTAGTGCCGTCTAAAATGAACTTACCCTGCTCGCGCCATTTGAGGGGATACTTGCCCTGAATATGCATGGCTATATCGCCATTGGTGGCTGCAAAGGCAAAATTTTGAGCCGGACAGTCATAGTAAGTTAAAGCGTGCACATAGTCTTGATAGCTTTTTGCGCGGTTCAGGTAGTAAAATGTCAGCAGTTCCAGCGAGGGGTCGTGGGCAATCCATCGCATGGCAAGGTCGGAATGTTGCTTGTCCTGATGAAAGGTTTCATCGTAGGCAACCGGCCCCCAGTGGGTGTAAACCACTGTATCGTAGTAGGTTTTGTCGCCGCGCACTTTAATTTCCTCAATGCGCTTGGTGGTTTTTTCCCATTTACCGTCCAAGAAATATTCATTGCGCGAATCGTCTTTGTACTGAATGGCATATAAATCCACTAAGTCGCGCTGTGCATTGGTTACACCCCAGGCTACATCATTATTGAAACCGATAATGATATTTGGCGCTCCCGGAAGCGTTACGCCGTATACATTGACACCCGGAGCAACTAATTGCATTTCATACCAAATAGAAGGCAAACTGAGCGACAGGTGCGGGTCATCGCAAAGGATAGGATTCCCCGAAGCTGTTTTGCTGCCTGCCACAGCCCAATTATTGCTTCCTACACCCGGCTCGGTTTTGGGCATAGGGGTAACATGGTAAAATTTATCGGAGAATTGCACATTGGGCGTATTTATTTTCAACGGTTCAAACTTCCACTTGCCATCGGTAGGCACAATGGGTACTTGCTCGGGGTGATAATCGGGGAAGAGCAAGTCAAACGTTTCACGCCCTAATAATTTGAGTGCATTTGTGTTTTCAATAGCATCATCTCCCGAAGCCAGCGTATTGGCCATGTATTTCAGCAGCAAGGCTGTTTTTACAGGCTGCCACTCTTCGGGTCGGTAATCAAGCAGTTTGTACTCTACCGGCAAATCTTTGATGCTCAGGCTATTGATATATGCATTTACACCTGCGGCATAGTTAGTCAGCATCATTTTTGCCAAAGGGATAGTATCCATTTGGCGAATAGCGCGTTCTGCTCCGTACATCATACCCTTGCGGCGGTTGCCACGGTCAAAGTCCACAGCAGCCTTCCCTACGATTTCGGATACGCGCCCCGCAGCGGCATGGGTTTGAAATTCCATTTGCCAAAGGCGATGTTGAGCGGTTACATAGCCCTGCATAAAATACAGGTCTTCTTCGTTCTCGGCGAAAATATGCGGTACTAAGCGGTCGTCATAAATCACTTGTACGTTGCCTTTCAAACCTTCCATTTTGACATCGGTAGGGGCACTTTGCACATGGTCTTTGTTCTGTGCATTTTGCCAGAAACCGTCAAAAGGATTTAAGAACTTGCCCAAAGGAGGGACTTGTCCAAACTTACTGTTCAGGGCAAAAGTGAGTGCTGCCGTTACGGCCAGCGAAAGCAGTAGTTTAATGTATTTCATATTTACGGTCGGTTAATACCGAGTTGGAGATGATTGAAAATACAACATCCGAAGGGTTTTAGAAACCCTTCGGATGTTGCAGTACTATGCTTCTTCGTGGATTACGATTTTGTCCATTTTATCACCCGGCTTGATTTTAGGGATGATATACAGACCTTCCACCACTTTGCCAAAAACAGTATGGTTGCGGTCTAAGTGCTTCGTATTTTCGCGATTGTGGCAAATAAAGAACTGAGAACCGCCTGTATTACGGCCTGCATGTGCCATAGAAAGCACGCCTGTATCGTGATACTGATTGTCTCCGTCCAGTTCGCAAGGGATTTTGTAGCCGGGTCCGCCGTTGCCAATGCCGTTGGGGCATCCGCCTTGTGTAACAAAGCCGGGAATGACGCGGTGAAAGGTAAGCCCGTCGTAGAAACCTGATTTTGCCAGTTTTACAAAGTTAGCTACCGTTCTGGGGGCATCCTTTTCAAAGAATTTCACCTTCATCACACCGTATTTGGTATGGATTTCTGCTGTTTTCATGGAATAAATAAAATGATTGCCGCAAAATTAGTCTTCTTCTTCACCAAAGGAACTAAATGAGGTGCGAATCAGGTTGCCGAAGAACACACTGTTCATGAACAACTTGGTGCCACCATACCAGAAAGCACGGAAATTAGGGCTTTCCGTCATGCTGATAACCCTGCCTCTGCCTTGTGCACTCACATGAACAGCACCGCTGTTTTTAATCTGCTCATAGTTTTGCTTAGAGATATAACCGCTTTGGAGCGGATTCGCCGTGTAGTTGAGTGGGCTTACTGCCGAATTGTTGCCGCGTTTCAAAAACAGTTTGTTGTTTTTGAATATACTGATGGAAGCATTGCGGTAGCCGTAGGCCAACGGATGGGTCAAGTCCAGGTGGGTTTCAAAAATGCTGCCGCCGATTTGCTGTGCACCGGCCAAACTTTCCAAACCTGCATAAGGCACATTTACCTGTGCAGAGTCGCGTTTTTCCTGCTTGAACGAAGCATCGGTAAAGCCGTTGCGGGCTGCCCATGCAACTGCATCTTCAATGGCGATGAGCGTTCCGCCACCTTGTACCCAGCTTTTCAGGCGGTTTTGCATTGCCTGCCCCATATCGGAATAGCTGCCGTTAGCCATGATGATGGTATTGTAGCGGTCAAGATTGGCACGTGAGGCATCGCGGAGGTCTACCACAGAAACAGGTATACGAAATCGATTATCAAACAAATGCCAGATTTCGCCCACATCGTAGCTGTTGGTACCCTGCCCGGCAAAAACCAGCACCGAAGGTTTGCGTACTTTTTGGAAATAGCGCCCGCCCAAATCAGGGCCTGCGTCTACCAATCCCGTATTGACAGCAAAAATCGTTATACCTGTTTGCTCAGCAATATTTTTCAGCAGTTCGTGTGTCATTTGAGAATTAGCACCCGCCATCACCATTATTGTACCCGTATTAAATTTACGCTTAGTCCCATTGGCTAGTGTTATCTCAAACGGTTGTGCAGCTACTCGTGCTGTTATGTTCCTGTTCAAAATATCATACAGTGCCTTAGGCGCATAGTATTCATCGTATTCAAAAATATAGGCGTAGCTGCTCACGCCGCCAACCATTTCACCTTTGGGCATTTGGGGCATTCCTTCAATTTTATTGCCCAGCAAAGCAGTTACAGGGGTTTGTAGTTCGGCATAAGGCAACCCGAACGCAAGTGGCATTGTCCAAGTGGTAACATCGTAGAACAGGCTGTCTTTGTAATAGTTACCTAATGTCTTTTCAAAAATAGCACGCACCAAACGGTATTGAGGTTGTGCAGTTGGTACTACATAGCTCGTGGCAGGGGAGAACGTGATACCGCCGGCTTGCACACTGGTTTTCAGTTCATAAACTTCTATCTGATGTCGGCGTAATAATTCCACAAAATGATAGTTGCGACCTTTGTCGTAAGCATCGCCAAACACATAGCCTTTAACGGCTGAAGCGTTTGCATCGCGGATGGCCGACTGATAGAAGTCGCGCTGCATTTTCAGCAAATCTAACCGCAAGTCATAAGATGCCTGCCAAGTGGAAAAACAAGTCGCCAACTGGTTGCGAATAGTAAACGGATAGGTTACAATACCGTTTTCACTCTCTTGTGCATGTCCGCGAGAACTTGCCTGCTCAAACAAGATACCCACTGCCCCATTACCATCGGGGTAGGTTGAGCCTTTGCCGTAATAGAAATCGTCAAAACCTTCACGGGTGTAGTAAAGCGATTGAATGCGGTTCATAAACGCCGCATGGTAGCGACTAAATCTCACTGTCAGTTCCTGATTGACAGGCGGTGTAATAGGGTTGGTTCTTGCCGACTCACCAGGCATGAAGAAGTAAGTGGCATTAGTTCCCATTTCGTGCTGGTCGGCTAATACGTTGGGCTTCCACTCGTGATATTTTACCAAACGATTACGGCTTTCTACGTGTTGTGCAGGCAGCCAGTCGCGGTTCAGGTCAAACCAGTAATGGTTCGTTCTGGCACCGGGCCAATTTTCGTTAAATTCCCGTGCAGCTGCATCCGATACGGTAGTGCCAATGCTTTTGTGCATATTCACCCAAGTAGAAAAGCGGTTCATGCCGTCAGGATTTTGGCAAGGCTCCATCACAATGATGGTCTTATCGAGCATTTCCTCCACTCGGGCGTTTTGTGCTGCTGCCAAGTGGTAGGCCATTAGCACCATTGCTCCTACGCCGCTCTGTTCGTTGCCATGAATAGTTGCAGCCATCCAAACCACCACAGGCATACTTTCCAGATTCAGAGCAGCCGATTTTGCAGGGTCGGTGAGTTGCAGATGCTGCTGGCGGAGACTCTCCATGTTGCCCTGATTTTTGGCAGATGAAATAATAACCAATAGCTGCGAACGACCTTCATACGTGCGTCCGAACTCTTCTACTTTGATGCGGTCGGAGGCTGCTGCCAATGCGCGAAAATAATAAACCAGTTTATCGTGAGTCATATGCCACTCGCCCAACTTATGCCCCATTACCGACTCTGGCGTTGGTATTGCCGAATTGTATTTAACCGAATCAGGCAGATAATAGGATAGTTCCTGTGCCTGCACATGTCCAATGCTGACCACCAATGCGAACAAAATGCCATAGAAAAATTGCTTCATATGTACTGACAACAAAAGGTGAATAAATTTAAAACCTCAATTTAGCCGCTTGCTATATAAATCGCAATTTTTCAGCTGAAATGAGGCGAAAACCGTATTTTTAAGCTATAATTCAGAAATACCTCATCGGCATTCAGGATTTCGGCGAATTGCGCCGGGGCGGTCGTGTCTATATTGACAAAACCCCGCGCATTTTCCGTTTGATAGACCAAGGAAAGCACTACTTCCTTTCGCGCCCGCGCTATTTC
>CALHUI010000018.1 GCA_938039675.1 uncultured Cytophagales bacterium
AAGAGCCTTTAGTTTCTTAAATTTCCGCAGAAGATTATTCAGAGAAATGGAAAAAACGGGAGAATCAGCCGAAGCAATGCTACAAATTGCATTTATATCGTTCATTATCAATTATATATAATCGCAAAACATTATCTAAAATAGACTCACTTGCTTTTATAGACAAGTTTCTTTGGATAGCATGGTTTTATATTTTCTTGTTCTTTTCGCTCACTATTTTTATTGTTTGGCAGCAGAATGAACACCGCAATCGCAGTCTGATTCGCTATTATCTGCTTCCTTATGCTGCTGAGAACGCGCTGTTAGGGCGTTTTTGGGTATTGTATGGTTGTCTGGCACTTGTATGGCTATTGCTTTGCAGCATGAATTACTGGTGGGTAGAGTATCTGTTGTTTCAATGGGATACCCGCTACGACCCATGGCTGCTGTCTTCGGAAAGGGTTATGTTTTTTTGGCGTGCCTTTTTGTGTATCCTTGTTTTACCTCTGCCGCTGTATTTGCTGTTCTATCAAATCAGCTTGTACTACGGCAGTTTGGCGGGCAATGTAATTATCGCACTTGCCCTGCTGATATTGAATGGCTTAGGAACTTTTGATTGGTTCTTTTTATTCAATACGCTCAAAGCAGTGGATATAGCTTTGAATACATTGGGCGGCACGGATAACAAATATGTTTATGAACTGAACGACCTGCTTGATATATTTTACCAAAATGCCATACTGGCTGTTTTGTTATTGCCTTTGGGTTGGTTAGGCTTACGTTATTTTCCTGCATATGACACTTAGTCTTAGAAAACGCTTTTTGATAAGTGAGGGAATTCGCATTGGTTTCATGGCAGGCAGTTGTGTAGCGGTTGCAGACCTGCTGATTTACGGTTTTGGCATATAAGATGTGTATGATTTTCCGCTATACCTTGGATTACTTTTGATTCCCTACTTACTAGTAGGAGCTTTGCTGATTGCGCAGGTACATCCGTTAGTTGGCACTCGCTTTTTGCGCATTTTTATTATCGGTTTTTCAGCCTGTTTAGTCGCATTTCTTATTATTATGTGTAATCTATTGCTGCTGCATCATATAATTGATACAGATTACAAAAACAGGATAGCAGCCGACTTTACTCAAAAAGCGGTAGAAAAAAGAATGAAAATCAGGCAATATGCGGTTGGTGAGTCGCCGCCCCTGCCTGATGAACAGAAATTGCATAACGACATGACTTATCGCTATGAATTATTGCCATTGGCAGGTGCCAATGTGGTGAATCTGATACCGATACTGTTTTTTTAGTCTGGTGGTAAGTTTGGTAATTCGTCTGAGAGCGCGGTTGCAGACGGATAAGTAATTTATCACGTGAGAGCCTACTTTTGTAAGAACGCGGATTTACGCGGAAAAATCAATACAAAATCCGCGGCCGATGTGTGCGTTTAAGTTTATTCACTTACTTAAATACGCTTAAAAACAGCCTACGCCCGCACCTTCAAGCCGTCGTAGGCCAGCCGCACGTTGGGCGGGAGTTCTTTGCTCACTTCGGCGTGCAGCCCGAGGTGGTGGCTGATGTGGGTCAGGTAGGCCATACGCGGTTGGATACGTGCTACTATATCCAATGCCTCTTCCAGATTGAAATGTGAGATGTGTTTTTCTTTGCGCAAAGCATTGATAATCAGTATATCAGAACCTTGTATTTTCGCCATTTCTTCGGGGGCGATGTAGTTGGCATCGGTGATGTAGGTCAGATTACCGAAGCGAAAGCCCAGCACGGGCAGTTTGTAGTGCATTACCTCAACGGGTACAATGGTCGTTTGCCCGTCGTCCATCACAAACGGATTTTTTGTAATCTCCCGCAAGGCAACATTGGGTGTACCTGGGTATTTAATCGGTGAGAAAACGTAGGCAAATTCCTGTTTCAATTGTTCTATAACCCTATCGGTGGCATATACGGGCATATCGCGGTTGTCTTTAAAGTTGAACGAACGGATGTCGTCCATACCTGCCGTGTGGTCTTTATGCGCATGCGTGAACAGAATAGCATCTACATGCGTAATATTTTCACGCAGTATCTGCTGGCGAAAATCAGGGCCTGTGTCTATCACCAGACTGTAGCCATTGAATTTCACATGCACCGATGTGCGCAGGCGCTTGTCGCGGAAGTCAAGCGAGCGGCAGACTGCGCAGGTGCAGGCAATTACCGGAACGCCTTGTGAAGTGCCTGTTCCTAAAAACGTCAGTTCTGTCATTGTACTTTTACGGCATGGATGTCGAAATATTTTGCAAAGTCTTTATTGGAAATTTTGTGCCCCGGATTTTCGGTTAATTCTTCAAACATAAGCAATTCCATGTGAGTATCAATCGGCGGGAGCAGCAAAGTGTCCTGCGGATGTGCTTTTTTATGTGCTGCAATGCGCTTGTATCGCTCTTGGTGGTCTTTGTCGTAGCGCATCGCATCGCCGTTGAGCAAAGTCAGCCATGCTACGCCGATTTTTGTGTTAGGTGAGTATAGTTTTAGTAGGCCTATTATCAGCAAAGCCACCACCGCATAGGCGGGAATTTTGCCCCATCGTAGTTGCCATTGCTGTTGAAGATAACCCACCCAGCAGGCAACATTAGCAAACCAGAAAAACAGAAACCAAAAAAAAGCAATGTTTTCAATGCGGACAAAAATGTATGTAAAACCTGTTACCCAGTAGTAGGGGAACACCGCTGCAAGAATAACAGCAACTGTAAGTGCAGCCATCAATAGAGGTGGCAGGCAAAGGAAATGCGCGGCAGGTAAACGGTACATCAGGCGGGCCAAAAGCGGTATGCACAACAGTGTAAAAATCCAGAGTGTGCCGTTTGCTGCCCATGAAGCAAAGATAGGCAATTGCATCAGCAGCCCTGTTACTACCCGCTGCCACTGGAACGATTCGGAATGAATACCCAACCGTGCCTGCGTACCGCCCAACATGCCGTAGAGCAGCAAGCCCGTTCCCAAGCAGGCGGCAATAGTCAGCCATTGTGAGGTTCTTTGTTGCCGCTGTGCCTGAATATCGGTTAAAAACCATATAGTCAGCCCCATGATGCCAAAAAAGGCAAGTACACTAATGGCGACTGCCTCACTGATGCCGGGTAGTAGCAGCGCAAAAATGGCGGCGGTGATTGTTTCTTTTTGTGTGAGGATTTCGCCCCGCAACAGCGGCGCGGCAATCCCCAGCAGCACCCAAACGGCAATAAACGCCGTGGCATAAACCACCGCCGAGGAATACCAGTACCACAACTCAACCGCCGAGCGCACATAGGCAAAAAAAATAGCGCAATAGCCCAAACTAATTGCTATTAACCACCTGAAAGTCAGTTGCTTTGGCCAAAAGCGATGCATAAAATAACAGCAGGTGGCAATAAAGCCCCCCATAAAAACCATCGGTACAAAACGGAAGGCATCAAAGTTGTCAAAAGCCAGCGGATTCAGCCCTTGTAACAAAGTAGAAACGTAGCGACCGTTCCAATACTGCAAAAAATGACCGTAAAATCCCCAATAGCCATGTTCTTTTATCAGCAGTGCTACCGAATAATCATCCCATGGAGCAGGATGGTTAAACAGCGATACGATAAAAAACGGCAACATGGCAGCAGTAAAAACGGATATCAGGGCAAATGGCAATAATTGCTTTGTGATGATAGTTTCACGCTGTTTTTTCATGAATTCGCCAGATGAATTGCACCCTTTGAGGGAAAAATTGTATTTTTGAACAGACTCTTCCTCGAAGGTATGAAGACCTGTAAAGTTATCTTATTTTGGCTGTTGATAAGTGCTGCTGCCTTGCCAACTTTAGCCCAGGGCATTTCTGCACCTAAATACAGCAATGATTTTTTAAGTATTGGCGTGGGTGCGCGCGCCTTGGCTATGGGCGGTGTGCAAGCGGCTGTAGCTAATGATGTTACGGCTGCCTTTTGGAATCCGGCCGGCCTATTACATATCAAAAAGCCCTTTCAGGCATCGCTGATGCACTCCGAATATTTTGGCGGCGTAGCCAATTACGACTATGCGGGCATTGCCGCCAAGTTAGACCAAAGCGGTGTCATTGGTTTTTCCCTCATTCGCATGGGGATTGATAACATCCCCGATACGCGCCTGCTCATTGCTCCCGACGGGTCGGTGAACTACAACAACGTAGGCTCATTTGCCGATGCTTCTTATGCGTTTTTGCTGTCCTATGCGCGGGAAAGTTCGTTACTTAAAGGACTTAAAGGCGGTGCCAATCTGAAAATCATCCACCGTACAGCGGGTGCTTTTGCCAATGCATGGGGCTTCGGTCTGGACGTAGGCGCGCAGTTGCAACGGGGCAAATGGTGGTTGGGCGTTGTGGGCAGAGATATTACAAGCACTTTCAACGTTTGGAACTATAACTCGGAAAGCGTATTTGAAATTTTTTCGCAAACAGGCAACCAAATCCCGACTAACGCCATAGAATTGACCCTGCCGCGCATTGTAGCAGATGCTGCTCACGAAATCCCGTTGGGTGAAAATATGGGCGCAGTGCTTACAGCAGGCTTCACCTTTACTACCGATGGCAAGCGGAATACTTTGCTTCGCACCGATGTTATTTCTGCTGATATACAGGCAGGAATGGAATGGCACTACAAGCAAACCTTCTTTCTGCGCGGCGGTGTTGGCAATTTTCAGCGCTTGCAAAACTTTGATAAAAGCTATTATACGCAGATGCAGCCGAGCTTCGGTCTGGGTTTTCGCATACTGAATTTTCAGATAGACTATGCGCTGGCAAATGCCCTGCGTTCCGATGCAGTACTTTACTCACACGTATTCAGCCTGCGCGGCGACTTTGAAAAAGCAAAAACGGATAAACAAAAGACCAAAAAAAACAAGCGATGAAACGGCTTATTACGTGCTGCCTGTTGTTGCTGACAGCATGGGCAGCCCACTCACAACGATTTGGTAATGAGTGGATTGACTATCAGCAAACCTATTACAAAATTCCTGTTCGTGCAGAGGGGATTTATCGCATCCTGCCTGCCGATTTGCAAGCGGCAGGTTTATTAACAGCCACCATTGACCCCCGCAATATCCGCATGTTTTTCCGCGGAAGGGAAATTGCCATCAATGTGGTTGGTGAAAGCGACGGACGATTTGATGCGACAGACTACATAGAGTTTTTTGGTCGGCCGGCAGGGTTAGACCTGATTTTACCCATGTACGAAACCCCCGACCATGTAACTAACCTGTATGCAAACTTTTATGAAGGTACGGCCTATTATTTCCTGACAGTCGGCAATACTCGCGGCAAACGCATGGCCATAGTGGCAGAGCGCAACAATAGCATTCCGGCCGAGACATACCATATGCAGGAAATTATAGACTCCCGCAATGGTAATTTTGCTAACGGCGTGCTTTTCCCCAGTAATATCATCAATAATAATGATGTCGGCGGACTTTTCTCGCATTTCAACGAAGGAAAAGGTTTAGTCTTGCTCGGTTTTCGGCCTTCCGCAACCATTATCAACCGCACCTATGCCTTGCAGGACATGGTGCAACCGCGCGGCGAGTTGATAGTAAAACCCCGAGCCGTCATACGTGTGGCCGGGCGCAACAATACCCTCCACGATGTGGATATGTTTTTAGGCACAACTGCTGCCAATCAAGTTCGTGTAGCTAATGCCCGTTTCCAGAATTATTCGGTGGTGGACTTAGTAGCCAATCTGGATTCAACTTTCCGTTTTCCTTTGCCTTCGGGCAATTTACTGATGGGCTACCGTGTCAATCGGGTAGCGCGAGCCGATGAAGAAGTGGCTATCGGGCATTTTTACCTGAGCTATCCGCAGGGTTTCAACTTGCAGGGCAGTACTTTCCGCAAGTTTAACCTAAACCCTAACACCAACGGTACTTCACGCATCGTACTGACTAACGTACCGTCCAACATGCGCCTGTTAGACATTACCGATGAAGGCAATGTTAGCATTATGAACGGGGAAAGCGCAGGCGGCGGGCTTTCGGTAGTTGTGCCTAATACGCTACGCGGCCGTGTGTTGTACGCAGATGCGCGCATTACGCGTCCTACGGGTATTGTACGCATGAATTTCCGCCGTTTGCCGGTAGAAACCTCCGATTACCTGATTGTTTCTCATCCGCTTGTACGCCGTCCGTCGGGCAATATCCCCGACCCGGCACAGGCATATGCCAACTACCGCGCATCGGCCAAAGGGGGCAACTATCGCCCTTTGTTAGTCAATGTGGACGAACTTTTTGACCAGTTTACCGAAGGCGAACCCAACCCGTTGGCCATTCGCCGCTTTGCTGATTATGCATTGGCAAATGGCAAACCTAAGTTTTTGTTTTTGTTGGGTAAAGGATTGCAGATTTCAGCTTTTCACTACATGAACCCGGGTTCCGTAGCTGCATGGACACAAATTCCGCCTTATGGCAGCCCCGGTTCAGACAATGAAATTACGGCAGGGCTGGCAGGTTTTCCCAAACACGTGCCCGCAATTCCTACCGGCCGACTGCCGGCATTTGACCCTGCGCATGTAGTGAATTACCTCAATAAGGTGATTGAGTACGAGGAGTTTGCATTTGACGAATTGTGGAAAAAAAACGTGCTGCACCTCAGCGGCGGTTTTACAACCTCAGAAAATGCCCTGTTCCGCGCTTATGTGGATGGCTTTGCAGAAGTAGCGCGAGGCGACTTTTTGGGAGCTAAGGTGGAAACTGTTTCCAAGAGAACCACTGACTTTGTAGAGTTTATCAACATCCGCGACCAAGTAAACCGCGGGCTGGGGCTAATTACCTTCTATGGCCACGCCGCACTGGATTTTACCGATATTGACATCGGACGGGTTTCCAACACTACGCTGGGCTACAACAACCGCCGCCGCTATCCGATGGTAATTGTGAACGGCTGCGGCTCGGGTGATGTTTTTCAATACAACATTTCATTGGCCGAAGATTGGCTAAATACTGCCCAACGCGGTGCTGTGATTTGGCTGGCACACGGACACTTGGGTTTTGCCGGGCCGCTGCGTTCTTACACGCAAATTTTCTACGAAAACGTGTTGGGCAAGCGCGAAAATATCAATCTGCCTATCGGAAAAGCCATGCAGAATTTCCTGACAGACTACCTACAGCGCTCACCAACTGATTTCAGCATTGCCAATGCACAGCAGTTTATTCTGGCAGGAGACCCTGCCCTGCACCTGTTCAAAGCACCGCAACCCGACTATGCCATCAGCAACGACAAGGTATTTATCAACGGATTTAACAATGCGCGGGTGATTACGGCACAGGCCGACTCATTCCGCATAGGCATGGTGGTTTCCAATTTTGGCATTACCGACCGCAACGAGCTGACCGTATCTATCCGCCGAACTTACTCCGACGGGTCGGTAGATATTCTGCCCGTGCGTGCCTTCAACCCGGTGCGCTATCAGGATACACTGTTCTTCACGGTAGTCAATCCACGCAATTCGCAAAACCGCATCTTCGGCATGAACCGCTTTGAAATTACGGTAGATGCAGAAAACCGCGTGGCCGAACTACGGGAAGACAATAACACCGCCGTTTTTAATTTCTTCTTCCTGCGCGGTACGATGATTCCGCTTGCACCCAAAGAGTTCAGCATTGTTAGCCGACAGCCTGTGCCGCTTATTGCACAGAACTCCGACCCGTTTTCGGCAGAGCGCCGCTACCGTTTCCAGTTAGATACTTCCTATTTGTTCAACAGCGGCATCAGGCGCGATACCACCGTTTTCGGTTACATTACGGCACAATGGACAACAGGGCTGCCCAATGTGCCCGACAGTACGGTTTTCTACTGGCGCGTGCGCTATGCCGACCCGCGTGCCGATGAAGACACCGCATGGGCAGAGTCCTCTTTTGTGTTTATCCGCAACAGCCCCGACGGTTGGTCGCAAAGCCGTCACCCTCAGTTCCGCAAAAATGAACAGCGCGCCATGCAGTTAGATTTGCAACGCCGCAAATGGAACTTTCAAGACCAAACACTCACTTTTACGGGGACAGCATTTGGCAATGCTAATGCCAATGCGCTCAATTTTGTACTCAATGTAAACGGGCAGCCGCTGATTACCAACAGTTGCGCCCTAAATCAGCCCAGCCGTTTCTGCGTGCCGGGTGTCAGCATAGACCGCCTGCTTATTACCGCCATTGACGGGCAAACGGGGCAGTTCTACCGCCCCGATGCCGGCATGGATGCCTGCGGCTCGTCGTTGTTGGTGGCTGCGATTGACCAATGCGAACTGGTGCGCGGTAATATATTGCAACAAACCTTTAATCGGGTCAAAGATGGCGACTATGTAATTGTCATGAATTCGCGCACTGTTGGTTTCGGCGGTTGGGGACAAGGCAACCTGAACGCCATGGGCAGCATTGGTGTAAACGTGGCAACTTTCCGCACCCGTTATCCCAGTGGTGCACCCATGATTATCATCGGCAGAAAAGGCAGTCCGCAAGGCACGGCAGTAGAGGCTTTCTCAGGTAACAACACCGGGCAGGCAACTATTAACCACACCTTGCGCTTTACACCCCACACCGGCACGATAACCTCTACATTAATAGGCCCTGCGGCAGAGTGGGGCAGCCTTTTCCGCCTGATTAACAATGCTGAAAATCCGCAGCGCGAAAGCTGGCGATTAGACATATTCGGAGTTGATTTTCAGGGTAATGAGCGTCAGGTATTCAGCAATGTACGCCCAGACAACTTTTCGCTGCGCGACCTGAATCCGGCGCAAGTACCTTACCTGCGCCTGCGCTTGCAAGTAGTGGACAGTTTGAACCGCACACCCTACCAGTTGCAGCGCTGGCAGGTGATTTACAAAGAGGTCCCGGAAGGCATTTTGCTCTACGATACGCTTACCTACCGGGAAAATACCACGCTCAACATCATAGAGGGCGATACGGTAAAAATCGGATTCTATTTTCTCAACATATCGGGCAACGATTTTGTGGACAGCCTGACGGTAGAATATCGCATTGAAAATACGCAGACAGGAGTTACCTCTACGCGTCGTATGCGCATTGTTGCGCCCAAGCGCAATGAACAAACCTATTTCCGCGTGCCAATTAATTCGCTGGAATTTTTGGGTGAAAACCGCATGACCGTAACCGTCAATCCGCGCATACAGCCCGAGCAGGTCTATGAAAACAACGTGTTGCAGGTGCGCTTCCGAACCAAACCCGATGATATCAACCCCGTGTTGGATGTGGCCATAGACGGGCGGCAGATTATGGACGGGGAAATTGTTTCGCCCGAACCGTTTATTATTATCACGCTGAAAGATGAAAACAAACGACTCATCAAACGCGATACCAGCGGATGGGATATTCGCATAGGGTTAAACACACCCAATGCCGACATGCGCCGGATTAACTTTAACGACCCCAACCTGAATTGGCGGGTGGATGCCGCAGGCAGATTCATTATTGAATATCGCTCTAACAAACTGCCCAACGGCAGCTATCTGCTCACCGTACAGGCTCGGGATGTTACGGGTAATCCTTCGGGCAGAGAACCCTACCGCATCACTTTCCGCGTCATCAACGAAACAACGGTAACGAATTTCTACCCTTATCCGAATCCGTTTTCTACCAATGTGCGCTTTGTGTTTACCCTCACGGGCGAAATCCCCGAAGACATCCGCATTCAGATTATGACCGTTTCGGGCAAGGTAGTCAAAACTATTTTCAAAGATGACTTGGGTCCGCTACAAATCGGCAATAATATCAGCCAGTACGCATGGGATGGTACCGACGAGTTCGGCGACCAGTTAGCACGTGGTGTGTACCTGTACAAAGTAGATGTGCGCAAAGCAGGTGGAGAGGATTTTGACCGCCGCCCGACTGCTGCCGATGATATGTTCAAGCAGGGCTACGGGAAATTGTACCTGATGAAGTAGGTTTTTTGAAATAACATTTGGCTATAAAAGAAAGCCGTGCTAAATTTGCAGCCTTAAAAGCGAATAGTCATGAAAAGAACTTACCAGCCTTCTAATCGTAAAAGGCGCAATAAGCACGGCTTCCGCGAGCGCATGTCCACTCACAATGGCCGCCGTGTATTGGCAGCCCGCCGTGCAAAAGGTCGTAAAAAACTGACTGTTTCCGATGAGCCTCGTCATAAAGGTTAATCCGAAACCTCAAAAATGAGCGTGTAAGGTTTTGAAAACCAATGGTTTACCAAAGCGCGAACGGCTTAAAAGCAAAAAAATAATACGGGAGCTTTTTGCGAAAGGCTCCTCTCTTTTTTTGTATCCGTTCAAAATTGCCTACCTCATGCCATCATCTGCCGCTGATGTCGGCAAACTTCCACAAATATTGGTTTCCGTATCGCGCAAAAATTTCCGCCGCGCCCACGACCGCAACTTGATTAAACGCCGCTGTCGGGAAATTTATCGGGTTTATAAATCTGAATTACTTACTCGAAAACGCCAACTTCCTACTTATTTGGGTATTATCTACGTAGGGAAGAAACACGAATCTTTCGCTTTTATGCAACAGCAACTGCGCGAAGTACTTGACCGTTTGCCTGCGGCTACCTCTGCATCCGAAATTGAGCCACCGACACAGACTGCACCGTAACCGCATACGGTGCTTACCATTTGACAGCGGGCAGTGGCAGCCTGAATGTCTGCGACAAAAAGCCTGTAATTTTGCCTGCCTTGTGTCGTTGTAAACGGACGGGGAGTTCCAAGTCTAAACCCAGTAGCAAATGACGGCGAGATTGGTAGCCTGCACGGCGGTTTTGGTCTGGGTTGCCATAGACCATCCCTGTGGCACTGTACCCGACCACAACCCTTATCCACTGATAATCGGCAGGCAGAAAAGGCAGCGGCAACGAGAGCCAATAGCTTTGCCCGTTGTAGTCTTTGATGAGTTGCTCGGCAAAGTTGTGGCCGAGCTTTTCGGGGCGCAGGGCAGCATAGGGCCCGGGCACAAACCAGAATTTAGGGCGGATGGGCTGCTTGCCTGCTACCTGTTCTTGTGCAATGAACAGTGCCGCGCCCGCTGCATTTGCCATTAGGTCATAGGCACTTGCTCCGTGCGTGATTGCTAAACTGTCCAATAGTTCAATTGGTGAAAGGGCGGCAAAACCAAGAAGGGCGGCATAGTGATAGGCTTTTTCAGGTGCTACTCCCGCCCAAAGCAAGAGGCGGTGGGCTATTCGGCTCATCTGGTAGGCGGCAAATGCATGTCCGGCTTTGTCCATTTGTTGCCAGTCGCGGCTGTCATCAAACCAGCGGGGGCGGCTGCGTGGCACGGCGGCATACCAAAGCCTGTCCAACAGGTAATAAATAAGGGCTGCGAGTGCCAAAGCACCACAGCCCAAAAATGCTCTGCGGGAGAAAGTGTTATTCCTCATCATCTTCATTGGCTCCAAGGCTGAACATGCCGCTTAGGATGTCTTTGAACTGGATGCCGCGCTCCAAGTTTTTGCGACTTACGACCGAATACTCTGCCAGCCCGTGCAGTGCAAACTCCATCATGAAATATTGCTCGTTGCTGCTCAGGTTGGGCAGTTTGGCTTTGACCAAATCGCTGAGGCCGGGCACTCTGTCCAGCATGGCGCGGTAGTCATGGTCGGAGGCATCGTTGAGCAAGTCTAAATGTTCGCCATTGCCGAACCAGTCTTGTATGGTCTTGTAGGCACTGTTGGTCTTTTTCTTTTCCTTTTCGGGGTCGGGAAAAAACTGTTTAAAAAAAGTGCGTATCGTTTTGCTGACTAATGCCTGTGCTACAGATGCTGCACCTTCCTGCTCGCCTTCATATACTAATTCAACCTTACCCGAAATAGACGGGATAATTGCCCAAAAATCGCTGACACGCACATGGGTTGCGGTTTCACCGTTGAGCAGTGCGCGCCGCTCGGCCGCACTGACAAGGTTTTCATAGGCAGAAATGGTCAAACGTGCCGAAACACCGCTTTTTACGTCCACATATTCGCTGTTGCGGGCTTCCATTGCCACTTGTTCTATCATGTCCTTTGCAAGGTCAAATACCTCTACTTTTTCTTGCTCAGGCTTAATATGGGCTTCTTGTTGAGTAATTTTTCGCCCTGTGGCAATATCTTTTGGATAGTGTGTAATAATTTGACTGTCAATGCGGTCTTTCAATGGTGTTACAATGCTGCCGCGATTGGTGTAGTCTTCGGGGTTGGCCGTAAATACAAACTGAATATCTAACGGCAGGCGCAGTTTGAAGCCCCGAATCTGAATGTCGCCTTCCTGCAAAATATTGAAGAGCGCAACCTGAATACGTGCCTGTAAATCAGGAAGTTCGTTGATAACAAAAATGCCGCGATGCGAACGTGGAATGAGCCCGAAATGAATCACGCGCTCGTCGGAATAGGGCAGTTTCAAGGTAGCCGCCTTAATGGGGTCAGTATCGCCGATGAGGTCAGCTACCGACACATCGGGAGTTGCCAGTTTTTCGGTGTAGCGCTCCGAGCGATGCAGCCATTCAATCTGCGTATGGTCGCCGTGGGTAGCTACCTCGTCCTTGCCGAAGCGCGAAAGAGGCTGCAGCGGGTCGTCGTTCAGCTCGCTGCCTTTAATAACAGGGATGTACTCATCCAGCAGATTGACCATCAGTCGGGCAATGCGGGTTTTTGCCTGCCCGCGCAAGCCCAACAGGTTAATATTGTGCATAGAAAGAATGGCGCGTTCTACTTCAGGCAGTACGGTAAATTCATAACCGTGGATGCCTTCAAATACGGGTTTGCCTTTGCGCAGACGTTGAATCAGGTTGTCGCGCAGTTCCTGCTTTACCGAACGGCTGGTATAGCCTGCTGCTTTCAGCTCGCCTAAGGTCTTGATTTTCAGTAGTTGGTCGGGAGACAGTTGGTAATAGTTCATGCAGTTAGGTCAGAAATATACTACTTGCAAGTATTAACTTTTTTTAGCTCGTTAAAGTTAGCCATTGGCGGCTAAAATTCGTAAATTTATATAATAGTTCACCGGTAAATTCTTACAACTATGGCACGCTCTTATTTTCCCATCGGCTTTATATTTTTATTGATGTTCACTGTGTTACTGCCTTTTTCGGCAGAGGCGCAGCAGAAAAAAAAGCGTAAGAAACAAAATAAATCGGCAGCTAATTTTACCACTTCGCGCAACGCACGTGTACAGGCAGTTGCTTTTTCTTTGGAAGGAGACCCGATTAAAAAATCGGGACGTGTCATGAAACCCGGTGCTACGCGGCGTGCCGGAGGTGCATTAATGCCCTGCCCCGACCTCAAACCCGATGTGCGGATTAGCAGCAGCAAAAACCCTACACTTATCACTTATCAGGGAGCACCCAACCTGACCTACGAACCGCCGCTGCAGGAAACAGTACCTGAGTTAGTTATGCCGCCCCAAAAAGATACTCCCCCAACAACCGTAAGCACAGGAAAACCGCCTAAGCCAACGCTGCGGCCGTTGTATTTTGTATTTGATGAAGATGAACTCACCAAAGAAGACATGGAAACCATCCGCAATGCAGCCGCTTATGTACAGCACGGCTATCGGATTGTAATAGAAGGGCATACGGACAGTTTCGGCAGCGATTTTTACAACGAACGCCTGTCTAAAAAACGTGCCGAACGCATCAAAGCTATTATGATGCAAATGACGGGTATCAACGAAGATGCTGTTATTGTCAAAGCCTATGGTGAAAGCTACCCTGCCGTACCCAACAGTTCACCCGACAGTCGCCAATTGAACCGTCGGGTGGAAATTAAGGTGGTGGATTAGTGAGCTTTCGGGTAGATTAGCTTTCACAAAAATAACTTTTGTAACCCACTAATCCGCATTTTGCGCACACAGAAGCATGTAGTACAAATTTCTTGTCTTATATATTGTCGATGGTTAACATCTTATTATATTTACAGAAATGTCTGCGAAACAAGTATAGCCTAAAAGGATTCTGTCATGTTGCCCTCTTTACAATCTTGTAACTGATACCGGTACTTTCCGATTCTCGGCGGTGTCTGTTCAATGAACTTGTTGTTGCCCAGAGATATTTTGTGATTAATACTGTTACCAAAATTGGTCAGGTGGGTTGCAGAAACTATCAGACGGGCAAGTTTGGTATTGAGCGAAAGTAAATTGACCCCTACTCGGTCTGTAATTTAATTAATCATAAGCCTACATGATTGTATAAGTTTTTAACTGTAGCCGATTGTACATACCTTTGCATAAAATTGGTTCTAAAAAAGTACACTTATCTCTTTCATGCTCGGTTGATTTGAGCAAGAAAACTCGACAATGAATATATGCTTCAAGGTTATCATTATTTTATTTTAGGATTCACACTTTATTGCTCATCCGCCATCGCTCAGAATGCCTCTATTATTGAATTAGAAGAAACAGGTATCTGGAATGGTCTGTATATTAAAGGCAGAATTACCAATAAAATAGGTTATTACGGCGAGCATCACTTTCGTGTACGCAACAGAATAGATGACGTTTCTTCTTTTGTTGGCAGAAACAGACAAATCTATAACAGAGCAGGTATCAATATTTTGTTTAACAATTATTTTGAAGCCGTTGTAGGCCCGACACTTGTTTGGAACTATAGCCCGGACCCTGAAAATACCAATTTTGAGCCAACCGTATTAGAGCCTCGCATTTGGCACCAGTGGTTATTTATTATGCCCGAAATGGGACGCGTTAAAGTATATCATCAATTTCGTTTTGAGCACCGCTGGCGCAGAAGCAATCTGATACGTTCGGCATATGAGTATACCAACCGCTACCGATATAAATTTTTCACATATATTCCATTGAATAAGAAAAAGATAGAGGTCAAAACCCTGTTTTTTTCATCCAGCGCAGAAATCTTCATGCAAAGCGGGCGTGCTATTGTGAATAATCCTTTTGAAGATTTCCGAACCTATAATGGCTTGGGATACGTTTTAAATCCTAAAGTTACCTTTTTTGCAGGTCATATGTGGACAATCGGACAGAAAAGTTCTGGCTTTGCATACAGAACAAGTCATATTTTGCGGTTTAATGTCTTTATAGGACTGGATTTTAGAAAGTTAGATGCCAAACTACCTCAAATTAACTTAGGCTACTGATGATAAATCGAACGAACTTACGATACAAAATTGCACTGGCAGCTATATGTGCATTATGCTCGGCTCTGTTGTTTTCGACAATTGCTTATTATAAGCAGGCAAGTACACTCGGTGCTGCATTAGCTGAGGCAAGGCTAAAAACGAAAATAGACAGTACAACAATTGCAAACTACCAACTGTTGGACAACAAATTGCGCAGCATATTTACTAAATACAGCTCAGACAGCCAAGTTACCGATGTGGTGTTACGTTTAGATATGCTCTTAGCAGATTATGTGGCTCAAAACGCTCTACTGAGCTTACAAACAAAAGCACATAGAAAGCTGCTAAAAACATTCAGAAATGAAATAACAGTTGCTAATTACAAAATAGCCACTCTTGAGAAGCAAAAAAGTGAAGTAGAGGAAAAAAGAATTTTACTGGCAACTGACCTGCAGAATAAAAGCAGATTGTCTGACAGCATTGCAGCAGACTTGGCAGCATTGCGCTATCAGTTAGAAAAAACTGATTTTGACTCACTTACGCTACTTTCGCCCAGAGGGAATAAAATTTTTTACTGCGGCAAACTTCTTAACGGATTGCCCCATTCTTTTGGTATTGGATTCTATCAAGGAAGGGGTTATTATATCGGGGAATGGCAAGGTAATGCTCGCAACGGCTGGGGTAAACACTTCTACAGAGATGGTTCTATTTATGAGGGCAATTTTGAAAATGATTTGCGTGCAGGTTTTGGCACTTATTACTATGCTTCGGGCGAAGTTTATAAGGGTTATTGGAAAGATGACCTAATGAACGGCGAGGGAGAGATTACTGTTGCAGATAAGAAGGTTATTACAGGTATTTGGGAAAATGGAAAATTACAGCAAAGAAAATAATATTTGCTGCTACCCTTTCATGGCTGAAATTTTATCCAAAGAAACCGTCCCAAACCGGCGATACACTTGGTAAGCAATAGCAAGTGCCAGCGCAGACTCAGCGGCTGCAATGGCAATAATAAAAAGTGTAAAAATTTGTCCCTCAACAGCCTGCGATTCATTATTCCAAACGGCAACAAGATTGATATTGGCAGCATTCAGCATCAGTTCCAGCCCCATCAATACGCCGATGATGTTGCGTTTGGTAATCGTAACAGCCATCCCGATACAGAAAATCAAGGCTGAAAGAATCCAGTAATGAAGCGGAGTAAGGGTTTGCCACATAGCGTTAATGTAAGTAAGCAAGCAAAAATACGCTGATATTTAGGAATTCGGATTTAAAAAAATCAGCGAAAACCGTGTTGTCCGCAGTAAAATAATCTGTATGCCGGTGTCAAACTACTCAATTGTCCACTGTAATTTTTGTTAAATATTTAACCAATAGGTCAGTTTGGCAACCAACGCCCGATTTTTTACGAGCAGTATATCGGCAAAGTAGTTATCAGTATATACCAGAAAGAAGTCGGAAACGGGTTTAAACCGCCATTGCAGGCGTGTATTGATATTGATATTGTTAATCTGGCTGTTATACTGAAAAAACGTGGTCAGGAAGAGCGCACGACTGAAAGTTACGTCAAATCGGGGGCCGAGCAGCCACAAGTCGGCACTGTTGTATGGCGCAGGAAAGCGCAACCTGTTATAGGTAAAGTCTAGCGACAGCAGCGCATATGGCTGAATGCGATAGTTCAAATCGCCTGAAAATCCCATGCGGTTGCCATTGAAAAACTGCCCCATATAGGTTTGCAGGTTGTAGTAAAAGTTGTTGCGTGTATCACTCGAATAGTTGGCGCTCAGGCTGTAATAGGTGTAAGCCGTGCCCGTTGGCAGTCGCTCACCGCCTGTATTGGTAGGGTCAAAAGGGCGGAAAAGCAAGGTGTAATCGCGGGAAAGTGCAATATCAAATTCAGCCGTACTGCGGAAGCGCACCGTATTGCCCAGTGAAACATTATGGTCAGTCAGGCCATTTTCCGCATTCCAAGTAACATCTGTAACAGCAAAAAAGCCGTATCGGTTAATGTTTTTGGAATTGGGGAAAAAGTTGCGCACAACGCGCGGTGCAATGCGTCGGAAATTATTGCGTGGCACAAAGCCCACAGGGGCGGTATAGTTTTTCCCAACCACCTGATGTGTCCACTCCACCGTGAGTGTGGGCTTGCTGTAAACTAAATTAGCACCATGTACGAAGGCTTCAGGAAGGTTTTCTTCCGCTATGCTTTTATGGAAGAAGAATTTACCTGTCCATTCGTTGCTTTTGGAAGCGAGGTTGTAGTCAATCCCTACCAGCCGATGGAAACGCATGGGGCGCTTAGTGGGGTCGGGTTCAGTGATGGGTGTAAAAGTCTCTTTATTGACAAAAATACCGCCGATATTGGAGCGGCTCAATACCTTGCGTTGCAAGGCAGCCACCGAATAGTTATAGCCCGGCAGCCCGATGGCATCATCGGGAGCGGCCTGCATAGTCATCAGGCCGGTGCGCCAGTTGCTGTTCAGTTTGCCGCTCAGGCGCGCACCAAAGTGAATGGTGTTCTGGATGTTTTGCCCGGTGCGCTGGTCTATGGCAACCCCAATTCGCCGCGAAAAGAAAGGCCGCAGGCGATTCATGCCAAAATCAGCAAATAAATCTGCGTTTTCCAGAAAAAATTGCCGTCTTTCGGGGAAGAAAATTTCAAAGCGGTCTAAATTAGTAACTTGCCTGTCTACTTCTACCTGCGAAAAGTCGGGATTGACAGTCAGGTCTAAGTTGAGTGCAGGTGTAACCGCCACTTTGGCATCCATGCCAACGCTGCGCTGATAACGGGTATCGGTCCCGGCAAGATGTTGCTTGGAGATGCCTCCCGCCGCATAGGGAATAACCACCAGATTGGAGCCGGGCTTTTTCAGCGGCTTGTCCCAAAGCAGTTCGGCAGTGTAAGCCAGCGAATACAACTGAAAATTGCGTGGAATCGGCACCCATGTAGAGCGTTCATTATATTTGCTGTCTATGCGATAAAAATTGATGAACCATTTGTCTGTATTTTCTTTGAATCGCAGGGTCTTAAAGGGAATGGCAATTTCCACAGTCCAGCCTCCCGGATGTATTTTTGTTTCGGCATACCATTTATTGTCCCACGAAAGGGCAAAATCGGTCGAACTGCTGCCCCCATTGGCAATCAGGCCTTCGCGTTGTACCCCAAACGGGCTGATACCGAAGAAGAAGCCGTTGGTGCGGTCGCAAAAAGGATCAATAACAACTGTAAAACCGTCGTAGGCAGGCCCGCGAAAGTCGCGCCGCAGCGATGAAATTAAGTAATTGCCTTTCAAATCGTTGTAGCAGGTTGCCCCGACATAGACAAACTGCTCGTCGTAGGTCATGCGTACTTCGGTTTTGGCATCCGAATACGAACTGTCAAATGGAAAATGCTGAAAAAAATTACTGACTTTTTCGGCTACGTCCCATTCTGGTTCATCCAGCACACCGTCGAGGACTATTTTAGTATTCGCTTTTTGGATGCGGATAGATATCACTTCTTTGCGGGCAGCTGAAGACTGCGCCTGCGCACCGCTGAAACCACACAAAAGAATACCTGCAAAAAGGGCAATAGTAAAAATACAGCGCAATAAAGTACAGCATTAAAGTAAAACGGAATTAAAAATCGGGCTGATATGTTGGGCTTTTCCTATAATGCAAAAGTACGGTGTATTGTTTTTATGCGTTATTTTGAGCCATTTATTTTTTGATGAACCTTTATGGAAATCAATCAGATACCTGATAACATTTTGGCGCAGGTCAAGAAACTGGAAGAGAAATATGAGGTTATGGGACAGGATTTATCATCCTATCTGGACGGCCTGCTCTATGCCAATTACCTCACCTACTGGGATTATATCCATCTGGACACCTTACTCAGCCTGCAAAATCCGAAAACGGATTTCCCCGATGAAATGATATTTATTTCCTACCATCAGATTACGGAGCTGTATTTTAAACTTTGCCTGCACGAAATGCGCCAACTGGCCACTGCATCATCGCCCGATGCTGCTATTTTTGTTGATAAAGTCAGGCGAATTTCGCGATATTTTAAACAATTAGTCAGCTCTTTTACCGTGATGGTAGAAGGAATGGAGCAGGCGCAGTTTCTTAAATTCCGCATGTCGCTGCTGCCTTCCAGTGGCTTTCAGTCTGTACAATATCGTATGATAGAAATTTGTGCTACCGATTTTAAAAATCTGGTAGCAAAAGATTTTCGTCCGCAAATAGACACGCATACAACCATTGAGGAAATGTATGAAAACGCATATTGGAAAAAAGGTGCAACAGAGCTGGCCACCGGCAAACAAACCCTGACGCTCAAGCAGTTTGAGGCTAAATATTCCGAGCAACTCATCAAGCTGGCATATTGTTACCGCGACTGCAACCTCTGGCGGCTCTATCGTGCTCATTATCCGGACAGTGAAGCGGCTAAAGAAGCCCTCCGCGAATTGGACGCATTGGTGAATATTGACTGGCCGCTGGCACACCTAAGTTCTGCCATGCGCTACCTGAAACGCGAACCTGCCGACATTGCAGCCACAGGCGGTACTAACTGGCAAGAATATTTACCTCCCCGCTTTCAAAAAAGAATTTTCTATCCCGAATTATGGACAACAGAAGAAAAAAAAGAATGGGGTAAAAGCTGGGTGATACAAAAGTTGAAGGGATAATATTATTTGCCCATGCTGTCAATTTTAAGTGAAATTAATAGTGTAAAAATTTACAAATGACAGTCGGCAGAGCTTGTTTTACCTCAGTAAATCGTCTTTTATTGTTGAACCTATTGCATATGTGATTTCATTGGTAAAAATGCCATCCGAAACAGCAAAGCGCCTGTTCATAGGCGAGCGAACACTGTACCGCTACTTGAAACGACTCAAAGGCGTGGGGGCTTCGCTGTCCTTTTGTCGCCGTCGCTACGTTTACACAAGCGAATGGCAATTACCTGCCCCATAAAATATATATCCCGAAAGGCTTTTGTATCTTTCAGGCGAAATACTGTTAGTTATGAATCAGATTCTGGGAATTATCCCTGCCCGATATGCTTCTACGCGCTTTCCGGGCAAAGTGCTGGCCGACATTGCCGGGAAAACTATGCTGCGCCGCGTATATGAGCAGGTCAGCGGTTGCAGCTCGCTGGCCAAAGTGGTAGTTGCTACCGACCACGAATTAGTGGCAGAAGAAGTGCAACGCTTTGGCGGCGAAGTAGTTTTTACGCACGAAGACCATCCCAGTGGCACCGACCGCTGTTTTGAGGCGCTGCAAAAAACGGCAGGACATTTTTCACATGTCATCAATATTCAAGGTGATGAACCTTTCATCAAGCCCTCGCAAATAGACTTAGTAGCTGAGGCACTGCAACGCGAAGGTGCAGATATTGCCACGCTGATTATCAAAGTAGATAAAACCGAACAACTCACCGACCCGGGCGAGGCCAAAGTAGTACTCAAAGCCAATGGCGAAGCTATTTATTTCAGCCGTCAGGCTATTCCGCACCTGCGCGGTATTCCGTTGGAGAACTGGCTGCAACACCACATTTTTTACCGCCATGTAGGTATTTACGGCTATCGCAGCGAGGTGCTGGCAGCCATTACGCGCCTTGCGCCTTCGCCTTTGGAAGAATGCGAAAAATTAGAACAACTGCGTTGGCTGGAACATGGCTACCGCATCCAGACAGCCCTCACCAACGAAGACAGCTTCTGTGTGGAAACCCCCGAAGACCTTGTAAGGGCTGTTGAAATGACGGAAATCTTCGGTGTATGAGCAGCAGAAAGAGTAAGCCGTTCTGAAGAATTTTATTCTGCACCTGCAATTGCTTTGAATGACGTGTTATTTGAGTTCTATTGGAAAAGTTACATTTTAACTTAACGGCTGTTAGGGGCTGCGGCGTAAAACATCCGACCGCTACCGGGGGATTTACACAAAAACACAGGTGGGTTTGCGAAAATGTTCTGTGTAAGTTTTTGAAAAAAGTTTTTAAGACCTGTCAAGTTTGCGTATAAATATCCCTGATAGCGGCTGAAATTCCTATCAAAAAAATGATTATATTTTAGCTTGCTTAAAAAAAATGTAAAACCTCACGGCAAGCATGTAAGCATTTCACCGCGAGGTTTTCGCAAGGCTGCAAGCGGCAGTACCTACTCTGCCAGCGCGTATAAAACGGTCAGAATACCCGCTATGAAAGCGGCAGTAGCCAGTAGGAACACGCGCACACTGTTAATGAACATGCCCATTGCCCATTTTTGGTCGTCGGTATAGGGCTTGCTGAACAAATTTTCGGTTTTCATGACTCAATGCATTTAAAGTTACTTGCGAGCAGGTTTGTGTAAAATTTTTTGCCACAGGGCCTTTTCCTTGTTCCAAAAGAATCGGAATTGCCCGAGCAGCGTTCCGTAAATGAGTAATAACAGCTGGTATGAAGGAAACAGGAGGAGCAGGTACGTAACGGTTTTTATCCACATGGGAGTGGCTTCTGTATAGCCCAACAGTTGGAAGACGAACTTCCGCACCCACACTACCGAACTGCCGGCAAGTGTGAAGGTCAGCAAAACGGCAAGCAGTTGGGCATTGCTTGTGATTTGCCATTTGTTTTTCAATCGCTCAAACATAGGCTTGTCGGTTAGTTGATGTGCAAAATGTATTCGGAAAGAGCTTGCAGTTCACCATCGGAAAGTTGGGCAAAGCCGGGCATCTGGGGCGCATCGCTGCGTTTTTTTCCGGGAGCTTTAATCCACTTTTTGAGTCCTTCGGGGTCGTTTTTATAAATGCTGACCATTTCGGTAACGGGCGGCCCGACCACTTTAACATCTTGCGCATGGCAGGCACTGCAATTTTTCTGAAAGACGGCTTCGCCTGCACCGCCGCCCGCATCGGCAAGCAGTTCGCCGGTCGGGTTGTTTTGCATGGCTTGGGCGTGTTGTGCTATTAGTTCGCGGTAGGCGGCAGTTTTTTCCGCCATCAGTTCGCGGTGCGGCTCTATGGCATTAGCGCGGTAGATGTGTCTGCCGCTGCCCAACACCAGTACGGTTACCAACATCAGGGAAGCCACCTTGCCGAAATGCCTGTCCAAATGAACGGGGTTAGGCGAAGTCATATCTTGCCACATCCAATACAGCGCAGGGGCTACTAAGGCTACACCCGCCAGCAGCGTAATTACCAGCGTAGGGCTGATGCCTTTGGAAGGCAGCGTGCTAATCAGAATCGGACCGACCAATGCCACCTGAACCGCCAGCGCACCGAACGCCAGCCCGTAGAACATTTTGCGCACTTGGTAGCGGTTCAAATCGGGCAGTTTTTCCTCAAACTCATACGATTGCCGACCGAAATACCAAAACAGGAACAGCCCCGTAACTGCCAACGTGCCGACGGTGAAGAACAGATAGCGCGGCAATACGTTAGGCAACATCAACGCTTCCAAAAAGCCCTTCACCGTTCCCCATTTTTCGGGGAAAAGCATCAGGTTTACGTTGGTCAGAAAAATAAACGGAATGAACAGGAAAATCAGTGCCGATACGCCGATGATGGCTAAGTGCAATTCT
This sequence comes from uncultured Cytophagales bacterium, assembly GCA_938039675.1. Lineage (GTDB taxonomy): Bacteria > Bacteroidota > Bacteroidia > Cytophagales > Thermoflexibacteraceae > Rhodoflexus. The sequence continues at coordinate 22,577 of CALHUI010000018.1, forward strand.
TTTTGCTGTGCCAACTTTTCCCAAGAATATTTATGGGCATAGGTCAGCAGGAAAGCCACCGTAACCAACGGAATAATCATAATCCACGCAAGCCCCGTGAGGGCATTGGCAGAGTAGAAATAGATGGTGTACAGCGTATTGATAGCCAGCAGCGGGGCAACGCCCAGCACTACGGCAAGGCTTTTGTTTACTGTAACGGTTTTGGCAATTTCATGCGCCAGCGCGTCGTAGCCTTTGTTGCGCAAGCCTTTCCACTCAAACCAGAGGGTGAGCAGCACACCGCCGACCATCAAATCCACAAAAATGATGTGCAGTAGGAACGAAAGCACCAGCACGCCCACCAAAAACCATTCGGGCATGGGCAGAGGCAAGTCCAAATCTTTCGGAACGGGAACTTGCGCTAATATGAACAGCAAGGTTTTCATGGCTCTTCAAAAAATTATTGTTTCAAAATGGCTTGTGTGTTGCTTTTTTCGGCAAGTTGCTTGTTGTTGCGCTCACTTTCTTTGCGGGCGAGGATGCGTTCGGAAAGCTGTTGAATCTCTTCGCGGGTTGTTTGTATGGGTGTTCCGGCAGTTTGCACGCCCTCTATGCTTTCAGGATAGACCTGCAACTGCGCAATGTATGCTACCAATGCGTCTAACTCTTTTTCATTGCCGGGGAAGGGCGGCATATAATAGCGAGCATTGTGCATGTTTTTGATGTAGTTTTTCATCGCTTCTTGTGGGAACGGCTGCCCCTTGCCGCCGTACATGCGGTCAAATACCGAAACGATAGAGTTAATACCGCTTGTGGTATGGCAGCGGCTGCATGCTACCATGAACACATCTTTACCGGCTTCCACCTTATTGGCTGCGGTAACTTCGCGGTGCTTCACGTAGGTAGCAAATTTGAGCACACCTTCTTTTTGCAAGAGCGGGTATTCATCTACCCGTATGCCGTTGGAATACATGTAGTTGCCGATAACGTAGGGTTTGCGGATAAATTCGCGGATGCGCTCAAAGATGCCCGCAAAGCCCAGCATCACTACCACGGGGACTACGTAGGCGTAGGCAGGCACTTGCTGCGGCTTCCAACGGCTTGCCAGTGCCACGATGAAGGAAACGCCCGGCGCACCGAAAATGAACTTGGTCAGCAGGTTGTACCAATCCTGAAAGTCTTGCGTACCAACTGCAACGGCCATGTTGCCAATCATCAGCGTAGGGATAACTTTGTAGTACCACAGCGAAGCCGCCAACGAAAACGGCATCCAGAACAACATCCAGCCACCCAAGAATCGCAAGGCTTTGTAGCGGATTTCTTCGCCTTTTTTGGTGAAAACGATAGTCAGGAAAAGCCCCATTGCACCCGCCATTACCATTGCCAACGGTGTGCGGAAGGCAAGCTGCGGCAAATAAATCGGGTTAGTGAAGCCATTTACCAACGAACGTTCGGTCAGCCAGTTGCCTGTATCCATCATAAAGCCCAAAATGCCTACGATGATTGCCATAGTAAACCATGAAGCAATACTTAGGCCTATGCCAAAGAGAATGTGCTTGCCTTTGCTGCGGAAACTTGCATTGGATTTTTTCCATGTGAGGAAATAAATCAGAATCAGTACAACTTCGGTAACAAATACAATCCATTCGGTAAACCATGCAAAGAAAAACACGCGAATTAGGCTGCCAATAGAATAGGGGTTGATAAGTGAAGAAGACAGCCAGATGCCTACGCCCGTCATTGCGCCGATAGTAGTGGTAATAACAAAGCCTACAAACATGATTTTGTAAGCCAATTTATCCCAGCGCTCATCCTGCGTTTTAAAGCCGAGCCATTCCATAAAAGTTACCATAGGAATGAAACCGACCGCCAGTGCGTGATTAACTAAGACGTGCAAAATAGCGATGATGGCTATTAGCACGCGATTGTTTAAAAAATCAAGGTGAAATATAGGAAAGTCCATACGGCTTGTGCATTTTTAGACCTGTGCAAAAGTAGCAGCAGGGGGCAGGCAAGTAAAGTCATGTTTTACGGTGAAAATGGTACTTTTTACGGTTTATAGGTCGCAAAGCCTATCTTTGCCCGAAACACCCCCTCTGTAAGCATATGTTAGAAAAATTTGAAGCCCTTTGCGTGGCATTCAGCGACTTTGCATGGGGCTACCATTTAGTGGCTTTACTGGTCGGCGGCGGTATTTTCTTTGCCATCTATTCGGGGTTTAAGCCCTATCTCTACTTGGCACATGCCGTTAATATCCTGCGCGGCAAATACGACGACGAGGACTCCCCCGGCGACATCAGCCACTTTGCAGCCCTTTCTAGTGCCATTGCCGCTACGGTGGGCATGGGCAACATCAGCGGCGTAGCAGTTGCCATTGCCACAGGCGGACCGGGGGCGTTGTTTTGGATGTGGGTAAGCGCATTTTTCGGTATGGCTATCAAATTTTTTGACTGTACGCTCGCTATTATGTATCGCGGCAAAGACACCGAAGGCAACATCCAAGGCGGACCGATGTACATCATCACCGAAGGTTTGGGGCAGCAGTGGAAACCCTTGGCGATTTTCTTTGCATCGGCAGGCATGATTGGCATGTTCCCCGCTTTTCAGGCAAACCAACTCACGCAAATCATCCGCGAAGTGGTGCTGTTGCCCAACGGCTGGGCTTCGGCAGACCCTTTTACCTCTAACCTCTTCACAGGCATTGTGATTACGGTGTTGGTGTCCTTTGTCATTTTCGGCGGTTTGCAGCGCATTGCCGATGTGGCTTCCAAACTTGTGCCTACAATGGTGGTGATGTACGTGGCTTCCGTTCTGTTTGTGATTGTAAGCAACATAGAAAATGTCCCTGCTTCTTTTGCGCTGATTTTCAAGGATGCCTTTTCGGGGGATGCCGTGCTGGGCGGTGCTTTGGGCGCGCTCATCCTGACGGGCGTAAAGCGGGCGGCATTTTCCAACGAAGCGGGTATCGGGACGGCACCGCTGGCACACGGGGCAGCCAAAACCACCGAACCCGTCCGAGAAGGGTTGGTTGCCATGTTCGGACCTGCGATAGATACCCTTTTGATTTGCACCATGACCGCACTTTCCATCATCGTAACGGGCGTTTGGCAAAACCCGAAAAGCAACGGTGTAGCCCTGACGCTGGAAGCCTTTCAATCAGCCATGCCAGTCTTTGGGCAGTACGTACTGATTGCCTGCGCCGCCATCTTTGCGCTGACCACGCTGTTTACCTATTCTTATTTCGGCGGCAAGTGTTTCGGCTATTTGTTTGGTGCTAAGCGGCAACATTGGTACAACTATCTCTACGTCGGCAGCATCATCATGGGCGCGGTGGCTTCGCTGAGGGCAATGGTTGGGCTGATTGACGGCGCTTATGCACTGATGGCACTGCCCAACATGTTTGCCGCACTGATGTTAGCCCCCAAAGTCAAGGCTGCCATGAACGATTATTTTCAACGGATGGGGAAATGAAAAACCACTACGATTACATCATTGCCGGAGGCGGGTTGGCAGGTTTAAGCCTTGCCTATGCCATTGCACAAAGTCCTGATTTACAGGATAAAAAGGTGCTGATTATAGACCGCGAAACCAAAAAAAGCAACGACCGCACATGGAGCTTTTGGGCAGCCTCACCGACGATGTTTGACCACATTGCCTATCGCACATGGAAAAAAATCAACTTTGTTTCCGATACGCTCAACCGACAATTTGACCTGACCCGCTACTGCTATTCCACCATTCGCGGCATTGACTTTTACAAGGAAGTAAACCGCGTATTGCAACAGGCAGCCAATATTTCTTTCACATACGGCGAAATTACCGAAGTAGGGCAGGAGGGCGAACAAGTGTTCGCAACCGTCAGCGGGCGGCGATTCACGGGTAACTACCTCTTTGATTCGCTGTTTAAGGCAGAGTTATTCAGCCCCTACCATACTGATTATCACTACATTCAACAGCATTTCAAGGGTTATGTCATCCGAACGCCGCAGCCTTTTTTTGATGACCATGCCATCACGATGTTTGACTTCCGCACGGAACAGAAAGACGGCGTTTACTTTTTCTACATTCTGCCCTATGCCAACAATTTGGCGTTGGTAGAGTACACGGGCTTTTCACGCGACTTGCTGCCCGAAGCCGAGTATGACCAAGAGTTGCGCGACTATATCCGCAACCGGCTGCAACTGACTGATTATGAGATAGAAGAAACAGAGTTTGCCGTTATTCCAATGACCGATTTCCGCTTTGAGAGCCGCAAGGGACGTATCATGCGTATAGGTGTACAAGGCGGCATGTCCAAACCTTCCACAGGCTACGCCTTCATCAGGATTCAGCGGCAAGTAGAGCAAATTGTCAAAAGTTTGAGGGAGAACGGCACACCGTTTTACAAAGAGTCTTACCGCCCGCAATTCAGAATTTACGATGCCATGCTGCTCAATATTATGCACCGCGAGGGTTGGAAAATCGCGGAAATTTTTTCGGAAATGTTCAGAAAAAATCCCATTGAGCGGGTTTTACGCTTTTTGGATGAACAGACGCACTTTGGCGAAGACCTTCTGATTATGGCATCTGTTCCGCCGATGCCTTTTTTGCAGTCTATCTGCAACCTATTTTTCCGCCGAAAGCCTGTGAAAAAGATTAAAAAGTATAGAAATTGAAAGGCAGATTTACATCTTCGGCAAATTCTTGACCACTCTCGAGCATGTCAAAGTCGTTGTTTTGGTAGTACCAATTGACGGTTACTTTGCCTTTTTTGCTGCGCTTATAGTCTTCCAGCATATCAAAAATTTCCAGAAAACGGCGAGAACTGCTGGTGTTGAAGTAAATCATTTTGAAGTTAAAAACGATTTCTCTGCCCGGTGTTGCCAAATAATCGCGCAGCCATTTGATGATAGGTTGAAAAAACTCTACGGTATATTCATGGTAAGATTCGCCGGCAATCTCGAGCACTCCCGACTGCGCATCAAAATACACGGTCGGGATATAATTTGAGCCGGTAATCGAAAAATTCTCCATCTATCTACTTTATTTTTTTTCCTGATTGATTTGTACTGTCAGAATGAAAAAACTGTGCTCATTATCGGTTGGCAGAAATTCGTAGCGCAGGGGATTTTTAGCTTTTCTGATAATGCCTACGAGGCCTTTGCTGTCTTGGTCTTCGGGTGTTCGCAACTGCTGCCTGAAATAGCCGCGCAGTTGCTCATTGTCAAGCTGATTAATGTAATCTAATTTCTGTTTCAGATAGTCAATTTGCTCGTTTTTTACCGTATTGCCCGAACCAACCGTGAAGGCGCTTTTATCGTGATTGGTTGCAATGATAACGATGCCTTTGCCGACCATTTTTTTATCGGACTCCGAATAGTCTTTTTCGGCAGAGTAGAGGTTAATGTTTTGTACCAACTCCACCATAACGCTAAAAATCCGCCGTCTTGTTATATCGCTTTCCGCTTGTTCTTTTACGTTTCTGCCCATCATGGTCAGTACGTCGGTAGTCATCATACCCTGAAAAGCAAGCAGAATATGATGTTCTTCCACTAACTTGTAAAAGTCGTAAGGTGTATCGTTGTTATTTTGTTGGCTCATTGTAAGCAAATATAAGAGTTTCGGGCAAATTCAGAAATTTAAAAGGTATGGCTATAAAAAAAATGCGCCGTTTGCAAAAAAACGGCGCATCGCTTATTGCCAACTTGTATGCGTTCTGATATTGGCTTTCAGACTGTTAAGCATGGAGTAAAGCCCGAAATAGGTGCGATTGAGGTACAAAGCATCTTTTGCGCCTCGCGGTTTTTTGGATTTTTTGAGTTCGTCCATTTTGGACAAGCGTTCGCCAAACTGATAGAGTTGCATAAAGTAGCTTTCATCGCCAAAATCAAAAGATTCTTCACGGAATGGGCGAATGGTCAGGTAAATCATTTCACTGAATGTTTCTATAAACAGTTGCTTGATAGCAGGGCTGTCGTCTTCATAAATGAAACCCAAATCGTAGAAGGTTTGCTCCAAACCTGCGGGGTCATCAAAAATGCGGGGATTAATAACTCGGAAGTGGGTTTTATAGTAGTCCGGCGGGATAACTTTTACACAACCAAAGTCTATGATGCCCAATGTGCCGTCGGGGCGCATCAGAAAGTTACCCGGGTGCGGGTCGGCATGCACCATTAACATGCGGTGCATTTGGTAGTCGTAGAAGTCCCACAGTGCTTGCCCAATTTGATTGCGGACTTCCTGCGAAGGGTTGTCTTTAAGGAAATCATCCAAGTGCTTACCCGACATCCAGTCCATGGTCAGAATGCGTTTGGATGTATATTCGGGATAATATTTCGGGAATGCCAGGTTTGGTATGTGGGCACAGGCTTTGGCAATGCGGTCAGCATGGTTCATTTCCAGCTCATAGTCGGTTTCTGCTATGAGCATGTTTTGAACTTCGCTCATGTAGAGGTCTAAGTCGCGCTCGTTGAGTCCCAGAATCTGTACGGCAAAGGGGCGCACCATTTTCAAGTCGGAAGCGATGCTGTCGGCAACGCCCGGGTACTGGATTTTAACGGCAAAAGTTTGTCCGCCTTTGGTTGCTTTGTGTACCTGCCCGATAGAGGCTGCATTAACTGCATCTTTAGTAAAGGTGTCGAATATTTCGTTCGGATTTTTGCCGAAAAACTGCTGAAAAGTCTTCACTACCAACGGATAGGAAAGCGGCGGGGCAGAATACTGAGCCATTGTGAATTTCTCCTGATAGGCAGTGGGAAGCATGTTTTTATCCATACTCATCATCTGGGCTACTTTCAAAGCACTGCCTTTCAGTTCGCTGAGCGTTTCGTAGATGTCCTCTGCATTGTCGCGATGCAGGTCTTCGCGGCTGACACTGCTGTCCACTAATCGCTTGGCGTAGTGCTTGATGTAGTTGCCGCCGAGTTTGACACCTGTTTTAACAAATTTGGCGGCGCGTTCGGCTTTGGTGATTGGTATAGTGTCTTGGACTTTTGGCTTATCTTCTGCCATAATGGGTGATTTTTTATTGTAAGTATGCAAGTAGCATGTGATATGTGTTCGGATGCATGTGCATCCTAACAGTTGTATTGCCTATGCGAAAGCACTTGTTTACGTTTAACGTGCAAAAACAAATTTGGCAAAGTCAAAGGCCGAATCTGCGATGTTTTTACCTAACAGGTCAAAAGAGAGATTAACAGCTTTTTCAATGGCTGCATCGGTTCTTTGAAAACTTTGGCTGTTGTCTTTTATCCAGAAACCAATGATAAATTTCATTTGCCACCAAAGAAAGCCTGCATAGCGGTCGGTCAGGAAAGGGCGGTCTGTTATTTCGCCAGTATATATGCCGTCGTTAATAATCCCTTTTACAAAACTATCAAAAGATTTTTCTAAGCGTGCAAAAAGGTTTGGTTCTCCGCAGAGGCGGCGTTCTAAACTGCCCCGCTGCTCATAGGTCATTTTAGCAAAGCTGCGAACATTTTTCAGTGTTTCTATGTAACCGTAGTACATGGCAAGCATTTTTTCACGGGTGCTGTACTCTTCAAAAACGCTGTCGTTGCGCAATTTGTTAATTGTTTCGTTAAAGGCATCGTCCCATACGGCCTCTTCCAAAGCGGCAAAAGATGAATAGTAGTCGTAAAACGATTTTTCATCCATATTAAGGCTTTGCATGAAGGTAAACACAGAAGCTGGGCGTTTGCCGTGATTCAGTACGTAGCGGATGTATTCCTGCTTGATTTGTTCCATAATGAGGGATGCTGATAGCAAAAACTTTCAGTTTTGATTTTACCTACTTTAACTGATTGAGCAGCTAAAAGGTTCTCAAACAATGAAAAACATTGGCTGCCGTTGTTTTTTCACAGGCTTACCAACCTGACATATTTTTTCTGCGGGGGCGTACATACAAAACCTGACGGTTCTTTAAGACTTCTTAGGTTTAAATGCTTGTTTTTCAATAGCTTACGTAAGAATTTTTCGCAAATCGCCTGCGTTTTTGTATAAGTGAGCCCCAACCGGCATTTCGGAATTCGGATATGGAATTGCGGATTCATAAAAAATCAGCAAAAAATATTTTACAGATTAGCGCAATTGGTTTGCACAAGATTAGACACGCAACCCTAACGAATTTTGGATGCCCGTCAAGAGGGTGCCTATGCCATGCATTCGATTTTGCCAGAGGCTCGGGCAATGGTTGTTACCCTCCGCTTACAGGCGGAATCAGTGCGATTTCGTCGGTTGGGCGAATGATGTAGTCGGGTATTGCATACTCGCCGTTGATGGCCACCGCTACCGATTTAAGTGTGCCTATCATCGGGTAAGTGGTTTTCAGTTCGTTGAGCAAATCGGCTACGGTGCAATGTTCCTGTGCAATTTCCCACTCCAGCGACGATGTGCTGAGTTGTTCGCGCAGAATCCCAAAAACTAAAATGGAAAACTTCATAGCAAAACAAAAATATGAATTTTGTGCTAAAAAAAGTGTTAGTAAAACTTGCTTCTTATAAGGTTGCGTTTTTATCTTGCAAAAGAAGGAATCAGCTGATATTTCTATCAATTTATTTTTTTATTTTATTATTTAGTTGTTTTTTCTTTATGTTTAAACGTTTTCAAATCCTAATTTTTTACTTGATTTTTTTTTATTGTGTGTCTTTTTTAGCTTATGCACAGGGCGATTCTCAAAAAGGTATTGACCATTCGTACAAACCGCTGACTTTGAAATTGGATGATAGCGGCAGCAAGTATGTTCGTTTTATCATTTGGCATCACTTCTGGCTAAGTCGTACGCAGAACAACCCGGGTACGCGTTCCTACACAGGAGAGGATATGCCTGTATCGGTTGATTTTGGGGTGCGGCGTTCCCGTTTTTTGGCCTATGCACAGGTTTCTCCCCGTTTTTTAGTGATGACCCACTTTGGTATTAACAATCAGAATTTTGCCTCCGGCGGTGCTCCCGGTACAGATGCAACCAATCAGCTAATCTCCGGCAACAAAAAACCACAACTTTTTTTTCATGATATCTGGACAGAGTATATGATTACCGATAAAAAACTTTATATCGGTACAGGCCTGCATTATTGGAACGGTATTTCGCGCATGAGTAGCCATAGCACACTAAATTTTATGACTATGGATGCGCCGATTTTCAATTGGCCGCTGATTGAACACAATGACCAATTTGCCCGTCAGTACGGTATATATGCCAAAGGACAACTCGGAAAGTTTGACTATCGGATTGCCATTAATAAGCCGTTTTTGTTTGACCGACAGCCGCTGGAAAATCGCGCATTTGGTACGGCAACTGAAAAAGCAGCTTTTACGGGCTATTTTAATTATATGTTCAAAGATAGCGAATCTAATAAATTGCCCTTTTTTGTTGGCAGTTACCTTGGTTCAAAAACGGTTTTCAACGTTGGTGCGGGCTTTTACTACCATCCCGAATCTACGGCCAGTCTGCAAAATGGGGTCAAAACCAAGCACGACATTGCACTGTTTGGCGCAGATGTGTTTTACGACCGGCCGTTGAATAGTGGTAAAAATTTTCTCTCGCTATATTCGGTATTCTATAATTACGACTTTGGGCCGAATTACATTCGCAACATTGGTATTCTAAATCCTGAGATTAATTTTAACCCCACGGCTGTCTCTTTCAACGGGCCCGGGAATGCACAGCCAACCATTGGAACGGGACAAATCTGGTACACGCAGATTGGTTTTGGATTGCCCAAACTGAAAAACGGTACACAGTTTATGCCTTATGTAACACATACCTGGAAAAATTTTGAGTATCTCAACCAGTCATCACATCAGTATGACCTAGGACTGCAGTGGTTTATTAACCAGCACTATGCTAAAATATCGCTGCAATACAGCGCAAGGCCTGTGTACGACCTAAACCGCAATAAACTTAGCAAGCTTTATGGCGAGTGGATTTTACAAACTCATATTTTCTTATAATCAACTTTTTACTCATCTACGAAAATGAAAACATTAGAGGAAACCGAAAAATTGCGCCAATATTGGCAGCGAAATTTACGTATCTTAGCCATATTACTTGGTATATGGTTGCTTGTATCTTGCTTTTTGAGTATTTTTTTTGCAAAAGAACTAAATGCTTATCATTTAGGTGGCTTCAAACTAGGCTTTTGGTTTGCACAGCAGGGCTCTATTTACGTCTTTCTTCTATTAATCGTCATCTATGTGCGTCAAATGAACAGTTTAGATAAGCAGTTTGATGTTGATGAGAAATAAAATCGAATAAACATAATCAACCACTTTAAACAAGTCAATCTTATGGATGTTCAGATTTGGACTTATATTATTGTAGGACTAAGTTTTGCACTGTATATCAGTATTGCGGTTTGGTCTCGGGCTAGCTCTACCAAAGAGTTCTATGTGGCAGGCGGCGGCGTTTCTTCGCTGGCCAACGGTATGGCGACAGCTGCCGATTGGATGTCAGCAGCCTCTTTTATTTCAATGGCCGGCATTATTTCATTTGCAGGCTACGATGGCTCGGTGTATTTGATGGGTTGGACAGGAGGCTATGTATTATTAGCCTTGTTACTTGCTCCATACTTGCGCAAATTTGGCAAATTTACCGTTCCTGATTTCATTGGTGAACGCTACTATTCCAATGTTGCGCGGACAGTAGCCGTTATTTGTGCCCTTTTCGTTTCGTTTACTTATGTAGCAGGGCAAATGCGCGGCGTAGGCATCGTATTTTCTCGCTTCTTAGAAGTGGACATTAATACGGGTGTAATTATCGGGATGTTCATTGTGCTGTTCTATGCTGTACTGGGTGGTATGAAAGGTATTACTTACACGCAGGTGGCGCAGTATGTTATCCTGATTTTTGCCTACATGGTTCCGGCAATTTTTATTTCTATCCAACTGACAGGCAATCCTGTGCCGCAGTTAGGTTTTGGTAGTACGCTGGCAACTGAACCGGGCGTTTACTTGCTCGATAAACTTGACGGGCTAAACCGTGAATTAGGTTTTGCCGAATATACCAATGGCTCTAAGTCGCTGATAGATGTATTTGCTATCACCTTTGCGCTGATGGTAGGTACTGCCGGATTACCGCATGTAATTGTGCGATTTTTTACAGTTCCTAAGGTACGTGATGCGCGCTCCTCTGCGGGCTATGCGCTGCTGTTTATTGCCATCTTGTACACCACAGCGCCTGCCGTTGCAGCATTTGCTCGCACCAATCTGATTCAGACCGTTAGCAATCAGCCATATACTACTATGCCCGATTGGTTTAAAAAATGGGAGACAACAGAATTAATTAAGTTTGAAGATAAAAATGCAGACGGACTAATTCAGTATGTGGCCGACAAGGATAAAAATGAGTTGAAAATAGACAATGATATTATGGTGCTTGCCAATCCGGAAATTGCTAAGTTGCCCAATTGGGTAATTGCGCTGGTAGCAGCTGGCGGTTTGGCAGCAGCGCTCTCTACGGCAGCAGGATTGCTGCTGGTAATTTCTGCTGCAATTTCACATGACTTACTCAAAAAGCAGTTGATGCCCAAAATTACCGAAAAGCAGGAGTTACTTGCCGCGCGTACCGCATCAGTATTTGCCGTAGTTGTTGCGGGCTACTTTGGTATCAAGCCTCCCGGATTTGTAGCGGCAGTAGTAGCGTTGGCATTTGGGTTGGCCGCTGCTTCATTCTTCCCGGCCATTGTTCTTGGTATTTTCTACAAGCGCATGAATAAGGAAGGTGCCGTAGCAGGTATGGTGGGCGGCTTGCTCCTTATGATTTACTACATACTGGCTTTCAAGTTCAATGCTTTTGGCGAAACTACTCCCAAAGACTGGTGGTTCGGCATTTCTCCCGAAGGCTTCGGAACAGTCGCGATGTTTGCCAATTTCTTCATCTCTATTGTGATTAGCGCCTTTACACCGCCGCCGCCCGTACGTGTGCAACATTTGACTGAAAGCATACGCTATCCGAAAGGAGCCAAGGCCGCAACAGCTCATCATTAATGTCATGTTGCCGCAGTAGTAGTAGATAGAGTGATATTCCAAAGGATATTCAAATTCAAGTACTGAAACCTGATGGGCTTAAACAGCCGTCAGGTTTACAATTTTATATAAGCCCCAAAATTATTTTGCCATTGCATGTGTTCGCTATGTGCAATAATAAGTCTGTCGCTAAGGAAGAAACAGAGATAAGTATGAAAATGTGAAAAACTGTGGCGAATAACAGATAGTACTTTTACTTCACGTTATCACATTTGCCCGCTTTCCATTGCGAAATACCGTTGCGCAAAGCCTCGGCCGCATTGCGGTAAGTCATCCCGTCACAGCCACAGACAGCAGCAGCGGCAGAGCTTGAATAACTGCCGGCACGTACATCTGCCGGTTGGTTCTTTTTACACTCCAATTTGCTGAGCCATTCCAAATCATAATTGGCGCGGTTTATCAGCTCGCTGCGTGTACAAAGGCCGGTTTTGTAGGTGTAATCAGCGTTTCCGGTGGCATAAATCAGGTATTCTTCGCCTTTGAAAAATAGCCAGTCGCACGAACTGAAACCTATTTCTATGTAGATATTGCGGTCTTGCAGTACAACACCTTTCCAGATTTGGATAACATCAAAAATGGCGTATTTTTTTACGCCCATATCTACGAACCCTGTGATTTTTCCATGAAATACAGCATCTGCATTTTCAAAAGCCTTTTGTACTGAAACGGCGGAGTCGCTGCATTTGCAGGCGATGTAGTTATCGTTAGCAAAGTCGCCTTGTTCAATCCGTCCGTCGGGATAAATCATTACGCCTCTGCCGTGCCGTTTGCCCATTTTCCAATCGCCCATGTACTTGGTACCGCTCGGCCAAATGCGTATGCCGTAGCCATTAGGCTCGTCGTTTGCCCAGGTGCCTTCATGTGAGCCACCGTCGGCAGAGGTTAATTTACCCTCGCCATGTCTTTTATCGTTCAGAAATTCGCCTACGTAGCGGTCGCCGTTTGGCCAAGTGTAGAGTCCGTAGCCGCTGCGCTTGCCCTGCACCCAGTTGCCTTGGTAAATGCTGCCATCTTTACCTGTGTAAGTGCCGTGTCCGTCCATCAGGTCGTTGCGCCACATGCCTATGTATTTGCTGCCATCCGGCCAGATGAAAGTGCCGCGTCCGTGCCGTTTGCCTGTGCGGTACTTACCTGCGTATTTACCTGTTTGCGTGGAATCCTTTTTTTGAGCATATGCCGATGATAAATCAAGACAGAAAAACAGCCAAAAAACTGCCCCGATGCGTAGCAGATGGGTTATTGTCATCATGTTGTGTGCTTATCAATATATTAAACGAATTTAAAGCAAAGTGGGTTATTTGCGGATAACTTTGTTTAAATTCCGCGCACGGGGGAATGAAAAACAATGGATACGGCATTTATTTCGGGCGTTCTTTTTCCTGCCATTCTGGCGGTACTGATGTTGGGCATGGGTATGACGCTCAGCCCTGCAGATTTTAAGCGTGTAGCTGTTTTGCCGAAGGCAGCATTGGCAGGGTTGGCAAGCCAAGTGTTGCTCTTGCCGCTGCTCGGCTGGCTGATTGTGAGCGTGTGGCAATTGCCAACGGTTATTGCCGTAGGGGTGATGATAATAGCTGCCTGCCCGGGCGGTGCTACTTCTAACCTGATTACCTATTTTGCACGCGGCGATGTGGCACTGTCCATTACGCTCACGGCGCTTTCCAGTGTCGTAACAGTTTTCTCTATCCCATTGATTATCAATGTTTCACTTGCTCATTTTACGGGTGAGGGACAGGAAATCCAATTGCCCGTTGTCAAAACTATTATTCAAATCATTACCCTGACTGCCCTGCCCGTGAGCATCGGTATGTTAATTAACGGGCTGTTTCCGCGCTTTGCCCGTTGGTTTGAAAAGCCGATGAGTTGGATTTCTGCCCTGTTCATCATATTAGCAGTGGCATTGATTGTGGTTGTGATTCAGCAACGGGGCAGTGTTTGGGATTTTATTGCACAGGCAGGTCCGGTAGTGCTGGTACTGAATCTGGCATCGCTTACCTTGGGTTTTGTGATAGGGAAAATACTTCAACTGCCTTTTAGTCAGTCAATCACTATATCCATAGAAACAGGTATTCAAAACGGCACATTAGGCATTACGATAGCTTCCAGTCCCTTTCTGCTCAACCGCCCCGAAATGGCGGTGCCCGCAGCGGTTTATGGCATTACCATGTGCATAACGGGTGTGGCTGCTATCTGGTTTTTTCGTCGGCAGGCAACCCGTTAGCTTGAAAGCAGATTTGAAATTTTGGCACTCTTTCCAAAACGTGTCTACCTAAAATTATCTACCTTTCTGTATGCCTCTATCAAAGCTCGCTCCCCTTCTTTGCCGGGCTTGGCATTGCCGTGCTCCATGCCTAAAATACCTTTGTAGCCTTTTTCGTAGATGTATTTGAACACTTGCTGATAGTTAATTTCACCTGTAGTAGGCTCTTTTCGGCCGGGATTATCGCCAATTTGGATATAGCCGATTTCGTCCCAGCAAAGCTCCATGTTGCTGATAATATGCCCCTCGTTGCGCTGCATGTGGTAGATATCGTACAAAATTTTGCATGACGGACTTTTAACTGCCTTGCAAATCATGTAGGCTTGGTCGGAGTTGCGCAAGAACAGGTCTGGCGTATCGCTAAGCGGCTCGAGAACCATGACTATACCGTGCGGTTCCAAAATATCAACGGCGCGGCGCAGGGTATCTATTACGTTTGCTGTCTGGATGCCGATAGGCAAGCGACGCTCAAAATATCCCGGTACTACCGTTACCCACTTGGCATTGACGCGTTTGGCGGCTGCTACAACTGCCTGACAGGTTTTAAGGAAGTTATCGCGAAATTCGGGCTTGCCTGTGGTGAGTGAGGTTTTCCAATTGTCGCCGCCGTCAATGACAAAAACGCCCATTTGCATGTTTAATTTGGCAAGGGCTTCACCTATTTTCACTTGTTCCGATGCAGGGCGTTGCAATAAACCGTTATCTTCCAGTGCGGTAAATCCTTCTTCTGCCATAAATTTCAGTTGCTCAATCAGGTCTTTGCCTGCGTGTTGCTCAAACATGCCGAAATGGGGGGCATAGTTCAAATTAAACTTATGTTTGGCAGCGGCACCAAACGATTGGGAAGCCAAAACAGAAAGAGCTGTTCCTGCAACTGTTGTTTTAATGACAAAATCACGTCGTTTCATGGGTTTGCGCTGAATTTGGGAATACTGTCCACTTTTAAATATGGCAG
The DNA here is from genome assembly GCA_938039675.1 of uncultured Cytophagales bacterium. GTDB lineage: Bacteria > Bacteroidota > Bacteroidia > Cytophagales > Thermoflexibacteraceae > Rhodoflexus. The sequence continues at coordinate 37,774 of CALHUI010000018.1, forward strand.
ATAAATTTTCCGCAATAAAGATACGTAACAAATGCAGCGCACCAAACGGCTACGGCGTTTTCACGATTTTTTGGGTGAAGTAATACCGCTTGTCAAAATTGTTGGCAGCTTGCGGGAATAAGGCAAAGGGTTGGCGGGCATGGATGCCGTCTCTGCGTCCGCCGATGATGAGACACCTGCCCTCATGCTGTGCAAAAGCATAAGAATGGATGCCCGGCAGGTTGGGAATGGTAACAGGTTCTACAAAACGCTGTAACCGAAAGTATTTTGTCCTTGCACGCCGTAGCCTGTAAGCCCAAAAAAACATGCAATCATCAAAAAATATGGTCGCATATTTTCTGATTTAAGTGAGTGAACAGTTTAAAACTAACTTAATTTGAATCCGCTCACGGGGTCTTCGACCGCTGTCAGGAATTCGGAAAAGCCTGTTAGCCGTCACAAGTGCCAACAGCGCTTTAAAACGTTTCATTTTATTGACTTCAATTTTGAGCAAAGATGGGAAAAATGCCTCGCACGAAAAGTAACTTTGGTTGCATAATCGGCTGTATGCTGTGGGCAGTTTTGCCAAGTACAAGCCGCGCCCAAGCATTTGTTTTTGAACACGGGCAAATGGGAACGCTGTTTCGCATCCAAATTATTGCCGATGACAGCACCCGCGCGGCAGCAGCGGCAAAAGCAGCCTTTGAGCTGTTGGATTCGCTCAACCTCATTATGAGCGACTACCGCTCAGACAGCGAACTCAACCGCCTTTCCGCTACGGCAGGCAGCGGGCAACGGGTGGCGGTAAGCCCCACGCTGTGGGAAGTGCTGCAACAGGCGCAAGAAATTTCAAAACTTACTGACGGGGCGTTTGATGTCAGCATCGGTGCGCTGACGCAACTCTGGCGGCGTGGCGTGCGCCAAAAAGAACTGCCCGACCCACAGCGATTAAAGGCAGCCCTTGCCGCCACGGGCTACTGCTATATCCGCCTCTACCCCAAAGAACGCAAGGTCAAACTCACCCGCAAAGGCATGAAGTTAGACCTCGGCGGCATTGCCAAAGGCTATGCTAATGCGCAAATGCAGCAAGTTTTGCGGCAATACGGCTTCCGAAAAACCCTGATTGAGGGCGGCGGCGACCTGCTGGCAGGCGATGCCCCCGACGGCACAAACGGCTGGCGCGTAATGCTCGGCAGCGATACGGTCAGTTTGCAAGGGTCAGCACTTGCCACCTCGGGCGATGATTTTCGCTTTATAGAAATTGGCGGGCAGCGCTATTCGCACATCATCAACCCGCGCACAGGCACAGGCGTAACGCACCGCACGCGGGTATCGGTCATGTGCAGCAATGCCGCCCTCGCCGATGCGCTTTCATCTGCCTTTTCAGTCATTGGTGAAAGTAAAAGCCGCCGATATGCCCCTCGCTTGCAGCGAAAATATGATTTTGCGTTGGTTTGGCATTTGAATTGGTAATTTGATGTGAATTATTTGCTAGCTTGGTAACCGGTGCACTTTGTGTTAAAAAACCAAAATCAAACATTGGCACAAAGATGCGTATCTTTGGATTGTACTTTTCCAATATTTCATCACATAATTTCCGTCGTTTTAGCCTGCTCAAATAGCTGCTCAGGCAGTACAAGTCGCAAAATAAATAAAAAACTCCCACAGAGTTGCGGGAGGTGTAATTATTCAGAAAACATGCTCAGAAACAAAGGATTAACCTACGCTGCCCTCCAAACTGATGGCAAGCAATTTTTGCGCTTCTACGGCAAACTCCATCGGCAACTGGTTCAATACCTCTTTGCAATAGCCATTTACAATTAAGGCTACGGCTTCTTCGGTATTAATGCCACGCTGGTTGCAGTAAAAAATTTGGTCTTCGCCGATTTTTGAAGTAGTGGCTTCGTGCTCTACTTTGGCAGTTTTGTTTTCAACCTCAATGTAAGGGAAAGTATGTGCACCGCACTTGTCGCCCAACAGCAGAGAGTCGCACTGGGAGAAATTGCGGGCATTCTCCGCACGCTTACTGATTTGTACTAATCCGCGATAGGAATTTTGGCTATGTCCGGCAGAAATACCTTTGGAGACAATGCGGCTGCGGGTGTTTTTGCCAATGTGAATCATTTTAGTACCTGTATCGGCTTGCTGGCGGTTGTTGGTAATGGCTACCGAATAAAATTCACCTACCGAATTGTCGCCTTTCAGGATACAACTTGGATATTTCCAAGTAATGGCAGAACCTGTTTCTACTTGCGTCCATGAAATTTTTGAATTATCGCCTAAGCAGATACCGCGTTTGGTTACGAAGTTGTAAATGCCGCCTCTGCCTTCTTTATCGCCCGGATACCAGTTCTGAACGGTTGAATATTTTACCTCAGCATCTTTCATCGCTACAATCTCTACTACTGCGGCGTGCAGTTGGTTATCATCGCGCATGGGAGCGGTGCAACCTTCCAAATAGCTAACGTAAGAAGCCTCGTCGGCAATTATCAGCGTGCGCTCGAACTGCCCCGTATTGGCTGCATTGATGCGGAAGTAGGTAGAAAGTTCCATCGGGCAACGCACGCCTTTGGGGATATAGCAGAACGAACCGTCGCTAAACACGGCAGAGTTCAAGGATGCATAATAGTTGTCGTTTACGGGCACCACCGAACCGATGTACTTGCGCACCAATTCAGGATGCTCACGAATGGCTTCGCTCATAGAGCAGAAAATAATACCCAACTCGGCCAGTGTTTCTTTGAAGGTAGTAGCTACCGAAACGCTGTCAATCACCGCATCAATAGCAACCCCCGTGAGGCGCTTTTGCTCGGAAAGGGATATGCCGAGCTTCTCGAAAGTTGCCAGCAACTCAGGGTCTACTTCGTCTAAACTGTTGTATTTCGCTTTTTTCTTGGGTGCAGAATAGTAGATAATATCGTTGAAATCCACCTGTGGATAGCTAACATTTGGCCATTTCGGTTCTTTCATGGTCAACCACTGGCGATATGCTTTCAAACGCCATTCAGTCATCCATTCCGGCTCTTCTTTTTTGGCAGAGATGAAGCGGATAATGTCTTCGCTCAATCCTTTGGGAGCTTCTTCAGTCTCAAAATTGCTGACAAAGCCGTATTTATATTCCGAATTGGTGAATTCTTCTAAAATCTGATTGCTCTGATTCATATGTTTCCGGTGGAACAATAAAGTGGTATGAATACGCAAATATACTAACAAACAATTATTTAAAATTGTTCTAAATACAAGTAAAACAAAAAAATTCGTTGACAAACAATTGCGAATAGATTCGGGTTAATTGCTTAATTTTGAAGGCTTAGTATTATTCGACCCGTAATTTTGAAAAAATTGTAATTCATTACACATGAAACAGTACAACCTCAAAGTAAAAGATATTACTCAGGAGACTGAAGATACCGTAACACTGCATCTCAAGCAACCGCTTTTCAGCAAAATCAAATACAAACCCGGGCAATTTTTGACCCTCATACTCACTATTAATGGTAAAAGTGTGCGCCGTGCTTACTCCATGAGCAGCTCTCCGCACGTAGATGAAACCCTGTCCGTGTCTATCAAGCGTGTGGAAGGCGGGCTGGTTTCCAACTATGTGAACGACCACATCAAAGTTGGCGACTATGTGGATATTTTAGAGCCCATGGGCAATTTCTTCTTGGAGCCCGACAAGAATTTAAAGCGGCATATCGTGCTGTTTGGCAGTGGCAGCGGCATTACCCCGCTGATGTCTATTGCCAAAAGTGTACTGCTGATAGAGCAACAGAGCGTCGTGTCGCTGATTTACGGCAATAAAACGATGGAAACGGTCATTTTCCGCCAAAAATTGGAGGAAATGCAGAAGAAATACGGTGAGCGCTTCAAAGTTGTTCATGTGTTGAGTCGCGCCGAGAATAACGACTGGCACGGCTATAAAGGGCGGATAGATAAAACGCTGGCCATCAATGTTTTAAACCTGCTTCCTAAGTTTGATGCCGATAAAACCGAGTACTTTATGTGCGGGCCTGAGGGAATGATGGACCAAGTAATGGAGGCATTGCATTACCTCAAAGTACCTAAAGAACGCATCCACCGTGAAAGTTTTTTCAGCCCCGTTGCCGAAGAAGCCAAAGACGAGGCCGCACTGAAAGCCTCAGGCATTACCGAGCAGCAGGTTACTGTTATTCTGGATGGCGACGAGTATCAGGTAACGGTTAAGCCTACACAATCTATTTTGGATGCAGCGTTGGATGCAGGCATAGACATGCCTTACTCTTGCCAAAGCGGCCTTTGCACAGCCTGTCGCGGCCGGAGAAAATCGGGTGAAGTGAAAATGGACGAAGACGAAGGTCTTTCAGAAACCGAAATTAAGGAAGGCTACGTACTCACCTGCGTATCGCATCCGCTTAGCGAAAATGTGGTAATAGAAATCGGATAATTATTTGATTACCAATATGTTAAATCCTAAGGGTAAGGCTTTCCCTTAGGATTTTTTGTTTGACGCCGAACAATCGGGCAACGACTTTTCGGGCATGTAACCTATGGTTTAAAGCCTACCAAATGGCATCTTTAACAGTGGCAAACAGGGTTTCGGCTGTCGGCTTGCTGTTGGAGTAGTAATGTTATATTTCCCTGTTGATACTTGCTGCAAATGCCTGCAAGACCGATTCTAGAGCAGTGTAATAGCTTTCTTCGCATTCTGTCTTGTCAAAAATTGCTTACAAACAGGTTAGAATCATTGCCGACAAGTATTTATTTATTATATAGTGTGTATCTTATTGACTTGCACAAATAAAGATTCTTTGCCAATGTTCCGACTTGTGGGGGCAGCGTACTTGCATTGTTCGAGGTTTGTGCTGTAAGATAATTTTTTCTAAAACAAATAAACAAGTTTAAATATATATATATTTACATCTGAAAATGACTGCTATTACAGAATCTTATGGAAAATCAAGACTGGCTGCGTCGCTGGAGTACGGCAACTTATCAACTCACAGCACTGATTATCATTGTGTTGGTATTTTTCTTGGTTCAGATTTGGTTCTTATTGAATCCGCCTGCGCCCAAACAAGATTTAACCAATCATCCTTTCTTACAACAGGCTGCTGAGAATCCGGTAACTACGGTAGCAGTGGCGGCACTGTGGCAAGCACCTGACATCGGCAGTTTACCTGCCAATGAATCGGGGGACAGCATCCGCTACGGCCGAGAACTGATTGCCAACACAGCGGCTTATTTCGGCCCTAAAGGTTCGCTGGGGCATATTACTAACGGTATGAACTGTCAAAACTGCCATTTGGACGCAGGTACACGCCCTTGGGGCAATAATTACGGTGCTGTTTGGAGTAATTATCCTAAGTTTCGTACGCGCTCCGGCAGCATAGAAACAGTGGAAAAGCGTATCAATGATTGCTTTGAACGCAGCCTAAACGGCAAGCCCCTACCCGAAGACAGCAAAGAAATGAAAGCCATTGTTGCTTACATGCGCTGGCTGGGGCAAGGCTTGCCCAAAGGCAAAGTTCCCGAAGGCAGCGGCATTATAGAACTGCCCTACATAGACCGTGCGGCAGACCCCGTAGCTGGGAAGAAACTCTACGAACAGAAGTGCACTGTTTGTCATCAAAAAGACGGTCAGGGGGTACTGGCTTCTGACGGCAAAACCTATACCTATCCGCCGTTGTGGGGCGAGCACAGCTACAATGTCAGTGCAGGTTTGTATCGCCTTTCCCGTCTGGCCGGCTACTTGAAAGCCAATATGCCGCTCGGTGCAACTTGGGAAAAGCCGCAATTAACCGATGAAGAAGCATGGGATATTGCTGCTTATGTCAACTCTATGCCGCGCCCCGAAAAACGTTTTGCCGGCGACTGGCCTGACATCAGCAAAAAGCCGATAGACCATCCGTTTGGCCCTTTTGCCGACTCTTTTAGCGAAAAACAGCATAAGTATGGTCCTTTTCGCCCTATCAAAAACTGGTACAAGCAGCAAAATGAGAAAAAATAGCGCGGGTCTTCGGAGAGCGGTAGCAGTAATGTTGTTTTTGCCTATGGCTGTCTTTAAGCAGTATCGCTTGGAGCGAATATATTGGAAGCGCAGGATGTTCCAATGGAATTTCTGCACAACCGCGCCGACATGCACCTTATTGACTTTATGGTGCGCTACAAATTCCACCAGTATACTAATTAAACCATGAAACAGTTTTTTACACTTGTAACTGCTTTTTTACTTGTGCTTTCCGCACAGGCAACACCTCCCGATACGCTGCAACATTTGTTGCGCAAAGGGAAATTTGAAGTGCAGGCGAGAACCTTCTTCATGGCAACCATCAATGAGGGAAGCCTGAAAGATTTTTATGCACTGGGTGCGGGCATTGGCAGCAGCTATGAAAGTCCGCGCTGGAAGGGCTTACAGCTAGCAGTTTCGGGGTTTGTGTGGGACAATCTAACATCATCTAACTTAGCGCCGCAAGCCAATGTAATTAATCGCTACGAAGTGGGGCTGTTTGACATCACCCGCCCCGACTATACGGGTACGCTTGCCCGTTTTGAGCACTTGCGGCTGATGTATCACTACAAAAAGTCTTCTCTTATACTGGGGCGTATGTTGCTGAAAACGCCTTTTGTCAATCCGCAGGATGGCCGAATGCGCCCCAACATGCAAGAAGGCGTATGGTTAGACGTAAAAGGCAGAAGCAAGTTGAAAGGGCAGGGAGGCATACTCTGGGCGATGTCGCCGCGCTCTACCGAAAAATGGTACAGCATTACCGAAACCTTCGGCATTTATCCGCAGGCGCGAGCCATAACAGGCCGCCCGGCACAGTATGCGGGCAACATGCCCCGTCAGCCTCTGGCAATCGGGCAGTTAGCCTATGCACTTTCACCAAAGTCGGAAGCGCAGTTTTGGGCTTATTACATGCCCCAAACTTTCTACACGCAATTGCTGCAATGGGAAGGCAGCCGTAAGAACACCACAGGCAAAAACGAATGGCTATGGGGCGTGCAATGGGCTTGGCAGCAAGGACTGGACACCCGTGAAAATATTACGCCCGAACAGCGCTATATGCCCCAAAATCACCGCGCATGGGTAGCTAGCGGACGCATTGGCCGCCGCATCGGCAAGCAGACTTTTACGCTGAACTACACCCACATCGGCGAAGGTGGGCAGTGGCTGTTCCCCCGCGAGTGGGGGCGCGACCCGTTCTACACCTTCATTCCCCGCGAGCGCAACGAAGGTTTTGCCAATACTCATGCCATTACGTTTAACTACCAAACGGCTTTGACGCAAACGCTGCAAATGCAACTTTCTCTTGGCAACTATTCTGTCCCTTCGCCTACAAACGCAGCTCAAAACAAATACGCTATGCCTGATTATCAGCAGTTTAATATCCATTTGCAACACCGCCCGCAAGGATTTTGGAAAGGTCTGGAAATGGAATGGCTCTACATGATTAAAAACAATGCAGGCGAACTGACCAATGAGGCGTTTATCTTCAACAAAGTCAATATGCACCACATCAATTGGGTGATGAACTATCGGTTTTAAAAATTGCCCCGATTGGCACAAAAACAGGCTGCCTTTCAACAACATTTACCGACGTTTGCCGAGGACGGGCAGACACTGTTGCCTATGGCTTCAACCACTTACTCAAAATCACGTAACTTGCGGCAAATTTCACTAACAACTATGAACAAAAAGAAATTTGCCCGTGAGTCAGAAGTGATTATGACCGAAATGGTGCTTCCTAACGATACCAACACGCTTCATAACCTCATGGGCGGGCGCATGATGCACTTCATTGACATCGCTTCGGCAATTGCCGCACAGAAACATTCCAACCGCACCGTGGTAACAGCTTCTATGGATAGTGTTTCCTTTGAGAAGCCGATAAAATTGGGCAATGTGGTTACCGTTCGGGCAAAAGTTACCCGTGCTTTCAACTCTTCAATGGAAGTTTATGCCGAAGTAAGTGCAGAGGATATTCCTTCGGGTACTAAGCAGATTACTAACAAAGCATTTTCTACATTCGTAGCCGTTGACCAGTCGGGTAACCCGATTCAGGTGCCGGAATTAGTTCCTGAAACTGCCGAAGAGCAACGCCTCTATCAAGGGGCACTGCGCCGCCGTCAGTTGCGCCTCATTTTGGCAGGCCGCATGAAACCCGACGATGCTACCGAATTGAAGTCGCTTTTTGTGGATAATGATTAGTTGGTAATACTGACAGGGTTTTCAGCCGCTGTTAGGGATATGCAAAAACCTGTCAGCGGTCGCAAGACTCTGCCGGCGTTTTTATTAAACACTTAATTTTTTCGCTATGCAATACGTTCGCTTTGGAAATACGGATTTGGAAGTAAGCCGCATCGGTTTTGGTGCTTGGGCTATTGGCGGCGCAGCAGAAGTAGGCGGCATCCCGATTGGCTGGGGACCTGCCGATGATACCGTTTCGGTAAAAGCCTTACACAAGGCATTAGACAGTGGCATCACCTTCTACGACACCGCCGATTTTTATGGCTTAGGACATTCCGAAGAACTCATCGGCAAAACTTTCGGCAACCGCGCCGATGTGGTGGTTGCCACCAAAGTAGGGCAGCGCCAAGGCGAAGGCAATACTATTCAAATTGATTATTCATTGCCATATGTGCGCAAAGCCTGTGAGCAAAGTCTGCGTCGCCTGCGCCGCGAAACCATTGACTTTTATCAACTGCACGTTGCCAAAGTGCCCAACCTGCAAAACGGAGAACTGGAAGGCTTTTTGAAGGATTTGCAAAAGGAAGGAAAAATCCGTTGGTATGGCATCTCATTGGTAACTTTTATGCCGGAACCCGAAGCCGAATTTTGTTTGGAAAACCGCTTTGGCCATGGCTTTCAGGTTGTTTACAACATCTTCAACCAACTGATTACGCCGTATTTGACACCGATGCAGCAGGGCAGTTACGGCGTAATTGCCCGTATGCCTTTGCAATTTGGCTTGCTCACAGGCAAGTTTGATACAAATACTACTTTCCCTCCAAGCGACCATCGTAGTTTCCGACTGACAAAGGCTGTTTTGCAAGAAGCTGCAAAGTTATTACAGCCACTGCAAAAAATGGCTCAGGGCTATGGTATAAGCCTTGCGCAATTGGCATTCAGTTTTATCTTGTCGCATCCTGCTATCAGCACTGTAATTCCGGGAATTCGCACGCCCGAGCAAGCAGTTCGCAACGCAGAAATTCCGCCTGCGCTCAGCCCCGCCGACCGCGATTGGTTGGTACAATTCTGGCACGAAGACTGCCGCAACCTGTTTGCTGCTATGAAACAGGCAGGGTAGCAGCAAGCGATGCTGTCATTTCATTAAACAAGCCAAGCAAGCGCAGCGTGTGCCGCCCGGGTTTACCGTTGGCTATCGGTTTGCCGTCAATAGTAGTAATTGGCATAACGCGCTTGGTTGTTCCCGTGGTAAAAACTTCATCGGCTTGCCACAGTTCCTCTACTGCAACGGGGCGTTCTTCCACTTTGTAAATATCTTTTGCCAGTTGCAGCGTAACATGGCGCGTAATGCCTTTCAGGATGTTGGCTTCGGGTGTAACCAGCGTGTTGCCGTGGAACAGGAACAAGTTGCTCCGGCTCAGTTCACTCACCAAACCATCCTTATGGAAAAGCACATCTACTGCTCCGGCAGCCTTGATTTGATTGCGCAGCATAATGAGCCGTACGTAGTTGGTGGACTTGATTTCGGGCAGTTCGCGCAGGTACTCATCGGTGATGATGTGGATGCCCTGCGTGAATTTTTCGGGTGCTATGTAAGGAATATCTTCCGTGATAATCAGCAAGTTAGGAGTTTCGGCGGGTGTAACGCCGTCGGGTGTATAGCCGCCTGTCAGCACCAAGCGGAACGAAATATCCCGTATGCCTGTGCGTTGGTACAGGTCATCCATTTGCTGCCAAACAGCATCCTTGCTGAACGGGAAAGGAATACCCATCAGTGCGGCGGAGCGCTCAAATCGTTGCAGATAGAGGTCGTGCATGAAAGGCCGACCGCCATAGGTGCGGCAGTAGTCAAAAAGCCCGTAGCCGCGCAGCAGCCCGATATCGTTAATAAAAATCTGCCCTTTGTCGGCGGGCATTATCTCTCCGTTAATTGCGCAAAAATGAGCCATAAGAAACGAATGTATAAGAATTAGAGAAATAAAAGTATCAAACTTAGCGGCAAATTCAGCCTACCGGTCGGTAAACCGCTTTGCCCGGCATTACTGGCGAAAGTACGCTAAGTACGATGCGCTCCTTGATGCAGATTGCCTTTCATAAACATCTTGTTGAGCATTTCTAATAGCTAGCAAGTTGCGTAAATTGCTCCTCTCACAGCCTGCTCAAACATAAATGCTGCCAATATTATCTTGAATTTTTTTTCGGTCAATTTTTCCGGTTTTTGTTTCGGGAAAAGTCGATAATTGAAAAACATCTTTTGGCACATGATAGCGCGGCAATTTTTCTTTGAAATATTGCAAAAGATATGTTGCCGACAGCTCAGTATTGGTTTCCACAACTAATACTACACGTTCCCCCAGCCGCTCATCAGGTAAGGAACTGATGATGAAGCGCTTGCCCGACAGTTCGGGCAGTTGCAACCGTTGAATTTCCTGCTCCAATTGTTCGGGGAGTATTTTTACGCCCCCCGAATTGATGACAAAATCGGCACGCCCCTCAAAACGGAAGCGGTCAGATTGGGTAAAGGTTACTACATCATTGGTATAAACCCATTGATTATCAGTTACTTCACCTTTGAGCATTAGACAGCCGCGCTCATCGGTTTGGGCGGTAATGCCGGGCAGCAGCCTGTACAACGTTTCGGGCGACGAGCCATTGACACGCCGCAGAGCGATATGCGAAACGGTTTCAGTCATGCCGAAGGTGGCGTAAACAGCGGCATAGGTTTGTTGCGCTGCCTGTTCCAATTCGGCACTCATGGCAGCCCCGCCGATGATAACCTTGCCGCAATGGTCTAAAACAGATTTATCGGGTTCATTTTCAAGGCTTTGCTGCAATTGCAAGGGCACCATTGCCACAAAATCAAAGCCCGTTTCGGCAATAAAATTTTGCAAAGGACGCGAAGACGGCGCAACTAAGTGCATCTGCAACCCGATTTCCCAACCACGCGCCAGCATCATAATGCCTGCAATATAGGCAGGATTAAGACAAACCAATGCCGATTGTCTGCCGTACAGTTGCAAAGCTGCTGCCGTTCCGTGTATGCTTGCCAGCATCTGCCTGCGGCCTACGGTAATGGGCTTAGGGATGCCCGTAGAACCGGAAGTTTGCAAGTGAAAAAGTTCATCCCCGCGCAGCCAAGCGCGGCTAAACTGCAAAGCCGCCCGATGTACAGTATCATAGCTTTCTAATTGATTATCAGTTACTTGCAGGATTTTATCGGCTGTCCATACAGGTTTTTCGGGCAGGTCGTTAAGGCGGAGTTGCATGGAGGCTATGTTTTACCCCAAAATTCGCACTTCAAACAAAAGAACGCAAAAACTTGCGCTGCTGTTTACCTTGTTCCTTCAATAACATTAACCTGCATCTCGAGCATTTGCTCGGGTTGCTGCTCGTCGTTGCTTTTAATGACAAAGCGACGAATTTGTTTGCCAAGTTTTCCGTTGTGGATAAACCGCACCTGAATAACGGCAAACTCCTGCGGAGCAAGCGAAAATTGTTTTTCGGAAATAATTTCGCAACCGGGGAAGGGTTGTATGTCAAGTATTTCCAGTGGTTTGCCGCCCTCGTTATAAATTACAAATTCAGTAACCAAGCCTACGTTGAGGTAAATATCGCCAAGGGTTTGCACTGTTTCGCTCAGTTGCATACGTGGCCCTAAATTGGGGTTAGTGGTGCTGCTGCCGGTGCGGGGCATCCCCGGCGGTACAGACTTACTTGCCTCACCGAACAGCACCTCCCCTGCCGAAGGCACAATATTGGCTATCATGTTTACTTCCACCCTTGGCTGAGCGACATTTTTGGTAAATAAGGCTACATTTTCCTGAAAAAAGCCTGCCGATTTTTTCAACTTGGGGTCGTAGGTAACTACAATGGAGCCGATTTTGCCGGGCGGAATGACTAATGAAGAGTCAAAATAGACGCGGATATGCGTCGGAGTTTCTATGCGGTCGGTAAAAACGATGGTGTCATTACCGGCATTGTACATCTCGAATCGCTTGCTTACAACCGCCTGTCCGGTAATGCTGCCAAAATTCAGGTTTTTATGGCGGAAGCGCAGCACGCCGCTGATGTAAGGGAACGAAGCCTCAGGAGTAGCAGGGGAGGGGGCAATATAACCTTCTAATTTCAGCGTAAAAGTGCGCGGCTGAGGGTCGCTAATGTGCACCGTGAAAATTTTCTGAAAAGGCCCCAACTTGTATGGAGCAAACACAACCTTGATGGAGCCGGACCTGCCCGGTGCGATAGGGGTTTGGGTAAAAGATGCGGTACTGCACGAACAATCGGGGATGACTTTTTGGATATTCAGCGGCGTAACCCCTTGATTTTTAATGATAAACTCATGAATAACGGGAGTTTCTTCTTTGCTGATGCGCCCTACGCTTTGTACTACTTCCGAAATCTGTATTTGTGCAAAAGCGATACTTGCCGACATTAACCAGCAAAAACATCCTATCCAACTTCCAAGTTTCATGCTGTAACGTTTTTTCAAATACCGCAAACATAAGAGAATTTTCAGAGTGTTTTATCTAACCTGCACTTTCACCGCAACGCAAGGATGCGAGCAAACCTCTGCCGATTACTTTTCCGACATTTGCCAGCAACAAAGAAAACAACGCCTGCAAAGATGCTCTGCGAAAACTTTGCAACTGGGGGGCGTACCTGTTGGTTGTCGCAAGTGCATAGATAATCCGCAAGGTTTTCGGGAAGGTGCGCCAACGATTTGGCAAAAAAGAGTTATCATTACGAAAAATTACCTTTCAAAACGTATGAATCTGAATCTGCAACATAAAAAGGCCATTGTTTGCGGCAGCACGCAAGGGATAGGCAAAGCGGCTGCCATCGGGTTGGCGCAATTAGGCGCAACCGTTACGCTGCTGGCACGCAACCAAGAATCACTCAAAGCCACATGTAAAGAACTGCCAAGCCCCAATCATCAGCAACACAGTTATATCTGTGCCGACTTTGGGTATCCCGAACAGGTGCAACAGGCGGTCAGTGAGTGGCTGAAAGTGCATGGCGGCGCACATATCCTCATTAATAACACGGGAGGCCCTCCGGGTGGTCAGGCAATAGATGCAGCACTTTCCGAATATACCGACGCTTTTACCAAGCACCTGATTTGTAATCAGTTATTGGCGCAAATGCTCGTGCCCTACATGAAAAGCGAGGGTTTCGGACGAATTGTAAACATTATTTCCACCAGTGTTCGCGAGCCGCTGGCAGGCTTGGGAGTGTCCAATACCATTCGCGGTGCAGTGGCAAGCTGGTCTAAAACCATCTCTATGGAGTTGGCGGCTTTCGGTATTACGGTAAACAACGTATTGCCCGGCTATACCAAAACAGGCCGTTTGGCAAGCCTCATCAAAGCCCGCAGCCAACAGCAGGGTAAAACCGAAGACGAAATTGCACAGGGAATGCTGGCAGAAGTGCCTGCCCGCCGTTTTGCCGAAGCAGAGGAAGTAGCCAATGCAATTCTGTTCCTTTGCAGCCCTGCGGCAGCTTACATCACAGGCATCAATGTACCCGTAGACGGCGGACGCATTCGGGCTTTGTGAGCGCCTGTATATCAGCATATTGCCCGAAGCTGTTTATCTTTGCGCGTACTTTTAGGAAAAAACTTACGCATGGCAAAATTGCTTCGCTATTGCCTTATAGGCTGTCTGATGTGCATCTTTTCACAGATAGCACATGCGCAATCTTTACAGGAGTTTACCAACAGTTTCCGGTTGGGCAAAAAGCTGATTGACGAAAAAAATTACACGGTAGCCAAAAGCACCCTTGCCAATGTGCTGAAAGATGTGCCGCAGAATCCGTACTATAAACATGCCGTATATCTCTATGCTTTGGCAGATTATCACACAGGTGAGTTTGCACGCTGTCGCGAAATGCTGGTTAATTTTCTGAACCGCTATCCCGCATGGGAGCAGGCCGATGAAGTGCGCTTGCTTGCGGCACTTGCCGCCTTGGCAGCTAACGACCCGAATGGTGCCAATACGATAGGCAGTGCATTGAAAAACAGTCAGTTGCGCAAAGTGTTTGACAATGCGCGCCTTGCCTACCGGCAAAAAAATGGAGGGGATGCTGCTAACAGCACGCCCCTAAACAACCGCCTATCTGTTACCAAAAAAACTTACCATGTTGCGGTTATACTTCCCTTCATGCTTTCGGAAACAGATGCGACCAAACCCAGCAGGCGTTTCCAGTTTGTGTACGACATGTATGAAGGTATGAAAATTGCGCAGGAAGATTTGGCAAAGGAAGGTATTGATATTCAGCTGTATCCTTTTGATACCGAGCGCAACAATGCCGTTATCAGGCGCAAATTGGAAGAGCAAAAAGGACTGGATATACTCATCGGGCCGCTGTATGCCAACAATATAGAACCAATGGATGAGTATGCTGCTCAACATAACATCAGCGTCGTCAATCCTTTTGGCACGGGCGTTGATTTGCTCAAAAATGCACGTACGCTGTTGGCCGAGCCTTCGCCTATGGCTATGGCACAACAGGCCGCCGCTTTTGCCTCCGCACAACTGCCCGGCAAAACGGCTATTATCTACCACGGCAATACTTCTGAGGATTCGCTGATGGCGTATGCCTACAAACAGGCGCACGAACGCAACAACGGCCGCACGCACATCATCCGTTCGCTAAACCCCAAGATAAACTTTCAGCGCATCATCAGCGAATTGGATGCCACCCCTCGCAGCGACTCTACGCACATTTTCATTTGTGCCCGACAGCCCGCCGTTGCCGTAAGCGTAGTAAGCGCCTTGCTTTCTTCCAAACGCGTACTGCCTGCCATTACTACGCAAGATTGGCTGAATTATGATTTGTTGAGCTACGAACAGTTGCAGTTGGCGCGTATGCACTTTATCATATCAGACTTTGTACGCGAAACACCCGCCAAAACCCGTTTTGACAAGCTGATTGTAGAGCGAACCAACATGGTTCCTTCTAAGTTTTCATATATCGGCTACGAAAACGTTTACTTTTTCGGAAAAATGCTGCACAAATACGGTGTCAATTTTCAGCAATTTTTAGCGCAGGAGTCGCCCGTTGAGGGCGTTATGATGCCCGGGTTTGATTTCCGCAACGGGCGGGAAAATATTCGGGCAGCTATCTGCACTTTCAACGGAGGCGTTTTCCAACAGGTATTTCCATTGGCGAAATAAAAAGGCATGATGCGTTGTGCGGTTGGGTTGCTCTTAGCATTGCTGGGATACATGCCACTGAGGGCACAGGTATTGCCCGTTCAAACCGTGCGCGGCACAGTAACCGAAAAAGAAACAGGCAATAGCCTGCCCGGTGTGGTTGTGCTGCTGCAAGGTAAAAATTTTTCGCAAAATACTGTCAGTGATGGGCAGGGAAATTTCCGATTTGACAAAGTGCCCGTCGGTCGCTATTGGCTGGCTACGCAAATTATTGGTTATGAGAGTTTCACAACAGAAGTGGCCGTCAATTCCGCCGCTAAGGAAGTGGTATTGCAGCTTGCGCTGACCGAACAAATCAGGCAACTGTCCGAGGTGGAAGTCAGAAGCGACCGACAAGGGTCGCAGGCACTCAATGAAATGGCAACCGTCAGCACCCGCACATTTTCTGCCACTACGCTCAACCGCTATCCTGCCTCTTTGGGCGACCCTGCACGCATGGCAACCGCCTTTGCAGGTGTGAACGGCGCGGGCGATTTCACTAACGAAATCATCATTCGGGGCAATGCTCCCAACGGTCTATTGTGGCGGTTAGAAGGTGTAGAAATTCCTTCTCCTAACCATTTCACCAACGAAGGTGCATCGGGCGGCGGTGTAAGCATCCTCAGTGCGCAGGTGTTAGGTAGTTCAGACTTTATGACAGGTGCTTTTGCCGCCGAGTACGGCAATGCGATATCAGGTGTATTTGATATCAACCTTCGCCGCGGCAACAATACCCGCCGCGAATTTACCGCACAGGTAAGCGGTATAGGCGTTGAAATGGCAGCAGAAGGGCCTTTCAACCGTAAAAAGGCAGGAGGCGCATCATTTTTAGTCAATTATCGCTATTCTACTCTAGGTTTGGCACAACGGTTAGGTATTCAACTGCCCGACGGTACACTCACTTTTCAGGATTTATCCTTTCACCTGTTGTTTCCGCTGAAAAAGGGAGGGACAATTGCTGTTTTTGGCATTGGCGGGCTGAGTGCACAAAAGCAATTAGCTCTACGCGATTCTACCCGTTGGCGCAGCAACAGCGACCGCACCGACCGTATTTTTGATTTTCAAATGGGTGCGGCAGGTGTTTCGTATCAGGCAACCATTGGCAAAAGAGCATTTTTCAGACAAACTCTTGCCCTTACCTATGGCGGCAACGGCGAATATGAAGCCCGTTTAGGGGCGCGTTACGTTGTGCAACCCCTCCGCGACAATAATTACGGCGAACAGCGCCTTGCATGGGCAGGCAGCCTGAATTATAAACTCAGCCCTCGCTGGACGGTTAAAATGGGGGTGTTCATCAATCGTTTGTCGTATGATTTGACCACTAAAAGGCAAAATACGCCCGGCGGACTGCTAATAACTCAATTGCAGGAAGCAAACAGTGCGCTGCTGTTGCAGGCGTACACGCAATGGAAATTCCGCATCAGCGAACAACTCACTGCCTTAGCAGGTTTCCATTTTACCCATCTGGGCTTCAATGGCAGGCAGGTTACAGAGCCTCGCTTGTCTTTGCGTTGGCAACCTGCCGAAAATCATACGTTTATGGCAGCCTATGGCAGGCACAGCCGCATGTTAGCCTTAGGAACGTACTTTGCACAGCAACAGGTGCGCAATATAGGCACTGTACAGCCCAATAAAAATCTGGACTTTACCAAAGCCGAACATTGGGTGGCAGCGTGGGAGTGGCAACCCCAACCGAAATGGCACACCAAAATGGAGTTGTATTACCAGCAATTGTTCAGCGTATCCGTGCGCACGATTCGCAACAGTAATTTTTCGCTCATCAATCAATCAAGCGGTTTTGTATCGGACAGTCTGGTGAATCGCGGCAAAGGCAGGAACTACGGCATAGAACTCACCGTAGAGCGGCAGTTTGACGGGCAATGGTATTTGCTCAATACGCTTTCGCTGTACAACTCGCGCTATGCAGGTGCAGACGGAATTTGGCGCAATACGCGTTTCAACGGCAGGCATGTATGGAACATGGTGGCCGGCAAAGATTTTATCAAAAACAAAACCGACCGCAAGGGCAGAAGCATACAGCGCGTTATCAGTTTCAATGTGCGCAGTGTATGGTCGGGCGGCTTTCGCTACACCCCTATTGACGAAGTGCGCTCCCTACGCGACAATGCCGAGCGGCGCATAGAATCGCAGGCATTTGAGGCGCAACTGCCCGATTATTTTCGTTTGGATTTCCGCATATCTTTCCGCAAAAACCGACCGAATTACAGCCGAGTGTTTTCTCTTGATTTGCAAAACGCCACTAACCATCGCAACGTAGCACGTTATTATTACGACAGCAACCGCCGTGCCGTGCGCACCGAATACTGGTTGCCGATTCTACCTGTTCCGGTTTGGCGCATCGAGTTTTAAGCAACGAATTTTGTAAAAGAACACCGAAAACAAGGAATGTTTTAATCTGCAGCGGTATCAAGGGCTAAAAAAACCTATGAAACCGCTGTCGGCAGCTCTGTTGGTCTTTCTGCTGTGTGCATTTGAGCCCTCTCATCCGCGCTCTTCATTGCACAATGGGTTTACTTCCGAAAAAATACAGGATTTTGCCCGTGAAGTACAGCGGCAGGCATTGCTTTATCCGAACAGTTACTTTCTTGAAAAAAT
Organism: uncultured Cytophagales bacterium; assembly: GCA_938039675.1. Taxonomy (GTDB): domain Bacteria; phylum Bacteroidota; class Bacteroidia; order Cytophagales; family Thermoflexibacteraceae; genus Rhodoflexus. The sequence continues at coordinate 55,729 of CALHUI010000018.1, forward strand.
TACTGACAAAAAATAGCGGCTATTACGTTTGACGATGGTCCGGACAGCCTCTACACGCCACAAGCGCTGAAAGTTTTAGCCAAGGAAGGGGTAAAAGCCACTTTCTACGTTACGGGCGATAGCATTGCCAAATGGGGAATGGTATTGCAACGAATAGCTGCTGACAGGCACAGCATCGGTATGCACGGGCAAAGTCATCGCAAACTGCGCCAATTGCCGCCTTGTGAGTGGCAAGCGGAAATCCTGCCTTGTCAGGCAACTGTCAGCCGTGTAAGAGGCAGGCAGCCTATGTGGTTGCGGGCACCTTTCGGTGCAGTCAGCGATGAGCAGATTGAGTGGTGCGCTGCCCGCAGTATTCGTATTGCCAACTGGTTGTTAGGCAGCTAAGACTGGGAAAATGCCAAAGAAAACACCTCCAAAGCCATCGCGCGCCACGTGCTGAGCTATGTGCATCTGGGAGCGGAAAAATGTTTGCGAAGGGCGGGATTAAATAGCACTTCATTTCGGCAGGCTCAATGCAACGCCTTGCCTTACGCACAAAGTTTATAGAAAGTACAAAAGCCTAAATTACGCACATCAGCCCGCACTTCAACAAGTTCAGTGTATCACCTTTTCGCAAACATAATGTTGGCTGATGTTTTATTCTTCGCTATGCACTCCGTTTTTTTGATAAACTACTTCGTTCTCAAATAATCTGAACTCGTTTGTTTCGGTTTTGTAACCATTTTTAAGTGGCGAAGAAACCGTAACTTTTGACTTCAATATAATCGGCATTTGGTCTATTTCTTCGGGTTTGCTCGGAATAAAAAAGTATTCTTTCAACTTTTCCCAATCACAATCTCGTAAGGTTACAATTTTGTCTAAATAGAAACTCACCCAACAATCTCCCAATTTTGAATTAGATTTTTCTTGTGCTAATTTGTTT
>CALHUI010000019.1 GCA_938039675.1 uncultured Cytophagales bacterium
CGTAGCGCTGATGGTACTGCCGTAACAGGTGGGAGAGTAGGTCGCCGCCGATACCTTATAATCAATCAACGCCTTTCTGCTAATACTGCAGAAAGGCGTCTCTGTTTTAGCCCACTCAATTATACCGGCAACACTCGGTAAGTTTCTGAAACCTGTCGGGTGTTTTTATTAAATTAATTTAAGCGGCTTGTCGCAGTGAATCAATGGCTTGTTGCATATAGGAATTGTTGATATTGTGTACTTCAAAACCACTGCCGATGCTGCTTATAAGCGTAATTGTGAGATTTCCGCCCAGATGTTCGCGGAATTCATTAATGCCTGCCATTACATCGTAAGTATCGCCGCCAAGCTGTTGAAACAGCTCCGGTGCTGAGAGTGGCAGTTTCAAATTTTTAATAAGATTGATAATACGGATAGTGTCTGATTCGGATAGATAGCCTGCATGGAAAGCATAGAGACAGTCTAATGCGATACCGATGGCGACGGCTTCACCGTGTCGGATACGATAGTTGCTCATGGATTCTAACTTATGCGCTGCCCAATGGCCAAAGTCGAGCGGGCGTGCTGAGCCGCGCTCAAACGGGTCGCCGTTTTGTGCAATATGCTGCATGTGGAGTTCTGCACAGCGGTAAATGAGTGCCTGCATGGCGTGGCTGTCTCTTGCTGTTAAAGCCTTTGCGTCTTTTTCTATTTGTTCAAAAAATGTTGCGTCTTTGATGAGGGCTACTTTAATGGCTTCGGAAATACCTGATAACCAATCTCTTTGTGAAAGAGTTTCAAGGAATTTGCTATCGTTGATGACAGCAACAGGTGGCTGAAATGTGCCTAAAAAATTTTTCTTGCCAAAAGCATTAAAACTGTTTTTGACACCTACTCCTGAATCGTTTTGTGCCAAAACTGTGGTAGGAATGCGAATATGTCGGACACCGCGATGTGCTATGGCAGCAGCATATCCGGCTACATCGAGCACAGCGCCTCCGCCGATGGCTATGAGGTAGGAGTGGCGACAAATGCCGTAGGTATGGATTGCTTCTAAGATGTGATGGAGTGTTTGCTGATTATTTTTGGCATTTTCGCCGCCTTCAATTGTCAGTATGGCAGTTAAATACATTTTATCGGCATGTGCATTTGTGTATTGCCGAATGGCTTGGGTCAGTTGTGGCCATGCTTCCGCAATGCCGCTATCAACCACAAAAAGGCATTTAGCGGGCGGGGTTTCGGAGAAGATGGTATCGGTCAGCAGGCTGTTTTCAATGGAAAAAAGGTTTTCGGTAAAATACGCAGCATAGTGATATGTTACCGAAAACCTCTGTGATATTTGCTTCATGGGTTGAGCAGATTAAAACTCGGCGTTTTTAGGTGTGCGCGGGAATGGGATTACATCGCGGATATTGCCCATACCGGTAATGAAGAGCATCATGCGTTCGAATCCTAAGCCAAAGCCGGAATGCTCACATGTGCCGAATTTGCGGGTTTCTAAATACCACCAAAGTACATCTTCGGGCACGTGCATTTCTTTCATTCGTTGGGTGAGCTTTTCAAGGTTTTCTTCGCGTTGGCTGCCGCCAATGATTTCGCCGATGCCGGGAAAAAGTATATCCATTGCCGCAACGGTTTTTCCGTCGGGATTTTGCTTCATGTAGAAAGCCTTGATTTCTTTCGGATAACCCGTGATGATGACAGGCTTTTTGAAGTGTTTTTCTACCAGATAGCGTTCGTGTTCACTCTGCAAGTCTATGCCCCATTGTACGGGGAATTGGAACTTGCCTTTTTTATGATGATTAGAAGCTAACAGAATATCAATGGCTTCGGTGTAGGTGATGCGCTCAAACTGATTGTCCAGCACAAATTGCAGGCGTTCAATCAGCCCCATTTCGCTGCGTTCATCGGCTTTTTTGGCTTGTTCTTCTTTGATGAAGCGTTCATCTAAGAACTTCATGTCGTCGGCACAATTTTCCAGCACATAGCGGATGAGGTATTTGATGAAATCCTCTGCCAAATCCATGTTGTCATGGATGTCGTAGAAGGCCATTTCGGGTTCAATCATCCAGAACTCGGCTAGGTGGCGGGTGGTGTTGGAGTTCTCAGCGCGGAAAGTTGGGCCAAAGGTGTAAATCAGGCCAAGCCCCATGGCACCCAGCTCGCCTTCCAACTGTCCGGAAACGGTGAGGTTAGTTGAACGACCAAAAAAATCTTCCGAGTAGTCAATGGTGCCTTCGGGTGTGCGGGGCGGGTTTTCCATATCCAACGTAGTTACGCGGAACATTTGCCCTGCACCTTCGGCATCGGAGGCCGTGATAATAGGGGTGTGCAGGTAATAGAACCCGTTATCGTTGAAATATTTATGTACGGCAAAAGCCAGCGCATGGCGGATGCGAAAGATTGCGCCGAAAGTATTGGTACGTGGGCGGAGGTGCGCAATTTCGCGCAGGAATTCCAACGTATGTGCCTTTTTTTGCAGCGGGAAAATCTCTGCATCGGCATCGCCAAGGATGCTGATTTGCTGTGCCTGAATTTCTACTGCCTGTTCTTTGCCTTGTGAGGCTACGAGCGTGCCTTTTACGGCAATACATGCGCCTGTGGTTATGCGACGCAGGGTTTCTTCATCAAATTGTGCCACATCGGCAACAACTTGAATGCTGTGTATGGTAGAGCCGTCATTCACGGCGATAAATGCCACATTTTTATTACCGCGCTTGGTTCTTACCCAGCCTTTGATAAGTATTTGTGAGCCAATGGCATCACTTTTCAGAACGTTGGCAATTCGGTTGTGTTTAGGCATAGTGCGTCATGCATTTTATTAAGTCGGCAAAGTTATATCAAAATGAATTTTAAACCGATGCCGGCAACTGTGGTTCAAATGAGTGCCTAAAACTCAACGATGGGAAAATAGTAGTTGCGCGAAGGTTTGGCACACATTTTTGCTATCATGCCGCGCTGTTCAAGCCAATGCAAGTGCTTGTAAAGTTCATCAGAAAAGAGGAATCCTCGGATGAGCAGAGCTTGTGACTCGTTTTGTGGATGGAACGCTAAGTTTTTACCGGCTTGTAACAGATGAAATGCTTTGATTGCCATATCTATGCCGGCTATATGCAAACGGGCTTTGATGCTGCTGAGGGTGTCATTTTCATTAATTATGATGCGACGTTGTCCAACAATGTCACCGCCATCCAATTTTGAGGAAAGTTTATGCAGGGTTACGCCGATATTATTGATGTCGCCGTTGATTAGTGCCCATGCGACACTGCCTACCCCTCTATACCACGGCGAAAGCCCCGTGTGAATGTTGAGCGCAAGCGGAACGGCTTCTATGAGGTGTTTTTTAACTATGGTTGTACCATGAATCAGTAATAAATCGGGCTGTAATCGACTGATGTGCTCGTAAACGCTACTGTCATTCACGGAGGGCGTGATGAAGTGAGGAATATCGGGTAAGAGAGATTCGCCAAGTTCGTTAAAATATTCCTGATTAATTTTTACCTGTTCCATTGCCTGCATTTTGGCTATTTTTGCCTGTTTACGACGCTCTGCCATGCGCCCAATACCCGCCATAATACCTGTGATGCCCTCTTGGCGGAAATTGTTGATAACTGATTTCCACAGCGGCGGGTTGGGTTGTGGATTTTTTTCGTAGTCAGGCGTGCGTTCTATGATGGCTTCTGTAAGCCAGCCTTCTGTGTACAGGCGATTAATACCGTATATAAGCGGCGGTAGTGGTTGAGAAATGACAACGATTTTCATCGGAAACGAGATAATAACTGACGAATGATGGCTCGGTCGTGTCGCTTACCGATAATTTGCCGACAGGCTGTTGTAACATCTGCCCAAGGATCCGAAAAGTTGAAACGATGAACGAACAGCATATCATCTGCATCTATCGGCAGGTAATTTTTCATTGGCTCAATGGTTAGCCCTAATCGCAAACCCTGTTGTGCGGCTATTTCCATCACCTTGCGGTTCATGCTGCCGTGTGGATAGGCAATGAAGAGCGGCTGATAGCCCAGCCACTCTTCCAACAATTGCTGGGAAGTTTGTAACTCGTCTTTTATTCTTGCCGCCGCTTGCAAAGCAAGTGCGGCATGTGTATGCGTATGATTGCCGATATGTACGAGCGGATGCGCACTAAAATCACGGAGTTCATCTACAGTAAACTGGCGACAGTTGTCCGAATAAACGGTCATTGCGTTTTCACCTATACGGGTGATAATATCCGAAAATGCAGGCAATGCTTTTAGTTCTTCAATCGTGCCGATAATTTCTGTGTGGGATTTGCCGCTTGCCGAAAGTTTCCGGTACAAAACATCTACCCAAAATGAGCGATTTTCCGCTACGTACCACGTAGAAATATGGAACAGCGCGGGTGTTTGAAACTGTTCAAGTACGGGCAAGGCTCTGATATTATTAAAATAGCCGTCGTCAAACGCAATCAGTGCAGATTTTTTGGCAGCTTTTCCTGTGAAAAAACCTGCTTGGGTTTGATAAAGGTATAGTTGTTCTCAAGGAGTGTCTCAATGGCAGCGGCTAAATCCTCTGCCGTGGTGGCTTCCATTGGCAGGCTAAGCCCGTTGAATGCTTCAGATTTGGTTTTGTAAATTTTATGAAAAAACAGCACCAGCAGATGTGGTTTTTCGTGTGTGAGAAGCATTAACTGCTTATCTAAAAAATCAATGGTGTTGTTCAGCTGCCGGCGAATGGACATAGGTTTTAACAATAGCAAGCCGAAAATAGACAAGACTTTTTAATTTTGCAATTATGTATCAGTTACCGCCCGATTCTCTACAATTTCCGCCGGTCGATTTGGCCGATGAGAATGGTTTGCTGGCTTACGGCGGCGATTTGTCGGCAGAGCGTGTGCTGGCGGCTTATGAACAGGGAATTTTCCCGTGGTTTGATGAATATTCACCGCCGCTGTGGTGGTCGCCTAATCCTCGGTTTGTGCTTTTCCCCGAAAACTTGATTGTTTCCAAAAGCATGAAACAGGTATTGCGAAGGAAACAATTTACTATTACGGTTAATCGGGCATTTGATGAGGTCATCAGAAATTGCCGTTATACGCCACGTCCGGGGCAGGACGGCACTTGGATTACAGAGGATGTGCAACAGGTGTATTGCGAATTGCACCGTAAAGGGTGGGCACATTCGGTGGAGGCGTGGCAGAACGACCAATTAGCAGGTGGGCTTTACGGGTTGATTTTTGACCGCTGCTTTTTTGGAGAGTCCATGTTCGCGCATGTAACCAATGCATCCAAAGCGGCATTTATTACGCTTGTTGCCAATTTGAAGCGTGCCGAGTTTGTAGTGATTGATTGTCAGGTATATACGGAGCATTTGGAGAGTCTGGGAGCGCAAATGATTCCCCGACGGATGTTTCAGCAACTGATTAGGTACTGTGGGAGACGGCTACCGGTAAATCTGACCGCTATTTTTGACCCGAACTGTTGTGAGGTATAAGCGTGGGGCTGCTTCACCGATAAAATATTGTAATATTGCATCACATTACATACTATCATAAGCATGACACGAGAATCTGCTTCTCCATACAACAACCCGGTGAGCAATCCGACTGCTGCCAACAAAGGTACGACCAATAATAAACCCAAAAAGAGTGCTGCCCGCGAGTGGCTGGATGCCATCGTATTTGCCGTAGTAGTGGCAACTATTTTTCGCTGGCTGCTGGTAGAACCTTTTACGATTCCTACGCCTTCAATGGAAAAATCGCTGTTAGTGGGCGATTATTTGTTTGTAAGCAAACTGCACTATGGCGCACGTACACCCATGACTCTGCTGCAAATTCCACTGGCTGCCAATAAGATATGGGGTACTAATATTCCTTCTTTTGTAGATTGGATTCAGTTGCCGCAATATCGTTTGCCCGCTATTTCGGAGGTAAAGCGCAATGATGCGGTGGTGTTTAACTGCCCCGTTGACCCTGCGCCTGATTATCCGGTAGATATGAAAACACACTACATCAAGCGTTGCATCGGGTTGCCGGGCGAAACACTGGAAATTAAAGACCAGCAAGTCTATATTGACGACAAGCCTATTGAAAATCCTAAAGGATTGCAGCAGAGCTATATTGTAGAAACCAAGCAGAACCAGATGGTGCGCGACCGTGTGTTCTCCGAGCTCGGCATTACCGACGTAGAACAGTTTGGTAACAGCTACCTGATTCATACCAATGATGCCAAAGCGGCGGAGTTGCGCAAAGCCGATTTTATCAGCAGCATAACCAAGGAGATATTCCGCAAAGAGGGTATTGACCCGCGCGGACGCTCTTATCCGTATGCTACGGGCTTTGACTGGACAATAGACAACTTCGGGCCTCTGAAAATACCACAGGCTGGAGAAACCATTGAGCTCAATACACAAAATGTTGCCTTGTACAAACAAGTGATTATGTACTATGAGCATAACAAAGGTATCACGGAATCCAACGGTCGACTGTTGCAGGATGGCAAGCCGCTCACCTCTTATACATTTAAGCAGAGTTATTATTTCATGATGGGTGATAATCGTCATAACTCTGCTGACTCGCGTGTGTGGGGGTTTGTACCGGAAGACCATATACTGGGCAAAGCGTTGTTTATTTGGATGTCTATCAATCCTTATCCGGAAGGAAGTAAAATCCGCTGGGAGCGCCTGTTTTCAGGAATTCATTGATGATGAGGTTGTTTGCCTGTCTTTTCTTTTTTCTGTTATCGGCTTTTTGGGTTGCGGAAAAGGCTGCTGCACAAACTTCTTATATTGAGTTTGTCAAAAAAGGCAAGCCCTTGCAAATCCGCATTATGGGCGACGGAGAAGAAGTCGTTTGCAAAATCAGACAGACAAACGGTAAACGGCTTCGCATGAGAGGTGAGTTGAACATTGTGAATGATAGCACCTTGCAGATAAATGAACACATGTTTCATCTGCGGCAGATTGTCTATATCACAGCCCGCGCCGACTGGTGGGACAGGAAACTCTCTGCTCTGCTGATGACCGCAGGCGGAATTGCTGCCATGAGCTACGGTGCTGCCAATATCGGCATGAACAGACCTGTTCCCTCCAACAACGGCATTTTAGGTATTGTCCATACGCTTGCAGTAACAACAGGCATAACGCTGGCCACAGCGGGAGTTATGCAGTTTGTCTTGCCCGGCAAGTATTTTTATTACAACAAATACTGGACGGCGCAGATTAAGCCGCTCCGATTTTGACGCAATAAACGATGACTCAATCACAACGCCCGATATTCATTACTGCCATTGGCACGGACAGCGGTAAAACGCTGGTAAGTGCCATTGTTACCGAAGCGCTGCAAGCCGATTACTGGAAGCCCATTCAGTCAGGTTTGCCACGCGATACCGACACCGTGCAATCGCTGGTGAGCAATCCTGTTTCACAATTTCACAAGGAGGCCTATCTGCTGCGCGAATCGCTCTCCCCACATGCTTCAGCTACCATTGAGGGACTTCGCATAGACATGAACCAAATTAATCTACCCTTTACGTACAATCGCCTAATAGTAGAGGGTGCAGGCGGAATGCTCGTACCGTTGAACGAACAGGATTTTGTCATAGACCTTGCCGACCGCTTCGCCGCCGAGGTGATTTTAGTTGCCAATTTGTATTTAGGCAGCATTAATCATACGCTTTTGAGTGTTGCCGAGCTGAAGCGCCGTGCTGCCGTTGGTCGGTTTACCATTAAGGGCATCATTTTCAATCATTGCCCCGTGGAAAGCTCTGAGCAGATTATTTTGCACCATACGGGCTTGCCCTGTTTGCTGCGCATCGGCAAGCATGAGGCGGTTACGAAGGAGTTGGTGAAGAGGTATGCGGAGGAATTGAGAAAAAAATACAATGAAAATATTACACGTTTCCACACTGGATATGGGAGGAGCTGCCATAGCGGCTATTCGCCTGCACCGAGGACTGTTGAAAGCGGGTATTGATTCTGCTTTTCTGACAATGCGAAACTGCAACCGCAATATTCCCAATAAGTATATTTACGAACCCAGACCCCAAGAAATCAGCCTGCTGAAAGTATTGAAAAGGACACTTCGGGTTCGTTTGGGTATGGAAAGCCCCCATAGCTTTTACGATGCGCAGTACCTCACTCTCCAAGGAGAGCCGACAGGAGTCGGTTTTAGTTTTCCTGAAACGTTGGAGGATATTACTTCACATACTGCTTACCAGACCGCCGACCTGATTCATTTGCATTGGGTTGCCGGTTGGCTGGATTACCCTTCTTTTTTTGCTAAAAATACCAAGCCTGTTGTCTGGACTTTGCACGACCTGAACCCTTTTAGTGGTGGTTTGCATTACGCGCTTGGCACCTCCATCACAGAGACGCAGATGGGGCATTTGATAGACAATCCACAAGACAGATTGCAGCAAGCGCATAATCGGAATCTGGCTGTGAAGCAGCAGAGTTTGCAGGATTTCAAGAAATTGGCTGTAGTGTCACCATCTGTATGGTTACAAAGGCAATCAGCAGATAGTCTTTTGTTTAGCGGCTATGAAAATCACCACATACCTTATGGATTAGATACAGGGTTATTTAAGCCTTATATCCGTGCAGCAGTGAGAGAGCTTTTAGGTCTTGCTGATAAGAAAACGCTGCTTTTTACGGCAGATTCAATTGATAGCCCATTGAAAGGCTTCAGATTGTTTCTTGATGCTTTACTGCATGTTCAGCATACTTGCGATTACCAGCTTTTGGTGGTTGGTCTAGATAAAGGCAATGCGCTGGCAGGGCTTAAAAACGTACACTACATGGGCTATGTACAGGATGAGCGCCTGATGGCAATGATTTATAACGCGGCAGATGCCTTCGTATTACCCAGTCTGATGGACAACTTCCCCAATACCATGCTGGAATCTATTGCTTGTGGCACGCCGGTCATTGCTTTCCCGACAGGCGGTATCCCTGAAGCGATTCGCCACGGTGAAAACGGGCTGATTTGCGAAAAAGCCGATGCAACCAATCTGGCAAGCCTTTTAGAATCCTTCTATCGCGGCCAATGGCAGTTTGACAGGGAGCATATAGCTGAGCAGGCTGCCCAAACCTATGATGACCGCACAATTACAACCGCTTACCGGAAAGTATATCATGCTGTAATGGCTACTGTCTGACAGCATGTATGTTTAATTGTCCATCCATACCGGCATAAACTACCGGTTCTGTGAATGGTTTTTCCGAAACAATGCCCGGCGCGGAAATATACAGGCGAAAACCCGCTTCTTCCAGCAGTTGCATCAGTCTGGCCAGCTGTTGAGGCTGACCTGCAAAAGAATGATATTCTACGAACAGATGTTTCACATAGTGCAACAGGTCTTTGCAGTCTTCCAGAACAGTCAGTTCTGCACCTTCAATGTCTATTTTCAGTAAATCTACGGGGCGGTTGATGTAATCGTGCAGGCGCGTAGTCGGGATTTCAATAATGTTGTGTTGGTCGTTTGCAACGGCAACTCTGCCCCCGTCTGCTCCTTCTGAAAAAAAGCGCAGAGTTGTTTCTTCGTTCCAAAGAGCTTTTTCTATAACAGTTACATCAGTTAATCCAAAGGACGCAATGTTTTGATGCAGATATTTGGCAATAGTTTTATCCGGTTCAAAGGCTACGATTTCGGCATGTGGATACAGTTGTTTGAAATAGATGACACTCATCCCGATATTAGCTCCCGCATCAATGATGTACGGGTTTACTGTATCTGCACGAAACTCATAAATCTGTTTGATAAAAATTTCATCATAGATAAACAGAAAAGAAGCAGCATCGGGAAAAGTAACAGGATGGGGTAGCAATGAGGTTGTTATATCTGCTTTATTGCGCGGCAGTTCGGCAATCCGAGATAGTTCTGCTTTTATTTGCTCGGCAGCACGAAAGTCGGGTTGTTTTTGCATGCGATAATGGTACATGAGTTTTTTCGGAACGTATTGCCCGATAAAACCTTTCAAGCGGCTGAGCCACCCCGGATTGGGTGCGAAAGGTGGAATTTTTAGCTGATACTGATTAAATTGCTGCATTAGGCGGCGGGCTTTGGGGCTTTCTTGAATAGCTTGTGGCTTCACGGGGATATTTTTTGCCAATGTAGCCCAATGGAAATCATCTTGTAAAATACAATTTTCGCCACTGTTGTCATGGCCAATATTATTGACCAATGAGGGATAGGGATGCAGTGCAAACCCGCCCCGAATAAAAAAACTGGCATACCAACGGATAGCCCATGTTTTTGTTTTGCCCAACATATTGGCCTCCAACTGGCTGAGAAACGGGAAGCTATTATTAATATTAAATTTCCTGACGGCTTTTTTGCTTCTCGTTATCTGTTTGTACAAATACAGCGGGTCATTGATAAAATGTTGCCACGCACGCGCCCAAGTTGCCCAGCCCCAGCAGGAATTGGCATTGTAGAAAAACGTTTCGGGCAATTGGCCCTTCACCGGAAACATATACCCCGAAATATGCATTACGCGGGGTTCATTGGCGTAGAGTTCCAGCGCTTCGTTCATGTAGCGCAGAAAGCCCGGAGAAGTTACTATATCATCTTCCAGTACAATAATACGCCCGTATTGATTGACAATTTGCGTAACGCCGCATATGATGTTGTCTGCCAGCCCCCAGTTGCGTTGGCGTTCGATAATGTGTACCTCTTTGCACCATTGCCGGCTGCGAATCAGTTGGCGTACCTCTGTAATTTTTGAAAGTTGCTCCTCTGTAGCATCTACCTTAGCACCATCGGCAAAAATGTATAGGATAGAGCGGTCCGCCCATTCATTGGCTGCCAATGCCTCGAGTGTCTGCCGGGTATGCCAGGGGCGGTTATAAACGAACAGGACAATGGGGGCAAGGGTTTGCATGGTACGCTAATCGGTCGGGTGAAGGAATTTTTCAGGTGCTACATATTTGCCACGAACGCCAAGCAGGGCATGAAAGGTGGCCAATATGCGAAAATACCGCAAATAATACTCGTGTGTATGCAGTTGTGTATGGCCGCGCCAACGGTTGATATAGTGCCTGATGAAAAAATCGGCGATGTCGGTATAGCCGGCCAATTCTTTTCTTATCACCTGATTGGTGATGCGTCCGTATTTTTTATCCAGTAACAACTGATTTCTTGTGCGGTAGTAGGTACGTACATACTCCAGTGAATGATTCAGCGTGAAAGAAACCGCCCCTTGATGCACCACTACCGATGCTGGAATGACAAAGGAGGGAATATTTTTTTTCCAGAGCATATGACAGTAGTCGGTTTCTTCACAATACAGAAAATAGCTGGTGTCAATAAAGCCGTGCTGGCGGATGATGTGAAAGGGTATCAGTAAACTGGCACCATTCAATTCACCAACAGGCCGCCTGACTAATTGATGTTTGACTGCTTCATAAGGCTGACCACCCAGCGGGTTATAGGTGTTATCTGCTATCTGATTACCCTGTACCAGCAATCCCCCTCCGTAGTTAATGGTTCCGTCGGCTTTGAGTGTAATGCTGCCATAAAGTGCATCAGGTTGCTGTTCCCATGCCTGCACCAAGGCCGCAAGCGCATCGGGATGAGGGATGGCGTCATTGTTCAGGATCCACAGTAAATCAAAGTCCTTTTTTTGTGCCCAACGGATCGTTGCCAGATGCCCGCCTGCATAGCCCTGATTGCTTGGCAGCTTAATCAACTCTATTCCGGGAAACTGCCGAAGCAAATTTTCAGGCACATACTGTGAGGCATTATCTACCAGCACTGCTTGCCAGTTGCGATAGGTTTGCCGCTGCAACGCCTCTAGACAGGCAATCGTTGCCTGCCAGTTATTCCAGTTGAGAACCGATATGAGAACCTTAGGATAATTCACTGTTGTATGTATCAATCCTGATTTTTAAAATTCATAGCAGGCATCAATCCTGTGTATTTATACACCAAGTAAAATACTTTGTGTATCAACTTTTTAACTATTGTTGTATTGGGCTGTGCCTGAAGTACATAGGTATAAAACATGTAAGATTTTTGAGCTTCAGGAATAGCACGACGACCGTATTTTAAAATAAGATAGTCGCGCTCGGTTTTGAAGCGGACATCCCTGATATGGTAGCTGACTCCTGTTTGATTATACCATGCGATAATAGTATCGGTATATACTGCTTTGATATTTTTATTGAATATCCATTTGAAATTAAACTCCCAGTCTGCGTTGATAGGATACGACAGATTAAAATTTCCCAATTTTTGAAAAACACTTCTTTTACAAAAAATGGACTGATGACAAATATTCTTGTATTGTATTTTCAGAATATCAAAGGCTCCATCGTATATAAAACTGTTATTGTCCTGATGATTAATCATTTGAACATTGCCATAAATAACATCATTGTTGCCAAAGTGCTGCGCTACTGTTTCCAATGTGTCCTTGGTGTACAATTGATCATCAGCGCCCAGAAAATACAACCATTCGCCTTCAGACAAGGCAATACCTTTGTTCATAGCGTCGTAAATGCCTTGGTCTTTTTCCGAAATGTAGCGAATATGAGGATAAACAGCCGCGTATTGCTGAACAATTGCAATGGTATTATCTGTAGAAGCACCGTCTATAATCCAGTGTTCTTTTTCAGGATAATTTTGTGTAGCTACACTCTCTATGCAGGTTGCAATGGTTGCAGCGGCATTAAAGGTGGGTGTGATGATTGATATTTTAGGGTATTTACTCATTCAAAATACGGTTATAAAGTGCGATATATGCCTTAGCTTGTACTTCCAGACTATATTTCGCCTTCGCATCATTGGCAATAGCTTTTCTGTCAAAGATAGCAATATCATTGATAAACTTTTCAAGCGCATGAGCTAATGCTGCTACACTGATTTCATTGCACAAATAACCATTGATGCCGTTTTGAATCGTCTCTCGAATGCCACCTGTCAGAAAGCCGATGACGGGCGTACCGCAAAGTAATGACTCTATCATTGTATTGGGCAGGTTGTCTTCCAATGACGGAATAACAAACACATCTGCTGCCGAATATGCCATAGCCATCATACGTTCATCGTGAATTCTACCTAATTCTATTAAATCTTCTTTATTTTCTACGTTTGCTTTTGAGCCTACGGCACATAAAACGATTTCTTTATTGTCTATTTTCTCTAAAGCCTTTTTTAAAAAAATAAATCCCTTTCTGTGATTATCAATACTGTCAGCTACGAATAGAACAACCTTTTTACCTTGGGGGATACCTAATATTTCCCTGCAAAAATTTTTATTGTAGGGTTTAAAGATTTCTGTAGGAAAACCATAGGGAATATGATAGTGA
>CALHUI010000020.1 GCA_938039675.1 uncultured Cytophagales bacterium
TGCAGGAAAAGTCGCAAGTAAACAAATTTTACAAATCAATACAAATGTAGATTTGACAGGTGAAAGCAGGCTTTTGGTAGAAGATAGAGTTAGAGAAGGACAAAAGAAAAAAGGTAGTTTAGCATCTGAAAGATTTGAAATAAGATTGAGAAATCAAGAAGAGATGCAAATCATGATAAATGCCTTAGAAGATAAGATTTAGTGGAACTTTTATTTCCCTACCAAAAAATAAATGGCAAGCACAAAATCATACCCGAAGAAACTCTAAAAAATAATTTTCCGTTGGCATACAACTATCTTTTAAGCATAAAAAACGAATTAGACAAACGCGACAACGGCAAAACTAATCCTGTGGCGTGGTATGCTTTCGGCAGAAGTCAAGGCTTGGATACGAGTTTTGGTAAGAAAATATTATTTTCGCCTATGAATAACAAGCCTAATTTTATTTTGGTAGAAAATGAAGAAAGTACGTTTTATTCAGGCTATTGCATTAAGTATCAAGGAGACTATGCGTTTTTATTAGAACAACTCAATTCACAACGATTAGCCGATTTTATTGCCGTTTCCAGCCGTGATTTTCGTGGCGGTTGGAAAGCCTACAACAAAAAAGCCTTAGAAGAATTTACGATACTAAAGCCACAAGACAAAAAAGTGAGTGCGAAAAAAACAACAAATTCGCCCAACATTGGCTTGGCGGAAAGCGGGGCAAAAGTGCTAACCTTAAACTTTGATGCTTAGCCCTTGTTGATGTAAGGTGCAGCATCATTCAATTGCCGTCCTTGTCCAGCCACACATAAGCGGAAATGGTGCAACCTTTGCAACAGAATATAGTTAGCAATAACAGGTCAAGTTGTGCCTATTTTTGCAGTAAAATCCGCTTTATGAATCGTATCCTGTTCCGCTTTTCTTCTCTCTTAGTTATATGCTGCGCATCGCTTGGATGTTCTATTAGGGGTGCACATGCCCAGCAACTGCCCCACCAAGACAGCGTGGAAATGCTGCTGACCAACATTGCCATTCAGGTAGAGTGTACGCAGGCCATCAACGATATGTACAATTTCAAGTTTCGGCAGGCAGAAAGTATTTTCCGTTGGTTGCGGCGTACCTACCCTGAGCATCCGCTGCCCTACTTTCTGATGGGGCTGAGCCAATGGTGGCGCATCATGCCCAATCCTGACAACACACAATATGACGACCGTCTTATAGCTTATTTAGACAGTGCCATAGAAAAAGGCGAAAAATTGTTAGATAACGGCAGACCTAAGCAGAAAATAGAAGCGGCTTTCTTTTTGGCAGGTGCATGGGGCTTTAAGGGCAGGCTCTATTCTGACCGTAAACAATGGACAAAGGCTACTTTTGCGGGCAAACGAGCCCTGAAATACATGGAACTGGCTGCCGACCAGAACGACCTCAGCCCCGAGCTGCTCTTTGGCGATGGGTTGTATAACTACTATTCCATTTGGGTGCCCGAAAATTATCCCATTTTAAAGCCTGTACTTTGGTTTTTCAAAAAGGGCGATAAAGCACTGGGTATTGCCCAATTGGAAAAAGTAGTAGCAGAGGCATTCTACACTAAAACTGAGGCCATGAACTTTCTCATGCGCATATATAGTGATGAAGGAATGCCCGAAAAAGCCTTTGAAACTGCCCGCTACCTGCATACAACCTTCCCCGATAATCCGTATTTTCATCGCTATTATGCGCGGCTGCTCTACCAGCGCGGCCAATTCTATGAACTAGAAAGCGTTGCCAAAAGCATCATAGACAAAATTGACAACGGCGAAACAGGTTATGAGGAGGTCAGCGGGCGCTACGCAAGTTTCTATCTGGCGCATTTGTACCGCGTTGCCTATCGCGACAAAGCCCGTTCAAAGCATTATTACGAGCGCACGGTAGAGTTTTCCGAAAAGGCTAAGGCATATGAAGCCGGCTACTATTTGTATGCTCTTTCCGAACTGGCGCAAATGGCAGATGCGGAAAAAAATATTTTACAGGCAAAAAAATATTATGAAAAAATCATAGACCACGCCGAGAAGAAGCATCCGACCTACAAGGAAGCCAAAGTCTATTTGCAAAAACACCGCAAAGTAAAATAAGCTATGCAGCCACCTGTGCTATACGACAACCACAACCGCCCGATTACCTATCTGAGGCTGGCTGTTACCGACCGCTGCAACTTGCGGTGCTTCTACTGTATGCCCGAACACGGTATTCAGTATCTGCCTAAAAAAGAACTCCTTAGCTACGAAGAAATGCTGCGGCTTGCAGCACTGCTGGCGCGCATGGGCATCAGCAAAGTGCGTATCACGGGCGGCGAGCCCTTTATGCGCCGCGACCTGATGCCTTTCTTGGAACGCCTGTCGCAGACCGAAGGTATCCGAAAAATTACGCTGACTACCAACGGCGTACTGACCACACCACACGTGCCGGCATTGGCAAAATCGGGGATTGATTCGGTCAATTTGAGCATAGACAGTTTAGACCGTGCGCGATTTGCCCGCATTGCTCGCCGCGATGAACTGCCGCGTGTGATGGAAACGCTGCACAGCCTGCTGCAACACGGCATCCGAACCAAACTGAACGCCGTTGTGATGGATGGGCAAAATACAGAGGATATTGTCCTGTTGGCTGCTTTTGCTCGCGACCACGCCGTAGATGTGCGCTTCATTGAGGAAATGCCCTTCAACGGCAAAGGTGCTAATACCCCTGTGCTGGTTTGGCATCACCGCAAAATTCTGGCAACGCTGCAAGAGGCTTTCCCTAATATTGAGAAAATCCCTGACGAGCCTTTCAGCACGTCTATGAACTACCGCATTCCGGGTTTTCAGGGAAACATCGGAATTATTGCCGCTTTCAGTCGTACCTTTTGCGGCACGTGCAACCGCATCCGCATTACGGCGCAGGGTATGCTGAAAACCTGCCTTTATGACGATGGCGTACTCAATGTCCGCAACCTGTTGCGCCAATATCCGCATGACGACGCACCCGTAGAAGCAGCCTTGCGCCGCGCTTTCAGCCAACGCCCCAAAGACGGCTTTGAGGCAGAACGCAACCGCAGCAATCACTTGCCTGTGCGCGAGTCTATGTCCACCATTGGGGGATAAAATCAATATAATAACTGAAATGGAAGCAGAAATATTATCGGCACAAAGCCGAAAAAATAAGTTTGGACAATATTTTACCCCTGCAACAGTTGCCAAATACCTGAATATCAGTGCCAATGAAAATAGTTTTGTTATTACTGGGTTGTTGGCTGTTTGCAACTATCTGCCATAATGCAAATTCCCGATTGCGTGCTGACTGCCGCAAGTAAGCGAAATGATTGGCTTCAATGAAGAAAATTTTCCCGATATTATCAAACGCAACAAACTGCTGACCGAAAAAGAGAAAAAACCAAGCAAAAAAGCACTATAACACGCCGATAAGATACAGGCAAAAAAAGGCAAAGTGAAGAAGCAATCAATACGAAAGGTCATCTTCTACTTCCAGGACTTCCAAAATGGCGGCTATTTCGTCAAAATCTTTCAAACCCGGTTTGATTTCAAATCCGCCTTGCAGTGCGATTCCATAGGGGTGAATAGCTGCCAGTTGTTCACTGACCGCCTCAGCCCGAAACGGCAAACCAAGCACCACACGGTATTTTTCGCAGATGGTGCGCAGTGCTGTTTGTACTTCGGCAGTATCGGGGTTTAAGTTGCCCTCTAACAGGAAAAACATTACAGAATTTTGGTAATCGGCCATTACGGCAGCAGCTTTTGGCAGGTCTGCAACCATATCAACAGTCAGGCGCAAAATGAGTGGCAATCCATAGCCGCTTAATGATTGCAGTTTTTTGGGTACATCGGTTTGCAGGTAATGCAGCGGATAGGCTGTAATATCGGCTGGTAAGTCATTACTGCCCAATTCGCCGATAAATTCTACACCGGCGAGCCAACCTGCTATTTCAGTTACCTTGGCCGGCGGCAAGTAGGCCGCAGCGGTGGCATCAAGGCAAAACCCCACCCATTGTACGCCCATGCCTGCACAGTAGCGTGCATCGCTCAGGTTATTCACACCGCTTATTTTGACAGGTAATTGCAATCCCATATCACTGTTAAGTTAAATTTCCGCAAAGTTGTCTTTTCCGAGCATTGGATTCTATAATTTTGCAAAAAAATCATTGACTTGAAGCGGTTAATTGCCATTTTACTTTGTCTTTCACTTTTTGCGGAAGGGTGTATGCCTTCGGCTAATCCTTCACAAGATAGCAGGCAGGTTATGTATTTTTCCGTTGCAGCGGCAATAGACCAACAGGCAGAGTTGCTGGCCTCGCGCCGTGCCAAAAGCCTGAAAATTTTGCAGGCAGGCAACACAAAGCCCGATACACTTGCGCCGCAGGCAGCAGACTGGCCGCAGGAGCTGCAATTGTTCAAAGAGGCAGACATTAACAAGCCCGCATGGGCAGGGGAATACGAAGTGCGTAAAACTGCCGAAAAAATTACGTACGCAGCCAAAAAAAAATCGCAACCCGTGCAGTTGTTGGTCATTTCCGGCACGCCTGAAAACCCCGACTACATAGAGGCATATTTGTCGCAAGCCAATCTTTTGTACCATACCGGCAAGCATCTGCAAATGCATTTTAAAGACGGTGTGCTATCGGCCTATCGGATGGAGGGCTACCAAAAAACCTTTTTTTCCGATACCACCCGCTACTTGCTGGCAGCTACTGTTCATTAAACTTTCATTACCTCAATCCATTTAATCTGTATTATGGCTTCTACTCTGAAAAGTCTCAGCACATTTTCCAATAAGAATCTGAGCGGCGTTGCTGACCGCAAATTTGCCATTGTTGTGGCCGAATGGAACAGCGAAGTAACCGAACGGCTCTACAACGGTGCATACAGCACCTTGCTGCATGCGGGTGTGCGTGAGGAGAACATCATCCGCAAAGATGTGCCCGGCAGTTTTGAGTTAAGCCTTGGTGCGCAGTATATGGCACAGTGGAAAGATATTGATGCAGTTATCTGCTTGGGCTGTGTGATTAAAGGTGAAACGCCGCATTTTGATTTCATCTGTCAGTCCGTAGCTCATGGCATCACCCAAGTAGGGCTGAAATATAACAAGCCTGTTGTTTTTGGTGTTATCACTGCGTTAAACTTAGAGCAGGCGCTCGACCGCGCGGGCGGTAAACATGGTAACAAAGGCGACGAAGCTGCCGCCACAGCCATTAAAATGTTAAACTTCTAATCTAACCTTAGGGGTATTCCTGTCGCATGTGGGAAAAAATAGCGGACATTGTCCTCAAATACCGTCTTGTCTTTATTGTATTGCTGCTCACGATAACCGCCTTTATGGGCTATCAGGCGCGCAAAGTTGAACTGTCCTACGATTTTGTCAAGGTGGTGCCACAGGATGACCCTGAAATGCTTTTTTTCAAGGATTTTCTGCAAACCTTCGGCGAAGACGGCAACCTTTTCATTATTGGCCTGAAAGACAGTGCCTTGTATCGCTACGATAACTTTCGCCGCTTTCAGGAGCTTGCTACTAAAATTCAGGCGCTTGAAGGTATCAATCAGGTGATTTCGTTGCCTACTTTGCAGGATATCCACAAAAATGAAGCCGCCAAACAGTTTGAGGTAACACCTATTTTTGACCCTGCCCCGCGCAATCAGGAAGAATTGGATAGCCTTTTGAAGCAGGCGCAACTGATTAAGTTTTACGAAGGGCAAATCTGGAATCACAAAAACGGTGCTACGATGATAGTAGCCGCATTGAAGCGCGAGATTCTGGGTACATCGGCGCGCGAAAAGTTGGTGCTGGAAATGATTGGCTTGGCAGAGGAGTTTTCTGCCGAAACAGGTATTCAAACCCATTACAGCGGTATTCCCTACATCCGAACTGTAGTTGCCAAAAGTGTAAAGCAGGAACTCAATATTTTCCTGATTCTTTCGCTCATTGTAACAATGGTGGTCATGTATCTGTTTTTCCGTTCGGTTGCACCGGTGCTTTTTTCCGTTATCCTCATCGGTATTATTGTTGTGTGGACGCTTGGAACGCTGGGGATTTTGGGCTACAAAATTACTATGCTGACAGGGCTGTTGCCGCCTATTTTGGTCGTTATCGGCATTCCCAACTGCGTGTATTTGCTCACCAAGTACCATCAGGAATATATCCACACACACAATCAGCAGTTGGCACTTAAAAACATCATTAAAAAAATCGGGATTGTAGCGCTGATTACCAACACAACTACAGCTATTGGCTTTTTGGTGCTGCTGATGGTAGATATCTCCATCCTGCGCGAGTTTGGAACGATTGCCGCCATCAATATTGCCAACACATTCGTTATCAGCCTAATTTTCATTCCGGCAGTATTTTCCTACCTGCCGCCGCCTTCGCTACGAAATACACGACATTTGGAGCGCCGCAATATACAGCGCATTTTAGACTGGTTTATCCTTATTGCCGATAAGCACCGCACCAAAGTATATGTTGTCTGCGTGGTTTTGGTAGCATTGTCTGTGGTTGGTATGCTGCGTATCCGTGCGGTTTCCTATATGGTAGATGACTTGCCCGAAGACAGCATGGTAGTTAAAGACTTGGCATTTTTTGAAGCTAACTTTGTGGGTATCATGCCGCTGGAAATTGTAATAGATACGGGTAAGCCCAAAGCCAATCGCGACCTGAAACGCCTGCGAAAAATTGCATTGCTGGAAGATTCGCTGCGCACCTTGCCCTACGTCTCTCCGCCGCTTTCCGTGGTTACTTTCATAAAAGCCGCTAATCAAGCATTAGGAACGGTCAAAATTGAAGAAACCTATGCGCTTCCGACCCAATCGGGCGAACTGCTGACCATTGAACGCTACACGCGCGGGCAAAAAGGGCAAGCCGGAGAACTTGCCAGAAGTTTTGCCGATACAACCGGCCAACGTTTGCGCATTTCGCTCAAAGTGGCCGACATTGGCTCGCTGCGTACCGATTCACTCATGAAAGCTGCCATTTTGCCGCGAATAGACAGCGTTTTGGCAGGTACGGAAATGAAAGCCCATGTAACAGGTACAACCCTGCTTTTTCTGAAAGGAAACGATTATCTGATTGCCAACATGCGACAAAGTCTTTTTATGGCTATCGGGGTTATCGGGGTTATCATTGGGCTATTGTTTAAAAACATCCGCATCATGCTGATTACGATTGCCAGCAACCTGTTGCCCATCTTGATGACGGCAGGCATGATGGGCTTTCTTGGTATCGCATTAAAGCCAAGCACCGCATTGATTTTCAGTATTGCCTTCGGCATTGCCGTAGATGATGCCGTACATTACCTTTCCCGCTATCGTCAGGCACTTAAACTGACAGGTTTTAACGTGGCCGAAAGTGTTCGCATAGCCATTCAGGAAACAGGCGTCAGCATGATGTACACCTCTATTGTGCTTTTTGCAGGCTTCATCATTTTTACATGGTCAGACTTTGGTGCTACGCAGGTACTGGGAGCGCTCACATCCTCCACCTTGATTGTGGCTATGATTACAAACCTTGTGCTGCTGCCTTGCCTGCTCCATACATTCAGCAAAGGCAAAGAAGACCAAGCCGACCAAGCCGAAGTAGCCGAAGAAATAGACGCATACATAGACGACAAAAGCTAATTCCGTAACTTTGAAAAAACAAACTCATTTTTATGCTTGCTACACTTTCCAGTTCAGAACTGATTGCATTAGAAGACCGTTACGGTGCTCATAACTACCATCCCCTTCCCGTAGTGCTTGCGCGCGGCGAACGAGTGTACTTGTGGGATGTTGAAGGTCGTCGCTATTTTGATTTTCTTTCTGCCTACAGTGCTGTTAATCAGGGGCATTGCCATCCGCGCATCATTGAGGCATTAGTTGAACAAGCGCAAACGCTCACACTCACTTCTCGCGCTTTCTACAACGACAAACTCGGCCCGTATGAGCAGTTTATCACCGAATTTTTTGGGTACGACCGCGTGTTGCCAATGAACACAGGCGTGGAAGGCGGAGAAACTGCCATTAAAATTTGCCGCAAGTGGGGATACGAAGTGAAGGGCATTCCTTCCAATCAGGCAAAAATCATTTTTGCCAAGCGCAACTTCTGGGGGCGAACCATGGCGGCTATTTCCAGTTCTACCGACCCGAAAAGCTATACCAACTTCGGCCCTTACATGCCCGGCTTTGAAGTAATTCCATACGACGATATCCTTGCACTGCAAGCAGCCTTGGAAGATGCGAACGTGGCGGGCGTAATGCTTGAGCCTATTCAGGGTGAAGCAGGCGTAGTTGTGCCGCAAGATGGCTATCTGAAAAAAGTCAGTGAACTGTGCCGCGCAAAGAACGTGCTGTTCATTGCCGATGAAGTACAAACCGGTATTGCCCGCACAGGTAAACTGTTGGCTTGCGACCATGAAAAGGTTAAACCCGATATCCTGATTTTGGGCAAAGCACTTTCGGGGGGGGTGTATCCCGTTTCTGCGGTGCTCACACGCAACGAAATCATGGACTGCATCCGCCCGGGCGAGCATGGTTCTACCTATGGCGGCAACCCGCTGGCTTGTGCCGTAGCCACCGCTGCGCTGCAAGTAGTTAGAGAAGAAAAACTGGCCGAAAACGCCGAGCGTATGGGTAAAATTTTCCGCGAGCGCATGAATGCCATGATTCAGCAGACCGACAAAGTATCTTTGGTACGTGGTAAAGGTTTGCTCAATGCCATTGTCATCAACGACTCCCCCGACAGCGAAACAGCGTGGAATCTTTGTCTGGATATGAAAGAGCGCGGCCTGCTTGCCAAACCTACGCATGGAAACATTATCCGATTTGCGCCGCCGTTGGTTATCACAGAAGACGAGCTGTGTCAGTGCTGCGATATTATTGAGGCGGCAGTGAAAAATATGAGGTAAGAAAAACTTTTTCACTGTTATAAGCTATTGGAAGAACTAATCCCTGCATACACTGCGGAAAACCGCTGTGTGCTTTGCGGTAAAAAAGGAAAGATACTATGATTGTCTGCAAGCCTAAACCTGTGCTTCGCAACGCCCTTTTTACGCTTGCCATAGGCGGATTAGGCATATGGCTGTATCTGATTCTCAATTTCAACTTGCAGGCCGGTTTTTGGCTGCAACTTACAGGCATCTGGCTGGCTTTGTTTCTGTCTATTTTAGTAGCCGTTATTGCCCTGCGCAAAAATTTTGTTTTGCTGGCCGACCGCTCCGGCATAGAAATACAATATAAATTTCCCCGACGGCACAGCATCAAACTTTTTTGGCACAGCCTTCAAAACTGGCATGAGATACGCACCGGGCGAGGCAATACATACAGGCAACTGCAACTGATTTTCAACAATCAAAAAGTATATCTTGCCAATTTGGAGCACAGCAATTATGACGATTTGCTCACATGGCTGCAAAAAAATGCTGCAAACAAACGCAAGCCCATGAATTTTTAAAAGAAATCATACTAAATTCGCTACCAGCGATTTTTACTGATTAATTGAACGTTTCACATAACCACAACGCATAATGTCAAAGTTTGCTGAACTTCACTATGAAGGCAAGGTGTATCAACTGCCTATAGTAGAAGGAACTGAAAAAGAACTTGCATTAGACATCAGCAAGTTGCGCGATGAATCGGGTTTCATCACGCTGGATATCGGATACAAAAACACCGGCGCAACCAAAAGCGCTGTAACTTTTTTAGATGGTGAACAAGGTATTCTGCGTTACCGAGGCTATCCTATCGAACAACTGGCAGAACATGCTTCTTTCTTGGAAGTTGCCTACCTGCTTATCTACGGAGAATTGCCCACACAGGAACAACTTGCCACATTTGAGCGTGAAATTACGATGCACACATTGGTGCATGAAGACATCCGCAAAATTTATGATGGCTTTCCTGCTTCTGCACACCCGATGGCAGTGCTGGCATCCCTGACCTGCGCATTGAGCACCTTCTATCCTGAAAGCCGCACACCGGAAGGAACCAACTTGAACATCATTCGCCTGCTTGCCAAAATGCCTACGCTGGCCGCTTGGAGCTACAAGAACGAGATGGGGCATCCGCTCAACTATCCGAACAATGCACTGGACTATTGCTCCAATTTCCTGCACATGATGTTCGCCTATCCTACCGAAACCTACACCGCCGACCCTGTGGTAGTAGATGCACTCAATAAACTCCTCATTTTGCACGCCGACCACGAACAAAACTGCTCAGCTTCTACCGTTCGCATAGTAGGCTCTTCCCAAGTGGGCTTGTTTGCTTCTGTGGCTGCCGGTATCAACGCACTTTGGGGGCCGCTCCACGGTGGCGCTAACCAAGAAGTAATTGAAATGTTGGAGCGCATAAAAGCCGATGGCGGCAATGTGAAGAAATATGTGGACATGGCGAAAGACAAAAACAGCAACTTCCGCCTGATGGGCTTCGGACACCGCGTTTACAAAAACTTTGACCCGCGTGCGCGAATCATCAAAGCCGCCTGCGACAAAGTATTGGAAAAATTGAGCATCAATGACCCGACGCTGGAGATTGCTAAGGAACTTGAAGAACATGCGCTGAAAGACGATTACTTTGTAAGCCGCAAACTCTATCCGAACGTGGACTTCTATTCGGGTATTATTTACCGTGCCATCGGTATTCCGACCGAAATGTTTACGGTAATGTTTGCCTTAGGTCGTCTGCCGGGATGGATTGCCCAATGGAAAGAAATGACTGCGAACAAAGAACCTATCGGCCGTCCGCGTCAAATCTACATCGGCGCTCTCGAGCGTAACTATGTGCCTGTAAGTGAGCGTAAATAATTGTTTTTCTTTTAAGATGCAGAAGACGGGCAGATGCAATCACTTGCCCGTTTTTTATTTGTCAATAAGCCCATTACTTGCAATTGGCTGAAATTTACGCATTTTTGCACGAATTCTTCATCTGCATGAATCATACAGTGCCACATTCGAGGGAGAAAGTAACCTATTACAATTTCCCCGATTTTTTCTGGAGCACCGTCCCGAGATACCGGGGCTTTACTTTAAATTCACCGGCTTTGTTTCACATAAGCGATTCGTGGAGATTTATGACCGGTATTTGGCTGTAATTCAAAAGTATGGTCGCGTGAAGATTATTACGGATACAAAAGTATTAACTCCCGAAAGCCAAGCTTATAATGAAAAAAATGCCTGAATTTTTAGCCCATGTTCTGGTGAATGCAGTTATTCTGCCAAAGGATACTTTCGCAGAGTTTATGCTGAACCGTATGAAGCATAAAGCTGAGAATACCTCAAATGGAGACTTTCAAGTGGCAATGTTCGATAGCTACGCAAACGCACTGGATTGGATACGCAAAAAATAGGTACAAATGAAATTCATTATGTAAGCATGCGGTTTTTTGGCAGGCGTGTGATAGAGCTTAGGATATTTAAATCAGTTGTAAAGGAGAGGTTGTACGAAATATTACAATATTAACGACTTTAACTTTTATTCAACTGCGCCAAATTAATTGAGGAATTAAACAAAACTTTCTGCCAATGTTTTGCGGTTGTATTCACAGAAGTTTAAATGAAATAACTTCCCTACCTTTGCAATGTGAAAGAACTGGCCTATCTGAACCGCTATTTATATAAATACCGCTCCTATCTGATATGGGGGGCGGTATTTGTTGTTATTTCCAACATCTTTGCTATTATTCCTGCTCAGGTGGTTCGCTACGCTTTTGACCTTGTAAGCGATAACATCAACGTGTACCTTGCACTGAAACAATCGGCAACAGTACAGGAAAAGCTCTACAATGCTTTTGCAGAAGCTGTTTTGTTGTATGGGTTAGTCATTGTCAGCATGGCATTGTTACGAGGTTTGTTTCTCTACCTGACCCGCCAGACCATCATCGTAATGTCGCGCCTGATAGAATATGACCTGAAAAATGACATTTACGAACACTACCAAACTCTTCCCCTGAGCTTTTACAGGCGCAACAACACAGGCGACCTCATGGCGCGCATATCGGAAGACGTAGGTCATGTGCGCATGTACATAGGCCCTGCCATTATGTACGGGTTGAACATGGTTATTACCTTCATTCTCATCATCGGCTACATGCTGACCATTAACGTCAGTCTGACAATTTGGTCGCTGTTGCCGCTGCCTGTTTTGTCGGTCAGCATTTATTATGTTAATAACCTGATTAACAGACATTCGGAAGCGATTCAGCGCAGCCTTTCCGATATGAGTACCTTTGTGCAGGAAGCATTTTCAGGCATCCGCGTCATCAAATCATTCGTTCGGGAAAAAGATGCCGCCAAACAGTTTCTTGCCAAAAGCAACGATTACAAAACCCGCTCCCTCCATTTGGCAATGGTCAATGCCCTCTTCCATCCATTAATTATGGCGTTGATAGGTTTAAGCACCATCTTAACCATTTACATAGGCGGTATGGAAGTAATGAGTGGTACGATTACTACGGGTAACATTGCCGAGTTTGTCATTTACATCAACCTGCTTACTTGGCCTGTAACATCGTTGGGATGGATTACCAGTATTGTACAGCGTGCAGCAGCTTCGCAAAAACGCATCAATGAGTTTCTGAATACAAAAACCGATATTGTTTCCACACAAAATTTGGAAAAAGAAATAGCGGGCAGCATCTCATTCCGTCAGGTAAGCCTGCGCTACCCCGATTCGGGTATAGAAGCCTTGCATCAAATCAGTTTTGACATCAAACCCGGGGAGTCGTTGGCTATTTTGGGGGCTACTGGTTCCGGCAAGAGTACCATTGCCAACCTGATTTGCCGGCTCTATGACCCTACGGAAGGGGAAATATTGGTTGATGGTGTGCCTGTTCCTGCCTACAACATCTCTTGTTATCGCAGGCAAATCGGCTACGTACCGCAGGATGTATTCCTTTTTTCCGACACCATTGCCAATAATATTGGCTTTGGTTTGGCGGAGTTAGACGAGCAGACCATGATACAAGCCGCCAAAGATGCGGACGTGTACCAAAACATTATAGATTTTCCGCAGGGTTTTGCCACCGAGCTTGGCGAACGCGGCATCACACTTTCCGGCGGACAAAAACAGCGAGTATCTATTGCCCGCGCTATTGTACGCAACCCACGCATTCTTATTCTGGACGATGCCCTTTCTGCCGTGGATACCAAAACAGAAAATGCCATTCTGAACAATTTGCAGCGCATTATGGAGGGCAGAACAACCGTTATTATTTCCCACCGCGTGTCGTCGGCCAAACTTGCCGACCATATCATCATACTCGAGAATGGTCGAATTGCCGAAAGCGGTACACATGAAACTCTCCTGCTGCAAGGTGGACTCTACAAAGAGATGTATGAAAAGCAAATGAAAGCCGAAGAAGAGGTAACCGAATAAATTTTTTTGTATTTTTCGCTAATTTTTTCGGATACTATGGGAACATTCAACCAACTGCTGAGGCTTGCGCAGGAAAATCGGGAAGTAGCCTTTTTTATGGCATTTTCCGCATTTCTCATTCTGTTGATGATTTACTTGCTGATGCGCAGCATCTTTTCGCCGCGCCGCACGGTACAACCACCGCCTGCGCCGCCAATCTACGTTCCCGTGGCTGAGGCTGCTGACCGCCTGCACAAAATGTCGGAAGAATTGCCGACCGTTTTGCGGCAACTGCATCAGTCCATAGAAGAAAAAGACCGCGCCATTACCGAAAAGCGGCAATACATTGAGTCATTGGACGCACAAATTAAGCAGCTACAAGAACAAATTAGTGCTACAGGAAATGCTCCCGTGCTTGCGGTAAGTGAAAAAGCCGCTTATGAGCAAAAAATCACCGCTTTGCAGCAAACGATGAAACAAAAAGCCCGCAGTAACTGGTGGTGGGGCTTTTGGTGGGGCATAACCCTTACTTTATTGGTTGCCGCAGGTATTTACATCCGCATCTTACATCCCGAATGGATAGAAACCTTGCTGAATCGCAATTTCTCACAATAAAAATTGTGCAACCGTTTGTATATGACAACAAAGCTATTAATTTTGCACTCCAAAAAAGTAAAACGGGTGTAGCTCAACTGGTAGAGTGGCGGTCTCCAAAACCGTAGGTTGCGGGTTCGATCCCTGCCACCCGTGCAATGTCTCAATAAATAGACAGGCTGACCAATGAAAAAAGTCATTGAATTCTTGCAGGAGTCAAAAACCGAAATGACCGAGCATGTAACATGGACGAAGTACAGCGAGTTGCAAAATAACTCAATTCTTGTGCTAATCGCCTCCCTGATATTTGCTTTGGTTATCGGTTTGGTAGATTTCCTGTTTGATAAAGGCTTGGATTGGTTCTATAAATCTTTCCAAGGTTAATGCATGTTTGGCTTGTGCGATATTCCGAGTCTTGCTTCTCCCAGGACTTGCTTCCACGGAATAAGCGTATAAGCAAATAAGCAAATAAAAAATTTTCGATTCGTATGAGTGACAGCAAACTGGATTGGTATTTACTTCGGGTAGTGAGCGGCCAAGAAAAAAAGGTAAAGTCTTATCTTGAAAAAGAGATGGCCATTCATAACCTCGGTGAGTACATTAGTCAGGTGCTGACTCCTTCCGAGAAGGTGTATCAGATCCGTAAGATGAAAGATGGCAAAAGCAAAAAAGTTGCTGTCGAGAAAAACTTCTTCCCCGGTTATGTATTTGTTCAGGCCAATCTGAGCAATGGTGAGATTATTCACACCATCAAAAGTGTTCCGGGAGTGATCAACTTTCTTGATGTGGAAGGTGCAGGCCCCAACGCGCGGCCGCGTCCCATGCGTGAATCGGAAATAAATCGCATTCTCGGTAAGATAGACGATACCGACGAAAGCGAAATTAAGCATGATATTTCTTTCCATGTAGGCGAAACCGTTAAAGTAATGGATGGGCCATTCAACGGCTTCACCGGAACTGTGGAAGAAGTATTCGAGGAAAAGAAAAAGCTCAACGTGATGGTAAAAATCTTCGGACGCAATACCCCTGTTGAGTTGAATTACATGCAAGTTTCTAAAGAACTGTAAATTATGGCAAAAGAGATAACTGCCTATGTAAAACTGCAGGTGAAAGGTGGTCAGGCAAACCCTGCACCTCCTATTGGCCCTGCATTGGGTAGCAAAGGTTTGAACATCATGCAGTTTTGCAAAGAGTTCAACGCCCGCACGCAAGACAAAATGGGGATGGTGTTGCCGGTAGTGATTACCGTTTATGCTGACAAGTCTTTTGACTTCGTTATCAAAACCCCACCCGCTGCAATCTTACTAATGGAAGCTGCCAAGGTAAAAGGCGGTTCTCCTGCACCAAACCGTAACAAAGTGGGATCTGTTTCATGGGATCAAATCAAAACCATCGCCGAAACCAAAATGCCCGACCTTAACTGCTTTACGCTTGAGTCTGCAATGAAAATGGTTGCCGGCACCGCACGCAGCATGGGCTTGACCGTTACCGGAACGGCTCCTTGGGCGTAATGTAAGTGTTTTACTGCAAACTGAAATTGGAACTGAACAATGGGAAAATTGACGAAAAAGCAAAAAGAAGCACTTGCAAAATATAATCCTGCACAGGAATATACGCTCGATGAGGCTTCTGCTCTGGTAAAAGAGATAAACTATGCTAAGTTTGATGCCTCCGTGGACATTGACGTTCGTTTGGGTGTAGATCCGCGCAAAGCCGACCAAATGGTGCGTGGCGTGGTGGCTCTGCCACATGGTACAGGTAAGGAAGTACGCGTATTGGTACTTTGTACTCCTGATAAAGAAGCTGAAGCCCGCGAAGCCGGCGCTGAGTATGTAGGTCTGGATGATTTTATCGCTAAAATCGAAGGCGGCTGGACTGATATAGACGTGATTATCACTATGCCTACTGTTATGGCGAAAATCGGTAAGTTAGGTCGTGTATTGGGCCCTCGCGGCTTGATGCCTAACCCTAAATCTGGTACCGTAACTATGGAAGTAGGTAAAGCGGTGCGCGAAGTGAAGCAAGGTAAAATTGACTTTAAAGTTGATAAAACTGGCATTATTCACACAAGTATCGGCAAAGTTTCATTCTCACCTGAGCAACTGCGCGATAACGCAAAAGAGGTGTTGAACACTATCATGAAACTGAAGCCATCTACGGCCAAAGGTACTTACGTAAAAAGCATCCACCTTTCCAGCACGATGAGTCCCGGCGTGAAAGTGGACAAAACAAGCATTCCCGGACTGTAAAACAAGAAGAACATGACAAGGGAAGAAAAATTTGCAATTGTAGAAGAACTGACCGAAAAGCTCTCCAATACGCCTAACTTTTATATTACCGATGCCGCAGGTATGACTGTAGAGCAAATCAACGACTTTCGTCGTTTGTGCTTCCAAAAAGGCATCGAGTATCGCGTAGTAAAGAATTCGCTAATTAAGAAAGCGTTAATAGGTCTTGGTAAAGGCGATTTCACTTCATTTGAAGGTACTGTATTGAAAGGATTTTCAGGTATTATGTTTTCACCTGAAAACCCTAAGTCGCCTGCTGAAGTGCTGAAGGAGTTCCGCAAGAAATCCGGTAAGAAAGATAATCCTAAGCCGCTGTTGAAGGGTGCTTCCATCGACTTCGATCTCTTCATCGGCGACAACCAGTTGGATACTCTCGCCAACTTGAAGTCTAAGGCTGACCTTATCGGAGACGTTATTGGCTTGTTGCAATCACCTGCCAACAACGTTATTAGTGCTCTGCAAAGCGGTGGAAACATTCTCCATGGTGTACTCAAAACTTTGGAGGAGAAAGGACAGTAGTTACATACAGGTACACTGTTCCAATGCAATTAATTGTTTTTTATTCATTTCAGAAATTACATAACATTATACGACAATGGCAGATTTGAAAGCATTCGCCGAACAACTGGTTAACCTAACCGTTAAAGAAGTAAATGAGTTGGCTCAAATTCTTGAGAACGACTATGGTATCAAGCCTGCTGCTGCAGCTCCTGTAATGGTCGCCGGTGGCGGTGCAGGTGCTGCTGCTGAAGCTGCACCTGAGAAAACAGCTTTTGACGTAATCCTGAAGTCAGGTGGCGCTAATAAGCTGGCAGTTGTGAAATTAGTAAAAGACCTGACCGGCTTGGGCTTGAAGGAAGCCAAAGAACTGGTTGACGGTGCTCCTAAGCCTATTAAAGAAGGCATTGCCAAGGCTGACGCTGAGTCTTTGGCTAAGCAATTGCAAGAAGCGGGTGCCGAAGTTGAAATTAAGTAATTTCAAACTTATTGAAAGTAAAAAACCTGTCAAACGACAGGTTTTTACTTTAACGGCTTTACTGCTATTTTTAGAGATTACCTTTTTTCATCTCGCTGACGGCATAGTCGCAGGCACGCGCAGTGAATGCCATGTAAGTCAAAGATGGGTTCTGGCAAGCGGCGGAGGTCATGAATGAGCCATCAGTAATGAACACGTTTGGAACAGCCCACATTTGATTATATTTGTTCAGCACGGATGTTTTGGGGTCGCGACCCATACGGGCAGTACCCATTTCGTGGATGCCCATACCAGGGAATGAGCCTGCATCGTAGGTTTTCACATTCTTTAAACCAGCTGCTTCCAGCATTTCGGCTGCATCGTTCATCATGTCTTTGCGCATGAGTTTTTCGTTTTCTTTAAACTCACAGTCAATCGTAACGGTAGGCAGCCCCCATTTGTCGAGTTTTTCTCGGTTCAGCGTAACCTTGTTTTCATAGTAAGGCAGACATTCGCCAAAGCCTGTAATACCCATCGTCCATTTGCCGGGTTCTGACAGTGCATCTTTGAAGTCTGCTCCGAAGCCCATTTCTGCTACACCGCGTTGCCATCCTTGGCGGCTTGCACCACCTTGATAGCCAAAACCGCGCAGGTATTCGCGTTTGTCGTTCCCAATGTTACGGAAACGCGGGATATAAATGCCGTTGGCGCGACGTCCCATGTAGTAGTCATCGCGGTGGTCGTCACTTTCGCCCGTTGCACCAATTCGGAAATGATGATCCATCAGGTTGTGTCCAACTTGGCCGCTGTCATTGCCCAATCCGTTTGGGAATCGGTTGGAAGTGGAGTTAAGCAGCAGATGAGCGGTCCAAATAGCCGAGGCGTTCAGGAAAATTATTTTGGCAAAATATTCAATGACCTCTTTCGTTTCCGCATCAATTACGCGTACGCCTTTGGCTTTGCCGGTTTGCGGGTCGTAAATTACTTCCGAAACGACTGAAAGTGGGCGCAGCGTAAGGTTGCCTGTCTTCATAGCTGCGGGCAGCGTGGCGGCTTGTGTGCTGAAATATGCTCCATAAGCGCAGCCACGATGGCAAAGGTTGCGGTATTGACAAGAACCGCGCCCATTATGTGGTTGAGTAAGATTTGCTACCCGTCCAATGGTCATTATGCGACCTTTGAAATTTTGTTTGATACGGGCGGCTACTGTTTTTTCTACGCAGTTCATCTGCATAGGCGGCAAAAATTGACCGTCGGGCAATTGCTCTAAGCCTTCATTTTGGCCGCTGATACCTGCAAAGCGTTCTACATAGTCATACCAAGGTGCTATTTCTTCGTATCGCACCGGCCAATCCACAGCTATGCCGTCTTTGGCATTGGCTTCAAAATCCATTGGGCTAAGGCGGTAACTTTGGCGACCCCACATGATAGAGCGGCCGCCTACGATATTGGGACGATACCAGTCGAAGCGTTTGACCTCGGTATAAGGAGCGTCCATATCGTTGAACCAATATTTATGGTTAGACTCTTGATAAGGGTAGTCGCGGCTAAGGAAAGGGTGTGTACGGCGTTGCTCATCGGTAATGCGTCCGCGATATTTAAAGTCCCAAGGGAATTTGAAGGCAGTTTCATAGCCCTTGCCGTGTTCTAAGTTCCAACCACGGTCGAGCAGAAGTACTTTGAGGCCTTTTTCGGTGAGTTCTTTGGCTGCCCAGCCGCCGCTGATGCCTGAACCAACTACAATAGCATCGTAGGTATTGCGTTGTTCGGCGCGAATATTCAGATAAAGTGATTCTATAATTGACATAATTTACCGGTGAAAAGTCTTGCGAGATATGAATAAAAAGGAAGATGTCTGATTAAGTAGCCCATGCTTTATCGCCTTTTTTGTAAGGGATACAGCCTTCGTATTTGCCG
Organism: uncultured Cytophagales bacterium; assembly: GCA_938039675.1. Classification (GTDB taxonomy): domain Bacteria; phylum Bacteroidota; class Bacteroidia; order Cytophagales; family Thermoflexibacteraceae; genus Rhodoflexus. The sequence continues at coordinate 19,086 of CALHUI010000020.1, forward strand.
GGCACGTGTTGGTAGCGCAGTGCTTGCGTAGCACCTGCTTCAGAGGTAAAATAGCCCACCAATGTCAGTTCTTTAATCATGAACCAGAATTGCGGATTCATTTTTTCGGTATCAAACCATAAGTTGGCCTGATGGCTTGCGCTGTTGTTGCGGCTGGCAATGGCTTGTTCTTCTAAGCCTTTCAATGCTTCTATCCGTTGTGCTGGTGTCAAGGTTTCAAAACCTTTACCGAAGCGCCTGCGGCAGTTTTCCTGCAACCCATTCAGCCCGTCCATAAACATTTTGCGGTCGCTTTCGCTGTAGCAGTCGCTTACTACATCGGAAATAAACTGCTGTACTTTTGCGTCTTTTGCTCCCGGCGTTTTGGTGCGGGGAATAATCGTGTCGGCTATTTCAGCTACCAGCCGCATTTGTTCGGCATTGAAGGCCGAAGTGCCGCTGGCCTGATAATTTTCCAAAGCCATTGCCAGCGAAGGAACGGTAAGCACTCCTCCCATCATAATGGCAACTCGTTGGATGGCATCTCTGCGATTCATCATAAGTGTTACAACATTTAATATTTCCTCAATTTAGAAAATCGGATTTAAAAAAACCAACCTTGTTGTAAAGCCCGAAAATTGGTTAGAAATTAGTGTCCAGTTTTTAACCAAAAATCAGGTTTATGTTAAAAGTAGGTGATAAGGCTCCCGCCTTTACATTATTTGATACAGACAAACAGCAGGTAAGTCTGGCTGATTTGCATAATGGCAAGAATGTGGTTTTGCTGTTCTTTCCACTGGCATTTACCAGCGTTTGCACAACCGAACTGTGTACCATGCGCGACAATATGGCGCGTTATAATAGCTTGAATGCCAATGTAGTGGGCATTTCTGTTGATTCACTGTTCACGCTTGGCAAGTTCAAAGAACAGGAAAATCTGAACTTCCCTTTGCTGTCTGATTTTAATAAGGAAGTTGCAACAGCTTATGGTGCCATTTATGGTGATTTCGTGCTGGGCATGAAAGGGGTTGCTAAGCGTTCGGCTTTTGTGGTAGATAAAGAAGGCATTATTCGCTATGCCGAAGTGCTGGAATCTGCCGGAGACCTGCCCAACTTTGCAGCCATTCAGCAAACATTAGAAAGCCTGCAATAGTTGAACTAACGAATCCTGCCGATAAAAGGCAGGATTTTTTATGTTCAATATCAATTATACTATTATACTAGGTACATCGCTAAAGTTGTGGTAAAGGCACATCGGGGGATTTTTGTCTAATTTTCCCTCATAATTCAGAAATACCTCATCGGCATTCAGGATTTCGGCGAATTGCGCCGGGGCGGTCGTGTCTATATTGACAAAACCCCGCGCATTTTCCGTTTGATAGACCAAGGAAAGCACTACTTCCTTTCGCGCCCGCGCTATTTC
>CALHUI010000021.1 GCA_938039675.1 uncultured Cytophagales bacterium
GGGGTGGTGGTGCAACAGATGATTGCGTCAATTTCCGCAGGGCTGGTAGGGTGCATTTCCATCAGGCGCTCTATTGCTTTTAAGGCCATGAAAGAAGAGCCTTTCCCTTTTTCCAGAATGTGCCTTTCACGAATACCGGTGCGGGTTACAATCCACTCGTCGTTGGTATCTACCATCGACTCTAAGTCTTTGTTTGTCAGTATGCCATCGGGTACGTAGCCGCCTACGCCGGTAATACTTGCGCGAATTGCTGCCATACAATGTGATTGGTAAAAATGGTTTGCAATATAAAAAAGGAGAAGCGTAATCACTTCTCCTTTTGGTATAAGTTTTTCAGGCAATAGCCACCTTGCCGTTACTCGGCCTTAGTGGTTTCTGCCGGCGCATTTACTGAAACCAGTTTGCCGTTGTAATACATATTGCCTTCGAAGAAATAAGCACGATGAGGCAGGTGCTCAACACCGGTTGTAGGGCAAACGGTTGTTTGCTTAGGTGTCAGTTTATCGTGCGTTCTTCTTTTGTCGCGACGAGTTCTGGATATCTTCCGCTTGGGATGTGCCATGACTACTAATGATTAATCGTTCAAAAATTTATTCCGGATTCTTAAATTTTTCTTTGAGAATTTTCCAGCGTTCGTCTATCGGTTTGTCTTCCTGCGCTTCTGGGTCTGTTTCTTCAACGGGAGAGGAGTAAACCAACAAGGTCTCTTCCCACTTATCTTCGCCCTCCTGCATTGCGTTGCCCCGAAGGCTTGGGTGAAGTTTTTTCATAGGCACCGACAGGGAGATAAAATCGTAGATGTGATGTGCAACATTAATTGTTGCCGTTCCGCGAGGGATAACCATCACATCGTCTGCCAGTTCTTTTTCTTCTTCACCAAACTTGTAGAATACACGCTCTTGCAAGTCTGTCGGCTCTGTAAAGGGTTCAAGCGTGCGGTCGCAGATTAGTTCTAAGGTGCCGATGATGCTGAAATTTAAGGTCAGTACGCCGGATGACTTTTCAAGGTCTAACACTACGTTGCAACTTCCGTGTTCTATTAACCCACCTTCAAACAATTCAAAGAACGTATCGTCTATCTTGTATTCATAGCGATGCGTTTTTTCTTTTAAGGCAAGGATATCTATGTCGTATAACTTGAACGGTTTCAACAGCCGATTGCTTTTGAGTGCGCAAATTTAAAGGGATTGCTTTTTATTTGCAAGCAACCCCGCGTAAACTTTCATAAGGTAGTTAGTGGCGTAATCGAGACGCATTGCATAGCAACATTCGGCTTTTTGACAAGGGGATTTCGGAGCAAAAGTATGTCTCAAATTCGCGTTTCAGAAGGGGTGTTTTGATTTACACGACCGTTTGCTTGTATGTTTACAGATATGCAAAAGTGCAAGTGATTTGCGAACTATTTCTATATAAATAGTTGATAGTCAAGTGTTTGCTTCTAAGGGAACTCTTAGAGCCATCGGGAGTAATAAAAAAACCCGATGAATCTGCAGACCATCGGGTATAAGTGCTCAGTTGAGCATTTGCTTAATCGTCTAAACCGATAGCAAAGTAGTGTTTCCCTTCACTGTCGGGGTAGTAGCCTTCAATCATTACGCCGCCGCTGTTGTTTTCCAGCATTTCGTTCAGGTCTTGTACAGAGCGAATGGTTTTACCGCCTACTTTGGTAATAATAAAACCTTCGCGCATTTTCGTATCGCGCATAATTCGTCCGCGATTAATTTTGACTACCTTCAAACCGCTATTTGCATTTATTTTTTTGAGTTCGGCAGCAGAGGCCGGTTCTACTTCAATACCAAGTTTATCTAAGGCAGTTGAAGTTTTCTTTACTATGGTTGTGCTACCGTCGCGGCTTTTCAGCGTCAATTTAATGTCGCGGGGTGAACCGTTGCGATAGATTTGGAGTGCTACGCTTTCGCCAGGGCGTTTTCTGCCAATACTTTCCTGCAATTCGGGAACAGATTTTATTGGGTTGCCATCAACTTTTACAATTACGTCGCCGCGGCGCAAACCTGCTGCATCGGCAGAACCGTTTGCTATAACGCTGTCCACATGTACCCCTTCGGTTATGGGCAGATTCAGTTCTTTTGCTTTTTTGCTGTCCACGTCGGTAATGGTGATGCCAAGGAATGCGCGCTGCACGGTTCCGTATTTAATCAGGTCTTCGGCAACTTTTCGCGCCAGATTGGAAGGTACAGCAAAGGAATAACCCGCATAGCTGCCTGTGCGTGAGGCAATGGCAGTGTTGATACCTACCAGTTCGCCATTCAGGTTTACCAATGCACCGCCACTGTTACCGGGGTTCACGGCAGCATCGGTTTGAATGAAAGACTCAATAGCAGCGTTGTCGCGAGTGCGCAGCAGTGAAATGTTGCGGCCTTTGGCACTTACAATACCTGCTGTTACTGTTGAAGTGAGATTAAACGGGTTGCCTACGGCCATTACCCATTGTCCCACTTGTACTTGGTCAGAGTCGCCAAAGGGCACGGTTGTCAAACCTTTTTCGTTTATCTTAATAACAGCAATGTCGGTGGAAGGGTCGGTGCCAATTACTTTGGCTTTGTATGTGCGCTTGTCAAACAACGTAACTGTAATCTCATCGGCGTTGTCAATCACGTGGTTGTTGGTAATAATGAACCCGTCTTGTGAGATGATTACACCGGAGCCTGTGCCTTCCTGCGGACGGTTCAGCATGTCCTCATCGCCAAAAGGAATATCTCCAAAAAAGTCAAAAGGAAAATTAAAGCGGCGCTGATTTCTTTCGCGGTTTTGTACAACAGGCATTATCTTAGACGTAATATTTACTACTGCCGGGGTTGTTTTGGCCGCCGGGGCAGTAAAATCAAAAGGTACATTGCTTGTACCCATCGGAACGGTGCGATAGTCGGTCAGTACGGCAGGGCTGTTCTGCTGAACGACTACTTCCTGCTTATCAAAGCCTGCAAGTTTATAGCCGCCTATGGTTATGATACCACCTATAATGGCAGCACCCAATGTCTGAAGCCAGTTTTTCATTTTTTAAACGATGAAGGTTATTAAATTTCTATCAGATGTTTTGCAAAAGTTGTACAAAAACAAGGATTTTGCCTTTCTTGGGGTCAATTTAAGAAAGTTTAACGATACTATGACAATTTGTCAGATTATTTTACTTTTAAGATGCGAAGTTCCACGCGCCTGTTGAGTTTTTTACTTGCTTCATCGCGGCTGCGAGTAAGCGGGCACGTACTGCCAAAGGCTTCGGTTTTTATTCTGTTTTCGGCAATTCCTTCTTTGATGAGGTATTGCCGGATACTTTGTATGCGTTCTTTGGAAAGTTGCATATTCAGCATCGGGTTGCCTTCCACATCTGTATGCCCTTCCAAACGAATTTCCATCAGCGGGTACTCATTCATCAGTTGAATCAGGCGGCGCAATTCGGTGAAAGAATCCGGTAATAAGGTGGCTGTTCCCTGCTCAAAAAATATATTGTTTAACCGCACGGACTGTCCTTCTTCCAGTGGCACCAGAAATAAATCGCGGACAATAGGTTGGATGTCTACGGAGTCTACCGACAAGTCAATCCGTTCCTCCAAAGAAAAGAACCCTTTGGCAGAAGCCCGTATGCCATAGCTTTGTTTCAAGGGCAGCGAAATTTGGTATGCACCCGTAACAGGGTTGGTATTGGCTGTGCCTAACAGCTTATCATCTGCGGGGTTCGTGTAAATAATATGCGCAGCAATGGGGGCATTGGTTGGGGCATTGAATACTCTGCCGGAGGCTAACAAGACCTGCTCAGGTCTGACTTCCTGTGCAAGTTTGATTCGGAAAAGGTCAGCACTTCCTTTTATGCCCTGATGATACGATACCAAATAGGCATATTCGCCCTTAGCATCAATGGTATAGGAAGCATCCCAGTCTTCGGTATTGATGGGTGGCCCCAGATTGATAGGTTCTGACCAGTTTTGCCACGTTTCGTCCAAACGGCGCGTCATGTAGATATCCATTTCTCCATAGCCGCTGATGCCGTTGGATGCAAAATAAAGCGTTTTATTATCGGCTGCAAGCACAGGGGTTATCTCGCTGCCTGCCGTGTTTACCTGCGCCCCCAAATTGAGTGGCACGCTCCATGCACCGTTCTCCTGCCTGAAACTCACGTACAGGTCGCGTCCGCCGTAGGTGTCGTTGCGCTGAACGGCCATGAGCAGCACCTGCTGGTTGGCAGCCATGGAGTATTCGCTGTATGGGCTTTGGTTGTAAAAATCGCCAATAGCAAGGGCTTGCGGAAATTCCCACTCGTCATTGTTTTTGCGACGCGTTACGGACACCCCTACAATGCAGCGGCCTTCGGGCAAATAGTGATTGGCAAGCAAGAGGGTGTTGTTATCGGGGAGTGCCGTGCAGACATAATTATGGCTGTAATTATTCAAGGGCGGAGGCATGTGGCGGGCTTCCTCCCAAGTGCCGTCGGGCTTGCGAACGGTAAACCATATGTCATCGTTCAGCAACTGCGGCATTAACGGATTGCGAACATTATCAGGATGATTTTTGCGGACAAAATACAAGGTCTGCCCATCGGGTGCTATCACAGGCATAATTTCATCGTATTGGCTGTTTACGGCTATGCCTAATGATTCTATCCGATTTTCGTTCAATGTTTTTGACCGATTCAACCCCACGTCCATACCTACCTGTATCTTGTTTTCGGAAATGCCGATGGCATCAATTTGATTCAACCCCGGTACGGCAGCGGTTTGCAGTTCCAATCGCAATGCAGCCACTTTGTACAGAGTGGGGGCGATGTGTAGCACCAGCATTTGTGCTTTTTGGGGTATGGGCTTAGGTGCGGGGTTATGATAGACGGTATATTCTTTTCCTGCCTCATCGTACAGTTTGATTTTGGCAACCGCCCCGGGATTCCACGATTCGGCAATGACAATGGTTTGAGCACTGATGAGTTTGTTAAAAGTTACCTTAATCCACTCTCCTTTGCTGTTATTGGCTGTTGCGGTGCGCCAAGCACACGGACTTTCGCCATGTGCAGGCAGTTTGTTGGGTTTACCAAGCACTTGTTGTGCACCATAAGGTTTGGCTATCCCTGCCTCTGCCGATTCGCTGGAGAACTCCAAAACCGCTGATGCCCACTCTATTTGGGCATGTGAAGCAGAAGAAAACAGAAACAGCAGCAGTAACGATACGGTAAGACGCATGACAGGCAGATGTGTTATTAGCGGTGAAAGATAAAAAAGGCTGTGCAATTTTCGTGCACAGCCCCCAAAGTAGGTTTGTATATAAACTTTGATGAGGAACTTATTTCACTGCTTTCACAATGGCTTCAAAAGCGGCAGCATGGTTCATGGCAAGGTCGGCCAGAACTTTGCGATTCAACTCAATGCCGGCTTTTTGAACTTTGTTAATGAATTGTGAGTAGCTCATACCATGCTGACGTGCAGCTGCATTGATACGTTGAATCCACAGTGCACGAAATTCGCGCTTGCGGTTTTTACGGTCGCGGTAGGCGTACAGCCAACCCTTTTCAACGGCATTCTTGGCTACTGTCCATACATTTTTTCTTCTTCCCCAGTAGCCTTTGGCGTACTTTAAAATTTTTTTGCGGCGTGCTCTTGACGCTACGTGATTGACTGATCTTGGCATTTTAACTTTTTGTTTTTGGCATTAGGCGATTGATTTACAATACTTTCAGGCCTTTCGCCGGGTTGAACATAAATAACCATTTTTTAATAGCCTGTTGCGGCTTCAATTAAGCGCACAACATAACTTTGATACGTGCTTCGTCAGCAGGTGAAACCAGTGTTTTCTGACTTAAGCGGCGCTTCTGGCAGGTTTCTTTCTTAGTCAGGATGTGGTTGTGATAAGCACGCTTGCGCTTTACACGTCCTGAGCCCGTCAGATGGAAGCGCTTCTTTGCACTTGACTTGGTTTTAATTTTTGGCATTGTGGACTAAAAAAAAGTGGAACAATTTATTTATTTAGCAGGCTTTACGGTCTTAGGAGAAATCATCACATGCATTCGCTTACCTTCCAACTTAGGCATCTGCTCGACTTTTCCTACCTCTTCCAAAGCCTGTGCAAATTTAAGCAATAAAATTTCTCCGCGCTCCTTAAATACGATAGTTCTTCCTGCAAAATGCACATATGCCTTCACTTTGTTGCCTTCTTTGAGGAAAGTTTCGGCATGTTTGAGCTTAAACTCAAAGTCATGGTCGTCGGTATTCGGTCCGAAACGGATTTCCTTAACGACTGTTTTGTGGGTTTTGGCTTTCAGTTCCTTTTGCTTTTTTTTCTGCTCGTATTTGAACTTGGAGTAGTCTATAATCTTACAAACAGGTGGAACTGCCTTAGGAGAGATTTCAACTAAATCGAGCCCCTGCTGACGTGCCATTTCTAATGCCTTGGTCGTAGGATAGATGCCGACTTCAACGTTTTCACCAATTAGCCGAACTTCGGGAACTCTGATTTTTTCATTAATTCGGAACGGTTCTTCTACACGTTCGCGCGGGTTTGCCATGCAATATGCGTTAGGTTAATGATGTACTTTACTAAAATCTATTTGCAAATATAGCAATATCGCTACATTTTACCATTTTCGATTAAAAATTTCGGAAAGCACAAAAGCACTGCGGAGTTGGTTGGCATCGGTTAATAATGTTGCTATGGGATGCTGTATCTCTGCGGTTATTTCTTTATTGACTTTGGGCGAACCGGCGGCAGGCGGCGGTGTCTGAGGTTTAGTCAAACAGTTTGGTTTTTTGGTCGCAACCAGCGGCTCGGTTTGCTGGTACTTATCCTGGTATGAAAACTGTTTTTCCGGCAATACCGGCTCAACGTTTTTTTTATTATGGTTTTTCCTGTCTTCTATGCTTTCTTCTGCGGGTGGCTGCGGCAACTGCTCCTGAATTTTGGTTTCCAGTTCTTTTAACAACTCTTCAAAACTGACCTTAGCCGGCGGCTTCTGGGGTTTCTCCGGTTGTTCTTGCGAAGGCATTGTGCCGGGGCGTCGGGTTTGTTGCTGTTTAATGTTTTTATTGCTGCTGTAAATAAAGTAGATGATGGCGGCAATAATAGATACGATAATTTTACCAATGTCTTCCATTGTTCAGCTTTTGAGTATTGAACGAATATAGGCAAAAAACTATTCGCTTTCTCCGGATTTTTTCTCAGGGCGCATCTGCGGGAAGAATAGTACGTCCTGAATAGATGGCTGATTGGTCATAATCATTGCCAGTCGGTCTATGCCGATGCCCAAGCCTGCTGTCGGAGGCATACCATACTCCAAGGCACGAAGGAAGTCTTCGTCCAGCACCATTGCTTCGCTGTCGCCGCGTTTGCCAAGCTCTAGCTGCTCTTCAAAACGCTGACGCTGGTCTATCGGGTCGTTGAGTTCGGAGAAGGCGTTGCAAATCTCTTTGGCATTGCAGATTGCTTCAAAGCGTTCTACGAGTCCGGGCTTGCTGCGGTGCTTTTTCGCCAGTGGCGACATCTCAATCGGATAGTCGGTAATGAAAGTCGGCTGAATGAGTTTTGGCTCGCAGTGTGTGCCGAAAATTTCGTCAATCAGCTTGCCTTTGCCCATCGTATCGTCTGTGTGTACGTGCAGTTGGCGAGCGGTTTGGCGCAGTGCTGCCTCGTCCATTTCCGAAATATCAATGCCTGTGAAGTGCTGAATGGCTTCAAACATGGTGAATCGCTTCCACGGGCGTTTGAAGTTGATGAGATGTTCGCCTACCTGCACTTCGGTTGTGCCGTGTAAATCTAAGGCGACTTTTTCTATCATCTCTTCTACCAGATTCATCATCCAGTAGTAGTCTTTGTAGGCTACGTAGAGTTCAATCATCGTAAACTCGGGGTTGTGGAAACGGCTCATGCCTTCGTTGCGGAAGTCTTTGGCAAACTCATATACGCCGTCATAACCGCCCACAATGAGGCGTTTGAGGTACAGTTCGTTGGCAATGCGCAAATAGAGCGGCATATCCAACGCATTGTGAAAAGTTTTGAACGGGCGCGCCGATGCACCGCCGTAGATGGGTTGCAAAATAGGGGTTTCTACTTCCAAATAGCCTTTGTTATTCAAAAATTCGCGCATGGAGCCGATGAGGCGGGTGCGTTTGCGGAATACTTCGCGCACTTCGGGGTTGATGACCAAGTCGGCATAGCGGCGACGATAACGGAATTCTTGGTCGGTAACGGCATCATATACGTTGCCTTCCTCATCTTTTTTAACAATCGGCAGCGGCTTCAGCGATTTGGCAAGCAGTTTCAGCTCGGTAACGTGGACGCTGATTTCGCCGGTTTGGGTTGTAAAAACGTAACCTTTAATACCTACAAAGTCGCCAATGTCCAACAGTTTTTTGAATACGGTGTTATACAGTGTTTTGTCTTCGCCGGGGCAGATGTCATCGCGGCGCACGTAAATCTGGATGCGGCCTGTGGTATCCTGCAACTCGGCAAAAGAGGCGTTGCCCATGATGCGGAAGCTCATCAGCCTGCCCGCTATGGAAATATCTTTATAGTCGGTTTTGAAACGTTCGTAGTTCTGCTTTATGTCTTTGGCATATGCATTGACCTCAAATAAGTCTGCCGGATAGGGGTCAATACCTAATTGCATCAGTTGTTCTCTTTTCTGACGACGCTGGAGTTCCTGTTCGTTCAAATGTGGCATGGTTGAGAATTTAAGAGTGCAAAGTTAATGGAAATCAACAAAAAACCCTGCCCCTTTTGGTTGGGGCAAGGTCATCAGATGGACGATACGCAACCGATTTAATTCATTATTATGCGCATCATACCGCCTCTGCCGGGCTGGAAGTTGTTGGCAGGGTTCAGGGCTTTGTTCAGAGAATAAGTAAATGATACCATCACAAAGCGTCCTAAATTATTTACGACGGTTTGTTGCAGGAAGTTTACGTCTGCTTGCTGGCTGATGCCGAGGCTTTGGTCAAGAAAGTTGTTAACGGCAAATTTCATTTCACCTGCACCTTTGAGGAATACTTTGGAAATAGAGGTATTCAACAGCGGCAGAGCCTGACGGAAGTCTGTTGTGCTGCTGGTAAACAGGAAGTAGTCATAATCTATGTTCAACCGGAAATCCAGCGGCAGTACGACGTTCATTTCCGCGCCGTAGGTTTGGTTCAGGAAATTCTGCTCGTTTGCCTGATTGCCTGAAGCAGCGCGGTCAAAAGTTGTCCGCTGGTTATTGATGTTGGCAGTCAGTGAGAAGTCAAATTTATCGCTCGGACGGAATTCGTAGCGGAAATCACCTACCAGCGTACGACCGTAGGCATAGGTGCTTTCGTTGTTCAACAGGTTGATAGAGCGATTACCGCCGCCGCGTCCGCTCAAGTTAAAACGGCTCTTGATAGGTCGGATAGGGAAGCCAAAGTTCATGTTGGCAGACGCATTGATAAAGTCTGCCACGTTTACGGGCTGCGTAGTGCGGACAAACTGCCGGTCAATCAGCTGGCTATTGACAATTTTATTGGTGGTATAAGTCGCATTGAAACCGCCAAAGAAATTGATGGATGTAAACTGGTCGAAGGTGAAATAGTTGGCGCGGAAACGGTGGTTATATTCCGGACGTAAATCGGGATTCCCCACATAGATATTTAACGGGTCGGTATTATCTACAATTGGCTGCAATTGGGTAATGCTTGGCGCGTTTACATCTGTATCGTAGTCAAAATTCAAACGCTTGGTGTTGCTAAAATCCACATTCAAACGGGCAGAGGGCAACAGGTTGTTAAACGTTTTATTGATGGATGTGCCACGTGTTACCAGATTGCCGCGCAGGTCAGAGTTCTGGTAGTTCAATCCCATTGTCAGATTGATTTTCTGTTTGGTATAGCGGAAATTTACTCCCGTGCGCTGGAACAGGAAGTTATTATCAAACTCATTGGTTAGGTTTTGGTTCACTGTGCGCTCGCCATTGGCAATATCAAATACTTTTTGGTCAGACTTATTCACCGTATTGCGGATGTTATAGTTCAATTCTAAGTACTTCCTTCTGCCGATGGGTTCGGTGTAGCTCAGGTTGCCGCCATATGTGTTGGTTAAAGTATTGCGGGTGTTTACCTGATTGATGTTGTCGGTGCGAACCGGCTCGCCTGTTTGCGGATTAAAGAATCTGTTTACGGCTTTCAATTCGCCTTCGCTGTTGTTGCGGTTCATATTCAGGGTAAGCGTAGCCGACATAGTGCGTCCGCGCTTAGCAAAGCGATGGCGGAAGAGAATCTCGTTATTCCAGCTCATGCCCGAACCGATGTTGATATTGTCGCGAGAGCCTTCGTTTTGCAGAGTACCTGCCGCATTGAACGTCTGATTGTCGCTGATGGTGCGGAAATCGTTGTTGTTCATGCTGAATACGGTATTGTAACGAATACTGTTTACCGAGTCAATTTTATGGTCTAAAGTAGCGTTCAGACGGTGAGAAGTCGTCCGGTTGTTCTGACGGCTGTCTTGCTCGCTACTGAAGTTGCCCGTTGGCAGGAAGTTTACCTGGCTTGTCTGCTGCTCCAAGCGGTGGGCTAAATCGCTAAAAAAGTAACTGCCATTCATTTCAGTTGTTTTGTTGAACGTGTGGTTAAAATTAATACCACCTGCCCAGTTGTTCATAATGCCATTGGGTCTGCCGCCAAAATTGACCGGAATGCCGCGTGTGTTGCCGGCACCGCCACGGAAAACAGCACCGCCGCTTCTGCCTGAAAACCCGAAGTATTCGGCAGGTGAAAAGCCCTGCTGGTTGATGTTATTGCCCATCCCCAAGAAAGACAACTGCGTAGTTTTACTGAATCGGTTGTAGCTGGCTTTGGTTTCATAGCGGAACTCATCTTGCGAATCGGCGCCGGCTCCGGCAGTGAAATTGCCAAACCCGCCATTGCTAAACTCTTCTTTCAATTCCAAATTGATGGTTTTTTCGCGGGAGCCGTCATCTATACCCGAAAATTGCGCTTGGTCAGACTTGCGGTCAAAAACCTGAATTTTTTCAATCGCTTTGGCAGGCAGGTTGCGGGTAGCCAGTTTAGCATCTTGTCCGAAAAAGTTTTTGCCGTTGATTGTAACGCGCTGAACGTCTTCGCCTTGTACCTTAATACTGCCGTCTTTGTCCACCTGAACCCCGGGCAGGCGTTTGAGGAGGTCTTCTACGGCTGCATTGGCTTTGTTGGTTTCAAACGAACTTGCGTTAAACTCCAAGGTATCCTTTTTGATAGTAACGGGGTCGCGCTCGCCTTTAACGACCACTTCACTCAGTTGGCGGGCTTTAATCTGCATGATAATCGTGCCCAAATCCTGTGTGCCGCCTATGGCTGTAACGGGCTTCATGTAATTCTGATACCCAGTATAGGTAATTTTCAGGATGTAGTTGCCGTTGGCTACATTGCGAAGCATAAACTCACCGTTTACGTCAGTTCGGCCAAAGGTTGCCAGGGCAGAGTCTTTTGTATGGAGCAGCATTACCGTTGCAATCGGCAGAGAGGTATTGGTTGAGTCCATCACCTTGCCTTTGAACGTGGTTTGCGCCCACGAAGCAATGCTTACCGTGATAAAGCTAAGGAGTAATACAAATTTTTTCATGTTTGAAAATTTTCTTTGACTCGCACAAAAGTAGCCTGCAAACCACACACCCTGCGTTAATGCGTCTTTAAGCAATGTTAATCAACCTTAATACCTGCATTTCCCCCTGTATTTCATAGCTTTGCGCTGTTTTTTTCCATTGTCCAATGAATAAGAAAATTGTCAAGGTAGGCAATATTGCCTGCGGTGCGCCTGAATTGTTCCTGGTTTCGGGTCCTTGTGTGATTGAAGACGAAAGTACCATGATGCGCACGGCAGAAAAGCTGCGCGAGGTATCGGAGCGCGTCAATATCCCCGTGATTTTTAAGTCGTCTTTTATGAAAGACAACCGCAGCAGTTTAGACTACTACATCGGACCCGGGCTGGATGAAGGCCTGAAAATGCTGCAAAAAATTAAAGAGCAGTTCGGTTTTCCCGTACTTTCCGACGTACACTACCCCGACCAGTGCGCTGCTGCCGCCGAAGTATTGGATGTTATCCAGATTCCTGCTTACTTGTGTATGCAAACCACGCTTATAGTAGCTGCTGCCAAAACAGGCAAAGTAGTAAACATTAAGCATGGGCAATTTCTTGCCCCCGAGAATATGGCAAAACCTGCCCAGAAGTGTGTGGACAGCGGCAACGACCGGATTATCCTCACCGAACGCGGCTATACCTTCGGCTATAATGACCTGATTGTAGACCCTCGCAGCTTTTACCACATGAACCGCACAGGCTTCCCCGTGGTGTTTGATATTACGCACTCCATCCGCAAGTACGGCATCCCAAGCGCCGATGCCAAAGGCGGTGCCAGAGAGTTTATTCCGGTACTTTCCCGCGCAGGAGTAGCGGCAGGCGTGGATGGCGTATTTATTGAAACACACCCCGAACCTGCCAAAGCGCTCTGCGATGCAGCCAGTCAGTTGTGCGTATATGATTTGGAGGAGTTCCTCAAACCCATTCTGGAACTGCACGCCGTAGAGGTAAAGTACAGAGGAGAGTTTTAAAACCAAGTTATGCAGCTGAACGGTTTCAATCAAGTTTATCTGAATCCGCTTACAGGGTCCAACGACCGCTATTAGGGATTCGGGAAAGCCTGTTAGCCATTGAAGACGCTATACGCAAACCTGGTGGGTTTCAGAGGTCTGTTAGGTTTAAATATTTGGTTTTCAATAATTTAAGTAAAGAATTTTTCGCAAATCTTTTATACTTTTGTATAACAGCGCTTGGAATGAAAGCCGCGCTTCATTTTGATGCATTACTTATCAGACCCGCGCTGCGGATTGACAAATGATTATCCGGTTGTTAATTTTGTTGTACGGTTTTCTTACTTGTTTAACCTTTAACACTATTAACGTTTATGGGAAAAGGAGATAAAAAAACTCGCAGGGGCAAAATTTGGCGCAAGTCTTACGGCAATTCACGCCGCCCCAACACCAACAATCCACTACCGGCAAAAAACTCTGGCAAATAACATTGTGGGAGAATTGTTCAAACGCCTTAGATGTATCGGTCTAAGGCGTTTTTTATAATCCCCACGTAGTGGCAATGGTGCATCATGCCGGCAATAGTTTCTTTTTCACCCCCCACAGGATATTGATATGCCAAGGCAGTCGGTTAAAATGTGCGGCATAGAAAGACACCGGCTCTGCTCCGAAACTGCTGTAAAACGCACTGATATTGGCAACTTGCGGGCTTTCAAAATCAAAAATCAGCGGTTGCTCGGCATACTCGCGGAAAAGATAGTCCAATAACAAAGTTCGGCCGTTTTCTTTGCGCGCCGCATCAAATGCTGCATTGAACAGATAGATGATTTTATTGCCGTCAAAAGCGAACAACGCCCCTGCGCCCAGATGCCCTTTGGCATTTTTTGCATACAGCAACCGGCATTTGCCGCGCGCCTGCAAAGCGCTGTAAATAGCCCGCAGCCATTTGTACGTTCGCGGGTGAACGCCGCCCACAATTTTTCGCTCGGCGCTTCGTCTGAACATCAAAATCAGCGGTTCTACATTATGCCCCTCGATAATTTGCAGGCCGGCTTTTTCCGCACGTTTTAGGTTCATTACCCTGTCGGCAGTGTAATGGTTTCTGATGTGTTCATAGGTGGTAGTAAGCGAGAGGTGATGGGTTTGCTGCGGGTGAAAAATGATATCGGCAAAATCGGGGCTTGCTTGCCGCTCTTCGTCCAGCAACCACTCGGTCAGTGCCTGCGAGTTATACACATTGAACGGATAATGTGCCGCATAGGAATAAGAACCCAGCCCCAGCCGACAAAACGACTCGAGGATGTCGGGAGTAACCTGCCCCTCGCGCATGAATACGCCCAACTGCTGTGTAAACAAAGGCTGCCACAAGTAGCGGAAAGTAAACTTTTTCCGTGCCGGCAAAGGCATTACCGCCTCATAGCGCCCCATCCGTTCGTGCACAACTGCATCCCAGCGCGGCGATACAATATCCAGATACCATGAAAATGCGTACAGCGTTCGTTGAGGAGAATCCGCAATGCACTCGTCCCAATCCCTTTTGTTGATTTGCCAATGTGGAACAAATCGGTACATAGCTTTTGGATGTTTTCGTCAAATTAAAAAAAGTTCTCAGATATTGCTTTTTTACAAACATTCAACAAAATGAAAAGCAGCTTTTAAAAAAGTGCCGAGTATTACAAAATAACGACTTTATGATTAAGTTTGCATACACCCCTTTATTATATAAAAAAGCACGCCTTGCCGGGTTTGGCTGAAAATTTGCAATCCACGCAAGGCTAATTGTGTCTAAAACGACAGTTATTATCTTATGGCATTGAGGGAAGTGTATGCAAATAAAGAGGGGAACACCGATTCGCAGGAAGATGTACGTCTTTTGGCAGAGGTAGGCAAAAAAATTATCGCCGAGCTCGATGTAGAGCGTGTTATCGAGGTGATTTTTGAAAACTTATCGATGCTGATGGATGTAGCGGTTTTTGATATAGGCATATATAACGAGAAACTGTATCAGCTTGAATTTCCGGGCGGTATAGAAGAAGGAGAAAAACTCCCCTTCCATACCTATTCAACTATTACCGACAAGCATCGGTTGGCGGTTCATTGCTTTTTGAATCAGCAGGAAATTTATATCAACGATTTTCACAAAGAATACAACAACTACATCCCCGATGCCCCCGTACCGCAGCCTATTTTAGGTAAAAATTCCAACTCTATCATCTACCTGCCGTTGGTGTTTAAAAACCAAACCATCGGCACAATTACGGTACAAAGTTTTCAACTCAATGCCTATACCCCCTATCATGTAGGGCTTTTGCGCAATTTGGCGGTTTATATAGCCATTGCGATGGAAAATGCTTCTAACTACAAGGAAATAGAGAAGCAGAAAAAACTGATAGAAATGCAAAACTACGCGCTGAATGAGCAAAAAAGCGCTATAGAGCAAGCTTATCAGAACATTCAGTTGCTGGGGCAGTTAGGCCGACAAATTACTTCCAGCCTTGATATTGAGACAGTTACCGAACGCATCCACCAGAGTTTGAATACGCTTATGGATGCTTCCGTATTTTGGATTGGCACTTACAATCCCCAAAAATACGTACTCGAGTTTATCGGCGGTAAAGAGCGCGGGCATACGCTTCCCTACTTTGAGTTGGATATGAGCGATGAAAACCGCTTGGCAGCCTATTGCTTCAACAACAAGGCCGAAGTATGGCTCAACGATTACCCCAACGACTACCATAAATACATCAAACAATTTACCGGTGCTATTTTGGGCGATATTCCGCTTTCCATCATCTACATGCCCCTAATGGCAAAAGATGAGTGTATAGGAGTAGTTACGGTACAGAGTTTCCAGAAAAACGCTTACAGCCAAAACCACGTCCATTTATTGCGCTCTTTGGCGGCTTACATTTCCATTGCGGTAGAAAACGCAAGCCTCTATCAGGAGATGGAGAAAAAGGTAGAGGAGCGCACTATGGAAGTTGTCAAGCAAAAGGAGAAACTCGAGGAAATCAATGCGCAAATGGAGAAGGCCTATCAAAATGTGAAACTGCTCGGCGAAATTGGTTTGCAGATTACCACAGAGCTTTCTACGGATAAAATCATAGAAAAAGTGTACGAAAACGTAAACTCTCTGATGGATGCGGCAGCCTTTGCCATCGGTATTTTGGGTGAATCGCGTGCCAGAATTGAGTTTCGCGGCGCAGTGGAACGCGGCAATAAACTGCCTACTTTTTACCATTCCATGAGCGATGATAAACGCTTTTCGGTTTGGGCTATTAAAAACCGGAAAGAGGTGCTCATCAACGACTACTCTAAAGAATACAACAAATATGTTAAAGAAGTAAAACCCCCCGAAGCAGGAGAAGACCCCGAATCTATCATTTACTTACCGCTTATCAGCAAAGATGTGGTAATTGGGGTAATTACTGTGCAAAGTTTCCGCAAAAATGCCTACGATGAATATTCGCTGAACATTTTGCGAAGCCTTGCCGTATTTGCTGCCAACGCCATAGAAAATGCCGAGGCGTATCGTAAAATTGAGGCACAAAACGAAGATATTCGCCGTACAAACGATAAAATGACGGCCAGCATTAACTATGCCCGCCGTATCCAACAAGCAATGCTGCCCGACAGAGCCGCTACTCAGGCAGTGCTGCCCGATTCATTCATCCTGTTTCGCCCGCGTGATATTGTCAGCGGCGATTTCTACTGGTTTCTCGAAAAGGACGGTAAAATATTTATCGCTGCCGTTGATTGTACAGGCCACGGCGTGCCCGGCGCATTTATGAGCATGATTGGCAACGACTTCCTCAATGAGATAGTTTCATTGCTCGACGTAGAATCGCCCAATCAGATTTTGAATGAGTTGCACAAGCATGTGCGCCGCGCCTTAAAACAAGCCGAAACCGACAACCGCGACGGTATGGATGTTGCACTTTGTGTAATAGACCCGAAACGTCGGGTATTGGAGTTTGCAGGTGCTAAAAATCCGTTGATTTACATTTGCCACGACCAGCCACAGGTAATACATCACATCAAAGGTGATAAAGTACCTATCGGGGGAATGCAAAAAGAAGGCGACCGTTGTTTTACCAAGCATATGATTCCGATAGAATCAACCACTTCGTTCTACATTTTCTCCGATGGTTTGCAAGACCAATTTGGCGGCGCGCAGGGCATGAAATACTCCATCAGCAGACTCAAGCAGTTCTTTGCCAACCACTACCAACTGCCTATGGAGCAGCAGCGCCGCAAACTGCATTCGGAAATGATGGATTGGATGCAACACGAGCGCCAGATAGACGATATTCTGGTTATTGGCTTTAAAATTGACTAATTTACCTTGATTGACCGATGTTTTGTAACCGGTTCGGTAGTCAAGGCACGTTGAAGCCATAAAGGGCTGTATATGAACAAACAACCATGAAAATGAAAACTATACACAGCGAAGTACTGCTGAAAATAGCAGGTATTACTCTTACTCGTCTTGCTCACCTGCCGTGTCTGAAAGTTTCCTACGAAGGTTACAATACCGATGAAGAGTTTATGGAGTTTCATTGGAAAACCTACGAAATCTATCGGGAAATGCGGAAAACCGAAAATCAGTTGTTCTTTTTCACAGATTTCAGCCGTTCGGAAGCAGTTTCTTTAAATGCCATTGAATGGTTCAATCGCGAGTTAATACCTCTTTACGCAACCTCCGGCCGCTTCCGCGGTGCACTGATTATTTCTACCGACCCGTTCAACCGCATCAGTATGGAGGAATACATTCAGGGCTCAATCAAGGCAGTTATGCAAATGCCCGATGCGCACCTGATAGATGCCAAACAAAAAGTATTTGAAGACGAAGCCTCCGCATTAGCGTGGTTGGAAAAGCAAATGATTTGATAATCAGCAGTTTACTTGTTATATGTTATGGGCATATGTCCGCTTGATACACCTATACTTAATTGAGCAGCTTGGATTGCAATATATACGCACGCAGTTCTCGATGGATGATACCGTTGCGCGTCGCCGTTGATGTACACAGGCCTGACAGGTGTAACCTGTTAGATTCAAACGCTTGTTTTTCAATAACTTATGCAAAAAAATTTCTGAAAAATCTCTTGTGTTTTTGCATAAACGCGGGCTTCGGTTGGATAAAATCTCTGCGAACTCACATTATCTGCCTGTAATCAGTGTTCTAATGAACTAAATCCAGTTAATTAAATCAGATGAGTCTCATATTTGTGTTATGGCTGTACTGGGCAGGGATAACGGCAAGTCCACCGCTGCAATCCCGCCCGACACCTTGTGATGTTTTCGGGCAAATTTATGTAGAGAAAGACCCGTATTTAGCCACTTTTCGCGTGTTTGTAGAGAAAAACAACGAATTTAATGCGCAGTTGGTGGTTTTTGAAGAAACTAACCCGCTGTTTGCCGATAAGCCGGGCTTTTGGTATTTTACCGATAAGCGCGGCTTTGCACATTACAGCATTGCTTATGTGCAAGACCGAAACGTAGCAGATTTTGTGATTTATTTCACCGACCGTGAACTGTACGCAGGCTGTAATAAGCGTTAAGCAATTGAGCAGTTTTTTAGAATGTTCTGCATATTTACGCCGTGGGTAGGTGTTGAGTAGCTTATCTGATTGAAAGCATCTTTTTGCTTAAACCCCTGTTATGGGCTTGCAACCTCTAATATGTTTTTTAACACCCCTCACAGCAGTTGTCAGAGCCTATGAACGGATTCAAATAAGTTCGATTTAAACTGTTCAATTATCAGAGGTACAACTTTTTGCCTTTGATGTAGTGCATGACATCCTGATGGACGAGGTATTGAATGCTGTGCCCTTTTTTGATGCACTCACGGATGAAGGTGGCGGAAATGTCTATCATCGGGGCTTCCACAATCGTTACGTTGGGATGCTCCATGAGCGGGGAAAAACTTGCCCCGTAGCGCGGATAAACAATCAGCCCGTAGTATTCCAAAATTTTGCGGTAGTTTTTCCACTTGGTAAAATTGTCTAAGTTGTCTTGCCCAATGATGACGCGGAACTCATGGCTCGGGTATTTTTCGCTCAGATAGGTCAGCGTATCAATCGTATAACTGGGGCGCGGCATCCGAAACTCAATATCGGTTGCATTCAGCTTGTAATTATCGGCAATGGCAATACGCACCATTTCCATGCGGTCGTGTTCGTGCAAAAGCGTGCTGCTCTGTTTGAATGGGTTATGCGGCGAAACGACAAACCACACCTGCGAAAAGTCCGAACTTTCCGCCACGGTATTGGCAATAATCAAATGCCCGATGTGAATGGGGTTAAATGAGCCGAAAAACAAACCGATTTTCATGCTATCCGACAAATTTTAAACGCGGCGCAATCAGCAAACATGCAGCACTGATAACAACCGAAGCAATGCCTACCAAGTAAAAGCCTTCCAGTCGCGTAGTTGCTCCTTCGTGTACCAGCAAACCTGCCAGAAAAGCACCCGAAGCCGATGCAATTTGCATCACACTGGAATTGATGCTCATAAAACTGCCGCGCCCTTCTTTGCCGACCACGCCCGAAATCATGGTTTGTGCCGGTATCATGCGGCTGTTGAGGAAAATAAAGAAAAAGGTAGTGGCGGTCAGGGCTACGTACACAGGCACAGACGGCAAGTTGGTAATCGCGATAATAGGCAAATAAGAAAGCAACATGGCGACTGTAAATACTTTTTTCACGCCTAATTTATCGGTTACACGACCGACAATTTGTGCCGAAGCAATAGTGGCAAGCCCGCCAAAGAGGTAAATGAAAGGAATCTGTGCCTGACTTAACCCGACATTACGAATCATGTATGGGGCAATAAAAGGAATCATAATCATTTGGCTGAGTACCAGCGCAAAAGTAAGCCCTAAGCCCAGCCGCTGATTGGTGTCTTTGAAAATGTTTTGCAGCATTTCCACAGGGTTAACGGCGGGCTTTTTCACTGCCAAATGCGCTCGCATCGGCGGCAGTACGTTCCACAAAACAGCCATCAACGCCGCTCCGAATGCCCCCAGAAAGAGGAAGGATGCCGACCAGCCCATCTTATCGGCCATGAACAGCCCGAAAGGAACGCCCAACACCGAAGCCACCGAAAAAGACGCAGAAAGCAAAGCCATTGCCCTGCCGCGTTGCTCCCAAGGGTACAGGTCGCTCACGATGGACATAACCAACGACCCGATGACTCCGCCGAAAACGCCCGTTACCGCCCGCGCCATCACCATCGGGATGTAGCTGTCCACCAGTCCGCAGGCGATTGTGCCTGCCAGAAAGCCGCCGTAGAGCGTGAGCAGGAAGTTTTTGCGGTCAAAGCGGTCGATGATGAATGCACCCAGAAAGCCGGAAATGCCTGCCAAAAGCGTGTAAGCCGATACCATGATTGAAAATTGCTGCGGCTCTATGCGAAAACTGCGCATCAGAATATCACCAAGCGGCATCATAATCATGAAATCCATGATATGGGTAAAATTGACCGCTGCCAGCAGGAACACGGTCATTCGGGGTGCACTGGGCATAAGTTTACAGTACGACGTTCACTATTTTTTTTTCTACAACGATTACTTTTTTCGGTGTTCTACCGTCGGTGTATTTTTTTACAATTTCGGAAGCCAACACCTCTTGCTCGATTTGCTGCGGGCTGAGGTCTGCTCCAAGTTGCAACTGACCACGTACCTTGCCATTAATGGAAATCGGATATTCAATCACCGATTCTACCAAATAGGCAGCGTTCCATTGCGGATATTGCGCCGTAACAATGCTGTGCGTATGTCCCATTTTTGCCCACAACTCTTCGGCAATGTGTGGCGCATAGGGCGAAATAATCACCAGCAAATCGTTCAAAATAGCTGCCTTGTGGCATTTCAGACTGCTGAGTTCGTTTACGCAAATCATTAATTGACTAACTGTTGTGTTGAAAGAAAAGTTTTCGATGTCTTCTTCCACTTTGCGGATAGTCTTGTGCAATATTTTGAGTTCTTCCGCCGTCGGTTTGCCCTCGGTAACGATGAAGTTTCCTTTGTCGTCGAAGAACAAACGCCAGAGTTTGCGCAGGAATTTGTAAACACCTTCGATGCCGTGCGTGCTCCAAGGTTTATCGGCTTCAATCGGGCCTAAAAACATTTCGTAGAGGCGTAGCGTGTCGGCCCCGTAGCGTTCTACCACGTCGTCGGGATTCACAACGTTGTACTTGGACTTGGACATTTTCTCTACGATTTCATCGCAAATAAATTTGCCGTTTTCGCAAACAAATTCCGCATCGGCATATTCGGGGCGGAACAGTTTGTAGGCTTCCACATCCAGCACGTCGTTTTCTACGATATTGATAGGCGCATGAAGGGCTACGGTTTCGCCGTATTGGTCTTTCAAGCCTCTGGAAATGAACTTGTTATCGTTTTTGAGCTTGTAAATAATGGATGAACGCCCCTGAATTTTGCCCTGATTGAGCAACTTTTTGTATGGCTCATGGTAGCCGACATAGCCGCGGTCGAACAGGAATTTGTGCCAGAAACGAGAATAGAGCAAGTGCCCGACGGCGTGTTCGGTGCCGCCCACGTACAAATCTACCTGATTCCAATAGTCGATGGCTTGTCGGTCGGCAAAAACCTTGTCGTTGCGCGCGTCCATGTAGCGCAGGAAGTACCAACTGCTGCCAGCCCAGCCCGGCATGGTGCTAAGTTCGTAGCGGTATTCCTTGCCGTTTTTGCGGTATTTCCAATCTGTTGCGCGCCCAAGCGGCGGTTCACCCGTAGGGGTGGGTTTATATTCGTCAATTTCGGGCAGCATCAGCGGCAGTTCGCTTTCCTCAATCAGACGCGGGATGTTGTTTTCGTCAAAATAAACGGGTATGGGTTCGCCCCAATAGCGTTGGCGGCTGAAAACCGCATCGCGCATTCGGTAATTTACTTTGGCTTTTCCGATGCCTTTTTCTTCTAAAAAAGCCAATAGTTTCGGCATGGCTTCGGCGTAAGTCAGCCCGTTAATCATACCCGAATTGACGTAGTGCCCTTCTTTGGTGGCATCGGCTTCTTTGTCAAGGTTTTTCTGTGCGTCCAAAATTTGCACAATCGGCAGCCCGAAGTGCTTGGCAAAGGTATGGTCGCGCTGGTCGCCGCTGGGCACAGCCATTACCGCGCCTGTGCCATAGCCTGCCAATACATAGTCTGCCAACCACACGGGCACTTTTTCGTTGTTGAATGGGTTGATGCAATAGCTGCCCGTAAATACGCCCGAAACGGTTTTTGTATCTGCCATGCGCTCGCGCTCGGAACGGTTTTTGGCTTTTTCCACGTATGTCATTACTTCCTCGCGGTGGTCGGGCGTTATGAGTTGCTCTACCAACTCGTGTTCGGGGGCAAGCACCATGAAAGTTACGCCGTAAATGGTGTCCAAACGGGTGGTATAAACCTTGATAAACTGATTGGGATGACCTTCTAAGGCAAAACTTACTTCTGCACCTACCGATTTGCCAATCCAGTTGCGCTGCATTTCTTTGAGCGATTCAGAGAATGCCACATCGTTCAAATCCTGCAAGAGACGCTCGGCGTAGGCAGTGATGCGCATCATCCACTGGCGCATTTTTTTGCGTTCTACGGGGAAGCCGCCGCGTTCGCTCACACCGTCTTTTACCTCATCGTTAGAGAGTACGCTGCCCAGTGCCGGACACCAGTTTACCCACTCGTCGGCAGGGTAGGTGAGGCGATAATTCAACAGCATCTCCTGCTGTTGCGGCTCGCTCATGGCGTTCCATTCGGCAGCCGTGAATATGGGCGTATCTTCGTTGCAGGCGGCGCGAACGTTCAAATTGCCTTCTTTTTCAAAAATGGCAATCAGTTCGCCGATGGGTTTGGCTTTGCCGCGTCCTTCGTTGGCAGGGTCGGCAAGGTCGTACCACGCATTGAAAATTTGCATGAAAATCCACTGTGTCCAGCGGTAGTAATCGGGTGAAGAAGTTTGCACTTCGCGTTCCCAATCGTAACAAAAGCCGATTTTATTTAACTGACTTTTGAAAGTTTCAATATTTTTAGCCGTTGTAAGGGCAGGATGTTGTCCGGTATCAATGGCGTATTGCTCGGTAGGCAACCCGAAAGAGTCGAAGCCCATAGGGTGCAACACGTTGAAGCCTTTGAGGCGCTTAAACCGCGCCACGATGTCAGAGGCGATATAGCCCAGCGGATGCCCTACGTGCAGCCCCGCCCCCGAAGGATAGGGGAACATGTCCAACACGTAGTATTTGGGCTTGGTCGTATCGTTGTGGGTTTTGTAGATATTGTTTTCGCGCCAATAACGCTGCCATTTGGCTTCAATTTCTCGGTGGTTATATTCCAATGCCATAGAAAAAGCTGTTTTACCTTTTTTGAAGCGCAAAGATAGGGTTTATGCGGCGGATTTGGGCATTTGGCTTTTGGGTTACTCGGGAAAGTAGGTTACACCCACACCGCAAAAATCTGTTTACCTTTGTGATGAATCGGCGCTTTGCGCCATGTTGGATTGTTGCGGTCGTCAAATATCAACAGCCGGCCTTGGTGCACGCCGTGAATATCCAAATAGTTTGCTAACCGCTCTAAGCCCCTTTCATGCAATTTTCCCCTGTGCCTGCGTTTGAGTTCAATGATGTAGCGCCATTGCATGTAGGTTACGGCAATATCCCAAGAACTTTTCTTCTGAGGTTGCTACTTCTTTGAAATCGTAGCCATGCCCGTTGATAATCGGTTTGAGGTAGGAAGGAAATATCAGCCGTTATTCCCGCTCTTTGAAATCTTTTTATTGCGCTTGCTGTACTGCTCTTTTATAAATGCTTGAAGTGCCGGTAATATTGAATCGTTTTTTGATGAACATTAGACAGTTTGCTCACTAACAAAAATATGCTACCGATTCATTTCACTTTCCCGACTGTGCGTTCAGGCGTTTATCCCACCACGAACTCAGGTAGTAAATGCCCGCACCAAAGGCAATGAACATAATCGCCGTAGTAACGTAATCTTCCACCAGCGCGAGGTAGCGCCCCAACAGCCATACCATCAGGAAGAAAATCCCGGACATAAAAGTGCCTTTTTGTTGGGTTACGGCTATTGCCGAAACAATGTGCGCAACTGCAAAAAGTACAAAACCTGTGTTTGTTAAAATAAGATAGGTATCGGTAGAAATGCTGCGATCCTCCTCATGAGAAAGGGTAAAAGACGGTATCAGGTAGCATATCAGAATCAGCACAAAGGCAGCAAAGTAGGGCAATACTCCTTTGCTTTGTACAATCGTAAAGGCGGTAAAGCCAAGCGTGGCAACCGTCATGCCCCAAACGGTAAGGGGCAACGATGCACCGGCAGAAGAGCGCACCAACTCTTGCAATGGTGCTTCAAAGGTCAGCACAAAGAAAAGCCCTGCAATAAACAGCATTGACAATGCTTCCAACAGCCATGCGGCACGTTCGCCGTAGTTAGACTTTATGCGTTGAAAAATCAGCAAAAACAGCAGCGAATAGTCAGCAGCAAACATCACCGCAATGTTAGATTCGCCCCAGTTGCCTTGCCTGAAATGCCTCACTTCGTAAATGAGCAAACCTAAGAAAAACCAAAGCCCCAACGCTATGCAGGCAACCAGCGTCCATGCATTAGGTTTGAGATATTCCATGTAGAGCAGCAAACCGACAATCGGTATTGCCCAGAGTGAAAATTGCTCATATTCAAACTGAATACCCAGCCATACGCACGCCAAGGCAGTAAAAAGAAAGTGCAAAATTTTATTGCCAAACCAAAAAATCACGGGCAATGCACCGATAATCCACCATAAAAGTCCATCGGGGTAATAAGCCGAAATGTGAAAAATCTGCGCCTGTAACCAGATATTCACCCCTAGCAAGAGCGTAGCGAAAAGCATCGCCAACTCTGCCTGTTGTATTTTGCCTTCGGCCTGTTTGCGCCATGCAACGGCATAACTTGCCACCAAGGGCAGCAAGCCGATTAGCATTTGCACAACAACGGGTAAATGCTGCCAATTTTCGGCAATTAGCAACAGGATACCCACAGCTACTACCAGCAAGCCAATGCCTCGTAACAGCCACCCCGACTGCATGTACCATGGTGGCGGCACATCTAATTCGTAGCGGCGCATCAGTTCCTGCGCTTGTGACTCGCTAATAATACCTTCTGCTACCCACGCATCAATTTCTTCTTTGAATCGCGCGGCATGTTGCAGTTTGTTCCAAAGGGGCTTCATGGATGTAATAACAGAGTAGTTGAATCGTTGAACAATTCAAGTTAGGTATTTGATTGGGATTTACCGATGATTTGAACTAAGTTTTTGCGTATCTTTGCGCCCGCAATTTGCGCCTTTTGCCATGATAGACAGATTAAAAGAAATCAAGAAGCGTTTTGAGGAAGTTTCCCGGTTAATTATCCGGCCCGAAAGCATGGCTGACATGAAAGCCTACGCAAAGCTGAACAAAGAGTATAAAGAGCTGGAAAAAATCGTGCGCAAATACGAAGAGTATGAACAGTTGCTTTCCAATATTGAAAGTGCCCGCGAAGTGCTGCGCACCGAAAAAGACCAAGATTTCCGCGAAATGGCAAAAGCTGAATTGGATGAATTGCAGCCCAAACAGGAAGCATTAGAAGAAGAAATCAAGCAACTGCTCATTCCCAAAGACCCTAACGACAGCAAAAACGTTATTCTTGAAATCCGCGCAGGTGCGGGCGGTGATGAGGCTTCACTTTTCGCCGGCGACCTGATGCGCATGTACCAACGCTTTGCCGAACAACAAGGCTGGAAAGTAGAACTGATTGACTATACGGAAGGTACGGCAGGCGGCTACAAGGAAATTATCTGTTCAGTTTCGGGCGAAGATGTGTACGGAATGCTCAAATATGAGTCGGGTGTTCATCGCGTGCAGCGCGTGCCTGCTACCGAAACGCAAGGGCGCATTCACACTTCGGTTGCCAGCGTGGCAGTGCTGCCCGAAGCCGAAGAAGTAGAAGTGGAACTCAACATGAACGATATCCGCAAGGATACTTTCTGTTCATCAGGTCCGGGCGGGCAGTCGGTAAACACAACCTATTCCGCCGTGCGCCTAACCCACATCCCGACGGGTTTGGTGGTTTCCTGCCAAGACGAAAAATCGCAAATCAAGAACTTTGAGAAAGCGCTCAGAGTATTGCGCTCGCGCCTCTACGAAATTGAGTTGCAAAAACAACATGAAGCTATTGATTCTCAACGTCGTTCTATGGTGGGCAGCGGCGACCGTTCCGATAAAATTCGCACCTACAACTACCCGCAAAGCCGCGTTACCGACCACCGCATCGGCTTGACGGTCTATAATCTGCCTTCGGTGATGGACGGCAACATCGGTGAATTTATTGAGCAACTGCGCATCGCCGAAAACGCCGAACGATTGAAAGAAGGTGCAGGAGCATAGTTATACCCGTTTTTTCGTATTACGAAAGAACCGGCCCTATGGGCTCAGCGATGGCTATGAAAACCATAGATTTGTCATCTTTGCAGCGTTTTCAGCGCATTAAGCTAAGACACTTACCAACACCATTGCTACCAAATTACCTACTGCCAGACCCAGCAACGGACGTGGCGAAGGTTGCAGAAAAACTATGGTTGTGCGAGTATCTAACCTTTGCGCTGCCAAACGGCTAATCATGGTTAAGTTTGCTTCGGTAATTTCCCGGTTTTGAATGGTATCCCTCAAAATTTCATTCAGTGGCAAATGGCGTATAAGCGTGCGCATCACCCAGCGGACGGGAGCGGGCATCCCTGATAACCATTGGCGGCTTTGCAACAAGCCTTGTTGCAGTTTCGGATTGTCCAAAGTTTTGGCTTGTGCGGTTGCCGTGAGTTGATAAATCAAATATTCAAAAAGTGCTATTTTGTGTTTGGTAGCCAAGTCGTAAATGCCCTGCCGCAAACCGTAGGTTTTGCCCAACAGCAACCAAGCTACGGGAAAACCCAACAGAAACACAATGACCACAAGGGCAACTTTTGCAAAAGTCCATCCTGAAAGTGCAATGAACAAAACGACGGCAAACAGCCAATTGACAGCAGCACCGCCCGCAGCTATGAGCAGCACACGTTGCACAACGGCAAAACAGGCATTGACAATGAGGCGGAAGGCGGCTTTCAGCATGTACTTATTCGGCAAAAATTTCGGCTAAGTCTATCTGTAAATCGGGGAAGATGTGTGCGTTAAAAATTTCATCTTCGGCAAAAGCGGCTTTCAGCACAAATTTTTCTTCTTCGTTCAAAACGAACTGAAACAAACTTTGTTCCGACGGATAGACTACCCAATATTCGCGCACGCCGTTTTCTTCGTAGAGGGCATACTTGGTTTTGATTTCTTTTTTAGAATTGCCCGGCGAAAGGATTTCCACAATCAAATCGGGTGCGCCGATGCAGCCGCGTTCGTCAATTTTGGACTTATCGCATATGACCGAAATATCGGGCTGCACGACTGTGTAAACCTCCTCGTTGGCTCGGCTTGTTTTCTTTTTATCCAATAAACGAACGTCAAACGGGGCAGGATATACCTTGCAGTATCCGGCTCTTTGAACTTCATATAATAGCCGCGAACTGAGTTTTAAAGCTATTTGTTGATGCTTCGCACTCGGTGCGGGCGACATTTTAAAGATTTTTCCTTTAATGAGTTCTATGCGTTCCTCAAATTGCCAGCGCAAATAGTCGGCATAGGTGTAAATGCCGTTGGGGTCTAATTGGGATAGGTCGGTGATGAGTTGTTCCATAATGAGTGTAAGCCTATTAAACAGGCATGTTGTAAGGATAGGTTATATTGTAAAAATACGCAAAAAAACACAACTTACCTTAAGGCAGGCTCTAAACGCTGCAAGTACTTGATTGCCTGATGGATAGCTCCTAACTTCTCAGCTAATGAGCCGATGAGTTGCTGCGTTTTCTCGGGCAATTCGTCGCCTGATACGATGGTGCGAAAGGTGCTGATTTCCAATAGTTTGGCGGCAATATCGGTTGTTTCGCCGATTTCTTCGTAGCGTTCCAGCAGTGCCGACCAATCCTGAATGCAATGTTGCAAAACGTGCAGCAAGTTGCTTGCCGATGCTATTTCGGGCAGCAAGGCGCGGGCTTCGGCTATTGCCCGTGAACCCGAAACGGCGGTTTGTACTGCCAAATCGGTAGTGTGTTGCAAGGCATTAATGCGGGCTTTTTGCTCGGCAAGCATTGCCTCAAAGCGCATGATTACATCGCACGTATGACGTACTTGTTCTTTTTCGGCGGTAATGGCATCGGCTAATGCCTTGCGCAACTCTATCAGCAGGGTGATGTTTTCCACATCGGCAGTGGTATATTCGCCTGTCCGCGTGTGCCTGTGGCGGAAGGTTTGCCCGTTTTCAGTTTCCCAAAAATCATCGTCGTGCAGGCGTTGGATGCGTTGCCCTTCGCGCAGTTGCAAAAAGTCGGCGGCGGCAGACCAAAGAAGTGCGCGCCCTTCCTTGTCGGTCAGAACGGTCGCCTGCCGTGTGAGGTTGAGCAGGGCGCGGGTGTGCCGATAGTGGCGGGCTAATTTTTCAGCCTGCATTTTTGCCCCCGTGCACTCGTGCAGGGTGATAAGCACTCCGCCGATTGCCTCGTGGCGCACCAGATTGAGCAGTGTCCACTCGCCCCAGCATTTTTTGCCTTTGGCGTTGATAAATGAAAATGCCGCGCACAAGGTTTGTCCGGGCTGCAAAATCACCTCTTCCAGCAATGCCTGTGGGCTTGTATCCGACTCATTGTCAGAGAGTTGCAACAGGCTGATTTTTTCTTCTTTGCTAAATTCCAAAACTCGGCGAAACGCCTCGTTTGCCCAGCGAATTTCGCCTTCGGGGGCGCACAGGGCAATGGCTGCCGCTGCCTGCAAGGCTATGCCCGAAAATTTATCCGATTGCAACTGCAAGCGTTCTACCTGTTCGCGGCTGCGGGTTACATCGTGCAGGTAGATAACGGTGTGTGCGCCTGCGGCATTTATGGGCAGTTTGACGACCTGCGTTTCCATGCGCTGTGTTTGCTGCAAAGCCTGATTACGCCAGCGAATTTCAGCCGTGCCGCCTTTGTAGAGCAACTGCGCCGCTATTTCGGGCGGTTGTGCCAATGCTTCTATCGGCAGGTGATTGTTGCCTGCCAGTGCCTTCATGGCAGGGTTGGCATACAGGAAGTTTTGTTTGGCATCCGTTGCCGCAACGGGGTCGGCGAGGCTGTCCAAAACGGCGGTGAGCAGTGCTATTCGAGCCTGTTGGCTGCGCTGCTGCTCGTTGGCTTGGGTAGCATCGCGGATGGTGATAATCATGCCGCCGCCTACGGATTCGTCGTTGGCATTTTGCAGCGCAAACTCGCCTTCGCGCCACTCGTTTTCCCGATTGCGGAAACGCGCCGTAAAAGTGCGGATGCTGTCCAAAGCGGCTACACCGGTGTAGTATTTCTGTTGCACTTCCGCCAAATCTTCGGGATGGATGAGCGAAAACAGGTTTTGCCCTTTTTGCAAATCCGTGAAGGTTTCTAGCATGAGCGAAAGCTCTTTTACATAGCCCGAAACATCCGCCAAAGCGGAAAGGGCAGGCAGCCGCGTTACCCATGCGCGCAATTGCCGCTCGTGCAGTGCGGCTTGCGAAACATCGGGGTTGAGTTTGGCAAAGCGCAGGTGCGCCACCAAAACGCCCAACAAGCGATTGTCAGCCTTTACGGCGCGGTATCGCTTATAACAGCGGTAAAGATTACCTTGTTTGTCTTGTTCTAAGGTTTCTTCGGCAAATTGTCCGTTTTTGAGCATCTGCCCCAAAATGGCCAGCGTATCGCGCCCGTTGGGGTTAGGAAACAGGGCTTCAAAGCGCGAACCTTCCATTTGTCGGGGATGTTCCTGCCCGTATCGGCGGGCAAAGTGGCTGTTGCAGGATTTGAGTTTCAAATGCCGATGCAGCAAACGCACTTGCTCGTCGGGTTCGTAGAATAGGTCTATCGGCTCTTGAGCAGCGTAGTATGCCAAGCCGCCCGGTGCACCTTCGTAAACAAGCCCGTATTCGTTTTGCAACAGCGCGTACTCGTTTTTCCGTGCGTTCAACTCGGTGCGGATGTTACCGATGAGTTGTTGTAACTGCTGAATGGTTGCTTCTTTTTGCCGCAACTGCTCTTCAAGGATAGCTATTTGCACTGCCTGCTCGCCGATTTTTACGGCGTTTTCGCGGGCTTGTTTTTGGGCAAAGTGTCGTTCTAATATGCCCCGCACCAATTGCAAATGTGCATCGGCAAGCGATTGGTTGGTAATTTTTTCCAACAGAAAAAAGCCCTTTTCGCCCGAAGGCAGTTGCCAAGCAAGCAGTTTGCCCTCGTCAATTTGATGCGGCAGCACAAAGGTTGCCTGAAAATTTTGCATCGGTTCAGGGAAGGTCTCGGCGGGGCTGTGCCAAGCAAAGCCCCGCGGTTGTTTTTCCAGCCACTGCCACAGGGTTTGAGACGCAGTTACAGACGGTTTGTCGTAGCTTCTTGCCGTAGTTCCGCCCAACAATTGCAGCGTATCGGCTTGCAACAGCCATATTTCAAAGGTGCTTACATATTGATTTGCCACCAAAACTGCTGTCAGTTTTTGCAGCTGCTGCATCAAAGTATCGCCACCCGAAGCCGCTGTTTTAGCGGCATCTAACAGCTCACGGACTTGTTTTTTGAGGGCTTGCTGCCCCTCCTCTAATTGGGTGATTTGCTCTTGCCATGCCTGCGCCGCCGCAAGGCTGCGGTTTTGCCAATCTGTTTGTTGCGTTTGAATGCTGTTGTTAATCGTCTGAAACTGCCGCCATAGCATAATTGTAATCGCCAAAGCACCTGCAAGTGCTGCCAACGGTATTGTCCATGCAGGCAACATTGGCTCGCCCAACAGCCACAACAGGCAGATAATCAGGGCAAAAGAAAAAGCAAGTGCAACAACTGCCAAAGGTGAAAAGGATGGCGGGGTCGGGTTGGGTTGATTCATGGTTGTTGGCGAAGAATATCTCGGAACATAGATTTTTGCAGATAACACGAATAAATGCTGATTGAGATGTTAGGGAAACATCGGCTAACAATCCGCGTTCTTCACGTTCACCAAATTAAAAAAGCTAATGATAGCAAAAAAATCCGCAATTGATGACGTACATCATCTTTTTTGCCCGTTGCGTTCTGTTGTTTTGAAGAAAATTTAAAGCCGGATTTTTATGAGCGTCATTTTTCTACTTATTGGAATCAGTATTACGGTGGCTCTGATTTTCTTAGGCGTATTCATTTGGTCGGTTCGCAGCGGGCAATACGATGACAGCTACACGCCCAGCGTGCGGATGCTTTTTGATGATGAACTGAAAAAACAATCAACCACTGAAATAAAGTAATCAACCAACAATTTGCTACCATTATGATAACTCCGCAAACACTCACCCAAGAGGAAAAGAAAGTCCCCGCCGGGGCAATGCTGGAGCAATTCAGTTATGATAATGCAATTGTGCGCAATTTTGCCTATGCCTCCATCATCTTCGGTATTGTGGGGATGACCGTAGGCTTGTGGATTGCCCTGCAATTGGTTTATCCTGAACTGAATTTCGGCATCCAATACACCACATTTGGTCGGTTGCGTCCGTTACATACCAACGCTGTTATTTTTGCTTTTGTAGGCAATGCCATTTTTGCGGGCGTTTACTATTCCATCCAACGCCTTTGTAAAGCGCGTATGTATAGCGATTTGCTAAGTAAGATTCATTTCTGGGGCTGGCAACTGATTATCTTAGCCGCTGCCATTACACTGCCGTTAGGTATTACAACATCTAAAGAGTATGCTGAGTTAGAATGGCCGATTGATATTGCCATTGCCGTTGTATGGGTGGTTTTTGGTATTAATATGATTGGTACAATGATTAAACGCCGCGAAGAGCATATCTACGTAGCGATGTGGTTCTACATTGCCACTTTCGTAACGGTTGCGGTGTTGCACATTGTCAATTCTTTTGAGTTGCCTGTTTCGTTTTTGAAAAGCTACTCACTCTTTGCAGGTGTACAAGATGCGTTGGTACAATGGTGGTACGGACATAATGCGGTGGCATTCTTCCTTACCACGCCCTATTTGGGTTTGATGTACTACTTCTTGCCTAAGGCAGCACAGCGTCCGGTATATTCTTACCGCTTGTCCATCGTTCACTTTTGGTCATTAATATTTATTTACATTTGGGCAGGCCCGCACCATCTGTTGTACTCAGCTATGCCCGACTGGGCGCAATCGTTAGGAACAGTCTTCTCCGTAATGCTGATTGCTCCTTCATGGGGCGGTATGGTGAACGGCTTGCTTACCCTGCGCGGCGCATGGGACAAGGTGCGTGAAGACGTTATCCTGAAATTCTTCGTAGTAGCACTCACTGGTTACGGCATGGCAACTTTTGAGGGCCCGATGCTTTCACTGAAAAACGTAAACGCCATCGGACACTTCACCGATTGGATTGTCGGACACGTACACGTAGGTGCACTGGCATGGAACGGATTTTTGAGCTTTGCTATGTTCTACTGGCTGTTCCCGCGCATGTTCCGCACCCAATTGTACTCTTGGAAATTGGCTAACGCACATTTCTGGATTGGCACGCTGGGTATCTTATTCTATGCCATCCCGATGTATTGGTCAGGCTTTACACAAGGTTTGATGTGGAAGCAATTTAATGCAGAAGGCATGTTGCAATATCCGAACTTTATTGAAACCGTTAATGCCGTTATTCCGATGTACGCCATGCGTGCGATAGGTGGTCTGTTGTATCTGACGGGCGTGCTGATGATGACATTCAACTTGGTGATGACTGCCGTAGGCGGCAAATTTCTGGCAGATGAGCCTGCACAAGCCTATGCACGCGGCGTATTGCATACCAACCATGCAGGCGACTTCTGGCATCGCCGATTAGAGCGTCGTCCCGTACAAATGGCTTTCTGGGCTACCATTGCTATCCTTATTGGCAGCATAGTTGAATTAGTACCGACATGGTTAGTTAAATCGAACGTACCGACACTGGCGAGTGTAATGCCTTATACACCATTGGAATTGCAAGGCAGAGACCTTTACATCCGCGAGGGTTGCATAGGTTGCCATTCTCAGATGATTCGTCCGTTCCGTTCAGAAACCGAGCGTTATGGCGAGTACTCTAAAGCGGGAGAGTATGTGTATGAGCATCCATTCTTATGGGGTTCTAAACGAACCGGCCCGGACTTGCTCCGCGTAGGCGGCAAATATCCCGACTCATGGCACTACCACCACATGTTAGACCCAACAACTATGAGCCCAGGCTCTATCATGCCACCTTACCCATGGTTGTTTGAGCAATCGCTTAATACAGAAAATACAGGCAACAAAATTAAAGCGATGCGTACACTGGGTGTACCTTATGCCGAGGGCTACGAAGCTACTGCCAATGAAGACTTGAAAAAGCAAGCTGAGAAAATTGCGCATAATCTCAAAGAGGCCGGCATAGAGGTAAAACCTGACAAGGAAATTGTAGCATTGATTGCTTACTTGCAACGTTTAGGAACTGATATCAAGAAAAACAGTCAATAGCCATGATTCGCAACGTTTTAGAGTCTATTGATGGGGTAGATATTTACCCCATCATCTCTTTGACCATATTCTTTACGCTATTTACCGCCGCGCTTGTTTATGCGTTTCGCGCAAACAAGGATTCCATGCAAGCACTCTCCGAGCTGCCCCTCAAAGACAGCGACGAAGGCAACTGACAAACATCTTTTTCTCATAAGCCATTCTTTTCTTTTATGCGAACTGAACGATTAAAATCATATACTAAAGCCGCCTTGGCGGGTATTCTGATTGCAGGATGCAGCCTCAGTGTGCAGGCACAGGATGACGCGGTAGTTGCCGAAGGCAAAAAACTATTCACCGAAAACTGCGTTACCTGCCACAAGTTGGGCGAAGACCTCATTGGTCCTAATTTAGTGGGTGTATTAGACCGCCGTAAGCCCGAATGGGTAAAATCTTTTATCAAAAACTCTACCCGCATGATTGAGCAAGGTGATGCGGATGCTAAAGCAGTTTTTGAAAAGTACAACAAAGTGTCCATGACCGCTTTTGAAGGTACTATACCCGAAGCAGGTATCGAGGCGCTGGTAAGCTATCTGAAAGTAGCACAACCCGAAGCGCCGCCCGCTCCGGTTGTTACTGCAACCTCTACTCCCAGAAGTGCACCTGACGCAGCAGCATCTGCCGGTGTAAAACTGTCTGACAATGAGAAAATTATTATTACAACTTTTGCCGCTTTCATTATGCTGATTGTTGCGGCGATAGTAGCCCTCATCAGCCAGTTAATCAGCCTGCAAAATGCCCTAGAGTCTAAACCCAAAGGCGAAGCAGCCGTTAAACGGCTTCCCGAACTGGGCAAAGGCATTCTCTCCGATATTCGCGGGTTGTTCAGTGGTATTGCCAATAACGAGGTAATGGCTGACCACAGCTACGACGGTATTCAGGAATTGGACAACGGTATGCCTCCGTGGTTGGCGTATTTCTTCTATGTTACCATCGGTTTTGGCATCGTGTACCTGCTTAACTACCACGTTTTCCGCCTGAACGACTTACAGGATGCCGAATATCAAGCCGAAGTAGCACAGGCAATACTTCGCTACGGCGACAATAAAGACCGTGTGAAAGTGCAAATCGTTCAGATTTCGGACAAAGCACTGTTAGAAAATGGAAAGAAAATATTTAGCCAAAACTGTGTAGCCTGTCATGGCAAAGCACTGGAAGGCGGTGTAGGTCCTAACCTGACCGATAAATTCTATCTGCACGGCGGACAATTGGCTGATATATTTCATGTCATCCGCGAAGGTGTACCTGCCAAAGGGATGATTTCGTGGAAGGGTAAACTTTCCGATGAGGAAATTCTCCAAGTAGCCAGCTACATCAAAACAATGGAAGGTTCTAATCCGCCCAATGCCAAAGCGCCGCAAGGCACTGAAATGAAGTAGAAAATCTTTAAAGCTGATTCATATTTTGCGAAAGCCGCTCCGCATTGCAGAGCGGTTTTTTTGTTTATCAAACCATTAACTGAACAGAGCACACTTTTGTTCAACCGCCACCAAGTCCGCCAAGTGTTATGCCAAGTATGTTTTCTTTGCGTATGCTGCGTTGAGCCTTTGCGAACGGTGCGGCTAAAAAAGTATGCTCTGATGTGATTACTTGCTTATCTTTGGCGAAAGCATATTGAAAATGAAAAATAAGTTCCTACTGTTCATCACATTTATTGCCGCATTTGGCGGCTTTTTATTTGGCTTTGATACAGCTGTTATTGCCGGGGCAATTCCCTTCGTCAAAACCTATTTTCAGCTAGACGAAATCGGCGAAGGCTGGGCTGTGGGTTGTGCCATTATCGGCTGTGCTATCGGGGCGGCAAGCTCGGGCGCACTCAGCGACCGATTCGGGCGCAAGCTCGTGCTCATTGCCACTGGTATTTTTTTCACGCTGTCAGCTATTGTAACGGCCATCGCCACTTCTTTCGACCTGTTTATTATTTTTCGCATTGTGGGCGGCTTAGGCATCGGTGCAGCCTCCGTTCTTTGCCCTACCTATATCTCCGAAATATCGCCCGCCAATGTACGCGGAAGACTTGTTTCGCTGAATCAGTTGATGATTGTTATCGGCATTTTGATAGTGTACATTTCCAACTACTTGCTGGTGGGCTTGGGTGAGAACAATTGGCGATGGATGCTTGGCGTGGAAACTGCGCCTGCTTTGCTTTTCCTGATAGCCCTGCTGTTTGTGCCGGAGAGCCCGCGTTGGTCGGTGCAAAACAACCGCGCAGATGAGGCGTTGCAGGTGCTTACCAAAATCAATGGCGCTGCTTTTGCCGAGAGTGCAATGATAGAAATTAAAGATTCGCTTGCGGGAAGCAACCGCGAGCAGGTAAATTTTGGCAGCCTGTTTAAAGGCAAAATGGGCTATGTGATTACCATTGGTACGCTGCTGGCTTGCTTTCAGCAAATCACAGGCATCAACGCAATTATTTATTACGCACCAACAATTTTTATGAAAGCAGGTGCGGGCGTTGGTTCGGCTTTTTGGCAATCTATCATCATTGGAGTAATTAACCTGTCGTTTACCTTCGTGGCTATCTGGCTGATAGACCGCGCGGGGCGCAAGTCGCTGATGTTGTGGGGTGCGGCAGGTATGGCTATTTCGCTGGGCATTTTGGTTGCAGCTTTTGCTCTGAATAAGTTGGAGGGTTATTGGGTGCTGTTTGCCATTTTGGGCTATATCGCATCTTTTGCCGCTTCGCTTGCCCCCGTGATGTGGGTAGTGGTTGCCGAACTGTATCCGAACCGCATTCGGGGTGCTGCTATGTCGTTTTCTATCTTCCTACATTGGTCATCTACGTTCTTGGTTGTTCAGACTTTTCCATGGATTTTGCAAAACGCAGGCGGCGCAATGGCATTCGGCATTTTTGCCGTGCTAAGTGTCATTACCTTACTCTTTGTGCAGCGCTTCATCCCCGAAACGAAAGGAAAATCACTGGAAGAAATTCAGCAGGAGCTCGGCCTGTCTCATCATTAAATTTGGTGTTTGCGTACCCGCAACCTGATTCGAGTATGCGATTAACAGAAAACCCGATGCATCCGTGCAAGTGCATCAGGTTTTCTGCTGCTGTTACAGACCTTTTTTTAACGGCTGTAATTAGGGGCTTCGCGGGTAATGATTACGTCGTGCGGATGGCTTTCGCGCATACCTGCTGCGGTGATTTTTACGAATTTGGCCTTTTGGAGTGCTGCAATGTTTGGTGTACCGCAATAGCCCATGCCTGCACGCAAGCCGCCAACCAGTTGATAAATCACCTCTTCTACCCTGCCTTTGTAAGGAACGCGACCTACAATACCTTCGGGTACTAATTTTTTGATATCGTCTTCCGCATCTTGGAAGTAGCGGTCTTTGGAACCTTCTTCCATAGCTTCCAGCGAACCCATTCCGCGATAGGATTTGAATTTTCTTCCTTCGAGCAAAATAACTTCGCCGGGGGCTTCTTCGGTGCCTGCCAGCAGCGAGCCTACCATAACACTGTTAGCACCGCCTGCGATGGCTTTTACAATATCACCCGAAAAGCGGATACCCCCATCGGCAATTACAGGCACGCCCGAGCCTGCCAGTGCACGCGATGCTTCCACTACGGCCGTCAGTTGCGGCATTCCCACACCCGCTATAACGCGTGTCGTACAGATACTGCCCGGCCCTACACCTACTTTTACTGCATCAGCACCTGCATCTGCCAATGCTTTTGCACCTTCGGCAGTAGCCACATTACCTACAATCACATCTAAATCGGTAAAGTGTTTTTTTACCATTTTCAGCGTTTCAATTACTCCGCGCGAGTGTCCATGTGCCGTGTCTATGGTAATCACATCTACTCCCGCATTTTTAAGTGCCTGTATGCGGTCTATGATATCGGGCGTAACGCCAACGGCTGCCCCTACACGCAAACGACCCAATGAGTCCTTGCAGGCATCAGGGTTATCTTTGCGTTTCAAAATATCTTTGTAGGTAATCAGTCCGATGAGTTTGTTGTTTTTATCAACAATTGGCAGTTTTTCAATGCGATATTGTTGCAAAATTTCTTCTGCCTGATTCATGTCAATTCCTGCCGGAGCCGTAATGAGGTTTTCTTTAGTCATCACTTCGCCTACCGTAACAGACAAATCTTTGCGGAAACGCAGGTCGCGATTGGTGATGATGCCTACCAGTGCCCCTTCGGCATTAACCACGGGAATCCCCCCGATTTTCATCTCACGCATCATGCGTGTAGCTTCGAGCAGGCTCATGTGCGGTTGCAAGGTAATGGGGTCTACAATCATACCGCTTTCAGAACGCTTGACTTTGCGCACCTGCTCGGCTTGCCTTAGAATGCTCATGTTTTTGTGAATGAACGCAATACCGCCTTCTTGTGCCATGGCAATTGCCATTTCGGCTTCCGAAACGGTATCCATTGCAGCTGCAATAATTGGTATGCTCAAACGAATGTTGCGGGTCAGTTGTGTGGAAGTGTCTGTTTCGCGGGGCAATACTTCGGAGTAGGCAGGAAGCAATAATACGTCGTCGTATGTGAGTGCTTCCATGATAAAAGGAGATTCAAAACAGGAGGTCATGCAGCAAATAATTAAGTGTTCTTATTTGCCACGCAAAGATAAAGGATAAAGCGGAGAAACTTGCGAACAGTACAAAAATAAAAATCCCGACAGGGGCTTAACACGACCTGTCGGGATTGGTTGTCGGCCCGATGTGCGGACGCAGACCTACGTGCAGCTGATTAGAAGTTGGCGCTGATGCTGAAATAATAATAGCCGCCGTTGAAACCGAACTGCGTAGCGTTACGGCTGTAAATAAAGCGGTTAAATGAGGTGTTATCTAGCGACGTAGTGCGGGTTGGCGTAGGCCATTGGTTTGCACGCAGCGGGTCGGGATACACATCAAAAAGGTTGTTAGCGCCTACCATAACACCTATATTTTTGGTGATGCGGTAGTTTACGTTCAGGTCAGTAACCACTTTTGGCGAAAATGTTTCGTCTAATGCAGGGTTAGCAGGGTCATAAGATTCTACGCGGCCGAAACGAGTGAGGCGCAAGTTGGTACCCAAACTACCTACCTTGTAGTTCAAACCAAGTGTGTATTTGCTGCGAGGCTGCGCCAATTCTAAGCGGGCGCGCTCCTGACGGTTGAACAAAATGTTGCCAAACTGGTCAGGAGGCAGTGTTTCCGAAACTTTCGGGTCGCCTTGTACTTCGGTGCGGTTCATATTGCCCGCCAAAGTTAGGGTTAGCGTACCTGTTCCAATAGGCTGATTGCCGCTCAATACCACGTCTAAACCTCTGGTACGTGTGTTCACGGCATTTGTAAAGAATACGGCGGCATTTACTTCCTGCTGGCCGGCTTGGTCAAGAATTTGTGCGATGCGCTGACCTGTGGGGGAAGTGCCGCGCTGGAATTGCCCCGTTAATACGATGCGGTCGTTAATATCAATCTGATAGGCATCTATGGTCAGGCTGATGTTATCAGTAATTTGCGAGGTAGCACCAAGGCTGATGTTTACAGAGGTTTCTGCTTTGAGTTTAGGAATACCAAATGCGTTGGCAACAGGGCTGCCATTGCGGAATGTACCCTGCTGGCGAGGCTGCAAGCCCAAACCCGGCACGGATACGAACACCGTAGAAATGGCACTGAATGCACTCTGGTGTACCGAAGGTGCACGGAAACCGTTGGAAATAGCACCACGGATAGAGAACGCATCAGCAAATTTGTAACGTGCGCTCAACTTACCGGCAAAGTTGCTACCGAAGTCGCTGTAATTTTCAAAGCGACCGGCCACGTTTACCAGTAGTTTATTGGTCAGGTCAGACTCTAAGTCCAAGTATGCACCCAACACATTGCGGCTTTGATTAATAGCATTGGTTGGTTGAAAGCCGGGAAATACCTGTGCGCCGCCTGCTCTGCCCGAAGCAGGGTCATAGTTGCGCCAAGAGGCTTCTTCACCTGCTTCGATGGAGTACTGGTCTATGCGGAAGTTCAAACCTGCCGCTATGTTGAAGGTTTTCAGACCGACTGCTTTACCGAAATCCTTAGACACGCCGAAGTCAGTTGTGTTTTGATTGAAACCTAATGTGCCGGCATAAAATTCAGTCTGTGCACGTGCTCCTAAGGCAAACTGGGAAGCATTATTTGAATTTTTGACATCAAAACGAAATGAGTTGCCGCCATATACGTTGGACAAATCCCAGCGCCAACCGTTGCCAAATTCACCGCTCAGACCTGCCAAGAATGACCTGTCCCAAATGGTAGAATGAATTTGCGGTAAAAATCCGTTGGGGTACAGGTCGGTAATCACCTGTGTAGTTTGGAAAGGATAGCGGTAGAAGCCAGCAGCCTGTCCGCGGCGATAGTTCAGCATCCCGGTAAAGTAGAAATTGGTCTTTTTACCGATTCGCAAGTCGCCATTGACCATGCCGCCGAAGTTGTCCACCTTAGAGTTACCTATTTGCATGTTTTTGGCACGGCTGAAACCTCGTTGTGCAATCAATGCCTCGTCTTGTTCAAACAGTTGCTGGCGGCGGTCAATGTCGGTGCCTGTGTTCCAGTTGATATAAACCGGGCCTTTATAGTCGCCTGCGCGATTGGTGGGTTCACGGAATCGAAAGTCGCCCGCAAAGCTGATAGTACCTGCTTTGCCTACTTTCAAACCATGGTAAACACCGAGGTTAAGTGCTCTTCCGTCTCCTGCATAGTGCCGTCCCCAATGGAGGTTTGCCGAAGTGCCGACCTCTTTCTTCATTACCACGTTAATAACCCCTGCAATTGCATCAGAGCCGTATTGGGAGGCTGCTCCATCGCGCAGCACCTCGATGCGTTCAATGGCAGCGGCAGGAATTGCGTTCAGGTCAGTACCTACCGAGCCACGCCCTACAGTGCCATTTACGTTGGTAAGAGCCTGATTGTGGCGGCGTTTGCCGTTTAACAAAACCAGCACTTGGTCGGGGCCAAGGCCGCGCAGGGTAGCAGGGTCTATGTGGTCGGTACCGTCGGCTATTGTCTGGCGGGCAGAATTAAACGAAGGTGCCACCATGTTAATCATTTGCGTAGGCTCAATTTGTCCTGTCATTTGCAGGTCTTTCATCGTAATTACATCTACTGGCACGGGCGTTTCCACGTTTGTACGCACGGCAGCAGAGCGAGAACCTAACACAACTACATCGGAAAGGCTAACAATGTCTTCTTCCAGTTTGACATCTAATGTAACAGGCTCAGAGCCAATGGTTACACTTTGTTCCAAAGTCTTGTAACCGATAAATGAAAAACGGATTTTGTAATTGCCTTGTTTGAGTTGCAGGCCAAAGTTACCTTCGGCGTTAGTAACTGTTCCTTGCGAACCACCCGCAACAGCAAC
>CALHUI010000022.1 GCA_938039675.1 uncultured Cytophagales bacterium
AAATTTCCAAGTGTTTGCTCATGTTGCCAGCCATGTAGCCCATCATGAATGTTTCTTTCGTCATCTGAAGAATGATGTCTCTTTTTTCTTCTTCCAAATCTTTTAGCCCTGACTCGATGATTTTTTTCACCGGCAGCCATTCTTCTTCCATTTTTTTATATTCTCTGATGTATTTTTCATTGTCAGTCTTCATTTTCTTCCTTTCTTACAAATATGCAACACTTGCGCGTTGCGGGTTGTTTTTGTTTATTTTGCCGAATCGCACAAGCGAATCGTCAAATTGTTTTAATGCTAAATAATACGTTTCTTCCTTGATTTTTATCGGATAAACTTCATGTGGAGGATTGCTGTCAATTACAAGCCAGTATCCATCTATGGCGTCGAAGGCGCGCATATACGCAGCAAGCTGCATTTTATATCCTAAATCCTCTGCAGCCCATTTGAACTTTTGCGGATTGCTCGATGTTTTTATTTCGTAAACGATGCCGTTTGTTTTGTCGTAAACGTCGGCAATGCCTTTGTGCGTGTCACACTTAAAAGCGTTCTGATAAACAATATCATTTATTGGGCATAAAGCACTCGTTACAAACGGATGGCTCATAAAGCTGTCGGCCATCTTTTGTGCTTTGTCCATCACGTCTTGTGTGATGGGTTTTTTGCCGCTGGCCTTGATTTCATCAGCGGCCTTTTTGTAGGCCTTGGATGTCGGCCCCGTATCCACGTCAACGACGACATAATCGCTGACGCCCTTCTGCGTCACGATAGCGTCAAACAGCCCTCCAAGAATAATCGCTGTAGAATCCTCTATGGACGGCATGTTGAGGTACTCATATTCGCTCGCACACGTAGCGAATTTCGTCACACGCGTTACAGACGGCAGTTCGATTTTGCTTACCTCTTCATATGGAAGAGAGCCAAGAGAGATGAATTTGCCGTGTCTCAGATTCACATTCATATTTTTTTTAATATATACTCATCAATTGAGCATTTTTAGGTAGATTGTTATGTTTTATAGCAATATCAAAAACCGTTTCCCCATTGTTGTTAACAATATTCCAATCGGTAAAATCGTTCGGCAAATGCCCATGTTTGACTGCAACATGGGCGACTGTGTTACCGTCGTTGTCTGTTAACAACCATTTGCTAAAATCATAAGGTAAATGGTTATGTTCAGCAGCTACATGAGCAACACTCTTTCCATTGCTGTTGGTTAGGTGCCATTGGTTGAAACCGTCAGGTAATTTTTTATTTTGCGCTGCAATATGCGCTACGGTTTCCCCATCAACGTTTACTAAGTGCCAAAGCGCAAAATTTGTTGGAAAGTAAGTGTATCTTGCGGCAATATGCGCAACCGCTGTTCCATTTTTGTCTTTTAAATGCCATTGAGAAAAATTCTCTGGTAGTTCGCATTGCTTAGCCGCAATGTGCGCAACAGTTTCTCCGTTGTTGTCAGCTAAATCCCATTTGTCAAAATTTTTTGGCAAGAAATGAAACTTAGCTGCAACGTGGGCTACTGTTTCACCGTTGTTATCAGCCATGTGCCAATCAGTAAAGTTTTTAGGCAAACAACCGCGCATTGCGGCAACATGAGCGACTGTAAAACCGTTCTCATCCGCCCAATGCCAACCATTAAAATTCTTTGGAATTTTACGCAAGTTAACTGATTCATGCGCTACCGACCAGCCGCTGGTGTATTGCTTTTTACTGGAATAGCGTGCTAGTTTATTGTGCGAAACATGGTTGTAATTGGTGCACAAGTGCCAGCCACTAAAATTTTGCAACTCACGATAGCTAACCGCATAGTGAGCTACTGTTAGGCCGTAGCTATCTGCAAGCTCAAGCTCCGTAAAGTCGTGAGGTAAATTATTATACTTAGCCGCAACGTGTGCAACAGTTGTGCCGTTTTTATCTTTGAGTTTCCAATACTCAAAGTTCTTTGAGAAAAGTGTGTATTTAACAGCGATATGTGCT
Source organism: uncultured Cytophagales bacterium (assembly GCA_938039675.1). Lineage (GTDB taxonomy): Bacteria > Bacteroidota > Bacteroidia > Cytophagales > Thermoflexibacteraceae > Rhodoflexus. Next base: position 1,972 of record CALHUI010000022.1, read on the forward strand.
ACTGTCCATCCATTGCTATTAGCTAAATGCCAATCGCTAAAATTAAATGGAAGTTGTTTACTTTTAGCAGCTTGGTGTGCAACTGTGCAACCAGAATAATCAGCCAGCGACCAGTTGGTGAAACTGTTGGGCAAACGACCATACCTTGCTGCTTCGTGAGCTATTGTCCAGCCATATTGGTTACACAATTTCCAATCAGAAAAGTCAGCTGGTAACGCTCTCTTACGTGCCATTTCAAAAAGTTTTTCGATTTTCATTTCTACTCTAAGTTTATTATTTCCGCGTTCTCTGGTGCATGACCATATCTGTATGCAATATCAAGCACAGTTTGCCCGTCTTCATCCGCTAAATGCCAATCCGAAAAATTCTTTGGTAAGTGACCGTGTTTAGCTGCTTCATGCGCAACTGTCCATCCATTACAATCTGCCAATGCCCACTGATTAAAATCAGTGGGTAAGTGATTATGTGCAGCCATCGAATGCGCAACTGTTTGCCCCTGTTTGTTTGAAAGCTGCCACTGATTAAAATCTGCTGGTAGCTTATTATAACTAGCAGCTATATGGGCTACTGTATATCCAAATTTGTTACTTAAATGCCAGTCACAAAAATCATCTGGCAATTGTCCCCATATTAAAGCTTCATGAGCCACTGTCCAGCCAAGCTCATTAGCTAAATGCCAGTTTGTAAAACCGGCAGGAAGCGTGCCGTTTCGCACCATTTTAAATAATATGTCTACCTTTGTATTCATTCGCTAATCCTTCTGAAGCTGCGACGTAAGTCGGCAATTTTTTCGTCTATGTTTTTAACGGTTTTTTCGACACGTTTGAGTGCTTGTTTTCTTCTGATGGTGTTGATGAGTTTTTTGATGCTTTTCATAATTTTATTATGTATCTCACGCGGGCGT
>CALHUI010000023.1 GCA_938039675.1 uncultured Cytophagales bacterium
ATTATTAACTCTCGTCTATTTAAGCGATTATTTATCAAATTAATGTTTTACAAATGAAAAGAGTAGTACTTTTTAGCTTGTACACGCTATTTTTAGCGTTGGCTGCATTTGCACAGGACAGGCAAATCAGCGGAACTGTTATAGATGGAGCAGAAAAAGTGCCCCTTCCGGGTGTGTCTATCCTGATTAAGGGGACAAGTTCGGATACATCAACCGATGCAGAGGGAAAATTTCGGATTAATGTACCCGCCAATGCGCAGGTGTTGGTTTTCAGTTTTGTGGGGTATGTGTCTCAGGAAGTAGAAATAGGTAACCGCACGACCATTGACGTAGCATTGCAGCCCGATACAAAAAACTTTACGGGAAGTGGTAGTAACGGGTTATGGTCAGCAAATTAAGCGCGAGGTTACAGGTAACATTGCTAAGGTTGGCAGTGGCGATATTAAAGACATGCCTGTGCCAACTTTCGATAATGCCTTGTAAGGAAAGGCTGCCGGCGTAGTGGTAAACGCAGGCGGCGGAAAGTTGGGGCAGGGCATCCGGATTCGCGTGCGGGGGTAGTCATCCGTTTCTGCTTCCAACGAACCGCTATATGTGATTGACGGTATTCCCGTAACTACTGCCGACTTGGGTTCTTTTGGCGGTGCAACCAACCCGCTGGCCGACATCAACCCGCAGGATATTGAATCAATTGAAATTCTCAAAGATGCCTCTTCCGCCGCCATTTTCGGTTCGCGTGCGGCCAACGGTGTAGTTTTGGTTACGACCAAGCGCGGAAAAGCCGGTAAAACCAATATCAATTTTGGCGTACAGTTTGGTAATAGCAAACCTACCCGCAAAGTCCGTTTTCTCAATGCACAGGAGTACCGTGATTTTTATCTGATGGCAGCTGCCAACTCCGACCGAATAGACGGTATTCCGATAGATGACCCAGACTCTTACACCTCCTACATAAAAGATTTTATCGCTTTTAACAGTTTAGGTACAAATTCTGATACAGATTGGGGCGCGCTTGCATTCCAAGATGCGCCGTTGAGTCAGTATGACCTGAACGTGAACGGCGGCAGCGATAAGACCTCTTCTATCGCACGGGAGTAAATACATTTACATCCAAGCACCGCGATTTATATGGTGATGTTCCAGTGGTGCGCATTACAGAAATGTTCCTGACCCGTGCCGAGTGTAATTTGCGATTGGGGCAGCAAGTGGGTGCCTCTCCTGTTGCCGATATCAACGCAGTTCGTCAGCGTGCAGGGCTTCCGCCGCTTACAACTGTTACATTAAACGATATCCTGCGGGAGCGTAAATTAGAACTGGCATTTGAAGGCCATCAAATTCACGATTTGAAGCGCAACCGACTGCCTGTTAATGCTACTTTTAACTTTAACTCCAATGCATTGGTATTGCCTATTCCACAGCGTGAGATAGATACCAATAAAAATTTGGTGCAGAATCCCGGTTATTAATCGGTTGGATGTGTGTTTTATTACTGCCGATAGCCTCTCTGCTGTCGGCATTTTTTATTTTTTTAACCATACAGTTTGTATGGCATCTGTTTTAGCCTAATTTATATGTCCTTTTTTGAAAAAATATGGCCAAAACAATTCAACTGAATGTCAGCTTACAGGCATATGGCAGCATAGAAGAATTGCCGACGGCCGAGCGCCACTTGTTGGAGGAAGCTCGGCGTGCAACTGAAAAGGCTTATGCACCCTATTCCAACTTTTACGTAGGCGCGGCGTTGCTTACTGCCAACGGCGAGATTATCAGGGGTACCAATCAGGAAAATGCCGCGTATCCTTCGGGGTTATGCGCAGAGCGAACAGCCTTGTTTGCTGCCGGCGCTAATAACCCTGATTTGCAGGTGAAAATGCTTGCCGTGACTGCCCGCCGCAAAGGCGAAGTGCACTATACGGCTGCAAATCCTTGCGGAGCATGCAGGCAGGTAATAGCAGAGTATGAAGACAAACAAAAAAGCCCTATCCGCATTATCATGGAAGGGCAAAACGGTGAAATATGGGTAGCTGAAGGCATCAACGTGTTGCTACCTTTCCGCTTCAGCAAGGAAAACCTATAAGTCGGCCGATTATATGAGCCGCTCGGCAATCCATTGCGCCAACTCCTCGAGATATTGGCGGTCGGTTTCATCGTAATAATTCAGTTCAGTGCTGTCCACATCCAGTACCATTTGTACTACACCGTTTTTGATAACCGGTACAACAATTTCTGATTTGGACAATGAACTGCACGCAATATGCCCTGAAAACTGTTCCACGTCAGAAACAATGACGGTTTGCGCCTGTTGCCATGTACAGCCGCATACGCCCTTGCCAAAAGGAATGCGAGTGCAGGCAATAGGCCCTTGGAAAGGCCCTAGTACCAGTTGATTATCTTTAACCAAATAGAATCCAACCCAAAAGAAGCCCATGCCTTGTTTGAGTGCCGCTGTAATATTTGCCAGATTAGCGGTCAAGTCCGATTCTGTTTCGGTCAGTGCCTTAATTTGCGGCAAGAGCGCAGCATACTTTTCAGCCTTGCCCAGCGAAGTGTCTATAATCAGTGTTTCAGCCATGGTGCAAAATTAGGAACAAGTATGGTGTTTACTTCAAAAATACACCTGAGTTGCTAACTTGCGACATGGAAAATCAGAGCTACCATTTTGAGACGCTGGCCATTCGCACACAGGCCGAACAATCCGATTTCAGAGAGCACTCAGTGCCATTGTATCTTACTTCAAGTTTCACGTTTGAAGATGCCGAACAGGCACGGGCACTATTTGCCGATGAGCTACCGGGCAATATTTACACCCGTTTTTCAAATCCGAACAATACAGAACTGATTGAAAAACTGTGTCTGCTGGAAGGCACGGAAGACGGTATTGCCACTGCTTCGGGCATGGCGGCCATGTTTACCGGTATGGCGGCATTACTGCGTGCAGGCGACCACATAGTGGCTTCCCGTTCGGTTTTCGGCTCCACCCATCAAATTCTGACGCAAATTCTGCCGCGATGGGGCATTACCCATACCTATGCTGATTTAGACCGCCCTGAAAGTTTTGAGGCAGCCATACAGCCGCACACGAAGATGATTTTTGTGGAAACGCCTTCTAATCCTGCATTGGATTTAATTGATTTGGAATGGTTAGGAAAATTAGCCGATAAGCGCAATATTATTCTCAATGTGGACAACTGTTTTGCCACACCTTATTTGCAAAATCCTGCCCGATACGGCGCACATTTGGTAACGCACTCGGCCACTAAGTTTATTGATGGGCAAGGGCGCGTTATCGGTGGTGCTATTTTGGGCAAAAAAGAACTGATTAAAGACATCCGATTTTTTGCCCGACACACCGGCCCTTCCATGTCGCCGTTTAATGCTTGGTTACTTTCCAAAAGTTTGGAAACGCTGGCAGTACGCATGGAACGTCACTGCGCCAATGCTCATGCGCTTGCTGAAAAACTACTTGGCAATCAGGAAGTTGAATGGGTGAAATATCCTTTTTTGCCTATCCATCCGCAATATGAACTTGCCAAAAAACAAATGCGTATGGGTGGCGGTATGGTTACTTTTGAATTGAAAGGAGGCATCGAGCGCGCCCGAAGATTCATGGATAGTCTGCAAATGCTGTCGCTGACCTCCAATTTGGGCGACACACGCACCATTGCCACGCACCCTGCCACGACTACGCACTCTAAACTGAAAGAACAAGAGCGCGCCGCCGTAGGAATTACCCCCGGGCTGATAAGGGTTTCGGTAGGATTGGAGCATATTGATGACATTTGGTGCGATATAGTACAGGCCATCGCACATTCTGTTTAACAAACTTGGTACACATACGGCACATACGAACAAGATACGCAGAAAATACAAAGCCCGACGAATTGTCAATATTCGTCGGGTTTTAAGATGTGTTGGGCACAATGGTTTTATCGGTATTTAATCAACCCAGTCTGCAATAAACAAATTGGTGTCTTTGGTGCCATTATTGTTGCGATTGCTGCTGAAAATCAGTTTTTTGCCATCGGGAGAGAACATTGGGAAAGAGTCAAACACGCCGTCGTATGTAACTTGTTCCATATTGCCTGTTTCAAGGTCAATCATGTAGATGTTGAACTGAAACCCCCTTGCCGATGCGTGGTTGGAACTGAATAAAATCTTTTTGCCCGACGGATGGAAAAACGGTGCCCAGTTGGCTTTTCCCAAATTGGTAACTTGTTTCAAATTGGAGCCGTCGGCATCGCAAATGAAAATTTCCATTTCTGTGGGTTGTACCAAACCTTTTTTGAGCAGGTCTTTATATTCTTTAATCTGTTCGGGCGTTTTAGGTCTGGAAGCGCGGAACACAATTTTTGAACCGTCGGGCGAGAAAAAGGCACCGCCGTCGTAGCCCAAATCTTTGGTAATGCGTTTTTGGTTGCTACCGTCTATATTCATTACCCACAGCTCTAAGTCGCCTGAGCGCATGGAAGTAAAAACAATTTTATCGCCTTTGGGTGAAACGGTTGCCTCTGCATCATAACCTTTGTGTTTGGTCAGCTTTTTTTTGATGTTTCCTTTCAGGTCAGCAACAAAAATGTCATAGTCGGGGTGAATTTGCCAAACATATTTACCACCTTCTCGCGACGGAGCAACAGGACAGGTCAAGCCTCCCAAATGTGTGGACGCATACAAAATGGTCGTATCGCCCGGCATGAAGTAGGAACAGGTCGTGCGCCCATGCGAAGTGCTGACCATTTGGGGGCGACCTTTGGACATATCTCCCTCTCTGAGGTCAAAGTAGAAAATCTGGTCGCATTCTAAACCCCACATTTTGTAGTTAGACTGGAACACGATTTTTTGCCCGTCAAAACTGAAATAAGCCTCTGCATTGTCGCCGCCAAAAGTAAGTTGGCGAATGTTGCGCAAGTGTTTTTCCTGCGGATAGCGGAGGCTGTCGGCGTTTTTTTCCTGTGCGTAAGCATTGATGCTCAAAGAGCCGACCAATAATGCTCCGGCAATAGCTGTTTTGAAAAATTTCATCCAATAATTGTTTACCATTAGCCTACAAAGTTATTTTTGTTCAAAACTTACTCCTAAATTCCACTTACAACGCAAAATGGCAAAGTCAAATACGAAACAAACGTCTGACAGCAACATTTCTTCGCGAGTCGGAAACTACCAAAGTCGCAACATTATTGTCAGTATAACTGCTGCCTTGTTGCTTATTGGTGCGTTTACCCTATTTGCATTGCACACAAACAGGTTTACAAAAGTAATACAGTCCAGCATAGAAATTCAGATAATGCTTGAAAATGGCTTGGACAGCAAAGACAGCCTGCGCATCGTAAATTTGTTGGTATCCCAACCATTTATTTTGAAGGTAAACGGTCAGCCTAAAATCAGGTATGAGTCTAAAGAGGAAGCCCTTAAAAGGCTTTCAGAAGAACTGGAAGAAGATATTTTAAGTAACGCACTTGAAAACCCGCTTCGCAACTCATTCATTATCAATATATTGCCCGCTTATCATAAGAGCGATAAACTTGCCCGCATCAAGGAGCAACTCAATCCCATTCCCGGTATTTTTCAAGTATCTTACGCAGAAGACGTTATGGATAAAATTGACAGAAATATTCGTATTGTTGGGTTTATTGTATTTGCACTTGTCATACTTTTGATTGTATTGACAGGTTTTTTTGTGCACACTGCTATCAAATTGGCACTTTATTCACAACGATTTATTATCAGAAGTATGCAGTTGGTGGGTGCTTCCGACAATTTTATTAAAAAACCTTTTGTTGTGCGTGCAGGACTCTACGGGATGTTGAGCGGAATTATCGCTTCCATATTGCTTACAGGCGGTTTGTTTTGGTTATACGACGTACTGCCGGAATTTAAACAAGTACAAGAATGGACTTCTACTTTGTTAATATTTCTATCTTTGCTGCTCGTAGGTGCATTTATTGCAGCGCTGAGTGCTTTCTTTGCCGTTAATAAATACTTGAACCGTTCGCTTGACGAACTGTATCGTCGTTAGTTAAACTATTGAAAATCAAATATATGCAAAACAAAAAAGGCTTTCCTTTTGCCAAACAAAATTATGTGCTGATGTTGGTCGGCGTTGGGGTCGTAATGCTGGGCTTCCTGCTGATGGCACTGGACAGCGAAGAGTTTGGTTTTGGCATACTCGGGCTAACCATCGGGCCTGTTACGGTTTTGGCAGGCTTTGTAGTCGGTTTTTTTGCTATTATGATGAAATCTAAGTCCGAATGAGCATTTGGGAAGCCATCCTTTTAGGGATTATTCAAGGATTAACGGAGTTTTTGCCGGTTAGCAGCAGCGGCCACATTGAACTCGGTAAATTCTTTCTGGGGGCGCAATTAAAAGAAAACCTCTTGTTTTCCATCGTTGTCCATGCAGCTACTGCATTGAGTACAGTGGTTGTGTTTCGCAAAGAAATCGGCAGACTCTTGACTGGGCTTTTAGAGTTCCGTCGGAATGAAGCATCGGAGTTTGTCGCCAAAATCCTTGTTTCTATGATTCCCGTCGGATTTGTCGGAGTGCTGTTTAAAAAGCAAATAGAATCTTTTTTTGAGGGGCAGATTACGCTGGTGGCATCTATGCTGCTCTGTACAGGTTTGCTGCTTTTGTTTGCCCATTACGCCCGCCCGCAACAGGGTACGGAAGTATCTTTTTGGAAAGCCTTCCTGATAGGTGTTGCGCAGGCAATCGCCATTTTACCGGGCATTTCGCGCTCAGGTTCAACCATTGCGGCGGCACTGCTGCTGGGTGTCAAACGCGAGCATGCTGCTCCATTCTCCTTTTTGATGGTCTTACCGCCTATTTTTGGGGCTACTTTGCTGGAAGTAAAGGACTATCTGGAATTAACAGACCCTGAAAAAGTACCTGTGGCTGCTTTGGTCGGTGGTTTTTTGGCGGCTTTTCCGGTTGGTATGTTTGCTTGCAGCGCAATGATTCGCTTGGTGCGCAACAGTCGCTTGCTGTACTTTGCTATTTATTGCCTCTTGGTTGGAGCAGGCGTTTTGGCCTACTTGTTTGCTCGCTCATTTATTTCGGATTGATAATTTGAGATAGTAACTTTTGGGCGTTTTAACCCTTTCCTATGAAATGAAAACGCTGAAAAGACTACTACTTGGTTTGTTATTGCTGATTGTAATTGCCGCTGCTGCATTGTATGGATGGCTGTTGAGCACTCACCCCCAAATGAGTGGTTCGTTAGACCTTACCGCTTTGCAAGATTCGGTAGAGGTGCAGTTTGATGAGTTTGGCATTCCGCACATTTTTGCCAAAAATGAACCCGATGCCTACTACGCACTAGGCTACGTTCATGCACAGGAACGGCTGTTTCAAATGGAAATGCTTCGCCGACTGGCAGCAGGCCGTTTGGCTGAAATTCTCGGCCCCGATTTGGTAGAAACCGACCGATTTTTCCGTACAATTGGTTTGGCAGAGGTTGCCAAGAAAAACGCACAGGCTCATTTTGCTGCTATAGATAAGCCATGGAAAAAAGCTGCACTTGCCTATCTGCAAGGTGTTAATGATTTTATTGACAAAGGCAGCACGCCGCCGGAGTTTGTATTGCTGGGTATTGAAAAGGAAAATTACACGCCTGAAGATTTTTACTTGGTCAATGGCTATATGACTTTCAGTTTTGCGCAGGCTTTCCGTACTGACCCCTTACTGGATAAAATGTATCGCAAACTGGGCGAAGATTACCTCAAAGATTTTTCCTTGAATTTTGATACGACCGTTACCAAAATCCCTGTTTATTTGCCTGAAAATGAGGCTATTCAGAAGGCTTCGGAAGCCAATGTTACGAGGTGGTTTCCCTCAGACCTCCCTCAGGTAGAAGCTGCTGACGAGGTGTTGGTGAAGGTTGCGCAGTTGGTTAATCAAATTGACGACCGATTCCCCTTATTGCAGGGCAGTAATGGCTGGGTAATAGCGCCTTCCCGCTCCAAAAGCGGCAAGGTAATTTTGGCCAATGATACGCATATTGGCTATGCGCAGCCTTCGGTTTGGTTTGAGGCACACATCAACTACCCGGGGCTGAATTTTTACGGCAACTACTTGGCAGGTTTTCCTTTTGCAGTGCTGGGGCATTCACCCCATGTGGGCTGGGGGCTGACCATGTTTGAAAATGACGATATCGATTTTTATCGTCTCAAAGCAGTTGGTAATCAGCAAGTTGAGATAGATGGCAAAGCACAGGACTTGCAGGTGCGCAAGGAAACCATCCGTGTAAAAGGTGGCAACTCCATTGATTTTGAGGTAAAAATAAGCCCCTTTGGTGTCATCCTGAACGATGTGCTGAAACCAATCAATGATGGATTAAACTATGTCAGCCAAGTAAATGAAGCCCCTGTGGCTATGTGGTGGACGCTGCACGAGTTCCCGACCAATAGTTTGGAAGCGGTTTATATCCTGACCCGTGCCAAAAATTTACAAGAAGCAAGGGTAGGGGCTGCCATGTTAGACGTGCCCGGCTTGAACGTTATGTTCGGCGATGCAGCAGGCAACATTGCTTGGTGGGCAACAGGCAAACTGCCTAAGCGCAACCCTGCCGTACGCCCCGAGTTTATTTTGGACGGCACAACCCTGCAATCGCTGCCGCAGGGGTATCACCCGTTTGAAGAAAATCCGCAAAGTATCAATCCTCCTTCGGGTTTTGTCTATTCTGCCAACAATCAGCCCGATGCCGTAAAAGGCTATTTGCAGCCCGGCTATTACTTGGCGAATGACCGCGCCGACTATATCACGGCCTATCTGAACGATGACCGAAAATGGAGTGCAGAAGAGATGGCACAGATGGCGCTCGATGTGAAATCAGGACAGGCTGTGAAAAATATTGCATTGATAGCCGGTGAATTAAAAGGTACGTTGTCGGCTGATGAGCAAAAAGCACTCGACCTGTTGAAGGCATGGGACGGCAACCATACCTTAGAAGCAACAGCCCCTGTTATTTATTACAGACTGATGCACCACCTGAACGTTGGCATTTTTGAAGATGAAATCGGAGTGGAAGACCTGAAAATTCTGGTTTATACGCATGTGTTTTACAGAAGTTTTGCAAAAATTCTTGCCAATGCGGAATCTAAATGGTGGGATAAGGTCAATACACCCGAAAAAGAAACGCGTTCGCAAATTATTACAGCAGCCTTGAAGCAAGCCGTAGCCGATTTGGTACAACAATTTGGCACTCATGATATGACACAATGGCAATGGGGCAAAGTGCATACCATTGAGCACGTGCACCCGATTGGCCGTCGCAAACCATTTGACCGCATTTTCAATGTGGGCCCATCGCCTGTGATGGGTGGTAAGGAAGTCATCAACAATATTTCGTTCACTGTAACGGATAGTGGTTTGTATCCTGCCTCGTTTGGGCCTGCCATGCGCCGCGTAATTGACTTTGCCGAACCCTTGCGTTCCAAAAGCGTGTTGCCTACGGGCGAGTCCGGGCATTTTATGAGCAAGCATTACGACGACCAAGCCGTTATGTATAACACCGGACAATACCGTTTTCAGCGAATGGATAAAGCCGATATTGAGGCAAACAGCATTGGCAAATTGCTCTTGTATTAACCGATTAAGAGTCAGCCTTCTGCGTGGGGCAGATAGTTTTTTACACACTAAACATTTTTCAATATGCAATACCGCACTTTTGGAAGAACAGGCCGGAAGGTTTCGGAAATTGGCTATGGCATGTGGGGCATGGCAGGCTGGACAGGCTCCGACGACACGGAAAGCACTGCTTCATTAGACTTGTCCGTAGAATTGGGCTGTAATTTTTTTGATACCGCATGGGCATATGGCAACGGAAAAAGCGAGCAACTGCTCGGTGAATTGGTACGCCGCCATCCCGACAAAAAAATTTATGTAGCCTCTAAAATTCCCGCTAAAAATTTTATATGGCCGGCAAAGCCGGAATATTGTCTGGAAGATTGCTACCCCGCTTCGCACATTGTGGAGTACACCGAGCGCAGCCTGAAAAATCCGGGCATGGAGCCCATAGACTTGATGCAGTTTCACGTGTGGGATGATGGCTGGGCAGACCGCCACGAGTGGAAAGAGGCTGTACTCAAATTGCAAAAAGAAGGCAAGATTGACCGCATGGGCAATCAGTGTAAACCGCTGGGAGCCTGAAAATTGCCTCAAAGCAATTGATAACAGGCCTGATTGATGCCATTCAGGTAATTTACAATATTTTTAACCAAGCTCCCGAGGATAAACTGTTTCCTGTCGCTTTGGAAAAGAATATTGCCATTATTGCCCGTGTGCCTTTTGATGAAGGCAGCCTGACGGGCACATTTACCATGGAAACCACTTTTCCGCTCGGCGATTGGCGAAGTACTTATTTTGTACCCGAAAATCTGAAAAATACGGTTGAGCGGATAGAAAAATTAAAACCACTTGTACCGCAAGGACAAATAATGGCTGAAATGGCTCTTGAATTTATTCTGCATCATCCGGCTGTCAGCACGGTTATTCCGGGTATGCGCAAAGAAAAACACGTTCGCCAAAATATTGCGGTCAGTACAGGTCGGCCAATGAGTCAGGAACTGTTGGCAGCGCTCCGTCTTCATCGCTGGGACAGAACGCCTACGAGTTGGTCGCAATAGGCAGGATTTTGGAATTATTTTGAAACCCGACAAGTTTTAAAACCTGTTAGGTTTTTTATCAGATAGAAAAACCTGCGGTTACGGTCAAGCCGATGCGGCTGCTGCTCATGTTTACCGTCGGCTCGTTTTGCGGCAATCGGTAGATGCGGTAACGGCTGTCAAAAAAACTCGTAATAACGGCTGCATCTAAGAAGAAATTTTCTTTGCGCAAACCTCCGCCAAACGTAATAAAACTGCGGCTTAGGTTATCGTTGGCATCCTGCATAGGGTTTTGGTAGCGTGCATACCCCCCGCGAAGGCGATAGTTGCCAAAACGGGCTTCTCCGCCGAACCGCATATTAACCGCACTTCGGTAAATGGATGAAATAGTAGCATTATCACCCGCAAAGGAGAAATTCGGGTCGGGGTTAGAAAACCGCGCGCTGCTGTAATCCACCAATTCAACATCGGCCGTGATAAAGCCCTGCTTGCCCAAAATAAACGCTGCGCCGCCATTGATACGCATAGGAGTACGCATAGTATAGCGCGACTCAATCATATCGGTACGGGCGCGCTCGTTGGAAAGCACCCTGATAATCGGCTGGCCATTCCGAAATTCGGTAAATGGATAGTTGTTATACAATACGGCAAGTTGTGCCTCATAACTATCAGTAATGCGGTAAACGGTAGGTGTTGTAACCGATGCTCCGATGCGGAAAAAATCAGTCGGGCGCAAAATGACACCTATATTAGCATTAATACCTGTTCCGGTTTGGCGGTTTTTTTCGGTCAATTCCAGATTGTTCAGCGGCAGGCGCTGGCCTCCGGGCAGCGGTGCGGTGCTATTGATGACAGTTTCAGTATAGACTTTGTCTTGCGAATAGCGTAGCGTAGCAATGCCAAGGCCTGCTCCCAGATAAAATTTATCTTTGATATTCAAGCCATAAGCCAAGTTCCACTGGCTTTGCGCACCGCTTCTGTTGATATTTTCTGCTTGTATGGTAGGAGCCAGCGGAACAAACGACTCGTAAGAGTTACGGGTGGTATTGTCGCCAAAGAAAGGGTTAATCAGATAGGTGGCATAAGCCAGCCCTTCGAGGCTGAAAATACCGTTTCGCAATTCGTCGTCTAAGTCGCTCCAAGGTACGCGACCATCGGTGCGGTCTAAGAAATAGTCCACAATAGAATTGCGGTTATTGGTACCGCGGTAGTCAATCAGTTCCTGAAAATCGTTGTTGCGCGTCATGGTGATGGCAAAAGTGCTGCCCCGCACGGTACTTTCTGCCCCCTTGTCCGAAGAGAAATGCAAACCTAAGTGATTGAGGTTCAGGTTAAAATTGCCCGCACTTATTGTTTCGCCCAAAAACGAACTGCGCGTATTGGCGGTGTTTCCCGCAAAACTGAAAGTCATTTCCGACTTTCGGAGCATCCCTAATCCTGCCGGATTGACAAAGGCAGACGAAACATCGCCGCCGAGTGCTGTATTGGCACCTGCAATGCCCTGAAAACGCGCCGTGCCGCCAAATCGGGTTTGTGAAAAACGGAGCGCATCGTTATAGTAGCCCAAAGAGCCGGGAGCAACGTTTTGTGCAGTTGCTGCGTTTATCATAAGCGCAAAGCCTCCCGCAAAAATTATGGATTTGATTCGCATAAGTCGGTTTGAAATAATTTTTTACTGCAATTTAATAGATTAACGCAATTTTGACTTTTGGGGTTAAATTTACCTGCTTCTGTAAAATCTCACATTTAGGCTTATTTTTGCACAAGCGTTTAAACATCCATTTTCTAAACGATATGTCTTCCACAAAATATGATGTAATTGTGATTGGCAGTGGCCCCGGGGGCTATGTAGCTGCTATTCGCGCCTCTCAATTAGGGATGAAAGTAGCCGTAGTTGAGAAAGAGGAACTGGGCGGTATTTGCCTCAATTGGGGTTGTATCCCTACCAAAGCCCTGCTGAAAAGTGCTCAGGTTTTTGAATATATCCAACATGCAAAAGACTACGGAATTGAGGTGAAAGATTATGCAGTCAATTTTGACGGCATGATTAAACGCAGCCGTAGCGTTGCAGGCGGCATGAGTAAAGGTATTGAATTTCTCTTTCGCAAGAATAATATTACCAAACTGATGGGTTTTGGCAAAGTAAAGCCCAGCAAAAAAGTGGAAGTAACTGTTGCTGACGGCTCAAAAACCGAGTACAGCGCCGAGCATATTATCTTGGCAACAGGCGGACGCAGCCGCGAATTGCCCGGTATTGCAATTGATAACGAAAAAATCATCGGCTACCGCAAAGCAATGGCAATGGAAAAGCAGCCTAAGAGCATGGTCATCATCGGCTCGGGTGCTATTGGAGTAGAGTTTGCTTATTTCTACAACACCATTGGCACAAAAGTTACCATTGTAGAATATATGCCCAACATCGTGCCTTTGGAAGATGAGGAAATTTCCAAACACTTGGAAAAAACTTTCAAAAAAGCCGGTATGACGATTATGACCTCTTCATCGGTTGAGTCGGTAGACACATCGGGCGAAGGTTGTAAGGTAAAAGTGAAAACCGCAAACGGCTACGAAGAAATTCAATGCGACGTGGTGCTTTCTGCGGCCGGTATTACAACCAACCTCGAGGGCATCGGTTTGGAAGAAGTAGGCATTGCTTACGACAAAGGCAAAGTGCTGGTAGATGAGTTCTATCGCACCAACATTCCCGGCTACTATGCTATTGGCGATATCGTAAAAGGCCCTGCATTAGCACATGTAGCTTCTGCCGAAGGCATTATTTGCGTGGAGAAAATTGCAGGACATCATCCCGAGCCATTGAATTATGGCAATATCCCCGGCTGTACTTATTGCAGTCCCGAAATTGCTTCTGTTGGTATGACCGAAAAAGCAGCTCGCGAAGCAGGTTATGAAATCAAAGTAGGTAAATTTCCGTTTACGGCATCGGGTAAAGCTAGCGCCGCCGGAGCAAAAGAGGGCTTTGTAAAGGTGATATTTGATGCCAAATACGGCGAGTGGTTAGGTTGTCATATGATTGGTGCAAATGTTACTGAAATGATTGCCGAAGCAGTTGTGGCGCGTAAATTGGAAACCACAGGCCACGAAATCATCAAAGCTGTTCACCCGCACCCGACTATGTCCGAAGCCATCATGGAAGCTACTGCGGCCGCTTACGGCGAAGTGATTCATATTTAGGTTAGGTAGTTCATTAGCATTATTAGGGAGAGGTCTTGTACTGCGGTGCAAGGCCTTTTCTGTTGTCGCTATTGGTTTGAACGCACAATCAGCGCAGGATAGACCGCAAATGACTGCGGTATTGCTCATAATCATCCAAGTTGTGGTGCTTACCGCCTTCTATGACGATAAATTCATCACCTTTTTTGAGCATATTTTGCAATTTGACGGTGGAAGCAAAGGGCAACAGTTCATCGGCCGTACCGTGGAAAATAGTAACAGGACACTTTACCTCGGGCAGTAAGCGATAAGTCGGGAACTCATAGCGCAGCAGGCTGCCATAAGGAAAAATAGGTGCATAGGTTTTTGCCACATCTTCCAAACTGTAATAAGGTGTTTCCAAAATCAGGCGTGCCGCATTGTGGCGGGCAGCCGCATACGTCGCCAAACCTGTCCCCAACGAGCGGCCATAAATAATAATTTGGCTGCTATTGTATTTTTTATTGGCAAATTGATAAACTAAATCCGTATCACTGCGCATATTATCTGCTGTCGGTTTGCCTGTACTTTTGCCGTAGCTCCTGTAATCCCAAACCATGAAGTCATATCCCGACCCAAGAAAAATTTTATTGTACTTTCCCCAGCGTTGCAGATTGTCCGCATTGCCGTGGAAGTATAGCACAAGGCCTTTTGACGGTTGCTGTCGGCTTCTGAAATACAGCAAATTAAGTTGTTCTCCATCAGGAGTAAAGAGTATGTATTCATCAAAAGCAGCGTCAAACCGGAATTGGTAATTTTTGGCTAATTCAATAGGGTGAAATATCGCATAAGACTGCCCGAAATAGATAACAGTCATCAGCAAAAGATAGAATGCAACTAATATTCCGATGACGCGAAGGATGATTTTCATGCCTTATTGTAGCTGCTGAAAGTAAATAAATGAATGGTCAGGTGCAATTTCAGGATGAAAAATGGCAATTAAATCAGCCAGTACAAGGTCGGGTCTTGCGCTACCCGATTCCCAATAGTCATTGCCGCCGCCCGACAATTGCCTTTTGTTGTTATTGAAAACTTTGCCCGTTTGTACGGCTTTTAGCAGTCCAAACCGCGTGTCAGTTTTCCGAATCATATCGAGCGATTCCATACTGCCGGGGTTAATCCAATAGTCGGCCGTTTGAATGCGGGAAAATGCTGCTTCCAAGCTCAACGGCAGGCTGCCTGTTTGTGCTTCTTCTTGCCATGGGTAATCTGCTCCGGCATCTTTCAGCAAATGAGCCATAAAGCTGTTGCCGCCCGGCATATACCACGTATTGTTGTAGGGTATATTGACAAATACAGTAGGCTTTCGTATATTTTGACTAACTTTTAGTTTGAGTTGTTGATAGTTTTGCTCAACTTGATTGAAAATACTGTCTGCTTCATTGCTTTTGTTGCAAAGCAGGCCGACCACTTTAATCCACTCTGCTTTACCCAGTGGGGTGTGTTCTAAAAAATCGGCATTAATGATAACTTTTATGTCGGTGCGCTGTAATAATGAAAATTTGTCTATATCACTGGCACCTATATACAACATAACAATATCGGGTTTGAGTTGGTTTAGCAATTCCACATTCGGTTGGTTACCCGAACCCAGCTCTAGAATATTGCCTGCTGCAACAGCCTGCCGCAACGATTGGCTATACAGGTAGGAAGTGCCTGCAAAACCCTTGATAATATTTTGACAATTAATAAGTTCAAACAGATGTGTATAAGTAGTGCTATATAGAGCCGCACTTTCAATCGGAATAGCTATCGGTTGGCAGTTGTCGGGTATGTTTGGTTGGGGCAATGTTTTGGGATAGAGAGCGTACCGCAATTCGTTGCCTTCAAAAGGAGTAACGGTCAGAATCGTATAATCTTTTTGCGGTTCTATGCTGAAAAATTTGGAGTATTTAACAGTATTGGCTGATTTTGTTGTTGCAGATGTTTCTGCCGCTTGTTGAGAATCGAATTGACAGCCTGCGATAAGAAGAGTTATGAGCAGCCAAGCGCAGCAAAAAAAGTTAGTGAATGGTTTCATACAATGTTTACGATAAATGGGTTATTAGGGAGCGTGCGGCAGAAGTGCCTGCAATGTAGCCGGTTGTCCATGCCGCTTGAAAATTAAAGCCACCCGTAATGCCATCAATATCAAGTACTTCTCCTGCAAAATACAGGTTAGGTACTTTTTTACTTTGCATATCCGACCAGTCAATATCATTCAATGATATGCCGCCGCAGGTAACAAATTCCTCTTTGTAGGTTGTTTTTCCTGATACTTGATAGGTGTCGTTGCGCAAAATATTGATTAAGCGATTGATGTCTGTTTTTCCGACATCTTGCCATTTTTTATTGTTTGGTAAGCCGGTTTTAGCAACCAAATATTCCCAAAGTCGGGCGGGTAGGTTTACAGGGTTGCGGTTGCCGATGAGACGCTGGCCGTGTTTTTGTTTATATTGCAGGAGTTGGCCGCGGAGTTCTTCCTCTTTGCAGTCGGCAGCCCATCGCACTATGATAGAAAATCGGTAATTTTTTTCTGCAATCCATCGGGCACCCCATGCCGAAAGCTTCAGGATGGCAGGGCCGCTCATGCCCCAGTGTGTGATGAGCAGTGCACCCTCGTAAGAAAACTTACTGTCAATAATCTTGACTATGGCGCGAGGAACAGAGATGCCTTGCAGTTCGGTAATGCTTTCATCGGGCATATTGAATGTGAAGAGTGAGGGCACAGGCGGCTCAACGGTGTGCCCTAATTTTTTGAGCCATTCAAGGCCACTTTCTTTGGGGCTGCCCCCGCTTGCCACAATCAGTTTGCGACAGAAAACAGGCTGTGCTGTGCCTTTAATATGTAAGTTAAATCCTTGTTTATCAATGGGTTCTATTTTCGTTACTTCACATTGGTTTTCAATGTGTACATTATTGCGGCGTGCTTCTTGCATCAGTGCATTGATAATGCTTTGAGAATCATCGGTCGTAGGGAACATTCTGCCGTCTGCCTCTGCTTTTATGGCTACTCCGCGCGATTCAAACCATTGCACCGTATCGGTTGTCATGAAGTGCGGCAATAATTTTTTCATGATTTTCTCCCCTCTGGGATAATTTTTACTCATTTCGCTAACGTTAAAACAAGCATGCGTAACATTACATCTGCCGCCGCCCGATATTTTTACTTTCATGAGTAATTTATTCGCCTTTTCCATCAGCAAAATGCGCTTACCGGGCAACAGTTTTGCGGCGTGAATGGCAGCAAAGAAACCGGCAGCGCCGCCGCCAATGATTGCTACATCTGCCACAGGTGAATTTTGGGTGAAATTGCGAAACATAACCACAATATTCACGTATTTTCTCTAGATTAGTAGATAACCTGACTGTTCGGTAGCGGAAGTTTATCGCACAAGTAATGTTTAAAGCAGTTCACCCTTGAAAAGACTTATACTTTGTTTGTTTTTCCTTTGGTATTGTGGAGAGGGAGTCGCTCGTCAGTTACAGACGCTAAGCGAATCGAGTGCTCTGTTTTCGCAAGACAGGCTTATTGTTAAATTCAAGCCGTCTGCATCATTTTCTTTTGCTCAACCTCTGCCGCCTGACGTTATTGCAAAAATCGGTATTCGGTCTGTTAGGCAAATACATCCTGCTACCAATCGCATGACGTTTGGTAATTACGAAATAGCATATTTATATGAAGTGCATTTAAAAGCGGGTATTTCTGCCGAAAAAGCCTTGCCATTATTACAGGCAGAACTGCAAGTCGCCTATGCAGAGCCTATACCACTGCATTACGAAACCTTTGGAAATGAGTCTTTTACGCCTAATGACCCTTTTTTTAATGAACTGCTGTTTCCGGGGCGCATGTATGGGTATCGGCTGTCGCGTGTTTTTGAGGCATGGGAAATCAGCAAAGGCGATACAAGTACTGTAATAGCCATAGTGGATTCAGGCGTGCGTACTGACCATCCTGACTTGCGCAGAAATTTGTATTACAACAACCGTGAACGCTTTGGCAGGCCGGGCATAGACGATGACGGTAATGGCTTCACAGACGACAGTTTGGGTGTAGATTTTGCAGAGAGCACTAACATTTACAATAATTTTCACGGCACGGCTGTTGCAGGTGTTGCGGCTGCTGTTCCCGACAACAATACAGGTTTTGCCGGTGTGGGATATAATTGTCGCATTATGCCGCTGAAAGTTACGCGTATCGGTTCGCTGAATCCTGTTGGGTTATATCAGGCGATTTTGTATGCAGCAGAAAACGGTGCAAAAATTATCAACATTTCTATTGGGCAGGCTGCTACGTTTTTGCGCTGGGAACAGGATATTATCAATTATATCACACATCAAAAGGATGTACTTGTGGTGGCGGCTGCCGGAAACTGGTCAGTAGCGGGCGGTGCTGAGGTCGCCTTTTACCCTGCTGCCTATGAAAATGTGCTCGCGGTTGCAGCCTCCGACAAACAAGACAGACGGGCAAGTAACGGAATTTTTGGCAACCATGTGGCACTCATGGCCCCCGGTGTAGATATTTGGAGCACCTTCACCGGCCCCGATTATACATCTTCGCTGTCGGGCTCGTCATTTGCTGCGCCTTTTGTTGCCGGTGCGGCAGGTTTGATTCGTTCTAAATTTCCTCAATTAAAAGCAGTGCAAGTGGCAGCTTTGCTGCGAGTAACGGCTGATGACGTGTATGCACTGCCCGAAAATGCACCTTTTGTCAATAAATTGGGTAGAGGTCGTGTAAATGTGTTGCGTGCTTTGCAAAACGAGTCTACTGCTGCGGCAATAGTTGCTAGTCAGATTCAATGGTCAGCAAGAGGTGTTATCGGACAAGTGGCCAATGACGATACAGCCCAAATATCGGCAGTATTCCGCAACATGCTCCGTCCGCTTGTCAATGCAAGGGTAACGCTTACAACAAGTTCGCGCTATGCACAGGTATTGCAGGGAAGTTTTACGATTGGTCAATTATCTACGCTGGATTCTGTCAATAATCGGCAACAACCTTTTTCGGTGTACATTGCACCCGATACGCCTCCGGGGGAGGTAATTCATTTTCGCCTGAATTACACAGATGGGGATTATTCGGATTGGCAAATGTTTGCCATTACGACCTCAGCCAGTCCTATGACTTTCAATTTTAATCGCATCAGCCTTTCTGCTGCTGCCAATGGGCGTATCGGAATGACCGACAGTCAATATCTTTCCGGTATCGGGCTTCGTTTTGATAACCGTCAGATACTGGCTGAAATGGGGTTGATGGTTGGTCTTTCGCCTACGGTTGTTTCTAATAGTGTATATATCGCTCCCGGGCAACGCTCATCAGACTTTACGCCCGTCAAGCATCCGAGGATATTGGACAAAGGATTACAGCAAACGGTAGCTTATGCTTCGTTTACCGATGCAATCAATAATTTTAATCGTCTGAATATCAATATAGAACAAACAATCAGCGGTAGAATCAATACGCCCCATCAGCAGTATATCATTGTACATTACGATATTACCAACAACTCAATGGCACGCTTTGACAGCCTGCGGGTGGGTATTTATGCCGACTGGGACATTGGCGATTTGAACAACAAAGCAGGATGGGATGCTGTTAACGGTTTCGGCTATGTATATAAAAACGGCGGACTTTGGGCGGGCATTAAGTCCATGAGCGAAGTAAATGGTTATTACGCGATAGATAAAGAGGCAGGTGTTGCCAATCAGTTCAATTTTGCGGACGGCTTCAGCATTGCTGAAAAGTTCATCAGCCTTTCTACGAGAGTGGCACGGGCGCAAGCAGGTATGCACCGAGCAGAAGGCGCTGATGTGGCACATGTTGTTACCGCTGTTATCCCTCGTTTGGAAGTGGGCGAAAAAAGACGAGTTTCATTTGTGATAGCTGTGGGCAGTAGTTTGAACGACCTGCAAAATACTGTTAATCAGGGTGCTTTACAAGTAAATCCTGCTACGGCACGTAGTCAGCCGCCGGTAATGCCCGACTACTTGTGCGGCGGCGATACGGTTCGCTTCGCTCCGAGCAATGGCAGCCGCTTCCGCTTTTACACACCGGATAACTTACAAACTCCTATCAGCGAGGGTGCGTATTTACCGCTGACAATGAGCGATGAAGGTAAAACATTTTTTGTTAGCGGCTATGACCAGCCGATAGAAAGCGCATTGGTATCCTACACTGTCAAAATCCATTCGGCAGTAGCACATTTTCGCTCCATTGATTCCCTGAATATTGCAGACTCCAATAAGCTGTATCTTTTTGATGAAAGCATCAATGCTATCGCATGGCACTGGGAGTTTGGCGGCGGGCTACCCGTGCAAACTGTAAAAAATCCGATGGTGCAGTTCCAAAATCCGGGGGACTATCGCATCCGGCTGACAATAACCGATGATAAAGGCTGTCAGGCTGTGTTTACTAAAACCGTCAAAGTCGTTCGTTTGGCCAAAGGCAACCGTCCTCAGATACCGTTTATTCTCTATGCCTGCCAAAACAGCCCGGTATTGATAGCACCTTCTACGCTGAATGCATGCAATTTCAATTTTTATCACGACAGCCTTTCGGTAAGGCCTGCCGCTACGGGCAGAAGTTACCTGCTGACTAACAACGCGGTGCGCAAAGTGTTGATAACCAGTATAGACTCTGCCTTAGAAAGTTTGCCTGCCGAAGTTGAAATCAGTCGTATCCGTTTGCGAGCTAATTTTGACTATGCGCCGCGTTTTGATACTGTGATTTACGACCGTGTTACTTTTACCGACCGCAGTGTGAGCGATGTTCCGATTACACGATGGGAGTGGGACTTTGGCGATGGGTCGCCCACAGTTACCGAACGCAGCGCCTCACATAAGTATAATCGGCAGGGGGTATTCACGGTAAAACTGGTAGTTACGAACGCTTTCGGTTGTAAAGACACTACCGAGCGAACGTTTCGGGTAGGTCGTAAAGCCCCCGTTCCTACGGTGAGAGATGTGGAGGTTTGCAAAGGGGATTCCGTAACCATCAGACCGTCAGGTGGTTCAAGATTTAATTTTTATTTAAACCCGTCCGATACCCAGCCGGTTCATACAGGTACTTTCTACAAATTGTTAGCCGACCGCAACTTACAACTTTGGGTTACTTCGGTTGATTCAATTGTTGAAAGTGATGCACAGAAGTTGCAGATTGTAGCCGTAGAAGCCATTGCTGACTTTGAAGTACCAGAGGTGGTTGGTTTAGGCCCCGATACGCCGCCTACACTTTTTTATGACCGTAGTTTGGGAGCTACAGAGTGGCTATGGGAGTTTGGCGATGGAACAAGCTCTACCGTACAAGACCCTGCCCATCGCTACACACGCACAGGAGAATATCGCGTTCGTTTGAGTATCAAAAACCGGTTGGGTTGTGTGTCATCCATCGAGAAAAGAATTCGAGTGGTTGGGCAAGGTGCTGTGCCTGTAGTAGCAGAGCGCATATTTTGCCCGGATGAAACAGTGATAATTGCGCCGTCCAATGGTACCAAGTTTCGATTCTATACTACGCCGCCACCTACAGGACAGCATGTGGAAGAAGGCGCTTCTTGGAATTTGGGCAAACTAACAGCGCCCCAAACCATCTATATTACCAATGCCGATTCTGTACGGGAAAGTTTGCCGCTGACACTGTTATTGCGGGTAAGCACTCTTCATGCCCGTTTTTCGGCAACAGGTACAGGAGGCAGTGTACTTACCGCGGGTGATACCGTGCGGCTAACGGCAGAAAGTGATGCGGCAGTTTCGTGGACTTGGAATCTGGGCAACGGCAAAGCGGCAAGTGGACGCGAAGTTAAAACGGTTTACGAGCGCGCGGGTACGTTCAACGTAACTCTAACTGTTCGCGATGAGTACAACTGCGAACAAACCCTTACTCGCGCCATTACCGTTGAGGGTACGGTTTCCTTGCCGCAAGAACCGGCTATTCATGAGCCCAAAGTTGTTTTATTCCCCAATCCGGCAAAAACCAAGACTGTCGTCGGTTTTGATTTATTAAAACCGCAACTGGTAAAAGTAACGCTTGCTGACCATTTAGGACGCATTGTTTGGGAGGGTAGCATTCAAACCCGCAACAGCAGCATTGAAATTCCGATGCAAAACCTTGCTTCGGGCGCCTATTTCGTTTATGTACAGTGCAGCGAATTGACGCAGCACATACGGCTCATTAAGGAGTAAGCCTTTACTCAATAAACAGATAATCGTAATGGATGAAAGGCTTTTGTCCTGTTTTCCCTATACGTTCCTGTAATTTATCTGCGCCGTATTGGGCAATTCCTATTCCGATGAGCTGATTTTCAGGATTGTAAATTTGTACTAAATCTCCTTTTTGGAAATCTCCGGCTATATGCGTAATGCCAACAGGTAACAGGCTGGCAGCACGGTTTGAACTGACGGCTTCTACGGCTCCTTGGTTGACAAATACCTTACCTTTGGCAAAATCGCGGCTGTGGGCAATGCGTTTTTTGATGTTGGAAGCCTTTCGCAGCGGTTTGAAATAAGTGCCTGTTTGTTTGTTTTCCAACAGTAAATCGGTGAGGATGTGCGGTCGCCTGCCGTTGATAATACGAACGCCAATGCCCAACTGTGCTACCTTTCGCGACATGTTGCTTTTGGTGAGCATCCCGCCGCGTCCAAAATCCGATTTTTCGGTACTAATATAGCGGTTTAGATTCATTTCAGGTGTTATTTCGCTGATTAAATGGCTGTCCGGATGCTGTGGGTCTCCCGTGTAAATACCGTCTATATTACTGAGAATCAGTAGCGTGTCGGCATCCATCATGGAAGCAACCAGCCCTGCCAGTTCGTCATTGTCGGTAAACATAAGTTCTGTTACCGAAACTACGTCATTTTCATTGATAATGGGGATGATTTGATGTTGTAGCAACCCCGTGAAGCAATTGCGGATATTGAGGTAATGATTGCGGTCGCGGAAATCGTCTTTGGTTACAAGCACCTGTGCAACGGTGATGCTTTTCTCTTCAAATAAGCGATTGTAGAGTTGCAGGAGTTGAATTTGTCCGACTGCTGCCAAAACCTGCCGCCTTGTAACTTGGTCAATGTCAGAGGCTAAACGCACACGCCCGCGGGCGGATGCAACCGCACCGGAGGAAACGAGCAGTATTTCTATGCCTTTATTGCGCAGGGCTGCAATTTGCGCCACCAAGTGGGCGATATGTGCTTCATCCGGCTTGCCTTCGGGAGTAGCCAGCACATTAGAACCAATTTTGATGACAACTCTGGAGTAGTTCATGCGATGGTCAAAAGTATTTCAACTAAGCATATGGCAAAATAAAGCGGCATTTTGGAATTCCGGTTTTAAAAATCATTGAAAAACTGCGTCTTATCTGCATGCGTGTGTAATGCGCTTGCAATAGCTCCATTTGCTTACAATAAAAAAGCCTGATAATCAGTTTATTATCAGGCTTTTTAGTGGAGTTGGCGGGATTCGAACCCGCGTCCAGAACACGGCTTTGTCGAGCTTTCTACATGCTTAGTTTCCTTTGCTTGTCGGGAAGGGCCGGGCGGGAAACTCGCCGAAACCCAACCTTAGTTGTTAGAATCTCGCTTGTGCTTAACAACATCGCACAAGCCAGCGCTGCATCGTGATGTCCCGATTGGTAGCCGGCAGCGCATGGGCACCCGGAACACAGGTGCTTAATCCTCCGGATTAAGCAGCCAGGGCGTAGTTAGTCTCGCCAGTTATCTTTTCGGCAGGTTTTATTTACGGGAAATACCTCCAACTCCCGACATGCTTACTCGCAAACACTCATGCTGTCAAAACCAGTCAACCCCAGTAAAAGAATGAACATTCTGTTTACAATACCGCAAGAATAGTAAAAAAGTTGCATGTGCAGCAAAAAATTTATTGTACAGGCTGCAGGCTGACTACTACTACTGCTGCTCCGAAGGTAAGCTGAAACCGCAGCAGGTCTTTGCTGATATCTATGATTTTCCAGACCTCAATTTCATTGCCGTAATCAAAAATAAGGTCGGTTCCAGTGCTGTTAAAACGCCAACTGCCTTCCAGTGTCTGTGGGTCAGAGGCTGCACATTTGGTAGGCCCCTCGTCGCGGACAAACTTATTGGCTTTGAAAAAAATATTGAAGTTGTCGCGTATGCAGGGGGCTATGCCAGAGGGGAAAGGTTGCCCGTTGAGTGTAACATCTACAATCCGCCATCGCTTGCCTCCCGGGCCTGCCAGCAATCCGCTGTTATTTTTGCTGATAACCGTAAATTCTGTATTAACATAAAAAGAACCGATAGATTTGACAGTTGTGCGAAATTTTCCCTCCCAGTTGTTGAGGCTATCGCTTACTGCGTTGATATAATATTCTCCCGCTTCAAGCCCTACAAAACGCACGACACCGTTATCGGCTGTTTGTTTGGGTGGTTTTACGGGGTTGGTTTCATTAAGCCAATCTTCGCGGGTTCGGTAAATGGCAACTTGGGCATTAGGTACGCCGTTGCCAAAGCCGTTGAGCACATACAACTCCAATACAGCATTGGGTTGCCCTTCACCACAGCCGAACAGCAGAAAAGCAAGTACCGACAACACGGTAAACCCGATAATTTGCAGTATTTGCCTGATAAAACGCAACGGATGACTTACTTGTATAGTATGTATTTTGAGTTTTGGCATAGGCAAAAATAAATGATTTGCCATTATTCGCTTAATTTAGTAAAAAGATGTCGTTTGGACACATGAGACAAGTAAACTTCTATCGCCTTTGCTGCTTGTTTGCGCTAACCATTGGTTTGATGGCTACCTCAGCATGGGCTACACACATTGTCGGGGGCGAAATTCAGATGACGCATGTCGGAGGCAATTCGTACCGCCTCACGCTGAACGTTTACTTTGATGCAGTAAACGGCAACCCCGCTGCCATTGACCGTCCTTCGGTGCGTATAGGGGCATTTTCCAAAGCTACTAATCGGTTGATTCAGGTATTTGAGTTGCCGCTGGTAGAGGAGCGCCCCGTGAACTATACAGTGCCTGCCTGTGCGGTTGGGCAAATTGTAACGCGGCGTATTACGTATATCGCAACAGTGGTACTCAATCCTAATATTTATACCGAAGCAGCCGGCTATTATCTTAGTTGGGAGCGTTGTTGCCGCAATAATGTGATTGACAATATCATAGCGCCCGGGGCAGCAGGGCAGACGTTTTACATGGAGTTTCCGCCGCTAATTCGCAACGGGATGCGCTTTATCAACTCATCGCCCAATCTGACGCTGCCTGTCAGCGACTATGCCTGCGCGGGGCAACGATTTACTTTTAACTACGGTGCAACCGACCCCGACGGCGACCGTTTGGTATATGAACTGCGTACTCCTATTAACGGCACGAGTACACAGGCAAATCCTGCTCCTAACCCTCCCAATCCGGGGCCTTACCCTAATGTGCGCTTTGTACCGGGCATAGGAGTAGGTAATATGATTCCGGGCAGTCCGCCGCTGCAAGTAAGCAATACAGGTGTGCTATCCGTTACACCTCAGGCAGCAGGGCTGTACGTATTTGCCATTGCCATTTCCGAATTCAGAAACGGTGTGAAAATCGGTGAAACGGTGCGGGAGTATCAGTTGTACGTGTTGAATTGCCCCCGCAGTCGTCCGCCGGTAGCAGAGGTGGACAACCCGAACCGCCCGGGCACTTTTCTGACT
The DNA here is from genome assembly GCA_938039675.1 of uncultured Cytophagales bacterium. Classification (GTDB taxonomy): domain Bacteria; phylum Bacteroidota; class Bacteroidia; order Cytophagales; family Thermoflexibacteraceae; genus Rhodoflexus. The sequence continues at coordinate 25,452 of CALHUI010000023.1, forward strand.
GAACGCGATACTATTCGCTTTAGGGCAGATGATGCCAACCGATGCGGTACTTTGGTACTTTCCGACCAAGACCCTAATACCATTCTCACCGTGAGTGCAGTACCTGTTAATTTTACTGAAGCCGCCGGTTTTACCTTTCCCGGGCGCGTAACGTTACCTAACGGCGGAACGGTGCGTCAGCAGTTCTGCGTACCGGAATGTCCGCAACTTTTTGATGGCAATGGCAGGCCCTTGCCCTATACTTTTGACTTGATTGTAACCGATAACAACTGTCCTTTGCCGCAGTCGGACACCGTGCGGTTGAATGTGCTGGTAGAAGTTGCGCCCAATACACCACCTCAGTTAGTGGCAGATATTGCCCGCTACGATAGCCTGCGGAGGGAATACACTGTTGAATTGGAAATAGGGCAAAGCCTGAGTTTCAACCTGACGGCAACCGACCGTGAAAATAACACCCTGCGCCAACTGATGGAAGGTATCGGTTTTAATCCTGCTGCTCTTGGCATGACATTGAACGGTGCATTGAGCGGAACACCGCCGTTGCGCAATACTTTTCAATGGACATCCCGATGCGATTTACTCGCACCTAATGAGGCGCAGCGCGAATATGTCCTTCGCTTTACTACAACCGACCAGCCGCGCTGTCAGTCGTCGCGGAGTGTACAGACTACTGTTCGCATTATTCTGAAAAACAAGCAGATACCCAATCAAAAACCGGTGCCTACCATTGGCAACCTGCGCTTTGACCCTGTAACGCGGGTGTTTTATGATACGGCCTTTGTTGGCAGCCCGATTAGCTTCCCGGTCAGGGGAACAGATGCCGACCGCGACAGCATCCGCCTGACTGCTCGGGGGATAGGTTTTGATATGGCAGTCGTGCGCGCGCAATTCTCGACACTAACAGGTTTGCCACCCTTAAACGGTACTTTCCAATGGATACCGCCTTGTGATGCGGTAGGAGATTTGCCGCCGGGCGGCAGTCGCGCCTTTGATTTCGAGTTCCGTGCACAAGACTTTCAGATTTGCCCGCCTGCTACTTCCGATTCGGTGGTGCGGGTACGGCTGTTTGTAAAAACCCGTCCGAATTTACGCCCTGAGGTGCGTCCTAATTTACCTTTTGATGCCCGCACACGCATTTATTTTGATTCCGTTGTTGTAGGTCGGGCATTTAATTTTACGGTACAGGGTGCAGATAATGAACGCGATAGCGTGCTCTTACGCTTGCAGGGGGTTAATCTCAATCCGCAAGCATTAGCTATGGCATTCCCCGATGTGCGTGGCAGAGCACCTGTTACAGGTAACTTCCACTGGCCTACGAACTGTTTGTTGCTGGCCGACAGTACCCGTTCACAAGATTTCTTTGTAAACTTTCTCATCAACGATTTTGACGAGTGTGGTCGCCCTAAATTTGATACGGCACGTGTGCGATTGCGCATTTTGCCTGATACTACACCTAACAGACGACCTGTGGCTGCTGCTGAATTGCCACTTCGGGCAGGATTTGCTAAATCCTACGTTGATACAGTAGAACTCGGAAAGCCCTACACGGCCAATATTTTAGCCGATGATGCCGACCGCGACAGCCTGTTGCTTCGCGCCTTGCCACAAAGTTTTAATTTAGCAGATGTGGGAATGCAATTCACCGACCGTAGTGGAAGACCTGTATTGCGGTCAGCACTCACATGGAATCCGGACTGCAGCTTGTTGCCCGATTTGGCGCGGGGTGTATTCAGCCGAACTTTTGAAATTGACTTCCTTGCGAGAGATTTCAGAGGTTGCCAGACCTTTGCCGTTGATACCATTTTTGTGCGTTTGGTGTTGCTGTACCGACAGCAAAACAACCGCGCCCCCGTCATTACGCCAACCGATTTGACACAAACTGCCGCAAAAAGTTATTTCCGCGAAATCCGTGCGGGCGAGCAGGTGCGTTTTGCTATCCGCGCTACCGATGCCGATGGCGATACAATTACACTCACAGGTACGCCCGTTGGCTTTACTTTGGCTGAAACGGGCATGTCTCTCACGCCAAATCCTGTTACAGGGCGAGAAACCGTGCAAAGCAATTTTGCGTGGCAACCGCCGTGCAGCCTGCTGACCAACAACCAGCCGAGAGAGTTTCAACTGACTTTCATAGCTGCCGACCGCAGGCTCTGTAACTTAAACCGTGCCGATACCATTCGCATTACGCTGCGTCTGCTGCCTGTGCCGAATCCTAATCCGCCGGTAATTGATGCCAGTTTAACGCAAGTACCGCAAACCCGCCGGTATCTCATCAATGTTCAGCCCGGGCAACCCACTGCATTTACCGTTCGCGGTGATGATGCCGACCGCGATGTTATCACCGTTTCTGCTGAGCCTCAGGGATTTGCATTAACCGATTTTGGTATGAGTTTTCAAAACAGGGAGGGCATCGCACCATTGGAAGTGCCGTTTACATGGCTTCCCGATTGCAATATGCTCAACCGCCGCCGCGAGTTTGACATCAGCTTTGCAGTGCGCGATAAAAGCGACTGCGGTTTGAGCCGAACCGATACCATTTTGGTGCAAATGCGATATGCAGCCGAGTTTGACCTGCGCAATTTTCAGCCTGCCAATGTATTCACACCAAACGGCGACGGTATTAACGACACGTTCCGAATTCCGAACTGGCCGCCCGAAAATTGTCAAAACGAGTTTCTGAAAATTGAAATTTATAATCGCTGGGGGAGGTTGGTTTTTCAAAGCGACCGAAAGGATTTTGAATGGAATGGTAAGGGATTCCCCTCCGGGGTTTATTACTACACTATTTTTTTTACCAACAGCAATTTCAAGGGTACGGTAACCAAGGTTGATGAAATGTAGCCCTGTCTCACTGTTTCTGCTTATGAAGTTTACTTATTTTTTTATCGCCGTAAGTTTGACTGTGCTATTGCAGCAACCTGCTCTGGCGCAAGTTTTGTGCAACCGCGCCGACAGTTTGGAACATTTCATCTGGCAGGCTGCATGGGAGCAACGACAAGCAGCGGAAAAAGCGCTTACATTGCTTCAAAACAAAGATAACCTGTTGCCTTTTAAGGACTTGGAAGATTTTGATTTTGCTGCAATCTCTGTTAGCGATGTCCCTATGCTGTCCGACTTTGGCAACACTTTGCAACTTTATGCGCCTGTAAAGTTATTTTCGGCACGCCGCAATCTGACACGCCAAGCTGCCGATGAGTTGTTGGCAAAGATGAAGCCTTTCAACGTGATTATTATTGGCTTGCACGGTAAACCCGACCTGTTGCAGGGTTCGCGCACCATAGAGTCGGAGGTTGCCTATCTTATCAATCAGTTAGACCGTAAAACCAAAGTTGTGCTCGCCGTATTTGGCAGTCCGATTCAGCTTTTGCAAATAGACCGTATAGACCGCATAGAGGCAGTTGCGCTCGCCTACGATGATACGCAAGATTCGCAGGAACTGATGGCGCAGGCCATTTTCGGAGCGATTGGTTTTCAGGGAAAATTGCCTTTTCATCTGCCCCCGATTTTTGACAAAGATACAGGCGTGCCAACGCAGACATTAGGCCGAATGAAATTTACTTGGCCTGAAGAACTTGGTCTTTCCCGCTTGCAATTGCGCCCGACGGATTCCATTGCACGGCTGGCAGTAGAAAAGCAGGCAACACCGGGATGCGTAGTGCTGGCAGCTAAAAATGGGAAAGTTTTTTACTATAAAGCCTTTGGTTATCAGACTTTTGACTCTTTGCTGCCCGTGCAGAAAAACCATGTGTACGACCTTGCCTCCATCGCCAAAATAAGCACTTCGGTAGCTGCATTGATGAAATTGTACGAAGCCAAGAAAATAGACATTGAAAAGCCTTTTTCGCGTTACGAAAGGTCGTGGGCTAAGACCAACAAAAAAAATCTGACCTTGAAAGAGATTTTGACCCACCGGGCAGGGCTAAAAGCGTGGATTCCGTTTTGGCAAAATACCCGCCAGCCCGACGGTACATTGCGTGCCACAGTTTTCAGCAAAGACTCTACCCGCACCTACTCATTGAAGGTTGCCGATAAACTTTATATTAATCACAACTACGTGGACAGCATATTGCTGCAAATCAGGGATTCTCCATTGGGCAAACGCGGCGAATACGTGTACAGCGACCTCTCTTACTACTATTATCCGCGCATGGTACGGCGACTTTCAGGAAAAGATTTCGAAGATTTTCTCAATGCCAATTTTTATAAGCCGCTGGGGGCTTCAACACTGACTTTTAACCCGCTATACAAAGGCATTGCACTGCGCAACATCGTCCCGACCGAATTGGACACAGCCTTTCGCAAGCAATTGCTGCACGGAACGGTTCACGATGAAGGCGCTGCCATGATGGGAGGAGTTTCCGGTCATGCGGGTTTATTCGGCAACGCGGCAGACCTTGCCAAACTCATGCAAATGTACCTGAACAAAGGCTTATATGCCGGCAGGCAATATATCAAGCCCGAAATAGTTGAATATTTTACGCGCTGCCACTCCTGCAACAGTAAAGACCCTGCCAAGGCCAGCCCGCGAGGCATTGGTTTTGACAAGTTGCGCGGTAATAATACAGCCCCTTCTGTTTCCGAACAGAGTTTCGGGCACTCTGGTTTTACAGGCACCTTTACTTGGGCAGACCCGAACAACGGCTTGTTGTATGTATTTCTGTCCAATCGGGTATATCCTACGCGCAATAACAATCGCCTTTCCGATTTAAGTATTCGGAGCAATATTTTAGAGTCTTTTTACCAACTGTTTCAGAACAGCCGATAGGTTGGGTTGGATACAAGGTTTATGTTTATTTGGCTACCTTTACGGCTGCTATTAATACGCCGTGAAACATATTAAGACTTTGGACTTAATAGACTTGACTTTTTCACCATATCTGTTAAGTTTGGTTAGATAATCAAATATGAATCAATCAACTGATAATGAGGAACAATGGACGGAAATTATCCGCCCTGAAACCCCTTGGTGGGACTTAAAATTAGGTGAGTTGTATCGCTATCGCGATTTGGTGCGCATCTTCGTTTGGCGCGATTTTGTGGCTGCCTACAAACAAACCTTGCTTGGCCCGATGTGGCATTTTGTCAGTCCGTTTACCAATACTATCATCAATACAATTGTATTTGGTGCTATTGCACGGATTCCGATGGACGGTATTCCGCCGTTTCTGTTCCAATTCACCAGCATGATGATGTGGAGCTATTTCACGCGCTGTTTCAATGCTGCCCAAAACACTTTTTTAGGGAATGCGGGCATTTTTAGCAAGGTGTACTTCCCACGCTTGGCAGTTCCTGTGTCTGGGGCTATCTCTGCATTGTTGCAGTTTGGGATTCTGTTTATTTTTTACCTGTTGAGCTTGGGCTGGTACATTTTTCGCGGCGAGCAAGTGAGTGTGCATATAAGCATGCTGGTGTTCTTCCCGATAGCTATGCTGTGCTTGGCATTATCCGGTATGGGGCTGGGAGCAATTATAGCGGCACTCACAACCAAGTATCGCGATTTAAACCTGTTCGTTAGCCACGGTCTGTCATTGCTGATGTACGGTTCTGCGGTAGTATATCCTTTGTCCGCCTTGCCGGAATCAATTAAGAAATACGCTTCATTCAACCCATTGATTTCTATTATGGAACTTGGACGAAGTGGGCTTTTAGGGATAGGCAATCCTTCAGCAGTCAGCATATTCATCAGTCTTGCTGTTTCGGTACTGGTGTTTTGGGTGGGAGTAGCCATGTTCAATCGTGCGGAACGCACTTTCATTGATAGCGTGTGAGTTGGGAAGTGTATTTCTATACCTCACAAGATACCCACTTGTGGGATAGTCAAGTTGCACGCTGTAAGAACGCAACCTTCATACATCAGCGTGGCTACATAGACTATCACGCCGACCGCTTTACCGATGCTTCCTTAATGATTTTCTATCGGGGTAAACTGTTTGCTTTGCTGCCGGCCAATCGTGAGGGTAGTATCTTGGTTTCACATCGCGGGCTTAGTTACGGCGGCTTATTGCTGGATGGGCAGGCAACCGTAGCAAGAGTAAGGGCGTGCTGGCAATCTATTATGTCATTCCTTCTACAGCAAGGATATAAGCACTTGATATACAAGGTTTTACCTTCTTTCTATCATCGTCTGCCCGCCTTTGAAGACGTATTTTGGTTGCGTTGGCATTGGCAAGCTGAACAAATGCAAACAGACATGGGAGCAGTGGTGGATTTGACCGCTCCCCTGCAATTTTCAGCAGGCAAAAAGCGGCACGTAGCCAAAGCAAAGCGACATCAACTACAAATCAGAAGTGATGTTGATGATATCCCCGTTTTTTGGGAGCACATACTCACACCTAATTTGCAAAAGCAGCATAGAGTTTTGCCCGTACATCAGCTCGCCGAAATACAATTGCTAATGAGCCGCTTTCCCGATAATATCCGATTTTATGGCATATATCAGGGTTGCGAACTTGTGGGAGGCACGGTATTGTTCCTTGCTGACAATGCAGTGCACGCGCAGTATATTGCGGCTAATGCCACAGGAAAAGAACTGTCGGCATTAGACCTGTTATTCAGCGAGTTACTGCAACATTTTAAGACCACTCACCGCTATTTCAGTTTTGGTATTTCCACTTACGACAAAGGGCAAGCCCTCAATGAAGGGCTTGCCCGATGGAAGGAAGAGTTTGGCGCTCGCACATGGCTGCACGAAACGCTGTTATTGGAATTATCCAAGTCTTGAAATCAGGTCGGCAGTACGTGCAGAGTAGCCCGCTTCGTTGTCATACCAGCCTACCACTTTCACTAATGTGCCATTGGCAGAGGTTAGTGCTGCATCAAAAATACAAGAGTGCGGATTGCCGATGATATCTGCCGAAACAATAGGCTCTTCGCAGAATTCCAAAATGCCTTTCAATGGGCCATTAGCGGCGGCTTTCATTGCCTCATTGATTTCTTTGGCAGTGGCTTCTTTTTTGAGAATAACAGTCAGGTCGGTAAGAGAGCCATCAGAAACAGGCACACGCATGGCCGAACCGTCTAATTTGCCTTTCAGGTGAGGCAGCACCAAACCTACGGCTTTAGCAGCACCGGTGGAAGTAGGCACAATAGATAAAGCGGCAGCACGAGCGCGGCGCAGGTCTTTGTGTGGGCCGTCTTGCAGGTTTTGGTCTTGTGTATAGGCGTGAACAGTGGTCATATAGCCTTTTTCAATACCAAAATTATCGTCTAAAACCTTTGCCATTGGCGCAAGGCAGTTGGTTGTACAAGATGCATTGGAGATAATTTTGTCGTCGGCAGTAAGTTTGTCATCATTTACGCCCAGTACAACAGTTTTGATATCGTCTCCTTTGGCAGGGGCAGAAATAACCACACGCTTTGCTCCGGCAGCCAGGTGTTTGCCTGCACCTGCACTGTCCACAAAACGACCGGTTGACTCAAGCACCACATCAATATTATGAGCAGCCCAAGGCAAATTAGCGGGGTCTTTTTCAGCCAAAATTTTGATAGAATGGCCATTGACAACAATGGCACTGTCGGCTACGGCCACCGCACCCTTAAATTTGCCGTGAATAGAGTCATATTTTAACAGATGAGCGAGTGTAGCAGCATCGGTCAGGTCGTTGATTGCTACAACTTCTACGTTTGATTTTTCCAGCAAACGCTTGAAAGTCAGGCGGCCAATGCGCCCGAATCCGTTAATGGCAACTTTGATTTTTCCCATAATCTGGTTTGTTAGTATTTGATAGGTTTATATTTATTTATAATGGCTACAAATTTAAACATCTCAAGCAGATTTGGAAGAATTGATTGGAATGAATTATTTTTTATCTGACAATCAGCGCATTGCATTTTTATTAAAAAATCTTGCGTTAAAGTGTTGCAAGTTTGAATGTGGCTTTGCAATTTTGCACCACGATTAGCACAGAGGGATGGCTGAGCGGTCGAAAGCGGCGGTCTTGAAAACCGTTGTAGGGCAACCTACCGGGGGTTCGAATCCCTCTCCCTCTGCAAAGTGCCTCAGAACTATTTCTGAGGCACTTTTTTATGCTTTGCATTTTTAATTTTTACGTACTTTTACGTTAGTATCGTACAGTAATCTTCCGACTATTGCCACATAATGCCTTACTAATTTCAACTTGCTCATGAATTTTCTGGACAGGTTCTCATTTGCACAGAAAGTTGCCCTTGTGGTGTCTTTGGTGTTAGCTGGTTTTCTTATAATTACGGCTGTCAGTTTCTATGTGTATCAACGTCAAATTATTTTGACAAGCAACGAAGACCGTTTAGCAAGTCAGGTAGAAGACTTGCATCATATGTTCATGATTCACCATCAGGAACAGGTTAAGCGGCTGGCAAGGATACAAGAAACTGCTTTAAATTTTTTAAAAGTCAATAGTCAGGCTTTGGATTATGACATTTCCGTGAGTGCAAGCAACATATTAGACAATAGCAAGGTTGAGATTACGTTTCGTCCTTATCAGTTGCGGGAGATATATAGACTGGTAGTTGGCCAGCGGATGCGCTTACAGGCATTTCAAAAAGTAGATGGCGGTTATATCAACATTACCAATGAGGTTGCCGGCTTGAATTTTGACAAGTACGTATTCATACCCAACAGCCTAGCACCCTTTACTTACGAAGCCGATACACAGATTAAAGAAACTATCCGATTTGACAGTTTAGATGTGGTAATGGTGCGCTACATACCTTGTCGTCTGGGGCTTACCGATTACGGTTTCCTTAAATTAGAAGTTACTATGGATTTTAGCGGGCTGTATCAACTGTTGTACACTAAGAAATATTATTCTACGGGTTATTGTTATGTCATCAATAACAAAGGAACTGTCATTTTTCATCCGAATAAGGAATTTTTGATGAAAAACGCCGCATCAGACCCTGATTATGAAATCTTTTTCAGCAAAATGCGTGCTACGAAGAAAGGGCATCAGGAGTTGTTGAGCAAGCAGTCAAAAATGGATAAGGTACACTTCTACCACTTTATAGAACCTTATCAGATTTTTCTTGTGATAGTCGTTTCCAAGTCGGAAATGCTCGACCAGTTATTGTCGCAAATCATTCAGTTTATTGCTTTGGTTTTCGGCTTACTTGTGTTGATTAATGTTGCTATTTCATACAACTTTGTAAACCGATTGTTGAGACCTGTAAAAAATATTCTTCACTCGCTCAATGAGATGAGTCGAGGCAACTTTCAGAAGTTGGAAGATACCTCGCGCAAAGACGAAGTGGGCGAAATCACCCAATCTCTTAACAAAGCCATTGAAGGTTTAGAGAGAGCTACTTTATTTGCTACCGACATCGGGCATCAGCACTATGACACCCATTTTGAGCCACTCAGCAAAGATGATAAATTGGGCAATGCCTTGTTGACCATGCGCGATGCACTCAAAGTAAGCGCTGAGCAGGAAGCCGAACGGCGGACGATGAGTGATGCTTTGGCTAATTTTTCTGACCTGATACGCAATGCAGGCACTGATTTGAACGTGTTGTGTCGGCAAACGCTTTCCGAATTGGTAAATTTTCTCAATGCACAGCAGGGATGCTTATATCTCGCCGAATACGATGAGTTAATGGAGCAAACCCGCTTGTCGTTGGTTGCAACCTTTGCTTACGGTCGGCATAAATTCAGACAAGACACCATTTTATCGGGTGATAATCTTACGGGACAAGTTTATATAGAAAAATGCTCACTGCGCATAGATAACTTACCACCGGGCTATTTTTCCATTGCTTCGGGTTTAGGTAGTATGCCGCTGTCTTGCTTGATGATTGTCCCCATCAAACAGAACGACAATGTGGTAGGTGTTATTGAAATTGCTTCTTTGCAAAGTCTCACAGAAAAGCAACAGGGATTTGTAGAACGCATCGCCGAGATTCTGGCAGGTTTCATCATCAATGCACAAAACAATGAAAAAATGCGTCGCATGTTGATTGAAAGTCAGATGTTGGCGAAAAATCTGCATGCACAGGAGGAAGAGATGCGCCAGAATCCGGAAGAATTGCAAGCCACACAAGAGGAAATGGCACGCCGCGAAAAAAGTCGCCTGAATGTATAAATCCCTATTTTTCTGTCATTTTTATCAGCAGATTAAACAAACCGCTGAAACCACTTAGCGACAAATTTTCTGCCTTGTCATTAATGTTGTGATAATGCGGGTATTTTTTATCCATTAGGTAAATAAAAAATGCGGGAACGCCTTTTATGCTGAATGGGTAATGGTCTGAATTAGCAGCAGGCGCTCGCGGAATGATGTTAGGTAATGCCTGTAAACTTTCATTAATGGTTTTGAGCTTTTCAAATTCTCGTGTATGGATAGTGGCATTAACCACGGTTGCGCCGTCTTTGCCTGTACCTATCAAATCCAAATTCCAAAGAAAATTAATCTGCGAAAGCGGGAACAGCGGATTGGCGACATAGTGCAATGAACCCAGCAGCCCCAGTTCTTCTCCTGAAAACGCCATGAAACAAACCGAAAAAGGAGGCGGATTTTTGCCAAAATGGTATGCAAGTTCAATCAACATGGCTACGCCTGCCGCGTTGTCGTTAGCCCCCGGAATGTAAGCCTGCGTGCCTATGGTGCCCAGATGGTCGTAATGGGCAGTAAATACTACAAAGCGTTCAGGGGTTTGAGTGCCTTTGATGTACCCAATCACATTTTGCGTGATATAATTGGTTTTCAGTTGGCTGTCGATTCGGAATTTGATTTTTTTGGCAGATTTGCCAATGGACTCGGGCTTGGCCAACAGAAACGGAGGCCGTAAAGCCTGACCGCTGATATGCGCCGTCAGGGTTGGAGTGGTACCTATCCATACTTTTGCTGTATTCAATTGCGGGATAAGCTCGGGGCAGCGTTCCAGCATCAGGGAGTAGTCTGACATGCGAAAAACGATTCCCTTCCCTTGATAATTGGTATGCATGGCATTTCTGACAACCGCCGAATCGGCTTGGGCTAATAAGGTATCTAAATATATCAGTTTTGCGCTGCCTTTTCCTTTGCCTGATACGGGATTTGGTATGAAATCTTTACCAACTGCAAGGGTTTTTCCATCAATAATTAAGTCTATCTTTTGAGGGAAAGTATTGGCAGTCAGAAGGAATGATTGGTAATAATCGCTGCCGAAGGGTTGTATGCCTGCTTCGCGGAAGGCCTTTGCAATCAGTTGAGCGGCTTTTTTATCGCCATCCATGGTATAGCCTCTGCCTGCCATTTCGGGGGAGCAAAGCAAGCGGATGTTTTGGCGCACGCGCTCCATGTCCTGCGCGATGGCAGGAACGACAAGTGATATAAAAAGGCTTGCCAGCAATATTTTCAAATACAACATATCCGATACACGTTATTTTCCGCTAAATTGCGCCAATCAGCGAATTAGTCCAACTATGTATCGTATTCAGGTTGAAAAAGGCAACATCTATCAGGTAGAAAACAACGGTGAGTTTCCGGTAGTCAATGAGCAGCTACTGCATTGGGACCTATTGCAAATAGCGCATGGTCGGTACCATATATTGGTTGCTAATCAGACGTTTAACGCCGAAGTGGTGAAGGCTGATTATCAGGCAAAGTCTTTTACGTTCCGTATCAACAACAGAATTTACCATTTGGCAGCAAAAGACCGATTCGATTTATTGCTTGAAAAAATGGGTATGGGCAATGCTGCCGGCCATAAAATCAATGATTTGAAAGCACCTATGCCCGGCCTGATTCTGGGAGTGAACGTGAGCGAAGGACAACAGGTGAAAAAAGGCGATACTTTGCTGATTTTGGAAGCCATGAAAATGGAAAATGTGCTGAAAGCCTCTGCCGATGCTACGATTAAGTCTGTGAAAGTGCAAAAAGGCGACCGTGTAGAAAAAAATGCCATTTTGATTGTTTTTGCCTGATGCTGATACCGTCTTACACAGATGTTTTTATAGAGGCAGGCGTAGATGAGGCTGGAAGAGGTTGCTTGGCAGGTCCTGTGGTAGCTGCAGCTGTCATTTTGCCAAAATACTATAAGCACCCATTGCTGAACGATTCCAAAAAACTCAATTACAGGCAGCGTGAAAAGTTGCAAATGGAAATTGAGCGCGATGCACTTGCAATCGCTATCGGACATGCGACCCCCGAAGAGATAGACCGCATCAATATTTTACAGGCTTCTATTTTGGCTATGAACCGGGCAATAGAAATGCTTTCACCTGTGCCAGAACTGCTGTTAATAGACGGTAAGTTTTTTTCAACTAATTTGGCTATTCCTTATCATTGCATCGTCAATGGCGACGGGTTGTACTGCTCCATTGCCGCCGCATCGGTAATAGCCAAAACCCATCGCGACCATTTGATGCAGGAATATGCAGAGCAATATCCGCACTATGGTTGGCAACAGAATGCCGGTTATCCGACAAAAATGCACTATGAGGCCATTGCTTCGCATGGCATTACACCGCTGCATCGGCGCAGTTTTCGCCTGTTTGCCGCTACAACCGATTAATTTGGTCTAATTTTTTGGCAATTTCTGTCAGTCGATTGAGGTCGCTTCCCTTTACCTCGGCACTCATCCAGCCTCCTTTATAATTTATTTCGGCAACGGCTGTTTTCACGGCAGCCCGGTTGCAGTCGCCTCATCAATTCGGCTTCAAATCCTTTCCAAATGCCTTGTTCTTCGGCCATTTTGCGACTGTACTCTTTTACGTCTATTTTCAGGATGCGTTTGCCTAAAATCCTAATCCATTGTTCCGGCCAGCCATAGCGCACGATATTGCCCACGTCAAAGTACCAGCCTACATACGGCGAATTGATTTGGTCAATATATCGGGCGGCTTCCGGAGGGCTCAGTAAAAAATTATTCCACACATTTTCTATGGCAATACTGACTTTGAGTCGCTTGGCAAGTGGCACGAGTTTGCGGATTTCTTCCTGCGAGCGTTTGTAGGCTTTTTCAAAACCTGTGCAATTATCCACGGCAGACACCGGCAATACGGTAGTAGCGCCTAATTGCGGGCAGGCTTCCAATGCTTCGCACATGGCATCTAAGCAATTGTCGCGTACCGACTGTTCAGGGTGCGAAAGGGGCGAGCGCCGGTGCTCCCGGCAAACCGGCCCGGCACAGCCATGTTGCTCTCTTGCGCGGCACGGGCTACTTCCTGCCAGTTCAGGCGGCTATCGGGTTCTACACCGTCAAAACCAGCTTGCTTGGCTATGATAAACTTTTCGGCAATGCTTTCAACACTGTTTATCATGCTGTATTTCAGGCTTTTTTTGAGCACCAACGGCTTAGAGGCAAAGGTATCGGCAGGCATTCGGTAAAGGGCAGCACTGCCAAGCGCTGTTAATTGTATAAATTTTCTTCGCTGTATACTGATTAAGGAGCTTTTTTCATCGGTACGGCAACTGTGGTATTCTCCCACGAAAGCAGCATTTGTACCTCATTACCCGATGACTTGAAAGAAATAGTAAACATTTCCACAGGCTCATCGGAGTGCGAGGCAGGTACTTTTACTTTCAAAACATCCTCCTCGGCGTTGTAATTAGTACCCCATTGGCCGGTTTCTCTGTTGAAAATAATTGTCCACTCTTGGCGGTCGGGGATAGTCCACAGCGAGTAATTTCCTTTGGGAAGTATGAAGCCGGCTATGTCTGTATCCTGTCCAAGTTGGATGACGGTGGCTTCATTAGCGCCTGTGCGCCATACCTTGCCGTAGGGCACTACTCCGCCAAAAATAATACGTCCTTTTTTGGATGGTCTGCAATAGGTTATCTCAGCGCTGAAACCGTTTTTAACGATTTTTTCCTGTGCCTCCGGACTGTACGACTTTGTCCATGTGCGCAGTGCAAAAAATGCAATCAGCAATAATATGATAATGCCGGCCGTGATTTTAAGCCATTTTTTCATATCCTGATTCGGTTATTTGGGTGGATTAAGTTAGATGTTTTTCGGAGAAAATACTGCTGTCTCGGTAAGTTTTGTATCAATTGCGCATCATTTCGGATGTTTTCCCGATACAGATACACGGCAAATGAAACAAGGATTTACAGGGTATGGGTTGGTAAAAAAATTCCTGTAACAGGTGATAAAATTACCGATATGTGATTAGCTTACTATCGGTTTAATATGAAACTGTAAAAATGAAAATTACATCAGCATATTTCAGCGGATTCAAATAGATGAATCTCTGAAGCTACTTTGCAAGCAATGGTTCGCACAGACGGACAATATGTCGGAAAACGATTTTGGGTCGGAAGTAGAGAAAATGGCACAAATGGTAGAACTATATCAGATTGAAAAGATGTACGATGATATGACGGATTTTCATTTTATCATCGTTCCGCGGTTACAGGAAAGGGTGAATGAAAAGATTTTTCCCGATTCATACAGGCAGGCCTTCGCAAATATGCCATTATTATCAGTGAAGAAATGGTTGCACGACTTTCCATTGAGCAGACAATAGAGGAGGATAATGCGGACAGTTTCCAAGTAAAATATTTTGACAATTTGGAAAATTCCGCAAACTGGTTGTTAAGATAGCGTGTTATTTGCTTTCATCACCTGCAATGCGGCCGTCTATAATCGTGATTTTTCGGTCGGTGGCATTGGCAAGCGATTCGTTGTGCGTAACAATCACAAAAGTTTGTCCTAACTCATTGCGCAGTTTAAAAAACAATTGGTGCAGTTCTTCTGCATTGCGAGTGTCCAAGTTACCGCTGGGCTCATCGGCAAATACAATTTTCGGTCTGTTGATGAGCGCACGGGCTACGGCTACGCGTTGCTGCTCGCCGCCCGACAGCTCGGCAGGTTTATGTGAAAGCCTGTGCGCTACCCCAAGCATTTGCGCCAGTTCGGTGGCGCGGTTGTGCAACTCTTCTACTGGTTTGCCGGCAATGTAGCCCGGCATAGCGATATTTTCCAACGCGGTAAACTCGGGCAACAGGTTATGGAACTGGAAAACAAAGCCGATTTCCAGATTACGGAATCGGGCAAGTGCCTGTTCGCTAAGGTTTTGCAATATGATGCCATCTGCCGCAACAGTGCCCTCGTCGGGGGTGTCCAAAGTACCCAATATGTGCAACAATGTACTTTTTCCTGCCCCTGAGGGGCCTACAATGGTAGTAATTTGACCTGTATGGATTTGCAGGTTGATTCCTTTGAGTACGTGCAGTTGTCCGTAATATTTGTGCAGGTTGCGGGCTTCGAGCATATCCGATGGTTTAGGCAGCCATTTGGCTGATATGTTTCACCAAAGCTCGCCTTGCAATAGGCAACAACGACTCTTCCAGCGGGCAGGCTACTTTGGCAATTATTGCAAAAGTAGCAGGATTTGGCCATTGGGTAAACCTTCGGGTGAGGTTCAGTTTCAATTGTTCGTAGGTTTGCGTCAGCGTGATGCTTGCAGTTTCTAAATAGGCAGTATGGATACCGCGGAAACGCTCGTGCTGGTCTTCAAATATTGTAATATGGTAGGTGTAAACAATGGTGTCGTGGCTTTGTGCTTTACTGAGGAACATATAGCCTCTGTCAGTATTGAGAGGGGTAATACCTACCGGACTGATTTCAATTTGCTGCTCGATTTGGTCGTATATCTCGCGGGCTTCCTCCAAAGCACCGCCTATCAGTGGAATGGAATAATGTACCAAATCTTCTATAACTCGCATAGTTTCATCGTCTTCTACAATGTTTTTGTAAACTAATTGCAAGCGTTCAAAATCGGCATGGCTGATTTTTTGCGGAAATTGGTCATAGAGCAAATTTTTATTGTCGCGCAGATGGCAGAGGTTACGATAATGAAAAATTAAATCAGCAAATGCCGGATAGAGTTTTTGTGCGCTAAGTTCCTTCCGTATATTTTGCAGGTAACCCAGCAGTACATATTTCTTGTACTCAAAATCAATCAAATGTTCAGTTAACCAATTAGGACTGAGCGTATTCATAACACATATAATAAGTAGTTTAGTGTACCTAATTTACTAAATGCAAAGCAAATTTCAAAAATGCGTGTGCTTACTACCGTGGGGCATATTGCATCCGATTACTGCCAAATAAATGTTGAAACATTATTTGATTTTCATTTTTCTTTTTTAGAAATTCATGAAGCGCAACGCAATAAGCGTGCGGAGGTTATTTTTCCACCAAATTCAAAGTATGAAAATGAAAATTAACAAACTTTTGACGGGATGGATTCCCATCTTTTTGCTGCTTTTAGTAAGCATTCAGCCGGCTTTTGCCCAAAAGCGCATCACAGGTAAAGTAACCGATGCAGAAACCAACACG
This sequence comes from uncultured Cytophagales bacterium, assembly GCA_938039675.1. GTDB lineage: Bacteria > Bacteroidota > Bacteroidia > Cytophagales > Thermoflexibacteraceae > Rhodoflexus. The sequence goes on from CALHUI010000023.1 coordinate 41,694, forward strand.
CCTTTGCCGGGGGTAACGGTTTTGGCCAAAGGTACGCAAAGCGGTACTACCACCGATGCAGAGGGAAAGTATTCGCTGAATGTTCCCGCAGGGGCTGATATGCTGGTGTTCTCCTATGTAGGTTTCAAAACTCAGGAAATAGTCATTGGCAATCAGAGTAACATAGACATTGCGCTGGCGGCAGACGATAAAATGCTAAGCGAAGTGATTGTAACAGGTTATTTGACCGAACAGAAAAAAGATATTGTGGGTTCGGTAGCTACGGTAAAGTCCAAAGATTTGGTAGCTATTCCGCAAGGTAACGTAGAGCAACAGTTGCAGGGGCGCGTATCAGGTGTTACGGTACTTACCTCCGGCCAGCCGGGTGTGCAGAGTTCGGTAAGGGTACGCGGTTTTACTACTTTGGGTAACAACTCACCCCTTTACATTGTGGACGGTGTGCCGCTGACCGATGTATCTGACCTGAACGGTCTTGATATCGAGTCCACTACGGTTTTGAAAGATGCCGGTGCGGCTTCTATCTATGGTGCACGTGCTTCTAACGGCGTAATTGTAATGACGACCAAGCGCGGCCTGAGCAAACCCGGCAAGCTGCGCGTAGATTATGAAATGCAGTATGGAACTCAGATGCCCGGTAAGCGGCGTACAGGCGTACTCAACCCGCAACAAACTGCCGAATGGACATTTATTGCCCGCCGCAACGCAGGGCAGGCGGCTACGCATCCGCAATATGGTTCAGGACCGACCCCTGTATTGCCCGATTACATTAACGTTGGTGGTATTGGCGGCTTGTTTGAGGGCGACCCCCGCATTGACCGCAGCCGTTACAACATCGACTTCGACAATGGCCCTATTTATCAGATTGTACGCGGCAATAAGGCTGGTACCGACTGGTATAAAGAAATTACCCGCAATGCACCTATTTTGAATCAAAGTATCGGTCTTTCAGGCGGCGGAGAGGGGAGTCGTTTCTATGTAGGTTTAGGTCAATACGAACAACAAGGCGTTGTACTGAATACTTGGCTGAAACGCTATACTGCCCGTGTAAACTCTGAGTTTACAATTGCCAAAAAGGTGCGCATTGGCGAAAATATGCAAGTAACTTTTCGGGAAAATCCCAGCATCGGCACCGATTTGAATTCACCCCAAGGCGAAAACGATTTATTTATGGCCATGACCATCAATCCGTTTATACCTGTATATGATGAGTTTGGTGGTTGGGCAGGTACTGCTGCGCCGGGGTTTAACAACTCGCGCAACCCTGTAGCAGACCGTACCCGCGCCGGTGAAAACAGAGGTTTTAGCCTTGCTACGATGGGTAATGTATATGCCGAAGTAGAACCTATCCAAGACCTCGTATTTCGGACCAGTGCAGGTGGACGCTTAGGTTCTTTTCATACTCGCAGTGCACAGTTCCGTACTTATGAACGTTCGGAAAACATCGGTGCTAACTCTGTATCGGAAAGTTCCGGCTTCTTTTACACTTGGACATGGACTAATACGGCTACCTACAAAAAAACATTTGACAAGCATGCAGTTAAAGGGCTGTTAGGTTATGAGTATATTGTAAGCGACGGTTTCCGTTCTTTAGGTGCTTTTGGTTTGAATCCATTCTCAATGGATCCTGCCTTCCGCACAATCTCAACTACCGAAACTGTTGGTCGTCAGGCAGGCAGCGGAGGCAGCCCTGAGCGTCGTTTCGGTTCGCTTTTTGCCCGCGTGGACTATGGCTACGACGATAAGTACTATTTCAATGGTACAATCCGTCAAGACCAGTCTTCCGTGTTCGGTGAGAATAATCGCGTTGGTGTATTCCCTGCTTTCTCTGCTGCATGGCGTATTTCAAGCGAAAATTTCATGAAGGGAATCAATTGGATTGATGACCTGAAAATTCGCGGCGGTTGGGGGCAAATGGGCAACTCTCTGATTGACCCCAATAACCAGTTTGACTTGTTTGTAGCTACTTCTTACGACATTTCGGGTGTAAATACGGGCGCAGACCCTGCCTTGCGCCAAAGTCGCTTAGGCAACCGAAATGCAAAGTGGGAAACCAATACTACAACCAACATCGGTATAGACGGTTCTTTCTTTAAGGGCAAAATGGATATCATCTTAGATTTGTACCAAAAGCGTACCGATGACATTTTGTATCAAGTGCCGCTGCCGGGAGTCTTAGGACAGGTAACACCTCCTTCCGTAAACATTGCCTCTATCAGCAACAAGGGTATTGACTTGCAAATTATCAACCGCGGTAATATTACCAGTGACCTGCGTTTTGAAACCGACCTAACTTTTACCACCTTTACCAACCGTATCGAGTCATTGGCACCTGATGCAGGTATTACCTTCTTTGATGCCGGTAATGCTACGCGTTTGGGGCTGACTACCCGCAATCAGGTGGGAAGTTCTTTCTCTCGCTTCTTTGGCTATAAAGTGGTTGGACTGTTCCAAAGCCCCGAAGATGTGCGCAACTCTCCCGTACAGGACGGCGCAGCACCCGGTCGTTTGAAATTTGCGGATATTAACGGCGATGGTCGCATTACTGCTG
>CALHUI010000024.1 GCA_938039675.1 uncultured Cytophagales bacterium
ACTGCTGATGACCGTACATTTATTGGCAGCCCGATACCTGACTTTACTATGGGTCTGAACTTGAAACTCTCTTACAAAAACTTCGATTTCGAGACTTTCTTCTATTGGGTGGCAGGAGCAGACGCATTCAATGGATTCAGAGTGTTTACCGACTTTTATCCGCTGTTCCCCGGTATTGCTATCAGCGAGCGCGTGCTGAACTCATGGACACCTCAAAACCCCAACGCTACCGTACCTATTTTTGAAAACGTAGCTAACTTCAGTACCAACACGCAAGTGTCTTCCTACTTCTTGGAGAATGCTTCTTACTTGCGTAACCGCAATATGCAAATCAGCTACAACGTACCGAAGGATGTGCTAAATCGCTTTGGGGCAGAACGTTTGCGCCTGTTTGTTCAAGCTGCCAACTTATTCACCATTACGAAATATACAGGTCTCGACCCTGCAATTTCAGGCGGTGATGCGGGCTTTGGTATTGATGCAGGTGGTAACTATCCTTTTGTGCGCACCTTTATGCTGGGTGCAAGCTTAGGCTTCTAAAACATTCTTATTCAACACAATGTATCAAAATCAAAATATTGTAAATATGAAAAGGTTTCTCATGAAAGCGGTGGGGCTTTCGGTAATAATAACCGTAGCAACTACCACATCTTGTAAAAAGAGTTTTTTTGAAGTTGACCCGATTGGTCAGCTCAGCAACAACCAAGTGGCTACCCAGAAAGGCGTTGAGCAAATCCTCATTGGTGCTTATGCAGTCCTGAACGGCTCTAACTGGAACGCTTCTTTCACCAACTGGATTTATGGCAGTGCCAACGGCGGCGATGCAAACAAGGGTTCTAACGCCGGCGACCAATCGCAGATGAACGAAATTATTCGTTTTGAAGGTCAGGCCGTTAATAATGATTTTAATCTGAAATGGAATGCTGTGTATAATGGTGTGGCTCGGGCCAATCAGGCAATTATTGCGGCTAATGCGCTCAGACCCGAGCAAATTTCGGAAGCCAACAAGCGACGCATCATTGCCGAAGCACGCTTCCTGCGCGGTTTCTATCATTTGGAAGGGAAAAAAATGTTTAACATGATTCCTTACATTGATGAAACCGTAAGCTACAGCGCCGGTAATTTCCGCATTCCTAATGACAAAGACATATGGCCTAATATTGAGGCAGACTTCAAACATGCTTATGAGAACTTGCCCGAAACACAGGCTCAGGTCGGAAGAGCCAACAAGTGGGCGGCTGGTGCTTTTCTGGGCAAAGTTTTGCTTTTTCAACGAAAATATGCTGAGGCTAAGGTTTTATTTGATGCTTGTATAGCCAATGGTAAAACATCCAAAGGCGAACGCTACGGTTTGTTAGACCAGTACTCCAAAAACTTTAATGCAGACTTTGACAATAACAACGAGTCTATTTTTGCGTTTCAGGCTTCAGTAAACGATGGTACCGGTGCAGCCAATGCTAACCCTGACCTAGTGCTCAACTTCCCGCATAACAATGGATGGGCTGGACCAATGCCTGCCGGCTGCTGCGGTTTCCATCAGCCTTCTTTCGACCTTGCCAATTCATTCCGTACTACTGCGGCCGGACTTCCTTTGCTCGACGGCTCTTATAATTTACCTGCAAACGAGTTGATTACCGACATGGGTATCCCTTCCGACCGTCCGTTTACACCGGATTCCGGGCCACTTGACCCACGCATTGACTGGACAATAGGCAGAAGAGGTATTCCATTCTTGGATTGGGGCATTCATCCGGGCAACGCATGGATTCGCGATGCCAGCAACGGCGGGCCTTTTTCCCCCAAGAAGACCGTGTTCTATCGCTCTCAACAAGGTCGTTTAACGGACAACTCTTCATGGACACCCGGATTTACTGCCTTGAATTACAGCTTTATGCGCTATGCCGACTTGCTATTGATGGCTGCTGAGTGCGAGGTAGAACTTGGCAACCTCGAGCGTGCTCGTCAACTTGTAAATCAGGTGCGCCGCCGCGCAGCCAATCCGGCCGGCTTCGTGATGAACAATGGCGTGCCTGCTGCTAACTATCGCATCAGTGAGTACACAGCTCCATGGCCCGATGCTGCAACCGCGCGTGCTGCCGTGCGTTTTGAGCGCAGACTCGAGTTGGGCATGGAAGGACACCGATTCTTTGACTTAGTTCGTTGGGGAATTGCCGACCAAGTGCTCAATGCTTACTTGCAATATGAAAGCACTAAGTTGGCATTCTTCCGAGGTGCACGTTTCACCCGTGGTAAGAACGAATATTATCCGATTCCACAGGCGCAGATAGACGTAACAGGCAACGGACCCGATGGTCGCCCGATATTGCGTCAGAATCCCGGTTATTAACAGGTGATTTAATAACACACATACAAACCTGACAGATATCCAAGACTTGTCGGGTTTGGTTATTTGATTTTCAATAGTTTATACGAAATACTTTTCGCCAACAGCTTGCGCTTATGTACAAAAACAGGAATCATCTTATTTCGGGATGACTCCTGTTTTATTTTGCCGTTGCCATATCACCTAAGCAGCCAGGTAATCTGTACTAAGCATGTGTTGATGTGTAGGCTGAAATCTTATTGAATTTTTACCTCGTAAGGCCATCTTGCTTGAATGCCTTGATAATTAGGTAATTTTTCAATTTGTTTCAACAGCGGATAAAGGCTGCCCGCTTTCTTTTGCAGGCTGCGCTCTTCCATTAAATCTTCGCTACTTTGTAAGGCTTCAAAAAAGCTCTTTTTAATAGGGTAGTAACGAACTGCATATTCGCCTTCTTTGATTTTTGCTTCTTTGGCTGCCAGTTGAATGGCATCGTTCAAGCCGCCAAATCCGTCTATCAAACCAATTTTCAGGGCTTGTTCGCCTGTCCATACTCTACCGCTTGCATATTTCTTCAGCGTGTCTAACGGCATATTGCGACCTTGAGCAGCTTTTGAAGTGAAATTTTCATAACCTTCATTTACCATTCGTTGAATAATTTGTCGCTCGGCATCGGTGAATTTTTTGGTAGGAGTGCCCAAATCGGCATATTCGCCCGTTTCTACGCGGTCAAAAGTAAGCCCAAGTTTATCGGTCAGTAGTCCGCTGGCATCGAACAGCATACCGAAAATACCGATAGAACCTGTGATGGTATTGGGTTGTGCCAAAATTTTATTGCAGCCCATGGCTATGTAATAACCACCCGATGCGGCAAGGTCGGACATAGAGGCAATAACAGGCTTTTTCTTTTTTGTTTCCAATACTTCCCGCCATATTACATCAGATGCAAGCGCGCTGCCTCCGGGTGAGTTAATGCGCAATACAACCGCTGTTACTTTGTCGTCATTGCGAACTTTGCGCAACTCTTCGGCAATGGTTTCAGAGCCGATGCTCTCGCGGGTGCTTTTGCCGCTCTGAATATCGCCCTCGGCAAAAATTACTGCTACTTTTTTCTTACTGTATCCGCCTTCTTCCGCTTTGTTGGAGGCATAGGCTTTCAGTGAAACGAAGTTGATTTTTTTCTTCTCATCGGTAATGCCCAGCTTTTTGCGAATAGTTTTTTCTACTTCATCGTAATAAGCAGTGCGGCTGATGAGTTTATATTTTACTGCATCTTCAGGCATTTGTACGAGCATGTTGTCGGAGATATTGGTGAGCTCTTCAAATGAAATGCCGCGTGATTCGGCAATGCCTTTCAGATAATGGTCGTAGATGCTGTTCAGGTAGGCGCTGATTTGCAGGCGGTTAGCATCGCTCATTTTGTCGAGCGTGAAAGGTTCTACGGCACTTTTAAAATCGCCTACGCGAAATATTTCGGGTTTTACGCCGATTTTTTCAAATAAACCTTTGGCAAAACCAATCTCGGCAACCAAGCCATTAAACTCCATGCTCCCTTGCGGATGCAGAAAAATTGAGTCGGCTACTGAGATAATGTAATAGGCAGGTTCTGACATGGTTTCCGAATAGGCATAGATAAACTTGCCCGATTTTTTAAAATCTTTCAATGCCGTGCGGATTTCTTCCAATGTGGCAAAACCCGCCGATATGTTGCCAGCATCTAAATAGATGCCTTTAATTTTATCGTCATTTTTTGCCCTCTCAATGGCCTGACGAAGTTCGAGCAAACCAATGGTACGTTGTGAAGGCATCCCCGGAATCTCTAAATTTTCCAGCGGATTATCTTCTTTGCGTTCATTCACAGGTCTGTTAAGGGAGAGTTTCAATACACTGTTGTATCCTACTTCGGTCTTTTCCTTATCGTCTGCTGCTGAGGCGACAACAAACAATAACAGTACGCCCAACAAGGTGAGTAAAATAATGCCCACCATGGTGGCAAAAACGAATTTGAAGAATTGAGCCATGTTCCGATTAAGTTTGTGGTAAAACTACGTTTTTTATGCCCAAATATACTGCCCATTTGCTGCTTGGCACAAACATGGGTAATCGTTGCAACTATTTACATTTTGCCCTGAAAGCGATTCAGGAACGGGCAGGATGCATTTACGGCGTTTCGCCTGTTTACGAAACTGCGGCGTGGGGGTTTACCAACCAGAACGATTTTTTAAATCAGGCACTGACGCTGCAAACTCATCGGCAACCCGAAGAATTACTGGCCGTTTTGCAAGAGATTGAACAACAGGCAGGCAGGCAGCGGCTTGTTCATTGGGGGCCGCGAACGCTGGATATTGATATTATTGCCATTGACGATTTAGTCATTGAATCCGAGCGGTTAGTAGTGCCGCATCCTGCCATGAGGCACAGGAGATTTGTTTTGCAGCCTTTGGCAGACCTTGTTCCCAATTGGCGACATCCTGTATTGGGGCTTACCTGCGAGCAAATGCTTACACTCTGTACAGACGATAAGGCCATAAAAAAATATGACGCTTGCGGTATTCTTGATTCTAAACGAATTTAAGTATAAATTGCACGTAAATTTTGCCAAGCATGAGTGCCACTGAGCAGCCTTTTAGTATTTATCAATTTTTTAGCCAATTGAAGTTACACCATTTTTCAATGGTGGCGCAGGGTCTGATTTCGCAGGATATCCTTTCACTAATTGCACTTAGTTTGAAACGTCGGCCTGACAATCAGGTACTTGCTCGAAGGCTGTTTGCTCTCGTTGTTGAGTTGTCACAAAATATTTTTCACTATTCGGCCATCAAAGAATTTTCAGTAAAAGACCAGTGTGAAATCGGTGTTGGTATTGTAGCCATAGGTGAGTCCGATACGCACTATTTGGTTGCTTCCGGCAATGTAGCAAATGCGGAAAACGCCTCTTACATAGCCCGTCAATGCGACTATATTAATACGCTTGACTCCGAAGAATTGAAACAATATTACAGAGAGCAGCGCCGGCAACCCGTACGCGAGGGAAGCGTAGGCGGCAGCATAGGATTGATTGAAATAGCCAGAAAATCGGGCAACCCTATTCACTACGAAATCATACCGATGGAAGATGGTAACGTATTCCTTATTTTTGTTGCCAAAGTACGCAAGTCGGTTTCTTATGACGACTGACAGCAATTTACATTGTTTCGCTGCGTTATTTTATTGCATGTTTGCCCCCCGTTAGTAGGGAAAAATTACCGGAAACATACATATATATGGAGAACTTGTTCATCAAAGCCGATACATTCATTCCCGAAATTAATTTTAATGCACAATCGGGCGAGTTGAATATCAGTGGTGAATCTTATCATGAATATACGCTGGAATTTTATCAACCGGTTTTTAATTGGCTGGCAGAATATTTGAAAACACCCGGGCGCAATATTGTTCTGAATTTCCGCATGTCTTATTACAATACGAGCACATCGCGGCGCTTTTTGGAGCTTTTTGATATGTTGGAAGAGTATCAAAAACAGCAAAAAGGCACTGTTACCGTAAACTGGTACTACAAACCCGAAGATGTGGACATGAAAGAAAGTGGGGAGGAATATGCCGACGATGTAGCACTGACTTTCAACCTTATACCCCTAACAAAATAGCAGGGTTGGGGCATATGCTCATATAATAGTTCCGTTCGCTTTGAGCGCACACTCCGGGGAAATCGCCCGATTTTCCGAGCATATCGGTTATTAGTTGAAAATGTAAATGCGGCGGCCAATGCCCGTTTTCCCGTGGTTCGCCAAACCATGCAAACGTTTGTCCTTTGGCTATTGCCTTTCCTTTGTACAATCCCTTGCACGAAGCAGCCGACAGATGCCCGTACAGGGTGAAAAATTGGCAAGAATCCAGTTCATGCCGTAAAATAATCGTGTAGCCGTAATCACCAAAGTTTTTATTGTTGGCAAAGCTATGGACAGTACCTGCCAAAGGTGCACTAACGGGTGTGCCTGCCAATGCCCAAATATCTATGCCTAAATGGATTGTGCGTGCTTCTGTCGTGCCGTCAAAATGTCGGCTGCGATGATATAAAAAACGGTCTTCATTGTATCCGCCAATGGCTGCAACGGCTTTTTGCTGTTCCATTTCCCCAAAAATATATCGGCTGAATGCTTCCGTATCCGCTAAGTCAATTTGGTGGAGTGCAGGATTGCTTGCAGTCAGGTTAATATGCCAAATATTTTCACCGTTCAGGTTGAAAGGCACAACAGGGGCAAAAGAAAGTCTGTGTTTTATCAGCGTATTTGTTAAAGCCTGATGTGGTGTTTGCATGATGTTATTCAATATCCAAACCTAACAGGTTGCGCAAATCCTTCAGCAAAGGATTTTGCTCTGCAAGGAAATTAAATTTGTCGGTATTGGTATAAATTTTTGGCGAAGCGCCTGCTTCGGTTGATGTTACTTCTATCGTTTCAAGGGTCAATGAGGAGTGGTTCAGTTGCTTTTTCAGAAAGCCGAGCAATTCGTTCCGCACCTCTTTGAGAGCATCTGCATCGGTCGCATTGGTACGCAGTGCATGTGTGATAACCGGATACTGAAAAGTAACGGGCTTCCATGTCAGCATACTGACTACCAGAGGCTTGCCATTTTGTTTGTAGTATTCGGCGAAAGCATCCCATGCAGCCTGTACTTGTTCGGGCGTGGGAGGCGGGCTTTGCATTACCGGCGGCGGTTCTGCTGCAACAAGAGGCGGCGCAGTGTCTTTGGGAGCAGCCACCGGCGGCGGGTTTTTCTCAACAACGGGCACTTGTATTTTGGGCGCACTTTTCAGCGGCGCATAACCTGCCGTTAAAGACTTTTGCGTAGGTACTTGCCCTTGTGTCTGAGGCTGTCGGGCTATCAGTTCAGTTTTTTTTTTAAATCCTCGGCCAGTTGGGCAAGATTGATGGCTGAGGTGAGATGTGCCATTTTCATCAGGGCTATTTCTACGTGCAGTGCTTGGTCTTTGCTGGCCTTGTAGTGGATATCACATTCGTGGCCAATGGTGAGCGCTGAAAGAAGAAAGCCCGTGCGCACTTGGTTGGCTTGTGCAATGTATCGCTGTTTAACCTCATCGGAAACCTCGAGCAGTTGCACCGTCGCATTGTCTTTGCAAACCAGCAAATCGCGCAGGTGCTTGTTCAGGCCGATAATGAAATTGTGCCCGTCAAAGCCTTGTTGCAATATTTGCCTGAAAATCAACAGCGCAGCAGACAAATTGGCATTCACCAATGCATCAGTTACTTGGAAGTAATAATCATAGTCCAGAATATGGAGGTTGGCGATGGTCTGCTTGTAGCGAATGCTTCTGTCGGTTGAAAAAGTTACAATCAGGTCAAACATAGACAGCGCATCGCGCAGAGCACCGTCTGCCTTTTGTGCAATTAGGCGGAGTGCTTCGTATTCGGTGTAAATGCCCTCTTTGGCAGCAATATTTGCCAGGTGGTCTGCCATATCTTTAATCTGTATCCGATTAAAGTCAAATATCTGACAGCGGGAGAGGATAGTGGGTAGAATCTTGTGTTTTTCGGTAGTTGCCAAAATGAAAATGGCATAAGGAGGCGGTTCTTCCAATGTTTTCAGAAAAGCATTGAAAGCTGCCGTGGAAAGCATGTGCACCTCATCTATGATGTACACTTTGCGTTTTCCAAACTGGGGCGGATAGCGAACCTGTTCAATCAATCCCCGGATATCATCTACCGAGTTATTAGAAGCAGCATCCAATTCGCTGATATTCAACGATGTGCCGTTGATAAAAGCGCGACATGAATCACATTCGCCACAAGATTCGCCTTCCGGTGTAAGATTTTGGCAATTAATTGTTTTTGCCAGAATACGGGCACAAGTTGTTTTTCCTACACCCCGAGGGCCGCAAAACAAAAATGCCTGCGCCAAATGATTGCTCTTAATAGCATTTTTGAGTGTTGTGGTAATATGTTGCTGGCCTACTACGGTTTCAAAATTAGCAGGACGATATTTACGGGCAGAGACAATAAAATTTTCCAAATGCTCTAATTCGTTGCTTGGGTTTTGTAGGTGCAAGTTAGCAATTTTTCCTTATACATAACTTCTTGCTTGGGCTTGCTCTGTCTGTAAGTATTAGCAGAAAAATACGGTTATTTAGTAGTTACTTGCTACTTTTGTCAGCCTAAAAGTATTGAAAAGTTACTACAAGTTTTGTAATGAAAGCAACAGAACATAAAGCATCAGCCAATTTTATTGAACAAATCATAGACAGTCATAACGAGTCCGGGCGTTTTCAGAAGCGCGTACATACGCGGTTTCCGCCCGAACCGAACGGGTATCTGCATATTGGCCATGCCAAGTCCATTTGCTTGAACTTTGGCTTAGCTAAAAAGTACAATGGCAAATGCAACTTGCGTTTTGACGATACTAATCCGGCAACGGAAGATGTGGAATATGTGGACTCTATCCGCAACGATGTTCGTTGGCTTGGCTTTGAGTGGGATGGTGAATTTTTTGCCTCCGATTATTTTGACCAATTGTATGAATGGGCAGAACAACTCATTCTCAAAGGCAAGGCCTATGTAGATGACCAAACTGCCGAAGAGATAGCCGCAACCCGTGGAACACCGACCGTACCGGGCAAGGAAAGCCCTTTTCGTAACCGCAGTGTTGAGGAGAACATAGCTTTATTCCGCCGCATGAAAGCCGGAGAGTTTGATGAAGGCAGCAAAGTATTGCGTGCCAAAATAGATATGTCATCACCCAATATGCACATGCGCGACCCTGTGCTGTATCGCATCAAGAAAGCGCATCATCACCGCACGGGCGACCGCTGGTGCATCTACCCTATGTATGACTTTGCTCATGGGCTTTGTGATTCTATAGAGGGCATCACGCACTCTATTTGTACGCTGGAATTTGAAGTCCATCGCCCGCTGTACGATTGGCTGATTGAAGAGTTGGGTATCTATCATCCGCAACAAATAGAGTTTGCACGCCTAAATCTGGCCTACACAGTCATGAGTAAGCGTAAATTGCTCGAGTTGGTAGAAGGAAAATATGTCAGTGGTTGGGATGACCCCCGCCTGCCGACCATTTCAGGCCTCCGCCGACGCGGCTATACACCTGCTGCCATTCGCCATTTTGCCGATAAAATTGGTGTTGCCAAGCGCGATAATATAATTGACGTAGCACTGTTGGAGTTTTGTATCCGCGAAGATTTGAACAAAATAGCCCCCCGCACGATGGTTGTTTTGCGTCCTTTGAAAGTGGTGATTACCAATTATCCCGAAGGACAAACCGAAATGCTTTCGGCTGTTGTAAACCCCGAAATGCCTGAAATGGGCAGTCGCTCCGTACCGTTCGGAAGAGAAATTTATATTGAGCAGGATGACTTTATGGAGCATCCGCCCAAAGGTTACTTCCGCCTGACACCCGGCGGCGAGGTGCGCTTAAAATATGCTTATATCATTCATTGTCAGGAAGTTATAAAAGACGAGAACGGCAATGTTACAGAGTTGCGCTGCATCTACTTCCCTGAAAGCAAGAGTGGTTCTGATATTTCGGGTAAGAAAGTGAAAGGAACGCTTCACTGGGTAGCCGCACACGATGCAACAGAAGCAGAAGTGCGCCTGTACGACCGCTTGTTTACTATCCCCGACTTATCGGAAATCCCGGAAGGCAAAGACTGGAAGGATTTTATCAACTCAAAGTCGCTGGAAGTAGTGAGCCACGCCAAGATAGAGAAGAGTCTTTTGCAAGCCGAATCGGGTAGTTTGTGGCAGTTTGAGCGGTTGGGTTATTTCTGTGCCGACCCGGACACTACTCCTCAAAAGCCCGTATTCAATCGCACGGTTACGCTGAAAGATACTTGGGAAAAAGCAGCGCATTAAACAATTATTGAGGGATGCTACGTACTCTCATTAAGATAACCTTATGGATAACCGCCGGATGGCTACTAACTGCTAACTTGTGGGCGCAGCGCAAAGTTTACAACCAAATATTGGAAGAATTCGAAACTGCTAATACCATTAGCGACAGTATCGGGTACTATATCCGGCTGGCTAATGCCAGTCGGGCTTTTAACTTAAAAACATCTATCAGCGATGCTAAGAAAGGGTTAGCCATTGCGTGGCGTGCCGCAGACACGCTGTCGGCTGTAAAATTACTTAATATAAAGGCTTCTGCATACATCTTGCGCTCCGATTACGATTCGGCAACGATGCACTTAGAACAGGCCTTAGCTTTACAGCAAGTGGTTAATGACAGCGCCGAGTTGGCTACCACATACAGCCATTTTGGTTTCATCAATCGGCGACAACACAATTACTCCAAAGCATTAGATTACCATTTAAATGCGCTGAAAATCCGTACTCAGATTAATGACCTGAGCGGTATGAGCATTTCTTACAACAACATTGGCGATGTATATGCCGACCAAGCAAAATATGAGCGCGCAGCAGAGGCATACATAGACGGTATTCGGTATGCGGTGCAAGGCAAAGACGATATGCGGCACATTTCTAGCTTGGCAGATTTGGGGCTTGTTTACTACGAACTGAAAAAATATCCCCAGGCAATTAAAATCATTCGGGAAGCCCTGACAATTTCCGACCGCATTGGCGGCACATATAAACTCCCTGAGATTTACACAACCCTTGCGCGTATCTATCAGCAACAAAAAAAATATGACGATGCGCTGGAATATCTCAACAAAGCCATTGAACATAGTCAACAAAGCGAGTTTGTAACCAATGATGTAAACGTGTATGGAGAAATGTCAAAGTTATACTGGGAACTTGGCAAGCAGGATTTGGCAATCAACAGCGCACGGCAAGGGCTGGAACATGCCGTGCAACATGACAACATCAATTTGCAACTCCAACTGTCCTACACGCTCTACGAGTATTACAAAACCCTGAACAATCTGACCAAGTCTTTAGAATACTACATTATTTACCGCGATTTAAAAGAATTTGCCAATGAGCGCCAACAAAATTTACAGTTGGCCGAACTTGAAACCCAGTATGAATTGGAGCAGATTCAGCACGACCATCAGGCCAAATTGATGGAAAGTGAAAGGTTGTTAAAAAATCAACGCATTGTATCAATAGCAGTTATAATGGCCTTGATGGCTTGTATTGCCCTTATCACCATTTTGATGAGGAACAATAAAGCCAAAAAGCACCACAACGAGGTGTTGATAAAACTCAACAAAGAACTGAAACGCCAGCAGGAAAATGTTTTATCGCTGAAAGAAAATCTAGAACGCACCGTTGAAAGGCGAACCGAAGAACTCAAACAAACCATTGACCAACTGACCGAACAAAATCAGGATTTACAGCAGTTCTCATACATCATCTCTCATAACATACGCTCTCCGATTGCCCGCATCGCCGGATTGATTAATATTATTAAAATTGAAAACAGCGGTACTCAAGCAATCAACGAAGAGATTATCATGCACTTAGAAAAGGCTGTTATCAGCCTTGATACAGTCATCCGCGATTTAAATCAGATTCTTTCCATCCGTAAGGGCATCAATAAGTCCAAAGAAATGATTTCCTTTCGGGAGGTCTTTGAATGGGTAACGCTTACGCTGGAAAATGAAATAGCATTGGCAGGTGCAAAAATTTATCAGGATTTCAGCCAATACCCGAGTGTGTATTCAATTAAGGCATACCTGCAAAGCATCATGTATAACCTGATTTCAAATGCCATCAAATATCGCCGCACCGATATTGAACCGCAAATTCATGTGATTTCTTACAGAAACGGCGATTACGTTTGCCTTGAAGTAAAAGACAATGGCATTGGTATTGACTTACAGGCCATAGACCCCTACAAAATTTTTGGGCTGTATCAGCGTATGCACACCCACGTAGAGGGCAAAGGTCTGGGGCTGTATTTAGTCAAGTCGCAGATAGAGGCACTCAACGGCAAAATTGAGCTCGAGAGTGAGTTGATGAAGGGTAGCAAGTTTACTGTTTACTTCCCTGCTCATACGCTTTTGATTTGATAGTTAGTAGTTTGCCGAAAAATATTTTCCCAAAGTGAAACATCTGCTGTTGTCCATGCTTGTCCTTTGGATGCTTTCATGCGTGCTGCGGTTTTAATAAATTCATCAAAACGGTAGGTTTGCAGTCGGGCAGGTGTTCCCCACGAAAACGGTGGAATGAATTTGGGCGGCAGACCTGCGTCAAACAGATTCATGGCGGGGCCGCCAACGGTTGCCGTATTAAAGGCTGTGCCGATACCCGTAAAACTGTAGTCGCCCAGAAAAAGCCCGCCAAACCGACGTTCGGAAGGTGCGAATTGGCTGCTCGCATAGTTCCACAGGTTGATATAGCCCATGGTATTTTTCATGTTGGAAGCGGTAGTTCCTGCACCCAAGTTGCAATATTCGCCAATGATACTATTGCCCAAAAAACCTTCGTGGGCTTTGTTGCTGTAACCTGTGAGTACACTGTTACTGATTTCGCCTCCTGCTTTGCAGTGGTTACCTACGGTTGTATCGCCGCGGATAATTGCCCCCATGTTTAGTTGCGCCCCCTCGCACAGGGCAAAAGCGCCTCTAATAAGACTGCCTTCGCCTACGACCGCATTTTTACCGATATAAATAGCACCTGTTTCGGCATTCAGCACCGCTGATTTGATAACAGCCCCCTCTTCAATGAAAATGTTATCGGCCGCATAAATGGCTGTGTGTTTATCCGTAACAACCGCACTGCGCCGCTGTTGCCTGATGGCGGCTATATCGGCCTCAATTGCCGTGCGATTCAGGCTAAAAATATCGGTTAGCTCCCTGATAATCAAGGGGTAATTGTATGAGTTTGCTCGGGAAGATGCTGCTTCTCGTACCTCTTCCGCACGGCGGTACAGTTGCGGTGCGTGGAAAGCAACCAGATAATTATCAGCCCAAAGGCTTTCGCCGGAGGGGAGTTGTCGAATGTCTTGCACAAGTTCGGCATTGGGTAATACGCCGCCGCCGATGTACATAATGCTGCTTTTGGCAGGGGTTAGCGGGAAAAAATCGGTCAGATAGCCCACAGTAAGCCATGACATGGGTATGGTTGGGAAATGAAACGCCCATTTTTCGCGGATGCGCCAAATACCTGTACGCAGTTCGGCAATCGGGCGGGATACCGTCAGTGGCCAAAGGCGAAGATGCGCCTCAACAGTATCTACAAAAACAATTTGTGAAAACATTTGTAGCTAAAATCGGATTATAGCAAAGATATGGAAACAATCAACTTTGCAACTTTTCGCGCATCTGACTTTGAGCAGATGGAAAAACAATTTCGCATAAACTTGATTAATTCGCTCAGCGGATTCAAAAGTGTCTGTCTTGTAGGTACTCAAAGTAAGGAGGGTGTTACCAATCTGGCAATTTTCAGTCAGGTATTTCATGTGGGGGCTAATCCCGCACTAATGGGGATGTTGGTGCGCCCTGATTCGGTTCGTCGCGATACGCTCATTAATTTGCAAGAAACAGGTTTTTTTACGCTCAATCATATCCGTGCCGATTTTTTCAAAGAGGCGCATCAGACTTCTGCCCGCTACGACAGGTCGGAGTTTGAGGCAGTCGGGCTCACTCCGTTTTACACAGAAAATATTAAAGCACCCTATGTGGCAGAGTCTTACATACGTATCGGTCTGTCATTTGCGGAACGCCACGAGCTCGCCATCAACGGAACCGTGCTGATTATCGGCAAGGTAGAGGAGGTTTTTGCTCCGGCAGAATGTGTAGCACCCGACGGTTATCTGGACATTGAAAAAGCCGGTACTATTACCTGTTCTTCGTTGGACAGCTATCACATCACCCGAAGGCTCGCGCGTTTGAGCTATGCCAAACCAGACAAGCCGCTAACAGAGATTACGGGGATATAAGGAATAAAATACACAAAAAACTATCAGTTTAAAATGCTTTTTTCAACAAATTACACAAAAAAATTATCAAATCACTTGCATTTTTGTATGTACGCAAGCTAATTTGAATGATATTAAAATTTTATCTCATCCAAACCGAAAAGGCGTAAAAAATGCCAATCAGCAGCACCAGATAAACTACCAATGCGATGTACATTTGCCGCCATGAACGGAAAAACGGTGGCAAATGTTCTTTTTCTTCTCCGTTGCTCATTTGCCGTAAGAAATTAGGTTGGTAAACAAACGATAAGCGCCTGAAACACCCGCCGGCAGTTGGCGGAAAAAGGCATAACCAGTATAAATGAATGCTCCTTTGCCATATTGGGCAAACAATAGGCCGCCTTTCAGTTGGTCAGAGTCTGGGTCGGCACAGGAAATGACGGTTTCGTATTTATCGTCCCAGCGGTCGGCAAAATAGAGGCCGCGTTCCTGTACCCAGTCTTTAAAATCGTCCTGCGTAATTTTATTCGGGCTGTTCAGGAGCGGATGATGTGGGTTGATAAGGGTAATGGGCGCATCTTCCAGCGTTACGCGCTCGCGTGAAATATGAAACGGATACGGGCCGATTTGCTGTGTACCCAACCCAAAACTCACATTGTACTGCACAATCAGTGTTCCGCCTTTTTCCACATAATCCAACAATTTAGGGCTGTGAAATTTGATGCGGGAGCGTGTGTTGTACGCGCGAACGCCCGTGATGATGGCATCAAATTGCGAAAGATTCATATTGTCAAAATTATCATCGGTCAGATTAACTACCTGATAACCTATTTGGCGCAAACTTGCGGGGATTTCGTCGCCTGCACCATCGTAATAACCGATGAGTTTGCCCTTAGTTTGGACATTCAACTTGACAATTTTTGCCGTAGCCATTGGGTACAGCATCTGAATAGGAATGTGAGGATAGTTAATTTCTTCCAGCCCGTGTGCCGGCTCACCGTTAATCAACACGCCGATTTCTGCCGTGCTGCTCCTGTCAGGCGGGAAAAGCTGGAAACTGACTGTTTTCTCCTCTTCTTTCATTGCCAGTGCAAAGTCAATAAAAGCGGGTTCGCTGCGCCAGTCCTGTGGTATAGCCAACGACACACGACCTGATGCATTATTGCGCCCTGCTTTAAGTAACAAGCTGATTTCCTTTGGGTTGGGGTCGGAAAATACGTAAACTTTATCTTTAATATTGGCAGTAACGGGCGGTGTTACCTCGAACGGTCGGTATTTTTCGCCATCTACGCGGTGCGTCCATTTATACATCATTGGGATGCGGTAGATGAGCTGTACGCCGTCTAACTCTACTCCAAAAAGTACGGTGTGTTCGGGTGGAGTTTCGGGCAGACCGACAAGCTGCCAGTCATCTACCTGATACATGCCCTTATTGAGCGATTTGAGAAGCCAATAAGGTTGTGAAATAGACAACTTTTCCGACAGTCGATATTTACTTTTGATGATTTGTGGTACATTATTGATAAGAAAAACATCTTTACTTACTTTTCCTCCATTTGAGTGCTCAAAGCCCTGTGCAAATTCTACGTCATAAATCCGCCATTTGAAGGGCAAGTTGCTGCGGTTGATTACAGTGGTTATGGTACTTATGCTGTCGCCTGCCACAGCCGAGTAATCTTCTGCCACAATTTCAAACCAAAGTCCGGCACATTCGCGAATGACCTCTTTTACTTCCTCTTTTTTTACATTTATCCAATGGCGTTCATCGTCGTTGGCGGGTTTCCATTTGTTGAGGCTGCGATAGGCTTGCAACAGCAGCGGTACAACAGCCGAAGGATTTTCAGGATTAAATCGGGCAACGGCTTGGTCAATTAGTTTGCCGATTTTTTCACCGCTTTTGATGCGCGTCCATGTGGTGTTGATATTGTCAAATAAGTCATTCTGTGCACGGTCGCCCATAATGTGCTGCACGTATTCCATGCGGGTGCCGCGTTCTTTGGCTGCTCCGAAACCCTGACTTTTGTGCTGGCTGCGGCTATCCATGGCAATGTCGTAGTAGCTTTCACCCAACAAAGGATTGTAGGTGCCCACATCCATCAACAAAAACTGGCTTTCATCAATTTTGGCTGTATCGTTTACGCCGCGCCATTTGTTCCAAAGCAGGCGTTTAGGTTGCCATACCGATACGTATTTTAGTTGTTCGGGAAATATTTTTGGGTCTGCCGCCGCACGAAAGGCATCCTCTGCCAACAGTGCGGAGGCAGTATGATGCCCGTGCCCGCCGCTGCCGTCGGTAGGAAAACGCGTGATGAGCACATCGGGGCGGAATTTACGAATCGTCCAAACCATATCGGCCAGCACGCGAGTGCTGTCCCAAAGCAGCAGCGTTTCGCGCGGATTGCGGGAAAACCCGAAGTCGTTGGCTGTGGTGAAAAACTGTTTGCCACCATCTATTTGTCGCGCTGCAAGCAGTTCCTGCGTGCGTATGACACCCAACAGGTAGCCCTGCTCGCTGCCGATGAGATTTTGCCCGCCGTCGCCTCTGGTAAGCGACAGATAAGCGGTTTCATAGTGTTTATGCTTGGCGAGGTAAGCAATCAGGCGCGTGTTTTCATCGTCGGGGTGGGCAGCTATGTAAAGCACAGAACCCAGCACGCGAAGTTTTTTTAGTGCCAGTTGCAATTCGCCCGTTTTCATTGGCTTGAGTGCCTGCGCGCTGACACCACAGGTTAGTAGCAACATCAGCACACACGATAAGCCCCACTGTTGCAGGTGTAACTTTTTCATTATCATATTCCTTTCAATTCTGGCGAAATTAAACAGTTATTGGCAATGTGCCGCCGCTAATGAGCGACAATTCTTATATTAGCTGCCGATTAGAAAACTGAACTCATGCAAAAAAATATTTTATTCATTCTGTTGGGCTATTTGATGTTGTGCATTGTCGGATGCAGCAAAAAAACTGATAACAAGGGCAACTTACCTTTTACATTTGAGACCCAACATATTGAACGCGATTTGGCTACGCTGTGGTTGCGCAAGTCGGACAGTTCTGTTGTAGATACAACCCATCACATCCTGTCTATTGATTATCCGGTTATCAGCGATTGGGAGAACGAGGAAGCTCAGCAGATTTTCAACACATTGATAAAAAACATAGTGGACGAAAATATTGCCATGTTTGAAAAAGAAATAATCCCCAGTGATTATCAGGAGAAGGTATGGCTTGACTCCATAGAAGCTGCCAAGTATTTTCCCATCGGAAAAAACACATCCCTCTACATCAATTATCTACCCGGTATTATTAACGAAAATTTTATCGCCGTCCAGTTTGCATTTGATGCTTTCTATGGTGGGGCGCATGGTATGCAGTATTTTCAGCAGCTAAACTTTGATGTGGCTAATAAAAAAAACTTACAATTATATGATTTATTTATTGCTGATGCTGATTACTTAGCGCAGTTGTCGGCTTATTGTCGTAATGATTTGCTGAGCCGTGTCAATGAAATAGGCTCGGACTCCACCATGGTAGAGCAGGGAGTTGAGCCTGTGCTTGCCAATTTCAAAGATTTTGAACTGACTTCGCAAGGAATTAAAATTTATTTTTCGCCTTACCAAGTAGCTCCATATGCTTCAGGGCCGCAGGAAGTAAAAATTCCGTACGCCAATCTGGAAAAAATATTGCGCCCCGACGGCGTATGGAAGAAAATTCAAAAGAAATAGTCGGACAAATTTAAAGTACAGTTTACCGGTATGCGGATTTTAGCAGGTAATACCGATGAACGCTGATTGAAGCATTTCAGGAAGAAAAACCCACCAATTGATAAAAGTGTTTTAATGCGCTTCAATTGCCTATACCAACCGAATTGGTTCAAAATTTCGCCCCAATACGGCGGCAATGTCGGCTTTTAGCCAGTCCTGCACTAAGTTGGTATAGATGCTGCGGAAATCAATTTGATATTTCAAATCGCCGTTATCCAAATTGTTCAGGTCGGGCGCAGGGTTAAATACTCCCGTTTTTTTCAACGATGCCCCTATCAGAAACAGGCAATTAGCCGCTCCGTGGTCGGTGCCGTTGCTTGCATTTTGTGCCAGACGCCTGCCAAACTCCGAAAAAGTAAGCACTGCTACATGCTGTTGTTTGCCCATACTTTTTAAATGCTGCATAAAAGCATAAACGGCCTCACTGTATTCGGTTAGTAGGCGGGTTTGTTGCTGATTTTGGCGCACATGTGTATCAAATCCGCTGAGTGATACGTAATAGACCCGTGTTTGTGCACCGCCATTTATCAGTTCTGCCACTGTTTTCAGGCGTTTAGCAAATGGGCTGTCAGGATAATCTGTATAGCTGTTTTTTATTCCTGATTTTTGGTAAATATAATCGGCAGATGAGATAGTTTCAGCCATCGTTTTATACAAATACGCTACATTTTCATGAGAGTCTTCTGCCGGTTTACCATATTTGGCAATATTTTCGTACACAGGGCTGTGTACTGCCTGATAGAGCTTTTTGGGGGCTTGCAAAGCAAGGGCTTTTACGTGATGTCCTTTCAGTGCAAGGCTTAGCGTATCATCTAATTCTATTGCCTGATGCGATTGGCAAATGCCGTTGCACTGCGAATCAAGATAACGCCCCAGCCAGCCTGTAGTCAGGTACTCATCGGAGTTGCTTGCCGTATGCCAAATATCCATTGAGCGAAAATGTGAACGGTCGGGGTTTGGATAGCCGACGCTATTGACTATGCTGACTAATCCGTCGTCATAAAGGCGACGAAATTTTTCCATTGCGGGGTTTAAAGCCAACTCATCGCTGATTTTTAGCGCATCGTTTGCGGCAATGGCAATGGTTTGTCGCTCGCGGTAGTAGATGTCGTTGCGGTAAGGAATGACCGTATTCAGTCCGTCATTTCCACCGGACAACTGAATCACAACCAGAATTTTATCGTCGGGACTAAGTGCCTGTGCTTCAAAGGCTTTCAGGAAAGCGGGAATCATCATTGTGCCAGCGGCTGCCAATGAAGATTGTTTGATGAAATGTCTGCGGGAAGCCATAGCGATTGTTGATTGGGTGCGATTTTGGGTGATATTATTAGCGGCTGTGGGCAATTTCAGTATTCATATGCCCGGCTTTGCTTTTTTACTGCATCTTGGTAAATAGTATTAACAAAGTTGATATTCAGGCAGAGATGCCAGCGAAAGACTTATAAACTGAACGGCTGCTTCACGATTGGTGGTTGGTGTATTTTTGAGTATCAGTTGTTTATTGGCATCCGACAATTTATTTTGCAAAAGGTAGGCTGCCAATTGTTCCAATATTTCCTTTTCGGAACTGCCGGATGCAATTTTTGAAAGCGCATCCCAGTTTGCCGTTGCTTTCAGTTTGCGGAAATTGCGCTGCGCCAAAAACTCTGTATTTACGTCGCCGTCATCTTTTGCTTCTACGGGCAGTTCTATCTCGCGCATAATAGAAAAAGGCAGGAGCGTACGCACCATAAGTGTTGAACTGTCAATCCAGTTTTTACCTTCTGCCCAGCCGGCCACATTGGGTGGATAAAACACCACTTGTCCCAGCAATTTTTGAATGAATAGCAACGCATTTTCAGGTTCAAATTGCAGCCCGAACTGACGACGAAATTGCGTAATATACTCCACAGGCGCTTTAATACGACTGCCGATATTTTTTGGCGAATAAAACCAATCGGCAGTAAAAATTTGCTGCATTAGTTTACCGATTTCGTATTCGCTTTCGTAAAAACTGTTTGCAAGTTCACCAATGATACCTTCATCGGGAGTATCATTTACAAAGTACCGATAAATTTTTCGGATAATAAATATAGCAGTTTCGCGTTTGTCTAAAATCATGCGGATAATATCTTCACCGCCCCAGTTACCGCGTTTTCCCATAAAAGTTTTCAGGTCGGTATCATGGAAAAATTGGCGAAAAACAAACTCTCCTTGTTGGTTGAAGCCCCAGCCGGTAAAAGCTCTTGCTGCTTCCTTAATATCGGTTTCGGTATAATTGCCGCGACCCAGTGTAAATAATTCCATCACCTCGCGGGCAAAGTTCTCATTGGGGCTGTTTTTTTTGTTTTGCTGGTTGTTCAAAAATTGCAGCATTGCGGGGTCTTTGGAAATGCTCATTAGCAAATCGCCAAATTTGCCTAATGCCTTTTCGCGTATCAGATTGTTTTGCAGTTGCGCAAAAAAGGCGTTGAGCGTGCGCGTGGCAAAGTGTCCGTGCCAAAACAGGGTCATTTTTTCGCGTAGGCCTGCCTTGCTTTCCGCCATTTGCCTCATCCACAACAGGTTGAGCTCGCGCCCGCGATTCAGCGCATCCATCACCAATTCTTTGCGTTCTTCTTTGTCGGTAAAAAGCAGTTTTATAACTTTTAACTCATTGTCGTTCAGTAGGTTTATCGGTTGATAGGACTTGCTGTCCGAAAAAATGGCTTCTACGTGCTTCTGGATGGGCATTTGCAGGGCGGCAGGCAGTTGCTCGGGCTGCAGCCCAAAGCCGGCACGCAGATAAAGGTGTTGAATATGTTGTTGGTTGCTTGGCATGGCAAATCGGGTTTGTTTGCGTGTTTTGACAAATTCAAAAGCCGTTGGTTTAACGGTTAAAAAAGTCCCGACAGGTTTTAGAACCCTATCGGGACTTTTGGTTGCCGGGTACTAAGTGCTGTGATAATGCAATCAGAATCGCCAACACAAATATTCGGATTGTTGCTAATATTTAAACCCCAATCCGAATGGCTAATTTATTTTACTTACTTATCATTGGCATAAACTCTCACCCAGTCTACTTCCATTCGTTGCGGCCAGATGTTCTCATCTACACCTTTGAGTCCACCCCAACTACCGCCTACTGCAACATTTAAAATCAGATAAAACGGCTTATTAAAAGGCCATTCCCTCTCGGTTTTATGTTCATTGGGGAAAGTAAAATATTTTTCTCCGTCAACGAACCAATCAATTTTTTCGGGAGTCCAGTTAATAGAGTAGACATGAAAATTTTCTGAACAATCAGGAACTTGCAGTGTATCGCCGCGTTGCGTGCCAATAGAGTGGTAATAGGCCTTAGTATGAACTGTTCCGTGAATGAAGCCTTGATTGTGGCCAACGTGTTCCATAATGTCAATTTCGCCGTCATCAGGCCATTGAAGTGGGTCTTTGGAGGAAAGCATCCAGATAGCAGGCCATGTACCTCTGCCTTTGGGTAACTTGGCGCGCACTTCTATGCGCCCATAGGTGAAATCTCCTTTACCCTTGCTAATAAGTTTTGCTGAAGTGTAAGGATTGTTTTCCATACTGTCTTTGTGGACTTCAATAATGAGTATGCCATTTTCAATGCGTGCGTTTTTAGGGTTGGCTTTCGTGTAATATTGCAACTCCTGATTGCCCCAGCCGTGCCCGCCTACATCATAGCTCCACTTGGTAGTATCGGGCATAGCGTTACCGTCAAATTCATCTTGCCAAATCGGTTTTGCTTGATTGTCAGCTATTTCATTGTTCTTTTGAGACCGGCACGCACCTAATAACAAGGTAGCCATCGTCATACATAGTAAAATTGCTCTTTTCATGGCTTCAGAAAGTGAAAAATGAGATTAACAGTTCTAATGTAAGAAAAATAAAAAACAATGTGGCATACCAAAAAGTAAAGGCAGACGATTTCAGCATCGTCATCATGCGCTCTTGTCCATACATATGCGCCTGAAGCCTTTATAATTATACATCAACAGAATTACGTGTGGGATGGGATGAAGACGCACCAGCCCATTCATTAATCGTGGATGGCAGTATCAGCAGCACACGCAACCTTATAAAAACCATACTGATTGAGAAAACAGAACAGATAAACGATTGTAAATAAAGTGTATTGACTAAGTATTCAATGTAATAAAAAGGTGAAAAAAGATAAATAACCCGCAGAATTATGGCAAGCAGTGGTAACATAATAATCATTATCAGCGGAATATTGCTAATAATTTCATTAATGAACATTGGTAAGTTGTGATGTCCGATTTTTAGTAATTGTTTTGCGATTATTTTATCTAAGTATTTAATAAAATTAGCTTTTCTGATATGTAAACTATGATTTTTGAGACTGTCTAACAGCACACTTTCTGTCATTGTCGGGTCTTGGATGGTGCGAAAAAACTAGTTGTTGCTTACGCTGTGCAAAGAGGAGTCGGAGTTTTCGTTAGTAGCGTTTGCCTGTAAAATAGCGCTAAAGTTAATATCCTCGCGTACAGTGATAAGGTTTTTTTGTTGTCTAATACTGTCCATAGCTGCCTCCTTCTTTCCCCAAAGCTCTGATGTTCAGATTTTTAATTCCTGCGACATAGCCAAATACAAAAAGTGTAAAAGACTCATCAGGATATAAAGCCGCACTGAGTGGATGTAATGAATGCACTTACTTTCACTAAACGCCTGACTCAAATAGTCCGGGCGGAAAATAAAAGGCACAATACTTCTACCAAAACGGGAATCAAGCGTAATATAGTTATCAAATAAATCGTGCAGCATTTGCAAAAAAGATATGCATATAACAGTATTTTCCTGACCACACTGGGGGCAGTAGTTGTAGTGTATAGGATATTTCAGTTGGCAGTTTAGGCATTGTCCGCCTCTAATGCGATGTCGCATGGAATTAACCATTTATTGTAATGCAAAAAAATTGATGTTTTCTAAAATACGACAAAGCAAGGCGTTTCTTGTAATTTTGTATCATTACAAGCATGATGCAGCGTTACTTTCTGGAAATAGCCTACAAAGGCACTCGCTATCACGGTTGGCAAGCACAAGAAAATACTACGCTAACTGTTCAGGGAGAACTCAATCGGGCATTAGGATTTATTCTTAGGCAGCCTGTGGTAGAAACTATTGGCAGCGGCAGAACGGATACGGGCGTACATTGCAAAAGCCAATATGTGCATTTTGATACGGCAAACCCGATTGAGAATATCCCGAAATTTATCTTTTCCCTTAATCGCTGTTTGCCTCCTGATATATTGGTTAAAAATTGTTTACCGGTTCATCCTGAGGCGAATGCGCGATTCAGTGCTTTGAGCAGGGCTTACGAATACCATATTACTCGCGAAAAAGACCCTTTTAGCAAGGATTTGTCTTATCAGTTTGCGTATGCCTTAAATCTGAATGCCATGAATGAGGCGGCAGCTTTTCTGTTGCAATATGATGACTTTCAGTCATTTAGTAAAGTAAAAACAGATGTAAAGACCTTCCAATGTAAGGTTATGCATGCTTATTGGCAGGCTACCGATACGGGTTGCATCTTCCATATCAAGGCAGACCGTTTTTTGCGTGGAATGGTACGTGCCATTGTTGGCTCATTGCTCGACATTGGGCTTGGGAAGAGAACCATAGCCGATTTTCGGCAAATGATAGAAGTCAAAGACCGAACGCAAGCAGGGCGTGCTGTGCCTCCGCAGGGGCTTTTTCTTTGTCAAGTAGAATATCCGGCGGACATCTGGCTTTAGGCATAACTTATAATTAATTCAATATAAACTTTTACTTTTTTTAGTTTAAATTTTACTAAATGCTTAGTTCTACTTAAATATTGGTAAGGGTTTTGCTAATTAAAAGATGTTAAATTAAGCTAGCACTAGTGCTACTGCCACTACGACAATCAATCCTATTGGACTGACAAAAGAGGGATGAAAATTTGTATTGTTACTAATTCGTCTTGGAATACTTATAATTTCCGGACAGGGCTGATTCAATCGCTAAAAAAAGGAGGATATGAGATTGTAACTATTGCCCCCAACGACGGGTACATAACGCATCTTGAAAAATTGGGCTGTCGCCACCATATTATTGATATTGACAACAAAGGCTCCAACCCGATTAACGATTTTTGGCTGTTTATTCAATTGGTAAAAATATATGCGGCAGAAAGACCGGACGTAATTTTACACTACACTATTAAACCTAATATTTACGGGACTTTTGCCGCTGCAATACTCGGTGTTCCGACCATTAATAATGTAACGGGGCTTGGTACTGTTTTTTTGCACCATAATCTTACTTCCCGCATTGCTCATGAGCTATATCGCTGGGCATTCCGATTTCCGCAAATTGTATTTTTTCAAAATCAGGAGGACAGAGATTTGTTTATAAATATGAAACTTGTACGTCCTGAAATTACAGATGTATTGCCGGGTTCGGGCATTGACGTGGAAAAATTCACACCCACTCAAACTAAAAAAAATACAATTTTTACCTTCTTGCTGATAGCGCGTGTGTTGTATGATAAAGGGATTTTGGAGTATATAGCGGCTATTCGCTTATTGCGCAGTAAAGGGATTCGGGCAAAATTTTGGTTGTTGGGCAAGATAGATACAGAAGCTGGTTTAGGTATCCCTCCGGAAGAAGTTGCAGCATGGGAAGCCGAAGGACTGATAGAATATTTGGGTACTACAGATGATGTTATTTCTGTCATCCGTCGTTCAGATTGCGTACTTTTGCCTTCCTATCGGGAAGGTACGCCCCGCACGCTGTTAGAGGCGGCCAGTTTGGGTAAACCCATTATTGCAACCGATGTTCCCGGCTGTCGCGATACGGTTCAGCATGGTTTCAACGGTTTCTTGTGCAAAGTGAAAGACCCCGAAGACCTCGCCGCACAGATGGAAAGAATAATGCAAATAGATGAGATAACATTAATGCGCATGGGCAGCAACAGCCGCAAACTTGCTTTAGAACGTTTTGACCAAAATATTGTGATTTACAAATATCAACAGGCGCTTGCTTCCGTGATAGCCGAAACCATGTAAATGCGAAAAATATTGGTAAGTTCGCAGGTAATTTTACAAAATTTTGAAAATCAAAAAGTTAAACCCCAACAGTTTTAAAAGATTGTCGGGGTTTTTACATGCCTACCATTGTGCCATTAAATCGCTTAGTTGCTGAAATACTTCTTTGGAGTGAGTCGGAAAGTTAGCAATTCGTATTTGCTTATCTTTCAGATTGCCATAGCCACTGCCTACTACAATGTGATGTTCTTTGCAAAAGGATATAAAATCGGCAGCAGGGCGATTCAGCACGTTGGCTACGATAACTGTTGCAGAGCGATGTGCCGGATTTTCTACAAATAATGAAAATTTATCGGGGTGTTTTTGCAGATTGTGATATACAATGGCAGCTTTGCTGTCTGTTTCCTGACGCAGGGCTTTTATGCCGCGGCGGTTCATATCTTCGGCCACTTTGCCCAACAGATAAATTCCAAGCATATTAGGAGTTTCGGGGGTTTCGTTTTTGCGGATAGCACTTGCTAATGAGGGCAGTGTATGATAAGTGCCAATACTCTTACCTTTGCTCAGTAACTGCTCGGCTTTGGAAAGGCATCGTTCATTGAATATCCACACACCCAAACCGGCAGGCAGACCAAAACACTTCTGAACAGAGAAGAACAAACTGTCTATTTGCGTAAAATCAATAGCCGGATAGGGCGCAGATGAAACCGCATCTACTATCAGCAGCGCATCGGGGAATTGCTTTCGCAAGGCATAAATATCTGCCAAAGGCATGGCAACACCTGTACTGGTTTCATTGTGGGTAATGCAAAGCAACTCAGGCGATTGAAAATCAGGTATTTGTTGTAAGTCAAAGCCTTGCCCGAGTGGGACTTCCCATTTTTCTGCTTTGCGTTGCAGTTGTTTGCTAAAATCGTAGAACTTTTTTGAGAAACTGCCATTGACCAAATGCAGCGTTGTTTCTTCGCTCATATTTTGGATGGTGCGTTCCCAGACTTCGGTTGCAGAGGCTGTAAAAGCAATGTGATAGTCTTGGGGTAGCTGAAACAATTCGCGCAGTTGTGTCAGCGTATGGGCTACTATTTGCTGAAAGGCTTTGCTGCGGTGCGAAATGGCACAAATATTTTCTTTCAGAGCGGTTTTGATGTGCCCCGGAACGGTGTGAAACAATTCGGAAGGACCCGGGGTGAGGAAGTAAGTGTGTGCCATAGTTTGATATTGTTTTAAACGGATATTATGCGGGCAACTGATGAATTATTTCATAAACCAAATGAGTGGGCAAGCCCATCACGGTAAAGAATGAGCCCTCAATTTTGTAGATGCCAATCATACCAATCCACTCCTGAATACCATATGCGCCCGCTTTGTCAAATGGTCGATAATGCTGAATGTAGTACGCTATTTCCTCTGCCGTAAGTTTCCGAAAGTGGACTTTTGCTACATCGCTGCGGGTAATTATCTGCCGAGGAGTCATCAAACTCACACCGGTAATTACTTGGTGCGCTTGGCCGGAGAGCATCTGCAACATGGTGGTAGCCTCTGCTTCGTCGGTAGGCTTATTTAGTATGTTGCCGTTGCATACTACCACCGTATCGGCAGTTAAAACAGCCTGATTATCAACAAGTTCATTTTCAAAAGCACGTGCTTTTTTTTCGGCCAAATAGGCTGCCGCATTCTCTGCACCGATATGGGTGGGGATAGTTTCATCGGTATTTTTTACCTGTACTGAAAAAGTAAAGCCCATTTCGTTCAGTAATTGCCGAC
Organism: uncultured Cytophagales bacterium; assembly: GCA_938039675.1. Lineage (GTDB taxonomy): Bacteria > Bacteroidota > Bacteroidia > Cytophagales > Thermoflexibacteraceae > Rhodoflexus. Next base: position 26,716 of record CALHUI010000024.1, read on the forward strand.
GGCGTGGAGATTGCGAAGCCAATATAAGTTGTAAATCAGTGCGTATCAATTTTATTTACGCTTTTTGAGTTCGTCTCTGATTTTGGCAGCTTTTTCGTAATCCTCTGCTTCAATTGCCCGCTGAAGTTCGCTTTCCAATTGCTCTACGGTCATGCTGGCAAGTCCTTCGGGTGTAGTCAGGCGCTTTGCGCTGCTACGTTCCGGAGTGCTTGCTGTGCTTATTTCTATATCCTCTTCATCATCTTCTATATCGGAGATAGTAATCCCTGCTTCCGAGAGCACGTCTTCGTAGGTGTAGATGGGCACATCAAAGCGCAGCCCGATGGCTATTGCATCGGAAGGGCGGGCATCTATCTCTATACGCTCATAAGAGTTGTTGGCAGAGCAGATAATTTTGGCATAAAATACTCCTTCGCGCAGTTCTGAGATGATGATTTCATGTATATTATAGTGGAAGGCTTTGGCAAAAGACTTAAAAAGGTCGTGTGTCATAGGGCGCGCGGAATTGATTTTTTCTATCTCAATAGCAATTGCCTGCGCTTCAAACATGCCGATGATAATGGGCAAACGTCGTTTTTTGCCAACCTCCCCAAGTACTAACGCAAACGAACCCGATTGCGACTGACTTGATGAAAGACCAAGTATTTCGAGTTTTATTTTTTCCACTTTGCCTTCCTTAGTAAAAATAGTGTGCGAATTTAACAAAAGTTCACTTAATCGGTGAAGTAAGTAGTGCAAAAATCAGAAATCGTAGCCGAGAGTGAAGTAAAACATTGGTTTTTGAATCTGTTCGTTTTCAATTCCCCATGCTACATCAAACTTGATGTAATAACTTCCCAGCAGCATAGTTCTTACACCGCTTCCCAAGCCAATCAGGAAGGGGTTTTTAAAATTAGACACACGGGCTGCAAAGGGCTCTCTGATAATTTCTATGGTATTCAGTGAGTTTTCGCGGTTAAATGGACTTACGCCGCTCCACGAAGCGCCGATATCAGTAAAAGCAACAAATTGCAGATTGCGAAAGAAATTGGACGTAATAGCACTTTTGTAAAAATATTTCAGCAGCGGCAGGCGAAGCTCTGCATTAAAGAGGATGTAGCTGCTACCGCGCAGTTTGTTCCAGTTAAAGCCGCGCAGATTGCCTACGTATTGTACAAACAGCAGGTCGCTTAGGTCTTTTTCGGGGCGGGTAGCATCTACAAACAGCGGGTCTGTATTAGGAACGGGGTCGCTTTGGTTGCCTATCCAGTTGGCCATACCGCCAAGGCGATAGCTTTTTCTGCCCGGCCCGAAGAATTGCCCATAACTGAAGCGCCCTGCAAATAGGAGTGAGCCAGTAAGTTTGCGATAGGTGCGTGCGTCTATGGTCAAGTTGCTGAAATTCCTGCCACGTCCCGATATGTCAACCCATGTTTCGTAGCGTGCCATAGCGCGCGTGCCTTCCATCAGGTTTGGCCCGAGTGTGAGGCTGTTATCGAACACAAACTCAAAGCCCACACCGCCATAGCTGAACGAGCGGTCGGGCAGCTGCTGTACGGCAGGGTTAATATCGCTGGTGGGTGTAAAAGTTGTGTTGGCAAAAAATGGACTTGCCGAAACGCGAGTGGTTACGCTGAAAGGATAAGATGCGCTCCCTTGCAGCTTGTTTAGTGCATATTTTTGTACAAAATCAAGAGGCGATATGGTCAGTGATTGTCGGTCGAAGCGTACTTTGTAATCAAAGCGTTGCTTTAAATATCTGTATTCCGCATAATACATAGCGCTTCGGAGCGTAGTAAGGCCAAACAAGCCCGCATTGAATTTGTGATTTTCCAAGGCATCGCTCATACTGGCCTCTAACACGATACCAAGCCCGCGCAGAGGGTCTGCGATGATGGAAGTAACGAGGTTGTCGGCACTAAACTTGCTTTCATGGGGCTGTGCTTTGCTGAAACTGAAGGTTTTATTAGCTCCCTGCTCATACGGGTTGATTGGACGATAATTTTTGAGCAGTTTCTTTTTGTCGGTTTTGGTGAAGGTGTCAAACTGATAGTTTTCGGTATCTATCTCATCCAATTTTTTGGTGGTATCTGCGGCTGCTATCTTTTTTTCTTCTTTCGGAGTTACCAGTTGTATGCCTAAGGTTGTCGGCAATTGGTCGCGCTCTGCTTTCTGCCGCATTTGATTGAGTCGGCGAAGGTCGAGCAGTTGCTGCCGTGCTGTTTTTAGGGTAAAAAGTGAGTTGCGGATGTTGAAATCGGTGATATTAAACACAGCTTCGCTGCCCTGAAAAAGGCTGATAAAGGTAAGTTGCTTACCCGACAGGTCATAATACTTTATGCTATGCGGAAAGGCCGAAATTTGGGTGCTTACTTCATCTTTGAGGTCATAGCGGAACAAGTGATAGATGCCGCGCTGGTCGCTCAGGAACAAAAGAGTATTTTCGGAAAGAGCAAGCGGGTGGCTGTCGTAGCTCAATGTATTGGAGATTCGTTTCAACACGTTCTTTTGTTGGGGGTTGTAAATGAACAAGTTGAAACGCGACAGATTTTCTTCTTCTATGGGAGAGACTACCCCCAAAGTATCGTTGGTACGATTAGAGCTAAATACAATGGCGTAGTTTCTGCCTTTTAGGAAAGCCGGGTTGATATCGTCTGCATCATCGTTGGTGATGCGTGTAATCTGGTCTTTTTCAAGGTCATAGGTGTAAATATCGCTGCGAATGCCCTGTGTGGCACTGATAACCAATCGCTTGCCATCGTCCGAAATTTCCATATCCCGAATGCTGCCGAAAGTCGGGAATGGCCGATGATTGATTTTTTGTTTTTTGCCGATTGTTATTTCGCTGAGCCGATAATTGTCTTCAAACTTATTGATGATAAGCAGGGTTTTTGCATCTTTCCATACAAACAATGGCAGCATTTTGTCAATTTCCTGATTGAGGACGCGGTTGCCACCTCGCATCAATACAGATTCTTTTTTGCTGCTCAGGTTGCGCAGGCGGATATGATAGCGGCCTTTGTTGTTTTGAGCATAGGCAATCAAGTTGTTGTCTTTGGGGTTGATTTTCACCCGATTAAAAGACATGTTCTTTTCATTAGGAAACAGCCGCGATTCGGCCAGTATATACTGATGATTTTCCCGCATGTTTTTGGCTTGTTCCAAATAAAAATTTCGCCAATTGTTCAAAAAACGCTGGTAAGCTATACCCAGCGTATTTTCAATGCTGCTTTCTTCATTGCGTACCAATCGGGTGAGGTTTAGAATATTGGCAACATTGGTCTTGCCGTATTTTTCTACAATGAAGTTCCAAATGGAATGACCTATCATGTGCGCTTCTTCGCCTTCCATGTTGGCAATTTTTTTAAGTTTTCTGTTTTCAAGTGCATCGCGCATGTAGTCGTCCATTTCGCTGCTCCAGCCGTAGGCAATGTAGCGCGTAGCACCCGGCAAAAACCAGTCGGGCAGGTTGAGCAGGTAGGAACTCTGCAAAACATCCCGCAGGTTGCCGCCGTACATCATTTCGGAAATGAGCATTTCCGAAATATGCAGCCGCAATTCTGCACGGTAGTTGCTTTGCAAGCCTGTAAAAGCGATTTCAATTTCCGATTTGGCAAATCGAGTTTGGCCTGTTATGGCAAAACCCTGTTTATCTACTCCTATGTTGCTTTGGTGAATATCTTTGACAGAAGGATAAACAAAAATTTTAATTTTATTAAAAGGTGCATAGCCTACAAAATCGGTAATGGTCGGAAATTCCTGCTCGGCTATGGTTGCAGTCAGTTTTGCCAAGTCTTCATTGTTGTCGTAAAAAAAGATGTTGAAATTTTGGCTCGAAATATACTGCCAATCAAAGTTTTTGTATTGGATGCGGTTTTTGCCGAACATGCCGGTGCTGTACTGTGCGTGGGCTATTCCTGCCACTGTTAGCAAGCACACGGCTATATAAATGGTTTTCAGCGCAATGTGAAAATGTTTCATTATAACAATTTGCGATTGCTGCTAAGTTAATAAGAAACCTTGTAAGTTTTTTCGGTTGCAGTAATCAAGTTACTGTAACCGGACTTCTGCTAATTAACGGGAATAAAGAAGAAATCTCCTTCGGGGTCGCCGCTGCTGTGAGGGAAATCGCCACTGTGCGGTTGAGGGGTCAAATTCTGAATTGCACGGCGAATGTCGTTAATGGTTAGCAGGCCATTGCTGTATTTGCCTCTGCTACGAAGCGCCTCTAACAATTTGGCTGCAAAAGGTGAATGAGCACCCGGAAGTCCGTCCGATACATATTCCTTACCACCCGAAGTCAGGTATTTGCGGGTTTTGAGCAGGTATTTGCGTGCTACCATTTCGCGAATGGACAGGCTTAATTCGGCAGCACCGCGGTTGCGGGCAATCGCCGGCGAAAACGTCCCGCTAAAACAAGCATCCATTACCAGAAATACATGGTGGCTGTTGGAGCGTTCAAGCGTATTACGGATGAAGTCATGTGATATCCAGCTTGAACCTTCTTTCTCCATGTGCGCGGGTAGTCCATCATAGGGAATGATAAAACCTTTTTCCAAATATGGAATGAAAAAGCCGTGGGCTGCTATGAATATAAATAATTGGTCATTGTACTGATAATTACGGCTTGCCCATTCGATTATTTTTTGCTCAATTTCGGACTTACTGCGCGGATTAATTAATAAGTCTGTTTCAAAATTATATACATTTTTCAACTCATGGGCAATGGCGTTTACATCGCGTACAGGATTATTCAGTCTGTCCCAATGCATATATTGGTCAATACCAATTAGTAGTGCATAATTTTTACCTATAAGGTTTTTTAATTCGTTTTTTTCAGTTGTTGCAATCTGAGTAAGTGCTCCATTTTTTGGGGAAACGTAGGCAATATATTTGTAAATCTTCTTGGTTTCGTTGTTGCCGGCATCTTTGGCAACAAAGTAAATAGTATTTTCACCTTCATTAACCGGTATAGTAGCCGAGAATTGAAAACGCTGGCCGGTTGCATCGTTGGGTGTTAGCTTAGCTATGGTACTATTTAACTGCACTTCCCTAACGCCACTAATATCTTCAACAATGCCTACTACGGTAATTTTAGCATCGGTTGCGCTAATCACTCCCAAGCCACGACTGTTGGACTCGGCAAGCAATGGGCTGAGAATTGTTACACTCGGGCCATGCCGGTCATCTTTGGCAATAGAGGTGCGTTTGCGAATGTATAGGTTTGATAAATTTTCTTTGGCAGGTGAATAGGGGTCAATATCGAGTGCCTGCTGAAAATCTTTTTCTGCTTCATTTAATGAGCCTATTTCCATCTTTGCCAAGCCTCTCAAATTGAGCGTCCAAGCATCTCGAGGCACAATTGATAAAGATTGGTCAAAATCCCGGATAGCCTCATTGTACTTTTTTAAACTAATGCGTACAGCGCCGCGTTTATCAAATGCCGGTTTGAGGTCTTCTTTTTTGTAATATTTGATAACATAGTTGAGTTTTTCCTCTGCTTCGGCATAGCGTCCTTCTTCTGTAAGGCTTTGTGCTTCGCTCAGCAGTTTTTTGACAGGCGAACCTCCCATTTCGGATATGTTCGGCTTGGCAATTTGCTGCTGGCCTGTGGGGCGGTTAATATTCGTCGGTGCATTGTTGGCAATGTTGGTTGATTTTTGAGAGTAAGACGGCCAATCAGTTACAGAATTGTTGAGGATTTCCTGTGTGGCAGCCATTTCTGCATACGTGTTGGCGCGCTCATAGAATCCCATGCTTCTGTAACATTCACTGATGCCTTTCAGCGATTCCACTTTGTTCGACTCCTTCTCAAAGCAGCGGATAGCTTCTTCATATCTGCTGAGCTTCTGATATGCAAGCCCCATGTGATAATAAACATCAGTAAATGAAGGATTTATTTTCAATGCCTCCTTAAAATCGGAAAGAGCGTTAGCATATTTTCCTGTGTTGAAGAAGCATACCCCTCTGTTAAACAGCACTTTTGGAATGCGGATGCCCGGTTGCAAGTAGCGATTGTAATAAGTAATTGCTGTTTCGTAGTCCTTTTTGAAGAAGGCATCGTTGGCTTTGTTCAAGTCGGCAAGGTTTTGAGTCATCGCCTTACCTGCAATAACACACAAGGTTATCGCCAAGATAAGAATGTAACGTTTCATAGGGGTAAAATAGTTTTTTTATAACAAAAACAAGAATCAGTAGTACTTTTTAACAGTGAAAATAATGCCAATTCATACAAAGCTATCATTCGGTCAAAGTTCAAATGAAAATTAAAAATTTTAGTTGTTTAGCAATGTAAACGTTAGAACTCTGCAAGTTCTTGGAAATCAATTAAAAATTAAGTAATCGGGAGAAAATAATCGGGAAGTTTTCAGTATTAGTAGCTCATACTTCATTGAGGCAATTCTTGCAAATCCCTTGCGCCAACCACTCAAAACTTTCTGCATGAAAACCTGCGGGAAGTGCAGGCTCGGGTAGGGAAATGTGTAAACAGTAGGTGTGTTCGCACTGCTTACAGAAGAAATGTAGATGGCTGTCGCTGTGTTGGTGGTGTGTGCAACTTTCGGGGCACAACGCGAAGCGCATAATACCTTTTTCATCGGGGACTTTATGCAAAAGTCCTTGTTCTTCAAACGATTTGAGTGTGCGGTAAATAGTTACGCGGTCAAACTCATCAGGCAGAAAGTTTTCCACATCTGCATGGGAGAGAGCATAGCCTTTATCAAAGAACAATGCCAGCATGGCTTCCCTGATTCTGGTTTTGCGAATGCCTTTTTGTTCCAGTAACTTCCTGATTTGTTCCGTGTGCATTTTTGCCTCTTTTGCACAAAGATAGACAGAATACAGCAAGGCTGCTAATGCGGATTTATCAGGGAAACCTCTTCTAAAATTAAATAAAGCATTTCTTTATCTTCTAAATAAATGGCTTGCAGATGCGTTGTTTCATTATTTAGTGGTCAGTTTTTATGTGCCTGTTCTTCTCTGCACAATCCAAAAATAAAAAACCGCCAATAAAGTAAGTGCTTTATCGGCGGTTGAAAGTTATGCAAAATGGATGAAGAAAATTTCTATCGCAAGGCTAGTATGGCTGCTTGCAAGGCTGCTATCTTGGCTTTTGCATCGGCTTGCTTGCGGCGTTCGTTTTCCACTACTTCAGGCTTGGCATTGGCTACAAAGCGTTCGTTGGAAAGTTTCTTTTCCACCGAATCCAAGAAGCCCTGCTGGTAGGCTAACTCTGCTTCCAACTTTTTGATTTCTTCTTCGGCATTGACTAATTGTGATAATGCTACAAAACATTCATCGCCTTTGACTACGAAACGGGCAGCATTTTCGGCGGCAGCATCGCCGTAGGTCAGGCTTTCCAAATTTGCCAATTTAATTATCAAGCCTTCAAACTTGGCATAGCCTTGCGGTTGAGCGGTTTTGATTGCCAGTGGCAGTTTTTCTTTGGGCGAAAGACCTTTGCTATTGCGCAGGCTGCGTACTTGCTGGATAATTTCAAAGGCAATTTCTGCTTCGCCAAGCAACGCGGTTTGTGCCTCGCTGATGGCTTGTACGGTAGGATAAGGCGCAACAACCACAAAATCTTTTCCTTTGCGCTCGCGCAGCCCGTGCCAAATTTCTTCGGTGATGAACGGCATGAAAGGATGCAACAACTTTATCAAGGTTTCAAAGAAATTGACGGTTGCGGCAAAGCTCGTGGCATCTATCGGTTGTCCGTATTCGGGTTTCACCATTTCTAAATACCAAGCACAGAAGTCGTCCCAAATCAGCTTGTAAACGGCTTGCAGAGCATCGGAAATGCGGTATTTTTCGTAATGGGCTTCAACTTCGGCAATGGCGCTTTGCAATTTGGCCTCAAACCAGTCAATGGCAGTTTGGTTGGTAGTTGGCAGGGCAAGATTGGCATCCTGTTCCCAGCCTTTCACCAGACGGAAAGCATTCCAAATTTTATTGGCAAAGTTGCGTCCTTGTTCGCAAAGTTTTTCATCAAACAGCAAATCGTTGCCCGCAGGCGAACTGAACAGCATTCCCACGCGCACGCCGTCGGCACTGTACTTATCCATCAATTCCAGCGGGTCGGGGCTATTGCCTAACGACTTGGACATTTTGCGCCCAAGTTTGTCGCGCACAATGCCCGTCAGGTAAACGTTTTGGAAAGGTTTCTCATGCTTATAATAGTAGCCCGAAATAATCATGCGGGCAACCCAGAAAAACAGAATTTCGGGTGCAGTTACAAGGTCGGTAGTGGGGTAGTAGTACTTAATATCCTCATTGTCAGGGTCTAACAAGCCGTCAAAAACCGAAATCGGCCACAAGCCCGAAGAAAACCACGTGTCTAATACGTCCTCATCTTGGCGAATATCGGCAACAGTGGCAGGGCGGAGGACTTTCAGGGTATTCATGCTGTTGTAAACGTCGGCTTTTTGCTGCAATTCCCGCAAGGCTTCTTCGGCAGTAAGGCAAACGGCAATGAGCGAATCATGAGTGGTGCTTTCGTAATCCACACCGTTGATGTACCAAGCCGGAATGCGCTGTCCCCACCACAATTGACGGCTGATGCACCAATCGCGCACGTTTTCCATCCAGTGGCGGTAGGTGTTTTTGAACTTGGCAGGGTAAAAACGAATGTTGTCGTTCATCACGTTTTCTAAGGCGGGCTTGCAAAGCTCTTTCATGCGCACAAACCATTGTATGGAAAGACGCGGCTCTACCACCGCATCGGTGCGCTCCGAATAGCCGATATTGGCAATATAATTTTCATCAATGCGTTCCAATTGTCCGATTTGTTGCAAATAATCGGCAATGATTTTACGCAGCTTGAATCGGTCGATTTTATCGTACTTTTGAACGGCTAAATATTCTTGGTCGTTGTCGAAGGCATCGGCATTGAATGTGCCATCCGCATTGAGCGTGTCAATGACAGGCAGCCTATGTCGTTGCCCGATTTCGTAGTCGTTGATGTCGTGCGCAGGGGTTACTTTGAGGCAGCCTGTACCAAATTCAATATCCACGTAGTCGTCGGTAATCACGGGCACGCGGCGGTTCACCACCGGCACGATGATTTGTTTGCCGTGCAGGTGCAAATAGCGCTCATCTTTTGGATTTACGGCAATGGCTACGTCGCCCATGATGGTTTCGGGGCGTTGCGTAGCTACTACGATGTACTCATCGCTGCCTGCTACTTGGTAGCGCACATAGTAGAGTTTGGATTTGGTTTCCTTGCGGATAACCTCATCATCGGCCAGTGCGGTTCTGCCTTGGGGGTCCCAGTTGACCATGCGCAGCCCGCGGTAGATGTAGCCTGCTTTATACCAATCGATAAAAACTTTGAGCACCTGCTCGGAAAGTTTGGGCTCCATAGTGAAGCGCGTGCGTTCCCAATCGCAGCTTGCGCCCAATTTTTTCAACTGTTCCAGAATGATGCCGCCGTATTTTTCCTTCCATTCCCAAGCATATTTGAGGAACTCTTCGCGGCTCAGGTCGCGCTTGTTGATGCCTTTTTCTTCTTTGAGCATCTTTACAACCTTTGCTTCGGTGGCGATAGAGGCGTGGTCGGTGCCGGGCACCCAGCAAGCCTCGTAGCCGCGCATCCGCGCACGGCGCACCAAAATGTCCTGAATTGTGTTGTTGAGCATGTGCCCCATGTGTAGCACGCCCGTTACGTTAGGCGGCGGAATAACTACGGTGTAGGGCTTTTTATTGGGGTTAGGCGTGGAACGGAAAAAACCTTCCTGCATCCAGCAGGCATACCACTTATCTTCGGTTTCTTTGGGGTTGTACGTTTTGGCAATAGACGACATACGGAAAAGTCAAAAATGAGTGACAAAGATAGTGTCTTGCAGGGACTTTTGCTGTGGTGTAGTTGTAAAACTCGAAGGGTCTCCAAGACCCATTGGGCTTGAGACATGCAGCTTGTCGGGTTTAATACTATCCCTGCTTTCGCATTGGTGCTGCAAGTGCTTCCACATGCCTGATTTCTATTTTCGGATTGCTTAATTTTTTAACAATGCGCTCGTTTTCTGCTTGTACTTCCGGGTCTTGCTCCATGATTTTTTGCCACAGCCGCGCCTGCTTTGCCGCTTCTTCGTGATTGACCAAAGGAAAAGGGTAGTCCGCACCTATGCGACACTTGTAGAATTGTTGCTCCATTGGTGTCATTTTCCATGGCTCATGGATGAGCGGTGCGGGCACGTGCCTGAGTTCGGGCACCCATTTGCGGATGAAATCGCCTTGCGGGTCGTGGTCGTAGGATTGCTTGATGGGGTGGTAAATCCGCAGAAAGTGATGCCCCACTGCAAAACTCTGCATCTGAAACTGCGGGTAGTGGATACCCGGCTCAAAATCAAGGAATTGCCGTGCCAGATGCACCGCACCCGGTCGCCAATCTTGCCCCAAGGTATGCGTGAGCACTGACACCAGCATGGCACGCATCCGAAAGTTGAGGAAGCCCGTGGCTGTAACGGCACGCATACAGGCATCTACCAATGGGAAGCCTGTCATGCCGTTTTTCCATGCTTCTATGTATGCAGGAACGACAGGTTTGGCAAATTTTTCATATGCACGGTTGATATATTCGGTTTCCATGCGACATTCCATCTCAAACTTCTGGATATAATGACAGTGCCACCAGAGCCGCGATTGAAAGTTGCGCATTTGCAACGGCATAATGCCTGCTTGTTCCTGTTGCCTTGCCAATTGATATACCTGCCTGATACTCAATGCACCAAAGGCAAGATAGGGCGACAATCGGCTGCAACTGCGGCGGCTCAATTCGGGCTTGGACATGTGGCGGTTGTAGTGCTGCGCCCGCTTACTGAAAAAACTGTTGGCATAGCGCCATGCGTTGGTTTCGCCGCCCGGTTGAAAATTTTTATCATCCTTTAAAACAGCGGCAGGCAGCGGCAGTGTGCGGCATTGCGGCTGCCACTCATCGGGCAAGGTGAGCGGATGCAGTGCCTGTAAATTAACCTTGTCCTGCGGGGCATCCATGCGGCGTTGCCATTCTGCTACCCAGCCGTGCCGTGTTCGCAGTCCGCGGATGATGCCATTGCAGGGGAACTCTCGCCAAGTGATTCCTTTGCTTTGACAAAATTTTTTAACCGCTTTATCCCTCGCGAAAGTGATTTGCAGGTTGCTTTCTTCGTAGGAATACAGAAAGCGGATGTCTAAAATATCGGCTAACTGCTCAAATACTTCCACTGCTTCACCGTAGAAAGCATACAACGGGATGTTGAGAGGTTGCAGTTGCTGCCGTAAGTCATCTAAACACTGCCTGACGAAGCGCCAATGGCGCGGGTCGCTTTCTGGGCAGTTCATGTACGAAGGTTCAAAACAAAAACAGAGTAGGGTAGGCAGCCCCGCAGCAATGGCAGCTCGCAACGGTGCATGGTCGCGCAGCCGTAAATCCCGTTTGAACCATACTATTTGGCAGGCTGTCCGTTGCAAAGTTTTCTCTTGTTTTTATACGTAAACCTAAGAGGTATTATTAGAGACTTTCAGGTTTTTAGACACCTGTTTTTCAATTATTTATGCAAAAAAATTTTCGTAAACTAACTGCGATTTCGCATAGCATAGTTTTGTCGTGCGCTCATACGCCGAAGCATATGCTGTACTTCACCTATTTGTGTTCTTACAACTAACAGACAGGGGTTTGGGTTTGCAAGCAGTGCATGATTCGGCGGTTTATTATTGAACCGAAAATTTGAACCGACGAACTTTACATTTTAGCAGCAGGATGCCAACAATAAGGGCGGCAAGTCAATTCTAACATGTAATTTGCAACTTATTTACTAACCAATGCTCAACGATACCATCATAGCATTAGCAACACCGCAAGGAGTGGGCGCAATTGCAGTTATCCGACTCTCGGGGCAGGATGCAATTACCGTTACCGACCGATTTTTTCAAAAAGTAGGTAAAAATAAACTACCTCTGGCTGCACAAAAAACACATACAATACACTTTGGGAATATTATTACCTTAGACGGCGAAATAATTGATGAAGTTGTTATTTCGCTTTTTGTTGCGCCATATTCTTTTACCAAAGAAAATGTTGTGGAAATTTCCTGCCACGGTTCGCCTTTTATTGTGGAGCGCATCATCAGGCTTTTTTTGGAAGCGGGCGTACGCCTTGCCAAACCCGGAGAGTTTACGCAGCGGGCATTTCTCAACGGACGCTTTGACTTGGCACAAGCCGAAGCCGTAGCCGACCTTATCGCTGCCGATACCGAATCGGCGCGGCGCAGTGCCTTGCACCAAATGCGCGGCGGTTTTTCTAACGAAATTAAAAAATTGCGTGAAGAGTTGATAAATTTTGCATCGCTAATAGAGTTAGAGTTAGATTTCGGTGAAGAAGACGTAGAATTTGCCGACAGAAAGCAATTAACCGATTTGGTGCAAAAAATTATTGCATTTTTGGAACGCCTGATGCAGTCTTTTTCGCTGGGCAATGTGCTCAAAAACGGCGTACCGACCGTTATTGCAGGTAAACCCAATGCAGGGAAATCCACGCTGCTCAATGCCTTGCTCAACGAAGAAAAAGCCATCGTCAGCGAGATTCCGGGTACAACCCGCGATTTTATTGAGGATACCCTAGTGATTGAGGGCATTAACTTCCGATTTATTGACACTGCGGGGCTGCGGCAAACCAATGACCGCATAGAGGCAATGGGAGTAGCTCGCACCCGCGAAAAAATGGCACAAGCTGCGCTCATTATCTACCTGTTTGACCTGTTGGAAACATCGGTCAGCGAAGTAGAGGAAGCCGAAAAAGAATTGCAACAATTGGGTAAGCCTTATTTGCTGGTGGGTAATAAAATTGACAAAACCATCCCTGATTTAGCGCATCATCCGCATATTATTTGCATTTCGGCGGCGGGACGCATCGGCTTAGATGAGTTGAAAAGTGCCCTGTTGAAGGCTGCCAATGCACGCCCCGTTGCTGTCGGGGAAACCGTTGTTACCAACCTGCGCCACTACGAAGCCCTTAGCAACGCCCACCGCGCCCTTGCCGATGTACTGCACGGTTTGCAAAGCCACGTTACCGCCGATTTTGTAGCAATGGACATCCGCCATGCCCTGCGCGCATTAGGTGAGATTACAGGCGAAATTACTACCGAAGATTTACTCGGGAATATTTTCAGCAAGTTTTGCATCGGAAAGTAACAATTTTAAAAATTTATAGATATAATTTTGAAAAAAACTATACAAAAAACGACACAGAATAGGCTTCTTTTGTTTAAAAGTGATAGAAAAATTTAAAAATAGCAATCATTTTTTTGGTTCAAAATGATAACCGTAGTCGGTATGTTAATCAGATTGTTTACTAAATGGGATTAGTTTGTAAAACTGAATTTACAATTGTTTTTACTGTTGTTGCTTTGTTCGGAGAACGTAGCTTGCCATTAGTGCGGCAATGGCAATTGTAAGATAAATCAGCCCCTCGGTTGAAACCCCCCCGCTCAGGCTGTAGATAGCACTTAGCAGTAATAACATGCCTGCAATAAATGCCAACATGGCAAAAAAATTTTTGTTTATCATGAGAATAAATAAGTTGAATTTGAAAAAATATCGTTGGCGGTTGCAATGCTGCCAACGATATTTGTGTATTGTCAAAGAAAATGCTTAACCAAGTGCTTTCACTCCCGGCAATACTTTGCCTTCCATGAGCTCGAGCAGTGCGCCGCCGCCTGTTGAAACATAGGACACGTCGTTGCCATAGCCTAATTGGTTGATGGCTGCTGCTGAATCTCCGCCGCCGATGAGTGAGTAAGCTCCGTTTTTAGTGGCTGCGACTACCGCTTCGGCAATTTCAATAGTTCCACGGGCAAAGTTGCTGAACTCAAAAACGCCCATAGGGCCGTTCCAGAGAATGGTTTTAGCGTTCTGAATGATTGCGGCGTACTCAGCGCGTGCTTGGGGGCCGATGTCCAACGCCATCCATCCTGGTGCAATCTCCATGCTGTTTACTAAGTGTTCGGTAGCATCGTTGCTGAAAGAGTCGCCAACGACGCTGTCCACGGGTAGGAGCAGTTTTACGCCCTTTTCTTTGGCTTTTCTCACCAAATCCAATGCGATGTGTAATTTATCATTCTCACAAAGCGAATTGCCGATTTCGCCACCTGCCGCTTTGAAGAATGTGTAGGCCATTGCACCGCCAATCAGCAGATTATCTACTTTGTCTAACAGTTGTTCAATAATGAGAATTTTATCGGAAATTTTTGCACCGCCCATGATAGCCGTAAAGGGCCTTTCAGGATTGTTCATTATTTTTTCGGCATTCTCTAATTCTGCCTGCATCAGATAGCCGCAGATTTTGTCGGTGAAAAATTGTGCGACAATGGTAGTAGAGGCATGTGCGCGATGTGCCGTTCCAAAGGCATCGTTTACGTAAACATCGCCCAGTTTGGAAAGTTTTTCGGCAAAATTGACATCTCCTTTTTCTTCCTCTTTGTAGAAGCGCAAATTTTCCAGTAATAAAACTTCGCCGCTGCGCAAGTTTGCTGCCTTGCTGAATGCCTGCTCTCCAATACAGTCATCGGCAAAATGCACAGGGGCTTCGAGCAATTCGCTTAGCCTGCCGACAATATGTTTCAGCGAATATCTTTCTTCGGGGCCGGCCTTTGGTCTTCCCATGTGCGACATCAGGATAGCACTGCCCCAGTCGTTCAATATTTTTTTAATGGTAGGAACGGCCGCTCTGATGCGCGTATCGTCGGTAATTTGAAAATCAACGTCTAAGGGCACATTAAAATCAACGCGTACGAGTGCTTTTTTGCCCGCAAAAGAGAATTCATTGAGATACCTCATAAAAAAGTTAAGTTTGGTTTTTTCTGCTTTGACTTCGTAAACTTAGTCAATTTATTATTTTTTGCAGCAAAACGCAGAAAAATGAAAACACCCTTGATTACAAATGATGCTGTTGTGCTGGGATTGCTCCTCTCGGTGCTGGCTTTGGTTTTTTATACTTCAAGCCAAAAAACGCCTTTTTGGACGAAGTTTTACGGCATCGTGCCAAGCCTGTTGTTGTGTTATTTCATCCCTTCGTTGTTCAATACTTTCGGGCTGATTTCGGGCGAGGCATCAGGATTGTATAAAGTGGCTTCCCGTTATTTTTTACCTGCTGCGCTTATCTTGCTGACTATCAGTATGGATTTCCCTGCTATTATCAGGCTTGGACCTAAAGCACTCATCGTTTTTTTGGCCGGCACGCTGGGTATAGTCATCGGCGGGCCGACTGCCATAGTGGCTATTGCGGCAATAGACCCTTCTGTTTTGCAAACAAGCGGCGGCGATGAAACATGGCGCGGTATGGCTACCATTGCGGGTAGTTGGATAGGTGGCAGTGCTAATCAAACTGCCATGAAAGAAGTATTTGGCGCAAGCGATAAACTTTTTTCAACGATGATTGCTGTTGATGTCATTGTGGCGAATATATGGACGGCCTGCCTGCTCTACGGTGCCGCCCGTTCGCAAAAAGTGGATGCCCTGC
The DNA here is from genome assembly GCA_938039675.1 of uncultured Cytophagales bacterium. Taxonomy (GTDB): domain Bacteria; phylum Bacteroidota; class Bacteroidia; order Cytophagales; family Thermoflexibacteraceae; genus Rhodoflexus. The sequence goes on from CALHUI010000024.1 coordinate 42,185, forward strand.
TCAAAGCCGATACTTCGGTGGTTGAAGAAACGAAAAATCGCATTGAGGCCTATCGGGCAAGCATTATGCAAATCCCTGTGCTGCGCGATACAATGAATATTATGGCCGTAGGCTTTGGTGGTACTGCCGTTGCGCACCTGCTCGCCGATTGGATTGTGCCTGCCTTAGACACACAAAAAGAGTTGTTGACATCTATTTACCTCAGTTCGGTTATTTCAGCTTTTTTTTGGATTGTACTGATTGCCACCACCATAGGTTTACTATTGTCTTTCTGGCAACCTGCCCGCCGATTAGAAGGAGTAGGAGCATCGCGGATTGGCAGCGCCTTTGTATATCTGCTGGTGGCTACTATCGGTATGCAAATGGATGTGTTGGCTATTTTTGACAACCCGATTTTGTTTCTGGGCGGCATTATCTGGATGTTGAGTCATGTAGGCGTTACCCTGCTGGTGGCATGGCTCATCAAAGCACCGTTTTTCTTTGTCGCGGTTGGCAGCCAGGCCAATGTGGGCGGTGCAGCCTCTGCGCCCATTGTTGCCTCCGCTTTCCATCCTGTCCTTGCACCTGTCGGAGTGCTCTTGTCGGTATTGGGCTATGCCTTAGGCACTTACGGTGGATGGCTCTGCGGCATAAGTATGCAGATTGTTTTTGAATGGATGAAATGATTGCGGGATTTAATTCGTTTGTAGAAATGCTTGTAAAGATGGCAAAAACAATAGGTTTGCCATCTTTTTAGTCCTGATAAAATCCCTTCTCGGATAAAACGCCGTCAGGCGTGTATCTTTCTGCTGTTGTGTATGGTAAGACTTATGAAAAAAAACTATGCTTTTGTAATTGTATAAGTCCTAATATTCCCTGATATACGATAAGTGATGGGAATGTAGTAATGCGGAAAAAATTGTATGATGAAGACCGTGAGCCGATATAAAGGTAGTTACACAACCGCGCCAGTTTGCGATAGCAAGTTTTAATTGAAATGTTTGGGAAAGCAAAATCTGAAATCCTAAATCCGAATGTTGCAATGTTGGGCTGTTGGCTCAACTGCTTAGCGTCCGGCCGATAATTTCATCTGTTGAAATACTCATTGCACAGCGGAAATGTCCTTTGGGGCAGGCTTTGTACCCGTGCAAACCGCAGGGGCGGCAGTCTAACAGTTCGGCGGTTTCTATTACCGATTGTTTATCGGAAAGAGGCCCGTAGCCAAAGGCTGGCACGGTAGAGCAATAAATGGCACACACGGGCGCATTGACGGCAGAGGCCAAGTGCATAGGTGCAGAGTCATTGACGTAGTTCATCACAGCGCTTTCCATTAATGCCGCAGAGGCCAGCAAGCCGAGTTTACCAGCCAAATTTTGCAGATTGGGACGCGCTGCCTGCTGCACAATCTGCTCGCAGAGTGCCGCATCTTCCTTGCCGCCCAACAGCAGTACATCCAGATGGGTAGGCAGTTTATCAATCAGTTCTACCCACTTTTCCAAGGGTAACTGTTTGGTAAACCATATCGAGGCCGGAGCTATACACACGTAGGGGCGTTGTTGAAATGCCGCTGCCTGTTTGTAATGCTTAGGCAGCGGGTACAGACGTGGTTTGGCAGGTATGTTGTCGGTTAAAGCACTGATTAACTGTTGATTGCGCACTGTTTCGTGTGTGCCGTCGCCAATGCGGTGCGGATAGCGACGGGTAAAAAACACACTCAACGGGTTTTTGTCAAAACCGATGGTTTGTTTGGCTGCTGAAAGTACGGTAAATAGCCCCGAAGCCGCAAAGCGCTGCACATTGACTACATAGGCATACTGTTGTTGCCTGAGCTCGCCGATGAGCCGCCACATATTGCGGTATTTATCCTGCTGTTTATCCCACACCCACAGGCGACGAATGTGGGGGTGTTTTTCCAAAAGGCTTTCATTTCCTTTGCGCAAAAGGAAATCAATTTCCATAGTATTTTGATACTGTTGGCGAATTTTTTCTATCAGTGCCGTTGCAAGAATGACATCACCTATGAAAGCGGTTTGTATAATGAGCAGGCGTTGAGGCATTGCAGGGGCTTATTTTTGGGCGCGAAAGTAATCATTAGCCGCCAATGGTAGCGGCAGAAAGATATTTTCTTCGCAGTCATAAATTAGGTAGCGATATATTTTTTGCGCAGCAGTTTGTGTTTCCGCAAACCGAATATCATTGTAGCGGTTTTGGTTAATATCCTGTAAATCAAAGTATTGCTTGCTTTTGAGCGTCATTTTGGGCATATTTTGGGCGGTTAGCGCAACCCATTGTCGCAGAGGCAGGTATTGGATAATATCGTCATGTGTGGCGGTGGCTATAAAAATCGCCCGTGGAACGTACACACCTTTTGCAGCATTTTGCATGGCTACCCAAAGTTTGTATTCCTGATGTTGGGGATGAATCCCAAAATAGTGGATTGTTTTATTAGGGCGGGCGGTCAGTTTGAGGCTTAGCAAAGGGGATATTCTGCTAATAAAGTAACTTTTCTCACGGCTGTTCATTGGGGCTGGCAGTGCGGGTTTTGGATTACCCGAATGGATAAACTGCATGGGTTTGCTGCCGTCGGAAAGTTTTCCGCGAAATTGTCCCGCTGCAATGCTTTCTTGTGTAAAAATTTGAATATCAAATACTTGACTGCCGTAAGCCCAGCCTTCTGCCCAAATCACTTCGCCTTTTTCGTGTAAAAAACCATTGCCCGTAGCATAAATTTTGTCATGGACAGGCACGAGCAACAAGCGAATAAACAGTGAATCACCTGTCGGATAAGCCACTTTGAGATATTGTACGGGTTCATCGTGCACTTCGGAAAGCCTCGGGCTGCTTATCAGATGGTCTTTTGCAACGGCTACTTCATTTGTCAGGGTGGCTGTTTCGGTATCGGTTGAAGAACTTTGGCAGGCCAATGCGCTGAGCAGCGTCAATAACAGTGGGGCAAATCTTTACAAACTCATTTTTTCATGTGCTTAAAAATGTTAAATTAAGTGCCGATTCGTTTGCTGTTTCCAAGCGAAAGGAAGCAAACTTGCCCCTGATTTCCCCGTTTTAACCGATGAACTAAATATGCACATACCGGGTATTACCTTTTTAAAGGACAGCAAGGGCAATCTGTGGGGTGCGCAGATTGATATTGCCATGCATCAACAACAGTTTGAGCGATTTTTTGAGCGATTAATCGCAGCTCGCAATACGCAAGGCATCCAGTTTTTGAAAGACAGCAAAGGCAATGTTACTATCTGTCAGGTAGATTTGCGTATCCATCAGCAGGTTTTTGATGATTTTTTCAACGCTTTAATAGAAGCCAATCAGCCGATAAAACTTCGACCGCCTGTGGCTACTCCTGCCAATTTGCGGCGCAGCGAGATGATTAACCGCATGTTGGCACATGCCCGCACGCTGATAGGCACACCCTACCGAAGCGGCGGAACAACGCGTGAAACAGGCTTGGATTGCTCGGGGTTTACCCAGTTGGTTTTTCAGGAGGCCAATATGCCCGTGAAATTGGGGCGTTCTTCGCGCGACCAGATTTTGCAGGGGACTTCTGTGAGTATAGACCAATTGCAGCCCGGCGATTTAGTGTTTTTTGCCACCACCGACCACGACCCTAACCGTATTTCGCACGTAGGTATTGTTACGAAGGGCGGAACGCAGCAGGAAGCCATGTTTATTCATGCCAGCACCTCGCGCGGTGTAATTGAGCAACCTATTTTTACGGATTATTTCAGGCCGCGCTATCGCGGTGCAAGACGTGTCGTTTAAAGATGAAATCAATTTGTGTATATTGTGGCGCAAACAGTGGTATAAACCCTGTCTATATGGAAACGGCTACTGCCGTAGGTTATTTTATTGCAAATCATCATATGCGCTTGGTCTATGGAGGGGGTAGGGTAGGCATGATGGGAGCTGTTGCCGATGAGGTGCTGCGATGCGGCGGTAAGGTAACAGGTGTTATTCCTGATTTTTTGCTTAGCACCGAGGTTGGGCATACCAAACTGAATGAGTTGGTAGTGGTAAAAAGTATGCACGAGCGCAAAACCAAAATGTTTGAAATATCGGATGGATTTTTGGCGCTACCCGGCGGTATGGGCACTTTTGAGGAACTGTGCGAAGTTCTCACATGGGCACGATTGGGCTTACATCAGAAGCCTGTTGGCATACTGAATGTGAACGGGTATTATGACAAATTGCTCGATTTTTTGGATTATGCCGTTCAGCAGGGGTTCTATAAGCCCGAATATCGCGCCATGTTATTGCACGATTCCGATATGGAAAGCCTCTATCAAAAAATGTTGGCTTACAGCCCTTCCGGCATAACAAAAATTATGAAGGACAGGAGCAAAATTTAGTTATGCTTTTCGCCTGCGCGAGGTTTGTGGCGGCATTGTCTGATAATTGAACATTATTTTCCCCACCCGACAGTTAGGGGTAAGTATTTGCAACTTACCCCCGAAAGCGAAAGGAGGGTTAGGTGCGGAAGCTGCGCTATTCCAATTCAACTTCGGTAATATTGACAAATCGCAACTGACTGCCGTCAAGCTCGATGAGCACAGGATTGTCTTTGGTTACTTTGCCTGCCAAAATTTCCTTGCTCAGCTCGTTCAGCAGATAGCGCTGCATGGTGCGTTTCAGCGGCCTTGCGCCAAACTGCGGGTCGTAACCGATGTTGGCTAAATAGTCTAAAGCCTCGCGTGTTGCGTCTATCTCTATGCCGTTCTCCTTCATGCGCTGCTGAATTTGACGGAACTGGATGTCGGTAATTTTGCGCATTTGCTGGCGGGTCAGCGGCTGGAACATAATCACTTCGTCTATGCGGTTCAGGAACTCGGGGCGAATAGTTGATTTGAGCAACTGGAACACCTCTGCCTTGGCGCGTTCGGTAACTTCCTCCGCATTGAACTCGTTGAGCTCCTCAAAGCGCTCTCGGATGATATCCGAACCCGTGTTGCTGGTCATGATGATGATAGTATTTTTGAAGTTTGCTACGCGACCTTTGTTATCGGTCAGGCGACCATCGTCAAGTACCTGCAACAAGATATTGAACACATCGGGGTGCGCTTTTTCTATCTCGTCTAACAGGATGACGCTGTACGGTTTGCGGCGCACGGCTTCGGTGAGCTGTCCACCTTCATCATAGCCTACATATCCGGGAGGCGCACCAATGAGTCGGCTCACGCTGTGGCGTTCCTGATATTCGCTCATGTCTATGCGCACCATTGCATTTTCGTCGTTGAAGAGGTATTCAGCCAGTGCTTTGGCAAGTTCAGTTTTACCTACGCCTGTTGTTCCTAAGAAAATGAAAGAACCTATCGGCCGCTTGGGGTCTTGCAAACCTGCACGGCTGCGACGCACGGCATCGGCCACGGCGCGGATAGCTTCTTCCTGTCCTGCTACGCGCTTGCCAAGTTCTTCTTCCAGATGCAGCAGTTTTTCTCGCTCGCTTTGCAGCATCTTGCTTACCGGAATACCTGTCCATTTGGCAACTACTTCGGCAATTTGCTCGGCAGTTACCACGTCTTTCAGCAGCGACTTGTCTTTGGAAAGCTCTGCCATTTGTTGCTGCAAGGCGGCTAATTTTTTCTGCGCCTCGGGGATTAAACCGTAGCTCAACTCGGCTGCCCGCCCGTAGTCGCCGTCGCGCTGTGCTTGCTTAACTTCGTTTTCGTAGGCTTCAATCTTTTCTTTTTCCTGTTGTATGGCCGTAATGATATCTTTTTCCATCTGCCAACGGCTGCGCATGGAATTGCGCTTGCTTTCCAACTCGGCTATCTCGGCGGTCAGTACTTTTTCTTTTTCGGTATCCTTCTCGCGGCGGATGGCTTCGCGCTCAATTTCCAACTGCATGATTTTGCGCTGTACCTCGTCCAACTCTTCGGGCAAGGAGTCAATCTGGATTCGCAAACGTGCTGCCGCCTCGTCCATTAGGTCAATGGCTTTATCGGGCAAGAATCGGTCAGAAATGTAGCGGTCGCTCAGTTGTACGGCTGCAATAATAGCATCGTCTTTAATTTGTACGCCGTGGTGCAGCTCGTACTTTTCCTTGATACCGCGCAAGATGGAAATAGCATCTTCGGGCGAAGGCTCATCTACCATAACCGCCTGGAAACGCCGCTCTAAGGCTTTGTCTTTCTCAATGTATTTCTGGTATTCTTTGAGCGTAGTTGCACCGATGGCATGCAGTTCGCCGCGCGCCAATGCTGGTTTTAACAAGTTGGCTGCATCCATTGCCCCTTCGCCGCCGCCGCCCGCACCTACGAGCGTGTGGATTTCGTCAATGAACAGGATAATGCTGCCTTCGCTGTCAACCACTTCTTTGATAACCGATTTGAGGCGCTCTTCAAACTCGCCTTTATACTTTGCACCGGCAACCAGCAAGCCCATATCTAAGGAAGCAAGGGTTACTGATTTGAGGTTTTCGGGAACGTCTCCGTTTACGATTCGCTGTGCTAAGCCCTCTACAATGGCGGTTTTACCAACACCGGGTTCACCCAACAAAATAGGGTTGTTTTTGGTACGGCGGCTAAGGATTTGCAGGACGCGGCGTATTTCTTCATCGCGCCCGATAACGGGGTCAATTTTGCCCTGCCTTGCAAGTTCGGTGAGGTTTTTAGAGTAACGCGCTAGCGACTGATACTTGGCTTCGGCGTTTTGGTCGGAAACGGTGCTGCCGCCGCGCATTTCCTTGATGGCTGCCACGAGGTCTTTTTCCGCAAAGCCTGCGTCTTTCATCAGTGCGGCAACTTTGTCTTTGCCACCCAGCAAGCCTATTAATATGTGCTCAATAGCCACATAAGAGTCCTTAAAGGGGGTTAGCGCACGCTCGGCGCGTTGCAGTGCGGCGGCTGCATCGTTAGAAAGATATGGCTGCTGCCCCGTGGACTTGGGGTAGCCGTTGATATATTCCTCTAACTTGCTTTCTAAAAGCGTGCGATTGATGCCTAATTTTTTGTAAAAAAACTGCGTGATGTTTTCATCGGACAGCAGTACTGCTTTCAACAAATGACCCGTTTCAACAATTTGCTGTTGTTTACCGGATGCAATTTCGGAAGCCTTTTGAACGGCCTCTTGTGCTTTGATGGTGTATTGGTTGAAGTTCATTGTATGATTTGTGTTGTTTGCCTCGATAATTTGAAAAAATCTATTTACAAATCAGCAAAGTATGCCCCAAATTCTTCTTTACTGCCTTTTTGTCTGTAAAAAATCAAAAACACTCTCTTTTGTTTTAAAAAAACCGCCATTTTGACATACTTAACCTTATGTTAAAATAAGATAGTGTTTCTACATATAAACATAACATTGCCTACACGCACCGGTAAAAGCCCGCTAATAGCTTTGTGGCATTAAAAATTTAGCCTTGTTTATCATTTTCACTAATGTGTATGTTGTATAAGAAATTACTACTAATTTTTATTTTGTCATCGATTATTTCAGGTGCTTTTTCACAGACAGGAAGTATCAGAGGTACTATTAAGGATGCTGCTACAAATGAGCCGGTGATTGGTGCTAATGTTAGCATTGAGGGAACAACCATAGGTGCTTCTACAGACTTAGAAGGCAATTTCCTAATTCAGCGTATCAAGCCCGGCACATATAATATCATTGTTTCGTACATCTCTTACAAAACTAAACGCATCGATAATCTAACAATTGAGGCTGATAAGTTAGTACAAATCAATACATTCATAGAAGAAGAGTCTACAACGCTTAGCGACGTAGTAGTTACGGCTGAGCGAGCCAAGAATACGGAAATATCGGTAATTAATACCATTAAGACTGCTCAGCTTATTATCAGCGGTATTTCTTCGGAGCAAATATCTAAATCCCAAGACCGTGATGCGGCACAAGTTGTAAAGCGCATTCCGGGTGTAACAGTTATTAACGATCGCTTCATTATGGTGCGCGGTCTTGCCGAACGCTACAGCCCAGCGATGCTTCACAATGTATTTGCACCCAGCATGGAAACAGATGTTCGTTCATTTGCTTTCGATATTATCCCAAGTTCTCAGTTAGATCGCATTTTTATATACAAAAGTCCTGCGCCTGATTTACCCGGCGATTTTGCAGGTGGTGCAGTTAAAATATTTACAAAAGATATTCCGGATGAGAATAGTGTGATTATTGATTATTCTACGCAATTTCGTGTAGGTACAACTTTGGGTGATTTTTATCACCAGCAAAAAGGTCCCGGACATTGGACGGGATTTAACAGAGGCTTTTACAATCTTCCGGCAGACTTCCCTTCTAATTTGCGCCGTTTAAGTGGCGATGCTTTGGTGCAAGCAGGGCGTTCGCTCAACAATTCTCTTTGGACCGAAGAAAAAAGCGTAGCTATTCCCGACCAACGCATAGGTCTGACCATTAATCGCCGTTTTGAAACAAAAAGAGGTGTTGAAATCGGACATGTAACAGCATTGACTTACAGCAATACACATACAACGTTTGATATCGATCGTTCAGATTTTAACGAGTTTGATAAGGTAAAAGGAGCAAGTAATCCGATTTACAATTATCAAGACAAGCAGTATACACAAAATATTCGTTTGGGAGTGTTGCACAACTGGGCTTTTCGCTTTCAAGACCGTCATCGCGTTGAATTCAAGAACTTATTTAATCAAATCAGTGCTCCGCAGTACGTATATCGTACGGGAACAAACTTTGAGTCGGCCTATAGCCCTGTGAACCATTCATTCGACCAGGTGTATCGCGGCATTTATTCCGGGCAGTTGAAGGGACAACATAATTTTTCTGATGAAAAACTGAAAGTAGAGTGGGTAGTAGGCTACAATCGCGCATATCGCGACCAGCCCGACTACAAGCGCTATCGTTCGGATTTGGATATAGTAGAAGGCGGTACTACGCTTTACGTTCCGCCCGGTGCTGCTGCTGCCGAGTTCTTAGGGCGCTTCTTTTCGGAAATGCAAGAAAAAGCCTATACCGGTGCTGTAGATATTAGGCGCAAGTTTTCTATAATGGGCAGCTACGAGTTTGAATTGAGTGCAGGGGCTTTTTATGAATATAAAGACCGTAGTTTCTTAGCAAGAAATATTGGCTACAACCGTGCAAGTTCCTTATTCTTCGATGTGAGTTTACTCAATGGTACTATTGCCAATTTATTCCGCGACGAAAACATCAATTCTACTACAGGTATTCGTATAGATGAGCAATCTAATCCGAACGACTCCTATACAGCCTCTAACAATTTGTTTGCAAGTTATTTGATGGCCAATTTGCCAATCACAGAAAAGTTCAAGTTGATTGGTGGCATTCGTTTAGAACGCAATTTGCAAATATTGAATAGTGCTACGCTAACTAATGAACCGATTCGAGTGAACAATCTGGTGATTCGCCCATTGCCATCGTTGAATCTGATATATAGCCTCAACGATAAAACACAACTTCGTACGGCATATGGTGTAACATTAAATCGCCCCGAATTCCGTGAATTGGCCCCTTTCGGCTTTTATGATTTTAACTTCAACTTTACCAATAAGGGTAATGAAAATCTGCTGACTCCTCAAATCCACAATATCGATTTGCGCTGGGAAAAATACCCTAAAACAGGTGAAATTATTAGCATAGCACTCTTCTATAAATACTTTGATAAGCCTATTGAAACATTATTCGTTCCGGGCGCAGGCTCTGGTGGTGCGAAGACTTTTACTTATGACAATGCTAAGAGTTCTTACAGCTACGGTTTAGAGTTGGATATTAAGAAAACGTTAGCAGGTTTAACCTCTTCAAGTATTTTAAATGATATAGGAGTGCTGTTTAATGCATCACTTATACGCAGCCTTGTAGATTTAGGCAATCGTGCAGTAGGCCAGTCAGACCGCCGTCCTTTACAAGGTCAATCGCCTTACATTGTAAATACAGGTATTTTTTACAACAATAGCGATAAAGATTTTCAGATTAACCTGCTCTATAACGTTATTGGTCCACGCATTTTCATTGTTGGTTACGAAGGTTATCCGGATATCTACGAAATGCCTCGTAATCAAATTGATATTTCTGTTAATAAGCGCATTGGTCGTTATTTGCAACTCAAAGCAGGTATTTCCGACCTTCTCAATCAAGAGATATTGCTGTTGCAAGATGGCAATGCGAATGGAAAATTTGAGCGAACTATTGACCAAAAAATTCAGCGCTTTCGCCCGGGAACAGTATTTACGACGGGTATTTCTATCCGACTGTAATGAATTTTATTATTCATAATTTTATTATTCAATTTAAATCCCATTTCAAATGAAAATCTTTAAAAAGTTGACAAGCATTGTTTTGGTTGGCTTGACCTTATTGGCTCTTTCTTGCTCGAAAGAGGAAACAATCGGTCCTGCCCCTACGGTTGCGCTGAGTGCTACTACGGCTTCGGGGCTTCCTGGTAGCCGTGTAACAACAAACATTACAATTACTGCCCCTGAGGGTGCAAAAACACTGACGATTTTGCGCAATGGTGCGCCTTCACCTGCTTTCCCTGCCGTAAACTTTAACGGTGAAACATCTACTGTTGTACCTTTCAATTACACAATTGAGGCGCTGCCACCTAATACAGTTGTGAACTTTACCTTTCAGGTAACTGACCGTCGAGACCGCACCTCTTCTATTGTTACCTTTGCCGTAACCGTAGCTGCTCAGGCTGCTAAGGAAATTGTAGAAGTTCGCGGTAACTTATCCGGCAACATTACATGGACAAAAGACAAGATTTATCGACTCAATGGCTTTGTGCGTGTAGGTACGGATAACTCATTGACAGGTCAGCCTACTGCTACGGGTGTATTAACAATAGAGCCGGGTACACTCATCATTGGCGACCGCGAGACTAAAGGGACATTAATTATACATCGTGGTAGCCGTATTATCGCCAATGGCACTGCCGCTGAGCCTATTGTAATGACTTCTGAGCGTCCTGTGGGTCAGCGCGAACCTGGCGATTGGGGTGGATTGGTTATTTGTGGTCTTGCTCGCAACAACAATCCGGGAGGTGTAGGCGAGCTTGAAGGACAATATGGCGCATTCCATGGTGGTAATAACGATGAAGACAACTCTGGTATATTGCGATTTGTACGCATCGAGTATGCAGGTATTCCTATCAACCCTAACCAAGAAGTAAATTCCTTAACTATGGGTTCGGTTGGTCGTGGTACTGTAATTGAGAATGTGATGTGTTCTTTTGGTCTGGACGATGCTTTCGAGTGGTTCGGCGGTACTGTAAATGCTAAAAATTTGATTGCTTATCGTGGTTTAGATGACGATTTAGACGTAGATAATGGTTATTCCGGTCGCGTACAGTTTGCACTAAGTATCCGTGCTGCTGCACTTGCAGACCAGTCCGGTTCTAATGGTTTTGAGGTAGATAATGACGGTGCCGGCTCTAATGCAACTCCTTTTACTTCTGCTGTTTTCTCTAACATAACAGTAATCGGTCCTAAAAAAGAGCGTGAAACAGCCATTAGCTTGCAATTCCAGAGTGCAGCCCAGTTGCGTCGTAACTGTAAAGTTCAAATCCACAACTCATTCTTTACAGGTTATCCAAACGGTATCTTTATTGATGGTGCCAACACTGTGGCTAATGCAACAGCTAATGAACTGATTCTGCGTAATAATATTTTGGCAGGTGTTGAAAACTGGGGTGGTAATGGTTTTGGTTCTGCGGGAACGATTTTCCAAGGCCCTCCTGCAAACGGGGCTAACCATCCTAATGCACCTCGTGGTTTGCGTGTAGTGGCCGGCACAGCAACATTTGCCAACGGTGTTTATACTTTTAACCAGTTGCCTATTGGCGGTCAGGCAAATGCAGAAGCTTGGTTCACTTCTAACAACAACACGATTCTTCCAAAATGGCAAGATGCAGGTATTAGTTCTACTTTGTTTGATGTAGGCGTACCTACA
>CALHUI010000025.1 GCA_938039675.1 uncultured Cytophagales bacterium
TGCTGAGGCTTCAAATTGTGCGAGAGTTAAGCCCGTAGCGGCTTTGCATTTTTTATCGCTGTTTAAATTAAAAAATACTTGCCATGTTTATGTAAATCTGATGGGATTTATCAGCAAATTTAAGCAACTTGCTGATTATCAGCAAACAAAAGGTCTAATGTTATACGAACTTTTGTTCGCATTTTTATCCATACGCCATCAAGACGCCCCTAACAAGTCTTATTCTTGAAAGCCTGCTCTTCCCGAACGCTATTGGTTTTTTAAACTTATGCTCGTAGTAATTTTACCAAATAAAATATAAATCACCAACAAGCGAAAGAATAATTTGCATGAAAGGGGTTTTATGCCGTATGATGCTAATTTTTACACAGTATCAAACAAATCCCGCACACCGATTTTGCGGTTGACGGTAAATCCTTCGCCATATTGCACGCGGATAGACTGTCCCATTTCGCGGGCGCGACCTTTCAAAAAATCCATAAATTCAGGCGTGGCAATGAAGGTTGGTTCGTTGTTCATGCCGGGCACGTAAAATTGGGTTTGATAAGCCAAGATAGCCTGCATTTTTTGTTCCCAGTAGTTGGAAATATCTACTACCAAATCAGGCTCTATGTAATTACTTTGCAAAATGTGAAATATCTGCTCCGGCCTCCATGCTTGCTGAACTTTGCCTTCAAAAACGGTTGCTATTTTTTTCAAGCCGGAAAGGAAACAGGCATCTTCCACAAGTTTAGCACCGCGTGCATGGTCAGGGTGGCGGTCGCTGATAGCATTGGCAATCACGATGCGCGGCTGAAACCTGCGAATCTGCGTAATGAGTGCCCGCTGATGAGCTTCGTCATTGACAAAAAATCCGTCTTTGAATCCCATGTTTTCGCGCACGGCAAGCCCCATGATGCGGGCAGCCGCTGCGGCTTCTTCGGCGCGGGTTTCTATCGTGCCGTTGGTGCCGAGTTCGCCTGCCGTCAGGTCTATGATGCCAACTTGGTAACCTTTGGCTGCATGTGCTATCAGTGTGCCCGCACAACCCAGCTCCGCATCGTCGGGGTGTGCCATTATTGCCAGAATGTCCAATTTCATGGCGCAAAATTGGTAGATTTGCCGCTCAAAACCTGACTTGACATGAAATTTGCCACCAAAGCCGTTCATGCAGGCGTTCAGCCTGACCCTTCTACGGGTGCTATCATGACCCCGATTTATCAGACTTCTACCTACGTGCAGGAGTCGCCCGGCAAGCACAAGGGCTACGAATATGCCCGCACGCAAAACCCGACCCGTGATGCTTTGCAGGCAAGCCTTGCCGCACTGGAGAATGGCAAATACGGGCTTTGCTTTGCTTCGGGGTTGGCTGCCATAGATACGGTAATTAAAACGCTCAACCCGGGCGATGAGGTGATTTCCACCAATGACCTCTACGGAGGCACGTATCGCCTTTTTGTGCGCGTATTTGAAAAATACGGTATTCGGTTCAAGTTCATTCCAATGAATGATACTGAAGCAATTGCCGCACATTTTACCCCGCAAACCAAGTTGCTTTGGATTGAAAGTCCGACCAATCCGCTGCTGAATGTGATTGATATTCAGCGTGTTTGCCAAATCGCACACGCACATGGCGCAAAAGTGGCGGTAGATAATACATTTGCTTCGCCTTACCTGCAAACCCCGCTTGATTTGGGTGCAGACTTGGTGATGCACTCCGTAACTAAGTATATTGCGGGGCACTCCGACGTAGTAATGGGCGCGCTCATCACTAATGATGACGAGTGGGCGGCACAGCTCAAATTCCTGCAAAATGCGGCGGGTGGAGTCCCTGCACCGATGGATTGCTTCCTCGTGCTGCGCGGCATCAAAACGCTGCACCTGCGCATGAAAGCCCACTGCGAAAACGGACAAGTAGTTGCTAATTTTCTTGCCAATCACCCCAAAGTGGGGCAGGTTTGGTGGCCCGGGCTGCCTTCGCACCCGAACCATGCAGTTGCAGCGTCGCAAATGCGCGGCTTTGGCGGTATGATGTCGTTCACGCTTAAAAACGACAGCGTAGAAAATGCTATCCGCGTGATGGAAAATCTGGAGCTATTCAGTCTGGCAGAAAGTTTGGGTGGGGTAGAGTCGCTTTGCGGACATCCTGCTACGATGACTCATGCAAGCATTCCGAAAGAGGAGCGCGAAAAAGCCGGTCTCCGCGACTCGCTCATTCGCCTTAGCGTAGGCATTGAAGACGCACAAGACCTTTGCGAAGACTTAGACCGTGCGCTGGCGTTGGTTTAGGGTTTATTGTATAGAATGCGGATGATGGCAGATTTCGCGGACGAACACAGATATTTGATTGATAAGCGTACTTTCGGAAAAATGATGGGGTGGGAAAATGCAGTTAGTGCTACCGATATTAAACCTCTAAGGGGTATTGCGTAATTGCACGCGCCGTTGCACGCGCTGCACCTTGTGCCGTAGGCACTGCATATCGGTAGCAAAATACAATCAGCGTAAACCCGCGTCATCCGTCCATAATCTGCGTTCCAAGAAAATAACAACATGAAACAAACGATAGAAAACTGGTTTGAGCACCTGCAAGATGATATTTGCGCTGCCTTAGAAACTGCCGACGGCATCGGCAAGTTTGAGCAGGACTTGTGGCAGCGCGAGGGTGGGGGAGGCGGCAGAAGCCGCGTGATTCGCAACGGTGCGGTGATAGAAAAAGGCGGGGTCAATTTTTCCGCTGTTTTTGGCGAGCCGCCCGAAAAAATGCTTGCCGCGCTGAAACTTGACAAAGCGGATTTTTTTGCCACAGGTGTTTCCATTGTGTTGCATCCGCGCAGCCCTATGGTGCCCATTATCCACATGAACGTGCGCTATTTTGAAATGAGCAATGGCATCTGGTGGTTCGGCGGCGGTATTGATTTGACCCCGCACTATGTAGTGTCTGAACAGGCAACATGGTTTCACCAACAATTGAAAGCCGTTTGCGACAAGCACGATGCAGCCTACTATCCCGAATTTAAAAATTGGGCAGACGATTATTTTTACATCAAACATCGTCGGGAAACGCGGGGCATCGGCGGTATTTTCTTTGACCACCTGAACACCCAAAAAACAGGCAAAAGCAAGGAAGAACTTTTTGATTTTGTGCAGGATGTGGGCAGGGCTTTCGCTCCGATTTACACGCACCTGATGCAGCTCAACCGCGATTTGCCTTTCGGCGAACGGGAAAAACAGTGGCAACAGTTGCGGCGCGGGCGTTATGTAGAGTTCAACCTCGTTTGGGACAAAGGCACCAAGTTCGGCTTAGATACCGACGGGCGCACGGAAAGCATTTTAATGAGTATGCCGCCTCAGGCACACTGGGAATATAATTTTATTCCACAGGAAGGCAGCCCTGAGGCAGCAACACTCGCATTGTTGAAAAAAGGAGTAGATTGGGTCAATTAAAGCGCGCTTTTAATCAAACAATTCCTTTTCATGCTGGCCTGCGCGCTTTTCTAATTGCGCAAGCGGCAAAGTAATCAGATGACCGATGGGTTTTCCTGCTCTGTAAGTAACTACACGCAACGTAATGTTTCCTTCCGGCAGTTCAAAAGGTTTTTCATAGCGCGGTGAGCGATTGTCGGGCATGGTGTTGTCTATGGTATAATAAATTTGCAAGTCTGGGATTTCTGTTGCCATTTCAATTGTCAGTTTGCCTTCTTTTTTGGTAGTTTGGATGATAGCATCATACACCGATTTGGCATAATTGATACCTGCTACATCGGCGCGAAGGAAATGGTGCTCCATGCGGCGGGCAAAATCCTGCCAGTTTTTACCTTCCTTTGGCGACCACACTACTTCTGACAAAGCCCATAAGCGCGGGTAGCTCATGTATTCCAAATGACGGAAATTAGGAATCTGTTCTGTCCAGATATTACCCTGCGCACCCAAAATATATTGTGGGTTAATACCTTCGGGTACAGGCTCAAAGCTGTAAACTTTTTTGACGCGCAGCGAAGCATAAACAGGTGGCTCAATACTTGCTTCACCTTGTTGATAGTCAAAATAAGCATAGGTTGTGGGCGACATTACAACTTGATGCCCTTCTTTGGCTGCCTTTATGCCACCTTTCATACCGCGCCAACTCATAATAGCCACATCAGTAGATACGCCTCCTTCCAATACCTCGTCCCAACACATCATTTTTTTGCCTTTGGATTGGATGATTTTTTCTACCCTACTCATGAAATATCCCTGCAAATCTTCTACATGTCTGATTTTGAGTTGTTTCATAAGTGCCTGACAGTCAGGGTTATTAACCCAGTAGCCTTTATAACATTCATCGCCGCCCACATGGATATAAGGAGCAGGAAACAACATGGCCACTTCGGTAAATACCTTGTCCAAAAATTCATAGACTTTCTCATCGGATGGATTCAAGGTGTTGTCCACCAGCATTTTAAAAGTTCCGTTTCCGTACCATTCCGAAAATGCCGTTCCCGGATTTACATATACCTTCTGTTGGGTACAACTCAATTCGGGATAGGCGGCAATGGCAGCCATACTGTGCCCGGGCACATCTATTTCAGGAATAATGGTTACGTACTGTGTCTGTGCATAGGCAACAATTTCGCGGATGTCGTCGTGGGTATAGTAGCCGCCGTAAGTAGCAGGTTCATCGGGTTGCGGGTCTTTGCGGGTATTGAAACGGCCGTAGCGTTGTACGCGCCAAGCGCCCACTTCGGTAAGTTTGGGTAGCGATTTAATTTCTATGCGCCAGCCATGGTCGTCAGTCAAATGCCAATGCAACGTATTGAATTTCAGGCGCACCATTTGGTCAATGTATCGCTTTACTTCTTCTTTGGAGAAAAAATGACGGCTTACGTCCAGCATAATACCGCGCCAGCCGAAGCGGGGATAGTCCAAAATTTCTACTGCCGGTATTTGCCACTTGGCGGTTGTGGCGGTCGGGCTTTCTATTGCTTCGGGCAGGAGTTGTAAAAGCGTTTGCATACCGTAAAAAAGTCCTGCACTTGTGTTGGCACTTATTTGTATGCCTGCCGAAGAAACTTTCAGTTGATAACCTTCTTTGCCGATTTTATCATCTGCATTTTTGTTGATTTGCAGCAATATATTGCCCGATGAAAATTTTTGAGGTTTTATCTTCCAGCCTGTAGCCTTGTTGAGGTGCATAGCCAGCATCTCTCCAACAGGCATAGCGGCATCACCTGCACAGGCAATTCTGACGGCAGGACTCAGTTTAAAAAATCCTGTTTTTGATTGTAGGCTAACCGGCCTTGGAATCAGCGCAATGCCGTCTTTGGAAGATTGTGCCGGCAGAGATAGTCGGCAAAATGATATCAAAACAAAGAAAATCAGTAATTTTTTCATTTTCGCAAAATGATTAAATGTGTAAGATAATAAAAAATGGTTGTATTGTGCAAATAGCGCATTTGCCGAAAAAGAAGGATTTTCGCAGGTAAAACATTTTTTATGCTAATTAACAGGTTATCGGGTGGCTTGGGCAACCAATTGTTTCAATATACTTTTGGTTTGTATCTGGAACTGATTTACCGACGCAAGGTGCTGACAGATGCTGCTTATTTGTCGGCTAACAGGGGGGCGTTGTTGCTGACACAGCGCGATTACAGCCTAGGTATTTTCAAGGTTCGACCCCGATTTTGCAATCAGTGGCATCTGGCGCTTTTTCAACAAAGCCGCTATTGGCGTTTGAATGCTCTTGCTGAAAAACTTTTTGATATTCGGGCGTATCAACATGTAGAAGAATCTGATAATTTTTCGGGAGCGGAACATCTGCCGCGCCATGCTTTGCTGACAGGTATTTGGCAGGATTACCGCTATGTGCAGGCTGTAGCAGCCGAACTGAGGAAGCAACTGCAATTCCGGCACGGGCTTGTTAAAGAGGCGCTGCATTGGCAGCAAAAAATTGATAATCAGTCTATTGCAGTGGCATTGCACGTGCGTAGGGGCGATTATCTCAAACCGCATGTGGCACGGTTGCTGCCACCACTTGCTTGGGATTATTACCTGTACGCCATTGAAAAAGTACAACGGCAATTCGGGTCAGAGGCGTTTTTTTATGTTTTTTCCGATGATACGGAATGGTGCCGCACCCAATTTGCAACCATTGGTATTCCCTATGCCATTGTACCTAATCACTTTGACAATCAGCCATTTGCAGATTTTCAATTGATGACCCGCTGCCGACATTTTGTGATTGCCAACAGTACTTTTTCTTGGTGGGGAGCATGGTTGGGCGCAGCCCCCGACAAACAAATATGGACTCCTGCTCAATGGTATGCCACCCCTGAGTTGAATCGAGAAAAACGGTCTAAATTAGTGCCACCCGACTGGCATACTGTTTAATTTTGCGCATCCTGACTGATTTGAGCCAAACTTGTTGAATGAGATACACCATGTTTGTCCATCGAGCATGTGAAATGACAGGTAAAAGTTGAAGTGTTTATTTATTGAAAACCAGAGGGTTAAAAAATCACCGAAGGTTGTTTTATGATGATACCCGAAATCAACCTGCAAGCAAATCAAAAGCTGTATTTCGCATCCGACTTTCACTTAGGCTACCCCGATTATGCCACAAGTTTGGAAAGGGAGCGAAAAATTATCCGTTGGCTGAATGCGGTGCAAGATACAGCGGCACATATTTTTCTGATGGGTGATTTGTTTGAGTTTTGGTTTGAGTATAGGCACGTTGTACCCAAAGGGTATGTGCGGCTGTTGGGCAAAATTGCTGAATTGACCGATGGGGGAGTGCCGGTGAGCATCTTTACGGGCAATCATGACCTTTGGATGTTTAAATATTTTACACAAGAATTGGGTACGCCGGTCTATTACCACCCGCAATCGTTTGTTTGCAACGGGAAAAAATTGCTTATCGGGCACGGCGATGGTTTAGGCCCCGGAGACATCCCTTATAAGCTGTTAAAAAAATATTTCTTTGAGGTCAAATTTTTTCAATGGTGTTTTGATAAACTGCCTGCTTTTATGGGGATAGGATTTGCCAATGCGTGGTCGCGCGAAAGCAAGAAGAAGGGCAGTGTACACCAGTTTTTGGGTGAAGACGAATGGATTTGGCAATATTGCAAGAAAAAACATCGAGAAAATCCGCATCATTTCTACATCTTCGGGCATCGGCATTTCCCGCTTGACCTCACCGTAACGGCTGATAACTGCGATTTTAAAGGGCGCTATATTAACTTAGGTGAATGGATGAATTTTTATACCTATGCCTGTTTTGACGGAACACATGCCCAATTGCACAGTTTTGAAAATACTTATGCTTTGTAGCCTGCTGTTTGGCAGGGAACTCTGCGCACAGGATACACTGCGGCACTATCAAACGATTCCTGTTAAACAGGGGGTAGCACTCTCGGCAGACCATTACGGCAACATCTACATAGCCGATAAACAGGGAAATATCCACGCCTACGATTCGCTTGGCAATTATTTACTGACCTACTCGCCGCCGGAAGTGGCAGAAGTAACCTTGCTGGATGCCCGCTCTATGGTGCGGATTTTTGCCTTCTACCGCGAATTACAGGGCTTTGCATTGCTCAATCGCTTTCTTACCCCGATTGAATTGTACCGATTTCAACTGCCCGACGGCGGCTTTGTGCGAATGGCGGCGCAGGCAGCTGATAATACCTTTTGGATTTATGATGACGTTGCTTTGTCATTAAAAAAATTTGACAAAAAATTTGGACACACCCTGCTGCAAACCGATTTGAGCCTGCTGCTGCCCAATGCCTCGTTAGACATTACCTACATGGCAGAGTATCAGAACATGCTATTTATACTGGCAGAAGGCTTCGGGATTTTGCAGTTTGATAATATGGGTAATTTCATTCGTCGCTTGCCTGCTGCAAGTTCTTGTTTTGCACTTAGTGGAGATGCTATTTTTTACTTTGAAAACAAGCAAATTATCAGGCAAGCACTCTACTCTAACCGGCAAATAACATTTGTTCTTGATATTCCTGTTACTCAAATGAAAGGCATGGCAGTAACGGGTAGTAGCATTATCACACTTGAAGAAAATTTGTTAAAATTTTGGCGGCAGTAGATTTACAAAGTACACATGCGATTTAACCATTTATTAATATGCTTTTGAGATTTAATAGAAGAAATTTGTATGTCAAATTTAAAGTACTATGCGCAAATTCTACACATGTTTTCACTTGCTCTTTTGGGGCGTGTTCTTGCTACTTGTGCCGCTGAATCAGGCATGGGCACAAGCTGTTTCCATGACAGGTACTACCGGCTCTTACAGTCAGGATTTTAATACGCTTATTACGATAGGTACGTATACATGGACTGACAACAGTGTCATTTCCGGCTGGTATGCCCAGCGAAGTACCACCGGGACAACTATTGTAGCTAATGATGGTGGCAATAATGCAGGCAATCTTTACAGCTACGGCACTGGAACGACCACTGAACGTGCATTGGGTAGCTTAGGTTCAAACGGTGCAGGTCATTTTGCGTGGGGGGTACAATTGCAAAACAATACAGGCGGCACTATCACCAACCTCACATTAGCTTACACAGGCGAGCAGTGGAGAAATGGCGGTAACACCAACACGCAGTCGCTGAGAGTTTGGTATAAAACAAGTGCTACACCTATTACTAATCTTGACGTAGCTACCGGTGGTGCTACTAACTATCATGATAATATGCCTAATGGGTGGACAGAGGTAGCAGCACTCAGTTTTGTAAGTCCTATTGCGACTGCTACATCAGCCTCATTAAACGGTAATGATGCTGATAATAGAGTAGTATTTCCTGCTACTGCTATTTCGGGCTCGCTTTCTATTCCCGCCGGACATTATATCATGATTAAGTGGGATGACCCTAACCACTCCGGTAATGACCACGGTTTAGCAATAGATGATGTAACAATTTCATGGACGAGTGTAACTAATCCTGCTCCTACGGTTGCGCTGACTGCGGCTCCAAACATTACTTCCGGCGGTGGCACAACGTATGACTTTGTGGTTACTTACACCGACAACAGTACTGTCAATTACAGTACACTTGACAATAACGACATAGAAGTTACCGGTCCGGTTAGCTTCAGCCAGTTGGCAACCTTTGTAAGTGCTACACCTGCCACAAACGCATCAAGTATTACGGCAACTTACCGAATCACTCCTCCCGGAGGTTCATGGGATGCGGCGGACAATGGTGTATATACCATTACCATGCGCACTAACCAAGTAGAAGATGACCAAGGATATGCGGTAGACGGTGGCACGATTGGTACGTTTACGGTGAATATAGTTGGTCCGATGACCATTGCAGCTGCGCGTGACACGCCTTTTGGTACAACAGTTACGGTTACGGGCGTTGTTACGGTTGCCAATCAGCACGGCGGTACCGTATTTATTCAAGATGCTACCGGTGGTATTGCTCTGTTTGACAATACAGCACCTTTTATGAACCAAGACCCTGATTTGCTCATTGGCAAAGAGGTTACGGTTACAGGCGTTGTATCAGAATTTGGACGCAGCGGTGGTACATATCCCGCAGGTACACCTTACAGCGGTCTTACTCAAATTTCACCGGTTGTTTCATATACCATTGGTGCAAATGTAGGTGCGCCTGCGCCTAAGCCGCTTACGCTGAATACATTAAGCGAAGCGCATGAAGGAGAGTTGATTGAAATACCGAATGTTACATTTTCTATCAATAACCGCGGCATATTCGTACCGAACGCAAGTTTCTCTATTTCGGATGCTTCCGGCAGCGGCATATTGCGCACGCCTAACACCGTTTTTAACAACTTTAATTTGTTAGGCAAAGTCATACCGGCTACTTCTGCTAAAATCGTGGGTGTATTGAGCCAGTTTGCAGGCGAGTATCAAATTGTACCGCGTTTTGTAAGCGATGTTGACGGAGCAGCTTCTGCTACTACGCCTCACGATGCCGTCCCTGCCAGTGAAACGTTGGATATTGTAACCCTTAACGTGGAATGGTTCGGGCATCCGAGCAATGGACCTACCGATGACAACTTGCAGCGTACCAATTTGGCAACTGTTCTTAATCAGTTACAAGCCGATATTTATGTGTTGCAGGAGGTATGCAATGTAGCACAGTTTAACAGTTTGGTGAGTGCCATGCCCGGCTATGCGGCTAAACTTGTAACACAATGTTACTCCAACCGTCCTCCTTCGCCTACCGGTGCACAGATAGATGATGGACAGAAAATAGCATTTATCTACAAAACATCGGTTATTGCGCCCGATGCCACATTTAACGGAGGTGAACCGCTATGCTATTTATCCGGCTATCCGGTACCAGTCGATTATCCGCAGCCTTTTGGTACTTCGGTTGGTAACCCTACGCGTTTCTGGGCAAGCGGCAGATTCCCTGCTTTATTTGTGGTAGATGCTACAATCAACGGTGCTACCCGCAAGTTGCATTTGTTTGGTATTCATGCTCGCGCCAACTCAAGTGGTGCTGTTGCCCGTGAACGTTATGATATGCGTAAATTTGACATCAATGCGTTCAAGCAGCGCTTGGATGCAGATTTCCCGAATGCTAATATAATTGTTGCGGGTGATTACAACGACGACGTGGATGTTACGGTTTCCGATAATCCGTTGAATGGCCCTTCTACATACGATGTGTTTGTCAATGACCCTGCGGCCTATCGTGTATTGAGCGGTTCATTGAGTGCTCAGGGATGGCGTTCTTATGTCTCTCGCACCAACATGATTGACCATATCATGGTTTCCGATGAACTGTTCAATAACCATTTGCCCGGTAGTGAGTTGGTAATAGACCCATACTCTCTGCTGCCTAACTTTAACTTTCATACAACCGTTACCGACCACCTGCCCGTAGGAACTCGTTTCCGCTTTGCCGAGATTACCGTAACGCCTGCATCTTTGGCAGCATTTAACACAACTTACGGCACTCCGGCTGCTGTTCAGAGTTTTACGGTTAGTGGAGACTACCTATCCGCCGGTATTACCATTACCGCTCCTGCCGGATTTGAGGTTTCTACCAATTCTTCATCGGGTTTTGCGGCAAGTATTACCATAGGAACGGCTCCGACGGTTGCGGCCACTACTATTTATGTGCGTTTGAAAACCGATGCAACCGTAGCAGGTAGTCCTTACAGCGGAAATATTACAGTAGCAAGTGCAGGTGCAGCTACCAAAACCGTAAGCATCCCGAATAGTACGGTAAGCCCCAAAGCGCTGACCGTAACCGGTGCCACGGCACAAAACAAGGTTTATGATGGCACAACAACGGCAAGCATCACAGGTGCAAGTTTGGAAGGCGTGATTGCGCCTGATGTAGTTACCGTATCGGGCGGCGGCTCATTTGCCGACAAGAACGTCGGTGCGGGCAAAGCTGTAACCTCCAACCTGACGCTGGGCGGTGTGGATGCAGGTAACTATACCCTGACGCAGCCGACTGGCTTAACAGCAAACATCTCTGTTCGTCCCCTCACTATTGCAGGCTTAACCGCTCAAAACAAGACTTTTGACGGCAACACCAATGCCACCATTACGGGTACGCCTATGCTGAGTGGTGTAATTGCAGGTGATGATGTCAGCTTGACAGGCGCGCCCGCAGGTGCGTTTAACACACCAACCGTAGGCACAAACAAACCCGTAACGGTGACAGGTCTTTCGCTGGCGGGCACGGATGCAGGAAATTACGCTTTGCAACCTTTGACTCTGTTGGCATCCATCAATGCCGCTGTTCCCCCTCCTGCGCCTATTGCAGCCCCTCCATCGGGCTTAAACCTGAGCACGCTGCCCGTATTGCAGGACAGAGTGTTTAATCCGCAAGGCGAACTTATCAATGCACAGATGGAATTGCAAAACGGTCGGGCGGCACAGCG
>CALHUI010000026.1 GCA_938039675.1 uncultured Cytophagales bacterium
CGCATTATCAGCCGCCGGAGCATCAGCGGTTGCCATATGAACCTAACCATTGACCTGAGCCATATGGTGAGCGGGGTATATCTGCTGCAAATCCGTCAGGCAGATGGTAAAGTTTGGACGGAGAAATTAGTGAAGCAATAATCGAGAACTTTGGATTAGATTAATTTTTTTAAACAGTGGCAGTTGCGCTATGCGTACTGTCACTGTTTTTTATTGCCATGAGGCAATGAGTCTAAGAGTAGATTGTATCATGCAAATTATAACCGGCATCCCTGCCTCTATTCTGCGGCAGGAGTATCGCCAAACGTTTTTTGTATTTTGTTTGGAAGAAAAAAACAGCCAATCGGAAAATAAAACAACTCTGATATTATTATCCGAAACAAATCATATCTGCGGCGGTTTTACAAGCATGACCGCCTATGAACTTGAGCAGGAATTCAGCAGCTTTATCGAATTTGGAAATGTATTCGATAAACCGGTGCGTATATTTTTAGTCCACTACATTCATGCACGCCTTTCAGGCAGTACCATCAGCGACTATCGCCTGCAAAACCTCTTGCAAAATCAGCAAAGCAAGTACTTCGACTACCTGCAAAAGGCACTTGATAAGATGCTGGGCTTTAATCTTATCCAAAAAGTTTGCAGTGATAACCAACCGCTTACCGAGCAAATCATCCATGATGTATTGAAATGGATGCGTGATACGGATAAAAAAATTGCCGCCAAAAATCCTTACCAACAGGAAAATGACATGTTTGAGGCGTGGAGTCATAAACCAACCCACCTGTGGATAGATACATGGTATGTGCTTATCAACTTTTTAGCGAACAATTACACGCGGGAAGAGCTTGATAAGGACTTTTACGCGACCAAATTTAAAACCTTGCTTGCCGATAATAACATATTGCAGAATGCCTGCCGCTTGTCGCCGCAAAACCTGCCCGAAAAAAAATCGCCTTTAGATGTGCTGATTGATGACCTGTTGGCACAATGGAATGCCCTCCTTTCAGCCAAAAACCTGCGATACTACATAGAGGAAATGGACAAGGCGCAGGAGGAATTTACTGAGCTGCTCAACAAAAAGGTGGAGGAGTTTCACAAACTGATGACGTTGATTAATCCGTTTGCGATGGAAGTCAGCCATTTTTGGGATATGAGCCGCGGCCTGTGGAAAGATAAAGGCTTCAATGTTTTAGACCATTACCAGCAATTACTTGCCAACGAAAAGGCTGTGCAGGAACTTGCCGACCTGCTTGGGCGTATGCGTGAGGCACAAACCGAAGTGGAGGAAGAAATTTTCCGGGAAGTAATTGTCCGCAAGGAGTGGAAAACCGACCTGCAACTAAAAGCCGAAATAGGCGGCCTGCGCGAAAGCGACGACCTGCAAAATTTGCTGCCATCCGAGCTGGCGTTGCTTGGCAATCAGGCAACGGAAGCACTCTTTTTACAAAAATATGCCGATAAAAGCCTGCTCAGTTATCAGTTGCAGGGGCGCAGCCTTGTGCACAGCAACAAGGTTTCTTTTACCACCCACCGCCGCGAGAAGCGCAAAGAAAAAGGGCCTTTTATCCTTTGCATAGATACCAGCGGGAGTATGGAAGGGCTTCCTTCTCAAATTGCCAAAGTGCTTTGCTTCGCTATTATGAAAATGGCCGCCAAAGAACAGCGCAAATGCTACCTGATTTCTTTTTCTATTGGCATTAAAACTATTAACCTGCTGAATATTGCCGACAGCATGGATAAAATTGTTGATTTCCTGTGCATGTCTTTTGATGGCGGCACAGACATCACACCCGCACTTTCGGAGGCATTGAATGTACTGCAAACTGCCGACTATAAAGATGCCGACGTAATGATGGTTTCCGACTTTGTCATGTTTGATATTCGGGAGGATTTATTGCGGCGCATCCGAAAAGAACAATCGCGAGGAACAAAATTCCATAGCCTTACGCTTTCGCAAAAACCCAACTTGCAAGTAGTGGAACAGTTCGATAACTACTGGGTTTATGACCCGCAGGAGCGCAACATTATGCGGCGCTTATGGGATGATATTCGTCGCTTGCAATAAACAGGATAGCGATATTCATTTTTTACAAATTCGTTAATAGTATCCTCTGATTTTTTAATTTTTAGCAATCAAACAACAAAATCGGGCTAACCTATTCAATAAGCGAAAGAATTTTATCAAATTTGCCTTCCATCATCTCTAACAGTAACGTGATAGGTACTCCCGTAATGAAAAATATTGCCGTCTTCACATCAGGTGGAGACGCTCCCGGTATGAACGCATGTATTCGTGCCGTTGTCAGAGGTGCATTGCATCACAACGTCAATGTGTTTGGTATTTACCGGGGTTATAATGGTATGATTAACGGTGATATTCAGCCGCTTACGTCTCAGTCGGTCAGTAATATCATCCAGCGTGCAGGAACTATACTCAAATCGGCACGGAGTGCAGAGTTTCGCACCAAAGAAGGTCGCCGGAAAGCCTACGAGCAACTGAAAGCACATAATATTGAGGGATTGGTGGCTATCGGCGGCAACGGTACTTTCACGGGTGCACAAATTTTTTACGAAGAGTATGGTATCCCCACTGTCGGGGCACCGGGCACTATTGACAACGACTTATACGGAACGGACTTTACTATCGGGTTTGATACAGCTGTTAATACAGCCTTGAATGCGATAGATAAAATTCGAGATACGGCCGATTCTCACGACCGCGTGTTTTTCATTGAAGTGATGGGGCGCGATTCGGGATATATTGCCTTGCGTTCTGCCATTGGTGGCGGTGCCGAAATGGCCATCATCCCCGAAAAACCCAACAGTTTAGATAAAATCATTGAAAAACTCAAAATCGGTTGGGGGCGAACCAAGCGTTCTTACATTGTGGTAGTGGCCGAAGGGCAGCAACCGGGCAATGCAACAGAGATTGCCCAGAAAGTAAAAAAGGAAATTCCCGACTTGGATATCCGCGTTTCAACCTTAGGACACATCCAGCGCGGCGGTGCGCCATCTGCTGTAGACAGGGTGATAGCCAGTCGTATAGGATTGGCTGCCGTTGAGGCCCTGCTGAGCGGGAAGGCTGGTATCATGGTTGGTATTGTGAACGGACGAATTAAGTACACCCCCTTCAAAGAAACTTTCAAGCACAAAAACGAACAAATTGCCGAGATGATTCGGTTGGTGGACGTGTTGAGTAAATAAGTTTTCGGTTATAATCCATTTTTTCGAATGCCCATCTTTTTAAATGATAAAATGGGTTTGTTATTTTTTTTTCTACATTTGTTCAGTACAAAACCATCTTCAACTCAAACTAACACGCACATTTATTAAAACATACAAGCTCTTCTTATCTTATCTCTTGTTCTTATGAGTCGTGCGTTAAATGGTAGCCCAAGTAGTATTAGTGGTAGCTCAGAGACTACTACTATGCAAGAAATCATTGAAGAAAATAAGCAACTCCGAAAGCAAATAGCCGAGCTGCAAGAGCGTCTGCTTGCGCAGTATCAGATGATGGAGATAACAACTAAAAGCCTGTCTGAGAACATTACTATGTTGGCTCTGGAACGCGAAGAAAGTTTACGTAAAGCAGAAGAACTTAAAGTCATCAATGCAGCAATTTCCGAAAGTCTTCAAATTATTGAGCATCAGCGCAAGCAAATTATGGAAAGCATTCGGTATGCCTCGCATATTCAGCATGTCTTATTTTTCAAATGGAAACAAGTTGCACAAGTGCTTCCTAACTCATTTTTTCTGCATCTACCCAAAGAACAACTCAGTGGCGACTTTATTTTTGCCATGAAAAAAAGACATCTGATTTACATAGCCCTTGGCGATTGCACCGGTCACGGCGTTCCGGCAAGTATGCTTACCATCATTGCCAATATGCTGTTAAGCCGCCTAATAGAAGAAGCCGATACTTATATTACACCTTCACAGGTTATTCATACATTAGATTTTCTTTTCAATGAGCAAATAACAGGTCAAGATGCAAACCTGCGCGATGGTTTGACAATGGGGCTTTGCATCATAGATACTAAAGAGAATACCCTCCATTATAGCGGAGCTCAGCAGTCGCTTTATCATATGCGGCATGGGGTTATGCATGAATACAAAGGCAGCAGAGATACTGTAGGGTGGTGCCTGCGAGGCTATCTGGATAAATCTTTTGCAACCATTAGTATTCCTTTTGAAAAAGGCGGTGGCGATTGCTTTTACATGGCAAGCGACGGATTCGCCGACCAATTTAATTCGGAAGGCAGAAAGCTGACAAGGAAAAACTTCAAAAAAATATTGGAAAACCTTTGCGGATACCCTGTTGTCGAACAGGAAAACTTGCTTCGGGATATATTTTTTGAATGGAAAAACAATAGTAAACAAATAGACGATGTTGCTATTGTAGGGTTTTGTATCTGATGCCTAAGCAGTGGTAGGCAGGCGAGCGAGCAAATTAAAACCCACTCTGTTTCCTGATGTTTATTTTACTGCAAGCACACAGAGGCATAATAACTTTGTGTGCTTGCCTGCTTACGGTAAGTGATTAATTACTTAACCCAAATTCAACTCTCCTGAAAACTCACGGGCAAAGGTGATGAAATCCGTATTGGGTGGGTCTATGCCAATTTGGCGAAACATCGTGGCAAACTGCGCGCGGTGATAGGTGGCATGATTGGCTGTATGGATGATAATATCGGATACCCGATTGGTATAATCTATTTTCTGGAAGTTTTGATAGCTCATCATGCGGTCAAACTCGCTCTGGTTGGCATTGTTGAGATATTCCAGCCAGTTTTTAGTATTTTCAACAGCCATTGCTTTAAGTTCATCTATCGGCAGCGGCTTCCAGATATGCAGCGATAAGTCGGGGTTGCCCTTGATGCGCGAAAGCCACAACTTTTGTGCAACCAACACATGGCTCATAAGCAAATGCACCCTTTCGGGAATCTGACTTTGGCGGTCAAACAGTTGGAAATAACGGTTGTTTGCCCAGTGATTGTAGGTATAAAGGCGCAAAAAGTAGTCTTTCATTGTATCAGTTATTTTCTTGCAAGTAAGCTAATAGAGATTCGGCACTGCGGCGAACGGTGTGAAAGCAGGCAACAAAATCCTTCACAGTTCCATAGAAAGGGTCATCTACCTCCAAGAGTTCATCCTTTTCGGTGTCAAACTCGCGTAGCAACAGCACCTTGGCAGTGCTGTCGGGGGCTACGCGCTCTTTCAGGCTTATGATATGATGTAGGTTACTTCTGTCCATTGCCAGAATGTAGTCAAACCTGTAAAAATCATCGGCAGCCAACTGACGTGCCCGACTTGGCAGCGTTATACCGTTGTCTTGGGCAACCTTTCGGGCGCGTCGGTCGGGCAAGTCTCCGATGTGATAATCGCTCGTTCCGGCGGAGTCGCAGGCAAAGCGGTGAGCCAAGCCTGCCTCCTGAACCAAATGAGCGAATACTCCTTCTGCCAGCGGCGAACGGCAGATATTGCCTAAGCAAACAAAGAGGACTCTGACCATTAGCAGATTAGTAATAGCTGTTCAGCATCACAGGCATGATAAGCATGAGGATATCCTCACTTTCATCGGTAGTTTCGGGAGTAAGCAAACCTGCGCGGTTGGGTTCGGACAGCTTGAAAATTACTTTCTTGGAGTTCAGGTTGCTTAAACCTTCAATCAAAAACTTGGCATTGAAACCTATTTCCATTGTTTCGCCTTCATAGACGCATGGCAGTTTTTCTTCCCCTTCGTTAGAAAAGTCAATGTCTTCGGCATATACTTCCAAGCTGTCGGGATTGATTTTGAGGCGAATCTGATTGGTTGATTTATTGGCGTAAATGGCAATACGCTTCAATGAGCCAAGCAGCTCGGCACGGTCTATTTCAAGCACTTTGTCATTGTTTACCGGAATTACGTATTCATAATCGGGGAATCGCTCGTCAATCAGGCGGCAAACCATGTGAATGTTGGCAAATGAAATAAAGGCGTTTGACTTATTGAACGCCAATTGCAGCGGTGTGTTGTCCGAAGGCAGCGTATTTTTCAGCAAACCAAGTGCCCTGCGAGGGATAATAACCGCTACTTCGGTAGGCGAATTTACATCGAAACGGCGGTAGCGTACCAAACGATGGCTGTCGGTAGAAACAAAAGTTGCATCGGTATTGCGCAAGTTGATATAAACGCCGTTCATGTTCGGTTTCATTTCGTCGGTGCTGGTTGCAAACAGGGTGTAAGCAATGGCACTTGACAATACTTCGGCTGTCAGTTCAACGGTTTCTGCATTTTTGGCTTCGGGCACACGCGGAAAGTCGGCTGCGTTTTCTCCTGCCAGTTTGTAGTGGCCGTTTTCCGAATGGAGTTCAATAATATAAGTATCCGGATTGATGGTGAAGGTTACGGGCTGCTCGGGTAGGTTGCGCAGTGTGTCTGCCAGCATCTTTGCCGGAACGGCAATGCTGCCATTCATTTCAGACTCCACGCTCATTTCTGCCACCATAGAAGTTTGCAAGTCAGAAGCGGTGATTGTCAGCGTGTTATCTTTGATTTCAAAGAGGAAATTTTCTAAAATAGGTACAACGGGGTTGCTGACAATAACGCCGCTCAGCGCGGAAATTTGTTTCAGTAAAGCAGTAGAGGATATAATGAACTTCATATGGCTGTTATTAGAATGGCTTTCACATTATTAATTGTCAAAATTAGCATATTTTTAAGATGTAGGTGTTTTAGCGTTCAAAATCTTTGCGACGAACAAGGAATCGGGCAAAATAGCGCGGTTCTAATCGTACCAATTCATTGGCAGGTTGTGTGATGCCATACATGCCGCTTCTGCTTGTATATATGTTAATGCCGCTGTTGCCGTTGAGTGTTTCTATTTCCATTTCACAGAAAGGAATCAGGCGGCGGAGCGAGTCGCGAAGGGAGGGATTATCTACAAATGAATAGACGCGGAAGCCGCGATAGGATTCTATGTAGCGGTAAAGCATGGCAGAGTCAAGCTGTTGCACGCCTGCTACTTTGTAAAATTCGTTGTCGCGGCGAATATCAATGTTTTGGTCAGGTGTTTCGGAATAGCGTATGCGCAGGCTTCGGATGCCTAACCAACCTGTGCTGACTAAGTTCTTATTGCGCCATTCGCCTTCGGGCAAAGTAAGTGCTTCGTAGATATTGAGGCTATAACCGGGAATATACAGGGCAGCCGGTGCTTTGCCGTCTTTGGCTATGGCATAGGCATTGCCCTTGATACCGAATACTTTAAAAGACAGAACCTGTTGGTTGCCGCGCCACAACTCAACGGTTTGTCCCTGAGTTTCAAGGTCTTTGCGGAGCGATTCGCCTTCTGCGCCTGTGATGAGTTGTTGCACTTCCACTTTGCGCAACAGCATAAAAAGTTCGCGCAGCAGCGGCTTGTCTGCCTGATAGTGCTCATTAAGTTGCCACTCGCCATTAGACAGTTTGAACGTGTTTTTACCCAATATGATGCGGTCTATGCCGGCAGTATCGGTGAGGGTAAAATAATTTTCACCAACAGAAGCATTGGCAGGCATATCGGTACTGCGTTGATAAAACCAAGAGCCCAGTGCGGCTAATTCCAAAACAATAATGGCGAGTAATATTTTCAGCTTGGCAGTCAAGATGCAATCGGTTTTCAGCACTGCGAAATAACGAAATGTTCGCTCAAAAACATAGCTCCTTCTTGCAAACACACAATTGCATACACTAACTTTGCGGCGAGCAATCGACTCACCGGGGTGTTTCCTGTGCCACTGGCAAGGAGGCTGAGATGATACCCGCATAACCTGACCAGGATAATGCCTGCGTAGGGAGTTTACATCTGACCAAAAGACTGCATGCTGCATGTAGTCGCCTTCTTCCCCCACAGAACACCGTCGGGTTTTTGTACCACTTAAACACTGACGGAACTATGAGAAAGTACCTTTTAACCGCCTTTTTGGCAATCTTCCATGCACTCGCATGGGCACAATTCAGTATTTCGGGTAAAATTTCGGCTGCCGATGATGCCGCAGCGCTTGCCGGCGCATCTGTCGTGCTGAAAGAAACAGGTAAGGGTATTGCCGCCGACGAGCAAGGCAAGTTCAGTTTTTCTGCTTTGCCTGCCGGTGCGTACACGCTGCAAGTGTCGTTCGTAGGTTATCGGAGCTACGAACAACGCATCGATTTACAGCAAGATGTAACATTGGACATTCGCCTTGTCGCCACTGCCTTGTGGAGCAAGGAGGTGGACGTATTCGGTACGCGCCTCTATCCGATTACCAAAACCATTGTGGACAAGAAAGACCTTGCGCCACAAAATTTGGGGCAAGATTTGCCCATCTTGCTCAATTTTACGCCTTCCATGGTTACTACTTCCGATGCTGGGGCAGGTATCGGTTATACAGGAATGCGTATCCGCGGCAGCGACCCTACCCGTATCAACGTTACTATTAACGATGTGCCGCTCAACGATGCCGAATCGCAGGGCGTTTTTTGGGTCAATATGCCCGATTTTGCTACTTCCGTTGCCCAAATTCAGGTGCAGCGCGGTGTGGGAACTTCGGTAAACGGTGCAGGTGCATTTGGGGCAAGTGTTAATATCACCACGCTTGCGCCGGAGGACAAAGCCTCGGCGGAAATTACCAATGGATATGGTTCGTTCAACACGTGGCGACACAATGTGGTGTTTCATTCGGGGGTGATTAACAATCGCTTCAAAATGATGGGGCGGCTTTCTAAAATCACCTCCGACGGGTTTATAGACCGCGCCTTCTCCGACCTGAAATCGTTTTATTTGTCGGGTGTTTATCTGACCGAAAAAGGCAGCATTACGGCCAATGTATGGAGCGGTAAAGAACAGACGTATCAGGCATGGTATGGCGTTCCCGAAGAGGAGTTGCGTAAAGGCAATCGCCGATTTAATTCGCAAACCTATGACAACGAAACCGACAACTACCAGCAAGACCATTACCAACTCATTTGGCAGACGGCAGTTGGCAGCGGCTGGAACTGGAAATCTACCCTGCACTACACACGCGGAAGAGGCTATTTTGAGCAATATCGCGACAACGACCGCCTCTCACGTTATCAGATAGCCCCAGTGCAGATTGGAAATCAGACCATTACACGCAGCGACCTCATCCGTCGCCGCTGGTTAGACAACCACTTCTACGGGCTTACTTGGCAACTGAGCTACCAAAGCCCCCAACTGCGTGCCGATGCTCCTGTACTGGATTTTCAGTTTGGCGGTGCTGCCAATCGCTACTTGGGTAAGCACTTTGGCGAGGTAATTTGGGCACGGTTTGCAGGCAATAGCAACATCCGCCACCGCTATTACGACAACGATGCCGTTAAGGATGATATCAACGCCTATGCCCGCGCCAATTATCAGTTGGCAGATGGTCTGTTTGTATTTGGCGATTTGCAACTGCGCCGCATCAACTACGACTTTTTGGGCTACGACAACCGCTTAGAAAACGTTACTCAAAATGCTAACTTACTGTTTTTCAATCCCAAAGCAGGTGTGCGATACCTGATAGGTTCTTCCGAATGGTATGCTTCTTATGCTGTCGGCCATCGCGAGCCCAACCGCCGCGATTATACCGAAAGTAGTCCGGCAAGTCGCCCACGACCCGAGCAACTCCACAACATAGAGGCAGGTTACAGCGGCAGTGTAGGCAATTGGGCGTTTAATGCTAATTTATTTTACATGTACTACAAAGACCAGTTAGTGCTAACAGGCAGCGTAAACGACGTAGGTGGCTACATTCGCCAAAATATTCCCGACAGCTACCGTGCAGGAATTGAACTGGTGGCTGCTTGGCAAATCAACAAAAAATTGAAGTGGGAAGGCAATGCAGCATTTAGCCGCAATAAAATCCGTGCATTTACCGAGTTTTTGGATGATTACGACAATGGCGGGCAGGTATCTATTGAACACAAAAATACCGACATAGCCTTTTCTCCCGCTGTTGTTGCAGCTTCTCAGTTGCACTTTGCACCTGCCAAATACCTGCAAATCTCTTTGCTGACCAAGTACGTGAGTCGTCAGTATTTAGACAATACCCAGCAATTGAGCCGCAGTTTAGATGCGTTTTTTACCAACGATTTGCGCATGAGTTACGCTATCCGGCCAAAATTTTGCAGTGAAATAGGTCTGGGGCTGCTGGTAAATAATGTTTTCAATCATCTTTACGAAAACAATGGCTATACTTTCGGCTATGTCAGCGGCGGCCAACCTACCTACGAAAACTTCTATTTTCCGCAGGCAGGAACGAACTTCCTTGCGCAGGTAAGCGTGAAGTTTTAGACAGTAACTTGCACCAACCAAACCACATAAATTCGGTAGCTTTTATGCAAAAACCCGACAGACTTTAAAACCTGTCGGGCTTACTGTTTTGATTTTCAACGCTTTACAAAAGTGTATTGCCAATTGCTGCAATTTTGCGATGAAAACCAATCCATCCTCCCTGCCGTTTATTAAGAAATGGTATACTTATGCAAACCCTATGCGATTATCTCTTAACGTTTCGGCGCCCCGATTTACTTTGAAAGATGTTTTCGGGCGCACCATTGA
This sequence comes from uncultured Cytophagales bacterium, assembly GCA_938039675.1. Classification (GTDB taxonomy): domain Bacteria; phylum Bacteroidota; class Bacteroidia; order Cytophagales; family Thermoflexibacteraceae; genus Rhodoflexus. The sequence goes on from CALHUI010000026.1 coordinate 10,563, forward strand.
CCTTGCTTCTTATGAAGGCAAACGCGTGCTAATTGCCTTTTTCCGACATACAGGTTGTCCGTTTTGCAACATGCGTGTGCATACGCTCCAAAAGTACCGCGAGGAGTTTTTCTCAAAAAATCTGGAAATGATTTTCTTTTTTGAGTCAAAGGAGAGAACCATCCTCAACAGCAGTTTTCACAAAGGTGTTTTACCTATCCCCATCATTGCCGACCCTGAAAAAATTTGGTACAGCATTTACGGGCTGGAAGAATCGGTGCGCAAGTCGCTTTACAGCCATCTGACGAGCTTTATTCAGACGGCAGTAAAGGCCAAACTCAATAAACTGCCTGTTCATGCCATGCCCGACGGCGAGTCTATCAATACCATTCCGGCGGAGTTTCTCTTAGATGAAAAACTGATTATCAGGGAGTTAAAATATGCCACTCATCTGAATGACCGATTTTCGGTAGAAGAAATACGGGCATTTTTGGACAGAAAGAGCTTTGTGGGCAATACTGCTACCTGATAATTTTAAAAAAGCGCATACCTAAAGTGCTTGAATTGTGAACATTGTTGAAGGAAAGTAGTAAAAACCAAGCCTTGCCAATCACCATTGATTCGGGAACGAATCCGAAAGAGCGCGAATCGTCTTCCGCATAACCGCGGTTATCGTTCAGTACAAAATAATAGTTTTGCCGGAAGGTATATTGGCTGATGGGCTTTCCGGCAAGTAAAGCCTTTCTTTCCTGCCCGAGTTCATAACCCGTTCCCACAAACGTGATAGCATCGCCTTGTTCGTACATCAGCAGCCAGTCATACAAAGCCAGCGTACTGTCATTCACCACAATGGTTGCGCCTTTGCGAGGCACCCATAGCGGACCCAGAAATGCTTTATTCCACTCAAAAAAACGGTGAAAGGGAAATGTGTTTTCTGTATCTTCACCGGGTGGTGTAACGGTTTTTTGCACACTAAGAACGCCGGTCTGTTTCATCAAGGCTGCTGCCTGTGCGGGCGTGCAGTTAATCAAGCAAAAATCTTTGAATTGGCTGATGTTTTGAAAGCCGCGTTCTATCAGCCAATCAACAGGCTTTTCATGGTCTATCAATACCCAATATTGATACAGTCTTTGGGTGGTGTCCTCTTGGTAATGGGCTGTTTGCAAACGTTCAATCTGAACCGAATCGCCCGGAAGCCCAATGCAGCGCCCCAAGAATTTGGCACGCATATCAGCCGGTAAGTTTTCCGGCTTGCGCGGATGGTTAAAATAAATTACATCGTTGCGTTCTATATTGCCAAACCCCGGCAGCCTGAATATAGGCAATTGAAACCATGTAAGAAAAGTCGGGATACTGTCGCCAACAAAGGGCTCTGTTAGCGGAATTTTGAGCCATGTGGCAGGTGTTCGGGGGCCGTAGTGCAACTTGCTGACGAGCAAAAAGTCTTCTTTTAACAGAGTAGGCTCCATAGCAGAGCTGCGCATAGAGGTCAGCTCAAATACAAAAAAATGCAAAGCCCATGCTATCACAAATGCAATTGCGGCTTGTATTAACAGTTGCTTAAAGGGATGCGGCGATTTGGCAGGTTTGTCGGAAGAACTCATAGGGGTAAATATACGCTTGCGTATTTTGTTGGAATATGCTACTTTTGTAGCGAAAATCCTGCGGACGTGTTCTGCAAGGGATAAAGCAAAATTATAAAATGGCAGTTAAAATTCGTCTGGCTCGTCGCGGCCGCAAGAAATTAGCGATTTATGACATTGTAGTGGCTGATGCCCGTTCACCTCGCGATGGTCGCTTCATCGAAAAAATCGGTATCTACAACCCCAACACCAACCCTGCAACCATCGAACTGAACAGCGATAAGGCTTTGCAGTGGTTGTTTAACGGCGCGCAACCTACCGATACAGCCCGCCGCATTTTGTCTTACAAAGGCGTATTGATGCGTAAGCACCTGCAAGTAGGTGTGAATAAGGGTGCTTTGACCCAAGAGCAGGCAGATGCCCGCTACAGCGAGTGGGTCAAAGGCAAAGAAGCTCAGATTCAAGCTAAGGTTGAGCGCCTGAAATCCGGCAAAGAGGCTGACAAGAAAGCCAAGCTGGCTGCCGAAGCCAAAGTGAAAGAAGCGCGTGCCGAAGCTATTCGTCAAAAGCAAGCCGCTGCTGCTGCGCCTGCGGCTGAAGCAGAAGATGCTCCTGCAGCCGAGTAATTGTTTACTTATCCGATAAGTACATGCACACCCTTAGGATTTCCGTAGTCCTAAGGGTTTTTCAATAAAATATTTAGAACCTCATGAAAAAATCAGATTGCTTTGAATTGGGTTATATCACCAAGCCCCATGGGCTGGGAGGTGAGCTCTCCGCTGTTTTTGATGTGGACGATGTACAACCTTATGCGGAGTTGAAAGCCGTACTTGTGGATGTGAAGGGTACGCTCGTGCCATATGAAATAGAGTGGCTGGAGTTTATGGACAAAAAAATAACCGTCAAGTTTGAGGGCGTTGATTCTATTGAAAAGGCTAATGAACTGAAAAGCAAGACTTTGTATTTGCCGTTAAGTCAGTTGCCCAAGCTCAAAGAAGGGCAGTTTTATTACCATGAAATCATTGGTTACCGGGTGCAAGATGCTGTGCAGGGAGCTATCGGCAAGGTGAAGGTAGTTTATACCATGCCCGGGCAAGACCTTATCGCCATAGACCACAACGGCACGGAAGTAATGATGCCTGTAAATGATGATTTTATTGTTAAGGTAGACCATGCAACCAAAACAATGTTTACTAATTTACCCGATGGCTTGATAGATATTTATCTTGAACCCTGATTGCCATGCGAATTGATATTATTACCGGCCTGCCTAAAATGCTGGATAGTTTTATTTACCAATCCATCATGCAGCGTGCACAAAATAAAGGATTGGTTGAAGTGGTTGTACATGACCTCCGCGACTATTCGAACAATAAAGCCCGTCAGATAGATGATTATCAGTTTGGTGGCGGTGCAGGTATGGTTATGATGATTGAACCGATAGCCAAATGTATCCGCAAGTTACAGGCAGAGCGGAAATATGATGAAATTATCTACATGACACCCGATGGCAAACGCTTTGAGCAGCGAATAGCCAATAAATTATCATTGCTTCAAAATATTATTATCCTATGCGGGCATTACAAGGGCGTAGATGAGCGGGTACGTGAACATTTTATTACAATGGAACTCTCCATTGGCGATTTTGTACTTTCGGGTGGTGAGTTGGCAGCTGCAGTGGTTGCCGATGCGGTAGTGCGGTTGTTGCCCGGTGTTCTTTCCGATGAAACTTCAGCCCTTACCGATTCTTTTCAAGACAATTTACTCGCGCCTCCTGTCTATACGCGTCCTGCAGACTTTGAAGGCTGGAAAGTACCTGATGTTTTACTCAGCGGCCATGAAGCCAACATTGCCGAGTGGCGTTTTCAACAATCATTGGAGCGTACCAAAGCCCGCCGCCCCGATTTGTTGGAAGAGTAAAGCAACGAGCAACGCGGAAGATTTTTTATTTTCAAACAAATTGAGCAAAATATTTCAGCAAATTTTTCGAGGATAACATCTTTGGCGTGTTGGAGTTGTCTCAACTGCATGTATGCAAAAGTGTAATTTATTTTTGAACAACATGCAGTTAAAATTTGACAGGGCTTAGCGACTCCTCTGATTCGTGTATAAATAAAAAACCTGACCAACCGTTATGGCTTGTCAGGTTTTTATGTAATGGCAGATGATTATGCCGCTTCTTCGCTTTCGGTAGAGCGCTCGGCTTTAATCTGCTGCAACATTTTACCGATTTCTTGGTCAATCAGCCAGATGCCCTGACCTTCTTCTCCGATAATATCGAACAGTTCTACCAAGCGACGCGCCACAGCCTCTTCTTCGCGCTGTTCGGCAACGTACCATTGCAGAAACTGAAATGAGGCAAAATCTTTTTCCTTAAAGCAGAAATCTACCAGGTTGTTGATGGCACGGCTTACCGCAATTTCATGTTCCAGAATTTGGTCGAATACTTCGCGGAAACTGCCGTACTCATAGCGCAAATTGGTGATTTCCGGTGCGATGGCATGGCCGCCGGCTTCGTTGATGTAGCGCATGAGTTTAAGCATGTGCATTTTTTCTTCTTCAAAATGGTCATACAGGAACGCTGCCGCATTTACAAAGCCTCTGTTTTCGCACCAAGAGGCCATGGAGAGATAGTAGAAGGCAGAAATACCTTCCATACGCACTTGCTTATTCAATTTGCTTTCAACTTCCGGATTGAGCGAAGTTTTTGCTGTTATTGAGGTTTTCATGAATTTTCTGACGTTTAGAGTACTACTACATAATGCTTTTGCGGCAAAAAATGTTTTCATTGTCATATAATTTGGAGTGATTCTAAGTCTAAATGAAACATAATTGCGTTTTAAGTGCTATGATGCGCATAGGTCAGATACTGACGGTGCTGCTGTGGTTTATCTGGATGTATCAGGCTTGTGGCTCAACGCCTCAGATGCTGTTTCCTGTGGAGTCATCATTCGGTGTGCCGCGGGTGAAAGGCTACATTGCTACCCACAAACTGCGCGAAATATCGGGTATGGCAGCGGCCATAGGACACAAGGGCAGCTTTTGGACGCACAATGACAGTGGCGACGATAGTTTTATCTATCTGATAGACGGCACGGGCAGGTTACAGGCCTTGTTTCGGCTGCAAAAAGTATCAGCTTACGATTGGGAGGAATTGGCTGCTGCGCAATTGGGAGAAGAAAGACAGCCGCAACTTTTTGTAGGAGATATTGGCGACAACCATGCAAACCGTAAGCATATCAGCGTGCACATATTGCCCGAACCGATGGCGATACAAAGCGGCCCGATTGGACGAATACCGCGCCGACAGATTACAACCCTGAAACTGACTTATGCCGATGGGGCAAGAGATGCCGAAGCCATGCTAATTGATGCGGCACATAACGAATTGATAATCATTACGAAGCGGGAGCAGAAGTCGCGGATTTACAGCACATGCTTGCTCCCCTTGCAAAATAGGCACGCTGTTCTTTCTTTTCGCGGCGAGTTGCCTTTTAACATGGTAACGGCTGCTTCCTTATCGCCCGACGGGACGGAGGTGGTCGTGAAAAATTATCAACAAATTTTGTACTGGAAACGCCATAACCTAAGGCAACCACTGGTCGAACTGCTGCAAACGCAACCGCATAACATCAGATACTTGCCCGAGTTGCAAGGAGAGGCCATCGCATGGGCAGATGACGGCAAAGGGTTCTATACGGCAACCGAATCTCCGCTTTTCATGGGTTCTCCGTTGGTTTTCTACGGCAGATAGTTTTTTCCCGTCAGTATTTCCCCCTAACTTTGCCAACTATCTGTTATTGCCATGAAATGGAACACTATACACTCGGCCGCCGATTTGGAAGCCGCCAAGCAGGTATCCCATCAGCAGCCAGTGCTTATTTTTAAGCATAGCACCCGTTGCTCTATCAGTGCAGCCGCGCTGAGTCGTTTAGAGCGCCATTGGGACGAAGACCGCGCCAAGGGGCTTGTGCCTTATTTTTTGGATTTGATTGCTTACAGACCCATTTCTAATCAAATTGCACAAGATTTCGCTGTACGCCATGAGTCGCCACAAGTACTGCTGATTTATCAGGGAGGGTGTATTTACAATGCCTCTCATTTTGATATTGCTTTTGACGATATCATAGAACATTTGCCAAAAATTTCAGTCTAAGGCTTGATGAAAATATAAACGCTCAACTTATGTTACAAGTAACGTTTCTTCGTGAACACACCGACAAAGCGATTGTCGGGCTTGGCAAGCGCAACTTTCCCAATGCGGAACAGGTAATTGCCGAGGTGCTTGCCACCGACGATGCCCGTAAGCAAATACAGGCCGAGTTAGACAAGGTAAATGCCCGCATCAATGCGCTTTCCAAAGAAATCGGTGCAATGATTAAAGAAGGCAAAAAAGCCGAGGCCGAGGCCGCCAAAGCCGAAACGGCAGGCTTGAAAACGGTTTCTAAGGAGTTGTCGGAAAAAATGGCAGCGTTGGAAGAACAACTGACCCGCTGGTTGTATGCCATCCCTAATATACCGCATGAGAGTGTGCCGCACGGCCGCTCTGCCGATGACAATGAGGTGGTTTTTCAACACGGCACTATTCCAACACTGGATGATGCCGCGCTGCCGCACTGGGATTTGATTAAAAAATTTGATATTATTAGCTTTGATTTGGGTAATAAAATCAGCGGCGCTGGTTTTCCCGTTTACAAGGGCAAAGGTGCAAAGTTGCAGCGTGCGCTGATGAATTTCTGTTTAGACCGCGCCAACGATGCGGGCTACTACGAAATACAGCCTCCGGTGGTAGTAAATGAGGCTTCGGGCTACGGAACAGGGCAATTACCCGACAAAGAAGGGCAGATGTACTACATTACAGCCGATGGCTTGTACCTGATTCCGACTGCCGAGGTGCCTATCACCAACCTATACCGCGATGTTATTCTGCGCAAGGAAGATTTGCCCATCAAAAATGTAGGTTTTACGCCATGTTTTCGGCGCGAGGCAGGTTCATGGGGGGCGAACGTTCGCGGGCTGAACCGCTTACATCAGTTTGAAAAGGTTGAAATTGTGCAAGTACAGACTCCCGAAAAGTCTTACGAAACCTTGCAAGAAATGTGTGAGCACGTAAAAAGTCTGTTGATAGCGCTGGAATTGCCGTTCCGTATCCTGCGGCTTTGCGGAGGCGATATGGGCCCCACCTCCGCCCTGACCTATGACTTTGAAGTGTATTCAGCCGCTCAGCAGCGCTGGTTAGAGGTGAGTTCGGTCAGCAACTTTGAAACCTATCAGGCCAATCGCCTCAAACTGCGCTACCGCGACGAAAACAATAAAACGCAATTGCTACATACGCTCAACGGTAGTGCGCTGGCGTTCCCGCGTATTGTAGCTGCTATTTTAGAAAACAACCAAAAAGCAGGCGAAGGTATCCGCATACCCAAAGCTCTGGTGCCCTACACAGGCTTTGAAACGATTGATTAACAAGGAAATAGGGGTCTGACTCTGCTGACAGAGATTCGTAAAAACAATTTATGTCGGCAGATTTATACAAAAGTGCAGCAGGTTTGCCAAAAATTTTAAATAGTTGAAAAAAGCATTTAAACCTGGCATGTCTTAGATAGCTGTCAGGTTTAAGTGTAAAAAATACAAAATTCGAAACCGCAATTCCAAAAGTCGCTGTTCAATAGTTGCTTGACTGATACTGCTACTATTTCAATACATTTTTTATTTTGCCCGGCAATTTTTTACCTAAAATTTCTTCCATCTCGCAACTGATGGCAACAATGGCAGCAATATCAATGCCTGTGCGGATACCCATTTGTTCCAGCATATAGGCCGTATCTTCGGTGGCGATATTGCCTGTAGCGCCTTTGATGAACGGGCAGCCGCCCAGTCCTCCGAAGGCTGTATCAAAATGCCGCACGCCTACACGCATGGCAGCGACTACGTTGGCAAGTCCTTTGCCTTCGGTATCGTGCAGATGCAGCATTACGGGCACATGGCCGGCCATTTCAACAATTTGCCCCATTATTTCTTCCATCTGGCGCGGATTACCCATACCTGTACTGTCGGCAAGCGCTATTTCGTCAATACCCAAGTCTAAATGTCGTTTGCTGAGGTCTAATACTCGCTGTGCAGGGATTTTACCCTCATAGCGGCAGCCAAAGGCACATTGCAATCCGCCGCGAACGCGCATACCGGCGGCTTTGGCAGTGCGCACCATGCTCTCAAACTCTGCCATAGCCTCTTCAAGGCTTTTGTTGGCATTTTTGCGGCTGTGCGTGTCGCTCGCAGAAATGGAGGCCGCTACATGCGTAAAACCTGCTTCTACGGCGCGCTCAACGCCCTTCGTATTGAGTACCAGTGCATTCAGCGATACATCGGGGCGTTGCTGTATGGCGGCAAAAACAGCCGCTGTATCGGCCATTTGCGGCACTAATTTCGGATTGACAAAAGAACCGACCTGAATCCGTTTCAGCCCTGCATCCATTAGGCGGTGAATGAGTTCAACCTTTTTTTCGGTGGGCAGCAGCATGCTTTCAACCTGTAAGCCGTCGCGCAGCCCTTGTTCTTCTAAAATGACTTCTGATGGATACATAGGGAGATTCATTTTTTATTGCGTAACAAAATTAAGACTTTTGCGCCTCTAAATAATTCAACAAATGATGTCGCATCAACAAGTAGCAGAGGCGTTTATTGCACTGGGGCAGCGTTTACGGCAACTGCCTGAGGATGAGTTGGAAAGGCTTTGCAACGGAGCTGCTGCCCGCAACAGTTGGTTTATTGCCTCGTACGTGCGTCAAGCACTGGACGGTATTGCGCACATGTTAGCGCCCGACGCACTGTACCAATGGCTGGCCGCCTACGATTTGCCTGTTACACAGCCCAAAACCATTGGTGTGATTATGGCTGGCAATATCCCGCTGGCAGGTTTTCACGACTTCCTCTGTGTATTGCTCAGCGGGCATCGGTTAGCGGCGAAGATGAGTTCGCAAGACAATTTCCTTTTGCCGCAACTGTCCGAAATGCTGTTTGAAACGATGCCTGAACTGCGCGAGCGCGTGCAATGGACAGAGCAGTTGAAAGCCGCAGATGCTATTATTGCTACGGGCAGCGACAATTCGTCTCGTTACTTCCAATATTACTTCGGTAAATATCCGCACATTATCCGTCAGAATCGCGTGTCGGCAGCAGTGCTCGATGGCTCGGAAACACCGGAGGAACTGGCCGGCTTGGCACATGATGCCATGCTGTATTTCGGTTTGGGGTGTCGCAGCATTGCCAAGTTGTTTGTTCCCGCAGACTATGATTTTACTCCTTTTTTACAACAGACCGAAAAACTGGCCGACTTGGTGGACAATCACAAATACCGCAATAATTACGATTATCAGAAATCTATCTTTTTGGTCAATCGCGTGCCGCATTTGGATAGCGGATTTGTATTATTGAACGAAAATGAGGCCTTGGTATCGCCAATGTCTGTGATTTACTATCAATACTATCGCAGCCGCGAAGAGCTGATGCAACTGTTGGCTGCACAAGCCGATAAACTGCAATGCGTAGCTGCTCACGATAACCGATTATTCAGCCGAACGGTAGCTTTCGGGCAGACACAAATGCCCGGCATTGCCGATTATGCCGATGGAACAGATACGATGGCGTTTCTTTTGCAGGTGTAGATTGGGCGTTTGATACGGTCTTGCCCAATTGCAGCCGTGAAATTCTGTTTTGGGCAATTATCAATGTTGCGCTGCGAAAATGTTCTTGTACGTTTTGCAATATTTTCTTATCATCTGCCAAACATTTTCAGGCTTGTATTGCTTATAAATAAGAATCAGTTTTAGCTTTGTAATATGTGTGCTTTTAAGCGCACCTGTCTTCTGTAATCTTTTGGAAACGATTATCTTGACAAATACACCGGATAAAACAGTTGATAACGACTCTACGGCAGTCTCCCGCAAAAAAGACCATATTGATATGGCCTTTCGTTCGCAGGTTACTCAAGCACAGTTGGACAGTCGTTTTTTTTATGAACCCGTTCTTGCTGCTCATCCCCGAGGGTTAGAGCCTTTCAAATTTTTGGGAAAAACCTTCCACGTGCCGATGTGGGTTTCCAGCATGACAGGTGGCACACAAATGGCACGTAAGATTAATGCCAATCTGGCACGTGCCTGTGGGGAATTTGGTTTTGGCATGGGGTTGGGTTCTTGCCGTTCGCTGCTGTACTCCAACGAACATTTTGCAGACTTCAACGTTCGCCCCGTAATGGGCTTTGCTGTGCCGTTATTTGCCAATCTGGGCATTGCGCAGGTAGAGCAGTTACTACAAAAAAATCAGTGGTATTTGGCCGAAGAAATGGTCAACCGCCTGCGAGCCGATGGTCTGATTATCCACATCAACCCTACTCAGGAGTGGCTGCAACCCGAGGGAGATTTGCTCAAAAATCCTCCTCTGCAAGTCATAGAGGAAGTTCTGTCCCTCACAGAAATGCCTGTGATTGTAAAAGAAGTTGGTCAGGGTATGGGACCGGAAAGTCTTCGCGCTTTGTTTCGGTTGCCTTTGGCGGCTGTGGACTTTGCCGCAGCAGGCGGTACTAACTTTGCTTTGCTGGAACTGCTCCGTTCCGATGAAGAACAAAAAAACGCCTACGATTGCCTGAGTACAGTCGGGCATTCGGCCGCAGAAATGGTTGATTTTACCAACGAAATAACTACTGAACTGGGTGAACATTGCCTGTGCCGACAGGTGATTATTTCGGGAGGTGTACGCAACTTTTTGGACGGCTATTACCTGATTCATCGGTTAAATATGCCGGCTGTTTACGGGCAGGCTTCCGGTTTTTTAAAATATGCCCGCGAAAACTACGAACTTTTGCATCGCTATATCTCTTTGCAAATCAAGGGTTACAGCTATGCGCAGCAATATTTGAAAGTCCGATAAAATCAAACAAACAATCGCTCAACATCATCCTTTTAGTGCATTACTTTTAATTCATCATTATGCAAACCGTCTCAGGGTACTCAAAATTGAGCAAAGAACAAAAGTTAGAATGGTTAGCCCGCCAAGTCAGCGATGAGCCACAGGCTTTTATTGATGAGATGAAAAGCTATTGGCATACCGACCGAGCCGTGCAAAAGCTGTTTGACGAATTCAGCGAAAACACACTGACCAACTTCTACATGCCTTTTGGTATAGTCCCTAATGTTTTGTTAAATGGCGAACTGTATGCCGTTCCAATGGTGATTGAAGAAAGTTCGGTAGTAGCAGCGGCATCGCAAAGCGCTAAGTTTTGGCAAACCCGCGGCGGATTTAAAGCGGAAATTATTAGCACCAAAAAAATCGGTCAGGTACATTTCTTATGGGAGGGCGATTTCCTCAAATTAGACGTGCTGTTTGACGACCTGAAAGAAAAAATGCTGGATAACACCGCTCTGATTACCAAGAATATGCGCCAACGCGGCGGCGGTATTGTAGATATAGAACTGGTAAATATGACACATATTGAGCCGCATTATTATCAATTTAAAGCCACCTTTGAAACCTGTGACTCAATGGGTGCAAACTTTATTAACACCTGCTTGGAGGAGTTTGCCCGCACGTTTAAGCAGTGGGCAGCCGAACAGGAAGGCTTCAACGAGAAAGAGCGCAACCCAATGGTGATTATGTCCATCCTTTCCAACTACACGCCGGAGTGTCTGGTAAAGGCTTGGGTAGAATGTCCTGTTGCCGATTTGGGTAATTTTGACGAAATGGATGCCGAAACCTTTGCGTTTAAGTTTCAAAAAGCCTTGATGATTGCCAAAAACGATGTTTACAGAGCTACTACCCACAACAAAGGCATTTTTAACGGCATAGATGCAGTAGTTTTGGCAACAGGCAATGATTTCCGCGCCGTAGAGGCGTGTGGTCATGCCTATGCTGCCCGCGATGGCAAGTATCGCAGCCTGACCGATTGTTCGGTAGAAAACGGCATTTTCCGTTTCTGGATTACTATACCAATGGCATTGGGCACTGTTGGCGGGCTGACCAACCTCCACCCGATTGTGCGCCGCTCTTTTGAAATTTTAGGGCATCCCAATGCAAAACAACTAATGAAAATTGCAGCTACAATAGGTCTGGCACAAAATTTTGGTGCTGTTAAGTCATTGATTACCAGTGGTATTCAGAAAGGGCATATGAAAATGCACCTGATGAATATTCTTAAACATTTTGAGGCAACAGAGGCCGAAACAGCAGCAGCAGTAGAACACTTCAAACATCACGTAGTTTCTTTCAGTGCTGTACGCTACCTTTTAGACGGCTATCGGGAAGCTGCGGAAGCTAAGCGCAACAACGATTCTAATTCAGCACTATTATAAATCATTTTTTAGCAATTCGGCTTATGCAAAACTTCTATGGCAGTGGTAAATTATTGCTCAGCGGTGAGTATTACGTACTGGATGGTGCGCTTGCGCTGGCAATGCCCACGCGTTTTGGTCAGAAACTGAAAGTTACTTATTATGCTTCCGAGCACAAAGTGCTGCATTGGAAAAGTTACGACAATGAGGGTAAGCTGTGGTTTGAAGCAAAATTTGATACAGAATCTTTTGACTGCTTAGATAGGTTTATATCGCAAAAGTCACTAACCCTGCAAAAAATATTGCGCATGACGCGCCGTTTGGCTGCCAATTTTCTCAAAGGCCGCGAGTATGTGCTGGTAGAAACCTACTTAGAATTTCCACGCTGGTGGGGCTTAGGCAGCAGCAGCACGCTCATTCACAACGTTGCGCAGTGGGCAGAGGTTGACCCTTACGACCTTCTATTCGGTACGCTGGGCGGTTCGGGCTATGACGTAGCCTGTGCACAGGCAGAAGGGCCTATTTTGTATAAAAAATCGGCAGACGGGCCGCACCGCCACATCGTAACCTTTGACCCGCCGTTTAAGCAAAATTTGTATTTTGTTTATTTGGGCAAAAAACAGTCTTCGGCGGCAGCCATTAAGCATTACCGTTCGATGAGGCACAACAAAGCAGAGCTTGCCGAGCAACTGACCCAGATTACACAAGAGTTTCTTTGCGCCGAAACTCTCGAACAGTTTGACAAACTGATAGAAAAGCACGAGTCGCTTATTGCGCATAGCCTGCACCTCACACGTACCAAAGACTTGTTTTTTAAAGACTTTTGGGGAGAGATTAAGTCGCTGGGAGCGTGGGGAGGCGACTTCGTATTGGCTACGAGCAGCCGCACCGAAGCAGAAACGCGACAATATTTTGCCCAAAAGGGTTTTGATGTGATGCTGACCTATGCCGAAATGATTAAAGCATCTGAACAATAGGAAAGAAATGTAGCAAACGAGCACGGCACTGCCATTGCAATATCCTAAATTTGCCGTGGTTTATTTCTTTTCACCTAAAACGGTTTTGTTTTGGCACTACACCCGCAAGAGCACATCATATACTGGCGTGTCCCTTCCAATATCGCTTTAGTAAAATACTGGGGAAAACACGGCGTACAACTTCCTCAAAATCCTTCGCTGAGTTTTACGCTACGGCAGTCCTACACTGATATGCAGATTTTATACCGCCCGTCAGAGAGCGGCAACCGCACCATTGATTTTTATTTTGAAGGCAAGCCTAACGAAAAATTTAAGGCAAAAATTGTACAATTTTTGGAAAGCCTGCCAGATGATTTTGCTTTTACCAAAGGTTTGCAACTAACAATCAAATCGCTCAATTCTTTTCCTCATTCTGCGGGTATAGCTTCCTCTGCTTCCAGTATGGGGGCACTTGCCATGTGTTTGGCTACACTTGCCCAAAAGCAAGGTGTCTTTTTGGGCAGCCCTGAACAAGCTCTGCAAAAAGCCTCCAATTGGGCAAGGCTGGCATCGGGCAGTGCTTGTCGCTCTGTTTACGGCGGTTATACTGTTTGGGGCGCAACCCACGAACTGCCCGGCAGTTCAGACTTGTTTGCCATTCCTTTGGAAACACAGCAAGTGCACCCGTATTTTGCTACTTTTTGCGATACTATCTTGATTATCAGTGGTGAAGAAAAAGCTGTGTCCAGTCGTGCCGGTCATGCGCTGATGAATGGCCACCCGTTTGCAACGGTTCGTTACGAGCAGGCACGCCGCAACCTTAGCCGATTGCTGGATGTACTGAAAAACGGCGATATAGAAGATTTTATTCAAATTGTTGAAAATGAGGCACTTACGCTTCATGGCTTAATGATGAATTCCAATCCTTCGTTCATCCTGATGAAGCCTGCTACCCTTGCCGTGATTGAAGAGCTTCGCACTTTCCGCCGCGATACCGGCATTCCGCTGACCTTCACACTCGATGCGGGGCCGAATATTCATTTGCTTTATCCTTTGGCTTATCAGGTTGAAATTCATGCATTTATTACCGACCGACTGGTCAGGTATTGTCAGGAAAACCGCTACATTCACGACGGCGTAGGTACAGGGCCGCAACTGTTCAATTAATCGCAGGCACAGCAATGATTTATTCTAATACTGATTCTCCGACTTTTCATTCCAAAGTCCTGCTTTTTGGCGAATACAGCCTGATTCTCAACTCCATGGGGCTTGCCTTGCCCTATCCGCTGTTTCAAGGGCGGCTGGTGCTTAAACATATCACTGACAGCTCGCGCCGAATAGACCAGTCCAATCGCGAACTGAAAGCCTTTTGCGATTACATGAAACTGCGCAAGCGGCAGCAAGCGCTCAGCTTTGACTTTGATATCAACTCAATGGAGTTTGACGTGGCGCAGGGGCTTTATTTCCAGTCCAATATTCCGCAAGGGTTCGGCGTAGGCAGTTCGGGGGCGCTTACGGCTGCTTTGTACGACCGCTATGTGTACGATAAAATTATGCACAACGGGCATCCGGGCAATGATGAAATCGTACAACTGAAAAAGATTTTTGCAGAGATGGAATCCCATTTTCATGGCTCCAGCTCGGGGGTGGACCCGTTGATTTGCTACTTGGACTTGCCGTTGCTGATTCGCAGCAAAACGCATATTGAAACCGTGCAGTTGCCTCGCCCAACCACCAACTGCGGGGGAATATTCTTGCTCAATACGGGAAGGCCGCGCAAAACAGAGCCTTTAGTAAACCTTTTTCTGGAAAAAATGCAAAATCAGGAGTTCGCAGAACTTTGCAGAAACGAACTGATTCCGTACAATGAAAATTGTATTCGGTATTTACTTGCAGGCCAAATCGATAATTTGTTTGATGAGCTTGCCAAACTCTCGGCCTTTCAATTGCAGCATCTCAACCAGATGATTCCGCCATTGTTCCGGCAAATTTGGCAATATGGGCTTGATTCGGGGCTGTACTACCTCAAGCTTTGCGGCGCAGGCGGCGGGGGCTTCATTCTTGGATTTACCAAAGATTTCACGATAACTCGCGGCCATCTGGAAGACTATCAGTCGCGCATTGCCTATCGTTTGTAATCAATTTTGAATATTTGCCATGAAAAAACTATTGCTTTCCCTTCTGTTCATTCCCCTAATGACTATGCAGGACAATCCCGCTTATTTGCTGTATGACCGCAACGGAAAAGCGATGCAGTACAGCGATTTATTGGCTGCCGCTCAAAAAGCCGATGTTGTATTTTTCGGAGAAAGCCATAACAACCCCATTTGCCACTGGCTGCAGTTGCGGCTCACCAAAGATTTACACAAAGCCGTAGGCGACAGACTGGTGCTGGCAGCCGAAATGTTTGAAGCCGATGACCAGTTAGTATTGAATGAGTACCTTAGTGGTTTAATTAAGGAAAGCAATTTTGAAAAAGAAGCCAAAATTTGGAACAATTACGCAACTGATTATAAGCCCTTGGTCAATTTTGCCAAGCAAAATAAACTGTCTTTTGTGGCGAGTAATATCCCGCGACGTTATGCTTCTATGGTAGCTGCGCAGGGATTAAGCAGCCTTGAAAAATTAGATGCCGAAGCCAAAAAAATGCTGCCTCCGCTGCCTATTCCCTTAGACAGGGAGTTACCCGGCTATAAAAACATGGTGGCAATGATGGGTGGCCACGGTGGCGCAATGAGCGACAATATGGTAGCTGCGCAGGCCTCCAAAGATGCTACCATGGGCTATCACACAGCCCGCGTTTGGGAAAAAGGCAAGTTGATTATTCACTTCAACGGCTCCTATCACTCCGACAATTTCGAGGGCATTATCTGGTATCTGAACCGCTATAAACCCGGGCTTAATATCCTGACTATTAGTGTTTCAGAGCAGGATGACATTAGTTCGCTCTCCAAAGACGCACTCAATAAAGCCCATTTTATAGTAGCGATTCCGTCGGACATGACGAAAACTTATTGATAAACAGCTGTTTATGTGGGTGAGCAAATTGGATTGTACTACATACTTGATGTTTAATCCACCGTAAGAACCACAAATACACAAGGTCTTTGTGCTCTTGTGCACTTAAATATCGGGGCGTGTACGCTTAAATTTGATTACTTACTTGTGTAGGTTGCGAAATTAAATCCATTCTGGTATCTGTCGCACATGCAACACCGTGATTATCAAAAAGACACAAGCGCATAAAAGCCCTTGTGTCCTTTCTGGTTCAAGCAAAGCCCAACGATAAGACCTACAAGCCCAGCACTTTTCGGTTAAAATTTTCATCGGTGCCTGTCCCTGCAAAGTCGTCAAAAGCACGTTCCGTAACACGGATGATGTGGCTTTCAATGAAGGGCGCACCTTCTGCCGCACCCTGTTCGGGGTGTTTAAGCGCACATTCCCATTCCAGCACAGCCCATGAGTCGTAGTCGTAAGCCGCAAGTTTGCTGAAAATTCCACCGAAGTCCACTTGTCCGTCGCCGAGGGAACGGAAACGTCCTGCCCGCTGTACCCAGCCTTGATAGCCGCCGTAAACGCCCTGTTTTCCTGTCGGATTAAATTCGGCATCTTTTACGTGAAAGGCTTTAATACGCTCGTGGTAGAAGTCTATAAATTGCAGGTAATCAAGTTGTTGCAGGATGAAATGACTGGGGTCATAGTTGATATTGGCACGCGGGTGATTGTTCAAATGCGATAAGAATATTTCAAACGTAATGCCATCGTGGAGGTCTTCTCCGGGATGCAGCTCGTAGCAGGCATCTACGCCACACTCGTCAAAATAGTCCAAGATAGGTTTCCAGCGTTTGGCAAGTTCGCCGAAACCGGTTTCTACTAATCCGGCGGGGCGCTGCGGCCATGGATACATAAAGGGCCAAATTAATGCACCCGAAAAAGTTACATGTGAGGTTAGTCCCATGTGTTGGCTGGCTTTGGCGGCATATTTCAATTGCTGTATAGCCCATTCGGTGCGTGCGGCGGGGTTGCCGCGCATAGCAGCCGGAGCAAAGCCGTCAAACATGGCATCATAGGCAGGGTGCACCGCAACTAATTGCCCTTGCAGGTGGGTAGAAAGTTCGGTGATGGCTACACCCGCTTCTTTGGCAATGCCCTGTACTTCCTGTGCATAGTCTTTGCTCTCGGCGGCTTTTTGCAAGTCTATACAGCGACTGTCCCATGTGGGTACTTGTACGCCGATATAGCCAAGTGAGGCAGCCCACTCGCAAATTTTTTTGAAATCGTTAAAAGGGGCTTGATTGCCCATAAACTGCGCCAAAAAAATGGCAGGCCCTTTAATTGTTTTCATTCCCAAATGCTTTTAATTGTAACGCAAATCAAGTTAGCTGCCTTCCGTTAAATGTGCAAATAAGCAGCTCAAAATAGCTGTTTGCGGTTGTTGGTGCGTACCCTTGCCTTATTTTACTGACAGCCAGTTGCGCAATATTTCCGCACCGTATTTGGTCATGAACGATTCGGGATGAAATTGCACACCCTTGATGTCATAATGCCGATGCGACAGCGCCATAATAGTCCCGTTGGCACTTACAGCAGTAGCTTGTAGGCAGTCGGGCAGTGTGGCAACTGCCCATGAATGATAAAGCCCTACCCGAAACTCCTGCGGCAAATTGTGAAACAGGCGTTCCTGCGAGTCGGTAATGTGGATAGGGACTTTCATGCCGTGCCATACTTGCCCCATGTTGTACAAAGTTCCTCCGAAGGCTTCGGCAATAGCCTGATGCCCAAGGCAAACACCCAAGATAGATTTATTTGTACCGTAGGTCATTAAAATATCGCGCATCAGAGGGATTTCGGACGGCACACCCGGACCAGGCGAGAAAATAATTTTATCATAGCCCGCTACTTCGTGTATTGTTATTTCATCACAGGTTTTTACCTGCCAAAAAATGTCAAAACTTTCTTCAATCAATTGTGCAAGATTGTAGGTAAACGAATCGCGGTTGTCCAATAATAAAAGCCTGACAGACATGAGAAGGCTATAAGGTTTTTTACCAAAAATGGCGTATTTTTCCTCAAAATTATAGTAAATAATCCGATGGTCAATCTGTATGAAGTGCTGGGTTTACCCAATTTTGCCTCATCAGCCGAGGTAAAATCCGCATTTAAAAGATTGGCTTTTCAGTTCCACCCCGACCGCAATCCAAACAACCCGCTGGCAGAGGAAAAATTTAAGGCCATTAATCATGCCTATCAGTATTTAAGTAATCCCGATAAAAAAGCACGCTATGACTATCTGTTGCGTATTGGGTACACCCCCGCGGCGCGTCCTGTGAGCCGTCAGCAGCCTGTGCAGCGCCGAAGGAGGCCTGTATATGTAAAAAAAATTTCCCCCGAAGAACAGGCCGAGCAGGAACGCTACATCAAAGCCGCGCCTTGGGTGGCAATTGCCATTGTAGGGTACATGTTTTTTATTGTCTATTCACTTTTTGCGCTGATTGGCCGTTTAAATTATCACTGGGCATACGAGGCCTACAAAAAAGGGCACTACATGGAAGCCGAGCATTACCTCAATCAAGGTTTAGGTACTGACCATGATTATTTTCGCGCCCTATTCCTGCGCGGAAAAATTTACATAGACCATTTCGGGTTTTACGATGACGGGCGCAAGCTGATACAGGCCGCCATTGATAATGCTGAAATTGAATATCCCGAGTTTTACTACTATCTTGGGATTGCCAACAGCTATCTGAACAATCCTGATTCGGCGCGTATGAATTTTGTGTATGCATTTGCCAAAATGCCTCCCGACAAAGCGATGTACATGCGTGCAGGTACTTTGTTGCTTTTTAAAAATAATTCACCGGATAATGCTAAAATTCTTTTTGATGCTATGGTGGAAAAGGGTTTGGCAGATGAGGCTGTTTATGAAAACTTAGGAATCATAGCCAATGCCAAAGAAGATTATGCCGCCGCCGTTGCTGCCTATTCCAATGCTATTTTATGCAACCCGCGCCGAGCAGACTTGTATTATCAGCGTGCGCAAACCTATGTGAATTTGGCGCAAATATCTTCTGCATGTTATGATTGGAATATTGCCAAAAAACTAAATCGCAAACTCCGCGATGAAACGCTAGATTACTTTTGCGAAAGCTACCAACCTACTTCTCAATCAACACCAAATAGCGAAAAGCCCAATGCCAACTGATGCGAAATCGGCTGTGCGGCACTACTTGGTGTAACAGTTGTTCCAATTCCTTCTTGCGAAAAGCTCGCAAGACTGACAGCGGTGCATCGTTCTGCACCAAATAAGAACCTTTCAGCCCGCGCGTCAGCCATTTGATGCTGTAATAAGCCAGCGGATGCCGATGTAAGTCGTTGATAATGATTCCTTTGTGTGCTTGCTGCAACAGTTTACCCAACAGATGTACAAGTTCCTCGTCTGTAAAATGGTGGCAAAAAAGGCTCAACATAAATACATCGGGCTGCACATTGTTGAATTTTTCTGACCAAAGGTCTATGCAGTGGTAACTGATGGAAGGATGGTTTCGGGGGTGTGCACTTGCATAATTCACCATGAAAGGGTTGGCATCATAGCCTGCCAGTTGCAGTGCGATGTTGCGCTTTTGTGCCCATTGGGCAAAGTAGCGCAGCGTATCGCCGCCACCGCAGCCCACATCTGCCACAGAAAGCGGCAGTTTACTTTGATTAACAAAATGCTGCAACCCCTTGGCAGCCACTGCATTACCTCCCAGATACGCATTGATATATTCCAGTTCGCGCAGGTTTTGTGCAAGTGCCTCGTTGCTAAGGGTCAGGTCGTCCATCAGTTCGGGCTCATGGCTGCGGCGGCTGAAGTCAGGCATGGCGAAAGTCGAGGTTTTGCAGGTGGAGCATGGCGGATTCCATAGTTAAACCGGGACCAAAGGCAGCAGCCAATACCTGTGCGCCTTGTCGGTAATTTTCTTTGCGCAGTGTTTCCATCAGGTGCTGCAAAACAAAAAGGATGGTGGTTGATGACATATTCCCGTATCGTTTCATCACGTCGTATGCCCACCTGTTTTCATGTGGCGAAATGCCAAGACCTGCTTCTATTTCGGTCAAAATTTTTTTGCCGCCCGGATGAAAGGCAAAATAATCTATCGCATCGGATGATATTTCTAACTGTTCTCTTGTTTTTTCGATAAAAAATTTGATTTTACTGCCCAAAAGTTTGGGCATATATGAAGAGAGCTTCATTTCAAATCCGAAATTGCCTATGTGCCAAGCCATTTCGCTGCTTCCTTCAGGAATCAGACCGCTGTAGAAACCTTCCAGCGAAAGCAGCCCCTTGTCAGGTGTTACGGATTCTACCAGCACACCTGCTGCACCGTCGGCGAAAATAGCATTTGCCAACAGTTGGTCTTCGGTATTGATTTTCTGAAAGTGAAGGCTGCAAAGTTCTATGGCAGCAATTAATACTTTGGCATCGGGGTATGCTCTGCAAATGGTTTCAGCGGTTTTCAGTGCATTAAAAGCCGCATAACAACCCATAAAATAAATGCAGGTTCGCTGTACATGCGGCGGCAATCCGAGCTTGTGCACCAAGTCAATGTCCAGACCGGGGGCATACATACCTGTGCAACTGATGGTAATTAAATGGGTTATTTTGCTGAAATAATTGGCAGGAAGTTGCATATTTTGGATAGCCTGAGAGGCGAGCAGCGGTGCTTCGCGCTTATAAACAGCCATGCGGTCGGCCGTTGTAGGGAATGGTTCTAAATTTTCTGTCAAAGGAAACAGTTCGCGGCGTTCCTTACTGCTGAAGTCGGGAATAATGCTGTAACGGGTTTGTATGCTGGTTGCCCGGTAAATCAGCCGAACTTTGCGTGCTTCAGACGGCGGGAGTGCCAATGAGGTAATTATCCAATCGGGGGCAATTGCCTGCCTGATTTCGTGTGCGGGCACTGCCGTTCCAATGGCAGTAATATGAGGTTTATGCATGAAGCAGTTTTTATTAGTAACTTGCATCAAGTTAGTAAAAAAACAAGAAATGAGTAGGCGTATTATCAAAAGAAATCTTAGTCAATTGGCAGGCTTGATAACTATATATGCATTGACAGTTGCTTGCAAAAGTGCATCAACTGTTACTTATGCACCGCCGTTTACGATGGATTTGAGTGCTTATCGGCCGGAAGTGGCAGAGCCGGAGCAAACAAGCAATTCGGTAGTCAATACAGTTAATGCGACTACTTCCGTGCAAAATACCCAAATTGTCAGCATATCAGGCACTGTTCAGGCTCAACTCAATGCCATGCGTGAAGCAATAGCGGCAAGCAATAAAAACCTTAAATTTTCGCAAGGTTTCCGATTGGTGATTTATTCGGGCAGCAATCGGGATGAGGCCAATAAGGTGATGGCTAATGTGCGAAAAATAACCACCGAAATACCTGAATTGGTTTACGAGCAGCCTAATTTTCGGGTAAAATTGGGTAATTTTTTTAACAAAACTGATGCGTTTGCGCTTTATACACAAATTAAGTCTGTTTATCCGCACGCAGTTATCACCAACGAGCGCATTACGATTCCGTTAGAAAAATATCGTTCTAATTAATTTTAACTACCATTTTATGTTGTTCAAATTATTTGGCAAAACAGGTTTGCGAGTATCGGAACTGTGTTTAGGCACTATGACTTTTGGTACAGAGTGGAACACCGGAGCAGACTATGATACTAGCAAAAAAATATTTGACGCTTATGTAAACTTAGGCGGCAATTTTATTGACACAGCCAACCGCTACACGGAAGGTACCAGTGAAAAGTGGTTGGGCGAATTTGTAGCTGCCGACCGCGACTATTTCGTATTGGCGACTAAATACACGCTTTTTGACGAACGTGAAAACCCTAATGCCAATGGCAATCACCGCAAAAATATGATGCGTTCGGTAGAGGGTAGCTTAAAACGCCTTAATACCGATTTTATCGACATTTTGTGGGTGCATATGTGGGATTTTACTACATCTCCCGAAGAGGTGATGCGCGGACTGGATGACTTGGTGCGTCAGGGTAAAGTACACTATTTAGGCATATCCGATGCGCCTGCATGGGTGGTGGCGCAGTGCAACACACTTGCCGACCTTCGCGGTTGGACGGCTTTTGCAGGCTTGCAGATAGAGTATAGCTTGGTGCAGCGCAGCGCAGAACGCGATTTGCTGCCAATGGCAAAACATTTTGGAATGGCAGTTACGCCTTGGGCTCCGTTGGGGGCCGGCATCCTGACCGGCAAATACAACCAAGGCATTCCAACCAATCAGGCTGTGCGTTTGAGCGAAAAAAGCATCAAACTAAACGACAGAAATCTTGCTATTGCACAAAAAGTTTGCGATGTGGCGGCTGCCATTGGAGCTACACCCTCACAGACTGCACTGGCGTGGTTGCGTCAGCAGGGAAGCAACATATTGCCAATTTTGGGCGCAAGAAGGCTGGAACAAATCCGTGACTGTTTGGGTTGCCTGCAAGTGGTTATTCCCAATGAGCACATGGCAGCACTGGACGAGGTGAGCCGCATTGAGTTGGGATTCCCGCACGACTTTCTGCAATTGCCCACTGTGAAGGATGCCATATTTGCAGACACAAAGGATAAAATTATTTTCAGAAAATAAGCCCGCCATGTTCACTGAAACCGACCACCGCATGATGCGGGAAGCCCTTCGGCTGGCACAAATGGCCGGTGAAGCAGGGGAAATTCCCGTAGGTGCAGTGGTTGCATGGAAAGATAAAATTATTGGCAGAGGTTATAACCAAACGCTTGCCCTCAATGACCCCACGGCACATGCGGAGATGATTGCCATAACAGCCGCCACGCAATACTTAGGCAACCGTTATTTGAATGAATGTACGCTCTATGTAACGCTCGAGCCTTGTGTAATGTGTGCTGGTGCTTGTTTTTGGGCAATGTTCGGGCGCATTGTATATGGTGCTGCCGATGAAAAAAACGGCTTTTCGCGGCTGGGGGCACAGTCGCAGCAGGCGTTTCATCCTAAAACCAACCTGCAACAAGGTCTGTTGGCTTCGGAAGCCATAGCCCTTTTGAAAAGTTTTTTTAAGAAATTGCGGAAATAATTTTTTAACCTACCGATATGTAATATGAAACCTGAGGGGGCTTAGAGAGCCGTTAGGTGTTAAATTGCTGTTTTTCAGTAATTGACATAAAGCATCTTTTGCAAAACACCTATGCTTTTGTATAAGCCAAGAAGCAACAATGCTTGGGTTGCCTAATTGTTTCAAATTGCCTGTCGGGAGAATAAAAAGGTGCGCCATGGATGATTGGATGCGCCTTTCGTATGTAATTGTTGTTGCCTGACTTAACTATACCATTGCGGCAATTTGGCTTTTGGCATAAATGCCGCTGCGCAGTTTGTCGGAAATCTTTTCAAATGCTTCAATGGTGCGGTTTACATCTTCCAATGTATGAGAGGCTGTCGGTATCAAGCGTAGCATGATAACATCTTTGGGTACAACCGGATAAATAACCACTGAGCAGAAGATATGGTAGTTTTCACGCAAATCTATAATCAGGTTGGCTGCTTCATTGGTGCCGCCGCTGAGAAACACAGGTGTTACCGGCGACTCGCATGCACCGATTTTGAAGCCTCGGGCTTTCAGTCCGCTTTGCAGGGCACGTACAATTTCCCACAGTTTGTCTTTCAGTTCAGGCATGGTACGAAGCATTTCCAGACGCTTCATGTTGCCCAAAACAATCGGCATGGGCAGTGTTTTGGCGAAAATTTGAGAACGGCAGTTATAGCGCAAATACTCAATCACATTTTCAGGGCCTGAAACAAAACCGCCGATGCTTGCCATTGATTTGGCGAAGGTAGAGAAATATAAATCTACCTCGTCCATCACGCCAAAGTGCTCGGGTGTGCCGGTGCCTGTTTTGCCCATTGTGCCGAAGCCGTGTGCATCGTCTACCAACAGACGGAACTGATATTTCTGCTTCAATGCTACAATCTGGTCTAACTTGCCCAAATCGCCCAGCATACCGAATACACCTTCGGTAATTACCAAAATGGCGCCGCCGGTTTCGTTGGCAAGTTTAGTGGCGCGTTGCAGTTGTTTTTCGCAGTTTTCAATATCGTTGTGCGGGAACATGAAACGCTTGCCCATGTGCAGGCGCAGACCGTCGATGATACAAGCGTGGCACTCAGAGTCGTACACAACCACATCATGGCGGGTTAGCAATGCATCAATCACCGACATAATACCCTGATAGCCGTAGTTGAGCACCATTGTGTCTTCTTTGCCCACAAACTCAGACAGTTGCGCTTCAAAGTGTTCCATGATAGTGGAGTTGCCGGACATCATGCGCGCACCCATGGGATATGCCAGCCCGTATTGTTGAGTGGCTTCGGTATCTGCTTTGCGGATTTCAGGATGATTGGCAAGCCCTAAGTAGTTGTTCAGGCTCCAGTTCAACACTTCTTTGCCTCTGAACATCATGTGTGGGCCAATTTCACCTTCCAACTTGGGAAAAGCAAAATAACCATGAGCTATCTGCGAATGTTGCCCCAACGGGCCTCGATTGGTCTTGAGTTTCTCAAATAAATCTACCACGGCTTCAAGAAATTGGGTTTTATAAGCGCGGCAAAGATAGGAAAATAAGTTGTTCTTACAATGCTTATGGTTTCAGTGGTCGGCACTTAATGTATTCATCCGAAAGGCTTCTTTGCAGGATGAAATTTTGCCCTTCTGCCATTTTTTTGCAAATTGTTTGCCACCAAAAACTATATGAAAATGAGAAAAATCACCATGCTTGGCAGCGGCTTTATCGCCAGATTTTACACCGTGTCCATTCACGGATTGCGCAGCCGCGACCAGATAATATCCGTTTATGCCCGTTCGCAGGAAGAAGGGCGAAAAGTTTGCCCATGAGTGGGGGATTCCGAAAGTATATACTGATAACGCAGGCAACCTGACCGCTTATAACGCCGGTGTAAATCAGCAAATGAGCACCACACCGCAATACGGCTCTATATTGCTCAACAACTCCAATAATGCCTTGCCGGTAGTGGTTAAAACTTTTGTGCCTACCAATCCGAATTGCAGGGCGTTTGTTGTGCAGTAAGCAGATTGACACTTGACCAACAAAAAAAACGGATTTACAGGTTTTTGCAAATCCGTTTTTTTAATTTGTGTATGGTGATTAGAAATTCAAGCCCGGAAAGAATCCGTTTTCGGCGAGCTCTTCCTCTATGCGCAGCAGTTGATTGTATTTGGCCAGGCGGTCGGAGCGTGAGGCAGAGCCTGTTTTAATTTGACCTGTATTCAGTGCTACGGCCAAATCGGCAATGGTGCTGTCTTCTGTTTCGCCCGAACGGTGCGACATAATGCTGGTGTAGCTGTTGCGTTTGGCAAGATTTACCGCAGCAATAGTTTCTGTCAGCGAGCCAATTTGATTTACCTTGATGAGTATAGAGTTGCCAATACCTTTGCCAATGCCTTCTTGCAGGCGGGCTACGTTAGTTACGAACAGGTCATCACCTACTAATTGGCAGTTTTTACCTGAAAGCTCGGTATGCATTTTCCAGCCGTTCCAGTCGTCTTCGGCCATGCCGTCTTCAATAGAACGGATAGGATATTTTTTAATCCAATCGTTCCAATACTCGGCCATTTGTGCGCTGGTCAGTTGCTCGCCTGTTGATTTTTTAAAATGATAGATGCCTTTTTCTGCATCGTAGAATTCCGAAGAAGCCGCATCAATGGCAATCATGATGTCTTCGCCCGGGCGGTAGCCTGCTTTTTCAATTGCCTGCAACACCACTTCAATAGCTTCTACGTTAGACTTGATGTT
Organism: uncultured Cytophagales bacterium; assembly: GCA_938039675.1. Taxonomy (GTDB): domain Bacteria; phylum Bacteroidota; class Bacteroidia; order Cytophagales; family Thermoflexibacteraceae; genus Rhodoflexus. Next base: position 36,226 of record CALHUI010000026.1, read on the forward strand.
AGGTGCAAAGCCGCCTTCATCACCTACGTTGGTTGAATAGCCCTTGCCTTTCAATACGTTTTTCAGGTGGTGGAAAACTTCCGTACCTGCTTGCAAAGCGCGCGAGAAAGTTTCAAACTTTAACGGCATAATCATAAACTCCTGAAAGTCAATACCATTATCGGCATGTGCACCACCGTTCAGGATGTTCATCAGCGGAACGGGCAAGGTGTTGGCACTTACGCCGCCCACATAGCGATAGAGCGGCAGGCGTGCCGACTTGGCAGCGGCTTTGGCAACGGCCAGCGATACACCCAAAATCGCATTTGCTCCCAAGCGAGATTTGTTGGGTGTACCGTCCAAATCTATCAGAATTTTATCAATCAGGTTTTGTTCAAAAACAGACAAACCGTAGAGCTCGTCGGCAATGGTTTCATTAACGTTGGCTACTGCTTTCAGTACACCCTTGCCAAGGTAAGTGTTTTTGTCGCCATCGCGAAGTTCTACGGCCTCATGCGTGCCGGTAGAAGCACCTGAGGGGACAGCAGCACGCCCCATATGGCCATCACTGGTGAATACATCTACTTCTACGGTAGGATTGCCGCGCGAGTCGAGAATCTGGCGGGCTACAATATTTTCAATAACTGACATAACAGATTGAGGATTTGATAAAAAAACCGTGTAAATATAATAGGATTTTTTTATCCAATCAGAGATTGTTGCAGCAATGCTGCTATTTCTGTCTGAATTGATTTCTGTTTGTCGTCTGCATACCATTTATGCAGTTTCTCGGCATATTCTGTAAAAGGCGTACCGGCAGCAATCCATTCTCTTACCTGTTTTTGTGCTATGGCCGGACGCGGCCCCCATGTCCCCATAAGTCCGAAGTGCTCGTTCAACTGAATTAGCACAGGGATGGAGCGGCTGCCGTTGGTTAAGTGGGCATCCATCAGTTCGGGGGTGCTGTCGCGGTAAGCGATGCGCATGTTTATTTTACCTTGCGAGGCCTTTTCAATGGCAGCAAGCACAGGCAATGACTGCGCTGCATCGCCGCACCAGTTTTCGCTGATGACCAACCAGTGCAACGGTTTGTCTAAGCGACGAAGTACAGCCTCTATATCACTGTTGAGTTGTACTTGTTTGCCAATCCGCTTCATGCGCTGCAAATTCAGCGGTACGTAGGGCAGATAGCCTGTTTTGGGTTCTTTTTGCGCATCTGTTTCTGCTTGCCGCAAATAGGAGTCATAAGTAATTCCTGTTTCAAAATAATGCCGATAGTTAATCATGTGTTGTAGAAGTAGAAAAAAGCTTTTTGGATATACACTTGGCTTGACTTATAAAAAAAACCCGACCGGAAAAGTCGGGCTTTTTTTATTAATGCTTATAAAAATTATTTTCTCTCTTCGTTACGCGCCATGTCTTCTTTTAATTGAGAAAGAGCTTCCAAGTCGCCCAAAGTAGCACGGCCGGAATCTTCTTGCTTGGCAACATATTCGCTTTCTTTCTTAGGCTTCTTGGCAGATTTTGCATCTTCCTTGGTGTCTTTGTAAGAAGCCGCGTGAGACAATACGATGCGCTTCTCATCTTTGGAGAATTCCAGTACTTTGAAGTCTAGGCTTTCACCTATTTCACCTTTGCTGCCATCCTCTTTTACAAGGTTTTTCAGCGTGCAGACACCTTCCAAACCATAAGGCAGTTCCAGTACGGCATTCTTATCATTTTTGCTGATGATGGTGCAACGGTGAACAGAACCCGGAACAAAGATGGTTTCAAATGTGTCCCAAGGGTTTTCTTCCAATTGTTTGTGGCCTAATGCCAAACGACGTTGCTCAACATCCAGTTCCAGCACTTGTACGTCTAATTTCTCGCCTATTTTGATGAACTCTGAAGGGTGCTTCACTTTCTTAGTCCATGAAAGGTCGGAAACGTGTACCAGACCGTCAATGCCTTCTTCCAGCTCGAGGAACAGGCCGAAGTTGGTCAGGTTGCGCACAGTACCTGTGTGGCGTGTGCCTACGGCATATTTGGTAGTAATATCGGCTTTAGTCCATGGGTCTTCGGTCAGTTGTTTTACGCCCAGAGACATTTTACGTTCTTCGCGGTCAAGAGTCAATACAACAGCCTCCAATTCATCACCGATTTTGATAAAGTCCTGAGGGTTGCGCAGGTGCTGCGACCATGACATTTCGGAAACGTGAATCAGACCTTCTACGCCCGGCATAATTTCGAGGAATGCACCGTAGTCAGCCACATTAACTATTTTGCCTTTCACGCGAGAGCCAACTTGAATTTCGGCAGGCAGGCTGTCCCAAGGATGAGGAATCAATTGCTTCATACCCAGAGAGATACGCTTCTTTTCTTCGTCAAAGTCAAGAACTACTACGTTTACTTTCTGGTCTAAGCTGAGTACTTCCTCCGGATGGTTGATGCGACCCCATGAGATGTCTGTAATGTGCAACAAGCCATCAACGCCGCCCAAGTCAATAAATACGCCGAAGTTGGTCATGTTCTTGATAATGCCTTCAAGCACTTGTCCTTTTTCAAGGTTATTGAGGATTTCGGCGCGTTGTGATTCGAGGTCTTTTTCAATGAGGACTTTGTGAGAAACTACTACGTTGTCGTTAGCGTAGTTGATTTTTACCACTTTAACCTCCATTTTCTTGCCTACGTAGATATCAAAGTCGCGGATAGGCTTCACATCAATTTGTGAACCGGGCAAGAAGGCTTCCACGCCGAAGATATCCACAATTAGGCCACCTTTGGTGCGGCGCTTAACGAGGCCTTCAATAACTGAATCATTTTGCAAGGCATTTTCAATGTTTTCCCAAGCCTTAACAATTTTGGCTTTTTTACGGGAAAGAATCAGTTGGCCGTTAGAGTCTTCGGGGTTTTCCACGTACACGTCAATAGTGTCGCCAACTTTCAGGTCTGTTACGTCGCGGAATTCGGACAGAGGCACTAAGCCATCTGATTTGAAACCTATGTTTAACACTACATCACGGTCGGTGATGCTTACTACTGTGCCGCGAACCACTTCATTTTGTTTTACTTCTGACAGTGTGCCTGCATACAGTTCTTCCAGACGGCTTTTTTCGGCTTTAGAGTAACCGCCGCCTAATTTGTCGGACGAAAAGCTGTCCCAGTCAAATTCAGTTAATTGGTCCTTGCTCATTGAATTTTGCTTGCACCTGCTATTACACCTTCGCTCCGGTGCCCAAAGCGCAGGCATTTTGGTTAAACAATTCCGGCAAAAGCCGCCCTTCACCCGAAAGGACTGCAAATATAGAATATTTGCTGCCAATCGCAATGAAAATCTTGCAATTATGCACCTTGCGGCATAATTTTAAGCAATGAGAATTATGTCCAAAAGAAAAATCTTGAAGCGGTAGTTTGTAGGGTTGCTTCTGTTGCACTTTTAGTATGACATCCAAATTTTCACTTGAATTTTACGTTATGAAAACTGCAAAAAAATTAATGTGGCTCTTTAGCCTCTGTGTAAGTATGCATACATATTCGCAAATACCTGATAATCACCCGATTCATTTGTTTCAAACCTATATCACGGGCGATTTTGACAACCAGCACCAGATAGATGCGGAACTGAAAGCAGGTAAGCAGGTGCATCCTTATGCCAAACATGTCAATAGGGTGGCTAACAGCAAGATAGATAACTTGCCTGCACAACTCAACGGCTTTTTTTTGTTGGAAGAAAGTTACTACAAGTATGCCGAGGGGGATACAATCATCAAGCCGTACTTATTTTTCTTTGAAGCGCTGCCCGAAGGCAAAGTAAAACTCTACTCTATGCAGTTGCCGCAAGATGTTCCTCCAAAAGATATTCGCAACGACAATGCATCTTTGCGGTTTGACTATCATGCATTAAAACCTTCGCCAAGTTTCAAGCCTGCCGTTTACACGCAAACCGAACGCGGCTTTTACATTAAAGCGCCCAATGAATTTCCGGGTGGTGTTTTTACCTTAGAGGAAACCATTGGCAAGGATTGTTTGGAGGTAATGGAGTTACTTGTTCGCGAGGGTAAACAAATTACACCTTATGATACGCCGATTATATATGAACGGAAGAGTAAATGATGCGCGATATTATTATTTACACCGCCGCTGCTTTCTTTGAAATTTTCGGCTGTTTTGCTTTTTGGAATTATTTCAAGTCCGATAAGTCAGTACACTGGCTGATTCCGGGTGTTATTTCGCTGATTACCTTCGCTTTTCTGCTGACTAAAGTGCAAACAGAGTTTGCAGGGCGTGCTTATGCGATTTATGGCGGTATCTATATTGCCGCATCACTTGCTTGGTTTTATTGGGCAGAGAACCAAACCCCTGACCGATGGGATATGGTAGGTGCAGCGGTTTGTATCATCGGCGCTTTGATTATTTTACTGATGCCACGTTAAGGCCGACTGCTACCTATTTGCTCAATCCTTTAATCGTTTCGGTATTTACCTCTCCGAAACGCAAGATTTGTTGCCCTTTGTGTTCCTGCATAAATTCCTCAGCGGCTTGTCGGGTAGCAAGCGGTACAAGGTCGTGTCCCATCGGCCCGATAACATCGCTGCCGATTACGTAGAATGCCTGCCTGCCGTCAATGAGTTTTTGCTCGTAGTAGTCGGTAACAAACACGCTGTCCGCCTCAGTAAGCCCTTGCGATTGGCTGTTGATGAACAGGCAGCGCGGCGAGCAGTAATGTTTAACAGTGGTTTGTCCCGTAATTTTGCCTCGCCATGCCTGAAACTCTTCGGTTGGCATTCCGCACTGTGCACAGCGGGTATTTTCTGCTTGATTACTGCTTGTTTCGCCACTGCACGCGCTCAACCACAAAAAAGTAAGCGCGAGTAAAAAACAGATACCGCGTTTCATGTTATTTTTTTGACAGTTGGTTAATCATTACTTTCACCTGAGGCTCGCCTATCCAGCCGACAATTCGGCGGGCTATTTTGCCCTCAGGGTCTATAAAATAATTGGTTGGAAGTTCTTCGATGCCGTATTGCTTGGAAATTTTTCCGTCAGTATCGAGCAGCATAGGGAATGTGGCTTTGTACTTCCGTTGAAATTCTTCGGAAGTCTCGCGCGGTTGCGATACGTTGATGGCAATCAGCTCAAAATCATCACTTTTCAGTTTGCGATAGTACTCCTGTGTTTCGGGAAATTCCTTTTTACAGGCTGGACACCAATCAGCCCAAAAGTACAGCATTACAACTTTACCTTTAAAATCGCTTAGCCTATGCGGATTACCATGCAAATCAATTGTTTCAAAATCAGGTGCTTTTTCTCCTTTGGGGATACCGCCTCGGTTGTTTTGGCAACTTGTAAAAAGTAATGCCGTTAGGGTAAGGAAACTTATCAGACGTACAGTATTCATATTGCAAAAGTAAGCAGCACCCTGCTATATTTGTTCAACTTTTGTTACCCAAATTACGATTATCAGGCGGTTATGAGAAAAATACAGAGGTGTTCTAAGTGTGTTTTTTATTGTTTAATCCTGTGGTTGCTCATTGTAAACCTGCCGGCAGCGGGGCAGTCGGTGCAGTTGGCTACGCCACGGGAAGCCATAGAAACACACTTGAAAAATTTGGGTTTTGGCGGAACACGGCGGGGAAAAATTTTTACCAAGTCGGCTGCGGCCCCGTTCAATCACCCCGAATTGCGCAATATTAACGAGAAGGAGCGCATTAGGCGTGCACGCATGTTGAAGGAAATTTATGAAGGATTGGGTAAATATATTGACTTTGCCGCCATCCCCGACAATCCTAATCACAGGGATACTACCATGAGCAATCCGAACACCTATTTCCTGTTCAGCCATTTGGGATATCCCATATATCTGGAAAAGGTAGGCAATAACTGGTACTACTCGCGCGAAACCATACAACTGATTCCTGAACTGTACGAACTGGTTTTTATCATTGATACGCAGGAGTTGCTGGGCATTGATTTATTTAATCCGCCGCAAACCTTTTTGCTGCTGACTGCATGGCAATGGGCAGGGCTTGCCGTGCTGTTGTTGCTTATTTTGTTGGTGTATCGGTTGGCGATGTTTCTTGCCATCCGCGTGCCGGTTGCTATGCTGAAGCGCGCTGAGCAGGCAGATTTTGCCGATACCTACGTAACCCCTGTGCTGAAACCGCTGATTATGGCACTGGTTCTTTTTGCACTCAATAATCTTTTACCGGTTTTACAATTACCGGTTCTTTACATGCGGTACGTATATCCTTTGCTGACTGTTATTTGGGTAATACAGTTTGCTACTGTGATTTATCGCATTGTTAAATTAGGCGGCTTCTACATAGAAAAAATTTATACAAAAAATGGTTGGAATTACAACAAACAGTTAGTACTTCTATTTAAGCGAATCTTACGCGTGTTGATTGTTTTTGCAACAGTTGTTTATCTGCTGCAATACATTTTTAATCTTAATGTGGCAGGGATTATTGCCGGTCTTTCCATTGGTGGTTTGGCGGTGGCTTTGGCAGCGCAAGATACGCTCAAAAATCTGTTCGGTTCGGTGATGATATTCTTGGACAAGCCCTTTAAAAACGGCGATTGGATTATTGGCGACCGCGTGGACGGCAGAGTAGAGTACATTGGTTTCAGAAGTACACAAATCAGGACGTTTGCCGATTCAGTCACTGTCATTCCCAACGGCAGGCTTGCTGATATGACTTTGGAAAACATGGGGATGCGTCAGAAGCACCGTTTTCGCACGATGATAAGTATCAGATACGACACTCCTCCTGACTTGATAGAAGCCTATGTGGAAGGTTTGCGCACAATGGCACTTGCACATCCCAACATTGGACCTGATGATATACTCATTACCCTCTTCGATTTTGCCGATTCTGCCATTCAAATTCGCTTTCAGGTTTTTATCAATGTAACCGATATCAAGCAGGAGTTACTCATTCGGGAAGAGCTTATTCTGCATATCATCCGTTTGGCAGAGGCTATGTGCGTGCAATTTGCCTTCCCCAGCACGAGCCTTTATGTAGAGCAGATGCCCGAAGGTAAAAATACATTACCGCGTAATATTAACCCTGAAGAATACCAAAAAACTGCTGTAAATTATGTCAATAACTATGTTGTTAGAAAAGAAGAAAGGGTGTAATTATCAAAAAACGCACTATGTAATATTTGCCTAATTTTACTATTAAACTGCTTGTGTTATTCAAAAAAAGTGAGGCTTTTTTATGAGGTTTATTTTTATTGTATCTTTTTAAAGGCATTTAGGCGGTGATTAGGTCAGAATAAAGTTTAAAAACATTGAAACCCTTACAGCATTTTCTAAACCTGATTTTTTTGATAGAATATTTTCTTTATGAATACGTTATTTTCGCAAAAAATTGCTTGCTGACGCTTGAAAAAATTTGCATGAGAAAAATTTAATACATATCATTAACTACTGCTGTAATTTTTTTGCAGAATTAGGCGTTTGGGCAAGATTTGGTAAACTTGAAAAACGAAAAACCTGTCAGTGTAAGTGGTTCGTTGGGCGGTTCGTTTGTGGGATATAGTGCAAGTGGTATTGCAGCACGCCGCGACCCTTTTTTTGGCAACTGAACAGTACGCTCAATATCAGTCTTTACGGCGTGGATATCCCGCTTTCTGCCACTTTCAGCCAACTCAACCGACGGTTTACGCAGCCTTTTAATCAGTTTGGGTTAAGCCCGCGCTACAAGTCTGTAACGGTGCATTTGGGCTATCGCAATTTGGAATTTTCACCTTACACGCTTTCGGGCAATGTGTTTCTGGGGGCAGGTGTTCAAGTTACACCCGAAGATTCGCCCGTGAAGGTTACGGGGCTCTACGGGCGCTTTGTGCGTGCCATTGCACAAGGCGGGGTAGAGGGTATTGTGCGTGGCGTACCCGCCTACGAACGGTGGGGGCAGGGCGTAAAACTCACGCTCGGCAAACAGGAAAACCGCTCGGCAGATTTGATTTACTTTCAGGCAAAAGATAACGTCAATTCTGTGCCGCTGACTACTGCCGAAGAGCTGACACCCGTAGAAAGCGGCATTTTAGGGTTGCAGGTGCGGCAACAACTTACCAAGCGGCTCAACTTTCGGGCTGAATACGCGCTTAGTGCATTTACTAACGATATCCGACTTGAAAACGACGGCACTAATTTTTCGGGTTTGAAGGGCATGGCTGCCGCGCTGCTTTCGCAAAGGAATTTGAGCACGCAGGTAAACGCCGCCCTCAATGCCGAAACGACCTATGCGGCAGACAAATATCAATTGCGGTTGCTTTACCGCCGCATAGACCCCGACTATAAAACACTGGGTTCGGTTTTTCTCAACAACGATTTGGAAGACGTGCAGGCTTCGGTTGGTTGGCGGATGTCGGATAATAAAATCAACATTTCTGCGGGCGGCGGCTTTCAGCGCAACAATTTGAGCCGTCGGCTTGCCAACGAAATGATGCGCCTTTCGGGTTCGTTTAACATCAGCTATGCGCCTAACGAAAAGCTGAATGTTTCGGCAAATTATTCCAATTTCAGTTCGGCAACCAAGGTGTTGCTGGCTGCCACAGACTTCAACAATACGCAAATCAACCCCGATTCGTTGAGTTTGTTGCAAATCACCAACAGTGCGGGCATGAGTGCCAACTATAACACGGGCAACGAACGCACCCGCCACGTGCTGATGAGCAACTTCAACTTTCAGGGTGCTAACGATAACGATAATTCCAAAACCACCTTCTGGAACTGGTTGAGTTCGTATCAATACACGCTGGTTCCTACCGATTTAAGTTTGGCTCTCTCTTTTAATATCAGTCGTAATATCAGCACGGGTTTTGAAAATTTGGTGGCAGGTCCTACGCTGACTGCTGCCAAGGGCTTGCTCAAACGCAAAATGCGCCTGAATGCTTCGGGCAGTTTGCTGAACTCTTATGCAGCGGGTGAACTTTTGAGCGGCAATTTGAACCTGCGTGCCATGATGAACTATCGCGTAGCAACTTCGCACAATCTGGGGCTGAACGTGATTTATTTGAGCCGTGCCTCTAAGCAAGCCAATGGATCCTCTTTCACCGAACTGCGTGCCGGGTTGAATTACAACTACACTTTCGGCTTTTAAACTATTATCGTTATACACTATGAGTCGGTTTGTACGGCACAAATTACTGCAACTTTTGTGCATGGTATTTCTGGCAGGGGCAGGGCAACAAACAGCACGGGCACAAACCTTTCCGTTTCGGGTCAATCCGATTGTTCAGCCGCCGTATTCTACGCTTTTGAGCGATTATTTGTCGCCCGTAGGCGAAAAATTAGTCGTTAATGTCGCTTTTAACGACTTTAACGAACCTTCGTGGGAATTTTATTTGCGCGTCAGTATTCAGAGCAGCCGCATGAGTTTGCGCACCCGTCCCGATTTTCGTCCCGCTGCACCGTTTACCATTGTGCCGGGCACGCCTTTGCGACTGACCGCCGCCGACCTTGCGCAATATTTAGACCTGAACAACATGCAAATAAGCGGCATGAGTGCCGACGAACTGCGCCGCACTGACCGCCTGCCCGACGGGCTGTACAGCTTCTGTTTTGAGGTGATAGACTACCGCAGCAATCAGGTGCTTTCGCGGGCGGGCTGCTACGACGCATGGCTGATGACCATTGACGAACCCACGCCGATTTTGCCCCTTTGCGGAACTTCCGTTAAGCCCATAGAGCCGCAAAACGTGCAGTTTCAATGGCAATTGACCAACGGTACGGCAGCCATTCAGGCAAGCACGGAATATGTGTTGCGGGTTTACGAAGTAACCGACCCGCAAGCCGACCCGCTGTTGGCAATCAACAACGGTAAAGCCATCCCAATTTTTGAATCCGAACCGATTGCGGGGCGCACTTCTTACAACTACAACATCAGTGCCCCGCCGCTGGAACTTGCCAAGCGCTACGTTTGGACGGTGCAGGCAACAGACCGCGACGGGCGTAACCTGTTCAAAAACAACGGCATCAGTCAGGTATGTTGGTTTAGGTACGGCTACCCCGAAGGCGGTAGAATCGCGTTGCAAAAGCCTGATAATCAGTATTCTTTTGGTAAAAACGACCTGTTGAAATTTGCTTGGTCGCTGCCCGATAATCTGGTGGCGGGGCAGGCAGTGCGCTACAAGTTCCGCGCCGTAGAGCTGATGCCCGGGCAGAACGCCGCAAGTGCCGTAGCAGGCAATCCTGCATGGTTTGAAGAGGAAACCGCCGAAGTGCCTGCCATAGGCAGCAGTTGGGAATACATCCTGCGCGGGCAGCGACCCGAATCGGGTAAAGCCTACGCATGGCACGTGCTGGCATACAGCGGCGAACAGGAAATTGCCAAAAGTAACGTGCTGATTTTCAACGGGCCGCCTGTTGTGGAAAAGTTCTTGGCAGGCAAGCACGAAGTTACTGTCATCAGCACGTCCAATGCTGATTTGAGCAAACTTTCGGGGCGCGGCAGCATCAAAATCAACGCAGCGGGCGATTCGGAAGAGTTTGATTTTAAGGACATTAAGTTAGAGAACATCGCGGGGCGCATGGTATTGGCAAGTGGCGAAATCGTGCATCCGCTCAAATGGGAACGCATGGAACTCGCCCCCGCGCTGCCCGAAAACGGCGCAGCCTATTTCTATCCGCAAAACCTGATTCTTACCAAAGACTTTTTGCAAATAGAAGGCGAAACCAAATGGCCTCTGCCGCACCCCGTTACAAGCGGCAAAGCGGCGGAAGTGCTGTTTGCCAAGGCGCGCTTCGGCTACGACGATTTTAAACTTTTGGGCAGTACGGCTGCGGTAGAAAACAACCGCTTTGAGTTGGCAGAGCCTTACCGTTTCCGCCTGAACTTAGCCGTTTCATCCCGCATTATTATCAACCAAGACAACCGCTATGAGTTGCAAATGGACGGCGATTTGCTGCTGCCCGAAAACAAGTTCAAAGCACCGACCGATGAGTCGCTGATGGTGCGCTTTGTGCAAGCCGCCCAACTGTTCTACTTGGAAAACAACCTGACCTTTGACCGTCCGCTGGCAGCCGTTCCGGGTACGCTGATACAGTTGTTGCCCCAAAAATTTGCAGTGGATTTGTCCGAAGAAAAATCGGCGGGCATCCATGCCGACAATCCTGCATGGAAAGGCATTTACTTGGAAAGTTACCGCCTGCAAATTCCGCAAAAGTTTGACGGCAGCAATCAGTTCTATTTCACCCGCGCTTGGGAAACAGACCTGCAATCGTTGCCCGAAAGCCATGCCTTCCTAACGGGCGGCGGGCTGACGCTGCGCTTCCAACGGGATTTCAACAACGAACTGCCCGCGCTGTTCAACACCTTTGGCGGCAACCTGCGCGGCTTACAACTCAACGTTGAAGACAACGTGCTGACCAAGAGCACTTTGCGCGGCTTTATCCGCATTCCGTTGCTGGCAGGCGACCAAGAGTTGAACTATATTGCCGACATCACTTCGCAAGGCATCCAGCCCGGACGCATGGAAGAAGACCTGACGGGGCGTTACTTTGCCTTTAACCCCGACGGCGGCGACCAGCGCGTGGAAATGCAGATTGCCCGCGCTGCCTTTGCCAATAACGAACGCTTAGAACTTACTTTAGATGCCGAATGGCGCAGTTTGGAACTGACCATGCCCGGATTGCAGTATTTGCGCCTTTGGGGCGACGGGCGAATTGGCTTCGGCATTCCCAACGGGCAGGTGGCACTTACCAATCAAGTCAAGGGCAAATTGCCTTCGGGCAACGAAATCCGCGTTACGCACGTGATGGCGGCAAACTTGGCGGGTCAATACGCCTTCGGTGTGCGTGCCGAAATTGTCATGATGGCAAATGCGACGGGCAAAGAAGGCGTTCCGACCGCCGACTTTATCAGCGCGATGGATTTTAAAGAGATGTTAGCCCGCGCCAATACAGGCATTTCCGACAGCGACCGCGAAAGGGCGCGGGAAATTCCGCCGCACACATCGGGTATGCCGCCCGACAGATTAGACCCCCGACCCACCGCAGGCATTAGCGGCAACAGTGCTTCCGTGCCTGCCGTTTTCAGGGGCGGCATGTTCAAACAAACCGATGCGGACGGCAAAATTGTGATGGATTCCATGTACCTGCGCGTTGCCGTACCGCTGCTGTTTTCCATGGAAGGTATGTTAAAACTCTACTACGGGCATCAGATATACGGCGATGCCTTTATGGGCGCATTAGACGGCAAAATGGAACTGCCTTTCGCCATTCAACTCTACGGTTTGGCAATAGCGGGTGCAAAGGATAAATATCCATTCGGGCTGATTCAGTTCGGGGCTGCCGTTGGCGGAAAGTTGGAATCCCGCGCTGCCGTTGCCCCGCTGATGGATGCAGCTTTGGCAGACTTCCAACGCGAAAGTGCCATTGCCGAACAATTAGAGGAAAAGTACGGCGTGCCGCTTTCCTCTGAGGACATTAAACAACTCATGCAAAAAGAGTTGGAAGAAATTCTTGCCCGCAAAGTCAAAACCGACGATGAGCTGATTTTCATTAAACGGATGGACGACCGCAGCGGCACATTGGAAAAACGCCTGACCGAACATGAGCAACGACGGCTTGCCTTGCTGTGGACAAATTTGGTCAAAACTTCCGACGACATAGCCCTGCGCGGTGAGTTGGAACTTACCGTAAAAGCCTATTTGAAAGCCAAAGCGGGGGCAGCAGCGAAGGCAGTAGGCAATGTAGCTCTGGAAGGCGCAAAGTGGGTGGCGGGAAAAATCTATTTCAAAGTAACGGGCAATCAGTTGTTCCCTGTAAAGCCTTCACCCAAGGGCAACTCTTTGTTTGACGCGGGGCAGAACGTTGCCAATGCAGCCAAAAATGCGGGCAACAACGCCAACGGGGGCAAATCTACCAAAGCCAAAGTGATGGAAATGCTTTCCAAAGGCATTCCCGTTGTGCCGAAGGTGTTGTTCCTCACAGGCATGGAAGGCGTGTTCTACTTCGGCATGAAGCGCAGCAGCTTTGAAGATATCAGCGAAGACATCAGTATGCACAGCCTGACCTTCGTTCCCGACCCCGACAATTGGTTTGGCATGATGTTGCGGGCGCAATTTTCCGATATGCCCACATCGGGTATGATTGCGCAGTTTGGCGGCATGATAGAGCTTTCGCTCAACGGCGGCAGGTTTGACCGCCCCGTTTCCGGCGACTCGCGTTTGGGCTACATCATCGGCATGAAGATATTCGGCAAGGTGGGCAATGTCGGCTTGCCGGGCATGTTTACCTACTCTGTGGCAGCCATTGACGGAAAAGCCGTAATTTCCATTCCCGATACGCGGATACGATTGGAAGCCAACGCCATGTTTAATGCCCCCGTTATTTGCGGACAAAACAATTTTGCCATTGACCTCAGCCCACGGCACGTGCGGCTCAACATAGGCAGCCGCGAACGACCCGCCTACATGATGCCCATGTGTTTGGGTGTTGCCATGACAGGCTTTTTGGACATCAACGAAAAAGAATTTGAAGTAGGTGCCGGTTTCAAAGCGGGTATAGACTTGCAACTGCCGTGGATAGGTATTCGCGAAGTGGCAGCTATTCGCCCGTACCTTTCCGCCTATTTGCAGGCGATGGCAAGTACCAAAGTGATTTTCCAACCCGAACTTGGACTGGATAATGTTCGGTTGAGTGCAACGGCGCGCGCAGCGGTAGGCTTAGAGTGGGAACTTGTTGTGGTGGGCAAAGGCAATTTGCGATTGGTGGATGTCATTTTCCAAGGCGATTTGATAGCCCGCTTCAAGAATGAAATTTCCGTCAGCGGCAAACTGCGCGGCAAAGTGCACGTAGTAGGCATTGACTTTGACATTGAGACCCAACAGTTCACCCATAAAATCCAATAGCCGCCGTGAAAGCCAAAATCTTTTCCGTTTGCCTGTGGCTCATGACGGTTGCGAGCGTAAGTTTCGCACAAGATAACCGCGTGATTGCCACCCCTGCCCAAGGCGGCATGATTGTTCGCTGGTTTCCGCGTGCGGTGTATGTTGCCGAAGGGGTGAACGTGTTTCGCAGCCCTGCGGGGCGCAACCAATGGGAAAAACTGACGACAAAACCCGTTAAAAAAGGCGATGTGCCTTTGCCCCAAGAAGCCCTTGACCGCAATTCCGCGCTGTCATCTTACCGCGAATTAGCCGATAAACTCAGCGCCGACGATTTAGCCACGCTGGCAGGCGCATTCATCACGATTCAATCGGTATTAAGCCCCGATTTTGCCCGCTATCTGGGCAATTGGTACACCGACGCAACCGCCGTTGCGGGGCAGAGCTATGAGTACCGCATCATCAGCGCATCGGGCAAGGTGCTCAACACGTCGCCCGCCGTAACCATGGGCGAGGAAGTGTTGGAAGCCCCGCCCGTTGGCATTGTCCATCTTTTGACCGACAGAATTTTTCAGTTGGGATGGAAAGCCGAACCTTCCCGATTTTTGGCAGTGAACGTCTATCGCACATCGGTTGCCGAAGGGCGCAAAAAACTCAACGAATTGCCGCTGATGAGCAGCTTGGACGATTTGCAAAAACAGGGTTTTCTTTATGCCGATACGACCCTGCAATACGGCGTAAGTTATGCCTATGAGGTAGTGGGCATAGACCTTTTCGGCAGGGAAACGCAGCCTTCCGCCGCGGTGGAAGTGCGTGCCGAAGACCGCATACCGCCCGTTCCGGCAGGTGCGCTGGCTTCGCAGGCAGACCCGAAGAGCGGCAAAATCGCCCTTCGCTGGCAATCATCGCCTTCGTCCGATGTGGCAGGTTACGACATCTACCGCCGTGGGCGTAAAGAGCAAACGGGCTTCCGAAAAATCAACAACAGCCTGCAACAGCCCCGCGATACGGTTTTTGTAGATGAACCGCCCGCTGCTGATGTGTGGTTCTACAAGGTAGCAACCTTTGACCGCGCAGGCAACCGCAGCGATTCGGATACAACCTTTGCCATTTTGCCTGACAAAGAGCCGCCCGCATCCCCGCAAGGCTTAACGCTGGAAGCCCGAAGCGGTGAAATGCACCTCAAATGGAAAGCCAACACCGAACCCGACTTGCTGGGCTATCGGCTCTATCGCACCATAGACGAAAACCGCCCCGAATCGTTCGCATTGATTCACAACGACGTGCTCACCGCCACAAACTATGTGGACAAACTGCCTGCTGCTGCCCGCAACAAGTTCATTTACCGATTGGTAGCCTTAGATTCTTCGGGCAATGAAAGCAGAGGTTCGCAGGCAGCCGAGGGCACAATGCCCGACGTGGTAGCCCCCGAACAACCCGCACTTCTTGCCCTGACCGTCAATGCCGATAAAAGCCTTACCCTTAGTTGGCTTGCCAATGCGGAAAGCGATTTGAAAGGTTATCAACTCTTCCGCGCTGTTGATTCGGCGGGTTTTGTGCCTTTGGGCGCGATGCTGCCCCCCGCGCAAACCGCTTTTACCGATAAGGGCTTGCAGGAAGGCAAACTTTACCGCTATACGCTCACTGCCACAGACAGCAGCGGTAACACTTCCCCGCAGGCGCGACCGCTTGCCGCATCGCTAACGGCAAATACCAACCCCGAAGCACTGAAAGCAGTCGGCTTGACCGCCGCCTACGACAAGCGCAACAAGCAATTGCAATTGAGTTGGAACAAACCCAAAGAACCGACCTTGCAAGGGTTCGTTGTCTATCGCAAACAGGAAAATACCCCTTGGCGACCCGTCAGCGGAATGCTCACCGAACCGAAATTTTCCGATGCGGACGCAAAGCACGGACAAACTTATCACTACCAAGTGCGCACCTATGCTAACGGCGCAGTTGCACATTCTCAACCCCTCAAAACCACCATCAACGAATAAAAACCCATAAAAAGCCGTATGAAACGATTCAGCATTTTCTTGATTGCAATTGCCCTGCTGTCTGTTCAGGCACGGGCACAAAACGTAGGTATCGGCACTGCCACGCCCGATAACTCTGCCATGTTAGATGTTACCGCTGCCGACCGCGGACTGTTAGTACCCCGCTTACCCGACCACAATGTAATTGCCGCGCCTGCCAACGGTTTGTTGGTTTTCAATACAACGCTG
>CALHUI010000027.1 GCA_938039675.1 uncultured Cytophagales bacterium
GCCTACGGAAATTTTCTAATGCATATTTGGGGTTAAATTACGAATTATCCATTACGAAATTATTACAACTTCAAATCAACTCATCTTCAAATCAACTCATCTTCAAATCAACTCATCTTCAAATCTGCTCATCTTCAAATCTGCTGCGGATGGAAGTGAAAAGCCCGCAGGGGCGAAGCCCACAGGGCACGGGGTAGCGGGGCTGAGGGCACGAAGACACCGCTACCCCGATGCCCTGTGTGGCAGAGCCCCGAGGACTTGCAACGAACAGCCGCTTGAAGCAGCCTGTTATCAATACTCTTATCATAATTTTGGGTTAATCAAAATACGTTACTTGTTACTGCTGTCACTGCTAGTTTTTTTTTAAAAATTATAGCATAAAATGATTATACTTGTTCTAAAACCTTCAATGATATTTATCCATGCGTAAATTCATCTTATCCATTGACCAGGGTACCACTAGTTCGCGTGCCCTTATTTTTGACGAAAATGCCAATATTGTGTCGGTTGCTCAAAAAGAATTTACACAGCACTTCCCTTCCCCGGGTTGGGTAGAGCACGATGCCAATGAAATTTGGAGTACCCAAGCGGCTGTTTGTGTTGAAGCCATGCAAAAAGCCGGAATTTCATCGGCTCAAATTGCTGCCATCGGTATTACCAATCAACGCGAAACTACGGTAGTTTGGGATAAAAGCACCGGACAACCTGTAGCACCAGCCATTGTATGGCAAGACCGCCGCACGGCAGCCTATTGCGATGAACTGAAAGCTAAGGGTTATGAAGATTTGATTCGTTCCAAAACCGGACTTATCCCCGATGCTTATTTCTCAGCCACCAAAATTCGTTGGATTCTAAAAAATATTCCGCAAGCAGCTCAATTAGCCAACGAAAACAAACTGTTATTCGGCACCATAGATACCTGGATTATATGGAAACTCACACAGGGCAAAGTACATGCTACCGATGCCAGCAATGCCAGCCGTACGATGCTTTTTAATATCCATACATTGCAATGGGATGATGAATTGCTACAACTGTTTGAAATCCCTCTACATATTTTACCCAAAGTAAAAAATAGTGCCGATGATTATGGCGAAACTCAAAACATCCTGGGTCCAGATGCCATACCCATTACCGGAGTAGCCGGCGACCAACAGGCAGCCCTTTTTGGACAACTTTGCCATCAAAAAGGCATGGCAAAAAACACGTATGGCACGGGTTGTTTTGTGGTGCTTAATACGGGCAATAATGTTATTACCTCGTCCAATCGCTTAATAAGTACCATAGCCTGGATGTTGAACAATCAACCTACGTATGCTCTCGAAGGCAGCATATTTATAGGCGGCGCCATTGTGCAATGGCTACGCGACGGATTGCAAATTATTCAACAATCTTCAGAAATAGAAGACCTGGCAAAAAAAGTAACAGACAATGGCGGTGTTTATTTGGTACCTGCATTCACCGGCTTAGGAGCACCCTACTGGGATGCATATGCCCGTGGCACCATCATCGGCTTAACACGTGGCACCACCAAAGCTCACATTGCCCGCGCTGCCCTTGAAAGCATTGCTTATCAAACACAAGATGTATTACAAGCCATGCAAGCCGACTTAGAAACTTCTTTATCAGAACTTCGTGTAGATGGGGGAGCTACCGCCAACAATTTATTGATGCAATTTCAGGCTGACATTGCCAACCTGCCCTTGATAAAACCTTCTCTGCTCGAAACCACCGCCATGGGAGCTGCCTTTTTAGCTGGACTGGGAGCTAAGTATTGGACTATGGATGATTTGGTAAAATTATACCGACGCGATCAAACCTTTTTGCCTCGTATGGATGTCCATACCCGAATCCATCTGCTACAACAATGGCATCGTGCCTTAGAACGCAGCAAAGCTTGGGTAGAATAATATGCTGAGAAAAGCTGTATAAAAAGTCGTCATAACAATACAGTAAAGTAATGTGTAATAAGTTGATTAAAAAATACTGCTACGTTCGCTCTTATTCAAAAAGTCGTGCTGAAGACTTTTACGAAAGTTTCAATCCGAGATAGCTAATCCCAAAATTGTCATTAAAGTATATTGGCTGCTTAAAGCGGCTGTCCGTTACAAGTCCTCGGGGCTCATGCACACATCGCATAGTCGCAGCGGTGTCTTCGTGCCCTCAGCCCCGCTGCTTCTTGCGTTGCGGCATTCGCCCCTGCGGGCTTTCCACTGCCATCCGCAGCAGATAGCGCAGCGGGTGAGTCCGCTCCTACGAGACGGAAAAACACACGGCTGCCCTCAATAAAACAATTCTAATGAGAATTTTGGGATTAAACCTTAGCACACGGATACCCGCTGATGCAACAGATGAACACAGATATAATCCGTGCCAATCCGCCCTATCCCTGTCATCCGTGTTCTATAAGGCAAACAGCATACAAAGAAAGCGTTACTATAAAAATTTATGAAACTTTGTGCTCTTTGTGGTTAAAAATCATCAAATCCGAGCATGAACCACAATGGACACGAAGAAAAATGACCACGAAGCACACAAAGAAATGAGAGCAAAAACACACGGTAATCTTCTGTGCTATCTA
>CALHUI010000028.1 GCA_938039675.1 uncultured Cytophagales bacterium
TGCTGAGGCTTCAAATTGTGCGAGAGTTAAGCCCGTAGCGGCTTTGCATTTTTTATCGCTGTTTAAATTAAAAAATACTTGCCATGTTTATGTAAATCTGATGGGATTTATCAGCAAATTTAAGCAACTTGCTGATTATCACCAACCAAAAGGTGTATTGTTGTAACCTCACTGCCTTACGGAGATAGTCGCACAACGGTTGCTTAGGGACAATTTTCAAGACTTGCCAACGAGTGGTTAGACGTAGAAAATGCCAACCAAATAGACAATAATTTAATGGGCGGAAAACGACAAAAAGAAGTTTGTAATTTTGACAGTTTGGTACTCAGAGAAAGCCTTGAAAAAGTTGCATTGGCAGACGAAAAAAGAGCCAAAGAAGTTTCTTCGTTTTATTGCGACTATCAAAAGTCTATTGAAAACGTAGCCAAAACTATCAAAAAAGGCGGTTATGCTTGTTATGTAGTAGGAAACAGAAAAGTAAAAGGTGAAGTTTTGCCTACAGGCGAAATAACCAAATACTTTTTTGAAAATCAAGGCTTTTTACACATAGAAACCATTATTCGCAATATTCCAAACAAACATATGCCGAGCAAAAACAGCCCGACAAACGTAACAGGCAAGAAAGACGAAACAATGAACAATGAGTATATCGTGATAATGCGGAAAGAATAAAACCTATATCCAACGTTGCATTTGTGGCAAGGCGGGCAGACATGCTAATTAAACACTCTCTACCGGCTTCTATGCGCGTGAAGGTAATAGGTGTCTAAGCCGACCCTGTACAAATAATATACGCAGCCCTCACCCCATCCATTTACTCGCGCAGTCCTGCTTTGTAGGTTTCTAATGCACGGTTGCGGGCAAACTCGTGCTGTACAATGGGCTGATAACTCGTGCTGCCAAACTCAGGAACCCACTTACGTACATAGCGCAATTCAGGGTCAAATTTTTGGGTTTGCAGCGCAGGGTTAAATACACGGAAGTAAGGTGCCGCATCGCAACCGCTGCCAGCCGCCCACTGCCAGCCGCCGTTGTTGGCCGAAAGGTCAAAATCGAGCAATTTTTTGGCAAAATAAGCCTCTCCCCAGCGCCAATCTATGAGCAGATGCTTGGTTAGGAAACTTGCCGTAATCATGCGCACGCGGTTGTGCATAAAACCTGTTTCGTTCAATTCGCGCATACCAGCATCTACAATCGGGTATCCGGTTTGGCCATTGCACCATGCTTCAAATTCTTTTTCGTTATTGCGCCATTGGATACGGTCATAAGCAGGCTTGAAAGCATGGGTAGCAGTATGAGGAAAATGATAGAGAATCATCATGTAAAAGTCGCGCCAGATGAGTTCATTCAGCCATGACTCGCTCAAAGCAAGACCGCGACGTGCCAGCGCGCGAATACTTACCGTACCAAACCGCAAATGCACACTGAGGCGAGAAGTAGCCGACAAGGCAGGGAAATCGCGTTTAGCCCCATATTGCTGCAATAAGGTATCAGACACATCCATGGGAGGAAAAACCGCCTCCACCGAAACAAAGCCCATGTCTTCCAATGTCGGGACAGGCAACGGCGTGGTTTTGAGAAAATTGTGTAGCAGTGAAACCGTATCATAAGCCGCCGTGTGCGCATCGGTGAGCAGTTTTTTCCACTTGCGGCTGTACGGCGTAAAAACAGTATAGGGGCTACCGTCGTCTTTTACCACTTCGTCGCGGTCAAAAATGCATTGGTCTTTGTAGTCGTGAAACGGTATGCCTGCGCGAGAGAGTATCTGCGCTATTTTAGCGTCGCGTTCCTCGGCATAGGGTTCGTAGTCACGATTAGTGAATACAGCCTTTACGTCGTATTCCCGCAAAATTTCCGGCCAAACCTCCTCGGGCTTGCCGTATTTTACCAACAGGCTGCTACCCATCTGCCGCAACTGTTCCGAAAGGCGTAAAACGTGCCGATGGATAAATACCACGCGCTTGTCGTGCCTGTCGTCTAAGGCATCCAGAATATGGCGGTCAAATATGAAGAGCGGCAGCACAGGCAATCCCGACTGCAAAGCATAAAAAAGACCTGCATTGTCTTCCAAACGCAGGTCGCGGCGGTGCCAAAATATTGCAATGCTATTTTTTGTCACTGTATTTAAAAAGCGTTTGTTTCTCTTCGGTGGTCAGGCTTTCGTAACCGGTTTCGGAAATTTTGTCGAGTATGCGGTCAATTTCTTCTTGCGAGGGCACGGCTCGCGAACCTGTTCCGCTGCCTCGCTGGTTACGGGAAGCATCTTTATGAGAAACTCGAATTTTTGATTTTGGTTTGGTTATGCGATGCCAAAAATCGGGGACTGTCCAAAGTAAGCGATTCAGAGGCACGGAAATATCCGTTCCACGCTGGAAAAGTTTGATGAAAATATAGCCCATCAGTGCGCCGCCAAGGTGGGCTATATTGCCACCCGCATTAGAACCCGATGAACCTATGAACGACAAAAAGATGGTAATGGCAGCTACGTATTTCAGCCTGACAGCGCCAAACAGAAGCAAGTGTATGCTATACTCGGGCAGCAGCGTAGCAATACCCGTAATAATGGCGTAAACACTTGCTGATGCGCCAATCATACCGACGGCCGGCATGTTGTTATAGAAAAAAGGAATCGTATTGTACACTAATAAATACAAGACACCACCTACAAGTCCGCCGTACACATATATGGCAATCGTGCGCTTGCTGCCCAAAAACTCATCGGAAAGCATCCCGAACCAATACAGCATAAGCATGTTGAACAGGATGTGGAAAAAACTCTGATGAGTAAAGAAATAGGTAACAATCGTCCATGGGCGCATAATGAAGTGCTCAATAGGCGCAGGAATGTAGAACAGCCCATGAACAAAGTGAGCCAGAGGCGCAATATCAAAAATTTGCGCTGTCCACATAGCTACATTCAGCACTACAAAAACCACTACATTGATAATAATCAGCCTGCTGAGCCCGCTGTTTTGTTTGTTCCAAGCAACTTTGAAGTCCTGCACAAAACTGTTCATACCCAAATAATCAATGTGTTAATGCTTTAAAGATAATGAATTGGCTAAATTTCACCTCGCTGCCTCCAACGACGAATCAGGATAAATGCAAACAGCATACCACCCAAATGAGCAAAGTGGGCAACATTATCGGTCGGGGCAGACTGTATAACAGAATAAATTTCATATACGCCATAGAAAAGCACCAGATATTTGGCCTTGATGGGAATAGGGGGGAACAACAGCATCAGTTCTATGTTAGGAAATATCATACCAAAAGCCATCAAAATGCCGAAAACTGCACCCGAAGCACCAACCATGGGCACATTTGCTTTTGCTTCATACAAATCGAGCGCAACCTGCCTGCTGGCGGCTATGAGTTCCGCACTTTGCGGATGATTGCCGAATGTTTCTACAAAGTTCATCAGCGCCGTATTGTACACATTGCCGTATTCGGCTATCAAACCGTCAAAAGCCATAAAACCGGGATTTTGGATGTATGCCTCTATTGCCGTGCGCAGTTGATAAAGCTCGGCAGTTTCCACGCTCAGATAGCACGCACTCGCTCCCAGCCCGCAGATAAGGTAAAACATCAGGAATCTTCTGCCACCCCAAAACATTTCCAGCGCAGGGCCAAATACAATCAGTGCCAGCATGTTGCTGAAGATATGCCCAAAATTGGCATGGACAAACATGTGGGTAAATATCTGATGAAAAGCAAATTCACTGGAGCCGGGGAACCGCAACCCGAACATTTCTGTCATATTAACATCCGGAAACGCGCCGAAGGCAAAAACTGCTACATTCAGCAGCAACAGGTTGCGGACGATAGGAGTAAGTTGGAACATTGCGTGATGTAAAAAAGGAATTGACAACTTCTACCATAAGAACGCAGGCAGCCTAAGAATGTTTTCCTTGCCGCTGACGTAAGGCTTCAAACAAACAAATGCCTGCCGCTACGGACACATTGAGCGATGAAATATGCCCTACCATCGGTATGGAGGCTTTCACATTGGTAAGCGACAAGAGCTCGGGGCTAATGCCGTCTTCTTCCGAACCCATCAGAATAACGGTAGGTGCGGTAAAGTCCACTGCATAAATATCGGTATCTCCTTTTTCGGTGCAAGCCACCACTTGCAAGCCATTACTTTGCAGAAAGTGCAGCGCACCACGCAGGCTTCGCTCGCGGCAAACGGGCAGATAGCTTAATGCCCCCGCCGAGGCCTTGAAGGCATCGCCGCCCAACCTTGCACCGCCGCGTTCCGGCAAGATGAGTGCCTGCGCTCCGGCACAATCTGCCGAGCGAGCAATAGCCCCCACGTTGCGCACATCAGTAACACGGTCTAAGGCAATAACCAACGGCAGTTGGCCGGCTGCATAGGTTTCGCTGATGATATTGTCTAACGAAGCAAAAGTTACGGCAGATAAAAAGCAGATAACCCCTTGGTGATTTTTGCGCGTAATGCGACGCAATTTTTCCTCCGGCACTTGCACTACGGGAATATTGACTTGACGGCACTGTTCCGCAAGTTTGGCAATTGCGTTGTTTTGGATGCCTTTCTGAATCAGCAGTT
The DNA here is from genome assembly GCA_938039675.1 of uncultured Cytophagales bacterium. Taxonomy (GTDB): domain Bacteria; phylum Bacteroidota; class Bacteroidia; order Cytophagales; family Thermoflexibacteraceae; genus Rhodoflexus. The sequence continues at coordinate 4,571 of CALHUI010000028.1, forward strand.
TATCTATTTCCTTGCCCGATTGCAGCACCTCCTCTACAGGACGAATCCCAAAAATAAAATCTGTTGTCATGTTAAAAAATTCAACTACAAATATTATATATAAACCCGACGGGTTTCAGCAACCGGTCGGGTTTGAAGCTGCCACAGGGCAGATACTACCTACATCTTCTTGCTGCGATATTTGTTGCGCCTGTAATCCTCAAAAATCAGATGCCCCAAGCCTTCTAAACTGCTGAAATAGGCATTGCCGCCATTAACCCTAGTGAACTCGCGCACAAACTCTTGCAAGTAGGTATCCGAAGCAATCATAAAGGTTGTTATCGGGATATTGAGGCGGCGGCACTGAGCAGCCAGATTGAGCGTTTTGCCCATAATCTTACTGTCCAGACCGAAACTGTTTTTGTAGTAGCGAACGCCTTCTTTCAAACAGGTCGGCTTGCCGTCGGTAATCATAAAAATCTGCTTGTTCTTATTCTTGCGGCGGCGGAGCAAATCCATGGCCAGTTCCAGACCGGCAACAGTATTGGTATGATAAGGACCTACCTGTAAATAAGGCAAATCTTTAATCTCTATTTGCCAAGCATCGTTCCCGAAAACGATAATATCCAGCGTATCTTTTTTGTATTTGGTCGTAATCAGTTCGGCAAGTGCCATAGCCACTTTTTTAGCGGGCGTAATGCGGTCTTCTCCATAAAGAATCATCGAGTGGCTGATATCAATCATCAGCACGGTAGAAGTTTGGGTTTTATACTCTTTTTCTACCACTTCCAAATCTTGCTCGGTCAGCATAAAATCGCCCAGCCCGTGATTGATTTGCGCGTTTCGGATGGTTTCGGTCATGGAAATTTGGTCTAACTCATCGCCGAAGCGATACTGACGAATATCGGCACTGAGTTCATCGCCTGCTCCACTGAAAACGGTTTTATGATTACCGCCCGCCGATTTTTTCAGTTTGCCGAAAATTTCCTCCAACGATTGACGACGGATGGTTTGTTCACTTTTGGCTGTAATTTGTATGCTGCCATCTACCGGATTTTCTTCAATATAGCCTTTCTGCTTCAGGTCTTCAAAAAAATCTCCGATGCCGTATTCGCTATTGGTTAGCCCATAGCGACGGTCTAAGTTGGTCATCCAGCGCATAGCTTCGCCTACATCTCCCGAAGTCATGTTGAGTAGCTGCATGAAAATATTCAGCAAGTTTTCAAAAGTTGCTTTTTTTTTGTTTTCCTCCGGATTGAATCGGGTAAAGCGGTAGCCTAGCATAAATCAAGTAAATAAAAGAATGGTACAACTCAAGAATAATAAATAGGATAAAGCGATATTTGGGATTTTAAAAAAACCGTTTCATCTGCAGCAATACGCAAGGCATGTATCATGCAATTTTAAATTACCGAACTGTTTGCAACAGAGTATTGCCGCATAAACTCTATGGAATAACGATTAAATAATTCAGGTTGTTCCACATTGCACACATGCCCGCAATTTTTCAGCACTTTCAGTTCTGCATTTTTGTGTTGCCGCACAATATTTTTTACCTGTGGAAGAAACATGTAATCTTCATCTCCCATCAGATACAGCGTAGGAATGGGCAGTTCTTTTTCGCGGAAATAGCGCAACAGCGGATTAATACTTGCCGTAAGGGTAAACCACCGCAAAAACTCCGATTGGCGTAATTTTTTGGCATCTTCTATAAAAAGACTTCTGGACTCACGGTTGCGGGCGCGCGGCATCAGAATATATGCACAAATGGTATAAATCCAGATGAAAGGCACAAAGGGCTTTACCGTATCGGCTAACCACACCAGAAAGCGCGAACGAATGTTCAGGCGTGTGATGGCACCCCCTAAAATCATGGTTTGAATTTTTGAGCGGTCTATTTCGGCAATGGTGCGTATAATCAATGTGCCAAGCGATATGCCTACGAAATGTGCCTTTTCTATGCCCACGTGCTGCATCACTTCCAATACATCGCGGCTGACATCGTTAAAAGAATAGTTACGTTGCGCAAAAACATCTTTTGACTTGCCATGCCCTCGCAAATCGAGCAAAAGTACGTTGAAATTAGCCATGTAATCGCGCAGTTGGCGAAACCATATAGAAGAACTACCGCCCGCACCATGAACCAATACTACCCAATCGGTTGCAGTCGGATGTTTATAAACTTTGTGATAAAGCATGTGCACCATGTATTTATTACCTTAAATTTAACGTAAAAAGAACATTCCACATACTTTTTTGGTTTGGCTTCGTTTAATAATTGTTATTTTTGAGCAAGTCTCCAAAATTATTTAACTGCAAAGCTGATGCAAGCGTTAAGCCTCCGCCGTTCTCTCACGCTGTATGTAGTAATTAACATTTTGTTGGTTATAGTAGGCGGCTTTTTTTTACGGCAATCATGGATAAACCGCGTAGAGAGTGAAAACCTCTATCGCAGACGCATGTTGCAGCAAGCATCGTCCATACTTTTCGAGTGCGGCTATTTGGCACAAGCTGTCATGCACTATCCGGAAGACGACAACCTGCGCAACCAACTCAGCATTGCCAAATCCAAAATGGAGAATATCATACGAATACTCGTACAAGGTGGCACATATACTTCCAGCAACGTTGCCGATAATATGACCCTCCAACCTGCCAAAGGCGAAAACTTGGTAAATATGCAACAATTGGCTGTCGGATGGCAGGAAATGAAGAAAGCACTCGACCGATTGGAAAGCAACATCCTTGCGGCCAATAGTAATAATTTAAACCTGATAGAGTACCGAAATCAGGTAAATGCAGTAGCTGATTTTTTATCGCAAAATCTCATGAAGTTCAGTCGTAACTTAGAAATAGATATTGCTATTGCTACGCTGCATGTTAATGAAGAAGAACAGATGGCATTTGGCTGGTTGTATGTCTGCCTTGCCGTGTTATTAGTGAATGCTTTTGTAGGCTACATTTATTTTCTCGACTACATTATTACACCGATTGAAAAAATCAGTGCCAAAATCAGTGCGGTTGCTGATGGCAGACCAAGTGAAACCATTACGTTGCCCCCCAATAGTGCCCCTGAAATGCTTGAACTCAATGATGGCATCAACCAACTCGGTAAAATCCAACAAAATATGGCAGATTTTGCCTCTGAGGTCGGCAAAGGCAACTACGACCACCCTTTTAATGCCCGCAGCAACAATGACACCTTAGGCCTCGCTCTGATTGCTATGCGCGACAATCTGATGCGTGCCGATAAGGAAGATGCCATTCGCACATGGGCTAATGAAGGTCAGGTTAAATTTGGCGATATTTTCCGGCAATATGCCAACGACTTGGAGCTCTTTTCTTACCACACCATTTCGGAACTGGTAAAGTATGTAGGGGCTAACCAAGGATTTTTCTTTGTGCTCAAAGAACAAGACAAGGAAAAAGCCTATTTAGACTTGACGGCAGCCTATGCCTATGAAAAGCGCAAATACCTCAGCAAACAGGTACAGGTTGGCAGCGGGCTGTTGGGGCAGGCCATCTTAGAGAAGCAATCGCTGTATTTTACAGACATTCCGCAAAATTACGTCAGCATTACCTCGGGTTTGGGTGAAGCCACACCCGCGTGCCTGATGATAGTACCTCTGATGATTAACGAAATTGTGTATGGTGCTATTGAAATCGCTTCTTTTGAGCCGTTCGAGCCGCATCAGATAGATTTTATTGAAAAAATAGCTACTAACATTGCCGGAACGCTTGCCCTTGCTCAAACCAATGAGCAAACCCAGCGTCTTTTGGCGGAAACGCAAACCTTTGCCGAGCAAATGCGTGCTCAGGAAGAAGAAATGCGCCAAAATATGGAAGAATTGGTTGCTACACAAGAAGAAATGCAGCGCGTACAAGCTGAAATCCGGAAGAAGGAAGCAGGACTCAGCAGCCTGATTAACAATACCGACACCTACATATTCTCCTTAGACAAAGGTTTCAACCTGTTGCTTGCCAACGATGCATTCAAAAAATACCTTAAAGCCACTTTGGGTATTGAGCCTCAAATAGGTATGAATATGCTCTATGATGCTGTGCCGGAAACCAATCGGGAAATGCGCCGCCGACAATATGAACGCGCCCTGTCCGGCGAAACATTCACGGTGATTGAAAACTATAAAGGAAAAGACCACTCCGACAACTATTACGAAATATCTTTCCAACCAATTTTCAATCAGGCCAATCAGGTGGAAGGGCTGTCGGTATTTATGCGCAATATTACCCACCTCAACCCTATCCGCTGGGAAGTATAACTAAATCATGAAGTACTCTTTACTCGCCTCTGCAATCATTTTTCTGCTTGCATTGGCATCGTGCAGCGATGCAGCTTTTGAAGGAAAGCAAGATTTGCCTCAAAGCAAGTGGATTCGCAAGAACCCCGTGAGTTTTGACTTTGAAATCAGCGACCCCTTGCCTGCCTACGAAATCAGCTACGCCGTACGCTATGCCAACACATACCCCTACTACAACTTGTATGTGCAGTACGAACTGAAAGATGAGGCAGGCAATAGCCTACAAGGCAAAATGAACCAAATCAACCTGTTTGAACCCGAAACAGGACAACCCTTGGGCAGCGGCATAGGCAACCTATACGAGCGAGAGGTTGTGCTTATCCCTTCTTATCGCTTTGCGGCAAGCGGGAAATACAAGTTGTCTATTTTTCAATACATGCGCCCCGATACACTAACCGATATTCAATCGGTGAGCGTAAAAGTTCGCCCGTTGAAATAATCACCTTGCTTTTGCCGATTCCAATAAAAATTATACCTTTGAAAACCAATTGGTTAAATCTGCTAATTGAAGTTTTACTGAATGGCTCACCCCAAAATCGTTATGCCATGAAAAACAAAATCAAGCAACTGGCAGGCAAGCTGAACAATTTCTACGTTATTTTTGCCGGGCTATTTATCCTTTGGATGGCATTTTTTGACGGCAACAATCTGTACAACCAGTATGAACAACACCGGCGCATTCGCGAACTTCGCAAAGAGCGCAATTTTTACAAAAGCAGTGTTGAACAACTGGAAAAGGAAATTGCCGAACTCAATCGCAATCCTAAGATGTTGGAAAAATTAGCCAGAGAAAAATATTTAATGAAAAAGCCTAACGAGGACATCTACATCGTTCGGGAATAACCACATTCATGAAAAAGTATACATTTACCGAAAAAAAAGATACCCGTTCGGGTTTCGGTGCCGGTTTGCTGGAAGTAGGCAAACAAAATCCAAACGTTGTGGCGCTATGCGCCGACCTGACAGGTTCGCTGAAAATGAACGATTTTCAAAAAGCCTTCCCCGAACGTTTTTTCCAAGTCGGCATTGCCGAAGCCAATATGATGGGGCTTGCCGCAGGCATGACCATCGGCGGTAAAATCCCTTACACAGGCACTTTTGCCAACTTCTCTACCGGAAGAGTGTACGACCAAATTCGCCAATCCATTGCTTACTCGGGCAAAAATGTGAAAATATGCGCCTCACATGCCGGCATAACACTTGGCGAAGATGGTGCCACACATCAAATACTAGAAGACATCGGCATGATGCGCATGTTGCCGCATATGACGGTTATCAATCCATGCGATTATAACCAGACCAAAGCCGCTACCATTGCCATTGCAGCGCACGAAGGCCCCGTGTATCTGCGTTTTGGCAGACCTGCAGTGCCTGTTTTTATGCCTGCCGACCAGCCTTTTGTAATTGGTAAAGCCATTGTGCTCAATGAGGGTGCAGATGTTTCTATTTTCTGCACCGGACACTTGGTTTGGGAGAGCATCGTAGCAGGAGAGATATTGGCTGAACAAGGAATTGATGCCGAAATTATCAATATTCACACCATCAAGCCATTAGACGAAGCGGCTGTTCTCAGTTCCGTGTTGAAAACTCGTTGTGCCGTAACAGCCGAAGAACACCAGATTCACGGCGGTCTGGGTGATGCCGTTGCTCAGGTGCTGGTGCGCAACTTGCCCGCCCCTGTGGAAATGGTAGCCGTTCGCGACCGATTTGGCGAAAGCGGTACACCTGACCAACTGATGGCCAAATATGGTTTGAAAGCTCAAAACATTGTGGATGCAGCCAAAGCTGCCATGCGTCGCAAGGCAAAATAACCTCGCGGTTGTCCTATGGAAAAAACTGACTTTGGCATGAACTAAGACAGGGTTTTTTATTTTACGCCGCAACCAAACAAGACACCTCCCTGCCTGCTTTCACACGCATTGGGTATTAATTGGGCAGTTGGTCTAAGGGAGTTTGCGGCAAGTTATTGGCAGGCAGCGAAGAGGTTTTTTCGTCCAACAACTCCGCCTCTTGGTTGCGCTTTTCGGTAATAGCCACCACCCAGATGCTGATTTCATACAGCAACATCAATGGCATTGAAATCAGTATTTGGCTGATGACATCGGGCGGAGTAATAATGGCAGAAATAACTAACACAACCACAATAGCATGGCGGCGGTATTCGCGCATAAAGGCAGGCGAAAGTAAGCCGACTTTGGCAAGGAAAAACGCCACCATCGGCAATTGAAACATCAGCCCTGTTGCTAGTACCAGCGTTGTCAGCGTGGAAATGTAGGAAACAATGTCAAACTCGTTGGAAATAGACGGGTCTAACTGATAGTTTGCCAAAAACTGAATGGACAGCGGCGATATGACATAATAGCCGAACAAAATGCCCAAGATGAACAACAGCGACACAAAGAACGTAGCTCCGCGGGCTGCTTTTTGTTCATTGGGGTACAGCCCGGGTTTGATGAACCGCCAAATTTCCCAAAAAGCATACGGAAATGCGCAGATAATGCCAATGACCAACGAAGAAAGCATGTGCATCGTGAACTGCCCCGTCATCAAGCGACTTTGCAACTTGAAGTTGATTTTGTCAATACAAGTAACCTCCGATAAGGCACAAAGCATCCGATACGTCCAAAAATCTACTTTGGAAGGCCCCAAAATGAGCGTTCCATAAACAAAATCTTTGGATAAAAAGGCAATTACCGAAAAAACTGCCACCGAGGCAACTGCGCGGATTAAGTGCCAGCGCAGTTCCTCCAAGTGGTCTATAAACGACATTTCTTTTTCCTGTGTCATGCTTTGGCTATGCGGATAGGCACCATGAACTCGTCAATTTCGTAGGCTTCCGTACCGTTCAGGTCATTGCTGATGTTTAGTGCAACGGCCTGTGTTTCCGTCTGAATATAGTCGGCAAAGTCTTTGGCGGCATCGGCTACGAGTGCTTCGCCCGCAGCAATAGCAATGCTGATTTTGTCCTGTACTTCAAAGTTCAGGTCTTTGCGCAGGTTCTGGATGCGGTTTACCAAGTCGCGGGCAATACCTTCCTTGCGCAGTTCGGGCGTTACGGTAATGTCCAGCGCAACGGTGATGCCTTCGTCGGTAGCCGATGCCCAGCCCGGGATGTCAAAGGCTTCAATCAGCACGTCTTCCAATGCCAGCGTCAGGTTGCCGCCGTCGGCTGCCACGCTCATTTGTCCTGCTTTTTGGAAAGCGATAATATCGGCAGTTTGCATTTGCCCCAGATGCGCCTGAATGGCTTTCATCTGTTTACCAAGTCCCTTTTGTGCCAGCACGGGGAAATTCGGCTTGATTTTCTTCGTTACCAGACCTTCGGTATCGCCGATGAATTCAATGTTCTTCACATTGGTTTCGCTCATAATCAGGTCGCTGACTTCGCGCACATAGTTTTGGAAAGTTTCGCTCAACGCAGGAATCATCATTTTTTGCAGTGGCAGGCGCACGCGCAGTTTCTTGTCCTTGCGGATAGAATGCACCAATGAGCAAATGGTTTGTGCCAAGTGCATTTTTTCTTCCAGTGCGATATTGCTTTCTGCCTCGTTGAAAGTTGGGTAATATGCCAAATGCACCGACTCGGCGTTTTCTTTGCCCGTAATGTTGTTCAAGTCGCGAAACAGCATATCCGTGTAGAACGGTGCAATCGGCGAAGCCAGCTTGGCAACTGTTACCAAACAAGTGTACAGCGTCTGATAGGCGGCCAGTTTATCGGTATTATACTCGCCTTTCCAGAAACGCTTGCGGTTCAGGCGCACGTACCAGTTGCTCAAATCGTCATTGACGAAGTTGAGAATGGCGCGTGCGGCGCGGGTGGGGTCGTAGTCGGCATAAGCCTCATCGGTTTCTTTGATGATGGCGTTCAGACGCGACAGAATCCAGCGGTCGCTTTCGGTGCGTTCTGCCAGCGGTACATCGGCTTCCTGATAGCGGAATCCGTCCAAGTTGGCATACAGCGCAAAGAAGTTGTAGGTGTTTTGCAGTGTTCCGAAAAATTTGCGCTGCATCTCTGCCAGCCCGTCCAAACTGAATTTGAGGTTTTCCCAAGGTGCAGCGTTGGCAATCATATACCAGCGCACAGCATCGGGGCCGTATTTTTCTACCGTCTCAAACGGATTGATAACGTTGCCCAAACGCTTGCTCATTTTATTGCCGTTGGCATCCAGCACAAGCCCTGTGGAAACGACGTTTTTAAAGGCAATGCTATCAAAAACCAGCCCTGCAATAGTATGCAGGGTAAAGAACCAGCCACGTGTTTGGTCAACACCCTCAGAAATGAAGTCTGCAGGAAAGGTTTTATGTTGGTCAATCAAATTGGCATTCTCAAAAGGATAATGCCATTGCGCATAAGGCATCGCACCGCTGTCGAACCAAACGTCTATCAGGTCGGGTTCGCGCTTCATAGGTTTGCCCGAAGCAGAAACCAGTATTACCTCATCCACATAGGGGCGGTGCAAATCAGCTAATGAAGTCGGCTGTTGCAAGCCTAATTTTTCGTTTGCTTTGGCAATTTCGGCGGCCATTTCTTCGGTAGAACCGATGCAGATTTCCTCTGTGCCGTCTTCGGTGCGCCAGATAGGCAGCGGTGTTCCCCAGTAGCGGCTGCGGCTCAAATTCCAGTCCACCAGATTTTCCAACCAGTTGCCGAATCGTCCCGTGCCAGTGCTTTCGGGCTTCCAGTTGATGGTTTTGTTGAGGGCAACCAAGCGGTCTTTCAACGCCGTTGTGCGGATAAACCAACTTTCCATCGGGTAGTACAATACAGGCTTATCCGTACGCCAGCAGTGCGGGTAGGTGTGCTCGTATTTTTCTACTTTGAACGCCTTGTTTTGCTCTTTAAGAATGATGGAAATAATGACATCGGTTGATTTGTAGTCGGGGTGCGACTCGTCCTCACCGGTGTAGTTTTTCACGTAGAAATCATCCGCGCCAAGCGGCTTATGGGTTTTGATGCCATATTGCTGCGTCAGCTCGGCCAGATGTGTGCCGATTTGGCGAACGAACTTGCCTTTTTTGTCCACCGTGGGTTGATAGTGTCCGTGTTCGTCGGCTACCAGCAGCGCAGGTACGTTATTTTGCTTGCCCAAACGCGCATCATCTGCACCGAAAGTGGGCGAAATATGCACAATGCCGGAACCTTCTTCGGTAGTTACAAAGTCGCCCGCATATACTTTGAAAGCATTTTGCAGGTTTTCGTGCGGCTGAACAAAGGGCAGCAATTGCTCGTATTGCAACCCTATCAACTCTTCGCCCCTAAACTCTTCAGTAATTACGTACGGAATTTTACCGCTGTGTTTGCCTTCCACGAAATCGTTGCGGTTGATGTAGTTGCCGCCCAGTACGTAGCCCATGCGCTCTTTGGCGAAGATAATATTAACAGGCTGTTTGGTGTATTGGTTGTGGGTCTTCACTTTTACATAAGTGATGTCCTTACCCACAGCAAGCGCGGTATTGGATGGCAGCGTCCATGGCGTGGTTGTCCATGCCAGCAGGTAATCGTTGTCAGAACCTTTCACCTTGAACTGCGCGATAACCGACGTATCTTTTACGTTCTTGTAGGTGCCGGGCTGATTGAGTTCGTGCGAACTCAAACCCGTACCCGCCGCAGGTGAGAAGGGCTGAATGGTGTAGCCTTTATACAGCAGGTCTTTGGCGTGCAGTTGTTTGAGCAACCACCAGCAAGACTCAATGTAGTTGTTGTCAAACGTGATGTAGGGATTTTCCAAGTCCACCCAAAAGCCGATGCGCTCGGTCAGGTCGTCCCATTGGGCTTTGTATTTCATCACCGCCTCGCGGCACTTTTGGTTGTAGTCCGCAATGCTTATTTTCTTGCCAATGTCTTCCTTGGTGATGCCCAACTCCTTTTCCACCTGCAATTCCACGGGCAGCCCGTGTGTATCCCATCCGCCTTTGCGTTCCACTCGGAAGCCTTTCAGGGTTTTGTAGCGGCAGAAAATGTCTTTGATGGTACGCGCCATCACGTGGTGAATGCCGGGCGTTCCGTTGGCAGAAGGCGGCCCTTCGTAGAAGACAAACGGGCGGTCAGCCGGACGCGATTCAACAGATTTTTGAAAAACGGCATTTGCCTTCCAATAAGCAAGAATTTGCTCACCGGCTTGCTTGCCAAGCTCGGTTACAGACTGTTTATATTCGTTGTATTTCATAGAAACCTTGTTCCGCACGCCTGCAAAAAGCGCAAGAGCAAAGTTAGGTTTTTTCGTTTGAACTTGAATTTTTAATGTGCCAATCCTGTCGGGTGATGCAACAAACAAAGTTCCATTTGGGCTGTTCGCCAAATTAGGTTACTTCCTGCCCACCGACTTTGACTGCGCCCAAGCGGCTGTCAGTTGTTTTGTCATGAATCGGCTAATCGTAAGTCGTATCAAATACGGTGCACAAGCGCAGCATTAGACCGGGCTACAAAGCCGCAATAGGAATGAGCCATCGGCAAATTTAGAAAGTACTTACCAAAGAACTTAACGGCGGCAGGGTTGTGCCCGTAGCACTTCCTGCTCCCGATTTTCACATCAACAGAGAAGCACTGGCGGCAGCCATTTCACCTCGCACACGTGCCCTCATCATCAATACGCCGCACAACCCCACAGGTGCAGTGATGAGCGCAGAAGATATGCGGTGGTTGGAAAATCTGCTGGCAAGTACTGATATTTTCCTCATCAGCGATGAGGTTTATGAACACATCATCTTTTCGGGTACACACGAAAGCGCCCTTAAATATCCGCGCTTGGCCGAGCAGAGTTTTGTTATTTCCTCTTTCGGAAAAACTTTTCACGTAACGGGTTGGAAAGTAGGTTATGCCGTAGCGCCTGCATCACTGATGCGCGAGTTTAGAAAAGTGCATCAGTTCCTCACTTTCAGCACGGCAACTCCACTGCAATATGCTATTGCCGACTATCTGAAACAACCGGAAAAGTATTTGCACGTGCCTGCGTTTTATCATAAAAAACGCGATAAGTTTTGCGCATTGATGCAGGAAACCCGCTTCCGATTAACTGCCTCGGAAGGCACTTATTTTCAATTGGCCGACTACTCCGCCATATCGGATGAAGCGGATACGGACTTTGCCGTTCGCCTGACTAAGGAAGTCGGCGTAGCAACTGTTCCGGTTTCTGTATTCTACGGGCAGCCCAAACAAGAACACCTGCTGCGCTTTTGTTTTGCCAAAACCGACCAAACCTTGGAAAGGGCGGTGGAAAGACTGGCTAAATTGTAACCAATAACTGCTTCATCCGGCTAACCGTAGCCTCATCGGCCGTTGCTCAATGCACAATATTTTGCGCATTGGCAGCAGGGTGCGCCTGATACAGATGTACAAGCGGGCTTTGCTGCGTTATTTTGGCGGAAAAGTGATATTCGGTGGCATTGGTCGCAGCAATCAGTACGGCGTTTTTAACAGGGCAAAGTTCGCCTTGCGAGTTGATTACACCCGTTACAATACCGTCTGCACCTGCTGCTTTAGCATCTGCCACTTCCTGCAACATCATGGCAAACTCTTCATCGGAACAAGTAAAATCGCCGCCACGGGGGCGAATCATCACATATATCGGGATATTGACTGCCTTTTTTGCAGCTATAATAAAAGCCGATGAATGGGTCAATCCTCCATCGGCCAATGAGGCGCAGAGTTCTAATCGGTCGGCATCGCCACGGGCAGCGGCCACAACTCCCTGCAAATTATCCACACAGACTTCTAACAGCTGCATGATTACTGCACACAGTCGCTACCATTCCAGCGTGGACGGTTAGAGGGGCACGGCTGAGGAAAGTCATACAGCCAGCGGCGCGCGCGGGGTGTACCAGGGTTAGTTGCCAATGCAAATTGCAACTTGTTGATTTTCTGCTTGTTGGTATCAAAACCGATAAATTGTCCATGAACAGTAGATGCCGGATTGGTTTCACCGGGCATAGTTATACCGATAACACTCTCATTACCCCCAACCGATTGCTGGTCAATAGAAAGTTCTACTGCATTGCTGCCAATCCGCCCGAACTTAACGGTATAACTGATAGTGCGGGGCTGACCGCCTTCCAAAAAAGTTTCTTCAAAAATCACCTGATTGTTTACGGGTGCCTTGCGCACTACTACCTGTGTATAGCGTGAAAAGTCTTGGTCAGTAGTGCTTTTGAAACCTACAAAAGGGCTGTTGTCCACCATAATTTGTGCAAAATCGGGAGGAGGCAATTGCACAACATTTTCTTTACAGGCATTATTGAGTAACCCGACCCATACTAAACCTAAAACAGTGAAAACTTTTTTCGCAGTCATTCCGATTTAAATATTTAGTGTTATAAATTTATTATGCAAAGAAATTCGTCTTAGACGGTTTCTATCATAAAATCAACGTAGTGTAACGATTGGAGTGCCGCCTCAAAAACAGGCAGTTCACTGAGCTTCACCCGAAAGCTAAGGTGCTGAATTTCAGGATTAGTAGTGTTTTCCTCCAATAGCGGCTGTTGTTTTTGCTTTTTGGCAATGGTCATTACTTCGTTTAGGTGTGCAAAAGGCACTTTAACGGTAACTTTTGCAGTCAAATAAAGCTCTTTCAATACTGCCTCATTCAATACGCCCGCTGCTGCAGTTTTATATGCCTGCACAAGTCCCGCTGCTCCTAATTTCGTGCCACCATAGTAGCGCACCACTACAACCAACGTATTTTGAACCCCCTTTGCCCTAATTTGGTTCTGAATGGGCAAACCTGCTGTCCCCGAAGGCTCACCATCATCGCTTTGGCGGGTAGTTGTCTTCGGATAGCCTACTGTATAAGCATAACAATAATGCGTAGCATCGTAATATTTTTTGCGCAGTTCCATCAATTTTTGTTTGGCTTCATCTTCCGACACAACGGGAAAAGCATAGGCAAGAAATCTGCTACCTTTTTCTTTCAACTGAAATTCGGCAGCGCTTTGCAAAACGTAATACGTATCGTTCATGGTTTCGGTTGCAGATAGGATGCATTCCAAAAGTAAGTTCCTTCGGGACGCAACTTGTCGGCAGAAAAAAAGTCGTAAATACCCTCAAAGGTCTTTTGCGAAGGGTTCAGGCTGTTTTCCGTAATGTAAATTTGCCCGGGTTTCAACTCAAAAAATAATCTGTTCGTATCACTGTTGCCCGAAAGTTCGGTAGAGACGTAAAAATTTTCTTTGTAGCACTCTGCTTTGCCGCTGATATAACGAGTCTGTCGGTTGCGTTTGGAAATAATCTGAAAAGCGATGTTTCCACGTCTCAACAGTGCCACTTCCATGATGTTTCCCGAGCCGTAATAAAGCCCCTCACGCGGTTTACTTGCGCACGCAATCATCACAATCAGCAGCCACAGGCAGGCAATGCGCTGCAAAACAGGTAATTTCATAAGCAAATTTACGCCAAAACAGCCGTAAACCGATGGGCTCATGCAACAGATAAATCAAACTTTATAGCCGAAAATCTGTTGTTTTTGGCATAGTTTTACCCTCAATTTTATCAGGTTTTGGGCATGAAAGCAGTAATTATCGGTTCGGGTATTGCAGGTATCGGGGCAGCAATTCGCCTGCAATGCATGGGGTTTGAAACAGAGGTATTGGAAGCTAACGCCTACACGGGCGGCAAACTGTCGGAAATTGTGCAGGATGGCTACCGCTTTGATGCGGGGCCTTCACTCTTTACGCTGCCTGAAATGGTAACAGACTTGTTCCGATTGGCAGGTGAACATCCCGACGAACATTTTCCCTACATTCGCTTGGACGTTATTACGCACTACTTTTTTGAAGACGGTACGTTTTTGCGTGCCTTTGCCGACCCGCAGCGCTACGCAGCAGAACTTTCCGAAAAACTAAGCGCAGACGGGCAGAAAGTATTGCGCTTTTTGGAAAGCAGCCGCGAAAAATACGAACTCACTGCCGATATTTTCCTGAAAAGCACTTTACACCGCCTAAATGCATTCACGCGGCCGCAAGCTATCGGAAAAGTGGCAAAAGCCATTGCGCAAATAGGCAAGTTAGACCTATTCCGCACCATGAACGCTGCCAACGAAGCCATTTTGCAGCATCCCAAATTGGTGCAGTTGTTCAATCGCTATGCCACCTACAACGGCTCTAATCCCTATCAAACGCCTGCCACGCTCAACATCATTCCGCATTTGGAACACGGCATCGGCGCATTTTTCCCCAAAGGAGGTATGCACGAAATCAGCCAAAGTCTGGTGCGACTGGCACAGCGCAAAGGAGTAAAATTCCACCTGCAAAGTCCTGTCAGTCAAATTATTACACAGCAAAAAAACGGCAGAAAAACGGCAACAGGCATTCTCGTAAACGGACAAACCGTAGCAGCTGATATTGTGGTTTGCAATATGGACGTTACCGCCGCCTACCGCCGCCTGCTGCCGCAGGAAAAGGCACCCAATAAAATTCTGAACCAGCCCAAATCAAGCTCGGCACTGATTTTCTATTGGGGTATTGCACGAAGTTTTCCGCAATTGGATTTGCACAACATTTTTTTCAGCGCCGACTATCGCACAGAATTCGCCCATATTTTCGAGAAAAAAACCATCGGCAACGACCCGACAGTTTACATCAATATTACAAGCAAATACAAGCCCGATGATGCGCCCAAAGGCTGTGAAAATTGGTTTGTGATGATTAACGTGCCGAATAACAGTGGTCAGGATTGGGACGCACTCATTGCACAAGCCCGAAAGGACATTATTGCCAAATTGAGCCGCATGTTAGGTACAGACATTGCACCGCTGATTGCCACCGAAGCCATTTTAGACCCGCGCAGCATCGAGTTGCGCACCTCTTCGGCAATGGGGGCGCTCTATGGCAACAGCAGCAATAACCGCTATTCGGCATTTTTGCGCCATGCCAATTTCTCTAATAAAATCAGCGGTTTGTACTTCTGCGGCGGCAGTGTGCATCCGGGTGGCGGCATTCCGTTGAGCCTTTGTTCAGCAAAAATTGTCGGCGATTTGGTAGCCGAAGACTTTGGCGCGAAATTGTAAGGAATTAATCACATTAGATTTTTTACCGTAGAGACTGCAAAGGCTCAATCGCAAAGTACGCAAGAAAGATGCTTTGGCGCTCGGCATAAAACTTTGCGGTAGAAAGTTTACTGCTCAACTGCTTATTTCGTTTACAAAAATCTGCGTTCCCCAAAGAAAAAACCTTTTACCGACTCAAAACCAACCAAACACATGAAATACATCCTCTTGCTGGCGGGCTTTTTGATAGCAACTTTCACGGCTGCTTTCGCTTCGCCCGTGCTGAAAATGGAAGACCTGAACTATCAGCCCGACGTTCGCACGGTGCAATTGTATCCGCTGACGGGCGACCCACTGCAAAGCCAACTGCTGCCGCCCGTTGTGCCCAAAGGCGGGCAACTCATCCTGACTTTTGACAAATTGACTAACGAAATAGAACGCTTAGCAGTCAAAATCATCAACTGCAATGCCGATTGGACTATCTCACAATTGAGCCCCATTGAATATTTGCAGGGCTACAACGAATTTTTCATCACCGACCGCCAATTGTCGTTCAACACCAAAGTAAACTTTGTTCACTATCGCTTTGAAGTGCCGCAGGTGCAGGTTTCAGGCAACTACGTGCTGGTTGTTTACGAAGAAGGCAACGAGCGCAACCTGTTTTTGTCGCGGCGCTTTATGGTGTACGAGTCATTGGTCAATATCAGCGCATCAGTAAAAAATCCCGTAGGGGTAGAGGAAGCCTTTCGCAACCAACAAGTTGATTTCAGTATCGGCTACAGTTCATTACGGCAGGTAGGCAACCCACAACAACAAATACAAGTTATGGTGCGGCAAAATTTCCGTTGGGACAATATGATGCGACAACTGCAACCCACGTTCGTTCGCGACTATGAGCGCATATTGCAGTATGATAATTTTATGGCAGACCGTCAGTTTAAAGGAGGCAATGAGTTCCGCGTATTCAATACAACCAGTATGAACACGCGATTGCTGAACGTAGGGCAAATTAACCTGCGTCCGCACTTGAACGAAGTTTTCATCATACCCGACCAAAGCCGCAACGGATGGGCTTACAACCGCATATTCCCTGACCAAAACGGGCGATTTATGATTGCCACCGTACAAGGCAGCCGCGACCCGGGAACGGAAGCCGACTACGCCGAAGTCGTTTTCACCTTGAAAAGTCATGAGCTACTCGAAGGGAAGGTGTTTGTCAGCGGCGGCTTTTCCAATTGGCGGCTCGATGAAGCCTTTGAGATGAAATACTATCCCACGCAGGAAGTTTATCAGGGTGTTGTATTGCTCAAACAAGGCATTTATGACTACCAATATTCGCTACTGCACAAAGATGGCAAACGAGACGATGTTTTTCTGGAAGGCAGCCATGGACAAACCCAAAATAACTACGAAATATTTGTTTATTTCCGCCCGTTCGGCGCACGAACAGATTTTCTGGTAGGTTATAAACTGTTGTAACGATGAAAAAACGCTCCCTTTTTCCTGTTTTATTGCTGCTGGCTTTTGCCTGCAAGCCGCCTGTTGGCATGGTTAAAAGATACGACAACAATCCGTCCTCTCCTATCTTGCAGGGAGTAGAAGTTCCGGCAGGGAAACGCTGGATTCACACTAGCGGGATTGTTGCCGCCATCGCCGACAGCAGTGCCGCCCCGGGCAGCCGCCAACGCTTCGGAGATACGTACACGCAGAGCATCAGCATTATGAAGCGCATTGAAGGCATTCTCAAACAAGGCGGCATGACACTGAATGATGTCATTTTTTTGCGGGTATATGTTGCTCCCGACCCCCAAAAAGGCAATCAGCCCGACTATAACGGCTGGTTTGAAGCTTACAAACTATTTTTTAGTAACCCGCAAAATCCTGTAAAAGTAGCTCGCAGCACATTAGGAGTACATTCGTTAGTAACACCTGATTATCTGATTGAAATTGAGGCAATTGCGGTGGAAAAATAATTATATGAACTGCCCTTATTACCATTGAGTCAAAAAAAAGAGCTGCTCCGCATTTGGAACAGCTATTTTTTTAATAGATTCACTTCAAACCTAACCGATTAATAGCCAGGGTTTTGAGTCAGTTTTGGATTAGCATCAATCTGAGCCTGTGGAACAGGGAACAGGTTGCGGATAGGTTGGCTTGCAGGCTTGTTTGTCCACGCATTGGTAAAGCGGTTGTGGCGAATCAAGTCTGTACGGCGAGTGGCCTCCCAACCTAATTCTGTTGAGCGCTCACGCAGAATTTGTGCACGGAATGTGTCGCGGTTAAAGCCTGCTACAGATAGTGGTCGTGGCGGGTTAATAGAGCGGTTGCGCACCTGATTGACCAAATTGACAGCCTCAGCAGTCGGGCCGTTCAGTTCGTTCAGGGCTTCAGCCTTCATTAGTAATACATCAGCATAGCGGAAGATGAAATAGTCGTTACCTGCATCGCCGCCGTTTTGAGCCGGGTCAATCTGCCATTTCAATACGCGTACACCTGCACCCTCTGAGGCATTTACCAGCGGTACATCGCGAGTAAATATCAGCGGGTTGCCGCTGCGGTCAAAAGCAGGTTGTCCTGTCAAAAAGTTAATGGCACGACCTTCCTGCAAGATGTTGCGACGCACGTCGCCGGGTTCGCTAAATTGGTCAATAAACTCGGCAATAGTACAGAAACCGTTCCATGGTGATTGTGGCAACTGGTTGTAGTGGAAGTTGCGCATTGTGAAGGTCAATCCTAAACCATCTTGATTGATGTTGCCAATCAAGAAAATAGCTTCAGGTGAGTTTTCATTATTGACAACAAAGTTGTCGAAATAGTTATTTGCCAAACGGTAAACATTGCTGTTGATTACCGCATCGCAAGCAGCGATACAATCTTGCCAACGTGCTGTTCCTGTGTAAACCTGTGCGTTCAGGTACATTTTGGCAAGCAGGGTATTGGCCGCACCTTTGGTGGCACGTCCCAAATTAGGTCCGGTTGCAGTAGCAGGCAAATCAGCTACAGCCTCACGCAGTTCTTTCTCGATGAAGTTAAATACTTCCTGACGACTATTGCGAGCAGGAGGATTGGCAGCATCCACCGTAGGCGTAGTTACAATAGGTACTCCGCCAAAGAAATCCATCAATTGGAAGTAGAAATAGGCGCGCAGGAATCTTGCTTCCGCATTAAAGGCCTTTTTCAGGTTTTCATTTACTGAAGAACGGCTCAGGTTGTCGATAAACACATTGGCACGTGCAACACCCGTATAAGCATCAATCCATGCTCCGTTAATCATTGGGTGTGTTTTATCCCATGTGTGCGTGTGTAATTGTGCCCAAACACCGCCATCACCCCAGTCGCCACCGCGCTGAGGTACCATTGTTTCATCAGATGTATGCTGTGAAATGTTGTAGTAATTCCACAAATATGAACGCAATTGTGCGTATATTGGAATCAGCGTTGATAACGCCTGTGCATCGTTCTGGAAAAACGTTTCAGGCACAATTTGGCTGAATACGTCTTCCTCCAGATTCGTACAACCGGAATAAACCAGCGTGGAACATGCCATCGCTCCGGCCACGAAATACTTCGTTATTTTGCTCTTCATTGTCATATGAACAGAGTTTAGTTTTAATTTACAATTTTTTGTTCAAAAAAGTTGTTTGAACGCATACTTATTTTTTATTATGGCAGCCACTTTGTCAAGCACTTACAGGGAGTGGCTGCTACTGCAATCTTGTTTAGAAACCTACATTGAGGCCGAATATCACGGTGCGTGCACGAGGATAGTTCGCATAGTCATAGCCGGGGAACGCAGCAGCCACTTCAGGGTCTAAACCTGTGTATTTGGTAATTAGGAACAAGTTTTGTCCAGTAGCATATACGCGCAGATTGCTCAACCATTTCACACTGCTGATGTCAAAATTGTAACCAATAGTAGCGTTTTGCAAACGAAGGAATGAACCGTCTTCAATCCAACGGCTAGAAAACTTAGGAGTTTCTGTCAAACTAGTACCATCCGTTAATGCCTCACGCAGCATGTTAATATTAGTATTGACGTTGTTTTTCACAGTGTACTCCAATGCAGTGTTGTTAAACACTTCCATTCCTTGTACGCCTTGCAAGAAGAAGCTGAAATCCAGACGCTTATAACGGAAACTGTTGTTGATGCCGTAAGTGAAGCGTGGATTAGGGTTGCCTAAAACCTGACGAGGGCCTAAGATTTGTACGCCGTTTTCAATGCGCACCAATGTGGGGCCGTACCACGAGTTGACAGGCAGCCCCGGTGCAATTACCTGTGTGTTTACACCCGACTGACCGGCACCTGAAGCATTAGCGCGGAAAATAGAGTCTGCGCTACCGGCAAGGCTCACTACTTTGTTTTCTATGTATGCAAAGTTGGCAGAAACATCCCAACGGAAATCGCCTTTATCTACGGCTGTGTAATTAGCAGAAAATTCGAGCCCCTTATTTTGTACTTCACCTGCATTACCCAAAATAGTAGGTACTACCGCGGGTTGAGGCACGGCGAACTCCAATAAAAGGTCTGTTGTACGCTTGATAAAATAGTCAATGCTACCGGTTAGGCGGTTATCCAAGAAACCATAGTCAATACCTACGTTTAACTGAGAAGTTTCTTCCCATTTCAGGTTCGGGTTGGGGTTCTGTGTCAGGGCCACGCCTGTTTGAGGTATGCCACCAATGATGGCGCGCAGTCCCGGGTCGGCATTGAAGATGGTCAGCGAACGACGGTTACCTATTTCCTGACTACCGGTGATGCCATAGCTCACACGCACTTTCAGGTCGGTTATCGCGTCAATACCTTTCATGAAGTTCTCTTCCACAATGCGCCATGCTACTGAAGCTGACGGGAAGTTACCCCACTTATTGTTGGCACCAAAACGGGAAGAACCATCGCGACGGAAAGTAGCAGTAAACAGATACTTGCCGGCAATGTCATAGTTGGCACGGGCATAGAACGAAATCAGTCTGTTATTCTCTTTGAATGAGAACGGAGGAATACCTGCCAAAACAGTTGAGTTGCCTGCACCTAAGTTATTAGGTCCGAAAGCATCCGTAATAAAGTCACGGCCGGCGGCACCAAAACCTTCGCGGTTGAAAATTTGATAGTCATAACCGGCAATAACATTGAGGTTGTGGTTATCTAACAGATTCTTCTGATAGCTTAGATAAGACTCAAAGCGTTCAAAACCAAAATCGTTTTGGCGAATAGCTGCTTCACCGCCAAATGGTAAACCTGCAGGACTGCTGCGTGGTACATAAACCTTACGGGTAGACAAGTTGCGGTCTGTACTTACGGCAATGCGGGCTTTCAATCCTTGGATAATTTCGTAAGTAGCACCCAAATTGGCAAAAATACGGTTGGTAACTACGTTATCGCTCAACTGAGTAGCCAATGCAACCGGGTTACGAATAGACGGAGAAGGATATTCAAAGAAACTGCCGTCCGGTCTTCTAACAGGGAAAGTAGGGTTCATTTTCATTACGTTAGTAAACAAACCGCCCTCAAAACCACCTGTGGCAGAATACGGCACCAATTGGTCATTTACCTGAGAACCCATCAGTTGCAGTTCCAGATTGAGTTTGTCATTAATCGCCTTGTGGTTTACATTGACACGACCAGAAACGCGAGTCATACCGGAGTTAATAACCATGCCCTCTTGGTTGAAATAATTCACGGAAGCGCGATACTGTGTTTTGGCTGTACCGCCGCCAAAAGAAAGGTCATGATTATGTACCATTGCCGTACGCAATACTTCGCGTTGCCAGTCCGTATCGGCATTGCCTAAGTCGTTGTTCAGGCCGTTAGATTGTACAAACTGACGATATTCGGCCGCATTGAGCAAAGGCAAATATTTAGAAGGTGTATTAAAACCTACGTAAGCATCGTAATTGAGTGTTCCTCTGCCTTCTTTGCCTTTTTTAGTAGTAATGATGATAACACCATTAGCACCGCGTGAACCGTAGATAGCAGCCGCAGAAGCATCTTTCAATACATCTATGGACTCAATATCGTTCGGGTTCAACGAGTTCAGCGGGTTACGCGGAGGGGCCGCACCCAAGTTTGCACCGCCGGGAGTTACCGTTCCGTTATCGATAGGTACACCATCAATTACGTACAAAGGCAGGTTACTTGCGTTAATGGATGTACCCCCACGAATACGCACGTTAGGGTTAGCACCGGGGTCGCCGTTTGCAGAAGTAATTACTACGCCCGCTGCACGGCCTTGCAGTAATTGTTCGGGAGATACAATGGCACCCGGATTAAAATCCTTAGCCTTTACAGAGGTCATAGAGCCGGTGATATCGCGCTTCTTCTGCTCGCCATAACCAACTACAACTACCTCGCTCAGGGCTCTTACATCAACTGCCAGCTTAACATCTATGTTGTCTTTGCCAGCCACATTTACTTCCTGTGAGATAAAGCCCACATAGGAAAATACCAAAACCGGATTGTCTCCGGAAACATTCAGGCTGAAATTACCTTCTACGTCGGTAATTGTACCTGTATTAGTACCTTTCAGGGTAACATTTACGCCGGGTAGTGGGCTACCGTCTTCCTCTGACGTAACCTTACCCTTGACCATACGGTTCTGCGCATAAAGCATCTCCGCACAGAACATCAGCAAAACTGCCAATGTCATTTTTAGTAAAGAGTTCACTTTCATGTTCATGTGAATTGCTGTTTGTAATTAAATAGAAGTTTATCAACCTTTTGCCTGCAATACAGTTGTAGAGCTGCAACATTGCAAGCGCAACGGATGCGATACTTGTACAATAAAAATAATTTGGGAGAAAAAACTCCTCTTAAAATCAAGAAGTGATGACTTTAAAGGAGTCAACAGACTTGGCAGTAGAATGAGCAGTAACAGTAACTGGTTTTCATTTTCATAATAGCGTTAGTTTAAATTACAGGTAATGGCAAATATAACAGAAAAAGAATATGTCAAACAAGTATGAGTTTTTTTTTATCTTTGTCATTAGAAAGCTAAATTCATTACAAATGCAACCTTGGGAAGATAATTCGGTTGAAATCCTTGAAACTGAAGTGCCAAACGAGAAGTTAGTGGATGCTCACGAGCTTGTTGTTTTCAATGATGACGTAAACACGTTTGAGTTTGTGATTCAAACCCTGATAGATGTTTGCAAGCATACGCCGGAGCAAGCCGAGCAATGCACACTCATCATTCATTATAAGGGAAAATGCAGCGTGAAAAAAGGCAGTTTTGACGAGTTGCGACCCATGCGCGATGCTATTACGGACAGAGGTATAGGTGCTGCCATTGTGTAAACTGTCTACCTGATGAACTATCCGTCAAAGTTGGTTGAAGATGCAGTTGCCGAAATATCCAAACTGCCTGGTATCGGTAAAAAAACTGCTCTTCGGCTGGCACTCCACCTGCTGAAACAGGAAGAAAAATACAGCACGCAACTGGCAGAAGCCATTGTAAAACTGCGCACACAAACCACCTACTGCCAATCCTGCCATCATATTTCGGAATCGGCTTTTTGTCATATATGTTCAGACAATCGCCGAGACAGAAGTATTATCTGCGTAGTAGAAGAATCGCCCGACATTTTAGCCATTGAAAATACCGGCCAATATACCGGCCTTTATCACGTATTGGGGGGCATTATTTCGCCAATTGAAGGTATCGGGCCTGCCGATTTGCATATTGAATCTCTCGTAAGTCGAATTGCCACAGGCGAAGTTAAAGAGATTATCCTCGCCATAAGCGCAACTATGGAAGGCGATACTACCGCCTTTTACCTCTCTAAAAGGCTTAAAAATTACGAAGTAAAAATTACGACACTTGCACGCGGGTTGCCTGTCGGCAGCGAATTGGAATACACCGATGAGGTAACGCTCGGGCGCAGTATTTTGGCTCGCACTACCTACGAAATCTAAGTGAAAAATTGGCTGATTACCGGCTGTTTTTCTAACTTAGTTTCTGTAATCTATTTCAACAAGTTATGCAAAAAACATATCTGCTCATGGCACTGTTGCTTTTGGGATGGGCATGCAACAGTCCTACCCAACAAACTACCGACACTGCTTCCGAAAGCCAAACCACAGCCAAAGCAGCTACCGATTTTCAGATTGCGGGCGACTCTGTAGCCAACGCCGCACAAAAAGCATTTGTAGGTGCTTTGATGAAGGCTATTAACGAACAAGGAACAGCAGGTGCTGTTTCATTTTGCAATGTTCACGCACTGCCTATTGCCGACTCCTTGTCGCAGCACTACAACTGCACCATACAACGCATTTCTGACCACTACCGCAATCCGGCAGACATGCCCGATGCGACAGACAGCATCGTAATTGCTGATTATCAGGCGCAAAAAACCGCAGGAACGGTACTGTCCGCCCGTTTAGTGGAGCAGGAAAATCAAGTGATTTACTACAAGCCCATCATGGTTGGTATGCCTACCTGCTTGCAATGCCATGGCGACCCTAAAAATGATATTGACCCTGCCACACTGGCTGCTATTCGCGGCAAGTACCCTGCCGATTTGGCCACAGGCTATCAACACGGCGACCTGCGGGGCGTGTGGAAAATTGCTTTTCGCAAATAAACCATACAATATGCTTGGCGTTAGCCTGCCCAGTTTTCTCGGTCTAAGCTCCGATACTGAATAGCTTCCGCCAAGTGCTCTATTTTAATTTCCTGACTGCCGGCCAAGTCGGCAATGGTACGTGCTACCTTTAAAATGCGGTCATAGGCACGAGCAGAAAGCCCGAGTCGTTCCATTGCTGTTTTGAGCAATGTTTTACCAGGATTGCTGATGGTGCATATTTCTTTAACCATCTGCGAAGGCATCATTGCATTGGAGTAAATACCTGCATATTCTTTAAAGCGTTCGGTTTGTATGGCTCTTGCTTTCACTACCCTGCTGCGAATTTGTTCGCTGCTTTCAGCGGGGCGCGTGCTGGTCATCTGGTCAAAGGATACAGGTGTTACTTCCACATGTAAGTCTATGCGGTCTAATAGTGGGCCGCTGACCTTGTTCAAGTAGCGCTGCACGACTCCGGGTCCGCATACGCAATCTTTTTCAGGGTGGTTGTAGTAACCACACGGACAAGGGTTCATGCTGGCAACCAACATAAAGTTTGCGGGAAAATCAACCGTAACTTTGGCGCGCGAAATAGTTACCCGACGCTCTTCCAAAGGCTGTCGCATTACTTCCAATACCGTTCGCTTAAACTCGGGCAGTTCGTCCAAGAAAAGTACGCCATTGTGTGCCAGTGAGATTTCCCCGGGTTGCGGAATTCCTCCACCGCCTACCAGCGCCACATCGCTGATGGTGTGATGGGGGGCACGAAACGGCCGCTGAGCTATCAAGCCGGCTTGCGCCCCTAACTTGCCTGCTACCGAATGAATTTTTGTTGTTTCTAAGGCTTCTTGCAGGCTCATCATGGGCAGAATAGAGGGAAGCCGTTTGGCAAGCATAGTTTTGCCTGCACCCGGAGGGCCAATCATGATAACATTGTGGCCACCTGCCGCGGCTATTTCCAGTGCCCGCTTAATATTTTCCTGCCCCTGCACGTGCGAAAAATCTGCCGTATAATGGCTTTGCTCGTGGAAGAATAACTGTCTTGTATCTTTCCGCAAAGGTTCAATTCTTCTATCGCCGTTGATATGCTCAATAGCATCCAGCAGTGTTTCTGCGCCAATCACATCAATATTATTGACGATGGCTGCCTCATGCGCATTTTCTTTGGGAATGATAAGCGTTTTATAGCCCTTTTTGCGTGCCTCAATAGCAATGGGTAAAACCCCTTTAATGGGGCGTAAAAGACCATCGAGCGACAATTCGCCCATAATCAGGTAGTTATTCAAATCATCTGCCCTGAGTTGTTCGGAAGCTCGAAGAATCCCGATGGCAAGTGTCAAATCGTATGCGGAACCTTCTTTGCGGAGGTCGGCAGGTGCCATGTTAATGACGACCCGCTGGCGCGGCATCTTATAGCCAAAAAATTTCAGTGCAGACTCTACTCGTTGCGCACTTTCTTTAACGGCACTGTCGGGCAAACCTACCATGACAAAGCCTGTACCTTGCATGATAGTTACCTCAACAGTAATAACAGATGCATCAACGCCGAAAACAGCACTGCCGAAAGTTTTGGCAACCATATTTTCCCGCTCTTATTTTACTTCTTTGTTTTGAATGTTGGTCGCTTTGGGTTTCAGATATACCTCGCTGAAGTCGCGATATTGCATCGGGTTGTTGGGCAGGTTCTCCACATGCTGCTGCAACAGGCGATAACATTCGTCATACCACAGTACGATAATCGGAGCATCTTGCATCATGATAGACTCTGCCGCCTGAAAATATTTTGTTTGCTCTTCTATATTGGGAGCAGCAAGTGCTTTTTCGTAGTTTTCGTTAAACTTCGGATTGTAGTAACGCGGGATATTCGGATAAGTATTTTCTCCTGCCTTAAAAGTAGATTGCTTGCTGTAAAATATCCATAGGAAGTTTTCGGGGCTTGGAAAGTCCGCAACCCATGAAAGGCGAATCATGGCATAATTGCCCGATAAGCACTTGTCGGTAATGTCGGAGTGCGTAACTACGTTCAGGTCAATGTCTATATTAAGCACCTCTTTGAGTTGGCGCTGCACTTCGGTTGCAACCAGCGTATGGCGCTCGCCTTCGGGGTTCAGGTCAAGGGTAACCGGGGGGAAGTTTCTACCCATTGGATAACCAGCCTTGGCGATATAGTAAAGGGCTGAATCTTTGTTGAAGTCGTAACCTTTGATTTTGTGAATATCATACCAGCGGAACGATGGAGGCGTAAGGCCGTATAAGCCTGCTTCATAGCCTTCGCCGTTCAATACTCTGTCCAAAATTTCTTTGCGGTCAATAGCAAATGAGAAGGCTTTACGCACGTTCACGTTTTTAAATACCGGATGGATATTGAGTAAAGAGTAAAATTGGGTCTGAGTCTCCGGTTCTCTTTGCAGCGTATACTTGTTGATACCGCCATCGGGGTCTGATTCGGCTTCTTCCAAAATTTCAATGATGTAATCGGTAGGAAGGCGATATATCATGTCCAGATTGCCTTTTTTAAACTCAAAAAATTCCGTGCGTTTTTCTCGTATAAATTGTATGTACACCCCGTCCAATAATGGCAATTGGTTGCCGAAACGGTCTTTTCTGTGATAGTTCGGATTGCGTTTGAGGGTGATGGAATTATTGTCATCAATATTTTTCAGTATGAAAGGCCCCGTACCGACTGCTTTGAACTTCATCTCATTGCCATATTTTTCGTAAGCCTCGCGCGGGAAAATAAAACCGCCACTGCGTGCCAGGTTGGACAACAATAAAGAATAAGGCCTCTCTAACAATAACTGAATGGTGTATTTACCAAGCACTTTGATGCCTTCTACTTCAAAGTCGGGCTTTTTCCCTCCGGCAGAGGCATTGTAGTACTCTTTTGCCCCTTTGATGATGCCGTCAAATAGGTGGAAGGACTGGTTGTTGGGACTTTGTGTGCACAATTGCGTGAAGCAGTATTTCACATCTTCGGCAGTAAACTCGCGCCCTTTGCCGCCTTCAAAAGCAGGGTCATCGTGAAAAAATACGCCCTTTTTCAGTTGGAAGGTATATATGGTCTGGGTAGGGTCTATTTCAAAGGTGTCTGCCAATGATTTTACAACCTCCATGTTGGTTTGGTCAAACTTGAAGAGCCCTTCATAGATATGATTAGCTACGCGATAAGAATATACATCAACAATAGCCGGCGGATACAATGTTTTGATATACTCGGTTTCATTGATACGCAAAACGCCGCCATAGAATCGGCTACCTTTGGCTTCGCGAGGGCCGGAAGGTTCTTCCTGCCGCTGTGAAGGGGAGCAGCCGTATAAAGCTATGAATGCTAATAAATAAAGAACAAACCTTAACAGGTATGCTGCTTTATCCGAGAGCTTATTTCGCATAGTTAATAGTAATTGGTTTGGCATACACACAAATCACTAATATTTGAGAACGGAAACACGGGCAATCTATTACGTTTGCTATATTAAACATAAAAAATCACTGTGCCAATAATGGCAGATGACTCAGAGATTAATTTTTACTGAAACAGGACAATGGTCGGAGTGCATCGCCTCTTGCAAAATATCGCAATCGGCAATACGAGGCCGAAGTGTGGTATCGGCTACCCAGTAGTCAATTCGCCAACCTAAGTTTTTGGCGCGCGAGTTGGCTCGTGTGCTCCACCAGGTGTAGCGATGCGGCTCGTTGTGGAATTGGCGAAACAAATCAAGAAAACCGTCATTGAACAGGCAGTCCATCCATGCGCGCTCTTCGGGAAGAAAACCCGAACTTTTCTTGTTAGACACAGGATTATGGATGTCAATGGGGCGGTGTGCAATGTTGAAATCCCCGCCAATCAACAGTCCGCTTTGGCGCTGTTTCAAATCCTGCAAATAGCCTTTGAAATCGTCTAACCATTCGTATTTGAACTGCTGCCGTACTTCTCCCCTTGTGCCGGAGGGCATGTAAACATTCAGAATGGAAAAGTCGGGCAAATCAAACTTTATCACTCTTCCTTCCGCATCATACTTTGGATGCCCCATACCGTAGGTAACGGCGACAGGCGCTATTTGGGAAAAAACAGCTACTCCGCCGTACCCTTTCTTCTCTGCTTCGTGCCAATACGGGCTGTATCCCATATCGGCAAAAGGGGCTAAATCAACCTGATTGCGGGATGCTTTTACCTCTTGCAAACACAGAATATCGGGCTGTTCCTTTGCCAGCCATCCAAGAAAATCTTTTTTGATGGCCGAACGAATACCATTGACATTGTAGGTAATTATCTTCATGGGTTATGTTTCGGGAAACACTTCCTTGCGGAAATATTCAATAATGTGTTGTTTGAGCAGTTCTTCCTGCAATTTTAGGTTGAGGAAGGGTAATTTGGCAGTGGGTTTCCAATGCGGCCAGCCATCTTTGTCAATCCCTTCCAGCTCATAAAATCCGGCATAGCTCAATACTTTGCAAACGGCAATATGCATCAGGTCTTGTTTTTCTTCTTTGCTGAAGTTGCGCACACCCTGCCCCAATTCCTGAATACCAATCAGGAAAAGTACGCCGTTGAGGTCGGGCTTTTTGCCAAAGTGAACTTTCAGTCGCTCCAAAAGTTCTTCCCATTCTTGCTTAATAAAAATCTCGTCGGGAATCATGAAGATTGCTGCTTAAACTCATCCAGATATTCTACCGCACGGCGTAGGTGTGGAATAACGATACTGCCGCCCACTAATAAGGCTATGGAAAAAACTTCCTCTATCTCTTCAGGGCTGAGCCCGGTCTCTACGCACTTGCCGATGTGATATTTGATGCAGTCGTCGCAACGGAGCACCATGGAGCTCGCCAGTCCAATCATTTCTTTGGTGCGCACATCCAAACGACCGGGCGCATAGGCATTTGTATCTAAATTGAAAAAACGCTTGATAACCAAATTGTCCGAACTCAAAATGCGCTCGTTCATGCGGCTGCGATATTCATTGAATTCTTCAATTTTTCCCATATGAACAATAAATTTACCTTAAAAGTAAACTAAAGGAACATGTTACTTGCGCAATTGTGGAGTGATTTTATACAATTAGCTTTCCCCAATACTTGCAGAGGCTGTAAATCTGCCCTATTAGCCGATGAGGACATGGTTTGCACAAACTGTCGGCTTAATTTTCCTTTGACACATTTTCATCAAATGCCTGCCAATAACCCAATGTTTGACAAATTCAAAGGGCGGCTACCGATTGTCCATGCGTCTGCTTTTATGCACTTTTCAGATGATGGCATTGTGCAATCGCTGGTGCATGAGGTCAAATACAAAGGGGCTTGCGAATTAGGCGCTCAATTGGGCAGATGGTACGGATACCACCTGTCGGCAACCGATATAGTCCGTCGGTTTGACTGCCTTGTACCTGTTCCTCTGCACCGCGAGCGGCAAAAACGACGCGGATATAACCAGTCGGCATGTTTTGCCCGAGGTATTAGCGAAATTACAGGGATTCCGTTGCGCGAGGACTTGGTTTTGCGCAGCAAAGCAACCTTGTCGCAGGTGCGCATGGAACGCGAGCAGCGCATGGCTAATATTGCCGATGCCTTTCGGTTGTTGGCCGACGCTTCAACCCATAACCTCAAAATCCTTATTGTAGATGATGTGGTTACCACAGGTGCAACCATAGAGGCTTGCGCTGCGCCGCTCATCAGAGGCGGCTGCGAGGCAATTGGCGTGCTGGCATTGGCAAACGTGTGATTTCTCAAAACGGTTGCGCCAATTAGAACACATTCAGGGGCTTCAACCATGCAGGTGAAGATTCCTGCCAAAATTTAGATAACAACATTTTAAACTTCCTGACTTACGATAGCTCAATGATATTTTCAGGCGCAAGGCTGGGGTAGCAGCGCATCGCCAGATAGACCTGTGCAGTAACTTTTACGTCGCTGCGGCAATAAGCAGCGATGCGCTCATAATCGCCGTCGCGATAGAATACATCGTGCACCATGCTGCCGTCTATGTTGTCTTTGCCCGTAGGAATGCCAAAAAGAGTTGCCAGCAATTTGAGCGAAGTCAAATAGCGTTTGTCGCCGTATTGCCACATTTCCATTGTATCCAAATGCACAATTTCCCACGGCTTTTGGTCAGCAATATTGAGGATGGCAGGCGGCATGATGCGGTTAATCAACATGCGGCGGCACAGGTAGGGATAGTCAAAATGTTTGCCGTTGTGTGCCACTAACCGCGTGCGCTTGTTGAAGCGGTTTTCCAATAAGTATTTGAAATCGTGCAACAGTTGCGCCTCATTGGTGCCCGAAAAGGATTTGACGCGGAGGCTCAACTGTTGCTCGTCGTTGAGGTAAAAATAGCCCGCCGCAATGCAAATAATTTTCCCGAACTCTGCCGAAAGCGCAGCCCATTGTTTGTAGAGAATATCGGGGTTTTGCTGTGGGTCTAAACGGTTCGCTCGCTTTGTCCAAAGTGCCTGCATCGCTTCGTCTAACAAGTCCAAGTCGGGTTGCACCGAAACGGTTTCAATGTCTATGAACAGCAGGTTTTTCAGTTCGCAGAAAATCTGCACCGGAGTAAGCGGGTTCATAATAATTAGGTGAGATTGGAAATTTGCAACTCAATCTACTGAAAAAAATCCGCGTTCTGCAAAAGCCGCAGGCGTTAATGATGTAAAATACCTTTCAGTTCCAACTGCGGAATGTACACCAAATTTTCACTGATGATACTTTCCGGTACGAAAATGAATTTCTTATCGTAAATCTGCCCGTTTACGTAGTAGCTGACCCAATATTCGTTGAACAGGTGGAAAACCGAAGGGTCTATGAGTTCAATTTGCATGTGCTGTCCTGCCTCAATTGTTCCCAAATACTGTCGCAATATAGAGGTGCGCTGCTGCTCTTGTTTTTGTTCTTTTTCGCTGTATCCTTTGGATACAACCATTACATTGTCTATATCAAATGCATTCGTATTCAGCAGATAAACTGCCCACTCGGGCACTTCTGCCATTACATCTTTGCAGGCAATCGCTACGCGAATTCCTTCTACGGTTGGAAATACAATATCTTTTTTCATAGCTTGACAAAAATAAATGATTAGCCCGATATGCAAAACAGCATCCATGTACTTGGCATGATGTCCGGAACATCCTTAGACGGTCTTGATTTGGCATTGGTTGAATTTTGGCAGGATGCCCAATGGCATTTTCGCCTGCACGCAGCAACTACCGTTCCTTACAGCAATGAATGGAAAGCCGTTTTGAGCGATTTGGAGAACCGTTCTGCCTTTGACTATGCCCGCGCCGATATAGAATTGGGACACTATTTCGGCGAACAGGCACGACAATTCACTGCGACACAGGCGGTTCAACCGCTGTTCATCGCTTCGCACGGGCACACGATTTTCCATCAGCCACTCATTCGGCTGACCACGCAAATCGGGCATGGGGCGGCGCTGTCGGCTGCCTCGGGATACCCTGTCATTTGCGACTTCCGCACGCTGGATGTTGCCTTGGGTGGGCAGGGTGCACCGCTCGTCCCCATCGGCGACCGCCTGCTCTTCGCCGATTATGATTTTTGCGTCAATCTGGGCGGAATTTCCAACTTTTCGGTAGAACACCAAGGCAAACGCATTTCCTACGATGTGGCATTTACAAACATGTTGTTCAATTACCTGACAAAAAAGTTGGGGCTTGACTACGACAAGGGCGGCGAAACAGC
Organism: uncultured Cytophagales bacterium; assembly: GCA_938039675.1. Classification (GTDB taxonomy): domain Bacteria; phylum Bacteroidota; class Bacteroidia; order Cytophagales; family Thermoflexibacteraceae; genus Rhodoflexus. Next base: position 36,087 of record CALHUI010000028.1, read on the forward strand.
CCGCAGCGGCAACTGCCTGCCCGACTTACTGGCGCAGTTCAATGCAGACCCCTATCTGCGGCAACCTTTCCCCAAATCGCTGGGCAAAGAAACTTTTGTTTCGTACTACGTGCCACTGATAGAAGCAAGTGGTGCTTCTATCCCCGATTTGCTTTGTACAGCAGTGCATTATTCGGTCTTCCAACTGGCGGAAAACATTCGGCAGTTCAACCGCGCCAAGCCGAAAGTATTACTTACGGGCGGCGGAGCTTTCAATACTTTCTTTGTGGAACTGCTGCAAAAGCAACTACCCGAAGCGGAAATCGTTATCCCCGATGCAGATATTATTGCTTTCAAAGAGGCTATTGTTTTTGCCTTTTTGGGTGTACTGCGCTACTTGGGGCAACCCAATTGCTTGGCTTCGGTTACGGGCGCAACAGCAGACAATTGCGGTGGCGCTGTCTGGGGAAATATTGGAGATATTGCGTAAGAACATCGCGTAAACCCGTGCCCATCAGTTTTGGGGCGATACAGAACGATGCGTTACTGGTTATTTTACCGGCAACATGACATAAAAAAATCCCGACAGGCTTTAGAGAACCGGTCGGAATTACATACAGGCTAGACTTATTCATTCACTTTATTTTTTTAAACCTATTTCACGCAAGCGTTCGTTGAGGAACTCGCCTGCCGTTATATCAGGATATGCTTTCGGATGCGCTTCGTCAATGCAGTTTGGCAAACAAGCCAAGCTCATCTCAGAGCGAGGGTGCATGAAGAACGGGATAGAGAACCGCGAAGTGCCCATTTTTTCGCGAGGCGGATTTACTACGCGGTGGATGGTTGACTTCAGGCGGTTGTTTGTATGACGCTCCAACATGTCGCCTACGTTTACTACTATCTGTTCGGGCAGTGCCGTAATCGGAATCCACTTGCCGTCGCGGCGGAGTACCTGCAAACCTTCCGCACTTGCGCCCATCAAAAGAGTAATCAGGTTGATATCACCATGAGCAGCCGCACGCACCGCATCAGGGGGCAGCGCATCGGGGTTTTCAATCGGGAAGTAGTGAATGGCACGCAGGATGCTGTTACCGAATTTCACTTTATCGTCAAAATAATTTTCATCTAAGCCCAAATAAAGCGCGGCGGCACGCAACAGTTGAACGCCGGCTTTTTCCAACGTGCGATAGGCCTCTAAGGCTAAGGGTTTGAAATCAGGTACTTCAGTATCAGGGAATACGTTGTCGGGATATTCTGCCTTTACGGGGTCGTTAGGGTCGGTTACTTCCTGACCTACATGATAAAACTCCTTCAAATCGGGAACGGCATGACCTTTTGCCTGCTCTTTGCCTTTACCGATATAACCGCGCTGCCCCGCAATCTCAGGAATTTCGTATTTCTTCTTCACGTCATCAGGTAAAAAGAAAAACTTCTTTACCGCATCGTACAACTTTTTAGTCAGTTCATCGCTAAGTCCGTGATTTTTTACTGCCACAAAACCGATGTTTGTCCATGCATCTCCCAAATTTTTTACGAAGCGGGCTTTGCGTTCAAGGTCTCCGCTGGTGAAGTCCGCCAAGTCTAATGAAGGAACCTCATCATACAAAATTTCACTCATTGTTTATCAAGTAATTAAGGTTTGTAAAAACAATCTGCAAAAGTAGTAATAATCAGCCAATTGTAAATTAGTTAGTTAAAGTTATGAAAACTATTGTATATACAAATATTGTTCATATGCTTGTATAAGAATTACATGTTATAATATCTAAATTACACTATGATTATGACACAATGGGCAATTGACGATGCACACAGCGAAATCCAATTCAAGGTAAAACACCTGATGAGGTCAACCGTGACAGGTTCTTTCGGTACTTTTTCGGGCGCTGCCACCACCGAAGGCGACGACTTCAACAATGCGCAAATCTCTTTCACGGCTGCTACGGCTTCCATTAACACCGGACAAGCCGACCGCGATAACCACCTGCGCTCTGCCGACTTCTTTGATGCCGAAAAATATCCCGAAGTAACTTTTACTTCTTCTTCCACGAAGAACACAGGCGGCAGCAACTTTGAACTGACCGGCACCCTTTCCATGCACGGCGTGAGCAAAGAAGTTACTCTGAACGCCGAGTTTTTGGGCATCAACAAAGACCCTTGGGGCAACACCAAAGCTGCTTTTGAACTGAGCGGCAAAGTAAACCGCAAAGACTTCGGCTTGAATTGGAACACAGCATTGGAAACAGGCGGCATATTGGTAGGCGAAGAAGTAAAACTGATTGCCAACGTACAATTGGCGCGTCAATAGTTAGTTTGGGAAGCCGTTCCGGATTTTTCGGAATGGCTTTTCCTATAGCCCGAGTTTGGTTTTGAAATTGCGCAGTAAGTCTGTGTTTTTCATGCCCGGGGCGGTTTCAAAGCGGCTGTTTAGGTCTATGGCGTGCAAAGCGGGCAGCAGCAGGGTTTTGAGTGTCTCTGCATGTTCCGTACCAATGCCTCCGCTAAGGAAAAAGGGCTTGCCGAAAGGATAGCTTTTGAGCAAGTCCCAATTGAAGGTTACGCCGTTGCCGCCGTGATTTTTCCCTTGTGTATCAAAAAGGAAAAAATCTACGATTGGTTCGTAGTCGGTCAGTTTTGCAAAATCAAAGGTTTCACCAACGGAAAATGCCTTGATTACGGGCAAACCCGTTTTTTCACGGATGCTGCAACAAAATTCCGCCGATTCGCTGCCATGCAATTGCAAGAGTTGCAAGCCGTAGTCTGCCGTTGCCTGCACGATTTCCTCTGCCGACTGATTGACAAAAACGCCCACTTTTTTGGTTTCCGCGGGGAAAGCGGGCAATTGCTCGGGCGGCAGATTGCCTACATACCGCAATGAACCGCGATAGAATATCAAGCCCGCATAGTCGGGGCGTATGTCCGAAAGAATTGCCGCTATGTTGGCGGGGTCTTTCAGCCCGCATATTTTCCATTGCATTGCTTCACTGATTTTTATTGCTCCGCCTCAGCAACTAACTTAGCGGACGCATTGCCAAAGATACGGCGTGATTTGCTATGAAAAATTTTACCGTTCAAACCCGATATAAAAAACTGCTTGCCGATACGGTTACTCCCGTGAGCATCTACTTCCGTCTGCGCGACAGGTTCGTGAACACCCTGCTGCTGGAAAGTTCCGATTATCACGGCAACGAAAATGCTTTTACCTACATCTGCTGCCAGCCCGTAGCGGCGTTTAAGGTTGCCGAGGGGCAAATGCACATCAGTATGCCCGACGGACAGACGGAAACGTATCGGGTAAATGCCGAAAATCGGGTGGTGGACTATTTGAACCGTTTTGCCAAGTCGTTTCAGCCCGTTTCGCCGCTGCCCGAAAAGTTCATCAGCAACGGCATTTTCGGCTATATGGCATACGATGCGGTGCAATACTTTGAAGATATTTCGCTGCCCGCCAAGTCAAAAGAAGGCTTTGAGCAGCGCATCCCTGATATTTACTATCAGGTATTCCGCTATATCATCGCCATCAACCACTTCAACGAAGAGCTGTACATTTTTGAGCACCAATACGGCGATGAGCAACTGACCGAAGACGGCATTGCACAAATTGAAGGCATCATCCGCAATAAAAACTTTGTTGCCTACCGGTTTGAATCCGTCGGCAGCGAGCGTTCCAACTTTACCGACGAGGAATTTCTGCAAATTATTGCCAGAGGCAAGGAACACTGCAAAGCAGGCGATGTTTTCCAAATTGTACTTGCACGACGCTTTGCGCAAGGTTTCAGAGGCGATGAGTTTAACGTATATCGTGCGCTGCGGGCTATCAATCCCTCGCCTTACCTGTTCTATTTTGACTACGGCAATTTTAAAATTTTCGGTTCTTCTCCCGAAGCACAATTGGTCATCAAAGGCGGGAAAGCCGTTATCCACCCCATTGCGGGAACGTTCCGCCGCACAGGCAACGACTTGCAGGATGCTGCCGCCGCGCAACGGCTCATGGAAGACCCCAAAGAAAACGCCGAGCATATCATGCTGGTAGATTTGGCGCGCAACGATTTGAGCAAGCACTGCGAAGAGGTAACAGTTGCTACTTTTAAAGAAGTGCAATATTTCTCACACGTAATTCACTTGGTTTCTACGGTAGAAGGCAAACTCACCGACTCGGAAAAAGCCATCCAGATTGTGGCGGATACCTTCCCTGCCGGAACGCTTTCGGGCGCGCCCAAATACCGCGCCATGCAGCTCATCAACCAATACGAAACCATTAGCCGCGGCTACTACGGCGGTTGTATTGGGTTTATGGGCTTCAACGGCGACTTCAATCAGGCAATTATGATTCGTTCGTTTTTGAGCATCGGCAATACGCTGCACTATCAGGCAGGGGCGGGCGTGGTGTTCAAGTCAGACGACCGCAGCGAACTGGAAGAAGTAAACAATAAATTGCGCGCACTGCGCACCGCCTTGCAATTGGCAACGGGTCTTGAGAATTAAGCGGCTATTTTGTCAAGAATTTTCTCTGTGACTTCTCTTTGCAGCCACCACATTACCCAATCAAAAACCATCAGCCATGCGCCTTGCAGGATGATGGCTTTGCCGAAACCTTCCCACCTAAGGCTGTTGCTATCGTTGCGGCGGGCGCGTTCTATCAGATAAAAGCCGCCCATAATGTACGCCACGTCTAAGGCGGCATTGAACAGATAGATTTTCTCAATGTCATACTGTGCAGCAACCGATTCCCGAAGGCTCATCAGGCTGATGCTTGTTTGCAGGGCATTCCAATAGCCGCCCGCAGCAAGTACGATATTCACAAAATTCCAATAAGCATTCATTTGCCAGAAGTAGCGGCTTGCTCCTTCGATTTTTCGGGCTTTCCAAAAGCCGATAATAATGTTGAAAAATGCCCATGTGCCCAACAGCATCATGCCCTGCTGGTTAAGATTGAGCCGCGCTAAGTTGAGCGTTACAAGTGAGTCAAGCAACAGCATAGCTTAATGATTGGTTCATATACAAACCTAACAGGTATAGAAGACCCGTCAGGTTTAAGTCGCTGATTTTTAATTATTTATGCAAATTTTCCTTTACAAATCAATTGTAACTTTGTACAGCTGCGTTATCTGCCCAAAATCAGCATTCAAATACAGGAAAAACGCGGCAGTTACCCGAAAACCTCCTGCAAAGGAATCTGTAAATCGCTGAAAATGAATGAGGTAATCACATCTTCGGCGGTGTAGATGCCGTGCAGTCGGTAGCGGTTGTTTTCATCCAAAACAAACTGTTGCAGAAACTGTTCGTAAGGAACCACAATCCAGTATTCGCGCACGCCGTTTTCTTCGTAGAGGCTGAATTTGTGCTTCATTTCCTTCTTAGAATTGCCTTTGGAAAGAATTTCCACAATCAAATCCGGTGCGCCGAGGCAGCCTGCCTCGTCAATTTTTGCCGCATCGCAAATAATGGAAATGTCGGGCTGTACAACCGTGAAAATGTCGCGATTGGCTGCGGCAGACTTCTTACCGTCTGACAGCCGCACATCAAAAGGCGCAGAAAAAGCCTGACAATTCGTATTTTTCAAATAGTTGAATATCATACCCGACAGTTGCCATGAAATCCGCTGATGGGTAGCCCCGGGCGGAGGCGACATCGGGAAAATTTTGCCTTTAATCAACTCAACGGTTTCTTCTAACTGCCATTGCAGATAGTCGGCGTAGGTATATACGCCGTTCGGGTCTAATTGGGAAAGATTGGTAACGGGTTGCATAGTCAAATATACGCAATTTTCAGCCATCCGACGGCGTGCCGAAGCCACCGCCGCCGGGTGTGTGCAGGCAGAGCAAATCGCCTACTTGCAGGTCGGCGCGGTCTATGCCTTGCAATGCTACGAGTTTGCCCGTAGCACGTACAAGCCACTGTTGCCCTGTTTTGCCCTCTTCACCGCCTGCCATGCCGTAGGGGGCTTCCTTGCGATGCTGGGTAATGAGACTTAACGCAACGGGTGCCAAAAAGCGGATGTATCGCTCAATACCGTTGCCGCCGCACCACTTGCCCCTGCCGCCCGAGTCGGGACGAATAGCAAACCGTTCAACGCGCACGGGATAGCGTTTTTCCATGATTTCCGCATCGGTAATGCGCGTGTTGGTCATGTGGCAATGGACGGCATCCGCACCGTGTAAACCTTCCGTTGCGCCGCTGCCTCCGCCAATGGTTTCGTAATAGCCAAACGATTCGTTCCCGAAAATGAGGTTGTTCATTGTACCTTGGCTGCACGCGGCAAGTGCTAAGGCTTTGAGCAGCGTATCGGTCAGCCGCTGGCTGACTTCGGTATTGCCGCCCACCACAGCAGGGCATAGGGCAGGATTATCGGAAAATCGGGGATTGAGCAGCGAACCTTCGGGCAAATGCAGTTCTACGGATTGCATCAGCCCCTCATTGAGCGGTACGTACTCATGCGGCAACTTAGCGGCAATCAGCAGGCGCAAGACGTAAATCACGACGCTGTTCACAATGGCAGGCGTGGCGTTGAGGTTGCCCGCATGTGTGGCTGCCGTGCCGCTGAAATCAATCGTTACTTTTTCATGGCTGATTCGGATGCGGGCGCACAGCGGGCTGCCGTCGTCCAAACGCTCTGTGGCGGCAAACGACTGCGCAGGCAATTGCCGCAGGCTGCGCATCAAGCAGTCGTGCGCATAGCGTTTCAATGCCTGCATGTAGCGATGCACCTGACCGATACCATAGGCACGGCAAAGATTTTGCAGCCCGCCAATGCCTGCCTGAATAGATGCCAGTGCCGCTTGCAAATCGGCAATATTTTCGTTCAGCGCACGGGTAGGATACGGCGCATCGGTAAACACTTGTGCGACCGCTTCCCATTGTGGTACGCCGCCGCGCATCAGGTAGGCAGGTGCAATTACGACTCCTTCTTCTGCCAGCGAGCGGGCATCGGGGGGCATCGAACCGGGACGCGAGCCGCCGATTTCGGCATGGTGCGCACGGTTGGCAACATAGCCGACCAGTTTATCACCAAAGAAAACGGGTGCAATAAGTGTAACATCGGGCAGGTGCGAGCCTCCAAACGCGGGATGATTGGTAACAACCACATCGCCTTTTTGCATGGGCAAAACCTTGCGCACGCGGCGCACGCATACGCCCAAACTGCCCAAATGCACGGGAACGTGCGGCGCATTGACCACCAATTCGCCGTCGGCATCCAGCAGGGCGCAGGAAAAATCCAAACGTTCTTTTACATTTACCGAAAAGGCTGTCCGTTGCAGCAATGCGCCCATCTCGTTGGCAACTGCCGTAAATCGATTAGAAAACAGTTCCAGCGCAGCGGCTTCGGGGGCTTGCCCTTGTTGCAGCGGCTGATTTTCGGTGCAATACAGTGCTACATCGCCGTTGGCGAGTATTTCCATTTGCCAATGTGCCGGCACAAAAACCGTGTGAAAATCACTTAGCAAAATAGCTGCACCTTTGGCAACTGCCCCAATAGGCAGTTTTTCCGCATCAAACACGGCTGCATCGCGATGATAGCGCGTCGGTTGGACTTCCTGAGGGACTTTGGCAGGCTGTGGGGGCATCAGCGAGTAACTCTGTGGCACAGCAGCTGTCAGCCACAAAGCAACAACTTCTACCTGCTCATCTGTTGTTTGCTTGGGAAGGTAGCCGTATAATTTTGCGTATGCCTGCCGGAACTTTTGCGCTGCGGAAGCGAGCGTTTCATTTTCGTGAAAATCAAGGGCAATGGCACTTTCCTGACCTTTCAGCCGCAACTCGGCGCTAATTTGTCGGATGATAATTTGTTCAGAAGCAAAGTTTTGGGCAAGCAAGGGCTGCATTGCCTCCGTTTTGATTTTGGTCAGCACCTCCTGCCAACGCATGAAGAACGCAGGCAGCGATTCCATAATTTGCCGTGCCTGTGTATAGGCAATATCCGTTTGCCCGATGCCGTAAGCACAAAATAAGCCTGCATAGCGAGGCACTAAAATTCGCTGAATACCGAGCAAGTCCGCCACTTCGCAAATGTGCTGCCCGCCTGCACCTCCGAAGGCAAGCAGCGCATAGTCGGCCGGATTTTCGCCTTTGCGCGTGGTAATCAGACGGATAGCCTCCGCCATTTTTTCGTTGGCAAGTTGCAAGAGCGTAGCCAGCAGTTTTTCCCGACCGATTGTCTCACCTGTTGCTTCGGCTATCTTTTTTTGAAGATGGGTTAATGCCTGTTCGGCAGCGGCTTCACTGATAGGGATGGAAAAATTTTGCGGCATCAACCTGCCGGCCAGCAAATTAACATCAGTTATGGTCAGGGGCCCACCGTTACCATAGCAGGCAGGGCCGGGGAATGCCCCCGCACTGTGCGGCCCAACGGCGAGCCTGTGTCCGTCGAAAAAGCAAATTGAGCCGCCGCCTGCCGCTACGGTCTCGATGGCAACGGCACGGCTCATGAGCGACAGCCCGCCAACGCGCACCTCGTTTGTCCAGTCGGGCGTGCCATCCACGCGGGCAACGTCGGTGCTGGTGCCGCCCATATCGAACGTAATATGTTTGGCAAAGGGGCTGTTTTGCGTATGCTTCCATGCACCGATAACTCCTCCCGCGGGGCCGCTCAGCAAGCTGTCTTTGGGGTGAAACTCTCGATAATCGGCCAGATTTCCGTTGCTGCTCATCAATCGCAAATCGGCTGCCTTTTCGCTGATTGGTTGAAGGTATGACATTAGTACGGGCGCAAGTGCCGCATTGGCAAGGGCGGTTTGGGTGCGCCATTCGTATTTAATCAGCGGCAAAAGTGCTGCTCCCGAACACACATAAGCAAAACCCGCTTCGGTCAGCGCCTCAACCAATTGGCATTCGTGTTTGGGGTTCAGGTAGGCGTGCATGAGCGAAACGGCAACGGATTGCACTTCGGTGCGCTTCAATTCTTCAATTATCCGCCGGATTTCGTTTTTATGAAGCGGCTGAATAATGCGCCCTTCGGCATCTGTTCGCTCATGTACCTCTACAATCACATGCGGCGGCAACTCGGGTTTTCGGATGTGCAACGCGAAAATATCGGGGCGCTGCTGGCTGCCTATTCGCAGTACATCGGCAAAACCTTTGGTTACCAGCAAAGCGGCTTTGGGTGTTTTGGCTTCCAAGAGCGCATTTGTGCCTTTGGTTGTGCCTAAGCGCATACAGACGGGCGGCAACGGTCGGTTCAGCGGCGTACGGGTGAGCAGGCGTGCGGCAAGCAGAGGGGCTTCTTCGCCTGCGGTGAGTTCAAAGAGCGTTCCCGCGGCAACTTCGGGGGTGTTTTCTTGCAAAAAGAGCACCCCTTCGGCAAGGCGACTGCCCGCAACCCGATACTCGCTGCCATCGGGCAGCAGGCGTAAGGTATAGCCCTCAAAAATATCTTGCCGAAAAGGAAACTGCACGTGCCAAATGTTGCCTTGTGTTTCCCGAACGATTCCGCGCAGCACGCCGCTGCTCAATACTTTGCAGGTAAGCCATTTGCCTGTGGGAGAAAGTGCTACGCAGTCGGTAAAAGTGCCGCCCGTGTCAGCCCATAAATGCCAGCCGTTGTTCATGCCGCCAAATTACGAATGTATGCGGTTTATTGAATCCGCAACGAATTATACGGACTACATAAAAACGCAACTTTTTGCGGATGACACAGTTTTCGCTGATTTTGTTATACTAAAGCGCAAAAAATATTTGGGGAAAAATTTTATGCAAATTATTGAAAAGCAAATACCTAAACCTAACGGGCATTGAAGAATCCTCAGTTTGGCATGTGTCATCCGCAGTACCAAATATATACCCCTGTTTTAATTTTGGGGTAGGGATATACTACCGGCTGCAGGTTACTACCTTATTTGGTTTCGCCAATCGGTTTGTCGCTTGGCGCAGTGGCGGACATTTAGCACAAAAGTTCAATCGAAGAACTGCACTTGAACCTACCACAAAACTGTCATACGAAGCATGTCTCCCACCATTACGCCAAACCGATGTTGCGCGTTCGGTGTTCTTCTTTCGTCCTGATTGCCTGTCCGTTGCGGGTTGGAACAGACACACTCTTTGCCAAGTTTTGGCTTGCGTGTCGGCTGGTGCGACTTGGCAATGTGTGTGGCTGTTTAGCATTGGGAATATTTCGTTTTAAAAATTTCGTTTATTTCAAATAAAAAACTGTCATCAGGTGATTTATTTAAAGCGGTCTCCCTGAATTTCTTGTAAAGCTCTATGATTTTATTTTCGGTTTTCTTGTCGAGTAAAGTGAGGTCAAGCATCATCGCTTTGTTAAGGTCATTAGGTTCAAATTTTTGAAGACCGTTACCATATTCCCTACGGTTGTCTTCAAATATCTCTCTTGCAACGTCTGTTAAAAGATACGCAAACAAAACGTCAACATTTACATTGTCGAATAAGCTATTTTGAACTGTATAAACGCAATGAAATGTTGTTAGATTGGAAATATTTGCTTCATTTCTAATGAATTTCAGTCCTGTTCTATTGAAAACAGAAACCCAAATTGGTGAAGGTGGACGATTTTCTAAAGAGTACCAAGGGGTTCTACAAGCTGTTAGATACTTTTT
>CALHUI010000029.1 GCA_938039675.1 uncultured Cytophagales bacterium
TACTCCCTTCAATAAGAGATGGATTGCGACGTACGTATTGGGAAGCATGAACTCCTATTTCAATGCCAGTCGGAGTACTCCCTTCAATAAGAGATGGATTGCGACCGTAGTATAAGAACTCCAAAACGTTTTTTAAAACGTCGGAGTACTCCCTTCAATAAGAGATGGATTGCGACATACCAATTTTTTCCAGCTCTTCTTTTGAAAGAGCCTGTCGGAGTACTCCCTTCAATAAGAGATGGATTGCGACGGGTGCGATAGCTTTGGCTGTCGTGATGACCCCTCTTATTGCAACTGCCAATAGTCTACAAACAAGCAGGTAACGACCACATTTTTGTGATTGCCACACACGGACTTTAATGCCGTAAGCCGCCTACAACAATCCGAACTGATTGAACGTATTGTTGTAACCGATACATACCCCAATGCTTTGCAATTCGCCGGCGAGTTCGTACATTTGGTCAGTGTAGCCGGTCTGACAGACGAAACACTTGCCTTGCCGGGGCGGACGCAATTTTAGCAAAACCGATGTGTCGGAAATGTGCAGGGTTTGGCAACAGCCATACCCAATAGTAGATTATTAAACCGAGTTTGTACGTATGATAAGTCCTGAGAATAGCATACCTGAACCTCTGCCCGCAGGTGTATTACTCCCCTTGCAAACAGAGGATACGCCACAGATGACCGCTTATGATTTTAACGACCGCGATGTGAGTTGGTTGGCATTTAATTACAGGGTATTGCAGGAAGCCAAAGACCCCACCGTACCCCTGTATGAGCGAATTAAATTTCTGGCTATCTACTCATCCAATATGGATGAGTTTTTCAAAGTTCGCGTTGCCTATCTGCGCGGGCTGGCTACTTTGAAAAAGAAAACACAGAAAAGACTCTATTTTGACCCTGCCAAAATTTTGCAACAGGTAAAGCGCATTGTGCAAAAACAGCGCACCGAATACCTGCAATTGTTCCGCAACTTAACCGAAGAACTAAAACAGTATGGAATTTACTTTATTGGCAATGAGGACGTAAACCAAGACCAGCACGAGTTTCTTAGAGAGTACTTCTATACCTATATTATGCCGCTAATGAACCCTACCTACATCCACGAAAATGTAGGTGTGGTTTTTCTGCAAAGCGATATGATTTATCATGCTGTCCGCTTTCCCGATAACGAAGGCGACTATGTATATGCGCTGATTGAAATTCCAACCAACACACTGCCACGTTTTTTGTTGATGCCCGAAATAGGCGACCGTTATTATATCATCAGTTTGGATGATGTCATACGGTTGTTTATTCATCAGCTATTTCCAAAGGTCAATCCCGACGAAGTCTATTCCATCAAAATGACCCGCGATGCAGAACTGTACATCTATGACGAGCATACGGGCAACTTGGTAGATAAAATCAAAAAAAGCCTTGCCAAGCGCAACTTAGGCGTTCCTTCGCGCTTCTTGTATGACAGCCGAATGCCTGATGACTTCTTGCGTGCCCTCAAAAAAGCACTGGGGCTTACCGATGCTGACCTTGTTGCAGGCGGGCGTTACCATAATTTCAGGGATTTAATGAATTTCCCCAATCCGTTTTCTCCCCAATTAGAAAACGAACCACTGCCGGCACTGCGTATTAAAGAATTAGACGATGCGCCCAGTATTTTTGAAGCCATAGAGAAACGCGATTGGTTGATTCACTTCCCGTATCAAACCTACGACTGCCTGAGCCGATTCCTTTGGGAGGCCGCCGAAAATCCGCACGTCAGCAAAATTCGCATTTCGCTGTATCGGGTGGCAGTGGGCAACTCCAAAGTAGTGAGCGCACTGATTCACGCTGCCAAAGCCGGCAAAGAAGTAACCGTATTTATAGAAGTAAAAGCCCGATTTGACGAAGAAAATAATATCAAATGGAGCAACGAACTGGTGCGGGCTGGTGCCAAAGTATTGTACAGCATTCCCGACCTGAAAGTGCATTCCAAAACCTGTGTAGTTACTTACCGCCACCACGGCGTACAAAAGCGTTATGCCTATTTTGGTACAGGTAATTTCAACGAAAAAACGGCACGCGTGTACGGCGATGTCGGGCTGTTCACTGCCGACCCTCAACTGACCGATGAGTTACTGAAGCACTACGACTTTCTGCGCCGCAAAACGGAGCGCATCGAGTCCAAAGAGTTGCTGATTGCCCCTTACTCTATGCGCAAACAACTCTACCAGCTCATTCAGGCAGAAATTGATGCGGTACGCTCCGGTAAAAAAGGATATATCCTATTAAAAATGAACAGCATACAAGACCGCGAGATAATTGAAAAACTCTACCAAGCCAGTAATGCGGGTGTACAGATTGACATGATTATTCGCGGCATTTGCTGCCTCAAGCCGGGTGTGAAAGGTCAAAGCGAAAATATTCGCATTATCAGCATTATTGACCGTTTTCTGGAACATGCCCGTTGCTATTACTTCTATCACGGCGGCAAGCGGCTACTCTACTGCTCATCGGCCGACTTTATGACACGCAACCTAAGCGACCGCGTAGAAGTGGCATTCCCTATCAAAGATGAAGCCCTGAAACAGGAACTTCTGGATATGCTCAACCTTCAGTTGAATGATAACCGGAAAAGCCGCATAATAGATGCCCGCCTGAGCAATAAATACGTCAAGCGCAAAGGAAAACCGGTGCGCGCACAAATCGCTTTTTACGAATACCTGAAAAACAAGTATCCGCAGGAGTAAACAATGACTTACCCCAACCCCAATAAAGAAGTCCTGTATCGCTGGCTGGGGATGATGCCCTACCGCGAAGCATGGGACTATCAGGAGCAAATTTTTCAGTCGGTAGTAGCCAAAAAAATTGCTGCACGTGCAGAAAATCGCCACATCCCGACTGATAACTACCTGCTTTTTTGCGAACATCCACACGTTTACACCTTAGGAAAAAGCGGTAAAGACACTCATTTGCTGCTCAACGAAGAGCAACTGGCCGAGGTAGGTGCTTCTTTTTTCCGCATCAATCGCGGAGGAGACATCACCTACCACGGACCGGGGCAGTTGGTGGGCTATCCCATTTTAGATTTGGAGAATTTTTTTACCGATATTCACCAATATCTCCGCCTGATTGAAGAAGCCGTCATCCGCACACTGGCAGAATACGGCATACAAGCAGGCAGAATAGACCGACTCACAGGCGTTTGGATAGACCACCAAGCACAGATTAACCCGCGAAAAATATGTGCCATTGGTGTGAAAACCAGTCGCTGGGTAACTATGCACGGCTTTGCACTCAATGTCAATACCAATCTTGACTATTTCGGCTACATTGTGCCTTGTGGCATTAGCGACAAAGCGGTAACATCCCTACAGGCAGAGTTGGGGTATCCTGTCCCGATGGGAGAAGTAGCCGAAAAAATGCGCCGCCATTTAGCCGATTTGTTCCAAATGCACCTGATACCGGAAGAACATATACGCAGTTAATTCGGATAGCGGACTAAGCAGTTGGTCAAATATCCCAATAATTGTTGCAAGGGCACAAGCACGCAAAAATCTTGTACCCTTGCGTTTTTGTGGTAAAGTAAACGTCAAGTAATGTGTGCGCTAATCAGGTCAAAACCACCTAAATTTGCCTGACCAAAATGACACATGCCATGCTACCTTACCAACCCAAACACAAAATCCGCATTGTAACTGCCGCCTCACTCTTCGACGGGCACGATGCCGCCATCAACTTGATGCGCCGCATAATGCAAGCAACAGGAGCTGAGGTCATTCACTTAGGACACAACCGCTCGGCACGTGAAGTAGTGGAGTGCGCCATTCAGGAAGATGTACAAGCGATTGCTGTTACTTCTTACCAAGGCGGGCACGTGGAATATTTCAAATACATCTATGACCTTTTGCAGGAGCGCGGCTGCGGGCACATCCGCATCTTCGGCGGCGGCGGTGGCACTATCCTGCCTACCGAAATAGAGGAACTACATGCCTACGGTATCACTCGCATTTACAGCCCCGACGACGGGCGGCAAATGGGTTTGCAAGGCATGATTAACGACCTGATGCAAAAGTCGGATTTTGACCCTTTGCAGGCTTCCTGCTTCCTTACCGAAGGGTACAAAAAGATTGATTGGAACAACCCTGCGCATTTGGGTAGGCTGATTTCGCTTGCCGAAAACCATCCCGAAGCGTACGCAAAAGTGGCTGTACAACCCCGTGCAGATGTGCCCGTGCTGGGCATTACGGGAACGGGCGGCGCGGGCAAGTCCAGCATGGTGGACGAACTGATTCGCCGCTTTTTGTACGAATATACCGACCGCAAACTGGCGATTATTTCCATTGACCCTTCCAAGCGCAAAACAGGCGGCGCACTGTTAGGCGACCGCATCCGCATGAACAGCGCCGACAACCCGCGCGTATATATGCGCTCGCTGGCAACCCGACAAAGCAACCTTGCTCTAAGCCGCCACGTGCAGCAGGCAATTGATATTTGCAAAGCTGCCGCTTTTGACCTGGTGATTGTGGAAACTTCGGGTATCGGTCAGTCCGACACGGAAATTATTGAACATTCCGACGTGTCGCTGTATGTGATGACCAACGAGTTTGGTGCACAAACACAGCTTGAAAAAATTGACATGCTGGACTTTGCTGACCTAATAGCCATCAATAAATTTGACAAGCGCGGTTCGTTGGATGCCCTGCGCGACGTACGCAAGCAGTACCGCCGCAACCACAACCTGTGGGATACGCCCGACGAAAAATTGCCTGTTTTCGGTACTATTGCCAGCCAATTCAACGATGCAGGAACCAATTTGCTGTTTGCTAAAACGATGGCAAAACTGCGCGAACGCATGGAAAGCCGCGGTATCCGGTTGGATTGGATTCATGCCGATACGTGCGATAGCGATTCGCCACTGACTCTGCTGCCCAAGCCTGTTATTCCGCCCGACCGCACGCGCTACTTGGCCGAAATTTGCGAAACATTAGACCAATACAAGCAATTTGTTAAGGAACAAAGTGCTGTTGCCCGCAAAATGTACCAGTTGCACGGAGCTATTCAGCACCTGCGCGAAGGCATCGGACAGAAGCGCATTGACGTTACCGTTGCCGAAGGCGAAGAAAGAAGTGCCGTTCGTGCGATTGAGTACGTACGGGGCGAACCCGACTACCTCAAAGACCTGATTGCGCAGTATCAGCACCTTGCCGACCGCTTAGACCCCGAGTGCCGCCGCTTGCTGGAATCGTGGGAAGAGGTTAAAAAACGCTACCGCGCCGACAAGTACTATTTTCAGGTACGCGACAAAGTCATCACGCAAGACCTCTACACAACCTCACTTTCAGGGCTGAAAATCCCGAAAGTGGCACTGCCCAAATACCAAGACTGGGGCGATATCCTCACTTGGCTGCTGACCGAAAACACGCCCGGATTTTTCCCTTACACGGCGGGCGTATTCCCGCTCAAACGCGAGGGCGAAGACCCGGCGCGTATGTTTGCAGGCGAAGGCGGCCCGGAAAAAACCAACCGCCGTTTCCATTTCCTCTCTAAGGGGATGCCTGCCAAACGCCTTTCTACGGCTTTTGACTCGGTTACGCTCTACGGCGAAAACCCCGACCATCGCCCCGATATTTACGGCAAAGTGGGCAATTCGGGCGTGAGCGTGGCCACATTGGACGATGCCAAAAAACTGTATTCGGGCTTCAATTTGTGCGACCCCGCCACTTCGGTTTCCATGACCATCAACGGCCCTGCACCTGCCATTTTGGCGATGTTCCTCAACACAGCCATTGACCAGCAATGCGAAATTTACATCCGCAAAAACGGGCTGTTGGAAGAGGTACAGGCAAAACTCAAACCCACCGAAACAGCCTATCAGGGCAGCCTGCCCGAAGGCAATGACGGGCTGGGGCTGCTGCTGCTCGGCACTACGGGCGACCGCATGCTGCCCCGCGAAATTTATGACAAAATCAAAGCCGATACGCTGCGTCAGGTACGCGGAACCGTTCAGGCCGACATTCTCAAAGAAGACCAAGCACAAAACACCTGCATTTTCAGCACCGAGTTTGCCCTGCGCATGATGGGCGACATCCAGCAGTATTTTGTAGATAAAAACGTCCAGAATTTCTACTCGGTGTCCATCAGCGGCTACCACATCGCCGAAGCGGGTGCAAACCCCATCAGCCAGCTGGCATTTACGCTGTCCAACGGCTTTACGTTTGTGGAATACTACCTTAGCCGCGGTATGCACATTGACGACTTCGCACCGAACTTGTCGTTCTTCTTCTCAAACGGCATGGACCCCGAATATTCGGTGTTGGGTCGCGTAGCGCGTCGCATTTGGGCAAAAGCCATCAAGTACAAGTACAAAGGCAACGAACGCAGTCAGAAGTTGAAATATCACATCCAAACTTCGGGACGCAGCCTGCACGCACAGGAAATTGCCTTTAACGACATCCGCACCACCTTGCAGGCACTCTACGCGCTCTATGACAACTGCAACAGCCTGCACACCAATGCCTACGACGAGGCCATTACCACGCCTACGGAGGAAAGTGTGCGCCGAGCCTTGGCTATCCAGTTGATTATCAACAAGGAATTGGGCTTGAACAAGAACGAAAACCCATTGCAAGGCTCGTTCATTATTGAAGAGCTTACCGATTTGGTGGAAGAAGCCGTGCTGAAAGAGTTCCGCGCCATTTCGGAGCGCGGCGGCGTATTGGGAGCGATGGAGCGCATGTATCAGCGCAGCAAGATTCAGGAGGAGAGTATGTACTATGAAACCCTGAAACACAACGGCAAACTGCCAATTATCGGGGTGAACACGTTCTTAGACCCGAACGGCTCGCCTACGATTATCCCTGCCGAAGTGCGCCGCTCAACTACCGAAGAGAAAGAGTACGCCATTCGTTCACTGCGGGCATTTGAGAATGCTTACGCCGACGAGGGCAAAAATGCATTGCGCCAATTGCAGGCAACGGCACTTTCCGGCGGCAACATTTTTGAGGCGTTGATGGAAACCGTTAAAACATGCAGTTTGGGACAGATTTCATCGGCTTTATATGAGGTTGGCGGCAAATATCGCCGCAATATGTAGAACGCTGAAAGTTGGCTTCGTCAAGCATCTGCAAAACATCGGTCAGCCCTGCGTCACCAAAGGGTAGACCAATAAAATAAACAGTTGAGCAATTTAAGATGCCTTCACCCAAATCCGCTAATTTTGCCGCTGATTTAACCGCTGTGAAAACTATGCCTGCTAAACCCCACACTGCAGTTTTACTGGTCAATTTGGGTACTCCCGACTCGCCCGCACCGGCCGATGTGCGAAAATACCTGCGCGAATTTCTTTCCGACCGCCGCGTGGTAGATATAGGTGCACTGGGACGATTCCTGTTAGTCAATCTGATTATCGCACCTTTTCGTGCGCCTAAATCGGCGAAGGTATATAAAAAGTTGTGGACAGAGCGCGGTTCGCCGCTGCTGTTCTACGGTCGGGATGTACAACAAATGCTGGCACAAGAGTTGGGCGAAGGCTACACCGTGCGGCTGGCCATGCGCTACCAAAGCCCAAGCATTGAAAGCGAATTGGAAAAGTTGCGCATAGAGCAAATCCGCAAAATCATTGTGTTGCCGTTGTTTCCGCAGTATGCCTCTGCTACCACCGGCTCGGTACACGACGAAGTGATGCGCTGCCTGCGCCAATGGGAGCAAATCCCGTATGTTACTTTGCTGGATACCTACGCCAATAACTCCACTATGATTTCCGTATATGCCGAACTGGGGCGTAAATACATGGAGCAACACTCGTTTGACCATGTCATATTCTCCTATCACGGGTTGCCGGAGCGGCAGTTGCGCAAAGCCGACCCTAATAAGCGATGCATTACCGATGCCAATTGCTGTGCGGTCTATCATGAAGGCAATCGCCTTTGCTATCGCGCGCAGTGTTTTGAAACCTCGCGGCTATTGGCAAAAGAACTTGGGCTTACCCCCGACCAATACACTACCAGTTTTCAGTCGCGCTTAGGCACTGACCCATGGATTCAGCCCTACACCGATGCAACCATTGAAAAATTGGTAGCCGAAGGTAAAAAGCGCATTTTGGCATTTTCCCCCTCATTTGTGGCGGATTGTTTGGAAACAACCATTGAAATCGGCCAAGAATACAAAGAACTTTTTGAAGAAAAAGGCGGAGAACACTGGCAAATGGTTGAAAGCCTGAACAATCATCCCCGATGGGTGCAGGCATTGAAAGACATGGTACTTGCCAATTAATTGTCTGCATGTGGCGGCGATGCTAGCAGGTAGGTAATGGAACGAATCAGCGACTCATTGGAGTTGTTGATATCGCGAACGGTATTGAGCAATGAAGCGATATTCATTTCTTGCGTTTGTGTAAAAATGTGGTAAAGTGCATTCACCTCATCCTGATAAAATCGAGCTTGCGTACGACCAATTTGTTCAATATCGGCTGCCGATACTACCGACACATGCGCTAACAGATGTTTTACCTCATCATAAAAATGCTTTTGGTTGACTTGCAGTTTTTTGAAAAAGCCATAAAGTGCATCAGTCGCACTATTGCTGAGTTCTTCCAAGGTGTGTCTGGTATCTTTCAGATTTTTTGACGAAAGGGTTGCGTTACGGATACTGGCAGTCATGTTGTTGATTTTGGCTGCCTCGTCTTCGGCAAGCTCGACTTATAAGGTCTGCATATAAAACTCGACTACCTCGGTTTCATAACTCTTCAAGTGTAAATAAGCATCGTTGGCAGTGCCTTTGGCAGGCTGTGCCAGATAAAAGAAGTACTCGTTCACCGCAATGGCAGCCGAAAGAAAATGGATCGATTCCTTCTGTAGGGCTTCGGCGGCAGCGTGACTTTCTTGCGGACTGACAACACCCAAATAGCGTGCAATCTTATCATCGCCGTTCAAGATGCGGGTTTCCAACAGGCGCGTCAGCGGGTTGAGAAATGGCAACAGCAGAATAATGCCGCTCAGATTCAGCAGGCTATGAAAAACAACTACGGCAATCAGCGGATCCTGAACTGACAGTAACTCTGTAATCACGTAGTAGAAGCCGCGCATAGCTGCCAAAGCAAAGATTGCATTAACCACGTTGAAGCCAACTTGCGACCAGCCTACCTTCCTGCGCATCGTATTGCCGTTGCCCCGTCGCAATAACGGCAGTAACAGTGGTGCCGATGTCGCTGCCAACAACTAAATAAAACGCCTGCGACAAGGATACCATTCTGGCAGCCAACGAAGACAGAATGTTCATCATGGCAGCAGAGCTGGACTGAATGGATGCCGAAAGTGCCATGCCCATGAGCATAAATAAAATACCGGGTTTACCTTCTAAAAAGCTGAAGTCGAAATGGGTGGCAAATTCCATGAAGCCGTTTTTCATGTAGTCTAATCCCAAAAACATGAAACTAAAACCCATCAAGAGCTTGCTGAATTGAGCCGGTTTTTCGGCTTTCGGGAAAATAGTGCCCAAACCGCCAATGGCAAGAAATGGAAGAATAGCTGCACCGATGTTGAGTTTAAAACCGATAAGTGAGACCAAACAGCCGGTCATGGTTGTACCTAAGTTGGCACCCATGATGGTGCCGATACCGTTTTTCAGTCCGATAATACCTGCTCCGGCAAAGGACATGACTAACAATGAGACCATGGAACTGCTTTGCAGAACAGCCGTAATCAAGATACCGGAAAGCACTGCCTTGATGGAATTATTGGTATGCTTGCGCAAAAACTTCTTGAAAGAACGCCCCGTCAGAGCTTTGAGTGCATCCTCCATCATCAGCATCCCAAAAAGAAATAACCCTAAACCAGCAAGTACGGGCCATACCTGAATTTCGTCCCAATCCATAGTCAAAAAATAATAGCGATTTCCAAATATAACGACAGAAAGAAAAAACCCGACAGGCTGTTGAAGCCTGTCGGGTGGGTATGGGCGGACAGCCCGGACTACTGTTTTCTTAACTCAAGCATTTGTACCTGATTAGCCCCGTCGGTAGCTTTCCAAACCTGCGACTTTTTCTTGTTTTCTATGAACAACCACGTTTTGCCCAAGTCCGAGCCTTTGCTGTCTATGGTAACATAGGTGTCGGTAGCTGTCCATCGGAAGGGGATTTTGTCTTCTTTGGCTACTCCCAAGATATTGTAATTCAGATTTTTTACGCCTTTGCCGCTGTTGCGGAAGGTGATGGTGCCAATGTTCGTTAACGTAACACCGGCTTGTCCTGCCGTACTGACTTCATATTTTTGAATGTTCCATGTGCCTGCCAAACGATGTGAGCATGATGATGTGAGCATCAAGAAACCTAACAGTATTAGCATAGATGACTTGGCTATATTTTTTACCATGTTTATATAAAAGTTTGATGACTTGGTAAAATTATCAATAACCCTGCCATAGTTATCTATCTGCTTTTTAGGAAAATGCGATAGCGAATCAGTTTATACAATTCACCTAACCACAATACACCCGATGCGGCAAGTGCCAAAGTAGCAAATTCGCCAAAGGAAATTGGCTCAAAATGAAACGTTTGTGCCAATACCGGAACTTCTATGATAACTATTTGCACAATAAGCGAAAGTATCATTGCCACGTTGATGTACCGATTGGTGAAAAAGCCCACTTCAAAAATGGAAAGTTGCAGCGAGCGCATGTTATATACGTTATACAATTGACAAAAAGCCATTACAACAAAAGCTGCCGAGCGAGCTTTGTCTATACCTTCGGGCAAAAACCATTTGAAGGCAGTTAGAGTAAGTAGTGTCATTAGCCCTGCATTAATGAGCAAGAAAGGTAGCACCTCAGCATTGAGGATATTTTCCTTCGGATTGACAGGTTTTTTGCCAAGTATGTCGCCATGCCCGCTTTCGGTGGCCAGCGAAATATCGCTTACGCCGTCGGTTACTAAGTTGAGCCATAAAATTTGTGTAGCGGTCAGCGGAACCGGTAAGCCGGATAAGATGGATGTAATCAGTGTAATGATTTCTGCAAAATTGGTAGTCAGCAAGTAGAAACTTGTCTGCCGTGCATTGTTAAATACGATTCTGCCTTCCTCTATGGCACTAACGATGGTAGAGAAGTTGTCGTCTGCCAGCACAACTTTGGCCGAGTCGCGGGCTACGTCCGTACCCATAATACCCATGGCAACACCTACGTCGGCGCGTTTCAGCGCAGGGGCATCGTTCACTCCGTCGCCTGTCATGGCAATTAGCTCGCCGCCTGCCTGCAATTTTTCGGCAATGCGCAATTTCATATGAGGTGTTAATCGGGCCAATACGTTGGTAGTGTGCACCGCTTGTTCAAATTCTTGCTCGTCCAGCATGAGCAGTTGCTGTTCGGTAAGGGCAAGGGTTGGGTGTTGTTTTGTGTCGTCTATGATGCCCGTTGCACGTGAAATGGCAATAGCCGTATTGATATGGTCGCCTGTGGCCATAATAACGCGGATACCGGCGCGTTTGCAGGCTGCCACTGCATCTCGCACATCGGGTCGCGGCGGGTCTATCATGCCCACAATTCCCGCAAAGGTCAGATTTTGCAAATGATTTTCTTCTACGTGCGTAATGTCCTCCGTTTCTTCACGCCAAGCAAGTGCAATTACCCGCATGGCTTGCAGCGACCACTCGTCCATTTGGTGTCTTAGCCGATGCATCCATTCATCACTCATGGGCACAATACCTTCGGCAGTGGATACTTGCACCGATTTGGTCAGCACCTTTTCGGGCGCGCCTACTACGAGCAACTGTTTTTTGCCTTTGTTCTGAACCAGTGTGGCGCGCATTTTCAGGTTAGAGTTAAACGGCAGGTCATCTATTTTGCGAATGCTTGTGTCTTGTTTGGGAAAGAAGCCGCCTTTACGTGCCAATGCCAAAAGTGCTCCTTCGGTCGGGTCGCCGATGAGTTGGTAGTTGTCCTTTTCTTTATCGTGTTGAATGTCCGAATTGTTGCTCCAGCCGCAGATGGTCAGCAGTTGGGCAAGAGCAGGCACGTCTTTGGGGTCAATCACAGTTTCACCGTGCATAAAATTGCCTATGGGCGACCAGCCTTCGCCCGTGATGTTCCACTCGGTCATATCAGGCACAAGCACCTTGCGCACGGTAAGCGTGTTTTGGGTCAGTGTACCTGTTTTGTCGGTAATGATGGTGGTAACTGCGCCCAGCGTTTCGGTAGCGGTAAATTCGCGCACAATGGCATTGCGTTTTGCCATGCGGTTGGCTCCGATAGCAAGCACAATGGCCAGCACAGCAGGCAGCCCGGCAGGAATGGAAGAAACCATAGCAGCAATAGCCACCAGTAATATTTCATCTAACGTACCTTGTCGAGAGAAGTAAGCAATACCGAAAAGCAATGCTGCACTTGCTACGGCAATAATGGCCATTTGCCTTGCCAGCGCATCAGTTTTTTTCTGAAAATTCGTTTTGACGGGTTTGATTTTGCTCAACGAAAGTGCAATTTCCCCAATCGCAGTGTTAATACCTGTGCCCGTAACCACTGCCAGCGCATAGCCGCCTGCAATGAAAGTACCTTTGTAGAGCATGTTGCGGCGGTCTGCCATTGGGGTTTCGGCAGGCAGGCTTTCCGTTGTTTTCTGTACAGGAATCGATTCGCCTGTGAGCGGTGCTTCTATAGCGCGCAGGTTTTTAGCCTCTATCAGCCGCGCATCGGCAGGGATACTGTCGCCTTCTTCCAAAATGATGATGTCGCCCGGAACAAGTTCGCGGGCAGGCAGTGTTATTTTTTCGCCATTGCGCAATGCCTTTGCCTGCGGTACAAGCATACTTTTAAGCGAGGCTACCGCATTCTCCGCGCGGATTTCCTGCGCAAAACCGATACTTGCGTTGATAACAATCACTGCCAGAATTACGTACATGTCTGCCTCGTGCCCCGTTGCCCACGAAATGGCAGCCGCACCGAGCAGAATAAATACCAAAAGACTTTTAAACTGTTTGAGAAAAATCAGTGCCCAGTGTTGCCTGCCTGCTTCAGGGATTTGGTTGTAGCCGTATTGCCTGCGGCGCGCTTGTACTTCTTTGTAGGAAAGGCCGCTGCGAAACGTTTGCAGTTGTTGCAAAACCTCCTCAGGCGAGAGTTGATGGGGTTGCATAGTGAAGTTTGGTTGTTTTAGCGGAAACAAAATAAACAATCTTTGGCAAAATCGCGTAAAAAAACTATCTTTTATATGCCAATAACGCATATTAAAACAAATACCTAAACCATGATTTACAGCCGTTTTATTGTCTATGAAGGAGTAGAAATTCTCTACACTGACCTGAGTAATACTACACCTGAAAAGGGATTAGAAGCTCTGCGGCAATGTCGTGAAAATTGCAAAAATCGTCCGCCAAGGTCTGTTTTAAGCCTGATTAACGTTACCAATGCCCGCTACAACAGCGATTTGATAGCCTATGCCAAGGAAATGTCGCGCGATAACAAGCTGCATATTTTGGCATCGTCCGTATGCGGTTTTAATGACCTGACCAAACTCATGTTGAACTCTATTTTCCTATTTGCGGGCAGGCGCGATATCAAGCTGTTTAATACACCTGAGGAAAGCCTGAAATGGCTCTTGCAGCAGCATCAGGCTGCGCACTCTGTGGCTTAGTGTGTTTCTGAAATTTGCATCCTACCCATAGTACGGCAAAAGTTTTGCATAACTTTGCCTAAAAATTCGGACATGAAAAAATTAGCGATGTTCTTTGTTGCTTGTGTTCTTTTGGTATCACTGTTTGCACAAGCTCAGAACGACTGTAACAACTGTTTGCCCAAACAAACAACGCCTGCCGACTATTGCCATACATCTGCTACATTCAGCGGCCTTTGCGCACAGTTTAAGGAAAAGCAAAACTTTTTCTACCTGCTCAACGGCAAAACTGCCCGCAAAGTAAATGTCGGAAAGGCTAATGACACCGCTTATTTACTCGGTATAGCCAATGATAAAAACCTAAAAATCAGCGCAGCGGAAATCCTGTTTATTCAGGAAGCGTTGCAAAACTGGTCGGTGGCAGAGCGTCGTTTGGGCTTTGCGATGCAGCCAAGCGGTTTAGGTATTAAAATCATACAGGAAGGCAACGGCGAACTGCCGCCCAACGGTAAAAACGTAATTGTACATTATACAGGCTACTTGGAAGACGGAACCAAGTTTGACAGTTCGGTGGACAGGGGACAACCATTCTCTTTCACCTTAGGGCAAGGACAAGTCATCAAAGGCTGGGACGAAGGTATCGCCAAACTGAAAGTTGGTACAAAAGCGGTACTGCTGATTCCCGCAAACTTGGGCTATGGCAGCCGCGGTGCAGGCGGGGTTATCCCGCCCAATGCTACGCTGTTTTTTGAGGTTGAATTACTGGGGGTTGAGTAAAGCTGTTGAATCCGCAACCCTGCTAGCCGTCGCAGGTGCTGACAGCAGTTCAGCAAAGTGTTAAATCCAAAATCCGAAATTCATCCATGTTTCAGGAAATAACGGGCGCAACGCCCAAGTCGTTGGGATACGGTTTTCCCGCAGAGTGGGCAAAGCACCGCGCCACTTGGTTGAGTTGGCCGCACAAAGAGGCATCTTGGCCCGGAAAAATCCATATCATTTTCCCTGTGTATGCCCAATTTATCAAGGCAGTTGCCACGGGCGAACAGGTACATATCAACGTAGCCGATGAGGCGATGCAGCAATTTGCCCTGCAACATTTGCAGGCAGTAGGCGCAGACCTTTCGGCAATCCATTTCCACCTGTTCCCGACTAACGATGCGTGGTGCAGAGACCATGGCCCCGCGTTCGTCATCAACCCCAACGCAGCCGAGCGAAAGGCAGTAGTGAAATGGAACTACAACGCATGGGGCGAAAAATACCCGCCGCATGATTTGGATAACGAAATTCCCGTACATATTGCCCGCTACCTGCAAGTGCCGATGTTTCGCCCGGGCATTGTAATGGAAGGCGGCGCGGTGGACTTCAACGGCGAAGGAACAGTGCTGACCACTACTTCCTGCCTGCTGAACCCCAACCGCAACCCGCACCTTTCGCAGGCACAGATTGAACAGTATTTGGCCGATTATTACGGTATTGAGCAAGTTCTCTGGTTGGGCGACGGCATCGTAGGCGACGATACCGACGGGCACGTGGACGACGTCACGCGCTTTGTCAATCCGCATACCGTAGTTACGGTTGTGGAACACAATAAATCCGACGAAAACTACGAGCCTTTGCGGGAAAACCTCAAAGCGCTGCAAACCATGCGTTTGCTCAACGGCAAACAATTAGACATCATCGAACTGCCCATGCCCGACGCAGTGATTTATGAAGATATGCGATTGCCTGCATCTTATGCTAATTTCTACATTGCCAATTCGGTGGTGGCTGTGCCGACTTTCCGCTGCGACAAAGACGAACAGGCACTGGAAATCCTGCAAAAGTGCTTCCCCGACCGCCGCGTCATCGGCTTAGATTGCACCGATATTGTCTGGGGGCTTGGAACTTTCCACTGCCTCAGCCAACAAGAGCCGGAGTAAGCTATGAGTAAACCTGCCCTATCCGTCATCATTCCCGTTTACAACGAGTCGCTGAATGTTCAGCCGCTCTATGAGCGTTTGTCTGCCGTGGTGCGTGGCTTGCAACTCTCGCATGAGTTCATTTTCATCAACGACGGCAGCCGCGACAATACGCTGGACTTGGTGCGGCAATTGGCAGCGGCACACCCCGAAGTAAAATACATTGACCTGAGCCGCAATTTCGGACATCAGATAGCCGTCAGTGCAGGTATAGATGCTGCCCGCGGCGAGGCTGTGGTTATCATTGATGCCGACCTGCAAGACCCGCCCGAACTCATCGGCGAGATGTACGCCAAAATGAAAGAAGGCTATGAGGTGGTTTATGCCAAGCGGCGGCGGCGCAAAGGCGAAAGTTTTATGAAACTGCTTACAGCTCGAGTTTTTTATCGCATCTTGGCGGCTATTACAACCATCAATATTCCGGTAGATACGGGCGATTTCCGCATTATGGACAAAAAGGTAGTGGAAGCACTGCGCCAAATGCCCGAGACCAACAAGTTTCTGCGCGGTCAAATCTCATGGATTGGCTACCGGCAAACCTATATAGAATACGACCGTGCCGAACGCCACGCCGGCAAAACAGGCTATACCTACCGCAAAATGCTGCGCTTTGCCTTAGACGGTATCACGGCATTTTCCAACTTCCCAATTAAGGCCGTTACCATAATGGGTTTCGTGGTTTCATTGGTTGCCTTTCTTTTTGCATGTATCTCATTTTACATACGCTATTTTACCAATCTGCCCGTAGAGAGGGGCTGGACATCCATTATTGTTGCCATTCTTTTTTTGGGTGGCGTGCAGCTCATCGGTATTGGTATTTTAGGTGAATACATCAGCCGCATCAATACAGATACTAAACGCCGACCGCTGTACTTTATCAGAGAAACAAACCTTGACACAAAGTAAAAAGCGGAAATAGCATACGATTGGTTCTTTTTTTTCGTTCTTTGCAGGAGAATGGCAAAAAACTTGTTAAAGAAATATCTTTGAAGGTGAGAACTTCATTGGCTGAATTTATAAAGCAAACCATTATGAACAAAGGCTTTCGAACGATAGCAAATTTCGGCATGGTCGCTCTGTTGGCGCTTACTATTGTCGCTTGTAACAAAAACAAGAAACCGACCAGTATAGACCCCGGAAAAGAATCCACTACAACGGGCTTAAAATACGGCTCTGGAAGCGGTAAAAACAAAAAAAATGAGTTTGCCATGCGCAAATTCAAAGGCCAGCCCGACGGGCCGAACTTAGTATACATTGAAGGCGGTCGCCATATCATGGGCTCACAAGAAGAAGACGTGCTGGGCGCAAGGGATAATATTGAGCGCACAGTTACGGTAAGCTCTTTCTACATGGACGAGACCGAAGTAGCCAATGTTCACTGGCTGGAATACCTGCACTATGTGCGCGACTCCGGTGAGCAGTACTATCAGGATGCCTTACCCGATACAACCGTTTGGGCTGCCGAACTTGCCTTTAACGACCCTTACATTGACCATTATCTGCGTTATCCCGGCTTCCGCTTCTTTCCTGTGGTAGGTGTTTCTTGGCGGCAGGCTGTCAACTACTGCGTGTGGCGTACACAAGCCGTTAATACTGGTCTTGCACTGAAAAATGGTAACAAAGAAGAAAAAGCACAAGCCAAAGCCGGCGAGCGCATTCCTTTGGAAAGCGGTATAGTACTGCCGGGCTATCGTCTGCCTACCGAAGCCGAATGGGAATTTGCCGCCAAAGGCCTTGTAGGTACGCAATATCTGGACGAGATGCAAGACTATGGACGCTTGTATCCGTGGGATGGACACTCGCTGCGCAATCCTTACGGCAGACAAATGGGTGAGTTCCTTGCCAATTTCAAACGCGGACGCGGTGATTATGCAGGTATTGCAGGTAAACTCAACGACGGTGCGATGATTACCGAGTGGATTTACGCTTATCCACCTAATGACTACGGTTTGTACAACATGGCAGGCAACGTAAACGAGTGGGTGGAAGATATTTATCGTCCGCTTTCATACGAAGACATGAACGACCTTAACCCTGTTCGTACCGATGGTAAAGGTCTGAAACTGGCAGGCGGAGGCAATCGCCAAAAAAATGGTGAATATCTAGACCCTGCCCGTTTGTATGACAGAAATAACACCAGTTTGATTGACAATAAAGTGCGCGTCTATAAAGGCGGTTCTTGGAAAGATGTTGCTTACTGGCTGGCCGTAGGCACACGTCGCTATCTTACCGAAGACTCCTCGTCAGCTACTATTGGCTTCCGTTGTGCTATGATTCGCGCCGGTGGTAACCACTAATATGTAAAGAGAAATTTAATTGCCTAAAGAGTCATTCCTTATTTGGGAATGGCTCTTCTGCTTTTAACAATGCCCATATGCAAAAACGAGTTTTAATAATAGACACCATGCACAAATCGCTGCTTGCA
Source organism: uncultured Cytophagales bacterium (assembly GCA_938039675.1). Lineage (GTDB taxonomy): Bacteria > Bacteroidota > Bacteroidia > Cytophagales > Thermoflexibacteraceae > Rhodoflexus. The sequence continues at coordinate 17,960 of CALHUI010000029.1, forward strand.
ATGCTGGAAAATGCAGGATTCGCCCCCGATTACCTGCCGCAAATCACGCGTGCGGAAATATTAGACATAGTTCATCATTACCAAGTAATGATTGTTCGCTCCAAAACGCCCATAGATGCCCAACTACTTAACAAGGCCACACAGTTAGAAGTGCTTGCGCGTGCCGGTGCAGGCACCGACCAAGTAGATGTGTCCGCACTTCAAGCCCGTAACATAGCCCTGATTAATGCACCGGAGGGTAATCGGGATGCCGTAGGCGAACATGCCATAGGAATGTTGCTGGCACTGATAAATAAGTTGCTACAAGCTGATGCACAGGTGCGCCAAAAAATATGGCAGCGCGAGGCTAATCGCGGCTACGAACTAATGGGCAAAACCGTCGGCATTATTGGCTATGGACACATGGGCCGGTCATTTGCTAAACGGCTCAGCGGTTTTGGCTGTCGTGTACTGGCTTATGACAAATATAAACACGGATTTTCTGATACATATGCAACCGAAGCACCACTTGAGCAACTATGGGCCGAAGCAGAGGTGTTGAGCTTGCACGTTCCGCTAACCGCTGACACGCGTGGCTGGATAAACACCGATTTTTTTAATCGGTTTGCTCATCCGATATGGTTTGTCAATACTGCCCGCGGTGAAATTGTGCCTTTTGCATCGCTGCGAGAAGTGCTGCAAAGCGGTAAACTTCGGGGGGCATGTCTGGATGTTTTAGAGCAGGAAAAATTAGATGAACTTACTCCTGCACAAGCAGTTGATTTTGAATGGCTTACACAACAACCCAATGTAATTTTTTCGCCCCATGTAGCAGGTTGGACGTACGAATCCTACGAGCGCATTAACCGCGTATTGGTAGATAAATTAGTGCAGCTTACGGCGTAAATGATTATTTTTGCCTTGAAAATCAAACTGAAAAACATACACATAATGGTACAAACCGAACTTTCAACCACCAACTTTTCCCTAACACGTGAAGAGGTGCTGAATGACTACCGCATTGCCTGCGAAAGTCGTCATGCAAGTTTGATGGGGCGAAAAGAAGTGTTCATGGGAAAAGCCAAATTCGGCATTTTCGGCGATGGAAAGGAAATTGCACAAATTGCAATGGCCAAGGCCTTTCGCAAAGGCGATTTCCGCTCCGGCTACTATCGCGACCAAACCTTCATGTTTGCCTTAGGTGCGCTTACATTAGAGCAATATTTCGCGCAACTCTATGCCCATCCTGATGTAGAGGCAGAACCGGCTACCGGTGGGCGCTGCATGAATGGCCATTTTGCAACTCGCAGTTTAGACAAAAACGGCAAGTGGAAAAATTTAATAGAGCAATACAACTCCGCTGCTGATATTTCTTGTACGGCCGGACAAATGCCCCGCTTAGTTGGTTTGGCGTTTGCCTCCAAACTCTACCGCCAAAATCCGCAGTTGTCCTATCTAACCAATTTTTCTGTACAAGGTAACGAGGTTGCCTTCGGTACAATCGGCAATGCTTCCACCTCCGAAGGCTTATTTTTTGAAGCCTTAAATGCCGCAGGTGTACTGCAAGTGCCTATGGTAGTTTCTGTGTGGGACGATGGCTACGGTATCTCCGTTCCGCAGGAATACCATACTACCAAAGGGGATATCTATAAAATTCTGATTGGCTTGCAGCGCACCGAAAATGAACCGGGTTTTGAACTGTTTCAGGTAAAAGGCTGGCAATATGATGAGTTGTGTCAGACCTATCTGACAGCAGCCGACATTGCCCGCCGCGAGCATGTGCCCTGCCTGATTCACGTTACGGAATTAACCCAACCCCAAGGTCATTCTACCTCAGGTTCGCACGAGCGCTACAAATCCAAAGAGCGACTGGCTTGGGAGGCAGAATATGACTGCATCAAGCAAATGAAAATTTGGATATTGGCCAACGGCTACGCCACCGCCGAGGAACTGGAAGAGATAGACCGCCGCGCCAAACAACGTGCATTGGAAGCAAAAAACAACGCATGGGCTGCCTTTGTAGATTCTATGAAAGCCGACCAGCAGGAAGTGCTGCGTCTGTTAGCCCAAGCCGCCGATACGTGTGCAGATGCTACACTGAAAGAGCAACTGCTTATGGTGCGCTCTGAGTATCAGCGTACAATTAACCCCCAACACATGGATGCCATGAAAGCCGCCCGTTATGGATTGCGCCTGCTGCGCGGTCAGAACAGCGCCGCCCGTCAGGCATTAGTCAATTGGGTGAAAAAAGCTGAAAAAGAGAACGAACGCCGCTTCAATTCTCATTTATTGAGCGAGTCGGACGAGTCAGCTTTGTTAGTTAGCGAAGTTAAGCCTGTTTATTCCGAGAAGTCTCCTGTGGTAGATGGTCGCGAAGTATTACAGGCCTGCTTTGATGCCATGCTTGCCCGCGACCCGCGCGTTTTCGCTATTGGCGAAGATGTAGGCAAAATCGGTGATGTAAATCAGGCATTTGCCGGCTTGCAGGCCAAATATGGCGAACTGCGCGTAGGCGATACCGGCATTCGCGAAGCCACTATCATTGGTCAGGGCATTGGTGCTGCCATGCGCGGCCTGCGCCCGATTACCGAAATTCAGTATTTAGACTATCTGCTCTATGCCATCCAAACACTCTCCGACGATTTGGCTTGTTTGCACTACCGCACGGCAGGCGGCCAAAAAGCACCGCTGATTGTACGCACACGTGGCCACCGTTTAGAGGGTATTTGGCACTCAGGCTCTCCTATTGGTATGATTATCAATAGCTTGCGCGGTATGCATGTGCTTGTGCCGCGTAATATGACACAGGCTGCGGGCATGTACAACACCTTGCTGCTCTCCGATGAACCGGCATTGGTAATTGAGTGCCTCAACGGTTATCGCCTCAAAGAACGGCTGCCCGACAACGTGGGAGAATTTACCGTGCCGCTGGGCGTGCCCGAAGTGATTCGTCAGGGAACGGACATCACCATTGTAACCTACGGCTCTATGTGCCGCATCGTAATGGAAGCTGCCGAAGATTTAGCAAAATTCGGTATAGACGTAGAAGTTGTGGACGTGCAAACGCTGCTTCCTTTTGACCGCTACGGCATCATCGGGCAATCGGTGCGTAAGACCAACCGCGTCATTTTTGCTGATGAAGACGTGCCGGGAGGCGCTTCGGCATACATGCTCCAACAGGTAATGGACAATCAGGATATTTTCCCATACTTAGATGCACAGCCTGTGTGCATTGCTGCCAAAGCACACCGTCCGCCTTATGGCTCCGATGGCGACTATTTTAGCAAACCCAACCCCGAAGATATTTTTGATGCAGTTTACAGCATAATGCACGAGGTAAGTCCGGCAAGGTATCCCGAAATTTATTAGAACGGTTTGCACAAAATTCTTGTGTCTTCCGCAATAAACAATTGAACCATAGAGTACGCAAAATTTTAGCCGCAGAGAGTGTAAAGAGAAAACAGTTGATACATCTTGGCGTTTTTTGCAGTAAAAATCATTCGTATAACCCCATTTCACTTCTCAAATGACCATTACTACCGAACAACTATATGCGCATTATTGCCAGCATCCGGTAGTCAGTACAGACAGCCGCCAACTGCCCGGTGGCTGTCTGTTTTTCGCTTTGAAAGGTGCTAATTTTGACGGCAACCAATTTGCAGTGCAAGCACTGGAACAAGGTGCAGCCTATGCGGTCGTAGATGACCCTTCGGTGATTGCATCCGACCGATTTTTGTTAGTAGAAAATGTGTTGGAAAGCCTGCAATCGTTGGCGCGCCATCACCGCCGACAGTTGCAAATACCATTTATTGCCATTACGGGCACTAACGGCAAAACAACTACTAAAGAATTGGTGGCAGCGGTGCTGCGTTGGAAGTACCGCACCCATGCCACGCAGGGCAACCTGAACAACCACATTGGTGTACCGCTAACGCTACTGCAAATCCGCCCTGAAACAGAAATAGCCGTTATTGAAATGGGTGCCAACCATATCGGCGATATAGCCGAGCTTTGCAGCATTGCCGAGCCTGATTTCGGATTGATTACCAACATCGGACAAGCGCATTTAGAAGGCTTCGGCAGCTTTGAAGGAGTCATCCGTGCCAAAAGCGAATTGTTTGACTATTTGGCGCAAGGTAAAGGACAGGCATTTGTCAATGTTCGCAATCCGTTGCTGGCCGAGTTGGGCAAAAAATTTCCCCGACCGATTTACTACGGCCTGCACCATACGCTTGCCTGTGCAGAGTTGTTAGAAACAATGCCGTTTATTCGGTACAAAGACACCGAAGGCCATACACACGACACACAACTCATCGGAGCGTATAATTTTGACAATATCCTGACGGCTATTGCCTTGGGAACTTACTTCAACGTTCCGGCAGCAGCTATTCATCAGGCTATTGCCGCTTATGTACCTATCAACAATCGCTCGCAGGTGCGAAAAACGAGCAGTAATACGCTGATTATGGATGCTTACAATGCCAACCCTTCGAGCATGCAAGCAGCCTTAGACAGCTTTTCGCAGATGCCTGCAACCAACAAGGTGCTGATTTTAGGAGATATGTTTGAGTTAGGCAGTTACAGTGCCGCCAAACACCGCGAAATAGCCGAAAAAGCCATGCAAAGCGGATTTGCACGCGTATTGCTTTGCGGGAAGGCATTTTATGACATTCGCCAAGCCGATGATACTGCCCTGTTTTTTGAGCACAAAGCCGCTCTTGCCGAGTGGTTGGAGGGCAATCCCATTCAAAATAGCTACATTTTGCTCAAAGGTTCGCGCGGTATAGGGTTAGAAACCATCGCAGACCTTTTGTAGGGCTGTTTGAACCTCTGCACTAACCGCGAATGACGCTTGAAAAAAATATAGGGACAGCGCATTCTCTGTCCCTATTACTGCACTATTCGTTTGCCGGTCTGTATCTGCAAAATACAATTTAAAACATGCAAATTATCACATAGGCAGCGGGTAACTCGCCTTTCTTTTAGAAAAGGCGATAACTCAGGCTGACCATGTACTGACGGATGCGCTGGTCGGCAGGGAAGGTAAAGCCGCCAAATGTTAGCTCATTACTAATCTTGCTGAAACTGCCTTCGTAGCGGGCATCAATCCCTAATTTTCCAACATCTAAGCCTACACCCAATTGCAAACCTATCGTTGCACTGTTCAACTTTTGATTGACGGTTGTGTTATTGCCTGCCGTTGCACTAATGACGGGACCGCCATTGACGCGCAGTACCTTTAACATGCTGAAACCTACCAAAACTGGTACATCTATGCGGTTGATGTTGTAGTTTTTAACTTGCGTTTGTACTTGTTGTACATTTTGGCTTTCAAAAATAGCTTGGCTGCCAATGGAGGTGAAGTAAATTTCAGGCCGCAACAAAATGCCCAATACTTTGGCCTGTAAAAAGCCGCCGCCATGAAAACTTACGCGAGCGTCGCCGGGTACAAATACGCCGCCCCCTTGCGTGATGGTTTTTTTAAAATTGATTTGCGAAACGCCGCCGCCTAATTTCAGGCCGCCATGAATGCTAAATTGTGCAAATGCTGCTGCCGGCAGTGCAAGGATGTAAAAAATTAAAAGAACTTTTTTCATGGTTGAAGTATGATTGATTTAGAGGTAATGGATAAGTTGTGTTGCAAAAAGGTTGCCCGATTTATCGGAGTATGGCGATATTAGTTGATATTTTTAAATAACTGCGGCGTTTGTCCGTAAACAGGCAATTTGCCGTCCCATTTTTCGATGTACATTTTTTGCAAAAGCAATGGAGAGAGTGTGCTAGTAATCAGCTTGTTAGCGTTGGCTTCTGCCTCAGCGCGAATGCGGATGGCTTCGGCTTCGCCTTTGGCTTGTTCTATGTTTTTCTGTGCTTCGGCAATGATGCGCTGCTTTTCGTTTTCTGCCCTGATGGCATCTTGTACAGCCTTGATTTTGGCATTGACGGCTTCTTCCAATGTGGCAGGCATACGGATTTTACCGATAATGCCGATTTGCTGAATTTCAAAGCCGGCTTTTTGCAAGTCGCGGCGTAGTATTTTTTCTACTTCGGCTTCAAAATCACCGCGCTTAGACACCATGTCTTCGGCAGTGTAAGTAGAGGCTACGCTATTGTGCGCATTGCGTACCATGGTGCGGATAAACTCATTGGTAATCTGGCGCAAATCTTTGCGGTAAGTGCGGAAAATATCAGGCACACGCTCGGGAATTACCTGATAGTCTAAGCCTACGTCAAAAGAAAGGCTCAAACCGTCGCGGGTAGTAACGGTAAATTCTTCATTCACCGGGCTGTCTTCGGTAAGCTCGGCAGTCCATACCTTGTGCTGTACGAAAGTTGGGAACTCATAGATAGCAGTTGTAACGGGGTTGTACCAAACCATGCCCGTAACTTCGGTAATGTCCTGCACGCCTTTGTCTTGCCCGTACAGATTAACCTTAATGCCCACGTAGCCCGCGTCAATCCGCGTGCAGGAAACCGTAGAGAACATGACGGCAGCCACTAAAACTACCACTATCAATATAAGAATACTACGTTTCATATGTCGTTTGTTAAAGGTTGTTAAGCCGTTTTACGGTCAAATTTTAATTCAAGTTAAGCAATGATGCCATATTTTTGAGGAAATCACCTAAAAAATCTCTTTTCTCATGTTTACCGGATTATTGCACACGCACAAATTGGTTGTAGTGCTTTTCTTGCTCATCTACCTGGCAAAAACAGCCCTTTTGCTGGCCAACAAAGCCGACACATCGGAGCGCTTCAAGAAGGTTGTACGCATTCCCGAAATGATTGTCAGCACACTTTTTCTACTGACGGGGGCTGTGATGCTGTTCCAATTGCCGCAAATTCATATGTACATGTGGATTAAAATTGCTGCTGTTTTTGCCTCTGTTCCACTGGCTGTTGTTGGTTTTAAACGCAGCAATAAAGCGCTGGCTACACTGTCTTTTATGTTGTTGCTGGCTTCCTACGGCCTTGCCGAAATGAGCCGCAATGCACCCGTACAGGAATTGGCGGCAGGTGTAGTAACCGATGCCACGCAAAGCGGTTACGATATTCAGTTACACGGAAAAGCAGTTTATGATGCCAACTGCGTCATCTGCCATGGAGCAGATGGTGCACTGGGTGCGGTAGGTGCAAAAAACCTTGCGACCAGCCAATTGACCACCGAAGAAGCCGTACAAATTATCACCAACGGCAAAAATGCCATGCCGAAGTACAAAAAAGCACTTTCCGAACAGGATATCAAAGCTGTGGCGGCCTATATTCAGACATTGAAGAAGTAATCGCAAAAAATATTTTTTTATTGATTTTGCTTCTTTAATTTTGTTACGCTTGCATCTGTAAGAAACCCGACGGATGTTAAAAACCGTCAGGTTTGAGTAAGGTAACTGTCAAAATCGACTATGCTCAAACATCTGGTCATCAGAAACTATGCGCTCATTCGGCAATTGGAAATCAGCCCTTCGGCGCACCTGAACATCATTACAGGTGAAACCGGTGCAGGTAAATCCATCATGCTGGGTGCGATAGGCCTGCTGCTGGGCGACCGAGCCGACACCAAAGTATTGCTGAATGAAGGCCAAAAATGTGTAGTAGAGGGACAGTTTGATATTGGCGAATACGATTTACAACCGCTTTTTGAAGAATCAGACCTCGATTTTGACCGATACTGCACCATACGGCGTGAAATCAGTCCGGCGGGCAAATCACGGGCATTCATTAATGACACACCTGTTACGCTGGAAATACTGCGCCGCATTGGCAGCCGTTTGATGGACATTCACAGTCAGCACGATACGCTGCTGCTGGCTGCCGATGACTTCCAACGCGATTTGCTCGATGCTTTTGCACAGCATCAGCACTTGGTTGATGCCTATGCGCAAGCCTACCGCACTTGGCGCAAGGCAGAACAGACGTTACAAAAATTGCTTGCACAGGCCGATGCACTCCGCAAAGACGCAGACTATAATCAATATTTATTGGAAGAACTGCGCCAACTGCCGCTCGATGAGATGCAACAGGAGGCAATGGAGCAGGAACTGGAACGACTTGACAACATAGAAACCATCAAAACACAGTTGGCATTGCTGAGACAGATGCTTGCCAACGATGAAAACGCTGCCGAAGATATTCTGCGGAGTGCTCTGAGCGAGATACGAAAAATCGTTAATTATTCTCCACGCTATCAGGCACTTGCCGAAAGGATGGAGAGTTTGCTCATTGAACTGCGCGACATTGGTTTCGAGTTGGAAAGCGAGGAGGGTAGCCTGTTTTTTGATGAAGAGCAGGCTTACACACTCAAATTGCAATTAGATAAACTTTACACGCTGCAAAAAAAACACGGCGCAGCAACTGTTGCGGAACTTGTTGCACTTCGCGACTCATTGGCTGAAAAACTCAGCCTTACCCACAATCTGGATGAGTCTATTGCCGATGCCCGCACCGCGCTGGAACAGGCAGAGGTTGCCATGCGAGCAGCAGCAGCGCAACTAAGCGAAAGCCGACGAGCAGCAACAGCCCCTGTTGCTCTGCAAACCAGTGCGCTGCTGCAAGATTTGGGTATGCCGAACGCGCGCCTTGAAATACAGGTAAGCGATATAACCCCTGCGCCCCATGGTGCCGATTTGGTAACCTTCCTGTTCAGTGCCAATAAAGGCATCCGCCCCGAACCACTGAAAAATGTGGCTTCGGGTGGCGAATTTTCGCGCCTGATGCTTTGTTTGAAATACATTTTGGCAGGTAAAACAGCCCTTCCCACCATCATTTTTGATGAAATTGACACAGGTATTTCGGGCGAAATTGCCATCAAAGTAGGCAAAATGCTGCGCGAGATGTCCAAAAAGCATCAGTTGTTTGTTATCAGCCACTTGCCGCAAACAGCAGCCAACGGAGAGCAGCACTACTATGTTTACAAAGACGATACGGCAGACAGGGTGATTAGCTGCATCCGCGAACTGAGCTATGAAGAAAGGGTAGGGGAGATTGCTCAGATGATAGGTGGTGCCAAACCTTCGGAAACCGCCTATCAGAGTGCACGCGAATTATTGGCAATGTACCATTAGCGGGCTGCTAATTCGTTTAAGGAGATTTTTTGGAAGTATTCTTTCAGTTTTTCTGTGTCTTTCTGGTTGTTGGCTTCCATTTTAACAAGGAATCGGCCACCGATGACAGCGCTTAGTTCGGCTACTTGCCGATTTTTCCGATAAATCAACGACCCTCTGATGTCTTCGCCCTGTTTGAAGCCTGTTTGCTTCATGTCGTTATTTTCCATAGATATTTCGGCAGCCATGCTAAACATTGTCAGTGCGCCCTGTGAAAACGCATTTGCGCCGCCGTTGTAGTCGCTCAACTCAATATTCACATAGTCCTGCTCTTTGGTAAGTCTTTTGCGTACAACCGAAACACTCGTACCGGGCATGCTGGTTGTTTCACCTTGTGCTTCTCCTTCGGCTTTGTAGCCGTCAATTTCATCAGGTAAAAATTTGCCCAGTTCGCTGTAAGGAATAGCAAGCGTATCTCCGCGTTTGATGCGTTCTTGTAACTTTTTGTCAGCGTCTTTTTGCGACTGTTCGGCAGCTTTTACCATGTCTTCGGCTTTGTCGAGCATGTTGGTAATGCCTACTTCTTCGCCCTCTTCCGTTTCCTGATTTTTGGGCTTATAACCTCCGCAAGCGGCAAGCATGGCTACTAATGCAAGGGCGGCTGTGCTTGTTTTGAAAAATTTGTTCATAAAAATTCGTTTGTTGGTTTGTAAATAATGGGCTGAATGTAGCAAATTTTTTTCACTCTATCATGTAACAAATCTTGATGTAAATTTGACAGGCAATTGTTTCACGACTAATTTTAAGTATGACAAAGCGATTAGTATTAGTATTACTGCTGGCAGCGCTGCTTGCTTGCACCTGTATGGTATGTGGGCAAACAAACGAGCGCGGTATGCCTTTTATACATAATTACCTGCCCAAAGAATACAAAGCCGGCATGGCTAACTGGGCTATCGTGCAAGACGTGCGAGGAATCCTTTACTTTGGCAACGATAACGGCATATTGGAGTACGATGGCAATCAGTGGAAACTTATCAAAACGGGCGGTGCTGTCCGCACATTGGCAAAGGATGCCAAAGGGCGGATTTATGCCGGCGGAGTAGGGCATTTCGGTTATTTGCAGGCAGATTCGCTTGGGCGCATGCGTTATCAGTCGCTGCAAAGCCTGCTTCCTGCCGACAAACGCTCATTCGGTGAAGTATGGACAGTGAATTGCCTCACAGAAGGCGTATTTTTTCAGGCCGACGAATCCGTTTTTATTCTGAAAGAAAACAAAGGACAGCCGTATTTGCAGATTGTTCCGGCAGAAACGTTTTTCAGTTTTGGTTTTGCCGTGCGCGACCAGTTTTATGTGCAGCAAAGCGACCGCGGCCTGATGAAGTGGGTAGGCAGCAAATTAGTTCCCGTTAAAGACACAGACATGTTTTCCGCTTCCCTCATCAGTCAGGTATTGCCGTGGAGTACCAACGAGTTGCTGATTTGTGTGCAAAACATGGGGCTTTACATTACGCAACAGGGCAAAATAGTTAAGTGGAACACAGAGGCGGACGAATTGCTGCGCGATTTCAGAAGCTACAACGCACAGTGGATTAACTACGGCAAAAACAACAAAACGCTGGCTGTCGGCATGCTTGGCGTGGGGGTGCTGATGATTGATGAAAACGGCAAATTGCAGGGCATCTATAACAAACGCAACGGCTTGGCGGATGATTTTGTGCTGTCTTTTGCCGAAGACGGACAAAACGGGCTTTGGATGGGGATGTATAACGGTATTGCCCGTATGGAGTATCCCTCTGAATTTCAGCTGTATAACGAGCAGTACCAGCAACTGAAAGGAGTTGTTAATGCCATTGCCAAGCATCAGGACAAACTGTATGTAGCTACTTTGAGCGGTCTTTTTCGTTTGGTGCCCCGCGAGCTGACACATGCGGCAGCCACCCGCCGTTTTTACGACGCACAGTTTGAGCCGGTGCAGGGGTTCAAGTTAGACTGTTGGGCATTGTTGCCCGTAGACAAGGATTTGCTTGTCGGTACTTTTATGGGGGTTAAATTGCTGCGCGGCGATGCTGTCAGCGACATTGGCGAAGAATCTACGCCACCCAATATTTTCTGCTTTGAACGTTCGCACATAGACCCCGACCGCGTGTTTGTAGGCTCGGCGTACAGTATGCGCTGCATCTACCGCAAAAACGGCAACTGGATAGACGAGGGGAAGTTTGAAGGCCTACGCGACGATATCCGCCACATCAAAGAAGATAAGGACGGCAACGTATGGGCTGCCACGCTGAACAACGGCATCTATCTGATTGACTTTGCCAAGGGCAGCAGCTACAAGTTCAGCATGACACCTCAGATTCGTCGTTTGGGAACGGCAGAAGGGTTGCCATCGCTTGCCGATAACCACCTGTTTCTTATCAAAGGTCAAATTCGGGTAGCTACCGAGCGCGGCATTTACAAATACGAAGGCGGCAAGTTTGTCCCCGACAGTGCATTTAACCAACCTTTCAACAGCGAAGGCCGCAAAGTAATGCTTCCTGCTACCGACCCTAAGGGTAATATTTGGCTCTTTTCTGCGCATGGGGGTAAGGTAGAGGCGGGTTTCCTGCAAAAAACAGATAACGGCTATGTGTATCGCCCCGGTTCGTTGAATCGTTTGGACGAGCTACATGCCGTTCAGGCAATTTACGCTGGCGACAGCTCCGCCGTTTGGTTCAGCGATATTAACGGGATTTACCGCTACGAGCGCAAGGAAAATTTTTCCACAGATTTTACTTTCCACGCATTGATACGGCGCGTAAGTATCGGGCAAGATTCAACGTTGTTCTATGGCAACTTTGCTAATAAAGAAGGGCTTGTGGTAACTGAACAGCCTGCCGTTTTCAGTCCGGACTTGCCCTACAAGTGGAATCGGATTCAGTTTGATTTTACGGCTACCGCTTTTAACAGCCCCAATGCCAACCGATTCCAATGCAAATTGGACGGTTTGGAAAAAGAATGGAGCGAGTGGAGCAACAGCCGCCACAAGGAGTACACCAACCTTGCCGAAGGTCATTATGTGTTTCGGGTGCGTGCCCGCGATGTTTTCGGCAATGTCAGCAGCGAGGCAGAGTACCACTTTGCTATTAAAGCACCGTGGTATCGGACAGTGGTTGCCTATGTACTGTACATTGTAGTTGCCATTTTGGTGATTTGGGTGATTGGCGAGTGGCGGCTGCGCGCCGTTGCTAACGAAAAAGCCATACTGGCGCAACAGGTTGCGCTGCGCACACAAGAGTTGAGCAGTGCCAATGCAGAGTTGGAGGCTACACTGGCACAGATTAAAACTCAGAATGAGGTTATTCAGCAAAAATCTGCCGAACTGAGCCACGCCAACGAGCAGTTGTTTGATTTGAACAGCCAACTGAGCCGCACTTTGGCGCGGGTACAGCAACAAAACCGCGAAATAGAAATGCAGCGCGACCAAATTCGCCTGCAACAGCAAAACACGGAAAGCAGCATTCGCTATGCCCGCTGCATTCAGGATGCCATGTTGCCCGATGCGAACGAGCTTTCCCGCTTTTTTTCAGGCTATTTTATATTAAATCGCCCGCGCGACATTGTCAGCGGCGATTTTTACTGGTTTGCCGAAAAACAGGGCAAAATAATAGTTGCCGTAGTGGATTGTACAGGGCACGGCGTCCCCGGTGCAATGATGAGTATGCTGGGTACTTCATTTCTCAACGGCATCGCAGCCGAGCAGTCTCAACCCGACACGGCAATGATTCTCAATGCCATGCACCAACACGTGCGAGAAGCCCTGCAACAGGAAAAAGGCATCAACCGCGACGGTATGGATATGTCGGTGATTGTTTATGACCCGCTGACAAGTACCGTACAGTTTTCCGGTGCGCGCAACTCGCTGTATCTGGTTCGCAACGGTAAACTGACCGAGTACAAGGCAGACCGCCTGTCAATTGGCGGATTCCGAAAAGAAACAGCACAACTGTTTTCTGCACAGACAATAGACGTACACGCTGGTGATGTGCTTTACATGTTCACCGACGGTTATGCCGACCAGATTGGCGGAGCGAACAACCACAAACTGATGATAAAGCATTTCCGCGACCTTTGCGAGCAGGTAGGGGTTTTACCGATGCATCAACAGCAGGCGGCTTTTGACAAACACCTCACCGACTGGATGGGCAGCGAGGCGCAGATAGATGATATTTTGCTGGTGGGCTTGATGGTGTAACTCCCTACCACACAAGCGACTCTTTGTTCAAAAATGCAGCAATGCCGCGTTTGCAGTCCGGTGTGGTGCGTGCAGCAGCATTTTGAGCGGCTGCGTGGGCAAGTGCTTTTTCCAAGGTCATGGAGGGTACATCGGCAATCATTTGCTTGGTAGCTGCCATGGCCTGTGCCGAGTTGCTTGTGCAAAGGTGCTCGGCAAGTTCGCGCGCGCGCTGCTGCAGGTTTTCCGCCGGAACAATTTCATTGACAAAGCCAAACTGCATGGCCTTTTCGGCACTGATGAGGTCGCCTGAGAGCAGCAATTCTTTGGCGCGCCCTTCTCCGATTTTGCGCAGCAGAAAAACCATCACTATGGCAGGGATAAAACCGATTTTTACCTCCGTATAGCCAAATTTGGCTTCGGGAACAGCAATAACCCAGTCGCAGACGGTGGCAAGTCCGCAGCCGCCTGCTATTGCATGACCCTGTACTTGTGCAATAACTACTTTGGGCAGGCGATAAATTTGCAGGTAGAGTTCTTTCAGATAAGTGGAATCTTCCAAGTTTTCTTCGTAGGAAAGCCCCTGCAGATTTTGCAGATAGTCCAAGTCGGCACCGGCGCAAAAAACTTTGCCTTCGGCGCGCAGTATTACTACTTTTATGGCATCATTGGCAGCAGCGGCGGCAAAGGCCTCTTTCAGTTCGCTGACCAACTGACGGCTGAACGCATTGCGTTTTTCGGGGCGATTCAGAGTAACATAAGCGATGCGCCCCTCGGTACGGTAGATAATAGATTGCATGTGCAATGAAGTGTTGAGATTGAGTGCAAAGGTAAAACATACCATCTGCCGCCCATCGGATATCTGACAGAAACTTATGCTGGTTAAAACAAGGGGAATCGTCATCAACTTTTTGCGCTACCGCGAAACCTCGCTCATTGTTAAGGTTTACACCGAAATACTGGGCTTGCGTTCCTATATTGTCAATAGCGTGCGCAGCAGCAAAGGGAGTAGTAAAATAGCTCTTTATCAGCCGCTTACCCTGCTCGAGCTGACTGTTTACGAGAAACCCGATGCAGGGCTGCAACACATATCGGATGCTCGATTGGCATATCCTTACCGCCATATTCCTTTTTCTGTTACCAAAACTTCGATTGCTTTGTTTTTGGCCGAAATACTTGCCAAAACCTTGAAGGAAGAAAAGGAAGACAAGGCACTTTTTGCGTTCTTGTTTGAAAGTCTGGTAACTTTTGACAACCTGACGGCCGGCGAAGACCTTTTTCATCTGGTCTTTCTGGTGCGGCTGGCAACTTTGCTGGGTTTTGGTGCCGACTCTGCCGAGTCGCTGGCCGAGCAACTGCAAACCGCCCGCATACCGTTCAGTTTGGCCGAACACGGTGCCGCCTACCGTCAGCTTTTGAAAATGCCCTACGGCACGGCAAACGCTGCCATTGCCGCGCACAGGTCGCTTTTACTGGATGCGCTTACCGCCTTCTTTGCTCTGCACTACGAAAACTTTGGCACGCTCAACTCGTTAGCTGTGCTGCGCAATTTGTAGCACCTTACAGCAATTACTCCCAATTTTATGCGTAATTTTGTTATTACAACCAATAACCGTACGGTGAAATACAAAAGTTGGCATACAGGTATGCTGCGCATAGCAATAGTTTTGCTGTTGAGTGCCTGTGATAATCAGGAATTGCGCAAGAAGAAAGTTAAGGTACAATACAACGGCCCGTTGGTGGAATTTCGGAGCGTAGAAACACTTTACAGCGACAATGCCATTATCCAATTAAAAATTGAAGCACCCGAACAGTTTATTTTTCAAAACGGCGATGTGAAATATCCCAAAGGAGTTAAAATCAGCCGCTACGATGCCTACGGCAAAAAAATCAGCACCCTGCGCGGCGATTCGGGCAGTTATGACAAAACGCGACAGCTGTATCAGGCCTTTGGAAATATTGTGGTGGAAAATCTGGAACTGAACCAACGACTCTATACCACCCAATTAGACTGGGACCAGCCCAAACGCGAAATCCGCACCGATAAGCCCATTAAAATCGTTACGCCCAACGAAATGCTCGAAGGCGTTGGATTGGTTTCTGACGAAAGTTTTAGCCGTTACCGTATATTGCGGCCATCGGGGACATTTTCTCTCAACCCTTAATAATTTCCCTATGAAGTTAGAACAGGTAATTATTTTGTCAGTTGCCGTTGTCTTATTTGTGATTGGCGTGCACCAGTCTTTTTTGTATGGTGTAATGGCAAGCTATTGGATTTTCATGCTGATAGCTGCGCTGTTGTTTTACTACAAACTCCGTAGCAATCGCTACCGGCAGGCGGCAATTAAAGACACGCTGACTAAAAAGAAAGCCCCCAAATCAGTTAAACCAAGGCAACGTTTGCGATGAATACTGCAATCCTTATTGTTATACTCTCGCTTGCATTGTCTGCCTTTTTTTCAGGCGTAGAGTTAGCATTTATCTCCGCCAATAAACTCCACATCACATTGCAAAAAAACAAGGGCGTATTTTGGGCAGATATTATTGCCCGCTACTACAACCGCCCTTCTTTATTTATTACAGCCATGCTTATTGGCAATACCATTACGCTGGTGGTATATGGCATCTACATGTCGCAAATATTAGACCCCCAAGTGATGTACTTTGTCAGGCAAGTGATGCAAATGAAGGGTACAACTGCTGAAATCGCATTTGTTGTTCTGCAATCAATGCTCTCTACGCTGTTGGTGCTGGCAGTTGCCGAATTTATGCCCAAGAGCATCTCATTAATCAATCCCGATAAGTTGCTGGCAACTTTTGCGCTGCCCATTCACCTGTTCTATCTGATACTGTATCCCTTTGTTTATGTCGTTGTATCATTGACCAAGCTCGTGATTACGAGGGTTTTGCGGCTGGAATACTACGAAGCCAATCCGGCTTTCGGTCTTACCGACCTAAACCATTACATTGGCAACCTAAACCGCAGCGAAGACAGGGAAACTAATGTTGATACCAAAATATTTTCCAATGCACTTTCTTTTAAGTCTATTAAGGTGCGGGAGTGCATGCGCCCGCGCACCGAGATAGTAGCCATTGATAAAGAAGATGGTTTGGAAGCTCTCAAAAAGGCATTTATAGAAAGCGGGCACTCCAAAATCTTTGTTTATGACCAAACAATAGACAACATCATTGGCTATTGCCACGCGATGGCATTGTTTAAAAAGCCGCAAAGCATAGACGAAATACTTTCTACGGTTATTATGGTGCCTGAAACCATGCCTGCCAATGAGTTGATGGTTGATTTTATTGCCGAGCACAAAAGCATTGCCATTGTGTTAGACGAATTTGGCGGCACAGCAGGGGTTGTCAGCATAGAGGACATCATGGAAGAAATTTTTGGAGAGATACATGATGAGTTTGATATTGTGCAGGAAGACATCAAAAAGGTAGATTTGGTTACCTATATCCTCAGTGCACGCTTAGAAATTGACTACATTAATGAACACTTGCAATGGGGGCTACCTACCGGCGACTACGACACACTGGGCGGCTATCTGATTTCCATTGTTGAAAATATTCCTAAGCAAGGCGATGTTATAGAAACTGCGGATTTTGTCTTTACTATTCTTTCCACGCAAGGAACGCGCATCAATAAGGTAAAAGCGGAAATCAAGAACATGAAAGAAACCCCTTCCATACGTCCGGTATTTTGACGCATGTGAAGGCAGCTATTGCGCTCTTTGCGGCTTGTAGCCCGACTCTTCAAATATTTTTTGCACGTCGCGTTCCGCCATCAGTTGGGGCAGTGTTACTTCAGGGTGAGTTTTCATGTAGGAGCGCACAATTTGCCAGCCTAACCATGTGCCGATTCGTCCAGGGCATTCGTCGCCTATCTCGAACGTATGCGGACGATGCTCAATATACCGTTTGCTTGCTGTTTGCCCGGTTTCAAAAAACAAATTGTTCTTAACAAAATGTGCCCATATGACATCCTGATTGTCGTAAGAGTCGGTAACTTCCTGTGCTGTATAGCGGATAATGAGTGAGTCGGGTATGTGGGGCAATATTTCCGAGGTGAACTCATAGGCTTTACCGTGGGCAATCATCTGGTTGAGCAGCGTTTGGTTGCTTTTGTCAATTTGATTGTAGCGTGCCGAAAGCATCAGTATGACTGCCGGAGCAATCAACTCTTTTCGGTAGTGGGTGAAAATGTAGTTGGGGTCGGGGGAACGGTAGCGCGAAGCCTTCCCCATGAAATAATCCAGCCCGATAAAAATGGACGAGTCGGAAACGGTCAAGTCATTGCCATAGCCTGTTATCATGGTGTAAACAACCGGCACCCGAAAATCGGGGTAATAGTATTTAACCATACGGAAGGCTTGCTCCAACTCTGCTTTGATAGCCGCCATATCGCCAAAGTAAGCCTGCGCCTCCATTGTTAGCGTATCTATGTACTCGCTGCGCCCCAGCCGCAACATATCGCTAATGGGCACGGCATCGTTGTTCAGGCGGTTGCGGAACAGAAACGTATTGGCAAATGCAGGGTATTTGTCCAAAAATTGTCGCGCCTCTTCTTCATTGTTGATGGCAGCAATTTCGCCTTCCAACCTGATAAGCGACAGGTTTACAGCTATGTGTGAAACATCGGGTGCTTCTTTCTCTTTGGAGCAAGCCCAAACAACAGACAATAGAATAACCGTCGGCAATAAGTACCGCTTCATAGTTTGCATGATGAATAAAAACAAGAGGTAGTTTTATTTCATCGGCAAAGATTACATGTTTGGCTGTGGTTGCAAACTTTTTTCTTTCAGCCAACTGCCCGCTTCGCGCGTGTTGTGGAAACAGGCAAGGTCTAAGTGGTTGCCGCCAAGGCTTACATGTACATTAATCAGATTGGCCATTGCTGTGCCGCCTGTTTTTTCAGGATTGATGCTCAGTGCATATGCCTGAATGCCTTGACGGGCTAATTGGCGTGTTTTTTCATGTACCAAGTAGGAGTAGGCATCCTCGCGTAGTACTTTCAACTTGCTCAAATCGGA
Organism: uncultured Cytophagales bacterium; assembly: GCA_938039675.1. Taxonomy (GTDB): domain Bacteria; phylum Bacteroidota; class Bacteroidia; order Cytophagales; family Thermoflexibacteraceae; genus Rhodoflexus. The sequence goes on from CALHUI010000029.1 coordinate 36,232, forward strand.
AAGCAGCAAGTGCGCTCCGGTTTGCTGAATGGCTTGCAAAATAATGGGAGTAGCCGTTACAAAACGCGCGTAATCCACAAATTCATACCAAGTTTCAATCAATACATTTTCGGTAGGCAAATACTCAAAATGCAAAAAGTCATCATCGAAAAGTGTCTGGTTCGTTAAGGTAATAGTCTTCATATCACTAAAATCATAAGATAATGTTTTGCGATTATATATAATTGATAATGAACGATATAAATGCAATTTGTAGCATTGCTTCGGCTGATTCTCCCGTTTTTTCCATTTCTCTGAATAATCTTCTGCGGAAATTTAAGAAACTAAAGGCTCTTTCCACTTGCCACCTGTTTTTTTCAGGTATAAATCCTTTTTGGCTTTCTGGCTGCGTCGGCAGTCCGATTTTGTGCAATTTCTACCTGACAAGCATACACTTCTTGAGCCTGTGTAATGAAAGTACCTTTGTAGCCACTATCAGCGGCTATCTTTTGAAGTCTTGGCACTTTCCCTGATAATTGCTCAAGAGCGGCTATACCCGCTTGATTATCAGAGATATTCGCTGCCCTAACCTTGATGGCAAAGGGCAGCCCCAACTTATCTACTAAAAATGTCCGTTTCCGTCCATTAATTTTTTTGTTACCATCAATACCTACTTCTTGACTTACAAATTGAACAGTTTTAACACTCTGACTATCAATAGCTAATAAACCGGGACTTGCCTCTTTACCCTGCTTCAAACGTATATCTACCACCAAACAATCCAATATTTGTTCCCAAATACCACATTGCTTGAATTGACTAAAATGATAATAAACTGTTTGCCAAGCGATATTTCGGTAGTGCAAATTACGCCATTGCACACCCGTATGGTTCAAATATAAAATCGCTTCCACAATATCACGCAAAGAATGTGTAGATTTTCTGCGTTTGCCAATTATTTTTTCTATATATTGCCATTGAGAATCGCTTAGGGGAGTGAATTTTGCTCTTATTTTCTTACTGTTTTTGGTCAAACAATAAGATAAGCGATTCTTTTTTAAATACAAAA
>CALHUI010000030.1 GCA_938039675.1 uncultured Cytophagales bacterium
GCACGGGGCGACCTTCCAGCCGCAAGCGGGCAAATGGAATGGCTACCAGCGCATCAATGGCAAAAAGCAAGGCGAAAAGGCGCACATACAGCCCCAAATCGGGGTACTGAATCAGTGCCGCCGCTTCGTCGGCAAAAAGCCAGAGCAGCCCCGAACCGAGGAAAGCAACCGCTGCAACCGCCGTAACCGATTGGTTGAAATAGCTTTGCAACTGCTGCCGTTCGCGGGTGGCGAAGCGAAAAAACGCGGTTTCCATGCCGAACGTATAAACGACGTTGAAAAAAGCGGCATAGGCATAAAAAACCGAATGGATACCATATGCACTCGGGTCAGTGAAAACGGCGGTATGGAAAGGTACCATCAGTACGCTGTTCACCGCCCGCCCGACGATGCTGCTGATGCCGTAAATGGCGGTTTGAGAACCGAGTTTTTTCAGAAGTCCCAATGCAATTGTAATTTGAGCCAAAAATACAGCAATCGCACATGCAAACCATTGCCCTGATTCATATTCGCCGTGCCGATGCCGAAGATGTCGCCTTGTTGGCTCATGCAGGGCGCACTTCGTTTTATCATGCCTTTGCCGACACGAGCGATGCGGCAGACATGGCGGACTATTTGGAAAAAGCCTTCAACGAAGCGCAGGTAGCCGCCGAGCTTGCCAATACGGACAATCATTTTTTCATCATGGAAACCGTGCAAGGCGAAGTGGCGGGCTATGCCAAACTGATTGCCGACAAACGGCACGAATCGCTGCCCGAAGGCGACAACTGGTGGAAATTGCAACGGTTTTACCTCATGCCCGACTTCATCGGTTCGGGCATTGCTGCCATCCTGATGGACGAGCTCAAAGATTTCATCACTGCCAAAGGCGCAAGCGGCATGTGGCTGGCAACTTGGACGGAAAACAGACGCGCCATTCGTTTCTACGAAAAATGCGGCTTCACCATTTGTGGCAACGACCAATTCGTGATGGGCAAGAGCATCACCTGCGACTATGTGATGAGGTGGAGCGCGGGTAAGTAATCTTAAAACGCAGTCTTGTAAAAATGCGGATTTGGGAATGCAAATTTCGGATTTGCGCAGGAATCAACATTCAAGCGATGTTTCATCCGTGAAATCTGATAAATAATTAAGCAGTTTAAATCGAACTTATCCAAATCCGCCGATGAGGTCTGCGACCGCCGTCGGGGTGATTCATCAAAAAAACGAGGCATCGATACGACGCCTCGTTTTGTCCTCATCATTTCTAACCAAAACTATAATTTTCAATCACTTTCGGGCGAACTGCGGAAAAGCGTTCAAGCCTTTTAGCTGATACAAAGGTATTTTTTATTCAAACACCAAATTTTCAGATTCGGTTAGCTGCCGTTTTTTGGGGGTGAACTGCTAAAAACAGTCGGTAAACGGCAAGTGAACATATTGTTACAATTCGGTTTTGACGTCGAACTTCTCTAAATAGTCTGCTACGCGGCGCACAAACATGCCTCCCAGTGCCCCGTCTATAATGCGGTGGTCGTAGGAATGTGAAAGGAACATCATATGACGGATACCGATGAAGTCGCCTTGTTCGGTTTCAATAACGGCGGGTTTTTTCACAATCGCACCTACCGAAAGGATAGCCACTTGTGGTTGCATAATAATCGGTGTGCCAAGCATGTTGCCAAAAGAGCCGATATTAGAAACGGTATAAGTTCCGCCGCTCAAATCGTCGGGGGTGAGTTTGTTCTCACGGGCACGTTTTACCAAGTCATTTACGCGGTAAGCCATGCCGCGCAGGTTGAGTTGGTCGGCATTTTTGATGACAGGCACAATCAGGTTGCCGCTGGGCAGCGCTACTGCCATACCGATGTTGATGTCTTTTTTGACGATGATATTATCGCCTTCAACAGAGGAGTTAATCATCGGGAAATCGCGCAGGGCTTTGGCTACTGCCCAGAGGAAAATCGGAGTATAGGTCAGGGTTTGCCCTTCGCGCTCTTTGAATGCACGAACATGGACATTACGCCAATTCACTACGTTAGTAACGTCAGCTTCTACGAACGAAGTTACGTGCGGCGAAATGCGTTTAGAGTCCACCATGCGCTGGGCAATTATCTTGCGCATTCTGTCCATTTCAATAATTTCCACGTTGCCGCTTACGGAGGCTGCGGGTTTTACTTGTTCCAGCGGAGGCTCTTGGGGCGTAGTAACGGGCTTTTCTTGTTCTTTGACAGGCCGGGCAGGTGCAGCGGCAACGGCAGGCTGTTGTTTGCGCTGTTCCAGATAAGCCAGCATATCGTTTTTTGTAACGCGACCGTCTTTGCCCGTACCGGAGATACGGTCTAACTCTTGCATGGAAATATTTTCGGTACGCGCCATGTTTAACACCAAAGGGGAGTAGAAGCGACCGGACAGGGCGGCAACTTCCTTCACCTGAGGGGGTTCTACTGTTACAACGGCGGGGGCTGCTGTTTGCGCAGGGGCGGCTATTGTTTGTACAGGTTGGCTTACGGGAACATTAGGGGCATCTCCTTCGGTTTCAATCAGGGCAATTGGTTTGCCGATTTGCACTACCTGACCTACTTCGGCTAGGATTTCCTTCAATATACCCGCATGGGTAGAAGGTATTTCGGTATCTACTTTGTCGGTTGCTACCTCCAATACCGCTTCGTCTTGTGCGATGCGGTCGCCGGGCTTTTTGAGCCAATTGAGGATTGTGCCTTCCATTACGCTTTCGCCCATTTTGGGCATAACCATTTCTATCAGCGCCATAATGAATATGTGTTGTGTGGATGTTGCCTGTTCAAAAGTCGTGGCAAAGATAATGTATAATCTTGAACAGTAGGGTTAGCCAATAGAAAGTACATCATCCCTGTTTGTATTCTTTGCAGCAAAACATTGCGTTCTTTGCAGTAGTTAAAAAAACAGCCGCATACATGAGTCGCAAAACGCTGATTGTAATAGGCGGGCCAACGGCATCGGGCAAAACTGCCGCTGCCATTGCACTGGCAAAACACTTTGACACGGAAATAATTTCAGCCGATGCACGGCAGTTCTACCGTCAGATGTCTATTGGCACTGCCAAACCTACGACCGAAGAGTTGGCTGATGCACCGCATCATTTGGTCGGGCATCTGGACGTTTGGCAGCCCTACAACGCCGGAGCATTTGTACGCGATGCACTGAAAATTCTGGATGAGATTTTTGCCAAAAAAGACTTTGCTATTGTTGTGGGTGGTTCGGGGCTTTACTTGCGCACGCTTTGCTTCGGCATTGATAACATGCCTGCCGTGCCTGCCGAAATCCGTAAGCGCACCGATACACTGTTGCAGGAAAAAGGCTTGCCTTTTTTGTTAGAAGAACTGCAACGCTACGACGGAGCATACTACAACGAGGTGGACAAAGCCAACCCCGCACGGGTGAAGCGGGCAATAGAAATTATCTATGCCACAGGGCAGCCTTATTCTTCTTTTCGCAAGAAGGAGCCTATAGCGCGTCCTTTCCGTTCTGTTTGGATAGGTTTAGACCTGCCGCGCGAGCAACTCTACGAGCGCATCAACCGCCGTGTAGAGCTAATGATGGAACAAGGATTGGAAGAAGAAGTTCGCGCATTACTGCCTTACAGGCACTGCAATGCATTGCAAACCGTTGGCTACACCGAAATTTTTGATTATTTGGATGGAAAAACAACACTTGCCGAGGCGGTAGCACTCATTCAGCAACACACGCGCAACTATGCCAAACGCCAACTGACTTGGTTCAGGCGCGAGCCTGTGCGATGGTTTGCACCTGATAACGTGACAGGAATGATAACATTCCTACAGCGGTCGATTTAATACCTTCTCCAACTTGTGATTTCAAAGAACTGCAACATTTTATTTGCTGTTGCCTGTACCTGTCATTCTACCTGCTCAAATATCTGTACTGTGCGCTGTGTGTTGTAGATAGAAATAAATTGTTTGTCATTGGTAAAAAACTCTGTTGCAAGGTCTATCCGCTCGTGGCCGCCGAATTCGTGTTGGTCGGAGGTCAGCACGATGCGGTATTTGCCGTGCCGCGGCACCCAGAATTTGTAGTCAGGTACAGAAGCTGTCGGGTGGAAATTGAACACGAAAATTAACCCGCCTTTTTCAAAACAAATGGTTTGGTTAGTGCGGTCTTCGTTGAGCAGGTGGGTTTGCAAACCGGGCTGCAGCAGATTGTACCGCGTTACGAGTGCAATCATGGCGCGGTCAAAAGCCAGCAGGTATTCGTAGCGAAGCAGCCCGTTATCGGCGAGGCTCCACTGGCGGCGGGCGTATTTGTAGCTCCAATTGTTGCCTTCGCGCGGGAAATCAATCCATTCAGGATGCCCGAACTCGTTCCCCATAAAATTCAGGTAGCCTTCGCCGCCCAAAGCAATGGTAAACATCCGAATCATTTTGTGCAAGGCAATGCCTCTGTCAACTGCCAAACTGGGTATATTTTTGGACATACTGAAATACATTTCCTTATCCATCAGGCGGAAGGCGATGGTCTTATCGCCCACTAATGCTTGGTCGTGCGATTCGCAATAGGCAATGGTACGCTCGTCTTTGCGGCGGTTGAGCATGGTATAATACATCTGCACCACATCCCACTGTTCGTCGGTTTGGTCTTTGAGCAGTTTAATCCAGTAGTCGGGGATGCCCATACCCAGCCGATAGTCAAAGCCAATGCCGCCGCCTTCAATGGGGAAACCCAGCCCGGGCATTCCGCTTACGTCTTCGGCAATGGTAATTGCCCAAGGTTTGATGTGGTGGCTCAGGTAGTTAGCCAATTGCAAATAAGTAACTGCGTCTTTGTCCACCGCTTCGGTAAAATAATCGGCATAGCTGTTGAAAGCTGCGTGCCCGTGGTGGATGTAGAGCATAGAGGTTACGCCGTCAAAGCGGAAGCCGTCAAAATCGAACTCCTCGAGCCAATAGCGCACATTGGACAGCAGAAATTGCAGTACTTCCCATTTGCCGTAATTAAACAGCTTAGAGTCCCAGTCGGGGTGCTCGCCGCGCCCGCCCGCATGAAAATACTGATACTCTGTGCCATCCCAAAAATTCAGCCCTTCCAAAATGTTTTTTACGGCATGAGAGTGTACCAAATCCATAATGACCAGAAGGCCGGCCTCGTGCGCTTTTTGTATGAGGTATTTCAAATCTTCGGGCGTTCCGAAGCGCGAAGAGGGGGCGAAAAAACTGGACACGTGGTAGCCAAACGAGCCGTAGTAAGGATGTTCGGCCACAGCCATCAACTGAATGGCATTGTATCCGGCTTTTTGGATACGCGGCAGAATCAAATCGGCAAACTCGCGGTAAGTACCCAGACCTTCGCGCTCCTGCGCCATCCCTACGTGTGCTTCGTAGATAAGCAAAGGTGTTTTTCCTGCTTTGATATCGCTTGCCAATTGCTCTACGAACGCTTTGGGGGCGGCTGTACTTTCATTGTTGCTGCTTTGCTGAACGGGCGGCTGCCAAACCTGTGCGGCAAAATCTTTGGTGGTCTCGTCTTGCACCACGCGGCGGATGTATGCCGGAATCCGTTCCACTTCTCCTATCGCCGACTTTACCAATACTTTGAACAAACTGCCGTGCTTCCATTGCTCTGCGTAGGTGGCATCATCCAAAAATATTTCCCAAATACCGTCCGGTTCTTTCTTTTTCAGCGGATGCGATGTGCGATTCCAGTTGTTAAAATCGCCAATCAGGAACAGTGCCTCTGCTGCCGGTGCCCACTCGCGATAGTACCAACCTTTGGCAGTTGCATCGTAGGTAATGCCTAATTGCTCATGGGCTCCGGCAAAGTCATACAAACTGCCGTAAGCCTCCTCCAATCGGAAAAGAAGCTCGTGGAAACGCATAAAACGCTCGGCCAAGTGGCCGTTAAAAGGTGTAAGCCACGAATCCTGTTGTACAATGCGCAAATATTTACGGTTAGCTGTTTTCATAAGAAGGTGCGGTTCGTCATGGGCAGCTAACATACAAAAAAAGGAGAATTTTATAGGATAAATGCAAAGTGTTGGAACATTAATGTGCAAGCATGTGCGGTTTCCTGCGGTTATACGCCCTTTGCCCACTCTTGTAGATAATGTTCTTCCTCCTGACTGCATCAAGGCGGTACAAAATGTGCTACATTTGTAACAACTGAATTTCATTAAATCCCAACATCATGATTAAACACAATCGCTTTCGGCTGTTATCCCTGTTGATTGCTTTTCAGGGGCTAAGCCTGTTTGCTTGGGCGCAGAGTGTACAAACTTACAGCGCCACCATTACGCAGGAGGACCTGAAAAAACACCTGACCTACATTGCCTCCGATGAATTGGAAGGGCGCGACACCGGCTCTAAGGGTATCCGATTGGCAGCAGATTATGTGGTGAAACATTTCAAAGAATGGGGACTTACAGGGCCTGTGGCAAGCAACAACGCCAACAGTTTTCTGCAACCCGTGCCGCTGCAAACTACGCGCTTTGAAACTACGCTTAGTATTAAGGGCAAAAATCTGGAATCTTTCAAAGACTATATTTTCATTAACAGCGGCATTGCAACAGGCAAAGCCAAAACCGACATTGTATTCGGCGGCTATGGCATTGACGATGAGGCATATTCGGATTTTCGCAATACGAAGTTGGACGTAAAAGATAAAGCTGTTGTTATTTTGAACGACGAACCGCGCAGTGCCGAGGGTAAATACCTGATTTCGGGGACAGACAAACCTTCCGAAAAATGGAACATGAACGCCCGCATGGAACTGCTGCGCAACAAAGGCGCAAAGTATGTGCTGATTGCTATTCCCGATGAAACCTTCAATCGCTATGCCGGTATGATGAAAGCCTCTGCCGAGCGCGGCAGCATCAGCTTGACCGGAGCTGCCCCACGTCCTGCGCGCATAGCCGGCGATATGATTGTACCGATATCGGGAGTGGCTGCATTAGTAGGCACCAATCAGGCAGATTTTGAAACCCGCATGAAGGCGGCACAAAATCAATCCCTTGCCGGAACAATGAAGACCAAACTCAAAGCTGACATCAAAAAAGTACAAACGCAAATTTTCTGCAACAATGTGCTGGGCTTTGTAGAAGGTACAGACAAAAAAGATGAAGTGTTGGTACTTTCCGCCCATTACGACCACGTAGGCATCCAAAACGGCAAAGTAATGAACGGTGCAGACGACGACGGCTCAGGCGTAGTTGCCGTAATAGAAATGGCAGAAGCCTTTGCCAAAGCCAAAGCCGACGGCAATGCACCCCGCCGCAGTGTGCTGTTCCTGCTCGTAACGGCGGAAGAAAAAGGGCTGCTGGGTTCGCAGTACTACGCCGACCAAAACCCGATTTTCCCGCTTGCCAATACAGTTGCCGACTTGAACATTGATATGATTGGCCGCATAGACGATAAGTACAAAGACAATCCTGACTATGTCTATGTCATCGGTTCTGACCGCCTCTCTACCGACCTACACACTATTGGCGAAGAGGTAGGTAAAAAATATTTCTCTGAACTGAAGTTAGACTATACTTACAACGACCCCAACGACCCGAACCGGTTTTACTTCCGCTCCGACCACTACAACTTTGCCAAACACGGTATCCCATCCATCTTCTATTTTAACGGTACACACGCTGACTATCACCAGCCAACCGATGATGTGGAAAAAATCCATTTCGGTAAATTGGAGAAAATTACACGCTATATTTTCTCCACAGCATGGGAAATTGCCAATCGGGAGGAGCGTTTGGTAGTAGATAAAAAACAATAGTAAAATTTTTTACCATGCAGAGGCGTAACATGATGCGCCTCTGCATATATGGTCAATTAAAACTAAACTACAATTCATGGAAAAAGTCCTCATCACCGGTGCTGCCGGGTTTTTGGGGTCGCATTTGTGCGACCGATTCATTAAAGAAGGTTATCATGTCATTGGCATGGATAATCTGCTGACAGGTAACTTAGACAACATAGCACACCTGTTTCGGCTCAAAAATTTTGAATACTATCATCACGATGTAACCAAGTTTGTCTACATACCCGGCGATTTGCACTACATCCTTCATTTTGCTTCTCCTGCAAGCCCGATTGACTACCTCAAAATGCCGATTCAAACTATGAAAGTAGGGTCTATAGGTACAATGAACCTGCTGGGGCTTGCCAAAGACAAAGGCGCTCGCATTCTGGTAGCTTCTACCTCAGAAATCTACGGCGACCCCGACGTACACCCGCAACCCGAAGAGTACTGGGGCAATGTGAATCCTATCGGGCCGCGCGGTGTTTACGATGAGGCCAAGCGCTTCATGGAAGCCATTACTATGGCCTACCATAATTTTCACAGTGTAGATACGCGCATTGTCCGCATTTTCAATACCTACGGGCCGCGCATGAGGTTAGACGACGGTCGGGCTTTGCCCGCATTTATGAGCCAAGCACTTCGCGGCGAAGACCTTACCGTCTTCGGCGACGGTAGCCAGACACGTTCTTTCTGCTATGTGGACGACCTGATAGAAGGCATCTACCGCCTGCTGATGAGCGACTATCACCTGCCCGTGAACATCGGCAATCCCAATGAAATCAGCATCAGGCAGTTTGCTGAAGAAATTATTGCGCTGACAGGAACTAACCAAAAGATTGTTTATAAACCCCTCCCGCAGGACGACCCCAAACAGCGCCGTCCAAATATTGACAAGGCTAAGCAACTTTTAGGCTGGGAGCCAAAAGTAGGCAGAGCCGAAGGATTGAAAATCACTTACGAGTATTTCAAAAATAAAATTCAACAACGATAGATGAACGCATACAGCATAGCTGCCCTGCCTGCCAAAGAGTTTATACCCGGCTTTTGGGGGCGCATGATTCACACCGAACATGCTACCCTTGCCTATTGGGAAATTGCGGCAGACAGCATACTACCCCTGCATTCGCACCCGCATGAGCAAACCGTTAATATGCTGGAAGGTGAATTTGAGATAACCATTGGTGGCCAAACCCGTGTGCTGAAAGCAGGGGAGGTAGTGGTAATACCCGGTAACGTACCTCATTCGGGCAGGGCAACAGGGCAACCTTGTAAAATCTTAGACGTATTTTGTCCGCGAAGAGAGGATTACCGATAAGGTAAGTTAGGCTATTTAAACGCAAAGGACACAAAGTAAAAGAACTTTAGCGTTCACTTCGGTGAATCTTTAGCACTCTTTGCGGTAAAAAACTTAAAAGCGCGTTCTAAAAAAACTATGCAAACTAATAACTTCCAAAGCCATGTATTGCTGATAGATTGCCCCGACCAACAAGGTTTGGTGCACAAAATCACAGGCGTTTTGTACCATCACCACCTCAATATTTTGCGCAACGATGAGTTTGTGGAGCGCACAACAGGACATTTTTATATGCGTACCGAATTTTCGGGTGAGTTGAATGCTGAAAAAGTACTTTATGGTCTGCGCGGCATACTGCCCGATGAAGCCAATATCAGATTAGAAAGCGTCCATGCCAAGCGAGTGGTATTGCTGGCAACCAAAGAGCACCATTGCCTCAGCGACCTATTAGTGCGCAATATGTATCAGGATTTGCATATGAACGTACAGGCGGTAATTGCCAACCACGAACACCTGCGCCCGTTGGTAGAAAAATTCGGTATTCCGTTTATCTGTGTGTCGCATGAGGGGTTGTCCCGAGAAGCGCACGAGGAAGCAGTGCTGGCAGCCATCGAACCGTTCAATCCTGAGTTTTTGGTGTTGGCCAAATACATGCGCGTGCTGACACCTGCGTTCACCCGCCGCTATCCGAATAAAATCATCAATATTCACCACTCATTTCTTCCGGCATTCATCGGAGCAAATCCTTACAAACAGGCTTTTGAGCGTGGAGTAAAAATTATAGGTGCAACAGCACATTTTGTCAATGACAATTTGGACGAAGGGCCGATTATTATGCAAGATGTCATCCACGTTGACCACAGTAAAACGGCGGCAGACATGGCAAGAGCCGGCCGCGATGTAGAAAAAATCGTACTGGCGCGTGCCCTCAAATTAGTATTTGAAGACCGTGTATTTGTCCGTAACAACAAAACGGTGATTTTTGAGTGAGTATATGTAGAGAAGCAGTATAGAAATTGACCTGAATAAGAAACTAATACCTTGGTGAAATTGCAAGAATACACAAAACAAAAAATATGTACAACGAAAACAACTTTTTGAAAGCCCTTTCACAATCCTTTGAAAATTACTTGGAGCATGGTGCGAGAAGTACAGAAAAACTAAAACCTATTCATCTGTTTTTGGCAGATACCTTACAAAGTATTTTTGGGCAAGACTACGAAACGCATTATTTAGGCGAAAACTCAAAAGAACTTACCGTAGAAGGAAAATATTATCCAAAAGACATTGATATTACACAAAAAACCTATTTTCTGTTTGGGATTGAAGTTCGTAACCTCAAATTACAAGCAAAATGCTAACAATTATTTTGAAAGTATGATGGGCGAAACCGCTAATATTCAACGACAAAATATACCTTATGCCCAAGTAATTGTATTACGTTACGAAACACCTTACTACAAAAAAAAGGATTGGACGAGCAGAAAGACAAAACACCTTCAAAAATTGAAGTCATTAACCAAAAAGACCTTAGCAAATACGTGAATTTGGTATTTGATACACAACAAGCACACCGACCCTTTGCTATTGGTATTTTGTTGGTAGAAATCAACGAAACTACTTCCGAAGTCAAAAAAATTGAGCCAAATTCCGTTTTAGATAGTAACTTTGCCGCATAAATTAAAAAAATTTATATGTTATATGAAAACAATCAACTTATCAGAAAAAGATTTTGAAAAGTTAGTAAAACTTGCATCGGAACACGATGAAATATATGGAAATGAAAACGAAACTGTTTGGGATTTTGATGATTTAGAAAATCTGCGTCAAATAGGAACGGAATTTATATCTATACTTTCAGTTTAT
>CALHUI010000031.1 GCA_938039675.1 uncultured Cytophagales bacterium
AATGTGTAGATTTTCTGCGTTTGCCAATTATTTTTTCTATATATTGCCATTGAGAATCGCTTAGGGGAGTGAATTTTGCTCTTATTTTCTTACTGTTTTTGGTCAAACAATAAGATAAGCGATTCTTTTTTAAATACAAAATTTATCCTTCACAAAACATTATCTAAATAAGCTAAAACGAATATGTTAATAAATGTTAAAAAATAAATACTTAATCTTAAGGCTACTATAAAGATTTGTGTTGTATAAATATACTATGCTTCTGTAAGCATAATCCTTAGATGAGGCAACATTAGAGTATATTTTATTTCAAACAGTCATTTCATTAATTTTGATAGCTAATAGCCATAAATTCTCTCAATCACTCTCCATGGACATCCAAAAATTCATGCGCCGCGCCATTGAACTGGCAAGCGAAAATGTTACCAAAGGATTGGGCGGCCCTTTTGGCGCGGTAATCGTTCGCAACGGCGAAATTATCGGCGAATCGGGCAACCGCGTAACGCAACTCAACGACCCGACCGCCCATGCCGAAGTATCTGCCATTCGTTTGGCCTGTGAGCGCATCGGCAGCTTCAGTCTGGACAACTGCGTACTTTTCACCAGTTGCGAACCCTGCCCCATGTGCCTCGGCGCAATTTACCGGGCGCGGATTCCCACCGTTTACTACGCCAACGACCGCCACGACGCGCACCGCATCGGTTTCAGCGACCAATTCATTTACGAAGAATTGGAAAAACCTATGGAACAGCGCAGTATCCGCATGCTGCAACTGCTGCCCGACGAAGCCCGCATCTCATTTGACTTGTGGGAAAAGTCCACACAGAAAATCCCTTATTAAGCCAATCTAAGCGTGTAAAATAAACACACGTATTCGGCTCGGAATCTGCATAAAACCGCGTATTGGCCTGAAATCTGTGTGTAAAAAATTGTCACAATTACTTACCTACTTAATCACTTGCACTTCGATAGCCGAAGCAGCGCCTTGTTGGTGATAGACGCGATGTGTGGCTTTGATAAAATCTTCGGGATTTGCCTTGTAAATGTTTTCCACAAACTTTTGCGGGTTGCGGTCAAACAGCGGGAAGGCCGTACTCTGAATCTGAATCATGATGCGATGCCCTTTTTTGAAGGTATGCAGCACGTCTTGCAATCGGAAATTTACGTCCGTTATCTGATTGGGCTGCATAGGTTCGGGTTTTTCAAAGCTGTTGCGGAAACGCGCCCGCATAATTTCGCTGCGCACCATTTGCTGATAGCCGCCCAGAATCATTTTGCGGTCGGGCATGTAAGGGTGGTCGGGTTCATTGCCCGGATATACGTCAATCAGTTTGACAAAGAAATCAGCATCCGAACCTGTGGTGCTAACCTTTAACCTTGCCATAATTTCGCCGCCAAATGTAATGTCTTCAGTGAGTTCATCGGTCTGAAATACCAGCACGTCGGGACGACGGCTGGCAAAGCGCTGGTCTTCGCTCATGTAGTCAAAAGGCGTAGCGCCCATGCTGCGCAGATTTTCTGTATGCGGCACGGGCTTGGCAGGGTCGCTCACATACTCGGTAAAGCTGTCGGCAGCCTGTGGCACTTGGTTGTTCAGTTTACCGTTTTCATGCAGGTAAAATGTCAAGTTCTGCGTATTTTTGGCCGGCCATGCATCAAACTGCATCCATTTTTTGCTGCCTGTATCAAACATATAGGCTTCGGGCAGTCCTGTTTTGCCATCGCCTGATTCTTTGAGGAAATGACGGAAGAACTTTGCCTCAATTTCCTGTTGATAAAATTGTGCAATATTGTCGCCAAAATATACATTGCTGTGCAGCGTAGGACCTTTGACATCTCTTGACCAGCGACCGTGCCCGAAAGGCGACATCACTAACGTATTGTAAGCGCCCGGGCTGCCTTTTTCATTGGCTTTGTACACATTGAGCGGGCCGTAGAGGTCTTCAGCATCAAACCAGCCGCCAACGGTCATCATGGCAGGCTTAACGCCTTTGAGGTGCTGAATGATGCCGCGCTTTTGCCAAAACTCGTCGTAGTTAGGGTGCTCAACCGTTTCTTTCCAGAAAAAATTGTCTTTGTAGAGTTCGTTGGCGTTTTTGAGAGGCCCTAAGTCCAGCAGGTATTGGTACACATCGCGGGTAGGTGTTCTGATGCCTTCTTCGCGAAACCAGCTTTCGGGTGTATTTTTGGTTTTCTGCACGCCAAAAACAGGATATGTAAAGAAATAACTAAGCGTAAATGCGCCATTGTGGTGAAAATCGTCAAAGAAGAAGTCGCCGATTGGTGCTTGCGGCGAAACTGCTTTCAGTGCAGGGTGATTGCTAAGTGCACCTGCAACCGTATAAAAGCCCGGGTAAGAAATCCCCCACTGACCGATGCGCCCGTTGTTGTGTTTGATGTTTTTCAGCAGCCACTCAATTGTATCAAAAGTATCGGAGGCCTCATCCACATCGCTTTTGCTTTTTTTGTTCGGAATGTGCGGGGTCATATTGGTCCATTGTCCTTCGGACATGTAGCGTCCGCGCACGTCCTGATAAACAAAGATGTACTTATCTCGCATCAGCGTTGGCGAAGGGCCAAGGCGCGTCGGGTATTGGTCTAAGCCGTAAGGTGCAACGCTGTAACAGGTGCGCATCATCAGCATCGGATATTTGTTCTGCTCAGAAGCATCCTTAGGCACATATACATGGGTAAACAGCTTCGTGCCGTCGCGCATGGGAATGTAGTACTCATACTTCTGATAGTTTTCGCGGATAAAGAGCGAATCTGCATTTTGTGCCCATGCTGTTGCCACAAACAGCCACAGGAACAGCCACAAAAGGGTAGTTTTTTTCATTTTCACAAAAGAATAAAGAAAATAAAAGTCAGCCGGTGCGTTGCTTACAGGTCGATTGCTCAGCGGTGTCGCAAATTATAAAAAAATATTCAGATGCCATACAGGCCGGGTTTGAATCGGCAGGCAGAATTTACTTGTATATCGGAAAGCCATTATCTTGGAATTGCATTTATTCACCCTAAACCTTTCACATCAATAGCTTATAAAATTGATGAAATCGAAGGCATGGTTCTTGTGTCCGTAGAAAAAAATCGGCAATTCGGGTATCAAAACCGTAGAGCAACTACCGGAAGCCTGTGCCATTGAAAAAGGCAGAGAAAAAGTAGCTGCCGACACCGGTATTGATGAGGAAAAAATCTTGAATTAAACAAATATGGCAGACTTATTCCGCATCAAAGGGGTAAGTTCGCAATACGCTGAACTGATGCGCGCCGCGCCGGTATTGAAAGCATGAAAGAGTTGAAGCATCGCAAACCTGAAAACCTGCACGCTAAAATGCTTGAATGAACAAAGAGAAAAAATTAGTTCGCCAAGTGACTGCCTTTTCAATAGTGGAAAGTTTTGTCAAGCAAGCAGCAGAATTGCCTCCCGTAATTACGCACTAAGCTTAAATCGCGCTATATCAACACGTAGCCGTATTTTTTACCCCATTAGGGGCTACATATCTTTTTTATGCCTATATGTAAACACCTAACAGCGTAGGGAATAGAGTAAATGCTTCATACTACCAATATATAACGACTACGGCATAAATGTGCAGAATAATCCAAACTGCTCACTTACCTATTCCTGTTCTGTCTCTGCGGCAAGGCTGATGCCCAGCCGCTGCCACCAACTTTGAAATACCATGATTGCCCACACATGATTTTGCTCAACGGAATGGCTCTCAAACAGCAATTTTTTCAGTTTGCGGATATAGTCGGGTTTGAAAACACCCTGCTCGCAGATGAAATCGTCTGACAACAACTTGTTTTCCAACAAGTTGTGCCACTCGGTGCGAAAAGCCGTCAGCAGCGGGACTTCAAAGCCCTTCTTGGGGCGATTGTAGAGTGCGGCAGGTAAGAACGAACGGAAAGCATCTTGCACAATTCGTTTGTTGAGCCGTGCGTTGATTTTGTACTCTGCAGGTAGGCTGCAAGCAAACTCCGCTATCCGATGGTCTAAAAACGGTACGCGAACTTCCAGCGCATGCGCCATGCTCATGCTATCGGCTTTGTGCAACATGTCGTTGGGTAGCACTAACTGCATATCGGCAAACAGTATTTCGTTGAGGTCGCCGCCTCTGACCGTTTGCCGCAAAGTTGCTTTTCGGCGGGCAACTTCTATGGCAACTTCTTCGCTATCAATAATTTGCAGCATATCCCAAATCGTTTTTTCGGGCATGAAAGTCGTCAGAAACCAATAACGCTCCTGAGGGTTCATGCGGGTAGCATCTGCCAAGCGTTGCACGCGGCGGAAACGATTTGCCCAAGCACTGTTCCGCGATTGGGGCAGGTGTTGCAGCAGTGGCGATAAGAATTTTGCTAATTGCGGCTGCCAAGCATTGTTGCGAATCATCCACTCGGCGCGGTATTTCTGATAGCCAGCAAACAGTTCATCCGCCCCGTCACCTGAAAGAGCAACGGTTACTTGTTTGCGGGTCTTTTGGCTCAAAATGTAGTAGGGAATGGCCGATGAGTCGGCAAAAGGTTCGCCCATGAGCGGCAAGATATTTTCGACGGCGGCAAATAAATCGTCGTTGCGCAGCTTAAATGTATGGTGCTGTGTACCGAAGTGCTTTGCAACCATTTCGGCGTAATGTGTTTCATCAAAAAAAGGCTCGTCGGCGTAGCCGATAGAAAAGGTCTGCAAATCGGCTTTGAGTTGCTTTGCCAAGCCTGTAACAACCGATGAATCAATGCCGCCGCTTAGGAAAGTGCCCAGCGGCACATCGGCTGCCATGCGTTCAGCCACGGACTGTTCCATGAGGCGAAAAAGTTCCTTACAGGCAGCCTCGTAAGTACCCGTGAAAGTACCTTGCTTTTCGGGCAGTGCATACCACTGCCTTGTTTCGCGGTTGCGTCCTTTCAGGCACATGTAGTAGCCGGGTGGCAGTTTGTACACGTTTTGCAGGGCGGTATAAGGCGCGGGGATATAATGCAATTGGAAGTATTGCGCAATGGAAGCGCGGTTTATCCGTCGGGGAATGCGGAAAGCCAGCAACCCGTTGATTTCCGAAGCAAACAAAAACTTGTCTTCATCCTCATACCAAACCAGCGGCTTAATGCCCATGCGGTCGCGGGCAAGCAAGAGGCTCTCCTCTGCGGCATCGTAGAGTGCAAAGGCAAAAAAACCGTGCAGGTGTTGTAGCCCCCCGGTGCCGTGTGCAATAAGCCATTGCAAAAGCACTTCCGTATCGGATTGGGTGCGAAACGCAACGCCGCGCCCTTCCAGTGTTGCCCGCAGATGGCGGAAGTTGTAAATTTCGCCGTTGAAAACAAGGGTGTAGCGCCCTGTGGCATCGGTCATGGGTTGGTTGGCATCACTGCTGAGGTCTATGACCGCCAGCCGCCTGTGCCCCAGCCCGCAGCGATTGTGGTCAAAAAGCAACCCGGCATCAGGCCCGCGATGTGCCAGTGCATTGTTGGCAGCCAACAGGTTAATCATGCTGAACCGCCCGATTTCGTTGTATGCGTAAATTCCGCTAATTCCACACATGGGTGCAAGGTACAAATTTTACGAGGCTTGCAGTAATTGCGGCTTTACCCGATTTGGTTACTGCTACTACAAATAATTTTGGGAAGATTAATAGCCGTGTTTGCGGTTGTAGTTATTATGTACGATTGATTATTTGGTAATCATTTTGGATGATAGAAGTTGTCATTTTAAGCAAACCACGATTTGTGTTTGCCTTAGTATAGTAGGCATGGAAAACCTTAGTTTACCGTAACGTTTACAAAAAACAAATTGCAAAGCACATGAAAAATTGTCAGTTCAACACTGAGCTAATTTTAGTATGCTTTCAACTGCTCATCTGCTGCTGATGCAGTGCTTCCTCTGCTGCGCGATTTAAAAAATCAATCAGTGGCTGCATGGCGGCAAAAGCCGCAAGTATTTGCGCCTCAAAATCATCGGCAAGCGCCTGTTGGTCGGTTATTGGCTGCATGGCAACAAAACTCTTCTTTTGCAGATACTCAATTTCGGGGTGGTTTTTCGGATAGCCTTTCGGAGCAGTTTTCAAACTGTCGCCCGAAAGTTTGCCAAAGCGATTGACAAATGCAGGCGCTTCTACAATGGCACGAAACTCGGCTGCGTTGTAGTCAATCTCCTGCCGAATGGCTTGCAGCAAAGGTGCGGGCGGCATCCAGCAACCGCCGGCTATGAAACTTTCGCCCGGCTGAATGTGCAAATAATAACCCGCCAATGGCGATTGCTTGCCATATTTGCAGAAGTAAGCACCCAAATGTGTTTTATAAGGCGTTTTATCGTTTGAAAAGCGGGTATCGCGATAAATCCGAAACACACAGTCTTTAGCTTTCTGATTGGCAAAAGCGTGCTCAGATTGAGCCAATTGCCGAAGTATCCCGCCGACAAGTGCAAGAAAATCGGCAACTGCCTGCCCGTAACGCAGCTTGTTTTCTGCAAACCATTCGCGGGTATTATTGGCCTTCAGCGCCGATAGAAATTCCAGAGAGGTTTTTTGCATGGCTGATAGCGCGTCGTCTGTTCAAAAATAACCAAATAACCATTGTTGAAACTCCGTTGTTCACAATAGTGATTATTTTTCTTTCCTTCCTTAACTTTGTTGGAAATGGATTTTGCAGCATCTAAACCTTGTTCACAAACCCTGCAACTGATTTGCCGCAACGTGGGCGAGTTGGATAACATTGCTTGTCAGATTATCCGATTTGCAGGCAACCACACCATTTGGTTATTCGAGGGCAATCTGGGTGCGGGAAAAACAACACTGATTCAAGCCATTTGTAAGGCATGGGGCGTGCGTGAAAACGTTTCCAGCCCGACTTTTTCATTAATCAATGAATACCTGTCGCCCAAAGCCGGTACTGTATTTCATTTCGATTTTTATCGCATCAAAAGCGAAACAGAAGCCATAGATGTTGGTGTGGAGGAGTATTTTTATTCAGGAAGCCCCTGTTTGATAGAATGGGGCAGTCGAATTCCTTGGCTGATTCCGCCTAAACATTTGCTTATTAGCATCAGTACTAAAACCGATTTTTCGCGCACAATAGAACTTTGCCGATATGACTGACCATCTCAAATCCGAAATGAAGCGGCTTGCACAAGAGCACCTCCTGTTCCATCCGCAGGAGATGCTTGTAAAAGTGCAGGAAAGTAATAAACGTTTGGTAATTGGCTTGCCCAAAGAAATAGCTTATCAGGAAAACAGAATTGTGCTGCGCCCCGAGTCGGTGCGGGTACTGGTTGCCAATGGCCATGAAATATACATAGAATCTGGGGCTGGCTTGCCATCGCGCTATACCGACAAGGATTACAGCGAAGCAGGCGCACAGATTGTCTATTCCCCCGAAGAAGTATTTAAGGCAGATATTGTGCTGAAAATAGACATGCCCACGTTGGCAGAAATTGAGATGATGTCGCCCCGTGCCACACTGATTTCATCGCTACCCCTTGCAAAAGTTACGCAGGAGTACCTCCAAGCCATCAATCGGAAAAAGATAACGGCGCTTGCCTATGAAATGATAGAGGATGAGGTAGGCGGGCTGCCGTTGGTGCGTGCCATGAGCGAAATAGCAGGCAGCACCGTTATGTTGGTTGCAGCAGAGCTGTTGAGCAATACCAGTGGCGGAAAGGGCATCATATTGGGTGGCATCACGGGCGTTCCGCCAACCAAAGTACTGATTTTGGGCGCAGGCACGGTTGCCGAATATGCAGCCCGCGCAGCACTAGGCTTGGGGGCTTCGGTAAAAGTTTTTGACGATAATCTCTACAAACTGCGCCGCTTGAAGCACTCCCTCGGCGACCAGCAAATCTACACCTCTACCATTGAAGCCACCACATTGGCACGTGCCCTGAAAACCACTAACGTGGCCATAGGTGCGCTGCGTCATCAGGACGGGCGGTCAATCTGCGTTGTAACCGAAGAAATGGTCAGCCAAATGCGCCCCGATTCGGTTATCATAGACGTAAGCATAGACAACGGCGGATGTTTCGAAACCTCTCGACTCACATTTCACGATGCCCCCACTTACCGCCGCTATGGCGTTATTCACTATTGCGTGCCCAATATTGCCTCCCGTGTGGCGCGCACGGCTACCAAAGCTATCAGCAATATTTTTACACCATTGCTTCGCCGCATGGGCGAATTGGGCGGCGTGGAAGAGATGATTTACATAGACCACGGATTTGCCAAAGGTGTTTACAGTTATTCAGGAGAATTAACCAATGAGTACATTGGTCGCAAGTTCCATATGAAGCACAAAGAGTTGTCGCTAATTATTGCCGCCGCCACTCGCCAGTAAGTTTGATATATGTTTTTAAAGTAACTTTTACTTTTTTATGTACTTTTTTTCTCGTTTTTTATCAATGGACGTTTATGCAGACGCAATGTAATAAAAATAGCTATTTGGCAATTTTACAAAATTAACCATTCAAAATAGGTTTTATTTACCGGTTTTGTCTTAATTTTACCCAAAATACACAAAAAAGTGCCGATGATTTTGCTTAAAACCGTGCGCGAGTGGTTACCTTTGCAGTAAGTACTTTTTGACCTCAGAGTGTAATGGCAAAACTCAAAAATATTATTAAACAATTATCTAATAGAGACTACGAAATTATTTACAACTCTCTGTTGGAAAGCAATGCAGAAAAGTCGGCAACACTGTTGCGATCCATGCGCGAAAAGCAACAGTCCGACAATAAAATCATGGAAGAGCTCGATGTAAATACGAATGCGTATTACACCCTTCGCTCGCGCCTGAACCAAAAAATTGAGGAGTATTTGCTCCAGCAAATGGAAAGCCCCCGCACTGATTTGCTGAAACGCGTAGCCAACATTAATGAAACCATCTTCACAAGGAAAAGAGCCATTGCCATTGCCACACTGAAACGCTTGGAGCGCGAACTGTTGGACTATGACCTCTCTAATGAACTCATGGTCGTTTACAAACACCTGAAAAAGCTCCATATCAACTCTCCTGACCACTTCATGTATTCGCAAGCATACAACCGCCACGTAGCCTACATGCTTGCTGTCGATAAAGCCGAAGATATGCTGGCCGATTATTTTAAAAAATTCGGCATTTACACGCTGACAGGAGATGAAATAGACAAAATGAAGTTAGTGCTGCTCAACGAAGAAATGAGCAACTTTGCCAATATGTATGAGTCGCATCGTCTGTTTGTTTATCAAAGTTGCATGAATATTTTCCACCGACTGTTTGTGGAAGAAGATAAACCTACCGACGACCATGAGCCGATTGAGGATATTATTGACAATGTTAATAAAAAATTTGCTCAATACAACTTAGACCCCATTTACTATCACCTGAAATTGGTTTTTGAATACCTGCGATTAGAATATTACAATCACTACAAGGTATTTAAGAAGGCCGAGCGCTATTTTGAAGACGTAAATGAGTCTGCCAGCCTGTTACTGTCCAACTATACCCTCTACACTTTCCCTTCGCAGTTCTTAATGACCAAATTGGAGCGCAGCATCCGCTTGGGCATAGAAGGACAACTTTATGAAGAAAACGAAGCCCTTTTTGACGATTTTGAACTGGATGAAGACAATCTGCCGCAATACATCAACTACATGACTTATCGCGCCGTTTCATGCTACTATGCCGATAAGTACGAAGAAGCCGCCCGCTGGCTGAATACGCTGCTCAATTCTGTCAGTTTGAAAAAGTATCAGCACGCAACCATCGAAATAAAATCTTTGCTGGCTTTGCAGTACTGCCTCATGGGCGACTTGGAACTGTTCAACCAGTTGGCAAACAGCATCCAACGCCAAATCAGAATGTTAGGCAAAGATGAGTGCGTACATATTGCGGTTTTCCTAAAAATTCTGCGCGTAGCAACCAGCGATGCTAAAAAAGAAAAAACCATTAAAATTCGCTCGTTAGCCACCCGCATACCTTCTGGCGGACGAAAGTTGTTCTCCCCTACTAAATACATTTTGTTTGACGAGAAGTTGATAAACAAACTTTGCCACATGTAAGTCAGCGTACCGCGCAGAGTCGCTTCGTATGCTAAGAAAATAACTTTTCCTTAGAGCAATTTGCTGGGGGAAAGTTACATGCTGTCGATGCCGGGCAAAGAAAGCGGGCTCATACAGATTTTTTGAGTTTTCGGCGAACGCCGTGCGCTTAACTACGTCTATTCGATTTTTATACAAAAAACCGCCGAAATTTATTGACAGCGGCTTTTCTGTATAGCGTTTAATTATCCGTTACTTCCACTTCTACCCGACGGTTAAGTTCGCGTCCTTCCAGTTCTTGGTCATTGCTGGCAATCGGGTGCCGGTCGCCATAGCCTACGGCGCGTATTCTGTCAGCAGCCACTCCTCGTTTCTCCAAATAGGCTTTCACGGCATTAGCACGCGCCTGCGAAAGTTGCAGATTGGCTTTTGCGTCGCCTGTATTGTCTGTATGACCGCTGACTTCTATTTTAATGCTCACATATTGCAGCAATACATCCGCCAGATTATCCAACTCTTTGAAAGACACCGGCTGAATAATATCCGACCCTTTTTTAAACTTCAAACCGCGCAGAATAAACTTCTGATGCTTTTGCCAACCTTCGGGAATGGCCTTGTCAGCTTTGATTTCCTGTTCGGTCGGTTCGGGATTTTCTGCCACTGCCAGTAATGGCTCTATGCTTTCTTCCGTATTTTCCAAGCGTTTTGCCACTTCAAACACTCGCGTATTGGCCGGTGCTATCCGATTCCATGCACTTGTGCGATGGATATCGTTAGAACCAAAACGATAGCCCACAATCAACTCATGAGAGCCATTGGTAGCTGCCCCCGCCAATTGGTTGGAAAACTCGTAGGCATAACCAAACGAAAAACCGGCGATATTCAGACCGGCACTCAGTGCATTGCCGTAGTTGGTGCGATGCAATACACCGACCCACAACTGATTATTCCATTCTGCTTTCAAGTTAAGGTCAAATTGTCCGGCATTTTTCAGATAACTATCGCCAATGCGGTATAAAACCAGCGGTGTAATGGCAAATTTGCCTTCTCCCACAAAAATTCGGTAAGAAACCGTTGCCACCGAATGGTTGGCATAGCGGATAACATCGCTGCCTACGCCCTGCCTGAAACTGCGGTTAAACAATTGAGGGAAAGCAAAACCGATATTCAAGTTGTGCCAAGCAAAGTTAAAACCAAAAGCACCGTCGAGCACGGCTGTGTTGTTAATGCGATAAAGTGCAGGGTCTATGGCATCGTTTCCTTCAAGATTATCCCAGCGGACATTGTTGAACATTGCCCCCAGCGACAGGCCAAATGTCAGCCTGCTGAAACGACTAAAATCTACTCCATAGGCATAGCTCATTTGTGCGCCGGTGCGGCTTAAAACGCCCGCATTGTCGCGGTAAAGCCTGCCACCAATGCCTATGCTTTTGTTAATGGCATTCTGATAGGTAAACATCATGTTCTCAGGTGCGCCCTGAATACCTGACCATTGGTTGCGGTACAAGATGTGCAGTACATTGCCATCGGTACCGGCAAAAGACGGATTGTAGAAATACCGATTTTGCTGGTAGAGTGAAAACAGCGCGGTTTCCTGTGCATAGGCCTGCCAAGACAACAGCAGTGCCAGCATACACCCGAAGAAAAGTTTTAGATTTTGCATTTTTTTTTCACTTATCTATCCTGCGAAATTAACACAATAAGCAGAATAACATTGTATCTAACTAGTATTTTATTATACAAATTTAATTTTTACTTAAAAAAATAGTTCTATGACAAAAAAATCTACAAATTGGATATAAAAAAGTCATACTACGATAAGTAATTCTGCAGCATGACAAGCAGTCAATAACAAACACCGTGATATCAAGCAGTAGCCGTTGGCACCCCCCCTACCCTAAAACCTAACAACATCATATCGTCCAACTGTTTATGAACAGTACCATACCCTTCCATCCACTTTTTCATAGTTTGTACGATGGCCTCTTTTTGTTCTTCTACGGGTTTGTCACAAATAGCAGCCAGTTTATTGCGAAGGTTACGAAGCATAAACTTCTTGCCTTCCGGCCCGCCAAACTGGTCTTGCAAACCATCGGAGAACATGTAAATCATAGTTGGCTGGCTGATGTCAATTTCATGCAGTGTATAGTATCGTTGCTCTGTTACCAAGCCGCCAATCGGCAATTTATCGCCTTTAATTTCGCAAAGTGATTCATTCTGGATGTAAATAACCGGATTTTTAGCGCTGGCAAGCGTTACTTTCTGTTTTGCCGGATGCACCACACAAATGGCTATATCCATGCCGTCGTTGTTGCGGGTTTCGTTTTGCCGGAGCGATTTGATGATGCCTTTGTGCAATTCGTTGAGCATTTGCTCCGGCGAATGGATATTGCGGATATAGACAATTTCATCGAGCAGTTTGTTGCCAATCATGCTCATGAAACCGCCCGGCACACCATGACCCGTACAATCGGCGGCTGCCACAATCAGTTGCGTAGGAGCACCTTCGCCAACCTTACCGAACCAGTAGAAGTCTCCGCTGACTACGTCCCGCGGCTTATAGAAGGCAAAAAACTCAGGAATAAATTGTTGAATGTGCTCAATGGATGGCAGCATAAACGACTGAATGCGGCTGGCATAGTTCAGCCCCGCAATGATTTGCTGGTTCTTGGCATGTATTTTATCGCGCTGAGCTTCTATCTGCGCATTCTGTTGCATAATATTTTGATTCTTCGCCAGAATTTCTTCCTTCTGCATTTCAATCTCAATATTTTTTTGCGCCAGCTCGTTGCGCTGAATGGTTAGCTGGGCATTCAATTTCTTTTGTGAGCGGTAGTTCTGAAAAATCAGGAATCCGATAATGGCTGCCGCCCCCAAGGCTGCCAGTGATAGGTAAATAATGCGCTGCTGTTTTTTCTTTTCCTCTTGCAGCAACAGGTTGCGGTTTTCTTCCTCGAGCGCTTTTACAGCGGCCTGTTGCAGGCGTATCTCGTGCAGCATGAGCATTTCAGTGGTTACTTTCAGATGCGCAGCCATCTGTGCAAGGCTGTCCATCGTAGTTTTGAGGCTGTCCGACGAACGACGCAGGCTGTCTCCCAACTTCACGTTCAGGCGTGCTAACTGAAATTGCCGCTGCTTATTGCTGTTCAGTTGCTGATTCTTGCTTTGTATTTCGGCTTCCTTGCGTTTGAGTTCTTCTTCTTTAGAAAGGAGCTCGTTTTTTTTGCTGTCTAGCACATTTTTGGCAGAATCGAGCTTAGAATCGCGCTTGCGTATTTCCTGTTCGCGCAGAGCTGCTATTTCTGCGAGAACGGGCGTAAACTCACCCTGTAAGTTTTTGTATATCTTCAAAGCTCTTTTGGCACGACGCGGGAGGTCTTCTTCTTTGCCCGTGATGAGTTGAAAAGCCGGTATTATCTTTTTGGTTATAAAGTCATATAAAACCGACTTGTTCAGTTTTCCCTCCTGATAAGCCTTGTAGTATATCTTATAGGCATCCGTAAAATATTCGGCCGCATCGTCGTGTTTTTGTTGTTGAAAAGCATGTATAGTGCCCAAAACCTCGAGTGCTTTAGCTTGCCCCTGCACATAGCCGATTTGCCGGGCAAGTTTTTCCGCTTTACGTGCATAGTCTAATGCTTTTTCTACTTCGGTAGATGCAATATTTTCAGCCAGTTCGCTCATTGCATCTACTTGGCGTGCATCTTTTCTGTCCTGACTGACAATTTGCATCAGTTGTTCTATGCGATCGTCAGCAACAGCAACCCATGTAAAAGTTATGAGCCAAATTATTAAACAATGTCGCATCAAAGTAATCATACTGTTTCTCGCGTATGCTTCGGGTAAAAGCTGTAAGTTAAAAAGAGTTATTAGAACGTGGGGTACATATTTATAAACGAAGAAGCAAGCAAAAGTTGTATGTAGGCAAGAATTTAAATTATCGGAGCATGTAAGTACAGCGGCAGTAATTGTTGTTCTCAGTAGGAAGATTCCGACAGTCAACAAAAAAGGAGGTCGCACAGCAGCCTCCTTTCCATTGAGCAAATGATGCAATTAGTAGTATTCTATCTCACAATCGGGCTTGATGCGGCGAAAATTGGCTACTTCCCGCGGCGAAAGTTTGGTGCGGTAGCATTGTACTTTTTTCAGATGAGGCAAACTCGCCAACGGCTTGATACTGCCGATGGTCGTACTATAAAAACTCAATCTTTCCAACTGTTGAAGCCCTTCAATGCCTTTCAGCCGTTTAATGGGCGTACCAGAAATATTCAACTCTTTCAGATTGACAAAAGGCAGCACTTCTTCTATTTTCTCAATAGGCGTGCTTTGGATGTCCAGTACTTCCAAATTGCTTAGGCCATGAATAGCTGCCAAGCTGCGAATGGGATTGCTTGGCAGGCGCAAAATGCGCAGCGACTGCACCTTAGCAAGAGGGGAAAGGTCTTGCACCATTGTATTACTGAAGTTGAATTCATGCAAACGGAACAGCATTTCAACTGGTGTAAGCGTGATTATTCGCGTACCGGAAGGAATGTTAAGCATGTGTAACTTGGCAATCTGGTGCAGCCCTTCCGACGACGGATTCTCTTCGCGGATGCCGGTTGCTTGTCTGAAAACTTGTTTCCACTCCGAAGCCAGCAACACCCACCAACTTTCCAATGCCTGCGACATGAAGACGACCGTGCGGTCGGGTTTGGTATTGATGTAAGCAACAAATTGTTCTTGATTGACAGAAGTATTGTCGGCATACAGCGTAGTAAGTGCGGGCAGGTTCTGAATGGCAGCTAAAGAGGCAACCTGCGTGCCCGAAATATCCAAAAAACTCAACTGTTTCAATCCCCCAAGCGGTGTAAGGTCGCTGATGCGCGTGCTGCGACACTCCATGTGTTCCAAATCGTCCAAAAACTGCAACGGTGAGAGGTCGGTAACGCTTGTGCTGCTGCATTTGAGCTTTTTCAGTTCACGCAAGGCTTTGAGCGGTTCCAAAGTAGTGATATCGGACTTCCCCGTAATATCTATCTCAGTGAGGCGGGCAATTTGTGCTAACTGCTCGCGGCTTGGATTAGCCCCCGAAATGCGCACATAGGTAATAATGACATTGCGCCAACTGCGCGGCAATTTTTCCCACCAACTTGCCATAGCATCGCTGTTGTTCATCACCAAGCATTTGGGGTTGGCAGCAATGAAACGGTTAATTTCCTCCCGACTGAGTGGCGTTCCGTCGGCATAGATGCGCTCCAAAGAAGCCATACCGCTTAACTCCATCAGGCTGCTGACGCGGGTATTGTTGATGGAAAGCAACTGCAAACTGCTTTTACCGCGCAGCACCCCCACAGAGTTGATAAGCGTATTGTCTAAATAGAGTCTTTCTAATGCAGGCAGTGCCGCCAACGGCGTAATGTTGCTGATTTTCAAGTCTGAAACATCCAAAAATTGCAAACTTTTCAGTTTTTCAATGCCATTCAGATTGGTGGCAGGCAAATTGGTTGCTTGAAGCGTTTGCAAATGGCTCAGGTCGGCAAGCGCCTCCCAGCTGCTGACTTGCGTATTGGAAATATTGAGTTGCTGCAATTGCAATAAATTGCTGATAGGCGAAAGGTCGGCAACAGGCACTCCTGCGAGGTTGAGTTGTTGCAGCGCCGAAAGGTATTTGAGCGGGTCTAAAGAAGTTACGGGCGTTCCCGAAATATCCAGATTTTCCAAACGGGCAAGGTTGCGCAGCGGCCACAAATCGGCGATGCCCGTTTGTGCAAGTTTCAGCGAGCGCAGCCCCGTCAGTTCAGACAACGGGTCAAATGAAGTAATCAGCCCCGAGCGTACTGCATTGCTCAAATCCAATGCCTCTATTTGCGTAACAGCCCGCAGTTGTTCCGGCCCAACCTCTGCCTGATTGGCAAACTGCGGCGCTACCAAATTTTTCCATTCGGGCGAAAGCCCCGCCCACCATTGCTGCAATTCCTGCGCTTCGTCTAAACGGTTGGTATAAATGCTGGCAATTTTCATTTCCCGACGCACCGTGTCAATGTTCATTTCCACATAGCGCAACTGATTGTGCGTAATGTGCGTTCCGTCCAGCAGTATCGCATTCAACTCCCGATTGAGCGTAACTTTCACCACGCGTGTGCCCTGCTCCGAGAGGAATTGCTCGGTGCGTTTGTGCGTGAGCTTAAATTCTGCCCGCTTAAAAAAGAAGTCAATATCTTTCAAATATGCCTGTACGTCTTTGTTGGTAGGCGTTGTGCGCCGCGTATCAAGGTCATCTTCTATCTGAACTTTGCTGTCGCGAAATACTTTCAGATAACTGGTTTTAACGATTTCCTCTTTATCCTGCAAAGGGGTATCTTCTGCCCCTAATTCATTGAAAATCAATTCCAAAAACTCAATAATCTGATAAACCCGCGTTTGATAATAAGACTCCAAAGCTCCCAACTCGCGTTTGGCAACCGTTGTTGTGGGCTGCGTGGCAGGTGGTTTAATCTGCGCAGCGGCCGGCTTCTTAACCGTTGTAGTCGGTTTTTTTGTAGCAGGTTTGGGGTTGCTCCCCGGCTTTTGTGCCAAAGCATCCGTTGCTGACAGCCCGCACACCAAAGCAACGACCACCGGAACAATATATGTTTTTAACAATTCATTTGGCAGTTTCATAGAAAAAAGATGTTATACTTTTTTTAAGGAATATCTGCAAAAATCGAGGTTTATTACCGCAATAATTGTTTATTAACACAAAAATTGCCGCCGTTGAAGCATTATTTTAATTTGTTGGGCAACACCCTGACGGAACTTTTGCCGCGTGTTTGCAATGTTTAAATAGACTGTAACAGAAAAGCTATCAACAAAAAACTGCCTGATATAACACTATGGAACGATTACAAAGCAATATCAGCCTTGGCATCTTTGTCCTGATTGCCGTTGCATTGTTGCTCCGCTGGGCAGCACAGTTTCAAATCAATGCCGAACTGCAACAAGCACGCCGTGAGGTCGCCGTTCAGGACAGCATTGCGCATATCAGCGATTCTCTCCGTCGCAATCAGCGCATCGTAGCCAAAGGCAAAGTAAAAAAAGGGAAAGAATTGGTTTTCCATGAAAAAAATGACAACAGCCGCCATCGCATCCTATTAACGGGCGACTCTATGGGCGACGGGCTGTTTCTTGCTTGGCGCAAACTCCGCAAACAAGGCAACTTTGACATCCGTTATCAGCCTTGGTACGGCTCTACTACCGACAGTTGGGCAAAAACCGATAAGCTGGAAAACATGATTGAAAATTATCGGCCTACATTGGTAATTTTTTCGCTGGGTGCCAATCAGATTAACGACCATAAAATTGCAGCCAAAGAAGACCACATCCGCGAGATAGTCAGGCAAATGAGCGATGCGGAATTTATTTGGATAGGGCCGCCCAACTGGAAAGAAGATACCGGAATTAACAATCTGATAATCGAAAATGTAGGCCGCGAACGATTCTTCGATTCACGCCAATTGCCCTTCGAACGTCGCAAAGACGGTGCACACCCCACCGAAAAATCCGCTGCCATTTGGGCAGACAGCATCAGCCAATGGATTGACCGCAATCCGCATATCACTTTCTCCTTCTGCGGCAACCGGTAAATTGCACCAACTCCCCCACTTTTTGCATAGTTATGCAGGTTTGTTAATTTGCACCCGATTTTTTCCACTTTAATTCAACGATTTAGCAATGTATAATCTGTTAAAAGGCAAAAGAGGCATTATTACGGGCGCACTTGACAGCAACTCAATCGCATGGCGTGTAGCGCTGCGTGCCAAACAGGAAGGCGCTTCTTTTACACTGACCAACGCGCCGATTGCCCTGCGCATGGGTGAAATCAATAAATTGGCAGAAGAGTGCCAAACCATCGTCATTCCGGCAGATGCTACTTCGGTAGAAGATTTGGAAAACCTCTACCGCCAATCAATCGAGCATTTGGGCGGTAAAATAGACTTTGTGTTGCACTCCATAGGTATGAGCCCCAACGTGCGCAAAAAGAAAGAATACGGCGATTTGAACTACGAGTGGTTCATGAAAACATTGGATATTTCTGCCATTTCTTTCCACAAAATGATGCAAACCGGTGAAAAACTGGCAGCCTTTAACGATTATGCCTCCATTGTAGGGCTTACCTACATCGCCGCACAGCGCGTATTCCCCGACTACGGCGATATGGCACAAGCCAAAGCTTTGCTAGAATCTATTGCCCGCAGCTATGGCTACCGCCTTGGCAAGTCGCAAAAAATCCGCGTTAATACCATTTCCCAATCACCGACACCAACCACCGCAGGCATGGGCGTAGGCGGCTTTGATGCATTCCTTAAATATGCCGATGATATGTCGCCGCTGGGCAATGCCACTGCCGACGATTGCGCTGATTACGTCATCACCCTGTTTTCAGACCTGACACGCAAAGTAACCATGCAGAACCTTTTCCACGACGGCGGGTTCAGCAGCATGGGCATTAGCGAGGCAGTTATGGCAAAGTCAAATTAAATATTTGATAGTCTGTTGGTTTTTTATTGCCCTTACACTAATTTTGCAGTCCTGTTCAAAAAGGTATCACCATGTCTAAAATTTGCGATATCACCGGCAAGCGTGTTCGTATTGGAAATAACGTATCGCACGCTAACAATAAAACGAAGCGTACCTTCTCTCCCAACTTGCAGAAAAAGAAATTCTACCTGCCTGAAGAAAACCGCTGGGTAACTTTGAAAGTATCTGCCTCCGCTATGCGTACCATTACTAAAAATGGTCTGGGCAATGTCCTGAAAGAAGCTGCTGCCAAAGGCACGCTATCATCCAAAGTGAAGCTGAAATAATCAAACCGAAACACATACAATGGCAAAGAAAGGCAATCGCATCCAGGTAATTCTGGAATGTACCGAACATAAGAATTCAGGTATGGGCGGCATGTCGCGTTACATTACGACCAAAAACCGCAAAAATACTCCTGAACGCTTGGAATTGAAAAAATACAACCCAATTCTGAAACGTTACACCCTTCACAGAGAAATTAAGTAATTGTCATGGCTAAGAAAGTAGTTGCTACCCTGAAAAAAGAAGGCGGCGTTAAATATACCCGTGTTGTAAAAGCCGTTAAGTCGCCTAAAACAGGCGCTTATATTTTTAAAGAGGAGATTATGCCTGAAGACCAGGTAAAAGACTTCCTTAACGCAAAGTAATTCCGGCATTCAGTCAGCCAGTTGCCGATGGAACACTGTTGCTGCCTTAAACCCTAAGGATTTTCCCAATCCTTAGGGTTTTTATCATTAAACTTCGCAATTTTAAGGGCTAATTTCAACGTAACTGCATTACAATGGGTTTATTCGGATTTTTTTCTAAGGAGCAAAAAGAATCGCTCGATAAAGGACTTGAAAAAAGCAGCAAAGGCTTCTTTTCCATGCTGACCAAAGCCGTTGCCGGCAAATCGCAGGTAGACGAAGAAGTACTTGACGAATTGGAGAACATTCTGATTGCTTCAGATGTAGGTGCAGCAACAACCATCAAAGTTATTCGCAGCATAGAAGAGCGCGTAAAGCGCGACAAATACGTCAGCACCTCCGAGCTGGACAGCATCATCCGCGATGAAATAAAAGCCTTGCTGGCCCAAAATCCGCAAGATACACTCGATGGCTTCCGCATTCCCGAAAACAAACGCCCCTATGTACTTATGGTGGTTGGCGTAAACGGTGTAGGCAAAACCACTACTATCGGCAAACTGGCAGCCCAATTCAAAAAACAAGGTTACAGCGTGGTTATCGGTGCAGCCGATACGTTCCGCGCCGCAGCGGTAGACCAAATCAAACTCTGGGGCAAGCGCGTAGGCGTGCCCGTTATAGACCACGGCATGAATACAGACCCTTCTGCCGTAGCCTTTGATGCCGTTAAAAAAGGCACGGAAATGGGCGCAGACATCATCATCATAGATACGGCAGGTCGCTTGCACACCAAAGTCAATTTGATGAACGAGTTGGCAAAAATCAAGCGCGTACAACAGAAATTCATTCCCGATGCGCCCCATGAAGTCATGCTCGTACTGGACGGCAGCACAGGACAAAATGCATTTGTGCAAGCCGTTGAGTTCACTAAAGCCACCGAGGTAAACTCTTTGGCTATCACCAAATTAGACGGCTCTGCCAAAGGCGGTGTCGTTATTGGCATTTCCGACCAATTCAAAATTCCCGTAAAATACATTGGCGTAGGCGAAAAAATTGAAGACCTACAAATTTTCAACCGCGATGAATTTGTAGATTCGTTCTTCAAAAAACAAAACTGATGCGCCTTTCCCGAAGTTTCCTGCTGAGCCTGCTGCTGACCGCTCCTTTCGTACTATTAGGGCTGCTGCAATGGCTTTCAGGATACAACTGGGCGCGTTTGGGCATTTTCCCACGTTCGTTATTGGGTGCCGTCGGTATCCTGACTGCCCCACTGGTGCATGGCGACTGGCTACATCTTGTTTCCAATCTGTTTCCTTTGCTGATTCTTTGCACAGCTACGTTCTTATTCTATCCGCGCGAGAGCCGCTCTGTGCTGGTGGTGGCCTATTTTGGCACCGGCATTGGCGTTTGGCTGCTGGCACGCCCCTCCTATCATATCGGCGTAAGCGGACAGGTTTATGCGCTGGCCTCATTTCTGTTTTTTTCAGGCATATTTCGCCGCAACCGCGCCTCGCTGATGATTGCCTTGGGCGTAGGTGTCCTGTATGGCGGGATGCTGCAAGGCATATTCCCGCAAGTGGAGCAATTGAATGTTTCTTGGGAATCGCACCTGCTGGGAGCACTCGTCGGGGCGTTTCTTGCTTGGCACTACCGCAATATGGCAGTTCCTCTGCTCATCATGCCGCGCTACCACGACCCCGTACTCTTTGATATAGAAGAAGGCTATCGCCCCTTGCGCAACAAACGCATGCGTTATATTTTTATACCTCGCACCAAACAAAGGCAATAGTTTTTCCGATTTTTCGCCTATATTTGCAGCCTGTTTTTGAACCATTGATTTATTACAGGCTTTCAACGCAAGGTAAAGGCCGGTTTTAAATCGTAAACTCTTCAAAGTCATGTATTTAGATAAAGAAACCAAAGAAGAGATTTTTGCAAAGCACGGTTTTGCAAAATCTGCAAAAGACACAGGTTCTCCCGAGTCTCAAAT
This sequence comes from uncultured Cytophagales bacterium, assembly GCA_938039675.1. Taxonomy (GTDB): domain Bacteria; phylum Bacteroidota; class Bacteroidia; order Cytophagales; family Thermoflexibacteraceae; genus Rhodoflexus. The sequence continues at coordinate 21,153 of CALHUI010000031.1, forward strand.
TGCGTTGTTCACACACCGCATCAACCACCTGACCGAGCACCTGAAAGTTCACAAAAAAGACAATGGCAGCCGTTTAGGTCTACTCAAGTTAGTAGGTAAGCGTCGCAGCCTGTTGAACTATCTTCAGCGCACCGATATCATGCGTTATCGTGCAATTATTGCCGAGCTGAATATCAGAAAATAACAGATTAAAGGGAGCTTGTTTACAAGTTCCCTTTTTTTAGTTAATTTTGTTTCTAAGGTTTTTGGCAAAAACGATTAAGCAAATGCAAGCATCTTAGACAAGCACACGGGATTTTGCGGACAACAATATGAAACGCTGTGCCCGATTCCCAAAATGTCGGTCTGTTTTGCTTGATTACTTAGCATAAGCATGGCTGTAAACCTTCTGTAGATGATGTTGCCCCGGATTTAAAAGCGGCCAATCCGATAAGGTAACGAAGCGGTTAAGCACAGTACGGTCTTTATCAATCAGCTAAGACCTTCTTCTGTTCCCACCGACCAAAGACTCCCCGCGGAACATCAGCAAGCAGACTGTATCTTGTGTAAAAAATTCACTTAAATCAAACAATGCAATTCAACGTAGTTACAAAAACGATTGTCATGCCCGACGGCAGACAAATCACTATTGAAACAGGTAAACTTGCGCGTCAGGCAGATGGCGCAGTAGTAGTACGCACAGGCAATATGATGTTGCTGGCAACTGTCGTTTCCGTACCGGAAGCCAAAGAAGACCAAGACTTTTTCCCGCTTTCGGTTGATTATCAGGAAAAGTTTGCGGCTATGGGCAAAATTCCCGGCAGTTTTCAGCGCCGTGAAAGCAAACTGTCCGACTATGAGGTACTCATCAGCCGATTGGTGGACAGAGCCATCCGCCCGCTGTTTCCGGAAGACTACCTCGCCGATACGCAAATTAACGTGATTTTGATTTCGGGCGACCCCGAAGTAATGCCCGACAGCTATGCCGCATTGGCAGCCTCTGCTGCCTTGGCAGTTTCCGACATTCCTTTCAACGGGCCTATCTCAGAAGTTCGCGTAATTAAGTATCAAGGCGAATTTATCATTAACCCTAAGGCAGACCTGCTGAAAGACGCCGACTTAGACCTGATTGTGGCAGCTTCTTATGATAACATTGTGATGGTAGAAGGCGAAGCCAACGAGTGTTCAGAAGAAGACCTGTTGCAGGCTTTAAAAACCGCACATCAAGCCATCAAGATTCAGGTACAGGCACAGCGCGAACTGACCGAAATGGTAGGTAAAACCCAAAAACGCACCTATAGCCACGTAAAACACGACCCTGAACTGGAAAAAGAACTGTTTGAACGCTACTACGATGCCTACCTGAACGTAGCACGCACCCCAGCCCCTAAACAGGAGCGCAGCGCTGCTTTCAAGGCAATCAAAGAAGAATATCTGAACAGCCTTCCTGAAGACACAACCATTGATAAGAAGATGGCGGCGCGCTATCTGGACAACATTAAATGGATGGCTGCCCGCAATTTGGTATTGGAGTACAACATACGCCTCGATGGTCGTAAGTTAGACGAAATTCGCCCGATTGCCTGCGAAGTGGACTTTCTGCCTTCGCCGCACGGCTCGGCGCTGTTTACCCGCGGCGAAACCCAATCGCTGACCACTGTTACGCTGGGTACAAAGTTGGACGAGCAAATTATTGACGGGGCTATGATTGGTGGCATGAGCAAATTCATGTTGCACTACAACTTCCCGGCCTTCTCTACGGGCGAGGTGAAGCCCAACCGCGCACCCGGCCGTCGCGAAGTAGGACACGGCAATTTGGCCAGTCGTGCCATTAAGAAAGTGATGCCTCCCGAAGAAGAAAACCCATATACCATCCGCGTGGTTTCCGATATTCTGGAATCAAACGGCTCTTCATCTATGGCAACCGTCTGCGCAGGTTCGCTTGCACTTATGGATGCCGGTATCAAAATCAAAGCTCCTGTTTCAGGCATTGCCATGGGTATGATTTCGGACAGCAAAACCGGAAAATATGCCATCCTTTCCGATATCCTCGGCGACGAAGACCATTTGGGCGATATGGACTTCAAAGTAACCGGCACGGCTAAGGGCATCACGGCTTGCCAGATGGATATCAAAGTGAATGGACTATCATATGAAGTCCTTGCCGAAGCACTTGAACAGGCACGCAAAGGACGATTGCACATTTTGGGAGAAATGGCAAAAGCCATCAGCCAACCGCGCGAAGACCTCAAACCACATGCTCCGCGTTGTGTAACGCTTCGCATTCCGGGAGATATGATTGGCGCGGTTATCGGCCCGGGCGGCAAAATCATTCAGGAAGTGCAACGTACTTCCGGTGCGACCATTCATATAGAAGAAGTTGGCAATGAAGGCGTTGTAACCATCTTCTCGGCCAATAAAGATTCGCTTGACATTGCGCTGCGCGAAGTAAAAGCAATTGTAGCAATGCCCGAGGTCGGAGAAGTTTACACAGGCATAGTACGCTCCATCCAGCCTTTTGGTGCTTTCGTTGAGTTCATGAAAGGCAAAGACGGCCTGCTGCACATTTCCGAAATAAAGTGGGAACGTTTAGAATCAATGGACGGCGTACTGGAAATCGGTGAAGAAATACAGGTTCAACTTACCGAAATTGACAAAAAAACGGGCAAATATCGCCTGTCGCGAAAAGTATTGCTGCCCAAACCCGAAGGATATAAGAACGGCAGCGGCGAACACAGAGGCAGCGATAAAAACCGCAAACCCGACAACAAACGCTCGAGATAGGCAATAACGTTGAACGTTTTTTAAAAAAAGCCTTGCCGCATTAGTAAAATAGCAAGGCTTTTTTGTCATTATTGCTACCCACAAATTTTTTTACCTGCAACTATTTGAAAAATGAGACCGAAACCCTAACTTCGAGCTTATTCTATGCTCTGTAAGAACGAAGTAAGTTTTGCAGCTTATTTACACTATTTGCGGTTTCGATGATAGCTAATAAAACTCTACTAACAGATTCACTCTTTACACAACTAAACATCAACCATGAGGCAGCTAAAGATTAGCAAGCAGATTACTAATCGCGAAAGTCAGTCTTTGGACAAGTATCTGCAAGAAATCGGCAAAGTAGATTTGCTGAACCCCGACGAAGAAGTAGAACTTGCCAAACGCATCAAAGACAACGATGCACAAGCGCTTGAAAGACTCACCAAAGCTAATTTGCGATTTGTTGTTTCAGTTGCCAAACAGTACCAAAATCAAGGCCTGTCATTAGGCGACCTGATTAACGAAGGCAATCTGGGCTTAATTAAGGCTGCTCAGCGCTTTGATGAAACTCGCGGATTCAAGTTTATCTCCTATGCCGTCTGGTGGATTCGTCAGTCTATTCTACAAGCGTTAGCCGAGCAATCGCGCATTGTTCGCCTGCCTTTGAACCGCGTAGGCTCACTTAACAAAATTGCCAAAACATTTTCCGAGTTAGAGCAGAAATACGAACGCGAACCCTCCCCCGAAGAATTGGCAGAGGTGATGGATATGCCCCTTGGCGAAGTGAATGAAACCATCAAAATTTCAGGCAGACATGTGTCGGTAGATGCTCCCTTTAAGCAAGACGAAGACAATACCTTGCTTGACGTAATTGAAGGCGGTGATGCGCATCGCCCCGATGTTACGCTAATGGATGACTCATTGCGCTGCGAAGTACAACGTGCACTCTCCACACTTACGCCGCGCGAAGCAGATGTGGTTACACTTTACTTCGGCTTGAATGGTGAAAGTGCTCTGACATTAGAAGAAATTGGTGAAAAATTTGACCTCACCCGTGAGCGCGTCCGCCAAATTAAAGAAAAGGCCATCCGTCGCTTACGCCATACCTCGCGCAGCAAAGCACTGAAAACTTATTTGGGATAAGCAAATACGCATCATTATAAATTTAGCAAAGAACCCGCGAGGCCTCAAAGGCTTCTTGGGTTTTTCGTGCATTTGCACCCAATTTTTTCAGACAATGCAAAAAACGATTATTTTGCAGAACGTAAGATAATATTCATGCAACTATGCAACACGAAGAACTGGAGGGCAACCAGCCGCTGAACATAGAGTTACCCGAAGAAATTGCTGACGGCGTGTACACTAACTTAGCAATGATTGCACACTCTCACACCGAATTTGTCATTGATTTTATCAGCATGTTGCCCGGGATGCCTAAAGCCAAAGTGCGCTCGCGCGTAATTACCACTCCCGAACATGCAAAGAGATTATTAATGGCATTGAAAGACAATATTGACAAATACGAGGAAACTTTCGGCAAAATTAAACTGGCAGAAGAGCCTATTCGCTTCCCGATGAACTTCGGGGGCACTATGGGCGAGGCTTAACGGTTCGCTGTATGACAGCACACGATTTTTCTTTTGAATGGCAAACGCAAGACCAAGTCATGCTAAGCGGTCACTGCTGGTTGCCTGAGCAACCCAAAGCCCTCGTTTGCTTAGTTCATGGCTTTGCCGAGCACATAGGGCGCTATGCACACGTAGCCGCATATCTCAATGCACAGGGATACGGCCTGATGGGCTTCGACCTTCGCGGACATGGTCAATCGGGTGGGCGGCGCGGACATACGCCAACTTATGAAGACTTGTTGGAAAATATCCGCGAAATGATGGCACTGGCTATCGAAAAATTTGAAGGCTTGCCGCTGTTTCTGTATGGCCACAGCATGGGTGGTAATCTGGTTGCCAACTATCTGATTCGCCACCAACCCAACTACCTCAAAGGGGCAGTGATAACAAGCCCGTGGCTGCGACTGACGCAAGAGCCACCGTTGCTGCTGAAAATACTTGCCAAAGCAGCCTATTGGATTTTTCCGCAACTGATGAACCCTTCTAACCTCAATGTTGAGCATTTGAGTAAAGATGTATCAGTGCAGCAGGCTTATGCGGCTGACCCGCTGATTTTACGCAAAATATCAGCAGGAATGTTTACCGTAGTAAGTGAGGCGGGGCTTTCAGCTATTCGCCATGCCAGTAAAATAGCTCTGCCGCTACTGCTGATGCACGGCTTGGACGATAATATCACCAGTGCGGCAGCTACGCAACAGTTTGCACAGGTTGTCAATCCGGATTATCTGACTACCCGCTACTGGGAAAACATGCGTCATGAGTTGCATAATGAAACTGAAAAAGACCAAGTATTGGAGTTGATAGTCAATTGGTTAGACCGGCAAATGACTTTGCCTGAGACATCAGCCTGATGCCCAACATCTGACCGATGTCTCAGGTGTTGCATCAAACCCCCGTACTTCCGTAGCCACCCTCGCCGCGTTCGGTATCCGAAAGACTTTCAACGGGCTGCCAACGAATGCGCTCGTGGCACGAAACGACCATTTGCGCAATGCGCGCACCGTTTTCAACCACAAAATCCTCCTGACCCAAATTGATGAGTAAAACCTTGATTTCACCGCGATAGTCGGCATCAATAGTACCGGGCGTATTGACAATGCTGATGCCATGTTTCAGTGCCAAGCCGCTGCGCGGGCGGATTTGCGCCTCAAAGCCTGCGGGCAGTTCCATGAATAAACCTGTGGGAATCAGTGCGCGTTGCAACGGGGCCAGTACAACGGGCTGTTCCAAATGTGCGCAGATATCCATACCTGCCGAAAGAGCCGTCTGATAGTGTGGCAGCGGATGCCCCGAACGATTGATGATTTTAACCTCCATTACCTTTGAAAAAACAAGCCGAAATTAGGCTGAAAATAGTTTGCAGTTCATCTGAAATCAAAAAAATATCCGATGATTACTTGGGAAGACTTTGAAAAAATTGACCTGCGCGTTGGTACTATCATTGCCGCGAATGATTTTCCAAAGGCGCGAAAACCTGCCTACAAGCTGCAAATAGACTTTGGCGAGCTGGGCATTCGCAAAAGTTCGGCACAAATTACCAAACGTTATACGATAGAAGAACTCATAGGCAGACAGGTAGTTGCCGTGGTAAATTTTCCACCCAAACAGGTAGCAGATTTTATGTCGGAATGCCTTGTACTGGGTGTGGTGGACGGCAGCGGCGATGTCATTCTGTTGCGCCCCGATGTACCCGCCGCAAACGGGCAGAAAATAGCATAGTTCTGCACGCAAAACTGTAATTTTGCATATAAAAATTGTGTATTTAATCCTATTGAAACCATGCCGGGCTCAGAACTGATTGGCGCAGAAGAGCGCAAAGAGATTAACGACGTATTGGATACAGGTATTCTGTTCCGCTATAACCACGACGAACAACGCAAAGGGCACTGGAAAGCCAAAACTTTTGAACAGGAACTGGCAAAATTTACGGGCGCAGAGCACGCACTGATGTGTTCCAGCGGTACAACTGCCGTAGCACTTTGCATGGCTGCCTGCGGTCTGGGCATGGGCGATGAGGTACTGGTTCCGCCTTTTACCTATATTGCAACCATAGAAGGCGTATTGCTGGGCGGTGCCGTACCTAAGTTTGTAGATATTGACGAGACACTGTGCCTGAGCCCTGCGGCTATCCGTGCAGCCATTACGCCTAAAACCAAAGCCGTTGTATTGGTGCACATGTGCGGTGCAATGGCACAAATTGACGAAATCGTGCAGATTTGCAAAGAGCACAACCTCATACTGATTGAAGATTCGGCACAAGCCTTAGGTGCTTCTTTCAAAGGCAAAATGTTAGGCACTTTTGGTAAAGTGGGCGCATATTCCTTTGACTTCTTTAAAATCATTACCGCAGGCGAAGGCGGCGCAATAGTTACGAATGACAAGCAGATGTACCTGAACGCCGACATGTTCAGCGACCACGGCCACGACCATATCGGTAATAACCGCGGCATGGAAGGGCACCCTGTGCTGGGCACCAACTTCCGCACCAGCGAACTGCACGCAGCGGTTGCACTCGCACAACTTCGCAAAATTGATTACATCCTTGCCCAACAGCGTAAGCACAAAAAGCGTCTGAAAGAAACGCTGGCGCAGTTCCCTGAAATTACCTTCCGCTATCTGCCTGACCCTGAGGGCGATTCGGCAACGTTCCTCTCGTTTTTCCTGCCCGATGAGGAAACTGCCCGCCGCGTGGTGAAGGCTTCTGCCGAAAACGGTATCGGAGGTATTCAGTATTGGTACGACAACCACTTCCACTATATCCGCAACTGGGAACACCTGCGCGGCATGAAAACCCTGTTCACCATCCCTGCACAAACCATGGAATGCCCGCAAGACTATGCAACGGTGCAGTTCCCCGCAACTGATGCGATTATGCAACGCCTGATTTCTATGGTAGTGCGCGTCACTTGGACAGAAGAAGAACTCAACGCCCTGTGCAATAAACTCACCGAGGTGCTGAGCGGCGTACTGACCAAACAGGCGGCGTAGTTAATCAACGTGATAAAATTAAAACTCGACAGGATTCTGAAACCTGTCGGGTTTTTTATGTGCAATGCTTAAATTTGGTTCATGACATTTACTCTCATTGAACCCCATCATGTTTTCCAAATATCGCCAAACATTCAACCAAAACTTTACCGAAGCCCGCTACAATGCCATGATTGCCGATATTAATGCGCAATTTGGCTTTGAGGTAGCTTTTAAAATCTGTGAAACGCCCATTTTTATTCCACCTGCGCTCAAAGCGCGGCTGGCAGAGGCCGGAAATGCCGTTTGGCAACAGGTGAACAGCGAGCGTTACCGCCGCGAGATGCACCGTGCCATTCCGCAGCAGTTGGTCGTACCCAACGATACCGACATGCCTGTTTTTGCCGCCATTGATTTTGCCATTGGCAAGGATGAGAAAGGCGAACTGATGCCGCAACTTATTGAATTACAGGGTTTCCCTTCACTGTTTGCTTTTCAGCATTTCATTGCGGGAATGTTTAAAAAGCATTACGGGCTGCCTGATAACCTCACGCATTTTTTCCCTGCCGAATTGCAGCAAAATGAAGATCTGTATTTGGAAAAATTGCGTGGCGCAATTGTAGCAGATGCTGCGCCTGAAAATACCATCCTGTTGGAAATTATGCCCGAAAAGCAGAAAACCCGCATTGATTTTGCCTGTACAGAACGTTTTCTGGGTGTAAAACCCGTGTGTATTACGGCAGTGCGCAAGGAAGGCAAAAAATTGTACTACGAACAAGACGGCAAAAAAATTTGGATTGACCGCATCTACAACCGCGTCATTTTTGATGAGTTGAGCCACCGCACCGATTTGCTGCTACATTTCAGTTTTACCGATGAGTTAGAAGTACAATGGGCGGGGCATCCGAACTGGTTTTTTAAGATGAGCAAGTTTACGCTACCGTTTTTAGACAGCCCCTACGTACCGAAAACCTACTTTTTGCATGAACTGACTGCCATTCCTGAGGATTTGGAAAATTACGTGCTCAAACCGCTGTTTTCTTTTGCAGGAGCAGGCGTAAAATTTGACGTAACCCGTGCCGATGTGGATGCCATTCCCGACAGCGAGCGCAGCAACTGCGTGCTGATGCGCAAGGTAGCATACGAACCTGTGGTAGAAACGCCGGACTATCCCGCCAAAGCCGAAGTGCGTTTGTTGTTTGTCAATGTAAACGGACAAATGGAATTGCTGACCAATTTGGTACGCCTCAGCAAAGGCAAAATGATGGGCGTAGATTTTAACAAAGGCATGACTTGGATAGGTGGTACAATCGGCTTTTTTGAGCAGTAAGTTTATTACTTACATGGACAACGCTCAGGCAATGCGACTAATCGTGCTTTTTTACCTAAACTCCTCTGAATATTGCGCATTCAAATCTTGAAAGTTCACGAAAATCGGTAAATGGTCTTACTCTTTGCGCAAGGCGACAAGCATGGTCGTTTTGCTGTACTGCCGCGGGCGGTTGATGACGAAATATTTACCCCGTTCCACAAAGGCCGGAATGGCATTGAACCGACGGGTATCATCCATCATGTAATGCTCGGCAGGGCGACACGCGCCGGTAATATTGAATCGTTTTTTCATGGTTGTCAGTTTGTTAATGCTTGATGAAAACAGGTGTAAGTATATTTTCAATATGCAAAATGCTGATAAAATCGCTAAATGTTGCCAGCTATTTTTGCATAAATCTCTGCTAACGAAGCCTCTTTTTGTTTTAGGAAAATGGGCTTGTGGAACAAGTGCAATTTATGCAACAGTTGCAGCAATTGCTCGCGCTCGGAGGTACTGAGGTTGCCTGCCACAATCTGCGACACCTGATTCATTTTTTCAAATACACCGAACAGCGTTTGCTGTCCTTCGGGGGTGATGTAAAGACGCTTGCTGCGGCGGTCAGCAGTATCGCCTTCCTGCCGTATCAAACCTTGTTGCAACAATCTTTTGATGACCTCCATACCCGAGGTTTTTTCCTGCACGGCGTGCCGGATGAGCTCGGTTTTGGTTTTGCTGCCGCCGAACATCAGAGAAATCAAAAACGAAAATTCATCAACGGTTTGCAAGGGGCTGCCTTCCAATGCCTTTTTGGTGTATCCTTTTGCATAGCGGTACAGGAAAATAATGTAACTGCCTATCCGCGACTCGGTGGTTTCCTGCACTGCCTGCGGAACAGAGGGCTGCTGCATAGGCGAGCGTGAGTTGGCATAGTTGGCTTGCAACCAAGCCCCAAAAGCGGCAAGGTCTTGTGTGTTGCCGTTTTGTGCTTCGTACTGTTCGGCTGCTTCGGTCAGTTGTCGAATAAATGCGTAGGACATGGATTTTTTTACTCTTCACAAAAGTACGAAAACAGTCTAAAATTCAAAAAATAAAGTACGAAAACATTTTTATTTGCTACAATTGCGTCTAAATTTGCGCTGTTATTAAACTTATCGGAGCAATGAACCTGAATTTTAGTACGAAAACATTCTTTTTGAGACAACTGTCCGTATTAGCTTTTCTATGGCTGATGGCACAACAGATTTTTGCACAGGCTACGGGCGTAGTCAGCGGAACGGTGCGCGACAAGGCCACGCAAGAGCCGCTGATTGGTGTTTCCGTGGCTGTGGAAGGCACTACTTTGGGGGCAGCCACCGATGCCGAAGGACGTTTCCGCATTGCGGGCATCCCAACGGGCAGCCATAACATCAAAGTGAGCCTGATTGGCTACAAACCCTTCACACTGTTCAATATTGTTGTTACCTCAGGTAATGCCAATACCTTCAATATAGAGTTAGAAGAGGTAGTTGCCGAGTTAAAGGAAGTAGAAATTACGGCTAACCGCTCAATTGCCGTAACTACGGCCGAGTCGCCGAACTCTGTTCAGCGACTGACGACGGAGGAAATCCGCAGCAACCCCGGCGGCAACTTTGACATTTCGCGCGTGGTGCAGTCGCTGCCCGGTGTAGCAGGTACAACCGGCATTGGAGGTTTTCGCAACGACATCATCATTCGCGGCGGCGCACCCAACGAAAACGTATATTATTTGGACGGTATTGAAATTCCGGTATTGAATCACTTTGCCACACAAGGCAGCGCAGGCGGCCCTGTCGGTATCCTGAACGTGTCGTTTATTGAGGATGTAACGCTGAAATCGTCTAACTTTGATGCCCGCTACGACAACGCACTGGCTTCTGTGTTTCAGTTCAAGCAACGCGAAGGTAACCCCGACCGCTTTCAGGGCAATGTTCGCCTGAGCAGCACCGAACTTGCACTTACTACGGAAGGGCCTCTTTCCAATCGCACCACTTTTTTGGCTTCGGTGCGCCGTTCTTACCTGCAATTTTTATTTCAGGCCATTGATTTGCCCATTCGCCCCAACTACTGGGATTTTCAGTACAAAATCACACACAAAATCAATCCAAAAACTACGCTCAACTTCATCGGTATAGGCGCAATTGATGAATTCAGCTTTGCACAGCCGCGTAAAACCACGCCCGAAAACGATTATGTGCTTCGCTCCCAGCCTTCTATTCAACAATGGAACTACACTTTCGGCATGAGTTTGCGCCGCTCCTTAGTGCGCGGCTATCTGAACATTGCCCTTAGCCGCAACATGTTTGACAATAATCTTGACCGTTTTGAAGACCGTCAGGAAGGCGATGAAAGCCGTCGCCTGTTGCGCGTTCGTTCGCAGGAAATTGAAAACAAACTGCGCATAGATGTGAATAAAACATGGAACGGATGGAAATATGCTTACGGTGCAGTAGGGCAATATGTTAAGTTTAACAACGACATATTTGCGCGAATCCGCCGCGAAATTCGCGGGGAGCAAGGGCAGTTGATACAGCCTGCTATCAATATAGGCTTTGATACCGGTATTGACTTTTTCCGCTACGGTGCTTTTGTGCAGGCAGCCCGCAGCTTTTTAAATGACCGACTCAGCTTTTCGGGCGGCATCCGTACCGACATGAACAACTTTACTACAACGGGCAATAATCCGCTGGAAACACTTTCACCGCGTGCTGCGCTGTCTTACCTCTTATCCGACAAGTGGAGCGTGAACGTTTCGGCGGGTCGCTACTACAAATTGCCGATTTATACCATTCTCGGCTTTCAGAATGAACAAGGACAGTTTGCCAATCGCGACAGCAAATACACCCGCACAGACCATTACGTAGCAGGTTTGGAATTTATTCCGCGCCAAAGCACGCGCTTCACGCTGGAAGGTTTTTGGAAAAATTACGCCAATTATCCCGTTTCCATTCGCGACGGTATCAGTTTAGCCAATCAGGGCGGCGACTTCGGAGCTATCGGCAATGAGGCTGTGCGCACCAATGGCACAGGACGCGCTTATGGCATGGAGTTTTTTTTCCAGCAGAAACTGACCCAAAACATTTTTGCAGTATTCTCTTACACCTTTGTACGCAGCGAATTTGCAGGCATCAACGGCGTGCTGACTCCTTCGGCATGGGATAACCGCCACCTGATTTCGGCACTTTTTGGTCGCAAATTCAAAAAAAGTTGGGAATTGGGCTTGAAATACCGCTTTGCGGGCGGTGCGCCTTACACGCCGTTTGACATAGAAGCCAGTATGCGCAACTTTGCCAGCTTGGGCACGGGCATTTTAGATTTTAACCGCCTCAATACGCTCCGTTTGGGCAATTTCAGCCAGTTTGACTTCCGCATTGACAAAAAATGGAACTTGCGCCGAACAACTATTGATTTGTATTTTGACGTACAAAATGCCTTTGTTACGCCCAATCCTGCCTATCCGCAATTTACCTTCCGGCGAACTGCCGATAACAGCACCTTTGCCACTACCGACGGCAAACCTCTGGCAGCAGACGGCAGCAACGGCATCCCGATTATTTTGCTCAACAATGACCCCTCCGTAGTACCGACCATTGGTTTTATCATTGAGTTCTAAGGTTGTTGCAACTTATACAACCCGATATGCGGATGCTTCATCGGGTTGTATTTGACGTTTTGGCTGCAAGAGTACAAGCGATTTACAAAAAATATTTTACATCAACTACTGAAAATCAGCTTGTAAGATTTTAAGGTCTGTATATGCGCCCAAGCCAGATTTGGCAATACCCTAAACCGATTACACCCGATAGCCATCCCAATCGCCAAAGTTGCGTGCATAGCCAATTTGCAACTCGGTTGCCGAAAGCGGTCGGTGCAGGTGTGCCCATATTTTGACGGGAGTTGAGTCTTGGATGAAATCCTCCGCTACACCGTGCGTAGCACCTCCACCGATATCTATTTTTTTCCAGTCGGCGGGCATGTAGTAATTAGTGCGGATATGGTCAAACAACCAACATACTTGCTCGGGTGCATCCCTTTCCATTGCCTGCAAGCCCTTCTCGGAAAGAATATCCGCCAAATGACCGTATATTTTTACCGTACCGTTAGCATCGGTATAGCGGAAATAGTAAATGTGCGTTTCAATCGGATGCAGTGAATAACAAGGCATGGCTTCTAAGGTTGCCCCGTTTGCCGCAGCAATCAGATTCCAGCGCTGCATAGCCAACAATCGGAACTCAAAAAACCGCTCCATTTCTTCCGACCGAACCCCCATTAAGGCTGACATTTTTTTAACAAATGCTGCTTTTATCACGCTGCCACAATAAACAGGCAACCTGATACCGGTGTTAATGGCCTGTATCAAACCTATGGCATGGTCATCGTGCGCATGGGTCAAAAAAACAGCTTGTATGTCGGCAATGGCTTTGCCTGCCTGCTGCCAGTTGTGCAATACATGAGGCCCTGCATCAATCAGATAGTATGTGTCGTGGAACGTCAAGGCGGAACCCATGCAGGGGCGTTTCTCGTCCCATCCGTCCCCCTCTCCCATGTGCAGAATGCCCAAAGCGACAGAGCGGGGAATACAGACTTGCGGCAGTTGGTAAGCAGGAGCAAAAATCTGCGGTTGTAAATGGATTTCTACCGACTCGCCCGCATAGCTAATCCGAAAGTAATTAGGGCGCAATCGCTCTATTTGACAGGCATCGGCTAAAGCAACAGGCGCAACACCTTCCAGAAAGACCGGCTCAATCAAATGTGTAATCGGGTGCAGAGTGCCAAAAGCAAATTTCTTCTTCACATACCAAAAAGCCTCTGCCTCCCGTGCACTCATACCCGCTGCCAGCAACTCTTCGGGGCTATCCAAGCCATAGTTGCCGCAATAGATATAATTCATTTGGCGAGCTACCTCTTCTGCCGCACCAATCAGCACAGGTTTTTTACCTGTATTATTGGGATGGTTAGGAATGATAAGCCCTTGTAAATAAAGCATTTGCATCACCGAAAACTCGGCTGCATTTACCGGAAACCAACCTTGCGTATAGGGATTTGTTACTACATCGGCCAGCAAGATGGCATTAGGCCCCGTTTCACCTTGCGCTTCGGCTCTGATGAATCCGGCCGCACGCAAGTATTTATTGGCATCGGGCGGGCAGCCGCATTGCAAGCGCAACCCGATGGCGGGTATTTCTACCCAATACAGCCCCGCCAAAATTTGCCGAACAATGATGCTGCTCATCCGATAATCTCCTCCACAAAATACATATCCATTTTTCCTAAACCTTTGGCTTCAATTTCACCGCGATAGCGACAGTAAAACTGATTCTTAATTTCCATGTAAGTGGCTTCCGAAACATTGACCTTGCCTACTTCGCCTGCCGTTTCCATACGCGCCGCTACATTGACGGTAGTGCCCCAGATGTCATAAGCAAATTTATTTTTACCTACCACACCAGCCAGCACAGGGCCGGTATGAATGCCCACGCGCAGTTCCAGATAAGGCTCGCCACGCAGCTGCTTCTGATATTTGCGTTGCTCTATAAACTCCTGCATGGCAAGCCCTGTCAGCACGGCATCTGCCGCATGTGTCATATTGGGCTTCGGTATGCCGCCCGCACACATATAGGCATCGCCAATAGTTTTGATTTTTTCCATATTGAATCGTGCGCAGATGTCGTCAAATGCCGAAAAACACTCGTTCAGTTCGCGGACAATCTGCTCGGGTGTATGCTTTTCGGTGTATTGGGTAAAGCCCTTGAAATCACAGAATAAAACGCTTATCATTTTGTAGAATCGCGGCGTTGCCTGTTTTTTGTTTTTCAGTTCATCGGCTATTTCGCGAGGCAGAATGTTCAACAACAGTGCATCGGACTTCAATTTTTCGGCTTCTAATGCTTTAGCTTGCGCCTCTATCTGCCTTTTCTGCGCCTGCAACTTGCGATTTGCCTGACGAATGCGTATCATAAAAAATAATGCCGCTACCAGCAATAGCGACAATGCCGCCGCAGCTGCAAGTATTGCCTGCGTAGTTTTTTCCTGTGCGGCAATGGTTGCTTCCCGCAACTGCACTATCTCCTGCATTTGTAGAAGCGAATCCTTGGTTGCAGCCAAATTTTCCTGAATTTTTGCCCGCTCCCGTTCTTTGGCCAGCAACGACTGCCGCAAATTCTGCTTCTCTGCCTCCTGCATTCGCAAACTGTCGCGCAGGCGTTTTTGCAGGGCTTCAATCTCCGCTTCCACCTGCCGCGTTGCCTCATTGTTTACGCCGGGCGCATTCACCAAAGGCGTTGATGCAGCCGCCGCAGGGGGGCTGCTTTCCACACGCAAGCGGCTCAAGTAGAGTTTTGCCTGTGCCTGTATGTCTGCATAACGAGCATCTTCTGCCAGTTCCTGCGCTTCTTGAAGGGCTATTTGAGCCTCCTTCGTACGGCGAGCATCGTAATAAGCCAGCCCCTGCTTAAAACGCACGCGCGCCGTGCCTTGCTCCCCCTCCGTACCTCCTGCAATCTGATAATATTGGTAAGCCTGTTCCAGATTGCGCATAGTCTTTGGCAGTTCCCGACTCGACATCAAGGCATATGCCGAGCCCAACTCCTCATATCCGCGGGCAAGAAGCAGCGCATTGTCCGCCTTACGCGCCGCCGCAACGGCATTATTAAATGCCCCCACCGCTTGCGGAAACTTTTTTTGTGATTCATACTTATTGCCGATTTGCAGTGCCAGTTCTGTCGCCTGCTTGTAATTTTTCTTGCTTAATGCCGTCTGATACTTTTTCTCCAAATCGGCAAAGTCATTTTGGGCATACAGCCCGCCCGAAAAAATCAGATAACCGATAAGAAAGACCGTAAAAATGCGCATATACTCATTAGGATGATGCAATTTAACACAATGGTTTCAAAAACAAAGAGCCGAAACATCCTCTACCCCCCTGCCGTTGTTTGTGTCTGCACCCCCCTGCCGTTGTTTGTGTCTGCACAAACAACCATATCTACTGCCCCCTCTACTTGCTCTTGCGGTACTTGGGCAAGTCTTTGGCTTTAATGATGTCCACTACCTGCATACGAAAAACCAATACAACAAAAGGCGGCATGCCTTGATGCCCTTTATGACCAAAGCCCAGATGCGAAGGAAGAATCATTCTTGCCTGTGTGCCTTTGCGCAAAAACTTGCGGAAAGCAATTTCCCAACCCGGTATCAAAGGTTTTTTCCCATAGATGAAGCCTTGTGGTTGGTCGGATACATCAAAAAAATCACCTGACAAGAACGAGCCGGCATAACCTATCACCACACTGTCTCCGGGAGCAGCCAAATCCCCGCTGCCGGGTTCGTCAATGGCATAATACATGCCTGAAGGGTCTTTCACGGTTCGCGGGTCTCTCGCCCATGTGGCTATAAAAACACCGCTTTTGCGAATAAGCGAATCTTGCCTAACTTTCTCTTGCTCTATTTTCGTTAATATTTCCGTTTGGCGCTCTATTTCGGTCTTTACGGCAGCTATTTTCAAGGCATAATGGTAGTACTTGCCGGCAAACATACTGTCAGGCTTTCCATTGCGATGCGGATAATCGCCCTGATATTTTTTTAATGAATCTGCTGCCAGCCATACCGATACGCTGTCGCCTGCCCGCAACTCCGGAATGATTTGCTCGATGGCACCCAAATAGGGCGGCAAACTGTACCGATGTTCTACTGCCGAATCCCACGCCTGATAGGTATTAACCACCAACTCGCTGTCGGGGGCATAAAAATAATACTTCAATAACACCACATCGTTCATGGTTGGCTTTCTGCCTGTCCCACGTTTATGTATTTTCACACGCGTACTGCCCATCATCCATTCGGACGGCTCCTGACTTTTTTCCTTGCAACCTATTGCCAACAATACCGACAATGTAACAGCCCAAAAAACTCGATTTACTAAGGTTTGCATAAAATTCTTCTTTATAATTAATCCGCAAAAGTAGGCAATCGAGAAAGCAAATGAAAAAATCAACCCCCTGACGTTGTTTGTGTCTGCACAAACAACCAACACTTATCGTTCGTGAGGACACGAACGACGGCAAAAAAAAACCAACAGGCTTTGCGACCTGTTGGTTTAAGATTCAAACGCTAATTAACGATTAGAGGCCGGCACCTACACCGAAGTACTTACCCGTACCGTAATGTACGTCGCGTACATAGGTTACACCGGAGAAGGCATCGAAGCTGGTCAAGGCGCTGCTGCTTGTGCTACCGTCTGTCGGTGCCAAGACTCTGAAGTCAAGTCCACCTGAACTCGGCCCGCTACTAACCAGAGTACTACCATTGTAAGTACCAATGATGCGACCATTGCGGTTGTATTGCGGAATAGTTCTAACGTAACCTGTACCGCCGGCAGTTACGGTAACACCCGCAATGGCACCGGCTGCTGGATTAATAAGAGTTTGCAGCATTTGCAAATCTACGGTTGCCGTAGCACCCGTACCGATATTGCTGCTGATAGTAGCCTTCGGAGGAACAAGGTATCTGGCAACTGAAAAGCGCTCATAATCATCAGAGCTAATGTTAGCATAATAACCAGGAGTAGTACCAACCTCCCAGAAACGGATGGGTACATCGTCAACAGTTTTTGCACCACCAGCATTGGTACGAGTTTCTCTCAGAGAGAAGCCGGTCAAAGCACCGGCGTCCGTAAACGATGCTACACGACGCAGATAATTCTTGGAGGGGGCAAGGGTAGCCGGTAGCGAGGTTGGGATAGTTGACCAAGCACGGTTCAAAGCATCGTTTTGGCGAGCGGCAGATACGGTAGCTATAATAGGCTCGTTGTTGTAAGCAGGCGGAGGACCTATCAATTCAATGCTTTGAATTACACCTTGAGAATTAAATTTGAATCTGAATTTACCGTTATTTACGGTAGTACCAGTACCGTTAGGCAGACCGACATAAGGAGAGATGCTGCTCAGGTTAGCTTCGTTGGCAGGCTGTTCAACCAATGTAATACCGCCGCCGGTCAAGATGATATCCGGTACGGCTGCATACTGACCACCGTTGAGCACAGTGAAAGTTAGAGTGCTTGGTACGATATGTACAGACACAGAAGCATTGTCATTTACGTGCGCGTTCTTAGGAAAATTACCCTCAAACGGGTTGGGGATAATGCGGAAGTTAGGATTTTGTGAATAGCCTGCACCCGCATTAGTAATGTCAATACCAACCAATTGACGGTTTGAGTTGAATACAGGGCGACCTTCTGCACGAACGCCAAATAGTTGGTCAGGTTCATCGAACTCTACG
>CALHUI010000032.1 GCA_938039675.1 uncultured Cytophagales bacterium
GAGTTAGACAGGATTTCAGGATTTACAGGATTTTTTGTTTACCATCTTGTTAATCCTGCAATCCTGTCAGAAAATAAAATTTTGAAACCTTAAACACAAAACGTTATGTCAAATCTCTCAACAATGAAAAGCATCGCCCAAACAAGAGCAAAATATGCGTGGGAATGTGCCAACGGAAAAGACAAGGAATACGGCAGTTTGGTCAATAAAATCCCTGCCTATATCAAAACCAACGGGCTTTTGAACACACTTGCTTTTTTGTATTCAAAAAGTAAAAATGACAATCGTGAAGAAAAACTACTCAAACAAATTTGTAGTTGGCTTACAGGGCAAAGTTTACCAAGTGGAGTTACTGCATTCCCAGTGATTGAGAGTAATAAACTGACTACGGGAAGTAATGCTCAGGAAAAAGTTTTGAACTATTTGATGACTTCTGATGCAAAGGACTTAATCCAATGCACCACCGAAGTATTAGCCTTGTTCAATTGGTTACGTAGGTTCGCTAAATCGGAATAACTATGGCAGAAATAAAAAAAGTGATTGCTACTGTAAGTAGTTGGGATACTAATGCTAAAAATGGTAGGCTTACCGCAAAAGATGTAAGCCCTGACATTCACATAAATTTTACAATCTTACAACAAAAAAAATCTACAAACTTGAATCCCAAAGAAGGAGATGAGTTTGAGGTTGAAATTGAGGAAACAACTTACAAAAAACAAAAGTCGTGGAAAATTATATCCATAAAAGCAATGGCTAAAAAGTTGATTTTAGAAAATTTTGCCATCAAACTTCATAAAGAGCAGATTTTTGACAATGCGAATTTCAAAATAGAAAATCGTATGTTTATGTTGAAAAAGCGAGGCGAAGATTGTCAAGTTGCTTTTGGAGACAATGAAGATGAGGCAGTTAAGAAATTTTACCAAAACTTCGCCAAACGCCACAAAGACAACGCCGAACTCTTGACCAACAAACAAGTCATAGTTCAAAATTTCCAACCCGATTGGCGATTAGCCATAGGTTTGGGCAGCGGTTCTGTGTTTGAAACCTCTATCACTTTGCACCACGTGTACGGCTTTCCGTACATTCCCGCAAGTGCCATCAAAGGCATTACGCACCATTACGCCCTTTCAGAAGCAAAAAGCAAAGACGATTTAGAGGCTATCAAAACCCTATTCGGCACAGCTTATGACGAAAAAGACTTTGAAGAAAATCCTGTAAATCCTGCAATTCTGTCCGACAAAACAGAGCAAGGCAGCGTCATCTTCTTCGATGCCTACCCCACCCGCAGCCCGCAAGGTTGCATCAAGGCAGATATAATTAACCCTCACTATCCCGATTACTACGGCGGCAATAAGCCCCCAGCCGATTATCAAAGCCCCGTACCCATCATTTTCTTGACCGTCGAAAAACTTACTTTCCAATTTATGGTCGGTTTGCACAAAGGCGTAGAAAATGAAAATATTAAGTTAGGAGCAAAAGGCGGCGATATGCTTTCGGTGGTTGCGGGCTATCTCAAAGACGCACTACAAGAGCGTGGTATCGGCGCAAAAACCGCCGTAGGGTATGGCTACATGAAAGCGCAGGAATGACTCTCTATAAATACCGGTGCAACAAGCACAGGCAGTGTGGCAAAGCAATCCCACCCAACTATAGATTTCAAAGAAGGTCTGGAAATAGAAGTGAAAGTAATTGAAGTTCAGGCTAATGGTTTAGTTAGAACCCAACATCCTAATAATTCGCTACAACTTATCGCTATTCAAAATGCCCCCAATACTCTGAAAGAAGGCGACGCTGTTATTGTAAAGTGTAAACTGAACAAAAATCAGAAACTTGAAAAAATGATTTTTGTAAGAACTAAATAACCCACCATGCCCACCACCTCAGTCCTGCTTATTTCTGCCGAAACACTGCCCAATGTGCTGTTTATCAAAGAGTTTCCTGCCGAGCGGTACGTGTTTATTACCACTGCCAAAATGGAGCAGGAAAAGCGCAGCGAATGGATTATCCGCGCTGCGGGTATTGCGCCCCAAAAGGTGCAGCGCATCACCGTGAATCAGGATGACTTTGGCAGCATTTTGCAAAGTTTAGAAAATACAGGGCTGCAACCCTCTGCCGATTGGCGCGTGAACATCACGGGCGGTAATAAACTCCATGTCTATTGCCGCCTTTGACTTTTTCGCCCGCCAAGAAGCGGCTATTTTCTACTTGGCAGTGGATAACAAATATTTTCAGCAGTTGTATCCCGATAGCAATCTGTATCCCATCAA
Organism: uncultured Cytophagales bacterium; assembly: GCA_938039675.1. Taxonomy (GTDB): domain Bacteria; phylum Bacteroidota; class Bacteroidia; order Cytophagales; family Thermoflexibacteraceae; genus Rhodoflexus. The sequence goes on from CALHUI010000032.1 coordinate 2,268, forward strand.
TTACCAAGTCAGTTTGAGTGAGTATTTGGCTGCATACGGGCGTGTATTTAAGTCTATGGCAAGCCCTAAGTTGCAAGACCCTTCGCATCTGCAAGAAGCTGTTACAATCATGAATGAATGTAGAAGGGTGAACGGGATTGTAGGGGAAAGTCTGATGTTAAAGGAAAAAATCAATAGAACTAAAAACTTAGCCGAACAACAGGTATTTTACACCGGTCAGTGGTTTGAGCCGTATATCTATCAAACCATTAAACAACATCTCGAACTAAGCGATGCGTAAATAGCACTCAGTGCAGCACTCTACCCGATTGATAGCGATGAAGAAATGCATATGCCTCATAACAAGGATAACGATATTGACGTGTGTTTTGTGCACAACAACTACCTTTATGTGTTGGAATGTAAAGTTTACACAGGTCAAGTCAAAGCAGTAAATGCACGGCAAACGAGAGGAGTCAGCAATATTCATAGCCATCTCTACAAATTAGCAGCAGTTAAGCAGCCATTGGGTTTGAATGCCAAAGCATTTCTTATTACGCCCAATAATCTGACCGCCAACTCGATTTCTTTTGAAGCTATTAAAAAGCATTGCAAACTTTTGCGCATCAGCAAGCCCATAGACTACCAAACCCTTCAAATCGAACCAACTTTCTACAAATTCCTTCTTGAAAAATTCTAATCATCATATGCCCACACTCTACCTCTTATTTTCCCACCAAATCACCCCCGAACAGCGAGCCGATGCGGAGGCTTCGTTAGGCGTGAGCCGATTGGAAGCACTGCCTGCCGACTTGCAAGCGTTGTTCAGCAATGTGCCGCCCGATTTGGAGTCGTTGCACGAGTACCTGCAACCCCTTCGCCAATGGCTGGCCGAGTGCGTAAAGACTGATGATTTCGTACTCATTCAGGGCGATTTCGGCTTAACTTTTTCCTTGGTGCACTATTGCATCGCTAATTGTTTGGGAACGCCCGTTTATGCTACTACGCAACGCCAATCGGTGGATGCGGTGCAGCCCGACGGTTCGGTAATTACGCAGCGCGTGTTCCGCCATTGCCGATTCCGCCGCTATGAGCAGTAGTGTAGTAACATGGGAATTATACGCATATGCTACCGATAGCTATTCCCTCTGAGAAATTTAGGGAAATGCGTAGGATGCAAAATACAATTTGTCAATTATTGACTATTGACTATCAAAAAATGAAAAATTAGCCTCTTTTTTGCCTATAAAGCAGCTGGTCTAAAAAAAGCATTTTTCTGATTATCAGTAAGTTAAAAACTTTTTGCAGATATTTGGGAATGGATGGCACATTTTTGTTATTAAGCATTTGCAAATAACAAAAAAACATAAATTAACCTTATGGAAATTCAATTTGATGTGCTGCGCAATGCCTGCCTGCCTTTCGTGAAAAAAATGGTTATTCGTAACAGCGGCTCTTTGGAAGATATCAAAGAAATTCTGTCTGATGCTCTCTGTGTGTACTGTATCAAAGGACAAGCCAAGCAATTGGCACAACCGAAGACCTATGTCTGTGCCATTCCCAAAAAGCTGTGGATGAAGGAGTTGCGTCGCCGCAATACGGTTCTGAAACATGCTGCACGCCTGCGCCGGCACAACGAAGACATGCAATCGCTGCGCTGTGCCCACGAAGAAGAACAGGTACTTTGTGCCTTTGAAAACCTGCCCGACGACCGTAACAAGCAAATCCTGACCGCCTTCTACATTGAACAAATGAGTATGGCAGAAATTGCGCATTGCTTTGAACTGCCTTCCGAGAACGCCGCCAAAAAACAAAAATTCCGCGCCATTAACAACGTGCGCACATTGCTGCGCCATCAACTACCGCACGTGTTTCATGCGGAATAACGGCAACCTAACCCTTAAAAAATTTTTAATCCTACCATAGAACCCTGATTATCAGCATGAAAAATCCGATTGTATGGGCTGTAAGCCTGTTTTTATTCATCCTTGTAACAAGTCAAAACCTTGGGGCGCAGAATAATGTGGCTGTATTTCGCTACATCGCCGGATGCGAAAAGAAGAAGACCGATGCACGTTTTTCCGAGTGGAAAGACATTGAATCTACCATCAAAGTTATCGTGGACTTTGACAAAATGATTATTCAATTCTACAACAAGGCAGAAACCAAATTTGATTTACTTATCCGGACCAATACCGGCAAAGACCGCGACGGGGACAATTATTTTGATTATGAGGCTATTAATGAGGAAGGAATCAGGTGTGCGGTGCGCATCATTAAAGATGATAACAACCGCTGGTATTTGTATGCCTACTACAACAATATAACATTGGGTTTTTTCCTGCGTCGCTAACCGTTTTGTCCGATGAAACGCCTCTTTTGGATGCTGTGCCTGCTTTCAGCGGTAAGCATAGCCACTGCCCAGAACGATACCGACGTGCCGCCCGGCTTTTTCGGCGACACAGAAAATGAAAACCTGCCCGTTCGGATTCAACCTGCACCCAACAACGGCAAAAGCAACCGTAGCAACACAAGCAACGGCAATCGGCAACAAGAGAGCCCACCCGAGCCTGACCCGGAAACGATGCGTACCTACATCCGCGTAGGGGCACTCTGCAAAGACGGCACACGCGGCTACTCGGTCAATAGCGGCACTTGTTCGGGACACGGAGGAGTAGCTTTCTGGCTCTACGGGCCGCCGGGAACGCCCTCGGATGCCCCCTTGGAACAGCTCGTACAGATAGCACCCGGGCAAAAACGGCGCAGTAACTATCGCGCAATCCCGTTGGAACAACCCTACGGCGCACCTTATTAGCAGCAAGCCATGATTGAAGATGGACAGATGTACGGATGGCTTTATAAAAGCCGTCATCCTGCCGCCATTTTTGTTGATATTCTTATCATCGTACTGGCCTTTTTGCAAGTAGGCTGGTTTATTCGCAAAGCCATTGAACGCTACAACAAATCCAATCAGCCATGACACAGATACACATCAATACCTATGGGGCTGCCGTGCATCGCGTACAGGGCAGTTTTGAGATTGTTACGCAAGAGGGCAAAACGCGCCTTTCGCCCGACAAAATCCGCAGTTTGGTTATCGGCACCGCCGCCCGCATCAGTTCGGATGCCGTTTTGCTGGCCATTGAAAACGAAATTGAAATCCTGTTTACCGACCGCCGCGGCCACCCTGTCGGGCGCGTATGGAGTCATAAATACGGCAGCATCAGTACCATCCGCAAGCAGCAAATTGTATTTGCCAAAGGCCCTGCCGGCGGCGAGTGGGTAAAAGCAACCGCCATTCATCGCATCAGGGCGCAACAGTCCATTTTGCGGGCCATCGGGCGCGACCGCCCCACACAGGAAGGCCTCATCAGCGAAGTGCTTGCCCGCAAAGATGTCTTTGCCGACCGCATCCGCCAACTGCCGCCAACAGCCACCCAAGAGTGGGCAGCCACTTTGCGAGGCTACGAGGGCAACTCATCGCGCATCTATTTTGAAACACTTTCGGAACTTTTGCCCGAACAGTACCGCTTTGAAGCCCGCAGCCGTCGTCCGGCACAAGACCTGTTCAATGCTGCCCTGAACTACCTGTATGGCATCTTGTACGGCAACGTGGAAGGGGCACTCATCAAGGCAGGCATAGACCCCTACTTGGGCGTACTGCATGCCGACGAGTACAACCGCCCCGTGCTTGCCTACGATTGCATTGAACGCTACCGACACTGGGCTGAGGCAGTGCTGATGCAACTTTGCTTCCGCCGATTGCTCACGCCCCGCATGGCGATTTATCAGCAAGGCGGCTACTGGATGGAAGCCAATGGCAAACGCCTGCTCGCTACGGCATTTAACGACTACCTCGCCGAGGTGATTAACTACAACAGCCGCCGACGCAGCCGCCTGACCCATATTCAGGACGACGCACACGAGTTGGCGCAACAACTGTTGAAAATGGACAGTGAAAATATGTGAAGGCGCACGTAAAGCGTAGCGACAAGACATGCCTTGTCGCTACATGTGTAAAAATCGTCAATCCTACATGAAAGACCCCGTTGAACTGATGCAGCGGCTCAATCAGTCGCTGCAACGGCGCAATCAGGCAATTCATAACCGCCTGACAGGTGCGGACAGCACCGAGCAAAAGTCGCCGCAACAAGAAACAGAGAACATCACGCCTGCCACTTCTCTATCCGAAGAAACGTCGCAGGCAGACGAGGCAACACCTGTTGATGTATTCGGGCTGTCGTTTTTCCTGATAGACGACCAGCCGCCGCAGGCAGATGAGGCGTGGGTGCAGCAGACGGCCGAGCTTGCCGATAAGTCCGTACAGGCACGCAGCCCGCGCAAGCCTCAGGGAATGCCCAAGCCCGACAGCGACCAGTTGTTGGCTGCTACCGAGCGCGTGGAGGCTTTAAAAGCTTATTTCGCACAACTCAAACCCAAACCCGTTGGCCATATGCTTTGCTTTGTTATGTATGACATTGGAGACAATCGCATCCGCAAAAAAATAGCGGATTACCTGATTGAAAAGGGCTTACAGCGCGTCCAGAAGTCGGTTTTTCTGGGGCAACTGCATCAAAAAGCCTATCAGGAAATCTACCAAACGATGTACGCGCTGCAGGCTGCTTACAAAAATGAGGACACCATTATGATTGTACCCGTTGCCGAGCAGGACTTGCGCTCCATGCGGCTCATCGGGCGCGAAGTGGATATGGAAATTACGCTCGGGCGAGCAAATACTTTGTTTTTTTAGCATAAATTGCGGTAATTACGGCAAGTAAACAGCCAAGAGCCTTGCTCTTTGATTTATCGGAAAAGTGAAATTAAAAATAAGATAAATGCAGTCGCCGTTAAAAAGTCTGAGGATTTTATTTTGCCAAACAACTGGTAATCAGGCAGATTGGCGGCGATTGCTGTCGGAGTACTCCCTTCAATAAGAGATGGATTGCGACTTCTGTACCGGATCGAGTTGGTTAAACTTTGTTTCCAGTCGGAGTACTCCCTTCAATAAGAGATGGATTGCGACTTCCAAATCTGCCCAAAAGCGTAAGATACACGATTGTCGGAGTACTCCCTTCAATAAGAGATGGATTGCGAC
>CALHUI010000033.1 GCA_938039675.1 uncultured Cytophagales bacterium
ATTCGTAGCAGTTTGCAGCGTTTGCAAATCTACGGTTGCCGTAGCACCCGTACCGATATTGCTGCTGATAATAGCCGCCGGAGGAACAAGGTATTTGGCAGCTGAAAAGTGCTGATAATCTGTAGAGCTAATGTTAGCATAAGCAGTAGTACCAACCTCCCAGAAACGGATGGGTACATCGTTAGCAGTTATTACAGAACCAGGACCGGTACGAGTTTCTCTCAGAGAGAAGCCGGTCAAAGCACCGGCGTCCGTAAACGATGTTACACGACGCAGATAATTAGAGCTGGCTGCGAGTGTATTCGGAATTGAAGTTGGGATAGTTGACCAAGCACGGTTCAAAGCATCGTTTTGGCGAGCGGCAGATACGGTAGCTATAATAGGCTCGTTGTTGTAAGGAGGCGGAGGACCTATCAATTCAATGCTTTGAATTACACCTTGAGAATTAAATTTGAATCTGAAAGCACCGTTATCTACGGTAGTACCAATACCGTTAGGCAGACCGAGATAAGGAGAGATGCTGCTCAGGTTAGCTGCGTTGGCAGGCTGTTGATTCAATGTAATACCGCCGCCGGTTAAGATGATATCCGGTACGGCTGCATACTGACCACCATTGACCACAGTGAAAGTTAGAGTGCTTGGTACGATATGTACAGACACAGAAGCATTGTCATTTACGTGCGCGTTCTGAGCATTACCCTCAAACGGGTTGGGGATAATGCGGAAGTTAGGATTTTGTGAATAGCCTGCACCCGGATTAGTAATGTCAATACCAACCAATTGACGGTTTGAGTTGAATACAGGGCGACCTTCTGCACGAACGCCAAATAGTTGGTCAGGTGCATCGAACTCTACGATGTAAGTATCTCTCTGTTTACCGCCTACAGGCGAAGCTGATGAAGGAGTAGGAATAGTACCACCGGCAGTTACCAAACCACTAATGAAACGACCTTCTAACTGTGAAGGCTGGTCAATAAAGTAGTTGTCAATACCGCTGCCTGAGCGGAACAGACGGATGCGCAGGCTGTTAGTGGCAGGCGTAATGCGCATGGTCATATTCGGAACACCCATTGGATCTGATGTAGGGTGGTTGTAATCATAGATAGCGTTTCCAGAAGAACCGGGAGTTAAAGAGATGTTAGTTACTAAACCTGGATTAACACTATTAACAGTGCCTACAGACAGAGACAAGCCGGGAGGCGTAACGTCGTTAGGCACGTTTACCAGAGAAATGTTTGGCAAGAATACGTAAGGAATGGTAGAACCGGGCTGAATGAAACCTGCTACGCCAATAGCAAAGAAATCAATATTTGTATCAGTGTTAGTACTAATAATAGCATCGTTGCCATACTGACGGTCACCGGGAGCACCACCGAGATTGAAGTTAAATACAATCTGATCGGCATTAAGACCAACACCTCTGCGAACAAATAATGCTTCATCATTACCACCATCAATACCACTTCCTTCCATTGCCGGGAAAGTGATATCATCGCCGTACACCAACGAGCCACCTGTAGTACCGTTGAAGGCATCAATCATGGCTTGTGTAATACCAGCGCCTATAGTACCTGTAAGAGAGATACGGTCAATCGTACCGATGGCGTTGTAGTGGAATATAACATTAGTTTCAGCCAGTGTAGGAACGGTGGCTGCACTTGTAAAAGGACCGCCCGGCAAGCGCGGTGTCATACCTGTCCATTTGACAGCGCTTGTAGAATTGATAGTAGATGGACCGGCATAGTGTGAAGGACCACCAGAAAAAGTAGCACCATCATTGTTAGAACCATCTAAACCACCACTTCTGGAAGCAGCATCATTAGCAGGAGCAGCCAGTGGCAAGTAGCCGAAACCGCCGTCAACTACTTGAATAGCGGCAATTTGAGAGGTAGGCGCTTGCAGCGTACCTTTGCCTGTAACAAAAGCTTTACCGGCATTGGCACCCGTACCGGCAGTGCCATCGCGGCGGGTGAATGTAACCGTAGGAGCAGAAGTATAACCTGAACCGGCATTCACTACGCGGATACCTGCCAAACGGCGGAACATGCGACCTGATGTAGTACCTGAAATGTCCGGTGTACCTGTAACAGGGTCAGTAATAGGTCCCAACGGAGCCTCTAACTCTACAATACCAACAGCGGTTGTTCCGGGGCCGCCGGGAGCAGAGAAGGTAACCTCAGGAGGCAGAATAGTAGAAGGAGTTACTGAAGGGTCAGTCTCAACCGCTACATCAGCCAAGTAAAGACCACGGCGGTAAGGAGTAGGAGGAGGCAAGATTCTGTCTGCAGCAGGAATGGCATTAGGATTCAGTACAAAGTACCGAACACCATCAACTACTTCGGTTTGCAGCTGGCCGCTGTTAGTTAGGGCTGCGGTAATGGTAGCCGGCACTAACTCTGTGTTGAACGAGAGCGAAGCGTCTGTAGAACGTTGAGCAGCCACGGGACCAACCCCCGAAACCCCATCGGCAGTCAAACCGGGACCATAGATGAAGCGACGAGTAATCACCTGACCTGTAGGGCCCAAATTAGTATTATCGAATGTGTCTGCCCAGAAAGTACGGTTAGCAGCAATTTGCGAATAACGCAGTTGGATAGGCAGACCGGAAGCAGTTGCAGGAATCACGCCGGAGTAGTTGCCGGTAGCATCCACTACTACGTTAGTGGTAGCGTTTTCGTAAGAGATGCGGTTGATTTGACCTTCAAAACCGGTACCAATGACATCAATAATAGCCGTGACATTGTTAGTAATTTTTAAGTAACGATCGCGGAAGTCGTCGTTGATGTCGATGTTGGCAGTGAACAGGTTAGTGCCTGCACCCAGAATATTAGGTGTTACAAACTCTGCGGTTTCGTTGGTCAAATCTGTTTCGATGTACGCACGACCGCGCACGGTGGCAGTACCTGCGCCTGTAGTTGGGAACAGCGGGATAACGTTACCTACATGAACGGTGTGACCGTTACCGGGAGCCAGCGGCAAGTCATTGTTGGTTACGGGGTTGCCATCAGCGGTCAAATTAACGGTGTAGTTAACGGTGGTGTGGTTAGGAGCAGAAGCCACTACATTGGCAGAGCCTGAGCGCAGTTCTACGGTAACCATGCCGCTGGCAGGGGTGGTGGCAGTTTGCACCTGACCATACTGAGCGATGGAAACGGTAGCGCCTTGTACGCCTTCCAACTCTTCTACGCGGCCCGTACCGAAAGCAGCGTTACCGCCTGCAACTACTGTTACGGTGTAGAATACGCGTCCGCCGGCGTTGATGCGATCCAAAGAGTCTAACACGCGCAGATAAGCCAGGCGGTTGTTGTCCCAAATGCGTTGCTGACGCTCAAAGGCAACAAGGATTGAATCCTCCGTGCGGAGGCGCTTCAACTCCAGATCCAAGGCATTCGCTTCAGTGAACTTGTCCTTTGCGCAGCTGGTTACCAGAGCAGCCGCCGCCAGAACAGCAGTCATCCGAACCGGATACATGAATGTGTTTTTGTTCATAACGTTTTTTTTTAATTGTAATTAGGTTTGTTAATTGATTTTGCAAAAATAAGGCTGTTATCCAACATTGCAAATTTGTGCGTTAAAAAACCTTAAGACAGGCTTTGCTCAGCATTGCAAATGTGAATAATCCTTAATTTTCGAACCTAAGACCCTGCGGGATGCAAAAGGGTTGCATGGGGGCAAAAGATTTTTTATGAACCATTGGAGATTGAGATGAAACACATTGCATCTGCACACAAAAGCGCGAGCAGTTTGGGGTTACAATTTTGCACGAGCCGTTAAAAATCTACGGATGAATCTTGCAAGGTACTACACACAAAGCCGACCGGGCTTGGAAGCCTGTCAGGTTTAAATACCCGTATTTGAGCAATCGAAGGAAAGCATTTTTTGCAAATCTGCCAAGTAGGGCGCACTGTGCCGCAATCGGCTGCCATACCAAGAAAACAGTTCGCCGTTTACAAGTAAGACTTTTGCTTGTGGCAGTATGGCCTTCACATGGGCAATGTGCTTTTCTCGGAAGGGGAAGGGTTCGGAGGAGAGCAATACGCAGTGGGGAGCGAGTTTGCGCATATCAGCCTCGGTAAGTTGTGGATAGCGGCTTTGGGTAACCGCATTTTGCCAGCCCGCGCGCTGCAACAGGTGGTCAATAAATGTTTGTTTTCCTGCCGCCATCCATGGTTGGTGCCAGATGAGGTATAACACGCGCCTGTGGGTGGGTTTGCCGGTCAGTTCGGCAAAGGCATGTGCAATCTGTTGTGCAATGGTTGCTGCCTGTGTTTGGGTGTCTGTCAGTTGGCCAATGGAGTAAATCATCGCCAGTGCGTGGTCTAAGGTGTAAATATCGCTCATCCAAACGGGGTAGTGGCGGCTAAGTTCTTCGATGCCTTCGGGGTAGTTTTCTTCTTTATTGCCAACAATCAGGTCGGGTTGGAGGCGGTGGATGCGCTCCATGTGAAACTGTTTGGTGCCGCCGATAATGGTTTTGGATGCGCGCGCTTGGGCAGGATGGATGCAGAATTTGGTAAGGCCTGCGATGCGCTTTTGAAGCCCCAAATCGAACAGCAGTTCGGTTTGAGAAGGCACTAAGGACACAATGCGTCGGGGCGGTTTGTCCAGGGTAATTTGTCGCCCCATTTGGTCGGTGAAAACAGGCATGGCAACTATCTCCAATGGGTGATTCTGCCATATTGAATGGCTTTTTCGGCACTTTGTGCGCAGGCATGCACCAGTTGAATCAGGTTGGCAAAGCGCGGGTCTTTGGTAAATCCTTTTTTGTAGCGGGCGTAAATCTGCTGAGCAATCACCCCTATTTTATAGCAGCCAAACACATAATAAAATAGGATGTGGTCAATGTTTCTGCCGCTTGCCTCGGCATAGCATTGAGCCAGTTCTTGGCGGTTCATATTTCCCGGAAAGGCTGTTAGGGAGAATGCTTGGAGGATTTGGGGGCTGTCGGCATCCGCCCAGTAGGCCAAGGTAGTGCCCAAGTCCATGAGCGGGTCGCCGACGGTGGCCATTTCCCAGTCCAGAACGGCAATAATTTCGGAGAGGTCATCGGGGTTTAACACCACGTTGTCGTATTTGTAGTCGTTGTGAATCAGTGCGGGTCTGTTTTCGGCAGGCAGGTTGGCTTGCAGCCAATCAGCAGCCTTGTTCATGGCAGGCAGGTAGTCGGTAGCCGCCTTTTGATAGCGCCCAATCCAACCTTCCACTTGCCGCTGCACATAGCCTTCGGGCTTTCCAAGTCGGATTAAGCCGGTACGATAGATATCGATGGCGTGTAAATCTGCCAAATTTTGAATCACGGCTTTTGAAAGGGTGCGCATTTTATCTGTGGTAAGTTGCATGCCTTTGGGCGGGCGGTGGCGCAGGATAAGCCCCCGCACGCGCTCCATCAGGTAGAACTCTGCACCAATAACGGATGTATCAGCGGTGTAAATCAGCGGTTTAGGTATTTTCGGATAGACAGGTGCCAGCGATTGAAGGATACCGTACTCGCGCCGCATATCGTGCGCCGACTTGATGTTGGCACCAAACGGGGGGCGGCGCAATACCCATTCCTTATTGCCCACCTGAACAAAGTAGGTCAAATTAGAAAAACCGGAAGGGAACTGCGCTACCTGTACCTCGCCCGCCCGGTCGGGGAAGTTGCGGCGAATAAAGGCAGCTAAATTGCTTACATTCAACTCTTCGCCTTGGCGAATGGCAGAAGGATTATCTATGATGTGTTGCTCCATATGGTTGCGGTTGTCAAGTGCTGATTCCAGCAAGAATAAAAACAGGTCAATTGTACGACTTTTTACAAGAAACTCTGTATTTTCGCAAGGCGCTTGCCGAAAGTTTGTTAAATGTTTCAAAATTTGGGAAATACTTTGTTACTTCACACTCCGATTAGGATTTTTGACTAACCTGTTTGCTTTATGGCAAAGATAAAATATTACTACGACACGGAAACGTGCAAGTATGAAGAACTTAAAAGAACCACTTCAGACATCTTTATCAATGTTGCCGGCTTTGCTATCCTGTCCTTGTTTTTCTCCTTCTTGCTGTTCCATATTGCCCGCACCTATTTCCCCTCTCCCTCCGAATTAGCACTCAAAGAAGAAAACGAGCAACTGTTGCTTAAATATAAGTTGCTTTCCAAGCAAATGGATGACGTTTCTGAAGTGCTTCAAACTCTTCAAGAGCGCGACGATAAAATGTATCGCTTGATTTTTGAAGCCGAGCCTATTGCCGATGAAATTCGCAAAGGGGGCGTTGGCGGTGCGCAGAAATACCGCGACATGTTAGACGCAGGTTTAAAACACGGAGACTTAATCATCAACAGTTTCAAAAAATTAGACCGGTTGAAGCGTCAGATGTACGTACAATCTAAATCTTACGACGAGATTGTCAAAATGCACGCGGAAAAAGAAAGACGGCTGGCTTCCATACCTGCCATACGCCCCGTAGCAGACAACGACCTGACGATGTTTATTTCGGGTTTCGGCATGCGGATGCATCCTATCTACAAGGTGCGTAAGTTCCACAGCGGCTGCGATTTCTCCGCCCCTGCCGGAACACCGGTCTATGCTACCGGAGACGGTGTAGTGCGCATGGCAGACTACGACGGCGGCTATGGCAAATGTATTGAAATAGACCATGGTTTTGGCTTTGCAACCAAATATGCCCACTTGTCTGCCTACACGGTGAAGGTAGGACAAAAAGTAAAGCGCGGTCAGATGATAGGCAGAGTAGGCAACACGGGCACTTCCGTTTCCTCCCACCTACACTACGAAGTGATTAAAAACGGCCAGAAAGTAAATCCCATCGGCTATTTCTTCAACGACCTTTCACCGGAACAATACACCAAGATGTTGCAAATTGCGGCTCAGGACAGACCTTCGCTGGGCGGCAACTGATAAATCAGCTATTGTCTCATCTCATTTTCCCTATACAAAAGAAGCCACCACGGCGCAGGTGGCTTTTCATTTGATTGTCATAAAAACTAATTTAGTAAAACAATCGTAGCTAACGTGCATATGCGCACGTGCAACAGTCTGCGTATTTTTCACTTCACTTTAAATAATGAGTTTTATGACCTATTTCTTGAAAGCCGGCCTGCTGTTAGCCGGCGCTATTTTGTTACAGGCTACGGCTTTGGGGCAAGGAATTACTTTTACCCAAGGCAAATGGCAGGAAATTTTGGCAAAAGCACAGGCAGAAAACAAACCCATCTTTGTTGATTTTTATGCCGAATGGTGCGGCCCTTGTAAGTTTATGTCCAAAAACGTATTTACCGATGCCGAAGTAGGCGACTATTACAACGCCCACTTCATATCCGTAAAGATTGATGCAGAAAAAGAAGAACCCGAACTGGTGCGCACCTCCCGCATTGATGCCTACCCCTCGCTGTACTACTTCAGCCCCGATGGCACGGTAATCAACAAAAATATCGGCGCATTAGACAAAACAGGATTTATCGCATTGGGCAAAAAAGTACTCAGGGGTCGTTCTGCACTCAACGAACTACCTGCCCTGAAAGCCAAATATGAAGCCGATACTAACGATGCCGCCGCTGCCCGCAGCTATCTGCTGGCACTGGCGCAAACCGATGCAGGCAGCGAAGCAAGCACAATTGCCGGCCGTTACCTCTCAGGGCTGAGCGATGCAGAATTGCAGGAAGCAGACAACTGGACGATTATCCAAAAGTTTGTCAATAATTCCGACAGTCGCGAGTTTAAGTATGTGTTGAACCATGCCGGCGTTTTTGCGGAAAAGTATGGGAAGAGTTTGGAAGAATTTGTCATTAAGCACATGGATGCCGCTCTGACCAACGCTGTGCGACAAAAAAGCATAGAAAAAGCCAAAGAAGCGAAGGGCATGTATGTAACCCTGATGAAAGCCACTAACCCCCAAGCACGCGAAGCGGGATTTTATGAAGGGATTATTGACATGTTCTACCAGCAAGGTATTGAAAATGAAGCCGGTTATATCAGTGCGCTTATCCGTTGGATGGAAGCCTATAACCTAAACGAACGCAATGAACTGATGCGCCGTTCGCTGGAAATAGCATCGCGCAGCAAAGAGGCAACCCCATTGGCAAAAGCGCGTGAATGGTCGGCCAAAGCCCTCCAAATGGGTGAGGATGCTGTTGCCTGCTATGTGTATGCCTTCGTGCTCGAACAGACGGGCGATAAAGCAAAGGCAAAAATTTATGCAGAAAAAGCATTGACAATGAAGCCTGACGAAGAACTCTCAGCGTATGTGCAAGAACTCCTCGAACGGATAAAATAAGTCCTTTATGAAAACAAAATTTTTCTGGGGTGTGCTGAGCCTGCTGACAACAACTCTTGCATATGCGCAGCAACCCTCGGCCACCAACACTGCGCCACCCAACGGGGTGAATGCACAGCAAAATCTCGATGCGCTCGGCAGCCCCAGTACAGGCGGAAGCAATGTTATACTCTCTTTTGACACACGCTACAAGGGCTTTATCAACAGCCCCTACTTGCCGGAATCGTGGGCAAAAGGCGACTTGTTTTTTAACAATGGTACGAAATATTCGGATATAGACCTTAAACTCAATACTTACAGCGATGAAGTGATGGTTCGAAAGCGCGACACGGGCGACTCTATCATGGTGGACAAGGCGGCCATCCGGCATTTCACGCTTGTGAACGAGCAAGGTCAGCCAATGCTTTTCCGCAAACTGACAGATACAGAAACTAAACAAAGCGGCTTTTATCAAGTATTGCACGAAGGCAGCAAATACACTTTGCTTGCGCATTACAAAAAAACTATTCTGAAAGCCGACTTCAAAGGTGCATACAGTGCAGACCGATATTACGATGAGTTTCTGACTTCCGTTAATTATCACTTGGTCAGCAAAAATTCATCGGAATGGGTGAAGTTGAAAACCAATGAAAAAGCATTGCTGAAAACACTCAACGATGAGAATGGCCGGCTTAAAGCGTTCATTAAGGAACAAAAATTAAATCCTGCCAAAAATCAGCAAGACTTGGTGCGGCTTATCCAACAGGCAGACCAAGCAGGTAATTAAGCAAAAAACCAACACACGTGCAATAAAAACCCAACAGGTTTTCAGAACCTGTCGGGTTTTTTTATATGAAATAAGCCTCCCCGATTAGCTGCTTTGTAATTACTTGCTTGACTTTCAACACACTGCCAACAATGAGCAGGCTGTTAAAAACTTGCCTGCCAAACAACCGTCAGGCAACGACTCCCCTGTTGCGCCATTCGGCGATTTGTTCTTCGGAATAGCCCAGCGATTGCAGCAGCTCGGCGGTATGTTCGCCAATGGCGGGCGGATTATTGCGCAGTTCAAAGTGTGCATCGCCGTATTCAAGCGGAACATTGGGCAGTTTGGCAACTGTTCCATCGGGCAGGGTGGTTTTCAGCAAGCTGTTGCCGTAATTGAGGTGCGGGTCGTCAAACAAATCTTCAGGGCGGGCAATAGGGGCAAAAGGTATTTCGGCAGCCTCGCAGCGGCTGATAATGTCGGCTTTGGTTAGGTTTGCCATCAGTTGCTCTATGGCAGGCAGCAGCCACTCGCGCTCGTCTATGCGCCCGTTGTTGGTTTGCAGGCGCGGGTCGGTTGCCCACTCCTCTTTGCCGAAGGCGCGGCAGAATTTTTCCCAATGCTTATCGCTGATGATGCCGATAAATACCTGTTCGCCCTCGGCGGTTTGAAAAGTGCGATAGACCGACCATGCACTCACGCGGGCAGGCATCGGCGGCACAGGCACTTTGGTGATAGCCCCGTAGGCCATGTGCTGCCCCATCAGGAAGGCAGTTGTTTCAAACAATGCCCCTTTGACGAACTTGCCCTTGCCTGTGCGTTCGCGTTCGTAGAGGGCGGCTAAGATGCCGATTAAGCCGAACATGCCGCCCGTGATGTCTATTACAGATGTTCCGGCACGCAGGGGCATTCCGGGCGGTCCGGTCATGTAGGCAAGTCCGCCCATCATTTGCACTACTTCGTCCATGGCATGGCGTTTTTCGTAAGGACCGCTCAAAAAGCCTTTCAGCGAACAGTAAATCAGGCATTCGTTGAGCGGGCGCAGGGCTTGGTAGCCGTAGCCTAAGCGCTCCATTGTGCCGGGGCCGAAGTTTTCCACGACTATATCGGCTTGCTTTGCCAACTTGTAAATAATTTCTTTGCCTTCTGCCGATTTAAGATTTATGGCAAGGCTTTTTTTATTGCGGCTGTAATAAGGAAAATAGCCCGTGCCAAAGCCTTTCAATCGGCGGGTAGCATCGCCTTCGGGCGGCTCAATATGAATCACTTCTGCGCCCATATCTGCCAGCAACAGCCCGCAGGCAGGTCCCATAACGGCGTGGGTAAATTCCAAAACTTTCAGTCCTTGCAGTGGTAGCATTGTTGAACGGGTTTAAAAAATCAGAACACGAATAAAGGCAGATGACACGGATAAACGCGGATTCGGTTTTCAAAAAATCATTTTTTTGAAAACACAGCGTACCCGTCAGGGTCGCCTGCAAATACATGTTTGCACCGAAATTACGAAACATTGCACTACAAAACCAACCCCTTAAAAACGGCTGACATAGCCGAAGTGAATTTTGGATTGTTCCAGCGAAAAGCTCTGTTGCAGCCTTGCCGAATTGCCCATGGCGTAGGTCAGGGAAAAAATGCCGCCCGTCGTACTTATGTTAATGCCAAAGCCAAGCCCCAGAGGCGAATCGGTAAAAGTTTGCGCGGGGGTTTGCCCTGCCAGCCTGCCGTAGTCGGTGAAGGCAAACAGAAAGGAACTTTCTTCAAAATACAGCCGATACTCTGCCGTGCCGATGAGGTAGCGGGAAGCAAAAAAATCGTTTTCGTTGAAGCCGCGCAGGGTTTGCAAGCCGCCTAATCGGAACAGCTCATTCAAAAACAGCGACTGCCCCAACATGATGCCGCCCGTTGTGCGCAACATCAACGCGGTTTGTTTGCCCGTAGCGATGAATCGCGCCACATGGAATGTGGCAAAGCCTTGCGGAGTGCGCACAGCAGCGGTTTTGTTGCCCGCGCCCGCTTCCCAAGCCAATTGCCAGCCCCGTTGCGGCTGCAACATATTGTCTAATCGGCTGAACCGATAGCTGATGCCGTAGGAAAGAAAGCGCGTATTGGCGATGCCGCGTTCGGTGCTGCGCCGCGAACTGTCGGTGAGGACAGAGGTCTGATTGCGGACAAAAAAGCCGACTTTACCCGCAGGATGCTGCCCCCACATGAGCGGATAGGACAGTTGCCCCTGCCATTGCAGGTTGAAAAAAGTGGTGTCTTCTTTCAAAAAATTGACCTGAAAACCTGTCCCCAAACGGGTGCGAAACAGCAGCGGATGGTCGTAGCCGATGCGCAGCGATTGGGTAGCAGCCCGCATCCGTTGCCACTCTGCCCGCAGCGACTTGCCCCCGTTGAACAAATTGCCCAATTCCAAATTGACCATGCCCGTCAGCAATACGCTGCCCTGCCGTTCCTGATTGGGCAAAAACCCGACTACGCCGTCAAAGCGATTGACTTGCACAGGCTCTACATGCAGCACCAAATGGGCGCGGTCGAAGCGGAAAAGCACGTCGGGCGGACGCGTCAGCCGCAAAAAGGTCAGTGTTTTGAGCTGTTCCTCTGCCTGCCGCACGGCTGCCTGACTGAACAACTCTCCCGGATAGATGCTTAGCATGGTTTGCAGCAGCACGGGCTTAACCCCCCCCTGCCCTACGATAATCAGCGTATCAAAGCGAATCAGCGTACCGCTGCAATAGGTAATCCTGCCTTCGATGAGTCGATTTTCATTGACCCGCAAGTCAGTCAAACCGATTTCGGCAAAGGGATAGCCGTTGTTCTCCGCATAGGTCAGCACCTTGTTCTGAATGGTCTGCCAATCGGCGACGGTGGTTTGCCCCCGTGCGTTGAGATAGCGATGCGCACCGGCAGCCTGCAATACCTGCCCTACGATGCTGTCGCATTGCAATTGCAGTTTTTCCGTGTACGGCTGGGCGCGCAATAGCGGAGGAATGAAAAGAAGGATGATTAAAATGCAGACGAAAGGCAAATAACACGGATTAATGCAGATATTCAAACGGCAATTGTACATGTGTAATTCCGCCCCGACGGGGATGTTGGGTTATTTAATTTTTCCTTGCGGCACGTTTTTAAAATCGCTGTTAGAGTTTGCAACGTGCAACGTCCGACTGCTCACAGATTATCGGGACATCCCTAACAGCGTTCGTTAGACCCTATGAGCGGATTTGAATAAAGTCGTTTCAAATTACTCAATTAGCTGAGTGGCGGGTTGTATAAACATCTTGCTTGCCATCGCTTAACAAATATAAGTAATCCCTACAAAAAGCACGGAACGGAATGAACTATCTTTGCGGCGTAAATTTGGGAATAGGGCATGCCCTATTCCTGCAATACAATATAGGGACGTTGCCTGTCCGTTATCACATTATAACACATGTCGTCATTTCGCAAGGTCATATACCTATTGTCATTTAAAAATTTCCTGTATGGATGCATGCTGCTTATCGCGCTGACTGCCTGCACGGGCAACGGCAAGCAGGATGCACCCGCAGGCACACTGCCGATGCCGAAAATGGCGGCTATCACTGCCGATATTCACTTGGCGGAAGCGGCGGTAGCCATGCAAGGGCTGACCTTTCAGGAAGCGCTTTCGCGATACGACCGCTATGAGCGCGAAATCATGCGCCGCCACCAAACCGATACGGTAACTTATCGGAAGTCCTACCGGTTTTATGCAAGCGACAGTTATCGCCTTGCCGATTTGATGAAGCAGGTAGCCGATACGCTCAGTGCCAGACAAAAAGCCATTCAACAAAAAGATTCTTTATCTCAATCGCGATGATTGATACGCACGCACATATTTATTCCAAACAGTTTGACAGTGACCGCACTGCCATGCTGGAACGCACCTTTGCCGCAGGTGTTGAAAAAATTTTGATGCCCAACGTGGACAGTGAGTCCATAGAAGGCATGATGGCACTTGCCGCGCAGTACCCCGACCAATGCTTCCCGATGATGGGGCTGCACCCTTGTTCGGTAAATGCCGACTTTGAAAAAGAACTGCAAATTGCCGAAGATTGGCTCAAAAAATATCCGTTCGTAGCCGTCGGGGAAATGGGTTTAGACCTGCACTGGGACAAAACCTATTTTGAACAACAAAAAGAAGCCTTTCGCATTCAGGCGGAATGGGCAAAGGCATACGGGCTGCCGTTGGTAATTCACTGCCGCGAAGCCATGAGCGAAACACTTGCTTTGCTGGAAAGCCTTGCCGATGAACGACTGTTCGGCGTATTGCATTGTTTCACGGGAACGGCGGAAGATGCCGCAAGGCTCTATGCCATGAATTTTCGCGTAGGTATTGGCGGCGTGGTAACCTATAAAAAAGGCAATTTGGCATCGGTAGTAGCGCAAATTCCATTGGAACAAATTGTGCTGGAAACCGACAGCCCCTATCTTGCCCCCGTACCGCATCGCGGCAAGCGCAATGAAACTTCTTACCTGCCGCTGATTGCCGAAAAAATTGCGCAAACCAAAGGGCTAAGTATTGAAAAAATCGTGCAACTGACAACAAAAAACGCTTTGCTGTTGTTTTTTGAAAAACAACCGGCTATGGTTGTATAACCTCCGGTGCAGATAAGTAAGCATTTTTGAGGTATATTTGCGCAAAATTTCTGAAAAACTATGGCACATGCGTTTCGTCAATTCGGTATCATCACCATTGTAGCAGTTTATTTACTGATACTTGTTGGCGGCATTGTGCGAAGTACGGGTTCAGGTATGGGCTGTCCCGACTGGCCTAAGTGTTTCGGACAGTGGATTCCTCCCACTGATGTCAGCCAGCTTCCGCCCGACTACAAAACCATTTTCAAAGTTCAAGGCAAAGAAATTGCTGACTTTGACCCTTTCAAAACGTGGGTAGAATATCTGAACCGCTTGTTGGGCGCACTTATTGGCTTGTTTATTTTCATCACACTGATGCTTTCGGCAAGCTATTTCCGCCGCGACCGCGTGGTGTTCTATGCCATACTTGCGGCATTTTTAATGACAGGCTTTCAGGGTTGGTTAGGCTCAGTAGTCGTTTCTACTAACCTTGCACCTTTTATGATTACCCTGCACATGGTTGTTGCCTTGCTGATTGTGGCAGTGCTTATCTATGCCATTGCACGGGCGCATACAGGCTACATTCAACCCGAAGAAGTGCATGAAAAAAACAAATTGAACACAGTACTCGGCATTTGTACATTGATGAGCTTGTTGCAGATTGTACTGGGTACGCAACTGCGCGAAGCTATTGACCATCTGGCAGTGCAGATGAACTATTTAGCACGCGAAACATGGATTGAACAAATCGGGCTGCCTTTCTATGTACACCGTACCTATTCACTTGTGATTTTGGCAGCGCACCTGTATCTGGCATTTCTAATGCGTAAAAACATAGCACAAGTAGGCACACTATCTTTCTGGGCTAACGTTTTGATAGGGCTGATTGGGGGTGAGATTGTTACGGGTGCCATTATGGCATATTTTGCCATACCTGCCGTTATGCAGCCCGTCCATCTGCTGCTTGCCTCGCTCATGTTCGGCGTTCAAATACTGCTTGCACTTTTCCTGAACCGTGAGCATGTGTTCAAATCGGCTACTTTTCATTCATCCTTACCCGCTTAAATGAATCGTTTGATGTCCACACAAACTATTGCAGTGCCAACTTTCGCCTTCAAAATCAGACAGTACCTCATGCTTTTAAAGTTCCGCCTGTCTGCGCTGGTGGTTTTTTCGGGGGCTTTCGGCTATCTGCTTGCCCAAACAAGTTATTTTAATCGGCTTTCGTTTGCGGCCTTCTGTCTGGGTAGTTTCCTGATTACAGGAGCAGCCAATACTATCAACCAAATTATTGAGCGCGATTTAGATAAACTGATGCGTCGCACTGCCAATCGCCCGCTGCCGACAGGAGCTATCAGCCCGCAGGAGGCAGGCATTTACGCCGCCCTTTTGGCACTTGCAGGAACGGTGTTGCTCGTCCTGTTTGTCAATGCGTTCAGCGCACTGCTGGGGCTCTTTTCGCTGATTCTATATGCCTTTGTTTATACACCATTGAAACAAAAAACTTCTGCATCGGTGTTTGTGGGTGCATTTCCGGGGGCTTTTCCACCGCTGATTGGCTGGGTAGCTGCCACGGGCACTATTGGCGTAGAAGCATTGGTTATATTCGCCATTCAGTTTATCTGGCAATTCCCGCATTTTTGGGCAATTGCTTGGGTAGCCGACGAAGACTACAAGCGAGCCGGCTTTAAAATGTTGCCTTCTGGCGGAAACAAAGACTCAAACACGGCGTTTTCTATTATGACTTATACACTATTCTTAATACCGTTGGGTATGCTTCCCATGCAATTCGGTATTACAGGTACTGTATCAGCCGTCATAGCTACCGTATGTAGTGTTTTGTTCCTGTTACAGAGTTTATACCTGATTCGCCAACTCAACGACAAAGCGGCAATGAGTATCATGTTTGGTTCATTCCTTTATCTGCCGATTATACAAATCGCTTATTTATTAGACAAGTTGTAATTCATTACGTACATGGCAACACGCACCAATATAAAACCCAACACCACCGAACAGCCCGCCCCAACGCTGGCGATGCATCCCAAAAAATTTGCGATGTGGTTGTTCATCGTGAGCATCATTATGCTTTTCGGAGGCCTAACAAGTGCTTATTTGGTACGACGTGCCGAAGGCAATTGGCTGGAGTTTGAACTGCCGAAAATTTTCTATTACAGCACCGCCGTTATCGTTTTGAGCAGCATTACTATGCATTGGGCATACGTCAGCGCCAAAAAAGATGAGCTCGGCAAACTGAAAATTGCCCTTTGGCTGACTTTCCTTTTGGGAATGGTATTCTTGGCAATGCAATGGATGGGCTGGGTTGAGTTGGTGAATATGGGCGTATTTTTTGCCGGCAACCAGTCCAACCCTGCGGGCTCATTCTTGTATGTACTGTCGGGGCTGCACGGCTTACACCTGATTGGTGGATTGGTATTCCTGCTGTTGATTATTGTGGCTGCCGTTCGTTTACAAATTCACGGCAAGGCGATGGTTCGCATGGATATGTGCGCTACTTATTGGCATTTTCTGGACTTGCTCTGGGTTTATTTGTTTGTATTTTTGTTGGTAAACGGAATTTAAAATAATTTTGGACGAAAATCAAATTGCGATTAACGCCCTAAAACACAACTGAAACGATATGTCCACTGTAACTGTATCAAAAAAACGTTCCATTTGGGATGGCGGTGTTTCGCCGCTGAACGTAAGCTACGGCAAAATGATGATGTGGTTCTTCCTGTTGTCGGATGCCTTTACTTTTTCGGGCTTACTGATTACTTATGGTATGTTGCGTTACACGCATCCGGCCTATGAAGGCGACCATGATAAGTTTACATTTTCTACCGAGTACTGGCCTATACCGGAAAAAGTTTATGCTGCTATTCCTTTCATTGAAGGGCATTTTCCGCTGGTGTTTGTAGGTATTATGACCTTCATCCTCATTTTGAGCAGCGTTACCATGGTACTTGCCGTAGAAGCCGGCCATCGCATGGACCAGAAAGACGTTGAGAAATGGATGCTGTGGACTATTTTAGGCGGTATCGCATTTCTGAGCTGCCAAGCGTGGGAATGGAGTCACTTTATTCACGGCGAAGCACCGGGTACACTGATGCCTGACGGTACCATGTTTATGGGAGCTAATCTGATACAAAATCAGTATGGCCCTCCTGCTTTTGCCGACCTGTTTTTCTTCATTACCGGATTCCACGGTTTCCACGTATTTAGCGGTGTAATATTAAACATCCTGATTTTCTATCAAGTAGCAACGGGCGTGATGCATCGCCGCGGGCATTACGAAATGGTGGAAAAAGTAGGTTTATATTGGCACTTTGTAGATTTGGTGTGGGTATTCGTATTTACTTTCTTTTATCTGGTTTAATCAACTCTTATCTTAAAAGGCATATAACTATGGCACACAGCGAAAACTTAACACCCGAACAAGCACATAAAGCAACTGTCAAACGCATCTGGACTGTTACTGCTATTTTGGCAGGTATCACCATCATAGAATTTGCTCTTGCCTTTCTGATGAACCCGGGTATGGCACGCAACATGATATTCGTAATCATGACCTTTATCAAAGCCTTTTACATCGTAGCCGAGTTCATGCACCTCAGACATGAAGTAAAAGCGCTTATTTGGTCTATCGTACTACCATGCGCATTTGTGGTATGGTTAGTAATTGCCCTGCTCACAGAAGGCAGTTTTATATTTATGAAGTAATGTTTCAGCCTGATAAACAGGTATGTTTACATATTAACTATTTTGTTATTTGATGAAAACTAATCAACTGTTAAAAGCCGGCGCACTTTTGTTATTGTTAGTGCTGCCGGCTTTAGCATTTCTATTTCTCAGGGGATTTGGTGAAAATGAGTTTGCACTGCCCATACTTAATCCCGAGTCGGGAGAATGTGCTCCCAACAAAGTGGATGATATTCATCGCATTCCTCCTTTCTCATTTATTAATCAGGACGGCCAACCTTTCTCCGATAAAGAACTGGCCGGTAAAATTTATGTAACAGACTTTTTCTTTACCCGTTGCCCCGACATTTGCCTCACGATGTCTTCCGAATTAGCCCGCGTACATGAGGCCATGAAAAATCATCCGGAAGTGGTAATTCTGTCGCATACGGTAGACCCTGCTTTTGACAGTGCACAGGTACTCAAAGCCTATGCTCAACGCTATGGTGCTGATACTAAGCGATGGATTTTTGTTACGGGCGACAAAAAGGCTATTTATGAACAGGCGCGATGTGGCTATTACATTGCTGCCAAACCTGCTACATCGGATACGGAACTTGATTTCATCCACAGCGACAAACTCGTGCTGGTAGATAAAGAAAAGCGCATCAGAGGCTATTACAGCGGTACGCGCAGGGAAGACGTGGACAGGCTGATTACGGAAATTCAGGTATTGCTTGCCGAATACAAAAAATAGACCATACAGCAAACAAATCACCACTAAACCTGTTTAATTACTTGGCATTCTTTCTCGAATCTATGGCTCTGCAAGAAATCGCCCCTAAGCAAGACAAGCAATATTTGGCTGCCATCGGTATCATTTCTGTAGTGATACCTATTGTAGTAGCATTATTGCTGTTTGTTCCTCAAACAGGTAAATTAGGAGATGTGGACGTGTCTATTCTCCCTCACATCAATGCTTTGCTGAACAGCGCCACAGCTGTTTGTTTGGCAGTAGCTTATTTTTTCATTAAAAACCACAATGAGGAAATGCACAGGCGACTAATGATGACTGCCTTTGTTCTGTCTTCCTTATTTTTGGTTTCGTATGTTGTCTATCACTTTCAAGCGCCATCCACTAAGTTCGGCGACACTAACGGCGATGGTATATTGAGCGAAATAGAACTGGCCGAGGCAGGAATTATGCGAGGAGTTTATTTGTTTATCTTATTGACGCACATTCTGTTAGCAGCTGTAGTGGTTCCTTTTGTCTTGGTTGCTTTTTACTTTGCACTGAGCAAACAGATTGGCCGCCATAAGAAAATTGTAAAATTCACCTTCCCGATTTGGCTTTATGTAGCTGTTACGGGTGTGATTGTATATCTGATGATTAGCCCATATTACCTATGAAAAAAGTGATTGGTATTACCTTGCTGTTGATAGCTGCCATGTGGCTGCTGCCCGATGTGGCAGAAGCACAATGTGCTATGTGTCGCGCCACTGTTGAAAATAACATAAGTACGGGTGCAAATAAAATCGGGAGCGGGCTTAATACGGGCATCCTTTATCTGATGAGCATTCCTTATCTGATATTCGTTGTGATTGCTTACCTATGGTACAAACAAAGCAAGGTACAACAAGCCAAAAAAATGCTACTTGCAGAGCAAATGCGCAATATTGGCGTGCGCCTATCATAACTGTTGTAGGGAGTAAGCCGCGTTCTGAATACGGGTAACTTTACTATTCAAATTTCTAAAAATGCATTGTTCAAGCCTGACAGATTTTAATATTTGTCAGGCTTATGCGCATTGTCTCAGCAAGGATTAGTAATAGTTTAGAAAATTTACTTGCTTGCAAAGAAAAAATGCCTAACAATTTTCTGAACTGTTAGGCATTTGAAGTGATCCCGCTGGGACTCGAACCCAGGACCCATACATTAAAAGTGTATTGCTCTACCAACTGAGCTACGGAATCTACTGTGCGCAAGAGAAGACTCGAACTTCCACGGGCTAACGCCCACCACCCCCTCAAGATGGCGTGTCTACCAGTTTCACCACTTGCGCAACTTGGGGTAGAGATTCTGTGATCCCGCTGGGACTCGAACCCAGGACCCATACATTAAAAGTGTATTGCTCTACCAACTGAGCTACGGAATCTTTATTTTTGCCTAAATTAACAAAGATTTACTATCAAATGTTTGACGGGTTGCCTTTGTTTTTTGCGCCCACAAAACTATGACACGAAAAGCAAATGCAAAAGATTATCCGAGATATATTTCTTATTTTTTTTGTCAGCCCCGTCTTTTCGGGCATTTCCCTTGGGCAAAATACGCCCGATAAGTTGCTAAACTACGCCGACTCGCTGTATGCACAAGGCAAATACAAGGAGGCTGGCATTGCCTATCAGCAATTATTGGAGCAACACCACAGCTATTCGCCGCAAATGCTTGCCAAAGCAGCCTTTATAGCCGAAGGCACTAACAACTATGATGAGGCTTTGTATTACCTCAACCTGCTTTATACCCGACAGCACAGCGAAGCACTCTATAATAAAATTACCGATTTGGCTGCCCGCTATGAATTACCGGGCTATGCGGTGGCCGACGAAGAGTTTCTTGTCCTTGCGCTGCGGCGATACATCTACTTGTGGGGCAGTTTGCTGATGCTCGTGGCAGGTTTGCTGACTTGGTATATATTCCGCAGATATCGGCGCAAAAAGACTTTGGGGACGGCAGCTATTATGTGGGTAATTGCAGTTGCAACCGTTATATATGCTATACAAACATTTTTACACCGACAAAAAGCAATTATCCGCAGCGAAAAAGCGTTTATAATGAGTGCACCTGCCGCCGGTGCAGAGTTGATGTTTACCGCACAAAAAGGCCATTGTTTCAGAGTAACCAACAGCCGCGACATTTGGTGCTGCGTGCAATGGAACGACAAAACAGGTTATGTGCGCCGCAATAATTTATGGATGATAGAATAATTTTTTTACATGCCAGAACTTGACGATATAGCCATAGAAAAAGAGATTTTAGAAATACGTTTCCTGCCCCTTGTGTTGATTATGATGCTTTGGGGCTTGCAAATACTGCCTTATCAGCCAGATATATTATTATTTGACCGCAAGCTGTTGTTGTGGATAACTTTTCTCACATTGAGCTTGTCGGCGCTTACGCTGCTGCCCTCTCTTAGGCAGTCTACTAAGTTGCGAAGAAATTTACTGATAGGATATCAGGCTGTGCTGCTGCCTATGCTTGCCCAACAATTGTTTGCGCACGAATACTACCCGCTTTTTTTGCTGATATACTTGTTTGGCCTATCAATAATAGCATTTATAGCCCGTTACTCGCAATTGCGGCTATTGGGAGTACTTGCATATGCTACCTGTATAGTGGCAATACACCCGATGATAGCGGCTATGCCCAATGAGCAGTTAATACTTACCTGGCAAACAGCACTCATCCTTACAATTATTTGGAACGGAACAATCTACGCACTCAGCACCAAAGTACGAGAGCGGCAACTTTCTCAAACACTTCAATACTTGCAAACCATTGAGCAAAATATCCAAAAACAAAAAGAATATGCAGAAAAACTTCATACAGAGCAACTACATCTGCAAAATATTGTGGATAATATAGATGTATTTGTAGCTCTGGTAGATAAAAACGGTATTGTCATACAAATTAACCAACTTTTTTTGGATTACATCGGCTCACATGGCGTATCTACGGATTTAGTTGGCAAGCCTATTATTTCAATTGCTGTCAACCAAGAGCGGCGGCGAGTTGTAGAAGAAAGTATCCAAACAGCCCTTCAAGGGCAAACTGCTACCGGAGAACTCTATAACGACAAAGTAGATAAATATCTTGTTTTCCGCTACTGCCCGATTAAAGACAGGAGCACAGGCGAAATATACGGTGTGGGAATTTATTATCGCGATATTACACAAGACCATAAAGCACAACAGCAACTAAAATATGCCAGCAATCAACTAAAAGCCATTCTGGATTCAATAGACCAAAATGTTTACCTGACCGACAAGCACGGCAGGGTAATCAATTGCAATAAGCGGGCGCAAGAGGGCAATTTGGGGCTGAATCCTGCACCGCCTGTCGGAGAGTTGCTTCTTAACAATATCAAAGAGGCTGAAAAGCGCGAAAATTATTTAAGACATCACAAAGAGGCGCTGCAAGGTAAAATCATATCGGTTGAATACTACGTAGAGCCAATTAAGCTATGGATGCAGATAAAATATATGCCTGCATACGACCAAGCAGGCAATATATTCGGTGTAGTTACAACCATTGCCGACATTTCATTGATTAAACGCAAAGAAGAGGAACTATTAGATGCTTTGGCAAAGAATAAAGCCGCCCAAGCACAGTTAGCAGCACGAGAAACCATGTACAGGCAGTTGCTGCATGCGAGCACCGACCAAATAGCTCTGAAAGATATCCATTCTCAATATTTGTGGACAAACCATCGGTTTAAGGAATTTTACGGCGAAATACCGGCTAATGACGCTGAATCACAGGAAAAAGAGTTGGCAAAAGACCGCGAAGTGCTGCTCAAAAAGGAACTGATTACCTATGAGTATTGGGTGCGCAACCAATACGGCGAAAATCACCTGCTGCGTACCATCAAAGCACCTATTTGGAATCCGGAAGGCAAAATTGATAAAATCGCCGTCTTTTCAACCGATATTACCGAACAAAATGAGCGTATTCAGGCGCTCAAAGAGCTGATTAAGGCCTATCAGGAGTTGAGCGAACAGGAGCAAAAAAAAGCCCGTGAACTTTCTGAAAGTCAGGCAACCATACAACTGCTGGTAGAAAACACCACCGAATTGATTGCTCTGGCTCATGCCAATGGCCGTTTAAAATATGTAAGCCCTTCTGCTAAAAAACTCATAGGCTTTACTCCTGAAGAAATGATTGGCCATACTTGGGCAGATTTTTTCCATGAGGACGATTTAATTAAAATACAGGAAGCAGCCGAAAGCCTTCGGCAAACACAGGGCGAACACACACTTAGGCATCGGGTTCGCACTCGTAGCGGGCAATACATATGGTTGGAAACTATCTGGAAGTATATTTTAGATGAGAAAGACACTATTGTTGCCATTCAAAGTTCTTCACGAGATATTACAGAACGCATGGCAGCCGAACAGGCAGTAAAGGCACTTGCAACTCGCTATCAGACACTGTTCAACGCCAGCTACGATGCCATCCTGATTCTGAAAACCAATCCGACAGAGCCTACTGACCTTACCGTAGTAGAAGCCAATACATCAGCCTACGAACTATTAGGTTATTCAACCGAAGAACTGCTCGAATTGAATGTTTTGGAAATAGAAGATAAAATTTCTTGGCAGGAACTGCGCAGACGTATCAAAACCCTTAGAAATAGGCGTGAAATTTTATTAGAAACCCGTATCTGCAACAAAAGTGGTCAATGGTTATGGGTAGAAATAGCCGTAATTGCTTTCCTAATAGGCGAGGAAGAATACCTGCAACTGACCATCCGCGATATTTCTCTGCGCAAACAGGCAGAAGAAGCTATGAAAGCCAAAACCATTGCCGAAAAATCGTTGGAGTTTAAAAGTAATTTTCTTGCCAAAATGAGTCATGAAATACGAACTCCGATGAACGGCTTGCAGGGAATGACCTATTTGTTACTGGATACTTCGCTCGACAAACGGCAGAAAAAAATAGTAGAAAGTATTCAAAACAGCACCAAAGGGCTACTGGCAATTCTCAACGATATTTTAGATTTATCTAAATTAGAAGCCGGCAAACTGACTTTGGAACTTGCGCCAATGGATTTGAGGCTTTGTTTAGACGAAGTACAGGATTTGTTTGATGCTGTCGCACTGGAAAAAAAGCTGACGCTGAGTTGTTGGGTATCAGATAATGTTCCTGCGCTGATTGTATCGGACTACAACCGACTGCGACAAATTATCAACAATTTGGTCAGCAATGCCATCAAATTTACGGATGCAGGCACTGTTACCATTACGGCAGAGCTATCCGAAGCCTTAACAGAATACGACCTACTGAAAATAACCGTACGCGATACCGGCATAGGGATAGATGAAGACTCTTTTGAACAATTATTTGATAAGTTTTACCAAGGCAAACAACGGACAGCCGGCGGCACAGGACTGGGCTTAGCTATTTGTAAGGAGTTGGTAGAACTGCTCGGCGGCCAAATAGGGCTGCAAAGCAAGTTGAACCATGGTAGCGAATTCTGGTTTACTTTCAAAGCATGGCACGTGCAGGAGCACCAATCTGCTCCGCCTCCGTCAACTGAACAATACACCTATCGCGCTGTTAAGCCTATTCACATACTCTTTGCAGAAGATACATCTGTTAATCAAGAAGTTATAAAATGGATGCTCGAAGAAATCGGTGTGCAGGTAACTATTGTTTCCAATGGGCTTGAAGCCTGTGAAAAGGCTAAATCCGGGCCATACGATTTGATATTGATGGATATCAATATGCCCGTAATGGACGGTATTACAGCCACACAACACATCAAAACAGCCCTCAGCCCCGCTCCGCCCGTTGTTGGTATGAGTGCCAATGCGATGGCAGGCGATACGGAACGTTTTATGGCACAAGGGCTGGATGGCTACCTCACCAAACCAATTACTCCCGAAGCATTATATGAGATGTTGTACCAATTCTTGCCTGAAAGTTTGGAACGGACAGCCATTACTGTGCAGGAAAACCAAGCAGAGCAAGAGCAAGTAACAACCGATATGCCGCTGATGAACCCTGCAGTTATTACACATATTAAAAAATTGGCAGGCAATCATATAGAAATGTTGCAGGGCTTGCTGGAAAGTTTTATTTTAGACATTAAACAAATTAGGGAAAAAATCAGCCATACCCATCTACACGGCAATTACACGGAAATGGTAAAAGTATTGCACACGCTAAAAGGGCTCAGTGGTACAATTGGCGCTTCCCGATTGTTTGATTACAGCAATGCTTTATATGGACAGGCTTCCGCTGTCCCGCAGTCGGTCAGCAGCGAGCAATTGGAGCAATTGTTTCAGTTAATGGATGCCACCTGCGAAGCTGTGCGAAGCGAATATTTTTAACAAGTTCTGACAAAGTAATTTTTTAAAACCTCATACAACCATGCAGCAAAACACGGCAAACCACCCGTTCAGGTTATTTGTTATAGAAGACAACCGCACAGAAAACATGTTGATTCATTTGGCATTGTCGGAAATCAAAAATCTGACCATTAAAACATTCTCGACTGCTACACAAATGCTAGAACACCTGCCTGAACAACCCGATATTGTTTTAGTGGATTTAATTCTGCCCGATATGAGCGGCATAGAGCTGATTAAGAAAATACAGGCATACAATCCCCGCATTCGTATTGTGGTGGTTTCTGCACAACGCGATATAGACGTGCTGGCAGAGGTGCAATCGTTAGGCATATTCAACTATTTGGTCAAAAGCGAAATGTGCCTGACCTATCTGCATCAGGTAATTTCCGAACTCATCATATTGATGAATTATTATCGCTCCCAACAGACCTGATACATGTGTACTGAACAGATTGAAGTAATCGTTATTGGTGGTTCTGCGGGCAGTATTCGTGCGGCAAGAACTATCTTCCAGTCTTTGAAAGTCCTTCCAGTGCCTATTCTGATGGCCTTGCATCGCCCCGCTAACGACCCCGATTCCAACTTGCGCCATGTATTGCAGAATGTCTGCAAGATGCCTATCATGGAGCCTAAAGCCACAACTCTGCCACAGCCCGGGCATGTTTATCTGGCACCGTCCGACCAGCATTTGGTTGTCGAGAAAAATCGCACCTTAGAACTTTCTAACAGCCCGTTGGTGCATTACTCCCGCCCTTCCATAGACGTACTTTTCCTTTCCGCAGCCGATGTGTACGGCCAAAATGCCTTGGGAATTTTGCTCACGGGAGCCAATCATGACGGGGCTATGGGCATGAAGATTCTCAAAGAAGCGGGTGGTACAACGGCCGTACAAGACCCCGCCGATTGTATAATTGACACCATGCCTCGCGCTGCCATGGCACTCACAACCATTGACCAAGTGTTGCCCGCCCAGCAACTTGCCGTGTGGCTCAATCAGCATTTTTTACAATAAACCTTATTGTGTCACTCCCTTTTATACCCACATTGCTTGGGTTTTGATACAATCATAACCCCATCCTTAATCACACCAAATAAAAACGCCGCACCAACCGTTTGCAACCGCAGGTTTTCTAAAAAACGTTGAATCCTAATAGAATTACTAACTTTGCTCTTCAAATTTTTTAAAAGCGCAAATGGTAGCCGCAGAAACAAAGTACTTTATTCTCGATTTTGACAGTACATTCACTAAAGTAGAAGCCTTGGACGAATTGGCAGGCATAGCCCTCGATGGTTCACCCCTCCGCGAACAAATCGTCGAACAAATTGCAGACCTGACCAACCGCGGTATGGATGGCAGCATTTCCTTCCGCGAGTCGCTTGAAAAACGCTTGGCTTTGCTCAATGCCAATCGCTCACATTTGGAGCGCCTTATCGCCTCACTCAAAGTCAAAGTTTCAGATTCGGTCAAGCGCAACCGAGTCTTTTTTGAAAAGTATGCCGATAATATTCTGATTATTTCCAGTGGTTTTAAAGAGTTTATTGTACCTGTAGTTTCCGAATATGGCATCAAACCTGAAAATGTTTATGCCAACGAGTTTTTGTTCGATGAAAAAGGAAACATCATTGGTTTCCGCAATGATATTCCGCTGGCACATAACAACGGCAAAGTAACACAGCTTGCCGAACTGAACTTGCAAGGTGAAGTTTATGTCATTGGCGACGGCTACACCGACTATGAAATGCGTAAAGCAGGCCTTGCCAATAGCTTCTATGCGTTTACGGAAAATGTAGTACGAGAAAGCGTAACCGGCATTGCCGACCACGTTACGCCGAGTTTAGATGAGTTTCTGTATGTCAATAAACTGCCGATGGCTATTTCCTACCCAAAAAGCCGCATCAATGTGCTTATTCTGGAAAATATCCACAGCGAAGCCACCCATATCTTCAAAGAAGAAGGCTACAATGTTGAAATTATCAACTCTGCACTGGATGAAAACGAACTCTGCGAAAAAATTAAAAACGTTTCCATCCTTTGCATTCGCTCCAAAACCAATGTAACACGCAAAGTAATAGAACATGCCAATAAACTAATGGCGATTGGTGCATTCTGCATCGGCACTAACCAAATTGATTTGGAAGCCTGTCTTGAAAAAGGGATAGCGGTGTTCAACGCTCCTTACAGCAACACTCGAAGTGTTGTAGAATTGGCCATCGGTGAAATTATTATGCTCATGCGCAATATCCCCGACAAGGTGGCAGGTATGCACCAAGGCAAGTGGGACAAATCGGCAACGGGCAGCTACGAAGTCCGCGGCAAAAAGTTAGGCATCATCGGCTATGGCAATATCGGCTCTCAACTGTCTGTGGTTGCCGAAGCGCTAGGTATGGATGTCTATTTCTACGACATTGTGGACAGGCTGGCCATCGGTAAAGCCCAAAAATGCCGCTCTTTGCGAGAGTTACTCAATCTGGTAGATATTGTATCGCTCCATGTGGACGGACGCAAGCAAAACCGTAACCTGATTGGTGCTGCCGAGTTTGCCGAAATGAAAGACGGTGTCATATTTATCAACTTGGCTCGCGGCGAAGTAGTGGATGTAGATGCACTGGTAAATGCCCTGCAAACAGGCAAAGTTCGCGGTGCAGCCGTAGATGTGTTCCCCAAAGAACCTAAGAACAACAAGGAAGAGTTTGTGTCTCCTCTGCGCGGCATGAAAAACGTACTGCTAACCCCTCACATAGGCGGCAGCACCATGGAAGCACAAATCAACATTGCCCAGTTTGTCCCCAGCAAACTGATAGAATACATCAACACAGGCAATACCTTTATGAGTGTAAATTTTCCTAACATTCAACTGCCCGTACTGGAAAACGCACACCGCCTGATTCACATTCATAAAAACGTATCGGGTATTTTGGCGCAGATTAACAATGTACTTGCCCGCCATCAGATTAACATTGTCGGACAATACCTGAAAACCAACGAAAAAGTAGGTTACGTAATCACCGATATTGACAAAGCCTACAATAAAGAGGTGATTAAAGACCTCAAAGCCATTGAAAATACCATCAAGTTCAGGGTGTTGTACTAAGCTGGAATTTCTTACCAAGGGTCAAATTGTTGATAACCAATAATTTGACCCTTGACTTAACTTGTAATTCCAGAATAAATTTGGGCAGATGCTCCGCCGAAATGCTAACATAAAAGTTCGTATAGCCAATTCGTGCTATTACATATTCGCCAATACCCGACGGTCTGTTTTACCTGTTGAATTTTTGGGCAATTCATTGATAAATACAATTTCCTTCGGGATTTTGTAGCGTGCCAACCGCCCTTGGCAGAAATCCAGCACTTCCTGTTCGGTGAGCATCGCACCGTTTTGCGGTACGATGAAAGCCTTGCCAACTTCGCCCCATTTTTCATGCGGAATCGGGATGACCGCCACTTCGGCTATTCGCTCATGCTGCCGCAAAAAGTGCTCAATTTCAGCGGGATACACGTTTTCGCCACCCGAAATGAACATGTTTTTCTTGCGGTCCATCACAAAGAAATAGCCCTCTTCATCGCATTTGAGCAGGTCGCCGGAACAGAACCATTCGCCCTGAAAACTCTGTGCCGTTGCTTCGGGCTTTTGCCAATAGCCGGGCGTTACCATCGGACCTTTGATGAGCAGTTCGCCGATTTGCCCCGTTGGCACTTGGTTGCCTGCTTCGTCCACCAATTTTACTTCCACGTAGAAATTCGGCTTGCCGATAGAGCCTTTTTTGCAAATGGCATCGTCCTGATGCAGGGAAAACAGGTTGGGCCCCGCTTCGGTCATGCCGAACCCCTGCCGAATGGGTATGCCCTTGCGGTGATGCCATGTTTCAATCAAAGGGATGGGCATGGGTTCGCCGCCAACAATGAAATAACGAATCGCCGACAAATCCGCTTGCTCAAATTCGGGGGCATCCGCCATCATTTTGAGCATGGTAGGCACTGCCATAAAAATGGTACTTTTTTCAGCTGCCAACACACGCAACACATCGGAAGCCTCAAACTTTTGCATCAGCGTAACCGATGCGCCATGATGCATGAAGGGCGTAAGGAACACGTTCCAGCCCCCCGTATGGAACGGGGGCATACATATAACCGTATGGTCTGCCGAGGTCAGGTCTAAGCGCAAGGCAGTGTTGATACTGTTCCAAAATGCCATTTTGTGGGTATAAATCGCACCTTTGGGGAAGCCCGTCGTGCCCGATGTATAGAGAATGAACAGGGGACTGTCTTCTGTCGGCAGCGTAAAGTGCCACTTGCCAGCAACTATATCCTTAGACAGTATTTGCTGATAGTCTGTCAGCGTCAGGCGGTTATTAACGGCTTCATAATGAGACTGTTGTTGCAAAAGCGGCAAATATTTTTCGGCACAAATCACCATTTGGGGCTGCGAATCGGACAGCAGATAGTCCAACTCACGGGGCGAGAGGCGATAGTTCAGCGGCACGAGGATTACGCCCGTTTTCTGCGCCGCACCGAACAAAACCACATATTCAACGCAAAAATCTAACAGCGCAGCCACACGGTCGCCCGAGCGGATGCCCAACGAAGCCCACCAATGGGCAGTTTGTTCCGCCTGTTGATTCAATTGCCCGTAAGTCAGGCATTGCCCTGTTTCATAAGAGCTGACTGCCGTTTTATTGGGCTGATACATAGCCCATTTGCCTATCCAATCGGTTGTCATAGGTCAAATATTTGTTGTTTCTAGTTTTTTTACCGCAAAGAGCACCAAGGAATTAAACGCAGTGAACGCTAAGATTTTTTTGCTTTATGTTCTTTGCGATTAGCCAAATAATCACAACCTGAACGCCGCCGACGCGAACGACAACCCGCCGCCCGAACCTACGAAAAACACCAAATCGCCTTTTTTGACGATGCCTTTTTGTACCGCGTCGTCAAACACCATCGGGATGCACGCCGAGCCGGTGTAGCCGTAACGTTGCATGATGGTATGTGCCTTGTCTTTCGGCAGGTTGAGCCGCCCGAGCGTTTCCCAAATGCTGTTGATATTCAGTTGTGTAATGAAATATTGCTGCACGTCGGCAGGTTGCACGCCTATACGCTGGCAGAGATTCCGAATCATCGCCGTCCATGTGTCGGGATTGACTTCTACGGGGAATTTTTTGACAAACTGCAGCTGATGCGTTTTGGCTTGCAATACGGCTTCGGTTACAGGTTGGCGCGTACCGCCCGCATAAATGCCCATCCAGTCGCAATATTGACCCTGTGCAATCAGTTGCGAGGCTATGAAGCCCCTGTTGGTGTCGGCTTCCGCACCCAGCACTACCGCACCCGCACCGTCGGCAAAAAGTGTAACGGTTTTTTTGTCGCGTTTGTTAAGGTGCTTGCTCATGGCGTAAGCCCCTACGACCAATATTTTTTGGTACTGTTCATCGGCGCGGATGTATTTGGCGGATACGTCCAACGCGGTTACAAAACCCGCACAGGCGCTGTTCAAATCAAACGCCCCCGAATTGACCGCCCCGAGTTGGTACTGCAATTTGGAAGCCGTAGAAGGCGAAATATATTCGGGCGTATCAGTTGCTACAATAATTAGGTTCAGTTCTTCGGGCGATACGTTGGCAGCTGCCAGTGCTTTTTGCGCCGCTTGCAGGCACAAATCGGACGTTGCCTCATCATCGCGACACCAGCGGCGTTCGTAGATGTGAACGTTTTGTTCCAACCATGTGGCTACGTCTTCGCCGAGCCATTCGTTGAAGTAACTGTTGGGCAATACCCGGTCGGGGGCGTAGCCGCCCGAACCTAAAATAACGGCATTGTTCATGTTTTTTGAATTTACAATTCCCTACTATTCACGGATTCCTACAACGTCGCGCCGCCGTCCACGCTGATAACCGCCCCGTTGATGTAGGCAGCTTCATCGGATGCCAAAAAGGCATAGGCATTGGCAATGTCTTCGGGTTGCCCCATACGCCCCAGCGGCACACGCGAGGTGATTTGGTCTAAAATTTCCTGCGGAATGGTTTTTACCATGTCGGTAGCAATGAAGCCGGGCGCTACTGCATTGCAGGTAATGCCCTTTCTGCCCAATTCTTTTGCCCACACTTTGGTCATCCCGATAACGCCCGATTTGGCTGCCACATAGTTGGTTTGCCCGAAGTTGCCGTACAGCGCCACTACCGAAGAGGTGTTGATAATCCGCCCGTAGTTTTGCGCCACCATGTATTCGGAAACAATTTTGCCGCAATTGAATACGCCTGTCAGGTTTACGTCAATGACTTGTTGCCACTGCTGGGGTGTCATTTTTTTCAGCGAAGCATCGCGGGTAATGCCTGCATTATTCACCAAAATATCAATGCGACCAAAGGCAGCATGTACTTCTTTGGCTGCGGCTTCTACGGCGGCATAGTCGGCGGTATTGACTTTGTAAAACGCCGCTTTTGTGCCTTTGTCCGAAAGTTCGGCGGCAAGTGCTGCGCCCGCAGTTTCGTTGATGTCCCAAATAGCAATGGCTGCACCTTGAGCAGCAAATTTGTAGCAGGCGGCCTTCCCAATACCGGCAGCCCCGCCCGTAATCACGGCGACTTTTCCTTGTAATTTCATGTTTGGTTACGATGTTTGATGGATGGTTTTTTCAACCTGACAGGTTTCTAAAACCTGACAGGTTTTGAAAAACGGTAAAAACTATTTCTTGCTGCCGATGGCAGGGATGTTCACTTTCAATTCCAAGCTGTACAAGCGACCGATAATCGGCGAAGCTACGAACTCATACACACGTGCGTTGAACAAGTTGCTCACCTGACCGGAAAGCGTAACCACTTTGCCGAAGCGATAGCCCGCCGATACATCTACATTCACAAAACCGCCCAGCGGGCCGTAGTTGAAGGTGCGTCCGAAGCGCGCATTTTCGCGGATACCCAGTTCAGGAATGGTTTCAGAAGCTACGTTGATGCCTGAGAAGAAGTTGTAGCGTTCTACCCAGCGCGTAAAGACAGAACCGAACCATTTGCTGCTTG
Source organism: uncultured Cytophagales bacterium (assembly GCA_938039675.1). Classification (GTDB taxonomy): domain Bacteria; phylum Bacteroidota; class Bacteroidia; order Cytophagales; family Thermoflexibacteraceae; genus Rhodoflexus. The sequence continues at coordinate 31,442 of CALHUI010000033.1, forward strand.
AATAGTTCAGTGCTATGCTTGCTTTATTGGCAGGGGTGTTAATCGGCAAGTCCAAATCTGTTACGCGACCGTCTTTGTTACCGTCGTTAGCCAAGTCGTTTTTATCTAAGCTGTAACCGAACCAGCTATAGTTCAGTGCAGCACTCAATTGAGGAGTAAAGGCATAGGTAACGCCTAAGTCAGCACCGTAGGTTTGCACGTTACCGAAGTTGAGGTAGGTCAGTACCAGAGGTGCGCCCGTGGCAGGTGTGCCGGGTATTACCTGATTCATCGGTACGCCGCCGCGCTGTGTTACGGTACGTCCGTTGGTGGCAATGTTCAGTGCAGGGCTGAGGAAGTCGCGGGATGTGTTGTGATAAGCGTTTACGTCAATGAACAGATTTTTGCCAATAGTCCCTTTGTAGCCCAACTCAAAAGTGCTGATTTTTTCAACCTTCAAGCCGGGGATTTGCGTACCGTCGCTGAGAGTGTAGCCGCTGCCGTTACCCAGCAGCAAGCCGCCAAAGATATTGGCTTCCAAGTTCAAGATGGTAGGGGCTGAAATACCTTGTCCATAGGTAATGCGGGCAGTACCGCTTTTAAAGGTTTTGGTAATTGCCGCTTTTGGAATGAAGTTGAAACCATACAAATCGTGATTGTCGGCGCGGGCTGCCACGGTTGCTTTGAAGCCATTGCCCAGCGAACGGTCAATTTGTGCATAGAAGCCTACTTGGTCAATCACGATTGCACCTTTGGCATCCAGCAGGTAGGTGTTGTGGCTCTGCGCAATATCGCGTTGGAACTGCGTACCTACGACTACGTCAAACCCTGCAAAGTTGTTGTTGTACTGCACCTCACCGTTCCAGCGGCGCGAATCGTCGCGGAAAAGTGCCCCGCGATTCAAGGCTACGCCAATGGTAGGTGAAATACCGAACCATTGCTCATTCATTGCGCGGCGGCGTGCTTCTGCCTCAGGGAATCCTGCATCGCGGAACGAGAGATAGTTCTGCGTGCGTTGGTTCATGGCATAGGTATCGTCGGTTTTGGAAATGGTGTGATATACCTGTGCAAACAAGCGCGGCGACACATAGCGCAAATGCAGGTAATGAATTTGCCAATCTTTAATTTGGTTGCGCCCCGCGTTGGTTACGCCAATGTTGTTGCTGTTGCTGCCGCCGTATGCCAGAATAATGTCCGACTTGTCATTTACAGAATAGTAAACGGCTGCCTCACCGCGCAGGCTGCTGAATTTTCTGTCCAAATCCAATTCGGGAACGGCAGAGAATTTTGCCGGAACCGCACCGCCCGTGAAGGTCGGGAAGGCAGTATTGTTGAAATAAACGGTGTCATTGTAAGCGAATTCTTCACCTTCGGTGTATTCGGCTGACAGCTTGAAGGCAAATTTTTTGCTCAATACCTGTGCATGACGCAAGCGGGCACTCATTACGCTTTGGTTGCCTACGCCCAGCGCAACGGTTGTGCCTTGCGAAGTGCGCGGGTCTTTGCTGATGGTGTTTACCAAGCCGTTGTGCGCGTTAGGTCCGTACAAAGCCGAAGAAGGACCTAACACGATTTCCACGCGCTCTACATCTTCTTTTACAACGGTACTAAGTGCGCCGAGTGGCAAGCCCGTTGCAATCAGTGTAGAAAGGCGACCGTCGTTCATTTGTAGGTTTTTAGGGTTAAATGCCGAGTTGAAACCGCGCACGTTGATACCCACACCCAAAACGCCCGAGCGCACATAGTCCACGCCTTTCTGACGCGCCAGCAGTTCGCCCACGTTGAAAGAAGGCAGTTCGCTGATTTCTTTCGCACCGAAGGTAACGATGGTGGCAGGGGCTTCGGTCAGTTTTTCGGGGCGACGCGAAGCGGAAATAATTACTTCCTGACCTACCAGCGCACCTTCTACCATGGCAACGTCCAAAGTAGTGGTCTGCCCTGCCGTAACGGTAACGGTTTGGTCTTGGGTCTCATACCCGATGAACGAAATGCGCAATTTGTACGTGCCGGGCTTGATGCTGATGGAATACTTGCCCGTTGCATCGGTTGTGCTGCCCGTAATAGAGCCGACCACAATCACCGAAGCACCGATGAGCGGTTCGTTGTTTGCCGTAACAGTGCCCGTAATGGTACCGTTTTGTGCCCATACCTGCACCGCACCGAGCAGCAGGGCAACTGTGAGGAGAAAAGTTTTCATCATTTTCATGTTTTTACTTGATTTTCAAAGGTTTGTGTAAATTGATTTGCTGTTATTTTGCCGAATCCGCTCACAGGGCTTGCCCTATTAGCGGTCGCCAGACCCTAACAGCGGTTTATTGCGATTTCAAAAACTGCCGAATCTCTGCCGCCACTGCCTGCGGTTTTTCAAAGGTCAGCAAATGCCCCGCTTCGGGAATCATCACCAAACGAGCATCAGGCAGTGCTTTTGTGCCTTCTTCAGCTACTTGTTGTGTGGTTAAATCCTTGTGCATCAATTGGTTGGGAATCAGCATATCGTTCGCACCGAACAGCACCAGCGTTTTTTGGCGGATATTGGGCAATTGCTCTCTGACAGGATGGTCTAACATGCTCTTTACGCCGTTGGCAACCGTTTGGCAGTATGCCTCAAAGCCGTAGCTGTTGCGCATCGCTAACCGTTCCTGAATGAGCTGCTCTGCCTGCGGCGGTATTTGAAAGAAGTTGGCTTCAAAGCTCTTGCGGATTTCTTCCTCACCCTGCTTGGCGAAAAAATCGGCAGTGGCAAAGGACTTCATCGCATAGCCTTCCGTTGCGCTGAATGTTTCAAAACCTGCGGGAGCAGCCAGCACCAATGCAGCTATTTTATCGGGTGCTTTCAAAGCCGTAACCATTGCGATTTGTCCGCCCATGCTGTGCCCTGCCAGCACAACGGTTTTGAGCTGCAAAGCATTGATGAGATGCAGTACCGCATCGGCATAAAAATCCATAAAGTCATCGGCTTTGAACTCGGCACGCGACGATTTGCCGTAGCCGGGCAAATCAACCGCAATGCATCGTACCGAGTCTTTCAGCGAGTCGGCAACGGCTTCCCAGTGTTTCAGGTAGCCACCCAGCCCGTGAATAAATACAATTGCCGTATCGCTTGCGCCCTCGTCCGTGTAAGCCATTTTGTATCCTTTCGGGTATTCGGTTTCTTTCACGGCGAAGGCATACTGCGGCGCAAAAGGCGGACGCTTGTCGTTGGCGCTGTCCCAAGCAAGTTCCGCACCGCCACCGCCGCAAGCGGTAAACAGGATAAACAGCAGCAAAAACAGGATGAGTTTCATATGAGTTGTCGGTTTTACTTTTTGGTTTTTGTATTCCACCGCAGAGAACGCTATGTAGTTTTCGCAGAGAACACCAAGTTATTTGGATTGAAATTTCATTTTGCGCCTCTTTGCGATTTTTACCTTTGCGTACTTTGCGGTTCAACTATTCGCACTTTGGCACTGACTAAGTACAACACCCCCGCAACCGCAATCGCCGACAGAACTGCCAGCGCAGCAGCAATGCCCGGGTTGCGCACGGGTGCTTCCATGTAGGGGGTTAGTCTGCCGTAATACACCGTAAAATGCACCACCGTAGCCGTTACCGCACCTGCCACAGGCACACGCAGCGGAACGTTTTTAACGAATGTGCCAAACAAAACAGGTACGAAAGCCGCCGAGAAATACGCATACACGCCGTTTTGTGCAAAAATGCCTACGCTCAAATCAGGGGCGACCAACTGCTGCCACGATACCAGCACCGCCAGCATGCCCAG
>CALHUI010000034.1 GCA_938039675.1 uncultured Cytophagales bacterium
GATACTTTTCACAACGAATGGCAGAGCTACCGCACCAAACAAAATCCGAAAATTGAACTTGCGGCAAGCCACGATTATGAAAAGTCGGGCAAATACATCGTATTGATTAAAGTAATTGATATTCTGGGCAATGACACCACGAAGGCTTTGGAAATTCAGATATGAGTGAGATAGAAATATACGAAACCTCCGATGGCAGCACGCGCCGCTACCTTGTATTGGTAGCGGCGCTATTTTTTTACTCTGCCACTGAAAACGCTTTTGAAAACGCTTTCTCTGATGGCATTGCGCCACTACTGGGCGCTCCACTACTGGGCGCTGCCAATGAACGTCCTGCCGACTTCTTTACAGGCTTCAAAGCGTCTATTTTTTTCCGTGCATTGTCATATTCTGTTTTGAGGCGTATCAATTCGTATGATAGCTGCGAAAAAGAGAGGCTATTATTCACAAGTACTTCTGCAATTACGTAGTGCGCTAAGGCAGGCAGCATAGCAATGAAAATAGGTACTACTTTCATTACGTCAAATCCGAAAGCAAAGTAAGGCTTGGCATCTTTTACAATTTCCACGTAAGAAGCCAACGAAAGCAGAATAACCAACACCGTAAACCCGATGGCATAGTTGCGCTGACCGTTGCGGCTGAATGTGAGAATAATAAACTCATACACAATCGCAAATCCAAACGACACCAGCAAGGCAAAGCGGTATGTATCTTTGGGCACAAAGTTGAATGCAACCCGCAAAATATCCATTGCTTTGCCAGTGAACAGTTTGGCAAGGAAAAACGATATGCCCGTTGCCTGAAAAGCAGCAATCAGTACCAATAACAGCATAAATGTGCCTGTGGTGCGAAACAGCAATTTCATTTTTTCACCCCAATAGTGAAGATACAGAATCATTTTTTTCTTGTTTAAGTAAGTTTCCAATCAGTACGTTAGCCATAACAGCATTCTTTGACGTGCCTTGTTTTTTAGCTATTTTTTTATAAGCCTCATTTACCGCAATGGGAATTTGTAGGCTTATTTTTACTTCGGATTTATTGCTCATGGCTGATTAGGGTTTATTAGTAGCTTCTGCATACATATTTACTCAAATATGTACGCATTTTTATAAAAATTCAAATATTAAAAGAAATATTTTATTTTGAGGCATTTGAAACTTTTAAGTAACTTATTATCAGAATGTTATCAGTAGCTACTTAACTACTAACGGCATTTTTATTTACTATCAGTAAATTTGCCTATACGCATACGCAAATGGATGAAATTCAGAGTATTTTAGTAGATATCGTATTAAATAGTGGCAACGCCGAAAAGCAGTTGGCGGCATTGCAGCGCGGTATTGGATTAGTTGAAACGCAACTAAAAAACGCAAAAAAGGGCAGCAAAGAATATTCCGATGCTTTGATTAAGCAAGCAATTTTGCAGCGCCAACAGCAGGCGCTTTTTAGCCGTTACACAAAAGAATTGAAAGAAGCTGAAAGTATGCAAAACGCACTAAATGATGAGTTAGTGCGCACCACCGTAGAATTTGGCAAAGAAAGCAAAGCTGCTAAAAACGCAGCGGATGCGATTGCAAAACAAGCAAAAGAGGTTGAAACGTTAGGAAAAGCACTAAGCATGATCAGTGCCAAGTTTTTCGTAGGCGTCAAAACCAATACAGCACCCCCTAATATTTTATCTGAGTTAAGGAAGGGATTAGATAGCGAGTTACAGAGCGTTTTAACAGGGCTGATAGGCAATTTTGGGCAGTTGGCACTAAGCATAAGCGGTATTGGATTTGCTACTGGTGGCATTGCGGCGGCAACGGCAGCAGTGTTTGCGTTAGGCCAAACGGCTGTTCAAACGGCGGCAAAATTTGAGGGGATGCGTACAACTCTAAAAACGGTATTTGGAAGCGAAGGTATTGCGAGGCAAGTGCAACAGCAGCTTATTGAGTTTGCTGCCGTTACCCCTTTTGGGGTTGAGCAGATTACTCAAAGCTATATAAAATTAGCTAACAGGGGGCTAAACCCCACCAACGATGCGCTGACAAAATTAGGCGACTTTGCAGCAGCGACGGGCAAAGATATGGATATACTCGTTGAGGCAATCCTCGACGTGAATAACACTGAAAGGTGGAATGAGTTCGGTGTAAAGGTGCAAACCAATGGTAATAAAATAATAGGCACCTTTAAGGGATTAACAAGAGAGTTTGAACGTAGCGAAGCAGGGGCAATGGCTATGATTGAGGCGTTTGGTGCCATGCAGGGTGTTGCAGGTGGTATGGAAGCGCAAAGCAAAACGCTAAACGGTCAAATGAGTAATTTATCCGACAACTTAGACCAACTGTATAATCAGTTAGGCGATCAGTTTTTACCCGTTGCCAAAGGAGTTGTAGGTGTTCTCAACGATATGATTCAAGCTATAACTGATTTGCGTTTTGGCGTAATATCTTATGGTGATGATTGGGAATTTGTTTTTGGCAATCAACACTTTCAGTATCGTAAAATTGTAAGAGGACAAGCAGAAATTATCACGCAAAGCAACAACGAAGCTGATGCCATTGAATCATTGGCAAAAGAGTACCAAGACTTAGCTAATCGCACTAGCTTAAATATTAATGATCGTGAAAGGCTGAAAGAAATTAGCGGTCAGTTAATGGTACTTACCAATAAAGAAGCGATATTACTTGATGCCAACAGCGAGGTAGTAGGGCTTAATACGGCGGCAATTCAGGAAGCTGTCAGAGTGCGCCGTATGTTAGCCAATACGGAACTGGCTGCAATGATTGAAGATACTGAAAATATCAGTAATCAGTTGCAAGCGCTAAATGCGCAAATCCAAATGGCACGTAGCGGCGGTACCGATAAGTCATTGGAATTGGCTAACAAGTTAGAAGACGAGCGCGAAAAATTGCTGCAAAAACAGAGTGCCGTTAAGAAAGAATTAGTTGCTTTGGGCATTGATGAAACAACGCAGGCACAAGCGTTATTGGCAGTGCAGACGCAACGCTTAGAAAAAGAAACGCAGATTTTAGAGTCAAAACGCGCTGCTTTGCGCGAGCAAATTGCAGAAGCGGAAGAGGCTGCAAAGCTGACCGTATTGGAACAAGAGCAGGCAAAAGCGGCGCTTATTCAAAATAGTAACCTGCAAAAAGCGCAGGAAGCCGGCTTAAAGCAACAAGAATTAGCCATCAAGTTAGATGGTCAGCGCCGCAAACTCAAGAAGGAACTTGAAGAGGCGGTACTTAATACTACCAATGCACAACGACAGCAGGAAAAGCTAAACATTAGAATTGCACAACTGGAAAAAGAAAAAAATACCGCAAAGGTGCAAGGCAACGCAACGCAATTAAAAGAAATTGAGTTGCAAATTGAGGCGGCAAATAATCAAAGCAAAATTCTTAATGCAATCATTGAGCAGAACGAAGAACTCAGAAAGCGCAATATTGAACTGACGGGATGGAATGAAAAAGAAAATAAATATGCAGGCGGCATATTAGAAGAAACTATGAAACTCCAACAAAAAGAGTTGGAGCAGCAACGCCGTGAAGCATTGCTGGCATACCAGCGTGAGTTGGTAGAACAGCGTCGCAAAATTCAGAAAATGATCTTAGACGTTGAGGAAGAACAGGCAAAGCTATTGCTAGAAAAAACAACGGAACGAATTGAAAAAGAATTTGATATAGCGAAGAGGAACATCGAATTGCAGCGTCAGGAGGCAATTTCTTTATATGAAGAAGAAATCCGTTTCAAAGGGTTAAAAGCGCATGAAATTGCGACAGGCATTAAAGCAATTAATGACAAGTTTAGGCTGTTGGAGGTGCAAGCCGAAGAGAGAAAAGAAAAAGAACTATTTGAAATTCGTAAAATGCAAGCTGAAAAACAGCTAACATTGGACGTTGAACGCATCAAAGCGCAGGCTACGGAGGCACAAAATTTATTGGCCTTCAGTTTTGACCCTGAACAAATTCAGGCAATTACCAATAAAATTTTTGAGCTTAACGAACAAATAAGAGAGAAAGAATTTGAAGCTCAAAGAGCAGTCCTTGAACGCGAATTAGAATTGGCAAAAGGTAACGCAGAGGCTGAAAGTCGTGTAAGATTAGACATTCAGACGCTGGAGCTCAAAAATATCGAGGCTCGTAAAGCAGCCGAACTTAAACTTATTGACGATATAGCTCGTGCACGTGAAGAGGCTCTTAAAGACGAATTCGCTAAACGCGCAGCGCTACGGGAACAAAGCGAAGGGCAAAGCGAATCAGAGTTTCTCAAAAAAGAAGTCGAACGGATTGGTGTATTTTTTGGCAATCAAAGGCGATTGCAACTAGAAAGAAACCGTGAACTTAGATGGCAAGAAATTGAACGTGCCAAAGAACGCAGCCAGTTAGCCAACGAGCAGTTCAAAGAAGCTGAAAGATTGTATAATCAAGAAGTGGCAACGTTTGGAAAGGCACTGGCTGATACTGAAATCAAGTATCAGCAATCGCTGGCTAACCGCAAAAAGGCAGACAATGAGTACAGCAAAGCGGTCAATGAAAATACCAAAAAGACATTAGAAGAGCGTGTTGCTGCCTTTGAGGAAATCATTGGTTATACGAAACAGGTGGCAGACTTAACGATTAGCGGCATCAAAGAAATCAATGCAGCCAATGAAGCACGACGCGAGAAAGAATTTCAAGCTGCAACGGAACGTCTAAATCTAATTTACAGAGACTTAGAATTAGGTAGGCAGGTAAATGAAGAAGTGATAAGCCGTGAACGGGAAAGAATACAAAAAATTAATGAAGAAAGAAAGCGAGCTGCCGAAAACGAACGAGCTTTTACGTTGGGGCAAATTGTTTTGCAACAGATTTTGGCAGTAGCAAGTGCCGCTGCAAGTGCCGCCAAAACCACTCAATGGTTTACAATTCCTATCGCAGTGGCTACTGCACTGTTGGCTATTGCCGCAGGTGCAAGGCAGGCACGGGCCAATGTGGCAGGATTTCGAAAAGGCGTAATCAGGTTACACGGCGGCAAAGATGAAAATGCACAAGACTCGATTCCTGCCCTTTTGGCTAAAGGTGAATCCGTAATGACAGTTGCAGAAACAAATAGAGCCGAAAAAATTCTTACGGCTATCAGAAAAGGTGAACTTTCGGATAAAGACTTATACAGTCGCGGCGGCTTGCTTTACAAAGAACGCACTATAAGCTATCAAAAAACTGCAAATTATCAGTCCGATATGAAATCTTATTTTGAGCGACTGATTAGTGCCGTAGAGAGCGTGCCAAGCGTGCGGGTTTCCGCTGATGCCGACGGATTAGTTAAATACGTTACAAAGCGAAAACGCCGCAATGATGCTTTGCGGCGTAGGTAGTAGCGATTGCGTTATCGGTCGCAGGTAAGTCTAAAAAGAAGAAAAAATGCTAAACGAACTAAAAAATAAGCTCAAAGCATTAGAACAGGCTTTGACGTTACAAAGTACCAAAGTGCAAATCGTTGCTGAATTGGCAGCGGCGCAAATGAAAAAGCGCATCTTTCAAGAAGGTTTAAAGACGGACCTCAAACCAATTGGCACTTATCAGACAGGCAGCCGAAAAGGAATGGCCGTAAAGTTGAAAGGTACGGGACAATTGGAACAAAGTATTAAGGTTGAGCTGACGAAAAACGGCGCAAAGATTACGGGTAATGTTGCCAAAATACGATGGATAGAACGCCGATACGGTAAAATATTTGCGCTGTCAAAGAGAGAAATTAAACTATTGATGCAAAAGTCTTTTAACTTGGGAATATGATATCCCCCGGTGCGTGCCTCATTACAACAATGAATTAAATTTATGTATATTTGCATATGGAAACAATTTTATATGCATTCATTGGTAGCGCTGCTGCTTATTCCTTTTGGATATGGATTGGCAGCCCAAACATAGAAACCGGCGAATATTCGACGGGAATGATATTAAGTAATATCGGCAAGTGGCTGTTAATTCGATGCCGAGAAAATAAAGCTTACAAATTACCGCTTTGTCCGTACTGCTTTGCGGTCTGGTTAGCTTTTATTATCGCCACAATTAACAATTCGTTGCTTTGTGGCGTTATTTCCGCGACTTGTACCGCGCCTTTTGTATCGTTATTTATGTTAATTTATAAGATATGCCAATAGACAAAAGAGTTAAAAAAAGTACCGTTGCCCGTATGAGGGGCGATTTGGTGTATTATTTAAATCCTGCCAATTTAAATCGTGACGGAAAAGTCTTTTTTGAAGATTTTATATCCAACACAATGGATGCGCAGGCATTTTTTAATAATTTCCAGCGCCACCAAAATGGAGAAGGCGAATTAGTAGATGAACATGCAAAAGAACTATGGGATTCGGGCATCGTTCACGTAGATAACAGCAGTACTTTGCGCTTTTTTAAAGAATCCGAACCATTGATTCAGCAACTTTTGAGAGAATACGAAGCGGCAACAACCGAAGATAAGCCTGACGTTTTTGTGAAAATGTCCGATTTAGGCTTAGACCGTGAAGGCGCACTGGAAGACGAAGTTGAGCGTCTGCGCAAAGAAATTGCAGCGTTGAAAAACGAAACAGGACGCAAAGCAAAATCAGTAATGCCCGAAAATCAATAATCAACCATTCTAAACTATGGAAGAACAAGAAATTCAGCAGCAATTGTCCATGCTGAAAGTAAGTCTTACGGCGGCTGGTGTTAGCCCTAATTTATTAGATTCTTTGGGCAAAAAAATCAAAGAAGATGAAACCGAAATTACGGTAGATGCCGAATATTTGGCAAAACAAATACGCGATGCCATTTTAACAAAGTCGTTTCGGGAAGGCAGGCATAAAGAGTATGATTTTTACAGAAAGGAAGTCGAAGAGATGACGCGCAAGCGCTTCAACGATGAAATCAAAGAAATCGGTGAGGCTATTTTGCCGGAAAATCCGGACTTGGCGAAAGAAATCGCAAAGAAATACAAAGAAGCGGGTAAGTTTACGCCCGCCGAATTGCGCAAATTTGCGTCGGAACTTAATAAAGCGCGATTAGCCGAATATGAAGAAAAACTCAAAGCTGTATCTTTGGAAGGCAAAGAGTTCCAAAACGTGTTGAATGCCGAGCGCCGTCAAAGAACAGAAATCGAAAACGCAAAGCGCGAACTTGAGCAGCAATTGGAACGTTTGCGCAATGAGGAACTGCCGGAGATTGAAAGCCGATACAAGTCCGAAATAGACCGCGTAAAGTGGGAAACAAGGCTCTTCAGTGAGTTCTACAAGCTGCCAAGTACATATGATGATGAAATCCAATTAGGTAAACGTGAAGCCGAATTGGCAAAGGAGACGTATATCCGACGTATGTTGATTCCTACCTTCACGGAAAACATTGAAGCAAAACCAGACGGAAACGGCGGGCTTCAATACTACCAAAAAGGCAAAGTGGACCCGATCTGGGTCACTAATTCAAACGGTCAACGCATCCCTGCGGCGTTGTCTGATGTGATTCTAATGATTGCCAAAGACCCCGTCACAGGCGGTAGATTTTACAAGGCTTCCAACGGTGGCAGCGCAGGCAAACTTAGTCCTGATGAGGCAGGGAAAAAGGCAATGGAAAGAGACCAAAAGAGGAAATCTTATTTTGGATAAAAAAAATTGTAAAATTTAAATTGATGTTATTTTTTTGCCTTATATTTACATAATTTGCTAAGGCAAATATTCCATCCAATGCCAATGCTACGGCGACCCTAACTGTTACGACAGTCCTACTTAGGGAAAGGCTTTATAATTGTTTAACCTTTTCCAAATTTATAAAAATGCCTATCAGAAGCTTAGCAAATACGTTCTGTACTAAGATTTTACGCTTTATTGGAGATGGCAACCCTGCCATAATGAAAACCCCTGTGGGGTTCTTACAAGCGCTTTATACCGAAGAAAATTTGCGTGGCGGTCGCCAAGAGCAAAGGGACTACGATGCCAACGAAGGCCGCGCTATTTCTATTTACCGCAACTTTTATCAGCGTGGCTCCAACGGAGCCGTTTTAAACGTGCAAACCAACGGTTCACCTGATTTATGCTTGCCCGGAACTCAAAAGCCAATATATCAAACTCTTTTTGAGTTTGATTTAGCTCGAGATACTTTTTATCACAAAATTACGCTATCGGACGCCCAATTCCGTACCTATTGCGACAGCGAAACAAAGGATTCCGAATTTGAGAAAATTCTTGCTTCTAACTTGAATGACTTTTATATCCGCATTAACAACGCGCTATTAGCCCGTTATGTGGCTGGTGTTGGTGGATACGTTGGCGGCGGACCTATCAAATCAGGTATCGCTTTCGTTGGCGGTAATATCAATGTTTCTTTGAACTCCATTGTAGACGTTGTACGCCGTGAATTTGAGGAGATGGAGTACAGCGGACAACCGTTCATTGTCGGATGGAATCACATCAAAGAATATTACAGAAAAGGTGAGTTCGGTTGCTGCAACACCAATGTAGGTGTTAACGTGCAGGCGAGCACGAATTACGGAATGTTTTTCAAAGATTTAAACGTCCCTACCGTGTTAGCCCCAAACGTACAACGCTTTTTGGCGTTTCAACCGGGGACAGTAATTCCAATGGAATTTACCCGTAACGCAGGCAATTTCCAGTACGAACCTCAAGATGAACGCGGCAATTCAATGAATTTTAATTCATTGGATAGCATAAACACTGTAATTACAGACAGCACAAACAATTTTGATGTGCCGTTCCAATTTGACGTATTTATTCGTAAAGCCGATTGTGGGCTTGATACCAATTGGGTAATCACCTTGACTAAGACAATCAGTTTGCTGTTTACTGTTCCATCCGACGCTTACAACACAGGCGACCGTTTAATTGGAACTAATGGAACACTGTTGTTCGATGCTACTGTTTCTTAATACTAAAACCTGAAAGGATAACTAAAATATGAGTATCTATAATGCCGCTTTAGGCGCGTGTACCAATATTTGTGCCGCGCCTCCTGTTCAGGTTGCAGCACCTTCTTTTTGCGATACGAAAATTATCGCAACCGACATCGTAGTAGTAGGCTTTCTGAACTGCGAAATTTCATCTACAAGCACGCCGCCGCTGCCTGCCACACCGACACTGGCAGATTTGCAGGCGCTGGTAGCTGCTGAAAAGCTAACTTTTAAGCGCGTTCAAAATTTCAACAAGGCTGCCGAGGAATGGCAGGAAGTGAGCTTTGACCCGTTTATTCCTGCTGCTATCACTGGTGCAAACCAAACAATCGCGTTTGAGGATAATTACTTTGATTTCACATCTGAAACAGACAGAATGTATTGGGATGACAAAGCAATGTTAGCCAATAACGCGAAATTACATTTTGTCACGATATACAGGGGTGACTTTGTAACGTTTTACCGCACCCCCGTAAATTTGAAACAGAGTCTGATATACGATGCAACAGGTAAAAACATCGCTCGCCGCCAGTTTACGGCGTCGTTGATGTGGTCGGATGACAAAGTGAGAGGGTGGAATTTTATCGTTATTCCCGGTGCTTACAACGCTTTTGTAAATAACTAAGGATAAGGATATGGCAAACAAAACGAGTTGGAGGTCGGTGAAAGGAAATAATTTTGCCCGTAAAATGTGGTTTGCAAGGCTACGTGCAAGCGGCTTTTATGACCTTAAATGTAAGCGAGAAGTCGGGGCTTGTAAAAACAAAACAAGCGCAACTGTTGGAGCTTTGAAGCAAACTAAGTATGCCAACCTGTCGCCCAAATCAAAGAAGGGTAAAGTTACTCCGTCCCGAAGTGAGAGGGCGATAAAAGAACTGATTAAACAAGGCAGAAAGAAAGGGAATAGCACGCCGCTTCAGAGAGTTGCATTGGCTAAAACATTGCGCAAACAAGGCCCTCAACGCGGAGCAACTACGACGCTCAACAAAGAAAGGGCGCGATCTACGACCAAAGGCGGCAAAACAACCGCAACAAGGCTGTCGGCAGCCGCAAGATTGGATGCTAACCGAAGACGCGCCAACAAAGGAGTCTCCGTTATTAAGCGCAGTTTATTGGGCAAAACCGTAACAAAAACGCAAAAAAAATAACGTTTGATGTACGACAAATATGCAATGGAATGGAAAAAAAACTTTATTATTTCGTTAAAAGATAAGCGTTACAAAGACGGGTTTAGAAGTCTTTCGGGCAAATATCTTGAGCATCTTGCAGGGTTTACTCTCAAAGGAATTGCCAATACTGCTACGTATGGCAGTGCCATGGAACTGATTCAACAGAGTTCTATGATAGCAGTGGATTTGGTAATCAGCGATGCTCTTACAAGTATGCAATGTTTAGGGCAGACAAAAATAATCACACAATCACTTCCTACGTTTTGGAACGGTTCGTATGCCGACGACTACGTGAATGAGGTTCGTGGGTTGGAAGTGATTAAATACCAGCCACAATATCAGCCACTTTCTACGTGGCTAATTACCAAAATCAACCTGCTTACCAACGATACGGTAGCAGGGAAACAAATTCAAATCATAGACGGTAATAACATTACCACACTTACTGTCGACTTAGTAGCAGGACAACCGACTACCATTGATTTAGTTGGAGATGATGGGTCATTGGGCTATTTGGTAAAGAACCCTGAAAGATTTTCCGTTGTTTGGGATTTATCCGACATTCGCCCTGCCTCTTGGTCTTGGGCTAATGATGCCATGAATAACGGTCAATCGTGCGGATGCAGGGGAAGAAAAGCAACGGCATACGGGCGCTGGTACTACGTACAAGGCTATAACGGCGTACAAGGCTATAACGGCATTTCGTTGGACATGATCTATATCTGCGATTACAGTAGATTGGAGCAAAATATTGCGTATATGATGAATCAGGCTATTTTGTGGCGTTTCGGAGCGCAATTAGCCGACGAAATCATAGCATCCGACAGGATAAACTTCTTTGTGAACAATTCATTGGAGTGGGCTGAAAAGCGCAAACAAGAGTTCATGGATTTGTACACAAAGGAACTAGAAAAAGTGTTGCCAGCCTTGAATAATACGGTTGCAAGTATTGATCGTAACTGCTTTGAGACGCGGCGAAACGTATTTACTGAAATGAGGATTTAATAAAAAATAGATGGTTTGATTAATAAAACAACTATGGGAATAAATAAAAGGGCGAATGTGAATGTGGTGGCTCTAAGAAAACAGCAACCAAGCGCAAATAAAAAAGCAGCAATCAATAATCATTTTTTAAACACACGAAAGCATGAATTCAAATAAAAAAAAAGTAGCACCCGTTGCTGAAAATACCGAAATAAAATGCCAATTTTTTATGCTGTCAGAGTTTGACAGCCCCGATGTGCCGGGTAGCGGCATAAATATGCAGAATCAAACATTGTTATTGTTGGACCGTGCCAGAGCGTTGGCAGGCATTCCGTTTGTGATTAATTCTGGATTTAGAACCGAAGCTCACAATAGACGCGTGGGCGGAGCTGCCAATAGCACTCATTTGCGCGGATTTGCAGCGGATATTCGCTGTGCAAATCGGGCAAACTTTGAACTCGTAATATTGGCTCTCGTTGCAGTAGGATTTAAGCGGTTCGGAGTTCATCACAATTACGTCCATGTGGACAACGATCCATACGTCCCATCATCTACTTGGTTGTATGAGCGCAGCAATATTGAACAAAATAGCCGCTTGGAATTTGTTCGAGCTGCACTTAAAATGTTTGAATTTATGCAACGCGTATAGAATACGGGAAGCAGTTGGCAAAAAAATAACATTGTAAGCGTGGATTGGATTAACACGGAAGTTTTGAAACAAGTTTTGCAGGTAAGTGGCGTTTCCGGCTTACTTGTTTTTTCAATTTTCGGATTGATAAAAGTCTTTAGCAATGCGTTTGCAAAAAAAGATGAAAAGTTCGTCGACGTTATTGCAAGCATTAATAATCAATTCATGCAATTTATTGAGAGGGAACGTATCCAGCATAATTCCGTTATGCAAAAAAATATTGAGGCGTTGACCTTGATTCAACAGGAATTATGCAAAAGCAACAGCTTTCATACAAAACAAATGGAGCTGATAGAAAAACTTTTAGATAATATTGCTAAATTGGAGCGTAGTTCACAAATGAACTACGCTGAAATCAAAGCACAACAGTCAGATCTACTATTGTCAATTAGTGAAATGGTTCAAAAACGGTAAGTTAATTTTATATAAAGCAAAATTCGTATATAAAAGAAGCCGCTTTGGAAACTCTCAGTCGCGTCTGTTGGCGCGGTTATTAATGGGATATGAAATTATAATTAAATATGACAAATATTCTTTTTAACGCCCATCGATACAACACGGGGCTGACGGCTGACCAAGACGGGGTATACGAGTTACGCCTAAAATTTAACGGTCATGTCTTCGCTTTGCAAGAGACACTGCAAAGCGGAGATGCCATCGGTTTTTACATTGGCACATTAAATGAAGATTACATTTATACGTGCACAGAATTGATAGCACCTGATGGTGCTATAACGGTGCTAGAACCAATAAAAATCCGTGTTGCGCTCTGATATGATATTTTGGGGATAAATTAAATAAGGTAGTTGCTTTGCGGCTATCTTATTTTTTATTGTAACTATTGTATATTAATATACATTAATTATACATTTACATCATTAAAGTGTCCGCCGACAACTTGCCTTAGTAGCTTGGTAAATGGTTTAAGCATTGATTTGATTATTCATATTTTTTATAAAACCGTATGACAAGGTCGTACGGTTTTATATTATCTTTGCATACCTTCACGTAAGAAAATGTCAAATATTCATGTTCCGGATTTGATAGGATACTTTATTTATCCTTCGTTGGGAGGTCAGCAAACAAGAAGCTATTTTGCCGCGTTTCCAGCACTGCTGCCTGTCGCGGCTGTTTTGGAACATGTAGATTCGGGAATGAATGACTTTGTCAGCGCAACTGCTATTTTTGACGGGCAAAGCATCCCCGTGATTGAGTCCGTTGTGGGCTTTGGAAGAATATTGCAAGCAAGTTTTTCAACACGCCTGCAAGATATCGGGAGGCAAATTGATTTACAATGGACTTTGCGCTTTGCCAAAAAACCTACCATAATCAATTATACGCATCGGATAATTGTTACGGGGCCAGATGCAATAGACCCAATTCCGACGCTTAGTGGTAACCCGTGTAATATCCCATGCGAAAATATGCCTATTGACGCATCGTTTTACTCACCAAATCCTTTGTATTTTGCAGTCAATTCAACCAATACACAATATAAAGGTTTCGGTTTCGATAGTCCCGTCTTTAGCGGAAATGTTCTTTTAAATTGGTGTAATTTGGTCGCTGCCGGTTTCATTGACATACGACCCTATACATATTCATTCCCAGAAGAATTACCAATATATACGGAAACACATAGATTCTGCCTGCAAGACGAGCCCCGCACAACAAGCAGAGTGCTGATTGTCGAAATTAATACCAATTTTAATAGTTTTAGATTTGGTGAAATAATAACACGCGATGATGAATTTGATGAAACACTTTGCCCCGTCGGTAACACCGCCCCTGATTGGCAAGATATAGGCTTGCCGGAGTGTCAACCCGAACCGCGCACCGATTGCCGTAAGCAAATTTTGCGACGCGATGAAAATCCGCTTTCGGCGACGTTCCGGCAAGAGCAGTTTTTTATTATTCCATCTGCAAATCCTAATGATTGCTCAGATTGCCCGCCAACGTCATTACTGCCTGACTATCAGGATACAGGCGAATGGAGATGTGTTCAGCCCGCTTTGGGGCGCGAAACAACATTGGCAGAGAAGCGTCAGGTTGACCGCAATCCGTTTTCTGCCACATTTGGAAACGACCAATGGGTAAGTATCGGTATGCGTCCCGATTTGTGTCCGATAGATACAGACCCTTGTAACCGTGAATTGTGGGTTGATGTATTGGATAGTGAGTGCAACATTGTTACACGTTGTAAATTTGATGCACCACGCGCCGAAACAACGCGCCAAAAGCAGCAGATTCAAGCCAATGATAGACTTGCAAACGTTGGTACGACGCGCTGGGTTGATCTGCCGCCGTCGCCGCAGGATGAAATTGAATGTCCCGTTGCCGTATGCCCAGTATTGGTAGCAACATGTCCCGAGCAAATTCGCTGTAAATTTAATGAACCGCGCTTTGAGTCCACAATTGAAAAATTGTTTGTTGACGTGAACCCTTCGTCTCCTACTTTTGGACAACAAGTATGGAAGGATGCAGGTGAAGATGCGGTTCTTTGCCCCGTTCAGCCGACGGCTGTTAATTTTAGCCTTAGCGGGGCTTCGCCATTTGCGTTTGGCGTGCCACAAGATACAAGTGCATTGGGCTGTCGTCAAACGTGGTTTTTCACAAGACAAAACAACTTTGGTCTCTTCGATTTTTCAGCAGGCGTAAACGACGCAAGAACAATTAAAAACCGTTACGATATTACACGTACATCAGTAACGGATTTGCGTAACAATAACTTTCCAAACGTACTGCCGTATTGGATTGAACAAGGGTTGTTTAACAACGACTTTACTCGCAAATTTTCATGTTGGACACGGATAGATGATGTTTTTTCGTGGGCAAAGGCATATTATTCAGAACCTGTACGAAAATTAGCACCCGATATACACCTATATTCCTTATGGGTTAGCAGCAATATTGCTGCATCGGAAATTACGGCATCACTCAAAATCTTTGACCAACACAACAATTTATTGATTCCGTTTAATCAGAACGGAACGGTAACCAATCCTAATGCGGCATATAATATTAGGTACGTGAAACCAATATCATTAGGAGGCGATTCGTGCGGTGCGCCTTTTGATTTTCCGCACCGCAATAATCAAGTCTCTACGCCGGTGCCAATACCTAACGGCTATATATTGGAATTTATTTATACCAGCAATGTGTTTATGGCCGTTGGATTATACAGACATGTGCACGAAATATTTATTAACGGCACACCATATGCATCGCAGGAAGGATATATATTGAACACATTGTAAGTAAGATGTTTTTCAAAAAGCACAAAGCCCGCATTATTGAATTGGAAGAGAAATTACGTCAAAGCCAATCGGTTGTAAGCGATTTGCAATTGCAAGTTCAAAAGTTAAGCCGTGAATTGGCAGCTGCGCCCAAAGTGCACCCGCCCGAAAGCCCAATAGAATTTGTAACGACCGACAAATTTGGGCACAACTATTACACCTTCAAGTCGGAAGAACAAATTACGGTCTGGCGAGCCGAAGGTATTTTTAAGACCATCAATAACAGTTCACTAAGCATATCAGATTTGGATTTAATAGAACACGAACAAATTCAAAGCGCATTGTTTACTAAGTTAGCCGTTTGCCACCCCAACGAGAAGGCAGAATTGCAGCGGCAATACTTCCATAATTCAGCGCGATTACAGGAACGCATCCGCAATTGCGGCGAATATCAGTTCCTTCTGGCTTTGACTAAATTGGTGATGGTATGCGAAAATGAACCGCTGGAATACGCTAAATCGGCATCTTGGGACTCCGTAAAGCAGGAACGATTGAACGCCGACCCTAATCTGCTTGGTTTTTTTTTGCCAAAAGCAGCTATTTTAAACGAACAATTAAAGAACTATCAGAACGCAGAACGGATGGACTTGTTAGTTCAATTAGTCAGCCTCGCCCTAAAATCACGGATGACTATCCAGACCGACGCTACCACAACTTAGCCCTGTACATCTGCCAACGATTTGGGCTAAACGACCCCTATTTACTTGCCAACAACATGGAATTATCAGATGATTTGCGGCTAACAAGGCTTGTATTGGCAAAGGAATACGGTTTTAATCCCGATGAAATGCTTGATTGGACATACGGCAAACTGCTTGATTTGCGGCACGACTATTTGAGAATGCAAAAAATGCAGTCTGATGCTTATGAAAATGCAAAAAAGTAGTTACCTTTACATTGTTTAATTGGCAAATGATAGTGAACTTGCCCAAATTGAGGCGCAAATCGGATAACTTAAAACCAAGTTGGGATGAAATTATTTTTCGCATCACACCCCCCGCGTTTTAGTTCAGACCTTGACCGCAAAGCATGGCTTGAGCAATTCATAGCCGAAATATGCGCGCAGGCATTAGCGACGTTCCATTACACGACGATGCCGATTGAATTTAGGCAGCTGAAAATAGCTGCCGATGACGTAGCCTCTGGCTTTATTAAACACGCACTGGCAGCAAAGCGTATTGCCAAGGTTGTAATTTTTGGCGCAACCTGCGATGCAAAAAGCAAAGATGAAATCATTAAGGCGTTGATAGCCATCATTTTTACCGCCGCTGCCGAAATGGTTAATCATCACAACTATTTCACGGTGGGCTATCATAATAATATTTTAGGCATTGCTTGTCAAAATTTATTAGCAACTGCCAGAAAGAGAACTACTGCATCAAACTTTGAGGCATTGCAGTACGATAATTTTACGATGATTGGAGACATTGCACGTAGCTTTTGTAATAATGAAGAATTGATAATAGAGGCAACATAAAAGATTCAAAATCGCTAAATTTGTAAAGCCCGTACCTTATGTATGGTTTTTTGCCATGATAAATATTGATATTTTTCTTGATGGGAAACGCCTCATATATACGCAGGATTATATTTTGGAACATCCGCTACGGGTGATTAATTCAAAAGAAGAAAAAGTAGAGCGATTGGAAGGCGATATTACTTTCATAAACGATACATATAACCTAATTATTGACCGTTTAGTTAATAATCCACAATATGCCGGTACGGGGTTGGTGCAAGGAATTCCGATTATATTGGTGGATTTGTGCGACAACAGGGTATTTTTTGAAGGCGAAATACGAGCAGATACATTGGACTTTTGCGACAATGAATGCTTTGTTACGGCGACACCCGTAAACACTTCACCAAAAAAGCGATTTTTGGACTTTTTTGAGTCAACGTATATCAGCGAACCCGAAAGCATCAGGACGCAAATCAATCACCCGAAAACTGTTTTTGCATTAGTAGCCGGAGGTAATGCAGTAGGGTATTTGATTGCATGGTTATTAGGTATTGTTAGCTCATTTTTGCGCGTATTGGATGTCATTGTTGATATTCAGCGCACCATTATCAATACACTCAGTATTGGATTGTTAAGAAACAGATTGCGCGGCTTTGATTTAAGCCCTGCAATTGAGGCGATGAATGACTTAGGAACAGGGCTTGCGTTCTTTCACCCTACGCCATATTTACGCACCTACATAACAGAAACAATAGCCCTATGCAACCAAAAAGCAGGAAATACCAACTTCACTTTTCGCAGTTCTATTTTTGACCCCGATTCGCCGTATTACAATACTGTTTATTTGTTTTCAGACTACCAGCGCGGCAGGGATATTGATTATAACAGCCTTTCGGATTTGGGGTTAATTACCAATGAGCCGTTAAAAACGGGTGCCGATTTGCTTGATGACCTGAAAAAAGTTTTTAACGCCGAATGGCGAATTATTGGAAACGAAATTGTTTTTGAGCGCAAAGACTTTTTTGAAAAAGTCAGCGCAGACTTAAGTCAATACAAAACTTGCTACACTTTAAAAGATATCCCGCTTCCACAAGCAATAGAAATCAAATTTGTCGATGACGTTAGTAATACCGAGGCCAATACAAACGGGTACTATGATTATTTTGAGCTTTGGAATAAAGACCCGTTTTCACCACGCCAAAAGGGTATTGAGCAGGTAATTGTGCCTTTTGGCAGGACGCGACAATTATATGATAAAAATGTCGATTTCAGTTTCACGGGAAAACAATTGAAATTTGAGCAGTACGCAGTTGCACAGCGTGCTTTTCAGTTGTTGTTTGGCGCATTTGATGCCAAATTGCGACGACTTCGTTCCGACAGCCCGCCATTACTGGTCATGGACAACGGTCGGACAAGCAACCCCGTACTGCTTATCATCAACCCCAACCAAAATATATTTTGGGGTAACTTAATTGTAAACAATAATATTGATTTTTACGGCAAAACGCTGTACGACAGGTTCTATTTTATAAGCAACCCGCGCAGCGACTATATGAGAAGCCGCAAACCTTTTAATTTTAAAGTCGAAGAATTGCCAATCGGCACGTACGATATCTATGATAAAGTACGCATTTCTCAAGGTATTGGCATTGTTACAGAAATCGAAATAGAGTACTTCCCCGATAGAAAAGTTATTTTAAAAGGGGAAATGTAAAATCATAATTTATTTAAAGAAAATAAACCCCGTCATTTCACACCACAACCAATACATCACGGCAGCAACGGCGCACAACCAAAACAGTCGCGCCGCTATTTCAACAAAATCAAAACGGTACTTCATCAGCTTTAAAGCTTTTAACGGGTAAAGTCGGAGTACTCCCTTCAATAAGAGATGGATTGCGACGATTGTAGGTTCGACGCAGGGCGCGCCTATTTGTATAGTCGGAGTACTCCCTTCAATAAGAGATGGATTGCGACAATATGCTTTATTTACGTACATATTGGGATATGTACGTAAATACCGTTACGACCTAATATCGATACACATATTCGAAGCACTTGGCTTCCAATATGTGTATCCCTCCCAAAATACGCAACAGGCTCAATCTCGACTTTATAGCCTGCTGATGTTAAACAAGCTATTTTCGACTGATAGCCCCTGACCCCTTTAATCAGGTCTTTTACTTGTTTTTTTTGGTAATCCGCCCAATTTTTTAGCGGATTACCCACAACTATTGTTTCCATGTTATGTTTGATTATGGTACAAAAGTATATAATTGTTTATTAATAAACAATAGCCTTATGACTTTTTAACATTTTTTAAACATTTACTGCCCTTATTAATAAAATTTGTATATTTGAATACGCAAATATAGTTGATTATGAATCGCAGAAAATCTATCGCGATATCCGATGTAGCTTACGAATTAGTACTAAACCACTGCTCTGGCAATATTGCGCCGTTTATTAATGAAACAATAATAAAAAGCGCAATCAATTCAGAATTAGCGAATACGCCGCAACATGTTTATGCTTCAAAAAAAAAGCGTAAACTAGTGCAAATTTCAATTGATGCTTGGAAGCATCTTAAAAAGCTGGAATATAGCTTTATTTTTGAAGCCGACAACGACCGAATACCCTTAAACGACATTGCATCGATTGCAATAATAACAACGTTGCTTTCCGACAACAATAAAAGCTATAAAACAGAAATAAAACGTGAAACAGCTGTCTGACGAACTGATTGAGCTATTTCAGTCTTATCAACCCAAACTCAATACGTGGCTGCAAACGGTGTGCGGGATAGGGCATAAAATTGAATCTTCCAACGGAACCGTTGGTTATTATACAGACAGACACGGCTTTGAATTGATTGCCAATCATGCTTCCGATGCCACAAATTACACCGTAAAACGTGGGGTAAGCACCTTTGCCGTTTCAGATACGAACGGTGTATCTGCTTATATATACCTTGCAGGGAATGCCGTTTACCAATCTGCTTTTGATGATGTGGCAACCATTGCTTATCCTTTGCAGCTAACATTGGTAGGTGACGCAGAAAATATTGGAGATTATGCCAGCGCATTAGCTTTTTTCCTAAATCGCAATGTTGCAATAGACAATGTGACGGTAAACTATGACAAATTAAAAAACCTTGAAACTGCCGTCAAAATGTCCCGCCGTACCCGTAACACTGCAACAGGCGTAGCCAATATATCGTTCACATTTACAATTCAGCAGAGCGCCAATTGTTTGATTTTAACTAATTGCCAATAGCAAGCATTGTATTATGTTTGCAATGAAAATGAGCTTTATTTATCACTGAAAAATGGGTAATAAGGATAAAGCAATGGGTATTGTTCCGGGTGCTGCCGATATGAATTTGGATTTGGCGCGTTGCGGCTATCATGGATTGCGCATTGAAATGAAGTCTGCTGACGGAAAGCAAAGCGAAAAACAGCGTAATTTTCAAAATGCGTTGGAAAAAAATCATAAAAAAACAATAGTAACACATGAAAAAAACCACGAGATACGGCGGAAAAGATAAGCAGCTTTTTTTAGAAGCTTTGGAAAAGTCATTGGGTATGGTTGTTCACGCTGCCGATGCAACAGGCATAAGAAGGGAAACCCATTATCGTTGGATGAAAGAAGATCCTCAATATGCCGAAAAAGTAGAAGTTATTATGGAACGCAACTTAGATTTGTGTGAAAGCGTTCTTTTGAACGCCGTTAAAAATGGAGACTTAACGGCGGTGTTTTACTACTTGAACAATAAGGGTAAAAGTAGAGGCTACAACCTCAGAAACCCCGACTATGATGACAATCGTAAGATCGAGATTAAGATAAACAGTCCATTGGGCGGAAACGACTAAAAATAGTTTTTTATCTGCTCAAAAATGTTAAAGAGATATTTGTGTCGCAAATAGAAATCACCATACATCCCGATAACTTCAATCACTTTGTACCAAAATTATCCAAAGTGCGCACCCGTGTGCCAATGGTAATGGGCGGTTCGGGCGCTGGTAAGTCCGTTGCAGTTGCGCAGATACTATTACTTACCAGAGTAGTTCAGGAAGGACAAAGTGGCCTTGCCTTAAGGAAGTACGAAACCGATGTAAGGAGGTCTATTTTTCCTCTGCTAAAATCGGTTATTACTCGTTTCGGTCTAAGAAAGTATTTCAAAATAAATACAACAAGAATGCACTTTCAATTTGCGCCTAACGATGCTGAAATATATTGCTTAGGTGCAAGCGATCCGGAAAGTTTAAAATCCATTACGGCTGAGGGCAGCCCGCTAAATTGGGCATGGTTAGAAGAAGCCAATCAGTTTAAACTGTCCGATTTTAGAGAGATTCAGAGACGTATCAGAGGCTATACGCCGTACCCAAAGCAGTTTTGGATGACTTTTAACCCCGTTTCAAAGCTCCATTGGCTAAAAACGGAACTTATTGACAAAGAAGAGCCAGGTGTACGGCTATATAAGTACACCTACAAAGACAACATGTTTCTAAGTGATGACGATCGGGAAATATTAGAAAATTTGAAGCTGACAAGTCCCAGTGATTACCGAGTCTATGCTTTGGGAGAATGGGGTGAACCGAGCGCGGGTCTTGTTTTCCCGCAATACCAAACCATTACCGAATCGGTTTGGAATCTTATACCCCGCGATGCAGAAACTATTTTTGGCATAGATTGGGGATACAACACACCGAGTGCCGTTGCTGAGTATAAAATAGTAAGGCAGCCAAAAGGGCTTCCTGAAATCTTTGCAAGACAGGTGCTATATAAGGCGGGGCTGCTGACAGACGACATTATCAGAGTAGTAAAGCCCTTGGTAAAGGGTAGCTATGTTTACTGCGATAATGCGGAGCCCGACCGAATTCAACAATTGAGAGAGGTAGGTATCTTAGCGAAACCCTGGGACAAGGATATTTTAACCAGCATAGACTTTTGCAAGCGGTTGTCGCTGTATGTGCTGGGTAAAGACTTTGAAAACGAGCTACAAAATTATAGATGGATTCAGGGCACCGATAAGGTGGATAGAAATACACCTAACCACTTGATAGATACCTTCAAAGGTGCCGTGTGGACGCATCTCAGAAATAATGCGTCATATAAGCTAATGCCGTTAAGCTACAAATAGCATACTGTTTACTTCATAAAAACACTGCGTCGCGCTATGGGGATAGCCAATTAACTGCATAAAAAAAGGCGCAAAGGGAGTCATTGAACTGATTAATTCCCTTTACGCAATAAAACATGAAATTTATTTGCGTAACTTTGAAGCGCAAATCTGCAAGCATAAAGATATGCGATGAGATACGTTTACCCTCAAATATTTAGTTTGGAGCGGCCGCCATTCGTCTTTGCATTGAAATATATGCCCAATATAGATTTGTGCGGCAGTGGAGGAAATGCAGGCACGGGGCAAACACCGCCTTGTGTTGATTGCCTCGATAAGCTGCCTTTTGCCCCGCAGGACGTATTTGATTTACAGTGGCCTGAAACAATTACCAATGCAGTTATCAGGCTGCCAAACGGAGCAACCGCACCTAACAACAATATTCTGAATTTCGAAGGGAATAGGTTGCGCATTGCTTTTTGCAATGCGCCGCCGTGCTTTACGGTTGAAATCAATAATGAATGTACGGCTCTTGGATTTGAACGCATTGATTGCTTTGTTGATTGCGAAACGCAACCGAGCCTCGAACAGCCTACGCCTTTGCCACCCGTATTGGCAACAGCGCAGGCATCTTTTGTTCAGTTTGAACACGTAAGAATTACAGATAATGTGGCATTTAGCACCAATATCATCGGGGTTTCAGATGCTGAGTACAGCTATATCTGTTATCCCAATACGCCCGTCAGCTTTTTGGCTTCCGATCGCAACGGAAGGGGGGGCGTTGTTGCTGACCATCTGCACGCAACAGTCAATGGTGCAATTGTAAGTGCTTCAATTACTGAAGGTGTTGATCACTTTTTTGGGTGGGTTTTTGATGTGCCTACTGGTAGTATAGCCGGTACATACGCACCAGCACCGTTGCCGCCGCAATTTGTTGTTGGCAATCCCACAACGCCCAATATTAGCTTTATTGTTCCTCCGGGAACGCATATAAGAGCGAGGGCATTGTTTGACCCTAGTAGGCTTGCACCAGTGCCGTCACCATAACCGCGCGTAATTACAATAAAGTTTGCGGCGTATTTATGCCTTCATTTGCCAATTACATACTTAAACCACTACATTTTGAAATTGTTGCCCCTTCAACCATTCCATAAATGAGTTGCCTAAACTATTGTCCGGAATCCATACAAATTGAATCGTTTTACAGCAACAAAGATTGCTTAGGGAACGATTTTGCCGCTGGTTTCAGCAACAAGATGCGAATATATGGCAGATTTGAAATGGTACAAGTGGTTCAAGAAACCAAAGAACGCGGCGAAAGTCAATTTGTCTATGACAGGCGAATCACTGAAGTTTGGCGTTTAGTGCTGACAAAACCAATGCAGCCTAACAGTTTTTTCTTTAACAGGCTGACAAAAAGCGTACTTTTGGGGAGAAATATCACTTTAATATTCGGTAACGTGATTGAAAGCGGTTTTGTGTTTAAGGGTTCGATTTCAAAGAACCCCGATAGTGTAGTGCAAAAAAGCTGGTACATAAGCATAGAATTGGAAAGAGAAATTTGTCGCTTAAATCATGTGTGCTAATTAACTGACAAAAAATACAAATAACGTGAAAGGTTACGCGTCTCTTACAAAGAACTTCAATGAAAAAATACGTCCAAAGTACTACCATCAGGTAGTAAAAAATTATGAAATTGCGTCTGCGCATATCTACGGCGGCGATAATCTGGCGGTGCTAATGGACGATTACCGCATCGCCGAGACGCTGGTAAGGCGGGAAGACAGACTTAAACTAACAATACCGGTTTGTAAAGACTATTTCAAAAACTTTACAAATGGCATCGTTTATACCTTGCTTGCAAACGGGCTATTACAGCCGAGCACTCAGACTATTACCAATAAGGACGGCACGACGGAAGAAATTGTAACACCTGCCAAAGTGGAAATCATAGCACCTGAAGAAACAAAGCGATACGCTTTTCAGGAAATGAACCTTTGGGACTTTTTCAGAAAAGTCGTTGCAGTTAAAATGCTGCTCGACCCTAATGGCATATTAGTAATTATGCCCTCGGGAAAAGGTTTGACGGATATCAGTGTGGCAATTGATTTGAAACTTTGGTATGTGCCTTTCAAAAATATACACGTACTTTCATCTGATGAAATTATTTTCAAGTTTCAAGGCTTTTACTACTACGTTAGTACAAGAGAGTACAGACGTTTTATCTTACGCGGTAACAAGGTAGAAACCGATAGTTGGTATTATCCACATTGGTTGGACTACCCCGTATGGACTGCATTGGGCGGGGTGGTAGCTGATTTTGATGCGATGGAAACCAATGACACCGACTACAGCGAAACTGAAGACCAACTTTTCATGTTTGAAAGTTTCATTAGTCATGCTTTTGAAAAGGCAACATTGGCAGTACGTGTTTTCACCGATGTTGAAATTATGCGGCAGGTACATACGCACCCCTACATTGAAATAGAAAGTAAGCCATGTTCAGGTTGCAATGGGCAGGGTTGTAAAGGGCGCGAATTGGATTTTGCAGATAGCTGCGAATGCCCCGATAGAAGCGGCGAAATTAAGCCGAGTTTACCTATTGGGAGTGTACTTTACCGTCAAAGGTCGCCTTTTCGTGATGAAAAAGAAGTATCAAAGCCGCTGTTAACTTTTACAGCACCCGATACCAGCGCGATAGAGTGGCAGGGTAAATACCTAGAAAAGTGTAAAGCAGATGTTAAAGAATCGCTTAACTTGTATCGGTCAGACCAAATGCAAAGCGGGGTAGCTAAGCAGCTTGATGATAATCCAAGGCAGTTAGCCATTGCAGAAATCGCAGCCAACTTATATGAGTTGATGCGCATAACTTTGCAATGGATTACCGATTTGCGGAAAATATCTCAAGAAAAAATCGAAATAAAGCTACCTGAGGAATGGCGGGTAAGGTTGTAACAAAAAACAGTTCCGGCAACAATACGCCAACAGGATTGTTGCAACCCTGCGAAAAAAATTGTTGGAAAAATTATAAAAAAAGCGTGTTGTCGGGGTACTCCTTTCAATAAGGGAAGGAATCTTAATTCCGGGACAATATTGACCTAATATTAGGTCAATATTGTCGGAGTACCCCTAGATATTCGTGGTTGGTATGCTCATTTTGATACCCGCAACTGATGTTAAAACAAGAAATTCCGATGTTGTTTTTAACCAATTGCCCGATAATCAAAAACCAAAAACCAATTAACGGTTAAAAACCAACATTGCTGCATCCCTGGCGTGAACCGAGGTTTTTCCTCTGTAACCAGTAAGTTTTGCAAATTGCTCAGCTGTCAGCTTTTTAAGCGATTTATGCAAGCTGACA